>JAEWHP010000007.1 GCA_023387735.1 Pseudomonadota bacterium | reverse complement strand
GATCATGGCCTCGCCCTGGTTGCGGGCCTCGACGAGCTCACGCCGCTTCTTGTCCTCGGCAGCGTTCGCCTCGGCTTCCTTGACCATCTTCTCGATGTCGGCTTCCGACAGGCCCCCAGACGCCTGGATGCGGATCTGCTGCTCCTTGCCGGTCGCCTTGTCCTTGGCCGACACGTTGACGATGCCGTTGGCGTCGATGTCGAACGTGACCTCGATCTGCGGCATGCCGCGCGGCGCCGGCGGGATCCCCATCAGGTCGAACTGGCCAAGCAGCTTGTTGTCTGCCGCCATTTCGCGCTCGCCCTGGAAGACCCGGATCGTCACCGCGTTCTGGTTGTCCTCGGCGGTCGAGAAGGTCTGGGACTTCTTGGTCGGGATGGTCGTGTTCCGCTCGATCAACCGGGTGAACACGCCGCCGAGCGTCTCGATCCCGAGCGAGAGCGGGGTCACGTCGAGAAGGAGCACGTCCTTCACGTCGCCCTGGAGGACGCCGGCCTGGATGGCGGCGCCGATCGCGACGACCTCGTCCGGGTTGACGCCCTTATGGGGCTCCTTGCCGAAGAGCTGCTTCACGACTTCCTGGACCTTCGGCATGCGCGTCATGCCGCCGACCAGCACCACTTCGCCGATCTCGGCAGCGGTCAGGCCTGCGTCCTTGAGCGCCTTGCGGCAGGGCTCGATCGTCTTCTGGACGAGATCGTCGACGAGGGCCTCGAACTTGGCGCGCGTCAGCTTCATCGTCAGATGCTTCGGCCCGGTCTGGTCCGCCGTGATGAAGGGCAGGTTGATTTCGGTCTGCGTGGTCGACGACAGCTCGATCTTGGCCTTTTCGGCCGCCTCCTTCAGGCGCTGCAAGGCAAGCTTGTCGTTGCGCAGGTTGATGCCCTGCTCCTTCTGGAACTCATCGGCCAGATAACTGACGAGCCGCATGTCGAAGTCTTCACCGCCCAAAAACGTATCGCCGTTGGTCGACTTCACCTCGAACACGCCGTCGCCGATTTCGAGAATCGAGACGTCGAAGGTGCCGCCGCCGAGGTCGTAGACCGCGATCGTGCCGGATTTCGTCTTGTCGAGACCGTAGGCGAGCGCTGCCGCCGTCGGCTCGTTGATGATGCGCAGCACTTCGAGACCGGCGATCTTGCCGGCGTCCTTGGTGGCCTGGCGCTGCGCGTCGTTGAAGTAGGCGGGCACGGTGATGACGGCCTGTTCGACCTTCTGGCCGAGATGGGCTTCCGCGGTCTCTTTCATTTTCTGCAGGATGAAGGCGGAAACCTGCGAGGGCGAATAGGTCTTGCCGTCGGCTTCGACCCAGGCGTCGCCGTTCGAAGCCTTGACGATCTTGTAGGGGACGAGCTTCTTGTCCTTCTCGACCATCGGGTCGTCGTAGCGGCGGCCGATCAGGCGCTTCACCGCGAAGAACGTGCGCTCGGGATTGGTCACCGCCTGACGCTTGGCAGGCTGGCCGACGAGGCGCTCGCCATCATCGGTAACGGCGACGATCGACGGCGTCGTGCGCATGCCTTCCGCGTTCTCGATGACTTTCGCAGTCTTGCCATCCATTACGGCAACGCACGAATTCGTGGTGCCGAGGTCGATCCCAATGACCTTTCCCATGGTCCTCATATCCTTCTTGTTGCGGCAGGTTGGCAGGGCCCTGGACGGCGCACCAAACCGAACCCCCAAAGTTCACATACTCGCGATATTGCGACGATGAGCCTCATATAGGAGGGGGGGTTGGGGCCGCAAGGACCGAACGCAACCTTAAGGCCTGAAAAGCCTGACGTTTGAAAGATTGTGTCAGCTCGGGGCAGACCACCAGATCTGTCTTCCCCGGCAGCTCTAAAGCGGGACGGGGCAGGCGGTGCGAGCCGAACCGCGAGCCCGCGTAAAAGGCTCGCCAGCGATAAGCCATCGCCAGTCCGCCGGGCAGCAAGCCCGCGAGCGGGGACGCGGTATTTGGCCGCTGCGGTCTGCCAAAAAAGGCGCCGAGGCTGGGCAGAATCGTCCCGAAATGCTGGATTTTCGGAGGAACGGAAGCCCGCCCTGCCCTGTTGCAGGGCCATCAAAACCGCTAAAAGCGGGCCGACTGAACGATCCCGTCCCAAGGCGCCAACGTGGTGCCCGACGCACGCGGTACGGCCGTCTGTTGGATGGGCCTCAATGCAAACCTGGTAGATCCTTCATGAAGCTACTTCGATACCTAGCTGCGGTCGCCCTCGTCGTCGGCACGACATCGTCTGCGCTCGCCGCAGACCCGGTCTTCGCGCCGGGTGCCCGGGTCGGCATGACGCCGCTGGTCGGCCTCAACAAGGCCAAGACGTTTCCCGGCTTCGAGACCGAGGATGGGGGCGTCAAGGTCCTGATTGCGGACCTGCCCGCCGAAGCCTATGGCGAGGTCGCCAACGCCTTCAAGGCCAATCCCGGCGGCACCGGCGGCATCAAGCCGGAGAGCATCGAGACTGCGGCGGGGCTCGCCTACTTCACCGTCGAAAGCGCCAAGGATGCCGCCGGCAACGTCAAGCGCTATTCGATGATCCTGCCCGGCCCCAGCTTTTCCGGCTATGTGGCTGTGCAGGTGCCCGAGAACGCCTCGAAAATCTACACCGACGACGCCGTGCGCCAGATGTTCAAGACCGCGGTGCTCCGCAACGAGGTTCCGGTCGAGGAGCAGCTCGGGCTGATGCCGTTCAAGATCAGCGAGCTCTCCAGCTTCAAGAATGTCCGTACGCTGGCGCCCGGCGCTGCGCTCATTCTCTCCGACGGCGACGAGAAGAGCGGCTTCGAAGTCGCGCCGTTCATGATCATCGGCCTGATCGGCTCGACACCGGCGACGCCCGACGATCGCGGGCGCTTTGCCCAGCAGATCGCGGCCACGATTCCCGGCGTCCGCGATGGCAAGATCACGATGTCCGAACCGGTCCGCATCGACGGCCAGCCCGGCTACGAGACACGGATCGATGCCATCAGCGGCAAGGACAATACGCCGGTGACGCTCGTGCAATGGCTGCGGTTCGGGTCACAGACCTCGATGCGCATCATCGGCTCGACGCCTCGCGACAACTGGGCCAAGGCGTTTCCGCGCTTCCGCGCCGTCCGCGACGGCATCCAGCCACGCGGCTGATCGGGAGATTCGCAAAGCCCGCTGAAACTTCGGGCTTTCGCTTGCGCACATATGGAATTAGCTTTTCCTCCGTCGGGTTCACGATCGGGGAAACGCGCCATGTTCACTCGCAGGCTGGTTCTGACAGGTCTCGCTGCGACGTCGGCCGCAGCTCTCGCCCCCGGCGCGCTCCGGGCAGCAACGATCAAGCCCGACGCGGCATCTGCGCTGCTCGTCATCGATGTGCAGAACTGCTTCCTGCCCGGCGGCAGCCTCGCCGTCAAAGACGGCGAGCAGGTCGTTCCCGTCATCAACCGCATCGCCAAGGGCTTTTCCAATGTGGTGCTGACGCAGGACTGGCACACCGACGGCCACGTCTCGTTCGCGACCTCGCACTCCGGCAAGAAGCCGTTCGAGACCGTCGATCTCTCCTACGGCAAGCAGGTGCTGTGGCCCGAACACTGCGTGCAGGGTACCGAGAGCGCGGCGCTGTCGAAGGACCTCGCGATCGCCCATGCCGGGCTGGTCATCCGCAAGGGCTTCAACAAGAACGTCGACAGCTATTCGGCCTTCACCGAGGCCGACGGCAAGACCACGACCGGTCTCGCCGCCTACCTCAAGGCACGCAAGGTGAAGAAGGTGTTCCTCGCCGGCCTCGCCACCGATTTCTGCGTGGCATGGAGCGCACTCGATGCGCGCAAGGCGCGCTTTGAAACCTATGTGATCGAGGACGCCTGCCGCGGCATCGACACCCAGGGCTCGCTCGCCAAGGCCTGGGCCGACATGAAGAAGGCCGGCGTCAAGCGGATCCAGTCGGGGGATATTGCGGCTTGACGGCCGCGTGTCTGCGCCGGAGCCTCGATGTCCGAACCTGGAGCACTGCCCCCCTTCGAGATGATCCGCCGCGCGCCGTCGCAGCGCACGGCCGGATTGATCTCGGGCATGTCGGGCTACCGCGAAACCGTCTGCGGCCGGGTCTCGATGCGCGAGACCGCCGGCCTCGTGGTGCCGCTGATCATTAGCTTTGGCACACCGTTTTTGATCGCGCTCGGGCGCGAGCCTGGCGCATCCGACAAGCAGCCCAGTTTCGCTGCCGGTCTGTATGCAGGCCCCGTGTATATCGAGTCCGACGGCCGCGCCGAATGCGTGCAGGTCGACTTCACGCCGATCGGCGCCTATCGCTTCTTCGGCGGCGCCGTCGTCGATCTCGTCGCCCGCATGGTCGACATGACTGACGTTCTGGGGCGCGATGGCCGCGCTTTGCGCGAACGGCTTGGAGCCACGCCACGCTGGCAAGACCGCTTCGATCTGATCGAGGATTTCATCGCCGGCCGGACGCTGCATTCGCCGTCACCCGAGATCGGGTTCGCCTGGCGCCGCCTGGCGCACAGCGCAGGCAAGGCGCGGATCGAGACCCTGGCACGGGACCTCGGCTGGAGCCGCAAGCATCTGGTGAACCGCTTCAGGTCCGAACTCGGGCTGACGCCGAAACCGGTCGCGCGCATGCTGCGCTTTCAGGAGGCCTGCCGCCTGGCGCGGACCCAGGCATCAGGCGGTTGGGCCGGCATTGCAGCAGAAAGCGGTTACGCCGATCAGGCGCATCTGGCCCGGGAATTCTCTGACCTTGCCGGTGAATCGCCGACCGTCTGGGCCCGCCGGGTGGCGCTGATCGATGCTCGGCTGACGCGACCGCTCGACACCTGACCCGCCAGGTAACAAATCTACAAGCCGATACCGTGCGCGCTGCGCATAGTCGCGCCACAAGCCAGCAAGCCGGGAGATTTCCGTGACCACACAAACCGAAGCGCCGCGCCTTTACCCGACCATGCGCTGCAGCGACATCGACGCCATGATCGCCTGGTTGAAAGACGTCGTCGGCTTTACTGAGCGCGTCGCCTATCGTGACGATAACGGCGTCATCCACCATGCCGAATTCGCCTATGGTCCATCCCTGCTGATGATCGGCCAATGCCGCGATGACGAATACGGCAAGCTCGTCGGCGCCATCGGCGGCCGCCGCACCGACGCGCTCTACGTCGCCGTCGACGATCCCGATGCGCTCTATGCCAAGGCCAAGGCCGCAGGCAGCAGGATCGAAATGGAACCGCGCAACACGGATTACGGCAGCCGCGACTTCACCTGCCGCGATCCGGACGGCAATCTCTGGAGTTTTGGGACGTACCGGCCGAAGGTCGGCGACAAGCCGCTTTGATTAGTTCGCGGCGTCGGCGGCGGGTGCGGCCTTTGCCCCGCCCTTGGAGACGGCGACCAGTGCCGGGCGCAGCACGCGCTCACCGATCATGAAGCCGGCCTGCACCACCTGGACCACCGTCCCCGACGGCACCGACGGATCCGGCACTTCGTACATCGCCTGCTGGAAGTTCGGGTCGAACTTCTCGCCCGACGGATCGAACTTCTTGACGCCGTTCTTCTCCAGCGAATTTAGCAGCGAGCGCTCGGTCAACTCGACGCCTTCGATGAAGGCCTTGATGCCGGGATCGGCGATCTCCTTGGCTTCGGCCGGAATCGCATCGAGCGCACGCTGCAGATTGTCGGCGATATCGAGAATGTCGCGCGCGAAGCCGGTGATGCCGTAGGCGCGCGCATCGGCGACTTCCCTGGCGGTGCGCTTGCGCAGGTTTTCCATCTCCGCCAGCGTGCGCAGCATCTTGTCGCGCGACTCGGTCGCTTCCTTGACCAAGAGCTCCAGCGATCCTTCCTCGGGATCGTCGGGCATGATGTAGGGTTTTGAGACCACGGGCTCGCCGGTCTGGGCCGGTTTCACCGCATCATCACTCGGCCGGTTGGGATCGGTCATAACACTGCCTTCTCAAAAAACGGATCTGGGTCGATGGGGATTTGCTGAGCCGGATATCGTGCTTTGGGGGCCGGAAATCAAGCTTCCATAGCGTTTTCAAGCGAAGCATGCCCTCGGACTTGATCCGAGGGTGGGCAACGGTTGGCGCGAGGAAACGCGTCAGAACAAGAAGGCCCGGATTGAGGCCCTATTCAGGCCGATTTAGCCGCCCAGCATCCGGCTGACGATCCGGGCGGCGTAATCCACTGTCGGGATCACCCGGGCATAGTTCAGCCGGGTTGGCCCGATCACGCCGAGAACGCCGACGATACGGCCCGCGGCATCGCTATAGGGAGCGATGATCGTGGAGGAACCCGACAGCGAGAACAGCTTGTTCTCCGATCCGATGAAGATTCTGACGCCTTCAGCGCGTTCGGCACGGCCCAACAGATCGATCACGCCGCGCTTGGTTTCGAGATCGTCGAACAGCGACTTGACGCGCTCGAGGTCCTCCAGCGCGTGCAGGTCTTCGAGCAGGTTGGCATGGCCGCGCACGATCAATTGCCGGTCGTCGCTTTCGCCGCCGGACCAGCTCGCAATGCCGGCCGCGATCACCTTCTGCGTCAACTGATCGAGTTCGACGCGGCTTTGCGTCAGTGCGGTTTCGAGTTCGAGCCGCGCTTCGGCCAGCGTCCGCCCCCTGATGCGAGCGTTGAGGAAATTGGTCGCTTCGGTCAGCGCCGAGGACGGTACGCCGGGCGGCAGCGTCAGCACGCGGTTTTCGACCTGGCCGTCTTCGCCGACCAGCACCACCAGCGCCCGTTCCGGCTCCAGCCGAACGAACTCGATGTGCTTGAGGCGCGAATTGGATTTGGCGGTCAGCACTACCGCGGCGGCACGCGTCAGTCCCGACAGCCGCGTCAGGGCTTCGCCGAGCGCCGCCTCGACCGACTGCGCGCGGCCTACGGAGGCCAGCTGGTTCTGGATCGACTCCCGTTCCGGCTCGGTGAGGTCGCCGACCTGCATCAAGGCATCGACGAAGAACCGAAGGCCGAGCTCGGTCGGCAACCGCCCCGCCGAGGTGTGCGGCGCGTAGATCAGACCGAGCTGCTCGAGGTCCGACATCACGTTGCGGACGGAAGCCGGCGACAGCGGCACCGCGATCAGGCGGGAGATGTTGCGCGAGCCGACGGGCTCGCCGGTCGCGAGATAGCTCTCGACGATCTGGCGAAAAATGTCGCGCGATCGCTCGTTGAGCTGGGCCAGCCCGGCATGCGGCGCGATCAGGCCGATCGGATCGTGGTGGGCCACTATTGAACTCCTCAGACCCCTCTAATTTGTCGATCCGGCGGGCCGATGACAAGCGTTCAGATCGACGTTTTCCCCCGTGGCCGGCACCGGTTCGCTGTAAGAAAGAGTATCAAAAACAAAAGGATAGAGATTCGGCACCAAACCTCTATTTACCCTGGACAGGGCAAAAGCCCTTGCCGCTGCCCGTTCCCCCTCCTACAAGCACCGCGAACGAATTTTCGCTCGATTTCGAAAGGATTTCCCATGCGGCCAAGCCGCCGTGCGCCCGATCAACTGCGCCCCGTGTCGCTGGAACGCGGCGTCGTCAAATACGCCGAAGGTTCCTGCATGGTGAAATTCGGCGACACCCATGTGCTGGTGACGGCGACGCTGGAAGAGCGGCTGCCGCCCTGGCTGAAGGGTCAGGGCCGCGGCTGGGTCACGGCCGAATACGGCATGCTGCCGCGCGCCACCTTGGAACGCACCCGCCGCGAGGCCGCTGCCGGCAAGCAGGGCGGCCGCACCGTGGAGATCCAGCGGCTGATCGGCCGCTCGCTGCGCGCAGCGGTCGACCTCGAAGCACTGGGCGAGCGCCAGATTACCGTCGACTGCGACGTCATCCAGGCCGATGGCGGCACCCGCACGGCCTCGATCACCGGCGCCTGGGTCGCGCTGGCCGACTGCATCGCGTGGATGAAGGCGCGCAACATGCTGAAGACCAATGTGCTGCGCGACAACGTCGCCGCGATCTCCTGCGGCATCTATAACGGCACCCCGGTGCTCGACCTCGACTATGCCGAGGATTCCGAGGCCGAGACCGACGCCAATTTCGTCATGACCGGCGACGGCCGCATCATCGAGGTGCAGGGCACCGCCGAAAAGACGCCGTTCTCGCAGGACGAGTTCCTGGCTTTGATGGAACTGGCGCGCAAGGGCGTCGCGCGGCTGGTCGACTTGCAGAAGATGGCCGTCGCGTAGTCAGATCGATCATGCATCGTCGAATCACCGGCAGGCTCGTGATCGCGACCCACAATCCCGGCAAGCTTGCCGAGATGCGGGAATTGCTGGCGCCGCACGGCGTCGAGGCCGTTTCCGCAGGCGAACTCGGCCTCGCCGAACCTGAGGAAACCGGCAAGACGTTCCGCGCCAACGCGGCGATCAAGGCGATCGCGGCGGCCAATGCCGCACAGCTCCCGGCCTTTGCCGACGATTCCGGCCTCGTGGTCGATGCACTGGATGGCGCGCCGGGGATCTACTCGGCGCGCTGGGCCGGTAATGGCAAGGATTTCATGGCGGCGATGAGCCAGATCGAACGCCTGCTGCAGGAGCGGGGCGCGACCACGCCCGACAAGCGCACGGCGCATTTCGTTTCCGCGCTGTGCGTCGCCTGGCCCGACGGCCATCTCGAAGAGGTCGAGGCGCGCGCCGACGGAACTCTGGTCTGGCCACCACGCGGCACCGCCGGTTTCGGTTATGATCCGGCATTCCTGCCCGACGGACATACGCGGACCTTCGGCGAGATGACCTCGATCGAGAAGCACGGCCTGCCGCCGCTCGGACTTGGCCTTTCGCACCGCGCCCGCGCCTTCGTCAAACTGGCGGAGATCTGCCTTGGCTAGCAGCAAGCACGAAGCCTTCGGCGTTTATGTGCACTGGCCGTTCTGCCTGTCGAAATGCCCGTATTGCGATTTCAACAGCCACGTCCGGCATGCACCGATCGACGAGGAACGCTTTGCGCGCGCCTTTGCCCGTGAGATAGAGACCACGGCGGCGCGAGCGCCCGGGCGAACCGTCAGCTCGATCTTTCTCGGCGGCGGCACGCCATCGCTGATGCAGCCACGGACCGTCGGCGCCATTCTCGATTCGATCGGAAAATACTGGCGCGTCGCGCCGAAGGTGGAAGTGACGCTGGAGGCCAATCCGACCAGCGTGGAAGCCACGCGGTTTCGCGGCTATCGCGCCGCCGGCGTCAACCGCGTCTCGCTCGGCGTGCAGGCGCTCGACGATGCATCGCTGAAATCGCTGGGACGTCTGCACAGCGCGCGCGAGGCCCTTGATGCAGTCGCGATCGCGCGCAGCGCGTTCGACCGTTATTCGTTCGACCTGATCTACGCCCGCCCCGACCAGACGCCCCAGATGTGGGCCGATGAGCTGAAGCTCGCGATTGCGGAAGCGGCCGAACACCTGTCGCTCTATCAGCTCACGATCGAGGAAGGCACGCCGTTCTTTGGCCTGCACGCCGCAGGCAAACTGCAAACGCCGGATGAAGCGCTCGCGCGCACGCTCTACGACGTGACGCAGGATGTCTGCGCGCAGCACGGCCTTCCCGCCTACGAGATTTCCAACCACGCGCGATCCGGCGCGGAGTGCCGGCACAATCTGGTCTACTGGCGCGGCGACGAATATGCCGGCATCGGCCCGGGTGCGCATGGCCGCTTGGATATCGACGGCATCCGGCACGCGGTCGCGACCGAAAAACGCCCCGAGGCCTGGCTGATGCGCGTCGAAGCCAACGGCCATGGCGTCGTGGCCGACGACAAGCTCAACAGCGAAGAGCGCGCCGACGAATTTTTGCTGATGGGATTGCGCTTGGCCGAAGGCATCGACCCCCGGCGCTATGCGGCGTTATCAGGCCGCACGCTCGATCCGAATCGCATTGCCGTGCTGCGCGAGGAAGGCGCGATATCGGTCGATCCCGACGGCAGGCTGCGCGTGACCAAGGACGGATTTCCGGTGCTCGACGCCGTCGTCGCGGATCTCGCGGCGTAACGCTACGCGCCAAAACTCTTCGGCGAGCCCGCGACCGGCGTGCCGCCGCCGGTGGCGACCTTCATCACCGCAAGGCCGCGCTCGTTGGTGCCGTCGGAGCGAAATCTGAACAGGCCATCGATGCCGGCAAAGCCGGAGGGACTGGCCAGCGTTTCCGTAGCGAAACGCTGCGCGCCCTGCTGCTTCGACAGCGCTGCAACCAGTGCGACCGCGTCATAGGCCAGCGTTGCCGTACGAACCGGTTCGCTTCCGTATTTGGTGCGGTAACGGCCGGCGAAAGCGCGGAAGCCTGACGGATCCGGTGCTGCGTAAAGGCCGCCCTGCAGCGCGGGGCTCGCGAACACGCGCGGATTGTCCCACAAACCCGTGCCGAGCAGCTGGATGTTCTGCAGGTTCGCGCCCGCCGCCGTCAGCGCATCCGCCGTCGCCACGACAGACTCGCCGTCGTCGGCGATGAACAGGGCGTCGGCCGAACCGAGCGCCTGCGCTACCGTCCGTGCCGGCGCTGCGCGATCGGCACCATATTTCTCGAAGGCTACGATGCGCCCGCCCTTGCGGCCGACCGCCTGCTTGAACGCTGCTTCCACCACGTTGCCATAGGCGTTGTCGGGCAGCATCGCCGCAAAGGACTTTTTGCCGATGCTGGCGGAGTAGTCGACGATCCGGTTGACGTCGGATTCCGGCAGGAAGCTCAGCAGGTAGACGCCGCGTCCGGCGACGCTGGAATCGGTCGAGAACGCGATCACCGAGATGCCGCGGGCGCGTGTCAGTTGCGCGGCTGATGGGACCGAGCCTGCGAACAGCGGCCCCAGGATGATCTCGCTGCCTTCCTCGAGTGCCTGCTGGGTGGCCTGCTGCGCGCCTTGCGGGGTCGCGCCGTCGTCCTTGATCAGGAGCTGGATGTTGGGATTTTGGAACTCCGCGAGCGCCATCTCGGCGGCGTTCTTCATCGACTGCGCGGCGACGCCGGCGTTGCCGGCGGCCGAGAGCGGCAGCAGCATGCCGACCTTGACTTGGCCGGTGCCGACTGCGAGCGGCTGCTGCGGCGGCCCGGCGGGTCCGGCGTTCTCGATCGATCCGAACGAGTTCTGCGCCCCGGAACACGCACCAAGCAGCGGTGCGCCGAGGATAAGGCCAACCACCGTCCGCCGGGTCGCTCCCGGCAGCCGCGGATCCAAAGATCCAGGCGTGCGATTGAACGGGCCTACCATCGTCTCTCTTCTCTTGACCGACCGCCGTCGACCAGAACTCCGGCCATCTGGGACCAAGGCTCCTGAACCGCTCCTGAACCCAATGCCGGATTCAGCACAAAGTCGACAAATAGTTAACCAAAACAAAAGGATTAGGGTCCCCTCGGCGCCATTGCCGGTGCAGGAGCCTATCTCCCTATCCTTGCCCGGGACCATCCAGCCCACCCCATGGTGGCGCTGGGGCTGCGGGCCCTCTAGAATTACCATTATGCGCCCAAAACCCAGTTCCAACTACGGTGCCGACGCCGAACCGGGTTCGGCGCACAGAACATTTTTGATCGGCGGCCAGACCGTCAACGCCCCGAAACCGAGGCCGGGCCTCTATCTGGTGGCAACCCCGATCGGCAATCTCGGCGACATCACGTTGCGTGCACTTGAAACGCTGGCCGGCGTCGACATCATCGCCTGCGAGGACACCCGCATCACCCGCCGCCTGACCGAGCGCTACGGCATTTCAGCCGAGCTCAAGCCGTACCACGAGCACAACGCGGTGATGGCGCGGCCCAAGATTCTGGAACGGCTGGCGCAGGGCGCCTCGATCGCGCTGGTGTCCGACGCCGGCACACCACTCATCTCCGATCCCGGCTTCAAGCTGGTGCGCGAGGTCTGCGCCGCCGGCCACACCGTGATCGCGGTGCCCGGTGCATCGTCGGTCCTGACAGCGCTCTCGGTGGCCGCGCTGCCGACCGACCGCTTTTTCTTCGAAGGGTTCCTGCCCGCAAAGGAAGTCTCGCGGCGAGTTCGCCTCGCCGAGCTGGCGCGGATCGACGCGACGCTGGTCATGTTCGAATCCGGCAACCGCGTGCAGGAGACGCTGGCCGATCTTGCCGACATCATGGGCGGACGCGACGCTGCGATCTGCCGCGAACTGACCAAGCTGCACGAGGAAATCAAGCGCGCGCCAATCGCTGATCTCGCAAAGGCTGCGGCCACGCTGGAAACGCGCGGCGAGTTCGTGCTGGTGGTCGGCCCGCCCCGCGCCGACGAGCAGACGATGACGCAGGACGACCTCAACAATCTGTTGCGCGCATCACTCGCACAGGGCAGCGTCAAGGACAGCGTGGCGCATGCGGTCGAACTCTCCGGCCGCCCGCGCCGCGAGATCTATGCCCGCGCGCTGGAGTTGGCGAAAGAAACCCGAGGCGGCGATGGCGAAAATTGAGGGCACCTCGCCGCCGGACGCGGCGGAAAAACTCGCCTCACCGGCGCGGATCGCGGCCTTCCGCACCGGGCTCTCGGCCGAGAGCCGCGCCGCCGCCTTCCTGATCGCAAAAGGCTACCGCATCCTCGCAAAGCGCTTCCGGACCCCCCATGGCGAGATCGACCTGGTGGCGAAGAAGCGCAATTTGCTGGCCTTCATCGAGGTCAAGGCCCGCGCCAGCCTCGACGAGGCCGCCTACGCGGTGACGCCGCGCCAGCAGGCCCGCATCATTGATGCCGCGCAAGGGTGGCTCGCGGCGCATCCCGAGCATGCCGAATTCGACCTGCGTTTCGACGCGATCCTGATTGCGCCGCGGCATCTGCCACGCCATCTGTTAGCGGCCTTCGACGCCAGCCCTTAAAAATCCCTCAAGAGACCCGGACCTCCCCCATGAAACTGAATGTCGCCGTCCAGATGGACCCCATCGCGCGTATCAACATCCGCGGCGATTCAACATTTGCGCTGCTGCTCGAAGCACAAAAACGCGGCCACCGCCTTTGCTACTACACGCCGGACAAGCTCTCGCTGCGCGGCGAGGAACTGGTGGCGCCGGTGCAACAGCTCACCGTCCGCGACGAGGTCGGCGACCATTTCACCCTTGGCGATGCGAAGCGCGAATCGCTCGAAGCCTTCGACGTCATCCTGCTGCGGCAGGACCCGCCGTTCGACCTCGCCTACATCACTTCGACGCATTTCCTCGAACGCATCCACCCCAGGACGCTGGTCGTCAACAACCCGGCCTCGGTGCGCAACGCGCCGGAAAAGCTGTTCGTGATGAACTTTTCGCACCTGATGCCGCCGACGCTGATTTCGCGCGACGTCGACGAGATCAATTCGTTCCGCGAACAACATGACGCCGTGGTAATGAAGCCGCTGCACGGCCATGGCGGCGCCGCGGTGTTTCGCGTCCTGCCGCAGGACATGAACTTCGGTTCGCTGTTCGACATGTTCTCGGTCACCTTCCGCGAGCCCTGGGTGATCCAGCGCTTCCTCCCCGAAGTGAAGCACGGTGACAAGCGCATCATCCTGGTTGACGGCGAGTTCGCCGGCGCCGTCAACCGCGTCCCCGCGCCCGACGACCTGCGCTCCAACATGGTCCGCGGCGGCGCTGCGCAAGCCACCGAACTTTCGCCGCGCGAACGCGAGATATGCGACACCCTCGGCCCGGCGCTGCGCGAGCGCGGCTTGCTGTTCGTCGGCATCGACGTGATCGACGGCAACCTTACCGAGATCAACGTCACCTCGCCGACGGGCATCCGCGCCATTGCCCGGCTTGGCGGGCCGGATGTGGCGGGAAAGATCTGGGACACCATCGAGAAAAAGCGCGCCGGGAAATAAGCCCGGTTAACCGCGCGGCATGGTCACCGGATTCTAAGGCTATCGCGGCATGATCCAGTATTCTACCATCATGCGGCCATTGTTTGGACAAGACTGCACGGAGAGCCATCTGCGGATGACATTGGACCGGGTAAGGTAAACGCCAGTGAACTCCACACCGACGCCGAAAGAAGGCGATGCCCCGAAGGCTGCCGATGCCCAGGTCGGGCGCCCCGATGAACGGCTGGCGCATGCCTACGAAGAGATCAAGCGCGCCGACGAACAGCTCACGGAGATGAGCGAACGGCTTGCGAAAATCGAGGGCGATACCCCGCGCCCGGCTGCGGCCGCACCTGCGCCGTCATCGCAGCCTGCGTCGTCGCCCGCTGCAGAATCACCGCCTCCGCAAGTAGCCCCGCCGAAACCAGCGCCGGCAAAAGCGGCGTCCCGAAATCCGATGGCCTTACTGATGGCGGCGGGCTTTGTTGTCACCGCCCTGGTCTTGTCGGCCTATGGCGGCGGGATTGTCACCCGATGGGCGCCGCAGCTCGGCGCAAAGCCATCATCGCCGCCGGAAGGCCCGACGCTTGCCGCGCAGTCCGCGCCAGCCCTCGTTCAGGTGGCCTCTGCAGATACCGCGCCACTGCCGGCAACCCCGCAGGCCGCATCGACACTGCCAACGCCGTCGCAAGCAACATCGCTGGCCCAGGCGCAGACCGCGCCGCAAGAGGCCGCACCGCCCGCCGCCACGGCGCCAGCCCCTGCGCCGCCCGCTGCCGCAGCGCCTCCCGATCAAGCCCAGCTGCTGCAAAAGATCGCGCGCGACCTCGCGGCGCTGGAGCGGAACATCGAACAGCTCAGGGCCAACCAGCAGCAAATGGCCAGTGACAATTCAAAAGCCATTGGCGAACTCAAGGCCAGCCAGGAAGAAATGAAACGGACGCTCGCGAAAGCGCCCGAGCAGCCCGTACCGCCCAGGGCATCATCACCACCACCACCAAAGCCTCCGGTTTCAGTCGTGCGGAGGCCGGAGCGGACGTATCAACCGCCGCCCGTGCCAGCGCGGCCGCGATATTACCCGAGGGAGCAGTGGTACTACGACGACTGGTAACCACCGGCGCGGCCATCGTCGAAATTCTTTCTCCGAAACAACGCCCGGCACGATGCGGCGTGCGGCGCAGCACCAGCCGGCATACTATCGCGAAGACGTGGCGTGCGTGAAACCGCGCCACGTCCGGCGATCCGTTTTGCAATCTCTCCTCCAGGCTCATTCCACTTGCCAATTCCCGGAAGCGGGCGCAGCTTGTACCCACGGATGAATCTATCCGGGGCACATACTGCAATTCATAAAAACAGTGGAGGAAGACGCATGACGACGAATCTTTCGCGACGGTCCCTGCTTGCGCTTGGCGCCGGTCTCGGTGCAGGTCTGGGCGCATCGACCATGCTCGGCGGCAGCGCGCTGGCGAAAGCGCCGAAACTCGGCACGCAGACGCCCTACTGGCACCGGCTCGTTGTCGGCGACGCCGAAGTGACCGTGGTTTCCGACGGCCCGCTGCCGCTCGGCCCGCCCAAGGGTACCTTCGTCGGCGTGCCCGATGAAGAAGTGCGCAAAATGCTCTCCGACAACTTCCTCAATCCCGACAATGTCGTGCTCGAGCAGAACTCGCCGATCGTCAACACAGGCGACAAGCTGATCCTGTTCGACACCGGCATGGGCACCTCGAAAGCGTTCGGTCCGACCACCGGCCGCCAGCAGAAGAGCATGGCGGAGGCCGGCATCAAGCCGGGCGACATCGACGCCGTGGTGTGCTCGCACGCCCACATCGATCACATCGGCGGCCTCGTCGGCGCCGACGACAAGCCGCTATTCCCGAACGCGCAGGTCTACATCACCCAGAGCGACTTCGACTTCTGGACCGATGAAGGCAAGCTCGGCAGTCCCTTGAAGGATTTCGTGATCCACGCCCGCAAGAACCTGATGCCGGTGCGCGATCGCATCGTGTTCATCAAGGACGGCCAGGAATTTTTGCCCGGCGTGCAGGCGATCGCCGCGCCCGGCCACACCGTCGGTCACACCATCTTCATGGTGACGTCGGCCGGCAAGTCCTTTGCGTTCCTCGGCGACCTCACGCACCACGCCGTGCTGCTGCTCGAAAAGCCGCGGATGCAGTTCTCGTACGACAGCGATCCGAAGCAGGCGGCGGACACGCGGGTGAAATTGCTCGACATGATCGCGACCAGCAAGACCCCGGTCATGTCCTATCACTTCAACTGGCCCGGCTTCGGCCACATCGCCAAGACGAGCGATGGGTTCCATTACTATCCGGCGGCGATGGTGATGAACCTCTAGGGAATGCATTGGGGCGGTTGTTCACCAGCCGCCCCCCGTGCCCAAGCTTCTGATCAATCAGGATCGAACGCCACTAGGGCGGGCTTCCGGTTTCGCGTAAGCAGGTATCGAACAGTCCTGACCTTACGCGAACAGGGAGAACTCATTGACCGACCAACCGACCACCAAGCCAGGCGACCTCGTCTACGAGGACACCGGCGCCAACGCCCCGCTGGTCTATTTCGACATCGTCGGCGCCTATGGCACCATGAACGGCTCGATCGAGATCGAACTCGCTACCCGCATCCTGGTGCCGAAGCCGGATGGCTCGACCGAGGTCAAGTTCATCTCCTGCGGCCGCCTCCGCTGCACCCAGAACGCCGCCGTCAACCTGCGCAACGCGCTGGATTCGGCGTTGAAGATGCTCGAGCAGCCGCAAGGCGGCGCGGCGGCGATTGCGGCGGGGAAGCTGAATTGATCGTTCGATAGCCAATCCTGCACGGCGAACACAGCTCGCGCGGGCCTTACAGACCTTTCCGAAAGGTTTGATAGGCCCGGCTCTCACGCAGCGTGTCGGCGCCGCCCTGGATCAGCAGATCGATCTGGTCGGCCGGCAAGACAAACCGCGTCGGGATCGCCTCGAGGATGCCCGCCCGCGCCGGACCGAGCTGCTCGAAGCCGAGCCGTTCGATGAAGAAGGTGACGTCGCCGCAACGCCAGTTGCTGCCGACACCGAGGCGCGTCCGTTCGGCGGCCGACAGGCTGCAACGCCAGCGCTTCACCCTGCCCGACCATTCGTTCAGCTGCGAGGAAAACGCCGCGTAGCTCAGCCGCACGCTGGCGTCGATCGCGGTGGAGGCTGCGGCGGAAACCAGTTCGACGCCGCTCGGCCCCTCCAGCCGCTGCGCGAAATCGCTGGAATTGCCGCGGCCGGCATCGACCACGATGAACATGACGCGCCGCACCCTCACTGCCTGCCTCTCGGTCATCGGCTCGAACGGCCGCTGCGCCGCCATCAGCGCAATGCTGAACCCGGACAGGCCGAAATTGTCGACGAGGCCGCCATCGAGCAGCTTTACGAAACGCATCGAGCCGTCGCGGTAGCGCGCATTGGCTTCCGCAAACGATCGCAGCAGCGGCTGTGCCTGCGGATCATGACGCGCACGTTCGAGCAAAGGCGGCAGTTGCTTGGTGCAACCGCCCGGAAACGTCTCCAGCACGATCGGTGCAAACGCCAGCGGCACCGCGGCCGAGGCGGCGACCGCTTCGGCGACCCGGTAGGGCCTGATATCGCTGCACAGGGCGTCGAACGCGGTTCTGCCGAACACGAACGGTGTGCGGTTATAGATATCGGAGGCGTTGATCCAGACCCGTGGCCGGCGGTCCTCGCGAAGCGCGTCGAACCGCGCGCCGTCGAAGACGTTGGCATCGAGCCAGTTGGTGAACTGGCTGTCGTTGACGCCGCCACCGATGGCGCGGGCGATATTGCCTAGCGAAACGTTGGTGTTGAGGCCTTCCTCGGCATTTCGCAGCAGGAAGCGTTCGCGGAAATCATTCAGCGCCGCCCGCTTCTTCAGGCCGAAATACGCCGCCGTCACGGACCCGCCCGACACCCCCGAGATGAAGTCGACGCGGTCGAGCAGTGATTTCGTCCTGTTGGACCCGGCGCGGGCACGCTCGAGTTCGGTCAGGACCCCGAACGAATAGGCCGCCGCGCGAGTACCGCCGCCGGAGAACGACAGCGCCAGCAGCACGTCGTCGTCGAGGTTTGGAACCTCCCGGCCGAAATTGTTGTCGGCGAGCGCTTCGCCGAGCGGTACATTGCCGGGCAGATTGTAGACCGTGGCGCACCCTGCAAGCAGGACGACACACGCGAGCGCCAATACAGGCAATATCTTCGCCCGCATACCCGACGTTCTCACGCAAGTTCCTCGCTGCAGAAGACTCAAGATTATCGGAGCGTCAGGCGCGCCACACCCAGCGCAAGATTGATACCCACCTGGCCTTCGACCGACAGGGGCTGCAGCGAAATCGTTCGATTGGATCCGCCGACGAGGACGTTGGCGCCGAGGCCCAGACCGATCGAGGCGTTGCCGCTGGCGCCGACATAGGTTCCGCGCAGCACGCCATAGCCCACGCGCGAGGTCGGCGCGAACACGCCCCAGAACAATCGCCCGCCGCCGGTAATCCCGACATCGAGCCCGATCCGGCCGATCGTCCCCGTGTAATTGTAGGTGCGGCCGGTCGCATTTGAGCGAAACACGCATCGCAAATTCTGCCGCGAGCCGACGACCAGTCCGACGCGAGGCGCTGCGTCACAGGTCAATCCGCCGACCCGAACCGGCTGGGCCTGGGCGAATGCGGGCGCCGAAAATGCGGTCGCGATCGCGCACAGAGCCGCGGCAAGGCAGATTTTCGACATGTGATTTCCCCAATGGCTGCGGGTTGCTCGACGCCCGTGCGCAGACGCGTGAGGTTTTACTACGTTGCCCTCCGCCGCCCGACAACCTGCGGAAAACCCTGAGAGGCGACGGTAATCGGCAATTCGGCGGAAACCCATGTTCACGTAATGTTCTTGACTTCTCGGCCGGTTCGCCGCTACCTTTAATTGCGTCTTGAGGGGCAGGCATGGTTCAGCGGGTTTCTACGGTAGCCTTTGAGGGGATCGAGGCCCGCGCGGTCGACGTGCAGGTGCAGGTCGCGCCTGGACTGCCGGCGTTTGCGATCGTTGGCCTCCCCGACAAGGCGGTGTCCGAGGCGCGGGAGCGGGTCCGTTCGGCGCTGATTGCCTCGGGGCTGGCGCTGCCGGCGCGGCGGATCACCGTCAATCTGGCGCCGGCCGACCTGCCGAAGGAAGGCAGCCATTACGACCTGCCGATCGCGCTCGGCCTGATGGCGGCGATCGGCGCGATTCCGCCGGACGCGCTCAATGGTTTTACCGTGCTCGGCGAACTCGGGCTCGATGGATCGATCGCGGCGGTCGCGGGCGTATTGCCGGCGGCGATCGGGGCGAATTCGCGCGAGGAAGGTCTGATCTGCCCCGCGGCGTGCGGCACGGAGGCGGCCTGGGCAAGCCCGGACATCCAGATCATCGCGGCAAAATCGTTGATCCAGATCGCCAACCACTTCAAAGGCACGCAGGTGCTGTCGCGCCCGCAGCCGAGAGTGCACGAAGCGGAAGCGACGCATCTCGATCTGCGCGACATCAAGGGCCAGGAAAGCGCCAAGCGCGCGCTGGAGATCGCCGCCGCCGGCGGGCATCATTTGTTGATGATCGGCTCGCCCGGCGCCGGCAAGTCAATGCTGGCAGCACGGCTGCCTTCGATCCTGCCGCCGCTGTCGCCTTCTGAACTGCTGGAGGTCTCGATGATCGCCTCCGTCGCCGGCGAAATCCGCGACGGCGCATTGACCGCGCGGCGGCCGTTCCGCAGCCCCCATCATTCCGCCAGCATGGCTGCGCTGACCGGCGGCGGCATGCGCGCCAAGCCCGGCGAGATTTCGCTGGCGCACCAGGGCGTGCTGTTCCTCGACGAACTGCCGGAGTTCGATCCGCGCGTGCTGGACTCGCTGCGCCAGCCGCTGGAGAACGGCCAGGTCTCGGTATCCCGCGCCAACCATCGCGTGACCTACCCTGCCCGCTTCATGCTGGTCGCGGCGATGAACCCGTGCCGTTGCGGCCATGCCTACGAGCCCGGCTATAGCTGCAAGCGCGGCCGCGTCGACCGCTGCACGGCGGACTATCAGATGCGCATTTCGGGCCCGCTGATGGACCGCATCGATCTGCGCATCGAGGTCCCCGCCGTGACCGCCGCCGACCTGATCCTGCCGCCGCCCGCCGAAGGCTCGGCGGAAGTCGCCGCCCGCGTCGCCGCCGCGCGCGACGTCCAGCTCGCGCGCTATGTTGCCGTCGGCATGCCGCACATCCGCACCAACGCCGAAGCGCCGGCCTCGCTGCTGGATACGATCGCACAACCGGACTCACAGGGACAAAAACTGCTGCGCGATGCTGCGGAAACCATGAAGCTCACCGCGCGCGGCTACCACCGCGTGCTGCGCGTCGCGCGCACGCTGGCCGACCTCGACAGCGCGGAAAAGATCGGCCGGCTGCACCTGGCGGAGGCGCTGTCGTATCGTGCATTGGCCGAGGATTTGAGAAGGGCGGCGTGATGACGCCTCACCGTAGAAATACGCCCCCCATCAACACACCGGTAACTACTTCCGTTTACCCTCTGCCAACCATAGGCCCGTTGTCGCGGGCTGTTGTCGAGTGGGTTGCGTGTCATGTTGCGTTTGAAGGCTCTCGCCGCGGTGATTCCGTTGACCGTTGCCGCCGTGTTTGCGCGCGGCGAGTTGTTGACCGGTCCGCGGCCCTGCATCGAGATCTTAGGCACATCGGTCCAGATCGCCATGCTCTCCTGGCAGGCGCATCGTCAGGTCAGTTTTACCAGCGATCCCGCCCGCGCAACGGTGCGGGTGCAGATCTCGGACAGCGCGGAAGCCGCCGACTTCACCGTGATCGACGATTTCGACAGCACGGAAGCAGGTGCCTGCGAGGGCGCCGCACCGCCACAACTGGTCGCGATCTCGCAAAATCCCTCGGCGGCCGAACCCGTGATCCATCTCTCGAAGGACGGCCCTGCGGACTACCGGGTCTTCGTCAGCTCGAAGAGCTTTTCGGTGCGCGATGCCGCCGCGCTGATCGTCGGCGCCCGCGGCGAACGCCACCGCGTCGCGGCGGCCGCGCTTTAATATTTCGTTTACCCAGTTCTCATTGCGACGAACTAGCGAACGCGGCCTCAAACACTTTGCAATCTCGGCGACGCATCGTCTGCCTCAATCACGCGGCGAATCGGGACGCCTCAGTTCAAGCAACAATTTCAGGGTCATTGGCGATGATGGGGCGGACTTTCCGGATCAAACTGCACTTGCGCCGCTTCGCCCGCCGTCATCCGTGGATCACCTTCACTCTTCGTTCGTTGATGGTGTTCTCCGTCGTATTCGGCGCCGCCTATGGCTTCATCGCCGGAAGCCGGTCGGAGACTTCCGGCTACGATCCGCACAATTTTGCGATCGGCGTCGCCTTCCTGTTTGCGATCGCCTGCGTCGCGCTTGCGGCCACGAGCTTTCGCATCCGCATGATCCGCAAGAAGATGCGCAAGATCGCGCTGCATAACGAGGTGCTGGCCGACCGGAACTGGGAGTTGCAGGAAGCCGAGCAGCGCGCCCGCCTGCTGTTTGAATCACAGGGCGACCTGATCGTGCTGCGCGACGCCGAAGGCTGCATCAGCTACGCCAATGATGCCTATTGCGAGCTGGCGCAATCGTCGCGCAGCGCGCTGATCGGCAGCCGCACCACGCTCGCGGTCCTGGAACAGGGCGATACCGCGCTCGAATCGAACGGCACCCGTGTTCACGACCAGAAGGTCGCAGGCCCGCTTGGCCCGCGCTGGATCGCGTGGCGCGAGGGCCTTGTCCGCAACGACGCCGGCGGCCCTGCCGAGATGCAGAGCGTCGGCCGCGACGTCACCGATCGCACCGAAAGCGAGCGCGCATTGGCCGAGGCCCGCGACCAGGCCGATGCCGCCAGCCGCGCCAAGTCGCGCTTCCTCGCGATGGCGAGCCACGAAATCCGCACGCCGCTGAACGGCATCATCGGCATGAGCGGGCTGTTGATGGATACGCCGCTGACGCCTGAACAGACCACCTACGTCAAGGCCGTCAAGACTTCCGGCGACGCGCTGCTCGCGCTGATCGAGGAACTGCTCGACTATTCCAAGATCGAGGCCGGCAAGCTCGATCTCGAGCATCGTCCGTTCGCGCTTTCCGGCCTGATCGAGGACATCACCGAATTGCTGGCGCCCCGCGCGCAGGCGAAGAAGATCGAAATTGCCGCCTATGTCGACGACCGGCTGCCGACGCAGGTGATCGGCGACGCGGCTCGGATCCGGCAGGTGCTGCTCAATCTCGCCGGCAACGCCATCAAGTTCACCTCGGCCGGCGGCGTCGCCCTGATCGTCGAGCCTGGCATCTGGCCCAACGAGATCAGTTTTCTGGTCCGCGACACCGGCATCGGCATCGCCCCCGAGGCGCAGGCGCGTATCTTCCGCGAGTTCGAGCAGGCCGACGACCGCATCGCCCGCAGCTATGGCGGCACCGGGCTGGGCCTCAGCATCTCCGACCGCATCGTCAAGCGCATGGGCGGCCGCATCACGCTGGAGAGCAAGCCGGATGTCGGCTCGACCTTCGAAGTGTCGATCCCGCTCGCGGCTGCTGACGGCGAACAGAAATCCTTCACCGCGCCTGACCTCTCCGGCCAGTTCGTCATGCTGGTTTCGCCCGAAAGCATCGAAGCCTCGCTCGCTGCGCGGCGGCTCCAGCGCTGGGGCGGCCAGACCTGCATGGTCTCGGATGTCGATGTCGCGCTGGCCCTGCTGCCCGAGCGGGCATGGCACGCGATCCTGATCGACCACGCGCTTGGGCTTGCCGATATCGAGCGGCTCGGCGAGGCCGCGCGGCTTCATGCCAGGCAGCGCATCGTGATGTTCACGCCGGCGACGCGGAGCGAATTGCACCCGCAGGCCAACTCCGCCTTCACCGGCTACCTGGTCAAGCCACTGCGCGCGGCGTCGCTTGCCGCGCGCCTGATGGCGACCCCTGAAGTGGCCGCGCCAGGCCTTGCCGCCGAACCGCTGATCGAACCTGCGGATGCCGTCGACGCGCCCGTTGCGCCGTCCGCGCCGGGCCTCTCGATCCTGGTCGCCGAAGACAACCAGATCAACGCGCTGCTGATACGCTCGCTGCTCGCGAAGCTCGGGCATCACACCGTCATCACCACCGACGGCAACGAAGCGCTGGAATCCTGGCTGTCAGCGAAATCCGCGGGCAGTCCCTACGACCTCGTGCTGATGGATATCCAGATGCCGAATCTCAACGGCATCGAAACCACCAAGCGCATCCGGGAAATGGAAGCCGGCCAGCCCGACCGCCGGACGCCGGTGCTGGCGCTCACCGCCAACACGCTGGTCGAGGATCGCTACGCCTGCTTCGAGGCCGGCATGGACGGATTTTTGATCAAGCCGCTCGACCGCGAAAAACTCGCCGAAGCGCTCGCCGTGCTCGCCGCGTCACGGCACATCCCGGCGTAGACAAATTGTAGGGTGGGCGAAGCGAAGCGTGCCTACCCTTGCGACCGTGCTCTGGATGGTGGGCACGCTGCGCTTTGCCCACCCTACAAGACTACAAGACTTCGCGTCACAGCCGCCGCAGCGCTACCGTCTCGACCAGATGATCGGCGCGCTTTTTCAGGATCAGCGTCGCGCGCGGCCGGGTCGGCAGGATGTTGTCCTCGAGGTTGGCAAGGTTGGTGCGCTCCCAGATCGCGATCGCCGTTGCCGTGGCTTCGGCGTCAGACAGCAGCGCGTAGCGGTGAAAGTAGGATTTGGGATCGTGGAACGCGGTGTCCCGGAGCGCGAGGAAGCGCCGCACATACCATTCGCGCAGCACCGGTTCGTCCGCATCGATATAGACCGAGAAGTCGAAGAAGTCCGACACCACAGGCACGGCCTTGCCGTCGCGCGGCAGGCGACCGGTCTGCAGCACGTTGACGCCCTCGACGATCAGGATGTCGGGGCGATCCACCTCGATCCACTGGTTCGGAACGATATCGTAGACCAGATGCGAATAGACCGGCGCGCGCACCGGCCGGCGGCCGGCCTTGATGTCGCTGAGAAAGGCCAGCAACGTCGGCAGGTCGTAGCTCTCGGGAAAACCCTTTTTCTGCATCAGGCCCTGCCGCTCGAGCACGGCGTTGGGAAACAGAAAACCATCGGTCGTGACGAGATCCACCTTCGGACGCGGTGACCAGCGCGCCAGCAGCGCCTGCAGCACGCGCGCCGTGGTCGATTTGCCGCCGGCGACCGAGCCCGCGATGCCGATGATGTAGGGCACCTTACGGTCGCGGATGCCGAGGAACTGGCGCTGCGCCTGGTAAAGGCGATGGGTGGCGTCAACATAGATCGACAGCAGGCGCGACAGCGGCAGGTAGATGTCCTCGACCTCCTGCATGTCGAGACGATCGTGCATCGACCGCAACCGTTCGAATTCACCCGGCTCCAGCGTCATCGGCGTGTCGTCCCGCAGCCGCGCCCACTGCTCACGGGTGAAAACGCGGTAGGGGTTGTATTGCTGATCGGTGGCCCGGATATCCATGAGAAGCCCTCCCGGCTACTCGCGCTTGCGCGATGCCTTTTCCTCGAGCCCGGACATCGACGTCCGCTGCGCCAGCGCGGCCTCGACCTCTTCGAGCTTGACGCCACGCGACTTCAACAGCACCAGCAGATGAAACAGCAGGTCGGCGCTTTCGGCGATGAGGTGATCGCGATCGTCCTCGACGGCGGCGATCACGGTCTCGACCGCTTCCTCACCGAGTTTTTTGGCGCAGTGCTCCGCACCCCTGTCGAGCAATTTGCGGGTATACGACGCCTCCCCTCCCGATGCGGCTCGTGCATCGATGGTGGCGGCCAGGTCGTGGATCGTGAAACGCGGCATCAACTGAACTCAACACTGGCGCCCGGCCGAGGGCCGCGACGCCGTCCCAGTCAGGGACTTAGCACTTTTGTGACAACGAGTCGTCAGGGATCGAGCCGCATCGGCAGCCCGGCGCGCACCATGTGCTCCTTGGCTTGCCGTATGGTAAATTCGCCGAAATGGAATATCGAGGCTGCCAGCACCGCGGTGGCGTGACCTTGCCGGATACCGTCGACCAGGTGGTCGAGATTGCCGACGCCACCGGAGGCAATGACCGGTACGGGAACACTGTCCGCAATCGCCTGGGTCAGCGGCAGGTCGAACCCCTGGCGCGTGCCGTCCCGATCCATCGAGGTCAGCAGGATTTCGCCGGCGCCGAGCGAGACTACTTCCTGGGCATATTCGATGGCATCGATCCCGGTGGAATTGCGCCCGCCATGGGTGAAGATCTCCCAGCGGTCCGAGCCGCCAGCCCGCTTGACCCGCTTGGCGTCGATCGCGACCACGATGCACTGCTCGCCGAACTTTTCGGCCGACTGCTTGACGAATTCGCGGTTCGAGACGGCGGCCGAATTGATCGAGACCTTGTCGGCACCGGAGCGCAGCAGCGTCTTGATGTCGTCGATGGTGCGAACCCCGCCGCCGACCGTCAGCGGCATGAAGCAGGCCTCGGCCGTGCGCCGCACGACATCCAGCATGGTGCCGCGGTTCTCATGGGTGGCGGTAATGTCGAGGAAGCACAGTTCGTCGGCGCCGGCGGCATCATACGCAATTGCCGCCTCGACAGGATCGCCGGCGTCGCGCAGGTCAACGAAGTTGACGCCCTTCACGACCCGGCCGTCTTTCACGTCGAGACACGGGATCACGCGAACCTTGAACATCTCATGTCTCCTAGGCGGCGCGCATCAGCTTGAGCGCCGCAGCGGGATCGAGCCGGCCGTCATAAAGCGCGCGACCGACAATGGCCCCGGCAAGCTTTTTGGCGCGTGGCTCAAGCAAGGCTTTCACATCATCGATGGAGGCGAAGCCGCCGGATGCGATCACGGGTATCGAGATCTGCTCGGCCAGCGCGATCGTCGCATCGAGGTTGAGGCCCTTCAGCAGGCCGTCGCGCGCGATGTCGGTGAAGATGATGGCGGCGACGCCGGCATCCTCGAAGCGTTGCGCGATTTCGAGCGCCGTCACCTGCGAGGTCTCGGCCCAACCTTCCACGGCGACCTTGCCGTTGCGGGCATCGAGCCCGACGGCGACGCGGCCGGGGAATTTTTTCGCCGCACCCTTCACCAACTCGGGATCGCGTACCGCGGCTGTCCCGATGATGACGCGCGCAATGCCCTTGTCGAGCCAGGCTTCCACGGTCTTGAGGTCGCGAATGCCGCCGCCGAGTTGCACCGGCATGGTGACCGCTTTCAACATCGCCTCGACGGCATGCGCGTTCATCGGCTTGCCGGCAAAGGCGCCGTCGAGATCGACGATGTGCAGGTATTCGAAGCCCTGCTCGGCGAAGGCGCGCGCCTGCGCCGCGGGATCGAGGTTGAACACGGTCGCACGCGCCATGTCGCCCTGTTCGAGGCGCACGCACTGGCCGTTTTTCAGGTCGACGGCAGGAAAGAGGATCACGGCTTCCACTTCAGAAAATTTGAAATCAGAGCCAGGCCGAAGCGCTGGCTTTTCTCGGGATGAAATTGTGTGCCGATCGCGGTGTCCTTGCCCACGATCGCGGTCACCGGCCCGCCATAGTCGGAGCGCGCCAATACGTCGGCCTCGTTGGTGGCGTTGAGGTGATAGGAATGCACGAAATAGGCGTGGCGGCCCTTCGGCCCGAGCGGCAGTCGCTCCAGCACCTCATGCTCGCGGACGAGGTCGAGCGTGTTCCAGCCCATGTGCGGGATCTTCAGGTTTTCCTCGCGCGGCGAGATTTTTTCGACGTCGCCCGCGATCCAGTTGAAGCCGTCGGTCGTGACATGCTCCTTGCCGCGCGTCGCCATCAGCTGCATGCCGACGCAGATGCCGAAGAACGGCCGCGCCTTGACGCGCACCGCTTCCGTCATCGCCTCCAGCATGCCGTCGACCGCATCGAGGCCGCGCCGGCAGTCGGCAAAGGCACCGACGCCCGGCAGCACGATGCGATCGGCGCGATAAACCGCCTCGGGATCGCGCGTCACCATGATCTTCTGCGGCTCTTGCATGGCGCGCGAGGCGCGCTCGAACGCCTTCGCGGCGGAGTGCAAATTGCCGGAGCCGTAATCGACGATCGCGACGCTCATCGCGGCGCTCCCGCTTCCGGAAACAGGCCGATGATGCCGCCCTGCGGCAGCGGCGGCGGCGGCTTCGAGAAGGGCTGGCCCGGCACGTTGCGGGTCGGCGGCGGCCCGCCGCGATCAACGGCCCATTGGTCATTGCCGTTGCCGCGCTGCCGGGCGGTCCAGCGCTCGAAGAAGCGGCGTTCGGCGGCTTCGATATCGTCCGCGACCACGACATCGACCTGCCGCCATTTGCGGCGCGACAGCGTCCAGCGTCGCAGGCTGGCGGCCTCGAAGCCCATCAGGATGGCGATGAGAAAGTCGACCGTCAGGATGGTGCCGCGGCTGGCGCCCAGAGCGCCCATGCCGAAATTGACCGCAAGCGTAAGCGCGATCCAGCCGAGCAGCACCAGCCACAGCCGATGCCAGAGCAGCCAGATCACGGTCGCCGCCGCAGCCCAGAAATGGAAACCGTCACGCACGAAGACGAACTTGTCGGCCGCCGCAACATCGGCGCCGTTGGCCACGGGGGCATGCACTGTGTAGACCCGCATCGTAACTCTCCGCCGCGGATAAGAACGCGAACAGGATATCAGCCGCCGAGCTGACCCTTGGTGGAAGGCACTTCGCCCGCCGCGCGCGGATCGATCGCAACCGCGGCACGCAGCGCCCTTGCCAGGCCCTTGAAGCAGGACTCGGCGATATGATGGCTGTTCTCGCCATATAGGGTCTCGACGTGCAAAGTCACGCCGGCGTTGATGGTGAAGGCGTTGAACCATTCGCGCACCAGCTCGGTGTCGAACTGACCGACCTTGTCGCGCGGGAACTCGACCTTGAAGACCAGGACCGGACGGCCCGAAATGTCGATCACCACGCGCGACAGCGTCTCGTCCATCGGCATGTGAATCGAGGCATAGCGGGTGATGCCGGCCATGGTGCCGAGCGCCTGTTTCACGGCCTGCCCGAGCGCAATGCCGACGTCCTCGGTGGTGTGGTGGTGGTCCACGTGCAGATCGCCATCCGCCTTCACCGTGATGTCGATGCGGGAATGCCGGGCCAGGAGGTCGAGCATATGGTCGAAAAAGCCGATCCCGGTCGAAACCCTGGACACGCCTGACCCGTCGAGGTTAACCGCGACCTCGATGTCGGTTTCCTTGGTCTTGCGCTTGATGGACGCCGTGCGCATAAAAACTGCTTCCCTTTGGCCGCCTGGGGGCCGAAAACGCGGCCCTTGTAACAGGCCGGTGGCGCCTTCGCTACTGCGGGATGACGCCTGAGGGGGTGATCTTCGGCGCATGGTGACCGGAATCCCGCGATTGTAACCCTCCCCGCCAGCCCCTAAATCTGACGGGAACGAGGACAATCCATGCAAGCATCCGAAAACAACCTGCCGATCTGGCACGGCACCACGATTTTGACGGTCCGCAAGGGCGGCAAGGTGGTCATCGGCGGCGACGGGCAGGTCTCCATCGGCCAGACCGTCATCAAGGCCAACGCCAAGAAGGTCCGCAAAATCGGCAAGGGCGACGTTATCGGCGGCTTTGCCGGGGCGACCGCCGACGCCTTCACCCTGTTCGAGCGGCTGGAAAGCAAGCTCGAGCAGTATCCCGGCCAATTGACCCGGGCCGCGGTCGAACTCGCCAAGGACTGGCGGACGGACCGTTACCTGCGCCGGCTGGAGGCTATGATGATCGTCGCCGACAAGGACGTGTCGCTGGTCCTGACCGGAACCGGCGACGTGCTGGAGCCGGAAGCGGGCGTGATGGCGATCGGCTCCGGCGGCAACTACGCGCTGGCCGCGGCCCGCGCGCTGGTCGACACCGACAAGGACGCCGAGACCATCGTCCGTCGCGCGCTCGATATCGCCGCCGATATCTGCGTCTACACCAATCGCAACGTCACGATCGAAACGCTCTGAGTGCCGCCGATCATGGCGACGGACTATGCCTTCCGACCGATGACATCTAACGATCTGCCGCGGGTTCGGCGCTGGCTGGCAGAGCCGCATGTGATGCAATGGTGGGGGGATCCGGCCAATCAGTATGACCTGGTCAGTGGCGATCTGAACGACCCCGCGATGGACCAGTTCATCGTTTCGACAGGCAATAGCGATTTCGCCTATCTGCAGTGCTACGACCTGACTGCCAATTCCTGCTTTGGCGAACATCCGCTCGGCACCCGCGGTATCGACCAGTTCATCGGTGAGCCCGCGATGATCGAGCGCGGCCATGGATCGGCGTTCATTCGCGCCTTCGTCGATGAGCAGTTGCGGAACGGCGCGCCCCGCATCGTCACCGATCCCGATCCGGCGAACAGCCGGGCGGTTCGCGCCTATGAGAAAGCGGGATTTGAAAAAGCGGTTATGGTCGATACGCCCGATGGCCCCGCTTTATTGATGGTGCGCAACGCATGACCGCCGAGAATGTCGCCGGAAAATCTTCGATCGCCGGTGTCACGAACCTGCACTGGGCGTTGATCGGGGCCGGCATCCTGGTGCTGCAGGCCGGCATCCTCTACGTCATGGGCCGCCTGCCGATCTGCGCCTGCGGTTACGTCAAGCTCTGGCACGGCGTCGTGCTCAGCTCGGAGAATTCGCAGCACATCGCCGACTGGTACACGCTGTCGCACGTCCTGCACGGCTTCCTGTTCTACGGCGCGGCGTTCCTGGCGTTCCCGCGCCTCGCCTGGCAGGGCCGCCTGATCCTCGCGATGTTGGTCGAAGGCGGCTGGGAACTGGTCGAGAATTCCAACTGGATCATCGACCGCTACCGTGCCGGCACCATCTCGCTGGATTATTTTGGCGATACCGTCGTCAATTCGATCGCCGACAACTTTGCGATGATCGGCGGCTTTCTGCTGGCTAAATGGCTCCCGGTTGCCGCCACCGTCGCACTGGCGCTTCTGTTCGAGCTCGTGCTGTTGCTCCATATTCGCGACAATCTGACGCTCAACATCATCATGCTGATTCACCCCATCGAGGCAATTAAGGCTTGGCAAAGCGGCCCACCGATCATCTAGTGCCTTCGCATTACGCCTTGCCCCCGTGGCATTCGAACCCTAGCTAGAACAAATGACCGACTTTTCCCCCCGTGAAATCGTCTCCGAACTCGACCGCTTCATCGTCGGCCAGGCCGATGCCAAGCGCGCGGTATCGATCGCGCTGCGCAACCGCTGGCGGCGCTTGCAGCTGACCGGCAGCTTGCGCGAAGAGGTGCTGCCGAAAAATATCCTGATGATCGGGCCGACCGGCGTCGGCAAGACCGAGATCGCGCGGCGGCTGGCGAAGCTCGCCGCCGCGCCCTTCCTCAAGGTCGAAGCAACCAAATTTACCGAAGTCGGCTATGTCGGCCGCGACGTCGAGCAGATCATCCGCGACCTCGTCGAGGTCGCGATCATCCAGGTGCGCGAACGCAAGCGCAAGGACGTGCAGGCGCGCGCGCAGCAGGCCGCCGAGGAACGCGTGCTGGATGCGCTGGTCGGTCCCGGCTCGAGTCCGGCCACCCGCGATTCCTTCCGCAGGAAGCTGCGCGCCGGCGAACTCAACGACAAGGAAATCGAGGTCGAGACGCAATCGTCCGGCGGCATGCCGATGTTCGAGATTCCGGGCATGCCCGGCGCGCAGATGGGCGCAATCTCGATCGGCGATATCTTCGGCAAGATGGGCGGACGAACCAAGACCCGCCGGCTGACCGTCGAAGGCTCGCACGAGATTCTCGTCAACGAGGAGTCCGACAAGCTCCTGGACAGCGACCAGCTGGTACTGGAAGCCATCAACGCGGTCGAGAACAACGGCATCGTGTTCCTTGACGAGATCGACAAGATCTGCGTGCGCGACGGCCGCAGCGGCGGCGACGTCTCGCGCGAGGGCGTGCAGCGCGACCTGCTGCCGCTGATCGAAGGCACCACGGTCTCGACCAAGCACGGCGCGGTCAAGACCGACCACATCCTGTTCATCGCCTCCGGCGCGTTCCATATCGCAAAGCCCTCGGACCTGTTGCCGGAGTTGCAGGGACGGCTGCCGATCCGTGTCGAACTGGAAGCGCTGACGCGCGACGACATGCGCCGCATCCTGACCGAGCCGGAGGCGTCGCTGATCAAGCAATATGTCGCGCTGATGCAGACCGAAGGCGTCACGCTCGACATCACCGACGGCGCGATCGACGCGCTGGCCGATGTCGCGGTCGCCGTCAATTCGACGGTGGAGAATATCGGTGCGCGGCGCCTGCAGACCGTGATGGAGCGCGTGCTCGACGACATCTCGTTTGCCGCGCCGGATCGCCACGGCGAAACCATCAAGGTCGATGCCGACTACGTGCAGAAGCACGTCGGTGACCTCGCCAAGAACGCCGACCTCAGCCGGTTCATCCTGTAGCGGAGCTGCGCCCGTTCTAGAATCGGGCTCGGCGCACCCGGACGTACAAGGCGCCCTCGCCGCCATGGCCGATATGGGCTTCCTCGAAGCCGACCACCAGCGCGCGGAATTCCGGCAGTCCCAGCCATTGCGGCACCTGGCGGCGCAGCACGCCGCGTTCGGATTCGGACCCGATCTTGCCCTTGCCGGTGATGATGAGCACGAAGGTCAAGCCGTCATGATGGGCGCGCTGCAGAAAGCCGAACAGCGCGCGGTGCGCCCTCGTCTGCGTCATGCCGTGCAAGTCGAGCCGGGCATCGATCTCCTTGCGGCCGCGCGACAGATGCGACCGCTCGCGGCGGCCGATCGGCGCCAGCGGCGGCGGCTCCGGCTTCGACGGGACAATGATCCGCGGCGGCGCGGGGTGCCTGGCTGGGTGCTTGGGCGAGGCAGCTGGCTTCGGCGTGGCATTCGGTTCAGTTGCCGCCGACGCGACTGAAGACTTCAGGCGATGCCGCTTGCGCAGCGGCTTGACCTGCTTGGCGACGCTTTCCCACAGCGCGCGTTCCTCTTCGCTCAGGCCGCGCTTGCGCCGCGTCGGCACTGGCAATTCGGGGATCGAACTCGACGTCCGTCGCTTCATCTGTGGTAGCGATGGCGGCGGAGTAGGCGCTGCGGGGGCTTTGCCGAAACCGGCGCGATGGCGGGCCGTGGTTCAGGCAGCGGCACCACCTTTGCGGCCTCGGCCTGGATGGCGGCAGTGACCTCAGGTTTCTCAACGCCCTTCAATTCCCTGGCCGAATCCTTCATCGCATTGGTCTGCGGAAACAGCCTTGCGATCTTCTCCGACGGCCGCTCGTCCGGCACCGGCAACTTGCGGCCGCGCGCAGACGGATCGAGACTCTTCGGGACCAGGATGACGAAGCGTGCATTGTGGCGGATGCGGCCGGAAACCTTGCCCGCCTCCGCGCCGGCGCCGAAATACAGATCGGCGCGCGCGGGCCCGACGATCGCGGAGCCGGTGTCCTGCCCGATCATCAACCTCCGGAACGGCGTCTTCGATCGATCCGATTCGATCGGCAGTTCTCCCTCGATGAAGAACGGCGTGCCGTAGACATGCAACGCCTTGTCGACGGCGATCGATCGGCCTGGCGTCAGCGGCACGCCCTGCGCGCCGACCGCCTCGTCCTTGTCGGAAAGCTGCACCTCGCGGAAGAAGACGTAGGACTTGTTCTGCCGCCGCAATTCGTTGGCGCCTTCCGGATTCTGCTCCATCCATTCCCGGATCTTCTGCATCGACATCTGATCCCTGGGGATGATGTTGCGTTCGATCAGGATGCGGCCGACCGGTGTATAGGGGTAGCCATTATGCGCATCGTAATTGATGCGGATCGTCGAGCCATCGGGGAGAAGCACGCGGGCCGAACCCTGGATCTGCGAGAACAGCAGATCGGTCTGCTCCCTCAGCCAGCAGATCTCGAGGCCACGGCCCTCGATCGCACCATCCTCGATTTCGCCGCGGTCGTAATACGGCACCAGCTTGCGACGGCCGATCTTGCGAAACACCTGGCCCTTGTTGGGAAGCCCTACAGAGCTTTGTCTGGTGCCTCGAACGAAAAGGTTGGAAGGCCGGCGATAGACCGGCACATTATAGACTTCGTTCTGCTCCAGCGAACCGTCGACAATCGGCTCGTAATAGCCGGTGACGAACCCCTCGCCCTCGCCGAGCCGCGAGATGCGCAAGGGTAGAAAGCTCATCTCGAAAAATGCCTTCGCCTTGGCGCTGTCGGTCAGCTCGAGGCCCCTGGCGATCAGGCAGGGATCACGCAGCGACGTGCCGAGCGCCTTCGGATCGGCGGGCGGCCTGGTTTGGGCCGCGATCGGCTTGCAGCTCACGCGAAACGCGTTGTAGGCGGCGAGGTGATCGTCCTCGTTCCAGCCCGCGATATCGGACCAGGCGACCGGCGCGTATTGGCCGCCGTTGATCTGGAGCGGCAATTCCAGATCGGGGTACGGGAGGTGACGGACGGCAGGCGCCGGGGATGAGTGCTTGTGCGTACGCGACTGGCGCGCCGAAGCATCCAGCGGAGCAATCGACAACGCGAAAGCGATCGCGCCAAACGCAAGCCCTGCAAGGCTTCGCGTTTTACGCGGCGCTTCCGGTGCCAACCAGCTTCCAGTTCGGATCGCGGGAACTCGTGTCGCGGGCGAATGTCCAGACATCGGTGATATCGGCGACCTTATCGGGGTTGCCATCGACAATGGTGCCGGCCTTGTCGCGGGTGACCGAGATCATCTGCGACACGAAACGGACCGTGAGCTGCGCCGCGCGGTCGCGGGCTTCCGCACTCACGAGTTCAGCCTTGTCGATCGAGACAAACCGCGTTTCGGTTTTCTGCTCGTGCTTCTCGCGATCCTTGATCACGGCCTCAAAGCTCTCATAGACCTCGCTCGACAGCAGATCTTTCAGCGCGCGGCGATCGCCATTGGCGAAGGCGAGCACGATCATCTCATAGGCGCTGCGGGCACCCGAGATGAAGTGCCGGGGGTCGAACGAGGAGTCCTGGGCGACAATGGCGTCGAGCCCGGCCGCAAGCGGCGTGCCCTGCTCGGCAATGCCCTTCCAGCGATCGGCCTGCGGCGCGGCGTCGGCGGTCGGCGCCAGCGGCGTCTGATCGATCACCGTGCCCGGCATCGGGACGACGTTGTTATTGTCCTGCGTGCGCTGCAGGACGTTCGGCGCGGCGCGATCGTAGGGCGGCCGTTCGCTGCCGGTCCGTTGTCCGAGGACGCTGCGCAGGCGCAGGAAAATGAAGACCGCCAGCGCCAGGAAGATGATGGTGTAAATATCCACGTCGAATTCGCTTTCTGGTTCTAACGCCGGCAACGGGCCCGACGGTCGCGCGTTCCCTGGAGAGAAGCCCCTTTGTGAGATTTCTCCGGGAACGGTAGAGTTACATCACCGATTTGAGTCTTCCGCATGTAGGCATGAAACTGCGCCGGGCCAATGGCGCGTTTTGGCGCGGGTGAAATTGTAGCGCGTTTTGGGGCCAAGGGGAAACCCGATCCTGTCCGGAAATCACGCATCTTCAATAATTTAGAGTAAGCTCCGGGCGCCCGGCGGGCCGATATTAGGCATATCGGCCACATTTCGAAGCCGCTCCGGTACGGCGCAACCCCCCGTCGTCCTTGTGGAACGAGCCGGGGCTATGATAGCCACTCGCCCGGAAAAGGCTTTTCGGTCCATCGAGCGAATTCAGACGAGATCCGGGCTGCGCTCGCCAAGCTTCAGGAGAGAGTTTCATGACCAACGGCAACGGCGCGCCTCCCGAGCAGGCCCCTCCCCAGCTGAACGTTCTGGCGCAGTACACCAAGGACCTTTCGTTCGAAAACCCGAACGCACCCTCCTCCCTGGCGCCGCAACAGCAGCAGCCGAACATCAACATCCAGATCAATGTTGCCGCGAACAATCTCGCGGAAAACGAGTTCGAAGTGACGCTTTCCATCGAGGGCAAGGCCGAAAACGCCGGCAAGCTTATGTTCAGCTTCGAGCTCGCCTATGCCGGCGTGTTCCGCATCGTCAATGTGCCGCAGGAAAACCTGCATCCGCTGGTCATGATCGAATGCCCGCGGCTGCTGTTCCCGTTTGCGCGCGAAATCATTGCGACCGCGGTACGGGACGGCGGCTTCCCGCCGCTGATGCTGGATCCGGTCGATTTCGTCGGCCTGTACCGCCAGAACATGGAGCGACAGGCTGCTGCGCAGGCCGCTTCGGGCGCAAAGCCGAGCTGACGCACACCGCGGAGCCAAAATCGCGAAAACAACCCCATGCAAAGTAGCGTGGGGGCGGGTGCAGCGTTATCCGTTAGCCGGCGGCCGGCAGAAAATCGCTCCAGATCGGCTTGTCGCCCAGCGTGGCGATGAAGGCGCGATGCGCCGCACGGTCCTCATCGGTGACCCTGGCGGCCAGCGGCACTTCCCGCTGCCGACGCGCCGTTTCGCCAATTCCGCTCTGCTCGGTACGGATTTCCGAGGCCAGGATCAGTTGCGACTGCCGCGCCCCGATCAGGTCGATATAGACCTCGGCGAGCAGCTCGGCGTCGAGCAACGCGCCGTGCTTGGTGCGGCGGGAATTGTCGATCGAATAGCGCGAGCAGAGATCGTCCAGCCGGTTTGACACGCCCGGATGCTTGCGACGGGCCAACAAAAGCGTATCGACCAGCCGCTCGCGCAGTATCGGCTGCCGCTTGATGCGGTCGAGTTCGGCATTGATGAAGCTGACGTCGAACGAGGCGTTGTGAATCACCAGCGGCGCATCGCCGATGAATTCCAGGAACTCTTCCACCACTTCCGTGAACAGCGGCTTGCTGGCGAGAAATTCGCTGGACAGCCCATGCACCGCAAACGCTTCCGCCGGCATGTCGCGCTCGGGGTTGATGTAGCGGTGAAAGGTCTGCCCGGTCGGCATGCGGTTGAAGATCTCGATGCAGCCGATTTCGACGAGCCGGTCGCCGCGCAGCGGATCGAGGCCGGTGGTTTCGGTATCGAGAACGATTTCGCGCATGAACGTCAGATGATCCGGAAGCTCGGCGAATCAGGTCCGCCGCTGCGGCATCTTAACGACCTCGGCCAGAATATCCTTGATTTGCGCACGCACCGGGTCGAGCCCGTGCGAGGTATCCACGACGAAATCGGCCCGCTTGCGCTTTTCAGCGTCCGGTGTCTGCCGCGCAATGATGGAATCGAGTTTTGCGGCATCCATCGTGCCGCGCGCCAGCACGCGCTCCCGCTGCAGTTCCGGCGACGTCGTCACCACCACCACCGCGTCCACCCGCTTTTCGCCGCCGGTTTCATACAGCAAGGGAACGTCGACCACGACGACGGGGGTGCCGGCGCGTTCGGCCTCCTCGAAGAATTTTTGCCGGCCGGCGCCGAGCATGGGATGGACGATCTGCTCAAGCAGCTTCATCGCCGCGGGATCGTGCACCACGCGCTCGCTGAGCTTTTGCCGATCCACCTTTCCATTCGACGTGGTACCGGGAAAGGCCGCCTCGATTGCCGGGGCCGCCGCGCCCTCGTAGAGCTTGTGGACTTCCGCGTCGGCGTCATAGAGCGGCACGCCGGCCTCCACGAACAGTTTCCCCGTCGTGGACTTGCCCATGCCGATCGAGCCGGTGAGACCAAGAACTAGCATTTTGGAATCAGCATTTTTCTGCGCATCGTTTCAGACACCGAGTAGCCCCTGCTCGCGCAGGAATGCAAGCAGCGGCAACAGCGGCAGGCCGAGAATGGTGAAATGGTCGCCCTCGATGCGCTCGAACAGATGCACCCCGAGCCCTTCGAGCTGATAGGCGCCGACGCTGGTCGTGACCGCCTCCCCTGCCTCATCCAGATAGGCCTCGATCTCGCTTTCGTTCAAACGCCGCACCGTCATTCGGGCGACGCTGACCTCGGCAAACAAAACCTTGCCGTCGCGGGCAACCGCAATTGCGGAGTGCAGTTCATGCGTGCCGCCGGCAAGCAGCCGCAACTGATCCGCAGCCTGCGCACGCCCCGCCGGCTTGCTGAACATTCTTGTTCCGAGCGCCAGGGTCTGATCGGCACCGACGACGTGACGTCCGGGATTGTTCGACGACACGAACAACGCCTTCTCGCGCGCCAGCAGACCTGCGATCTCGCCCGGCGACGAAAGGCCGGAGTTTTTTTGCAGCGCGCGTTCATCGACATCGGCAGGCATCGCATCGAACGGAATCGCTGCATTGGCGAGCAGCGTTTGCCGAGCGCGGCTCTTCGAGGCCAAAATCAGCGGATGCTTTCCACGCCAGATGGTCATCGCGAATACATCATTCGGGAAGCCGCTGGCGCTGGCGGTCGGAGAACAGTTTCAGCACCGCAGCCGCAGTTTCCTCGATCGAACGACGCGTCACGTCGAGCTGCGCCCAGCTGAATTTGGCGCTCAAACGGCGCGCATGGGCCACTTCATCCGCCACCGCCTGGCGATCAATGTAGTCATCATTGCCGGTATCGGAGCCCATGCTCAGCAAACGGTTCTGGCGCACCTGGATCAACCGCTCCGGCGTCGCATGCAGGCTGACGACCAGCGGCTTCTTCAAAGTCTCCAACTGATGCGGCAGCGGAATGCCCGGCACCAGCGGCACGTTCGCGGTGCGGACGCCGCGGTTGGCGAGATAGATCGAGGTCGGTGTCTTCGATGTGCGGGAGACGCCAACCAGAACCACGTCCGCATCTTCGAGGCCTTCGACGTGCTGGCCGTCATCATGCATCATGGTGTAGTTCAGCGCGTCGATGCGCTTGAAGTACTCCGCGTTAAGGACGTGCTGCGCGCCGACGCGTCCCGTCGTGGCCGCGCCGAGATAGGCCTCGAACAATTGCATCACCGGGCCGATGATCGACAGGCTCGGGATATTGATTTCCCTGCACTTGTTCTCCAGCCGGCCGACCAGGTCTTTTTCCAGCAGCGTAAAGAGAACGATGCCCGGTGCCTCCTCGATCTCGGCGAGCACGCGATCGAGCTGCTTCTGACTGCGCACCAGCGGATAGACGTGTTCGACCGCCGTCACATTGGCGTATTGCGCAGCGACCGCGCGTGCCACCGTGATCAGCGTCTCGCCGGTCGAGTCGGACACCAGATGAAGATGAAAATAGTTGCCGGTCGTGGGCACCAATACCCCTGTGTATCCTTGTGAATCCCTGTGGAGCTTAACCAAGATTTCAGGTCCAGGGTCGCCCCCTCAGGGATAACCCGGACTTTCTTCACAGGGCCTCCCGCGAGGACAAATCCGCCGGCCCGACATCATGATAGTGGGAAGGTGTGGATTTGTCTCTTCATAAGCTGATCATGAGACGGCGCAAGCGATTGATGCGCGTGGCGTTATCGGGACAGCGCAGCGTTCGGCCAAAAATGGGGAGGATTGTGAACAAGTCCCGCAAACATGCAGGATCGTTTTGTGTGAGTCATAATCACGGTCACTTAGACTCAAACCTTAGATTCTAAAAATATTAGTTTAGAGAAGCGGAGCTTGCGGATATGTCTTGCCTCCCCTCTCCGGCTGAGCTTCTCGGCAACGCTGCGAGCATCGGAAACGTTCCAGCGACGAGCCAAGTCGCAAGCCAGGTCGAACGACTGCAATGTATGAGTGGATCACCGTCACGGCGTATCCGTGGATCAAGGCGCTGCATGTAATTGCGGTCATCTCGTGGATGGCCGGCATGCTCTATCTGCCGCGGCTGTTCGTTTATCATTGCGATGCCGAGATCGGATCGAAGCAGTCCGAGACCTTCAAGGTGATGGAATGGCGCCTGCTGAAGGCGATCATCAATCCGGCGATGATCATCACCTGGCTGGCCGGGCTTTATCTCGCCTGGGCCGGTCATTGGTACGCGTCCGGCTGGTTCCACGCCAAATTGACGCTGGTGCTGATCCTGTCCGGCGTCCACGGTTTTTTTTCCCGATGGGTCAAGGATTTCGCCGCCGACAAGAATACCCGGAGCCAGAAATTCTACCGTATTATCAATGAGGTACCCACGGCCCTGATGATCCTCATCGTGGTCATGGTGATCGTGAAGCCGTTCCAGGGTTAGGCTTTCATCGCCGGCCGCGCTTCGCATCTGCTTGCGAAGCGCCAAGCGATTTTCTATATTGTCCAAATCCCACCCCACGCAGGCGGATGTGGTTGCGTTCCGGCTCCTTCACTGGACCGGCCGCCGCATCAGGTTTGAAGCCTCACCGGCGCTTTCCTTGCTTAGACCTGCGGACCTTCCATTTTTCGTGTCCGCTTTTTCCTTAAGCCACCTCGCACCCCCTTCTCTAAAGAACACTCCACAGGACCACCCCAATGCGGGAAATGAAACTCCAGGACCTCAAATCGAAAACGCCGGCCGAGCTCGTCTCGTTCGCGGAAGAGAATGGGGTCGAAAATGCCAGCACCATGCGCAAGCAGGAGCTGATGTTCGCCATCCTCAAGCAGCTTGCGATTCAGGAAACCGATATCATCGGCGAAGGCGTCGTCGAGGTTCTCTCCGACGGCTTCGGCTTTCTTCGCTCGCCGGACGCGAACTACCTGCCCGGCCCCGACGACATCTACGTCTCGCCTTCGCAAATCCGCCGCTTCGGTCTTCGCACTGGTGACACCATCGAAGGCCACATCCGCAGCCCCAAGGAAGGCGAACGCTACTTCGCGCTGCTGAAGGTCAACACCCTCAATTTCGAAGACCCGGAAAAGTCCAAGCACAAGGTCAATTTCGACAACCTCACGCCGCTGTTTCCGGACCAGCGCTTCCGCCTCGAACTCGAAGACCCGACGCGCAAAGACCTTTCTGCAAGGGTTATCGACATCGTCGCGCCGATCGGCAAAGGCCAGCGCGCGCTGATCGTGGCGCCGCCGCGCACCGGCAAGACGGTGCTGATGCAGAACATCGCGCACTCGATCACGGCCAATCATCCGGAATGCTATCTGATCGTTCTGCTGATCGACGAGCGTCCGGAAGAAGTCACGGACATGCAGCGTTCGGTGAAGGGCGAAGTCGTCTCGTCGACGTTCGACGAACCGGCGGTGCGTCACGTCCAGGTCGCCGAGATGGTGATCGAGAAAGCCAAGCGGCTCGTCGAGCACGGCCGCGACGTGGTGATCCTTCTGGACTCGATCACGCGTCTGGGCCGCGCTTACAACACCGTGGTGCCGTCATCCGGCAAGGTGCTGACCGGCGGTGTCGACGCCAACGCGCTGCAGCGGCCGAAGCGATTCTTCGGTGCCGCGCGAAACATCGAGGAGGGCGGTTCGCTCACGATCATCGCCACCGCGCTGGTCGATACCGGCAGCCGCATGGACGAAGTCATCTTCGAAGAATTCAAGGGCACCGGTAACTCCGAACTCATCCTTGACCGCAAGGTCTCCGACAAGCGGACGTTCCCGGCGATCGACATCTCGCGGTCCGGCACCCGCAAGGAAGAGCTGATCACCGATCCGCAGCTTCTGAAGAAAATGTACGTGCTGCGCCGGATCCTCAATCCGATGGGCACCATGGATGCGATCGACTTCCTGCTCGACAAGCTGCGCAACACCAAGAACAACGCCGAGTTCTTCGACTCGATGAATACCTGAGCCGAGCAGGCCAGGGACAGGAGAGGGCGCCTCGCACCAGCGGGGCGCCTTTTCTTATGGGGTCGTCGGCCCGGCAGGGTTCGCCAAGGGGGATGGCGCCGACAAAATCCCCATGTTAATGCGTTAACCAACTAAGTATCTGTATTATATAAAATTTATGCAGAGATACGGCATGGGTAGGGTGGTTCGTTGTGCCGCAGAGCCGGCAAGGCGCAGATGCCGATGAGACCCGATGACTCGGCCAGCTGATTTGAAATGGCGTTGCCTTTCCAAAGCCGCTTGAACAAATAGGCGATGCATCCGCGAGATCAGACCATCTTTGCATTGTCGTCCGGCCGGCCTCCGAGCGCGATTGCCATGGTGCGGGTCTCGGGTCCGCAGGCTGGAAAAGTGGTGACAGCGCTGGCAGGAAAAATGCCGTCGCCGCGTATGGCCACCCGGGCGTTGTTGAGGGATGTCGGCCAACGGCCGATCGACGATGCCGTGGTGTTGTGGTTTCCAGGTCCGGCCAGCGCGACCGGCGAAGACGTCGCGGAATTCCATGTCCATGGCGGGCGCGCGGTGCTCGCCGCCCTGTTTACGGCGCTCGCCGGATTCGACAATGTTCGCGCCGCCGAGTCCGGCGAATTCACCCGGCGTGCCTTCGAGAACGGCAAGCTCGATCTCACCGAAGCCGAAGGTCTCGACGATCTCATTCACGCCGATACCGACCGTCAGCGGCTCCAGGCGCTCCGCCAGTTGAAAGGCTTGCTCGGCGACAAGGCGCGCGACTGGCGGGCGCGGATCATCGAGGCGTCGGCGCTGATCGAGGCCGGTATCGATTTTTCAGACGAGGGAGACGTGCCGGCGGAGTTGATCGCGCCGGCGCTCCAGAAGATCAAGGCGCTCCGAACTGAGATCGAAGAAGTGCTCGCGGCCGAGGGGCGGAGTGAACGCCTTCGCGATGGGCTCGTCGTAACGATCGCGGGACCGCCCAACGTCGGAAAGTCGACCTTGATGAACCAGCTCGCGCGTCGCGAGGTCGCGATTGTTTCGCCGCACGCCGGCACCACGCGCGACGTCATCGAAGTGCAGCTCGATCTCGACGGCTATCCGATAACGGTCATCGACACGGCCGGCATTCGCGAGACGGATGATCCGGTAGAACAGGAGGGCGTTCGTCGGGCGAGGGCGCGCGCCGCCGATGCGGACCTGGTTCTGTGGCTGACGGACTCGGCGGACACGCACGTTCAGCACGGCACTAAGACTCCAGTCTGGACCGTCCGCAACAAGATCGATCTCGAAGGGCCGGGTCGTCCGCTGGCCCAGCCGGGCGGACAATCGGGTTTTGAGATTTCGGCGCATCGGGGCGACGGGGTGCTGGATCTGATCGCGGCCCTGGTGGAGTTCGCTCAGGCTTACTTTGGCAGAGGCGAGGGCGCTCTGATTGGCCGAGCCCGGCAAAGGAGCTTGCTGCAGGAGACGGTGGCTTCGCTGGGGCGCAGCATCGCGGTGGTCGGGGAGGGCGAGGAGCTCGCCGCAGAAGAACTGCGGGCCGCGGCCCATTCGCTGGGACGACTTCTCGGGCGGGTCGACGTCGAGGATATCCTCGATGTGATCTTCCGGGAGTTCTGCGTCGGGAAATAAGATTTCGTTTGTTAACCTTAATGGGCTGTTTCACGTGAAACAGTTGGAGGGCCCCCAGCGGAACCCGTTTCACGTGAAACAAAGAATCCGCCAGAGTCCACTTTCGGGTTTTAGAACTCCGGGATAGAAGTCCCGCCATGATTTCCCCAGCGGATACCTTCGACGTCATCGTCATTGGTGGTGGCCACGCCGGCTGCGAAGCCGCGAGCGCGGCTGCCCGGATGGGCGCCAGGACCGCCCTCGTCACCCATCGCTTTTCGACCATAGGCGCGATGTCCTGCAATCCCGCCATTGGGGGCCTCGGCAAGGGTCATCTGGTCCGCGAGGTCGACGCCTTGGACGGCCTGATGGGCCGGGTCGCCGATGCCGGCGGAATCCAGTTTCGGATGCTCAACCGCCGTAAGGGTCCAGCGGTCCGGGGACCGCGGGCTCAGGCCGATCGCCAGCTTTACGCCGCGGCGATGCAGAGCGCGATCCAGGAGACCGACAATCTGAGTGTCATCGAAGGCGAGGCTGAAGAGCTGATCGTCTCGAACGGTCGGGTCACAGGCATTCGACTGGGCGAGGGACGGGAGCTTGCGGCGGGTGCCGTCGTCATTACGACCGGGACCTTTCTGCGCGGACTGATCCATCTCGGTGAAAAGAACTGGCCTGCCGGCCGGGTTGGCGAAGCGCCGGCAATGGGGCTCTCGGGTTCGTTCGAGCGCGCCGGCTTTACCCTCGGACGGCTGAAGACCGGCACGCCGCCGCGACTGGATGGGACCACCATCGACTGGTCCGCGGTCGAGATGCAGCCCGGCGACGATCCCCCAGAGCCGTTTTCGGTGATGACGGACCGGATCACGACGCCGCAGATCCAGTGCGGGATCACCCGGACCACGCCGGCGACCCATGAAGTGATCCGGGCCAATGTCCATCGCTCGCCGATGTACTCCGGCCAGATCAAGAGCAGCGGCCCGCGCTATTGTCCCTCGATCGAAGACAAGATCGTCCGCTTCGGAGACCGCGACGGGCACCAGATCTTCCTGGAGCCGGAAGGCCTCAACGACTCCACAGTCTATCCCAACGGCATTTCGACCTCGCTGCCGGAGGAAGTTCAGCTCGCGATCCTCGCCACCATTCCCGGCCTCGAGCGGGTGAAGATGGTCCGGCCCGGATATGCCATCGAATACGATCACGTCGATCCGCGCGAACTTGAGCCGACCCTGCAGACCAGGCGCCTTCCGGGTCTCTTCCTGGCCGGGCAGATCAACGGCACGACGGGATACGAAGAAGCTGCGGCCCAAGGGATCGTCGCCGGACTGAACGCTGCGTTGGCCGCGAGCGGGGCCGAGCCGATCGTGTTCGATCGCGCCGACGGCTATCTCGGCGTGATGATCGATGACCTCGTGACCCGGGGCATAACCGAGCCGTACCGGATGTTCACCTCGCGGGCCGAGTATCGTCTGACCTTGCGGGCCGACAATGCCGACCAGCGCCTGACGGACAAGGGGATTGCCTTGGGCTGCGTAGGGCAGGCGCGGTCACAACGACACGCGGCCAAGATGGCGGCCTTGGCATCGGCGAAGTCGCTCGCGAAGTCGTTGGCAATCACGCCGAATGAAGCCGCCAAGCACGGCCTGGCGCTGAACCGGGACGGCCATCGGCGCTCGGCGTTTGAGCTGCTGGCCTATCCGGAAATCGAGTGGTCGATGCTTCAGGGGATCTGGCCGGAGCTCACTTCGGTGGATCCATCGATCGCCGTCCATCTTGAGATCGATGCCAAGTACGACGTCTACCTCAAGCGTCAGACCGCCGACGTCGATGCCTTCCGGCGTGACGAGGGGCTGGTTCTGACCGACATCGATTATGCCGATGTGCCGGGACTTTCGAACGAGGCGCGCTCGAAGTTGGAGGCGGCGCGGCCGCGGACCGTGGGGCAGGCGGGTCGGCTGGATGGATTGACGCCGGCGGCGCTCGGAATCCTGGCAGCGTATCTGCGCCGGGAAGCCCGCCGAAAGACTTCGAAGGCGAGCGCATAGAATCTGTTTCACGTGAAACGCTGACGTAGATGTGGGATGGGTAGAGCGGAGCGAAACCCATCAATCGCGTCCGCCGAGAGACGATGGGTTTCGCTGCGCTCTACCCCGTCCTACAAGTGCACCGTCCGAGACCCTCATGGCGAAAGCCGCCACCCAAACCCCCTCGCCCATTCTGGCCGCTGACAAGACCGCGGCGTTGGCGCTCACCCCCGTTTCGTCAGAGACTGAAGCGCGGCTGGATCGCTACCTCGACCTTCTCGTGGAATGGCAGGCCAAGACGAATCTCGTCGCGCCCTCCACGCTTCCAAATCTCTGGACCCGCCACGTCGCCGATTCGCTCCAGCTCCTGACCCTCGCGCCATCGGCGAAGGTGTGGGCCGACCTCGGCAGCGGCGGCGGATTTCCGGGCGTGGTGCTTGCCTGCGCCTTGGCGGAAACGCCCGGCGCCATGGTTCACCTGGTCGAACGCAACGCCAAAAAAGCAGCCTTCCTGCGCGAAGCGATTCGCGTCACCGGCGCGCATGGGACCGTGCATTTGGCCGACATTGGAGATATTGTGGATAGAATCGGAAGCCGCGTCGATTGCGTCACTGCACGTGCGCTGGCTCCGTTACATCAGCTAATCGGTTACGCAGAACCCTTGGTGAAGCAGGGCGCAAAAGCCTTATTTCTCAAGGGTCAAGATGTAGAGTCGGAATTGACCGAAGCTACTAAATATTGGAATATTGAACCGCGACTCCATTCCAGCCGCACGGGCGGGCACGGCTGGATCGTCGAACTCGATCGGATCGAGCGGCGCAACCCCTCCGCGATCACACATGGCGATCGGGCATGAGCGAATTAGACGAGATTTATCAAGAGGATAGGGACGAGACTCCACCGCCCCATCCGCGCATCCTGTCGCTTGCCAACCAGAAGGGTGGCGTCGGCAAGACCACCACAGCGATCAACCTTGGCACCGCACTCGCGGCGATCGGCGAGCGCGTCCTGATCGTCGATCTCGATCCGCAGGGCAACGCCTCTACTGGTCTCGGCATCGATCGCCGCAACCGCAGCTGCTCGACCTACGATGTGCTGATCGGCGAAGCGCCGTTGCGCGAGGCGGTGGTCGCCACCGCGGTGCCGCGGCTGCACATCGCTTCCTCGACCATGGATCTGTCCGGCCTCGAGCTCGAACTCGGAACGACGCCCGGCCGCGCGTTCCGTCTCCGCGACGCGATCGCGGCGCTGAACAAGAATGCCGCACCGGATACCGATTACACCTACGTGCTGATCGACTGCCCGCCGTCGCTGAACCTTCTCACCGTCAACGCGATGGCAGCGTCCGATGCGATCCTGGTGCCGCTGCAATGCGAGTTCTTCGCGCTCGAAGGTCTGTCGCAATTGCTGCAGACGGTGGAGCAGGTGCGCTCGACGCTCAATCCGAACCTGTCGATCCACGGCATCGTGCTGACGATGTTCGACTCGCGCAACAATTTGTCGAACCAGGTCGTCGCCGACGTGCGGCAGTTCATGGGCGGCAAGGTCTACAACACCATGATCCCGCGCAACGTGCGCATCTCCGAGGCGCCGTCCTACGGCAAGCCCGTGCTGGTCTATGACCTGAAGTGCGTCGGCAGCGAAGCCTATCTCAAGCTTGCGACGGAAGTGATCCAGCGCGAGCGCGACCTGCGGGCGCATTAGTCCTTTGCGGCGTCATTCCGGACGATCCGCGCGAGCGGATCGATCCGGAATCCCGACGGAGGACTACCAACTTCGAGATTCCGGGTTCGCGTCACGCGACGCGCCCCGGAATGACGGCAGGGTCAACCGAATTTTTGTTGCGGAGTAGCCAAGTGAATCCAAGGGAGTTGGCGACGATGGCCGACGAGGCGCGTTCACGACTGGGTCGTGGTCTGGCAAGTCTGATCGGGGATGTCGGCGGCGAGGCCGCGCATGTCGAACGGCCGCGCAATCAGCGCAAGGTGCCGATCGAATTTCTCAAGCCAAATCCGCGCAACCCGCGGCGGACGTTTTCCGATACCGAACTCGGCGAACTCGCCAGTTCGGTCAAACAGCACGGCGTGATCCAGCCGATCGTGGTGCGGCCGGTCAAGGGCAGCCAGGACCGCTACGAGATCATCGCCGGCGAGCGCCGCTGGCGCGCCGCGCAGCTCGCCAGCCTGCACGAGGTGCCGATCGTCCCGATCGAGGTCAACGACTCCGACGCGCTCGAGATCATGATCATCGAGAACGTGCAGCGCGAAGACCTCAATGCGATGGAGGAGGCGCAGGGCTATCACGCGCTCGCCAACGAATTCAAACGCAGCCAGGAAGACATCGCCAAGGAAGTCGGCAAGAGCCGCAGCCACGTCGCCAACATGATGCGGCTGACCAAGCTGCCGGCGGAGGTGCAGTCCTATATCGCGAGCGGTGAATTGTCGGCGGGCCACGCCCGCGCGCTGATCGGCGTGCCCGATCCGCTCGCTGCTGCAAAGCGCATCCTCGCCGAGGGCCTCAACGTGCGCCAGACCGAAGCGCTGGCCCATGAGGAGGGCGTGCCGGAACGCAAGCCGCAGAAGGCGCGTAGCAGTGGCGGCGGTGGAGGAGGGAAGGCGAAGGACGCGGACACCATCGCGCTGGAGAAGCGCGTCAGCGATGCGCTCGGTCTTGCCGTGACCGTCAACCACCGCGATCCCGGCGGCAGCGTCCAGATCAACTACCGCAACCTCGAACAGCTCGACGAGGTGATGCGAAGGCTGGCGAAAGGCGGCTGATCTTCAACCCCGCCGCTTCGCATTCGCTGCGATCGACAGCAGCGTTCGTTGTGCGATCGCCGACGCCAGCGAGGCCTGCTTGCGCATGTCGAGGGCGGCGGTGCCGAGCTGGTCGATGATGGCAGCCAGCCGCGCCACGCTGAAATTGCGCAGCGCGATTTCGACGGCGCCCTTGCGCGAGAAGTGCAGCCGCGGATAGCCGCTTTCGAGCAGGGTCGAGACCGGGGTGCCTTCGGCCACCGCCAACGCGGATTTGTGCAGCCATGCCGCCTGGCGCTGCGCGGCGGAGATGATCACGCCTGGATAGGTGCCGGCGACCATCGCCTTTGCGAATTCGCTTTCTACCACCTCCGGCCTGCCGGCAAAGGCGCCGTCGACGATCGGGTCGAGCTTCAGCTCGGACGCGTCGGAGACCACGGTCATGACATCGTCGAGTTCGATCTCGCCCTTGCCGTGGGCATAGAGCGCAAGCTTGCGCAGCTCGTTGCGCGAAGCCTGCCGGTCGCCGCCGAGCAGCGACATCAGCACCGCGCGGGCGTCGGCGGCGATGCGCAAATTGGAAGTCTTCAGCTCCTCATCGATCAGCCGGGCGAGGTCGCGCTCGGTGTCGGGATAACAGGCGATGGCGACCGCGGTTTTGGCGCGCTCGCAGGCCTTCCGCAGCGGCGACTCCGGCCGCAACTCGCCGGCCTCGATCACGATCCGGCAATCCTTGATCGATGAATCCGCCAGCGCATCGACGCCGCCGGCGAAATTCTTTGAGCCCGCGCGCACCCGTATCGCGCGACGGCCGCCGAACATCGGTATCGTCATCGCCTCGTCCACCAGCCGAGAAGGTTCAGCCGACAGGCCGTCGCCGTCCAGCCGTACCAGCGAGAACGGATCGTTCGGATCGTCGACGGCGGACGCAACAAGCGCGTCGGCACGTTCGCGCACGAGACCCGCGTCGGGACCGTACAGCAGGATGATGGGGCGACCGGGATCGGGCCGGGCGAGAAAGGCGTCGATTTCTTTTCCGCGAAGCGCGACCACGACCAAGCTTTCCTGACGTCATTCCGGGACACGCGTCTTCGCGTGGACCCGGAATCCGGAGATTGCAGGAGATTCCGGGTTCGTGCTCCGCACGCCCCGGAATGACGGAGTGTCAGGTGCCGGCGACGAAGAACGACGCCAGCCGGGTCTGGATGTTTTCCGCGATCTCCTGGGCGGCGCGATCCTCGGCATCGCGGAAGGCGCGCTGGCGGGCGAAGCGCTGCAGATTGCCGGGAATGTCATACGACACGCGGGAGAAGGTGTTCCCGGTCATGACCGATTTGTTGGTTGCAAGGTCGATCAAATTGTACTGCGCATCGATGCCGTAGTTTTCGCTCGACGGCAGCGCGGTGTTCGGGTCGAGGATCAGCGACGAACGGGTGGTGTTGAAGCGCAGCACCAGCCGATGGGTCGGCGGCATGCCGGTGGCGCTGCCGTAGAGCTTGAATGCGAGCGCGTTGCGGATCTCCACCTGGATGCGGGCCTCGCGGGACGCATTGGCTTTCTCGACCGGCGGGACTTCCACGCCCATCAGCTTTTCGCGCAAGCCGGGCGTGCCGTCGGTACGTTCGGCATACATCGGCTGGAAGCAGCCGGCCGTGAGCGCCGCCAGAGCGGCGACGGCGAATAGCCGAGCGGCGATCCGGAACCTAGCCAACGACATTCACGATCCTCATGGGAACCACGATTACCTTGCGGACGGCCTTGCCGCCGAGTGCGAGTTTTACCGCATCGAGCGCCAAAACGGCAGCCTCAATTTCCGGATTTTGGGCGACCCGTGGCACGGTAACATCACCCCGCTTCTTGCCATTGACCTGGACCACCAGCGTTACGGTGTCTTCGACCAGCAAATCGCGTTCGATTTGCGGCCAATCGGCCTCCGAAATCAGCCCGGACTGGCCCAGCACCGTCCAGCACTCCTCGGCCAGATGTGGCATCATCGGCGCAAACAGCTGGACCAGGATGACGGAAGCCTCGCGAATCGACCAGGCCAGGTCCGGCGCCGGCTTGCCTTCCCGTGCCAGCACCTCGGCGAAGGCATTGGCGAATTCGCGGATATGGGCGAGGCAGACGTTGAAATGCAGCCGCTCGATCCCGGAGGAGACCTTGTCCAGCGCGCCATGGGCCGCCTTGCGCAGCGCCAGCGCGTCCGGGCCGAACGCGGCCGGCCGGTCTTCCGGCGCTGACTTGGCCAGTTCGGCGGATTCGTTCACCAGCCGCCACAGCCGCTGCACGAACCGCGAGGCGCCCTGCACGCGCTCGTCGCTCCAGATCACGTCGCGGTCGGGCGGCGAATCCGACAGCATGAACCAGCGCGCGACGTCGGCGCCGTAGGTCGCGATGATGTCGTCGGGGTCGACGGTGTTCTTCTTCGACTTCGACATCTTCTCGATCGGGCCGATCGTCACCCGCTCGTCGCCATAGATCATGCTGGCGCGGCGCTCGCTGCCGACCACCTCGACCTTCACCTCGGCCGGCGTCACGTAAGTGCCGTCGGCCTTCTGATAGGTCTCGTGCACCACCATGCCCTGCGTGAACATGCCGGCGAACGGCTCGTCCATGGCGATATGGCCGGTCGCCTTCATCGCGCGGGTGAAGAAGCGGCTGTAGAGCAGATGCAGGATCGCGTGCTCGACGCCGCCGATATATTGATCCACCGGCATCATGCGGTTGGCGATCTTGGGCGTGGTCGGCGCGTTCTCGTTCCACGGATCGGTGAAGCGCGCGAAATACCAGGACGAATCGACGAACGTGTCCATGGTATCGGTTTCGCGCTGCGCCTTAGCCCCGCATTTCGGGCAGTTGACGTGCTTCCATGTCGGATGATGGTCGAGCGCGTTGCCGGGCTTGTCGAAGGTGGCGTCCTCCGGCAGCGTCACGGGCAGGTCCGCATCCGGCACCGGCACCACATCGCATTTCGGGCAATGGATCACCGGGATCGGGCAGCCCCAATAGCGCTGGCGTGAGATGCCCCAGTCGCGCAGGCGGAAATTCACCTGCCGCTCGCCGACCGGCGCGTTGCCGCGAATTTCACTTTCCAGCCGCTTGGCGACATCTTCCTTGGCCTGCTCGATGGTCATGCCATCGAGGAAGCGGGAATTGATCATGCGGCCGTCGCCGTCGAAGGCGGTCTCGGTAATGACAAACGTCTTCGGGTCCTGGCCCTCGGGGCAGACCACCGGGATGTTGCCGAGATTGTACTTGTTGACGAAGTCGAGGTCGCGCTGGTCGTGTGCCGGGCAGCCGAAGATCGCGCCGGTGCCATATTCCATCAGCACGAAGTTCGCCACGTAGACCGGCAGCTTCCAGTTCGGATCGAACGGGTGGACCGCCTTGATGCCGGTGTCAAAGCCCTGCTTCTCGGCGGTGTCGATGATTTCCTGCGCGGTGCCGATCTTCTTCACGTCGGCGATGAATTCGGCCAGCTTCGGGTTCTTTGCGGCGGCAGCCTGCGCCAGCGGATGATCTGCCGAGATCGCCATGAATTTTGCGCCGAACAGCGTGTCGGGCCGCGTCGTGAATATCTTCAGCTCGGTTTCGCCGGCCGGCGTCGTCGCCGCATCCAGCGCAAAGCGGATCAGCAGGCCTTCCGAGCGGCCGATCCAGTTGCGCTGCATCAGGCGGACCTTGTCGGGCCAGCGGTCCAGGCCGTCGAGCGCGTCCAGCAGTTCCTGCGAGTACTTCGTGATCTTGAAGACCCACTGGTTCATCTCGCGCTGCTCGACCACGGCGCCGGAGCGCCAGCCGCGGCCGTCGATCACCTGCTCGTTGGCCAGCACGGTCATGTCGACCGGGTCCCAGTTGATCTTCCGCTTCTCGCGCTCGGCGAGCCCTGCGCGCAGGAAGTCCAGAAACATCTTCTGCTGATGCTTGTAGTAGGAGGGATCGCAGGTCGCGAACTCGCGCGACCAGTCCAGCGACAGCCCGATCGAGCGCAGCTGCTTCTTCATCGCGGCGATGTTGTCGTAGGTCCAGGCCTTCGGCGCCACCTTGCGTTCGATCGCGGCATTCTCGGCCGGCAGGCCGAAGGCGTCCCAGCCCATCGGGTGCAGCACGTTGAACCCCTTGGCGCGCATGAACCGCGCCAGCACGTCGCCCAGCGTGTAGTTCCGGACATGCCCGATATGGATGCGCCCGGACGGGTAGGGGAACATCTCGAGCACGTAGTATTTCGGCCGCGGATCGTCGTTTTTCGAGGCGAAGATCGCCTTTTCGTCCCACTGGCGTTGCCAGCGCGGCTCGGAATCACGGGCGTTGTAGCGTTCGGAGGTCATGGAATCGCAGGGCTTTTTTGTGGATTCGGGTCCCGTCAGAGGACGGCGGACTAGGCCACAAAAGCGCCTGCGGGGTCAACGGCCGGGGCGAGCGGGGAGGGCCGTCTTTGCTGGCAGATGTAGGCTCCCCGTCACCCCGCCAGCGCCATGCCGACCTCGTCGACCAGCTTGGCAAAGCCGTGCTCGACCACGGTGTTGCGGCCGCGGTGCTTGGCGGCATAAAGGGCGGCGTCCGCGGCCTCGATCATTTCATGGGGAGATTGTGCAGCGTTCGCCAGCGTCGCCGCCACGCCGACGCTCACGGTGACGGTCTGGTGGCTGGAGGTGGCGTGAGGCAGGCCGAGGTCTTGGATCGCCGCCCGCACGATCTCGCCGACCTCCAACGCCTTCACCGCTCCGGTGTTCGGCAGCAGCAGGCAGAACTCCTCGCCGCCATAGCGGCCGGCAAAGCCCATGGTGCCGGCGGCGATGCCGGCCAGCGCTTCGCCAAGCCTGGTGAGGCACGCGTCGCCTTCCGGGTGGCCATAGGTGTCGTTGTACAGCTTGAAATGATCGACATCGATCATCAGCAGCGCCAGCTCGGTGTTGTTCTGCTGCGCCTTCAACCATTCGAAATCCAGCCGGCTCTGGAAGCCGCGGCGGTTGGCGAGACCCGAGAGCATGTCGATCGAGGCCATCACGGTGAGCCGGTCATTGGTGGCGACGAGTTCGCGCTCACGCTGGCTGAGCCGGGCCGCCATCGCGTTGAAGGCGCGGGCGAGCGGCATGAACTCCGCCGGCAGGCGGCTGCGCGAGACGCGCGCCGACGAGTCGCCCTCGCCGAACCGCTGGGCCATCCCGGTCATGACTTCGATCGGCTTGATGATCAGCTTCTCCGCGCCGATCAGCGCGCCGAGCAGCACGAACAGGCAGACGAATCCCAGTTGCAGGTAGGCGGTGCGAATTTCGCGGTTGATCGCCGCGGTGACTTCGGCCTCGTCGATGCTGACGATCAGGCGCGACTGCGTTCCCGGAATGCGCGCGAAGCTGATCGCGCGTTTGGAGCCGTCGGACGTGCTGAAGGAAATCGAGCCGGTTTCGGAATTGGAGCTCAGCGCCTTGTAGGAAATGGCCGACAGCAGCGGCACGTTGTCCAGCGGCTGCCCGATCATGCTGGCCTGGTCGGGAGGCGCGGCCAGCACGACGCCGGTGCTGTCAATGAGAACGGAAGAAATGCCCGGCCGTCCGCCAAGCTTGGCCATGATCCTGGACAGCCAGTCCAGGTTCATGCCGGCGACCACCACGGCATCTTCCTGCGGGTTGATCGCGGCGACCGGATAGGCCGCCATCATGATCGGCCGGTTGTTGGTCTTGCCGAACAGATAATCGCTGAAGACAAAATCGCGGGTCTCCTGCGCCTTCCTGAAATAGTCACGGTCGCCAATGCTGAGGCCTACCTGGACGTTCAGGGTGGAGCATTGCACCACGCCGTCCTTGCTGACGAGCATGATACTGCGAATCCACGGCAGGTTGGTCGGCAGGCTGGCACGCAGGATTTCGCAGCTCCGCCCGACGCCTGAGGAAGCGCGGATATAGGCCGCCGATTTCAGCATCGTTTCGACCGAGGAGATCACCTCGCGCTGGGTCTCGGCGCTGTGCTGGGTGATGGTGGCGTATTCCTCAGCGGCATGCGCTATCTGCTTCGCGCGCGCGTCCTCGAGCGAACGGACGCGGTCCAGCATCAAGGGCGCCACCAGCAGCACGGCCAGCATCGCAAGCCGCGCCCGGATTCCCAGGAGCTTCTTGAGTTTGAGCCGATTGCGGTTGAAAGTAACGCCAGCCATCTGTCCCCCCGCCCCGGAACGTAGAGCGAAGGTTTCAAGAAGCCTTTCCCGAACTTGGTAAAATTAGAGGAAATGCCGTAGAATTTTTTTGGCTCCGGGCCTCATCCGGGATGACCACCAAGCCGACGCGATACGAGGGACATGACTGATCCGCTAACCAAGCCTTTACCAACCGGACTTGCCCAGGTGGAGCAGGATATCGCGCGCGCGTGCAGGGAAGCCAAGCGCGATCGCGCCTCGGTGATGCTGATCGCCGTATCGAAGACGTTCGACGCATCAGCCATTTCGCCGATCATCGATGCCGGACAGCGCGTGTTCGGCGAAAACCGCGTCCAGGAAGCCAAGGCAAAATGGCCGGAATTGATCGCGGCCTGCCCGGGGATTGCGCTGCATCTGATCGGGCCGCTGCAATCCAACAAGGCAAAGGATGCGGTGGCGCTGTTCGATGCCATCCATTCGGTCGACCGCCCGAGCATTTGCGAAGCGTTGGCGAAGGAATTCAATTCGCAGAACAAACGGCCGGAATTGTTCGTCCAGCTGAACACTGGCGAGGAACCGCAAAAGGCCGGCGTCGCGCCCGGCGAGGCAGATGCCTTCATCGCAAGCTGCCGCGAGGAATATGGTCTCGTTATTTCAGGCCTGATGTGCATCCCGCCGGTCGATCAGGCGCCGGCGCCGCATTTCGCGCTGACCGCCAAGATCGCCGCGCGCAACGGGCTGAAGAACCTGTCGATGGGCATGAGCGCCGATTTCGCCATCGCGATCCAGTTCGGCGCAACGCATGTGCGCGTGGGTTCGGCGATCTTTGGGCACCGTTAGCTAGCGATGCTGTCGTCCCGGCGAAGGCCGGGACCCATACGCCGCAGCCCCGCCAATAGGCACAACCCACCGCGGCGATCTGCAAACGCAGAGCGTCAGCCACCGCCCTCCATCGATAGATCACGCGGTGATGGTGTGGACGGCCTTCGCCGGGACGACGCTGAGGGTGGTGCGCTTATCCAAACCCCACGGACACTTTTCCAAGCGCACCAAAATCGACCGCGCAGAAATCGCCTGATTGAATCGGCAGCGGCGGATGGCAGGTGCCTGTCGTGACGACCTGCCCCGCTTTCAACGTTACCCCAAGCTGGCGCAATTCGTTGGCGAGCCATGTCAGCGCGACGCGGGGATCGCCGAGCACGTTCTTGCCGTAGCCGACGAACTTTTCACCGCGCATCGAGATGACGGGCCGCTCCTCGACGAGGTCCATCGCACGCCAGTCCGCGGTCGTGGCAGGCCCGAGCACAAACAGATGCGCGCAAGCGTTGTCGGCGATGATCTGCGCGGCGCCGGCGCTGACGAAGTCCGCAAAGCGCGAATCCGGAATCTCGATGGCGGGGTGCAGCGTGTCGACCGCGTCGAGGGCCTCTTGAACCGTATAGGCCGCCGCGCGCGGCGGCAGGTCCACGCGCATGCGGAAGGCGAATTCGGGCTCGGCGACGCGCATGTCGTTGCCTTCCATCGACGCCGTGCCACCATCTGCAATCACGGTCTCGGCCAGGATGCGCCCGGCCATCGGGCCTTCGACATTGATATGCTTCTGTCCGGCCGCGCTGGTGGCCGCGATCTTCCAGCCGAACAGAGGCGCGGACGAATATTGCTCGATCGCGGCCTGGATCGCGTAAGCCTCGTTGCGATCGTGCGGCCGCTGGGCGGCATCGAGACCCGCCAGCTTGGTGCCGCCGCGCCAATGGTCGTGCAGGACCTTGGATGCTGCCGCTATCGCGTTCTTGTCGAGCATGGTTCTACTCCCTCGGTCAGCCGATGATGATCCTGGTGCGCGGACCCATTCGCCGCAACAGCCGCAGCATGGCGGATTTCGTCATCGAGACGCATCCCGCCGTCGGAGAGAAATTGGTTCGGGCCAGATGCAGGAACACGGCGCTGCCCCTGCCGGCGATGCGGGGCGCGGCGTTGTGGTCGATCTCGACGATGAAGTCGTAGAGATGGTCCTCGCGCGTCAGCCGGTCGCCGGCCTGATCGCGGACCAGGCGGATCGGCTGGTTGTAATGGCGGTCCTGTGGGTCCTCGCACCAGGCATCTTCGGGCCGGATCGGCCGGACCGGCAGAAAGGTGCGTGGTCTCGGATGGCGGTCGGCGCGCCACCATAATTGCCGGGGGTGGAAAGTGCCCCGGGGGGTTCCGCCGTCGCCTTCCAACTTGTTGGCGAGGATGCCGCCGCGACCAAGTGCCACCGGCACGGTCCAGCCGTCGGCCGTCAGCCAGCCCCGTCGCGGATCGCCGGCGGCTGCTCGAACGCCGATCGCCGAAAGCGGTCGATCACGTGCATCTGTCCGATAAGTGATTGAAAACGCTTTTCTTCCCATGCCAATGCCCAAATCGCGGGTTGCCTGCCCTGCCGCAACTGCTCTATTTCACCGCATTACAGGACATTCATCCAACCGCCGCTCAAATCTGGGATAGAGTGCCAAAGCTTGTGAATCTGTAACAATCTCTTACCTGAAAGCGAATCGGTACGTGATGGCCCTTGTTGCTGGCGAAATTGGCCCGCGAATCAGGTTCGTCACCGACCAAGACCCGGCTTGAGACGCTCCCGCTTGTGTCCGCCGCCTGCCTCAAGAGGATCGTACCCTATGCCAAATGCCCGCAAGATCCTGATCGTGGATGACGACACCGATCTGCGCGATACACTGGTCGAGCAACTGTCGCTGCACGAGGAGTTCGAAGCCTCTGCGGTCGATACGGGCGCCAAGGGCGCCAGCGCCGCCAAAGCCAATTCTCCTGATCTGGTCCTGATGGATGTCGGCTTGCCCGATACCGACGGCAGAGAGGTGGTTCGCAGCCTCCGCAAGGGTGGCTTCAAGGCGCCGATCATCATGCTGACGGGCCACGACACCGATTCCGACACCATTCTCGGTCTCGAATCGGGCGCCAATGATTATGTCGCCAAGCCGTTCCGTTTCGCCGTGCTCCTCGCCCGTATCAGGGCCCAGCTGCGGCAGCACGAGGCCAGCGAGGACGCGGTGTTTTCCGTCGGCCCCTACAGCTTCCGCCCCGGGTCGAAGATGCTGACCGGCGCCAATGCCCGCAAGGTGCGGCTGACCGAAAAGGAAACCGCCATCCTGCGCTTCCTGTATCGGGCCGGCCAGATGCCGGTTTCGCGTGAGACGCTGCTGCAGGAAGTCTGGGGCTACAATTCGGGGGTCACCACGCACACCCTGGAAACCCACATCTACCGGCTGCGGCAGAAGATCGAAAAGGACGCCGCCAATCCGGAGATCCTGGTCACGGAAGCGGGTGGCTACAAGCTGGTGCCGTGATAGGATTCGCGGTTATTATCCGTAGTTTGTTGCGTATCCCCGGCCCGTATGTCGATCGAAGATGATGTAGCCCTGCTCGATCGCGTCCCGACATTGCACCTGTTGGGAACGGCGGCCTTGCGCATGCTCGCGATCGGCTCCGAGCAGCGCGACTATTCGAACGGCGATTATCTGTTCAATGCCGGTGACGAGGCGGACGCGGGCTATATCGTTCGCCGCGGTGCGATCCGGGTCGAGGATGGCGATGCTGAGATCATTGCAGGGCCCGGCTCGCTGATCGGCGAATTGGCGCTGATCGTCGCGATGCGGCGGCCGTCCAGTGCGGTTGCGATCGAAAATTCAACCGTGATCCGGGTGGCGCGCAGCCTGTTTCAGCGCGTGCTCGAAAGCGACCCCGTCGCGGCGCGCCGGCTGCGCGACGAAATCGCCGCCCGCACCAGCCAGCTCGCCAGCGACATGCTGATGGCCGGCGCCAAGCTCAGCACCTGATCTCAGTTTCAAACGTCCAGCGTCACCGTGACCGGCACATGATCGGACGGCCGCTCCCAGCTCCGTGCGTCGCGGGTGATCCTGAAATCGCTGACGCCGTCCTTCAGGGCGCGCGAGACCCAGATATGATCCAGTCGGCGGCCGCGATCGCCCACGGTCCAGTCGGCGGCACGGTAACTCCACCACGTATAGACCTTCTCCGAGAGCGGAATTCGCTCGCGTGCCACGTCGAACCATTCGCCATGGGCCTGTGCCGCCAGCAGCTTCTCGCATTCGATCGGCGTGTGTGAGACCACTTTCAGGAGTTGCTTGTGCGACCACACGTCGTTTTCATGCGGAGCGACATTGAGGTCGCCGACCAGGATGTGGCGATCGTCGCCGCGCGGATGCAACGGCTCGCACGCTTTCATCTCGTCGAGAAATTTCAGCTTGTGATCGAACTTGGGATTGAGAACGGGGTCAGGAATGTCGCCGCCGGCGGGAACGTAGAAATTGTGCAGCACCAGCGGCTTTGCAAGTTGCGCCTTCTCGCCGAACGCCACCGAGATGTGACGCGAGTCGATCTTGTCGCAGAAGGTTCTGATGTCGGTGGTCTCGAACGGCAGTTTCGAGACGATGGCGACGCCGTGATAACCCTTCTGCCCGTTCAGCGCGACGTGTTGATAGCCGAGCCGCTTGAAACGCTTCAGCGGGAATGCGTCGTCGATACATTTGGTTTCCTGCAGGCACAGCACGTCCGGTCGCGCCGATTTCAGGAATTTGGCGACGATGTCGATGCGCAGGCGTACCGAGTTGATATTCCAGGTCGTGAGGGAGAAACGCATGAGAGCCGTGTCTTAGCACGGTTCGTGATGGTGTTTGCGCTTGTCCACAGCTGGAGCGGCGTGGGGTGAGTTAGAACGATCTTGCTTGGGAAAGGGTGAGTTACGCTCCGCTAGTCTAACCCAACCTACGCCACCGCATAGCTAGCCCGGGGGGACCTGGTAGTTGGTGAAATCGATCTTGAACAGACCGGGATCGACCTTCTTGGAAGAATCCAGGTTGTAAACCGCAACCGTGGTGTCGTAACCCTGCGGATCGGTCACCGTCCACTGCTTGAGCTGGCCGTCCTTGGCGCCAACCATCAGCATCAGGCGGCTGGTGCCGATCAAGGCCTGCTTCTCCTCGATCGTGACGCTGATAAAGACATCATCGGCGGTGACGCTGACGACATTGGTATCCTTGAGCAGATCGATTCGGTCCGACAGCAGGAAGCGCAGCGGCGTCTGCGACAGCGGATAAATGTCCTGGGTGGCAAGCTTCTTGTCGCGCACGGCCAGCGACGATCCGTCGGCGATGATCGCGATCGGCGTCGGGTCGTCATACTCGAACCGCACCTTGCCCGGCTTCTGAATGTAGAAATCACCCTTGGTCTTGCTGCCATCGGGGCCGACCTGCACGAAGTTTCCGACCAGCGTCTGCAGCGACGACAGATAGGTGCTCACCCGCGCGGCCTGCGCCTTCTGATTGGCATCGAAAGTCGCGAACACATTGGCCGGGACATTGCGGTTTGGATTGGGAATGACCGGCGTTGGCGGCGTTTGCGTTGTGCCTGTTGTCAACGGCCTGTCCTGCGCGCTCAACTGCACGCCGCCCTCGCGCACCTTTGGCGCGGGCTTCGGAACCGGAACCGCCTGCGAGAAAGCAGCGGTACCGAAGCTTGCGCCCGATGCGGCGATCAGCAGCGCCAGTCCGCAACGCAGTCCGCGGTGTATGTATCGTTGTGTCATCAATATTCCGGATCTCTATTCAACGCGTCGCCATGGGCATTTTATCGCGCTTTCGACCAAAGGGGATATCGTTTTTACGTGAAAATAAGGCTCCCAGGCCGGGTTTTGGCGGCCGGACCCTAAAATCCGCCTTCTTCTTCCTCGACCAGAATTTCGCGCTTGCCGGCGTGATTGGCCTGTCCAACGATGCCTTCGAGTTCCATCCGCTCCATCAATGATGCGGCACGATTGTAGCCGATTTGCAGTCGCCGTTGAATGTAGGAAGTCGACGCCTTGCGGTCGCGCTTGACGATGGCGACCGCCTGCGAGAACAGGTCCCCGCCGCCGTCGCCGCCCATTCCGGTGGAATCGAACACCGCGCCGTCTTCGTCGGTCGGTTCCTCCGCTGTGACGGCTTCCAGATATTCTGGCTGACCCTGCGTCTTGAGATGGCGTACCACCTTCTCGACTTCCTCGTCGGAGGCGAACGGGCCGTGGACGCGGCTGATGCGGCCACCGCCGGCCATGTAGAGCATGTCGCCCTGGCCGAGCAGTTGCTCGGCACCCATTTCGCCGAGGATGGTGCGGCTGTCGATCTTCGACGTGACCTGGAATGCGATGCGCGTCGGGAAGTTCGCCTTGATCGTGCCGGTGATGACGTCGACCGAGGGACGCTGCGTCGCGAGGATCACGTGGAGGCCGGCGGCGCGCGCCATCTGCGCCAGCCGCTGCACCGCGCCTTCAATGTCCTTGCCGGCGACCATCATCAGGTCGGCCATTTCGTCGACGATGATGACGATATAGGGCAGCGGCTCGAGATCGAGCTTTTCTTCCTCGTAGATCGCCTTGCCGGTTTCCTTGTCGAAGCCGGTATGCACCGTGCGCGTCAGGTCCTCGCCCTTGCCGCGGGCTTCGACGAGGCGCTGATTATAGCCATCGATGTTGCGCACACCGAGCTTGGCCATTTTCTTGTAGCGCTCTTCCATCTCGCGCACGGCCCATTTCAACGCGACCACGGCCTTCTTCGGATCGGTCACGACCGGCGTCAGCAGATGCGGGATGCCGTCATAGACCGAGAGTTCGAGCATCTTGGGATCGACCATGATCAGGCGGCACTGATCCGGCCTCAGGCGATAGACCAGGCTGAGGATCATGGTGTTGATGGCGACCGATTTTCCGGAGCCGGTGGTGCCGGCGATCAGCATATGCGGCGTGCGCGCCAGATCGATGATGATCGACTCGCCGCCGATATTCTTGCCGAGGCAGAGCGGAAGCTTTGCGTGCGACTCGTCCTTTGCGGTCAGCAACTCGCGCAAATAGACCTTCTCGCGGTGCACGTTCGGCAGCTCGATGCCGATGGCGTTGCGGCCGGCGACAACGGCGACACGCGCCGAGAGCGCGCTCATCGAACGGGCGATGTCGTCGGCAAGGCCGATGACGCGCGAGGATTTGATGCCCGGTGCGGGCTCGAGCTCGTACAGCGTGACGACCGGGCCGGGATTGGCCTTGACGATCTCGCCGCGCACGCCGAAGTCCTGGAGTACGCCTTCCAGTGCGCGTGAATTGTTCTCGAGCTCGGACTTGCTGAGCGGTTGCCGGTCGGATGCCTTGGGCGCGGTCAGCATCGAGACCGAAGGCAGTTCGAATTTTTCGGACTTGCGGGAAACTGGACGTGGCGCTGCCTTCTTGCGCGAGCGCGGAGCCTCCTCCTCTTCCTCTTCCTCCTCTTCTTCCTCCTCCTCGTCCTCTTCTTCCTCTTCGTCTTCCTCGTACTCTTCGTCCTTCGGGGCCAGGGAGGGCGCAGCGCGGCCGCTCAGGGTCGGCTCCTGGCGCTGGAACGAAGACGTGCGCGCCGGCGGCGAGCTTGAAACCAGCGAGCGATACGCCGTGGTCATCAGCCATCCGATCCGCGCCTTGGCGCTCATCAGGGCGTGGAAAACCCATCCGAGCGATACCGAGCTGCGATCCGCCTCCTCGACGAAGGGCGTGTCGTCGTCCTCGATCGGCGTCAGCTCTTCGTCCCTCGGACGCGAACCCCAGCCGCTTGCAAACAGGAACGCTGCGCACATCGCGACGAACAGAATGATGCCGAGTACCAACCGGTAGGTGAAACCGGCCGGGCCGAACACGACGGCAGGCGTTCGCACCAGCGCGTCGCCGACGACGCCGCCAAGGCCGGTCGGTAGCGGCCACCCGCCGCCATGCGGCCAGCAGCTCGCAAAGCCCGCGGCGATCACCGTGCAGAGAATCCAGCAGCCGAGGCGCAGCGCCTCGCGGTCGAAGGTGCGATGGGTCAGCATGCGCCAGCCCCACACCGCAACGGTGAGGATCAGCATGATTGCGCCGAGACCGAGGATCTGCATCAACAGGTCGGCGCCGATTGCCCCGGGATAGCCGAGAATGTTGCGGATCGGGCGCGACGTCGCGTGGCTCAGGCTCGGATCCCGCACAGACCACGTGATCAATGCTGCCGCCGTTGCGCCGGACAGGCCGATCAGGCCGAGGCCTGCGAGTTCACGCACGCGTCGCGCCAGGGCTTCGCGGATCGAGGCCGGCAGGTGGCCGACGAGAGGAATGACACGTTCGATCGCTGGCATGCTCATTGGGCCCTGCGACTAATCCAGAGTTTCGACCAGCCGGTGCAGCGCCTCGGCCGTTGACTCACTGTCGGAGACCAGCGCGAGGCGGATGTAGCCTGTGCCGGGGTTGAAGCCGTCGTTCTGCGGCCGCGACAAATAGCTTCCGGGAATCACGCGGACGCCGGCATCCCGATATAATCTGACCGCCGCCGCCTCGTCGCCGCCGCGTTGGGAGACGTCGAGCCAGACGCAGAAACCGCCGGCCGGCCGCGCGTAGCCGTAGCGGCTGCCGAGGATCTGGTCGGCGAGATCGAACTTGATCCGGTATAGCCGTCGGTTTTCCTCGACATGCGTCTCGTCGCTATAGGCGGCGACCGCGACATGCTGCAGCGGCACCGGCACCTGGGGTGCGGCGACGTTGCGCAACTCGTGAAAGGCGGCAAGAAACTTGCGGTCGCCGGCGGCGAAGCCGACGCGCATGCCCGGCAGGTTCGAGCGCTTCGACAGCGACTGGAACGCGACCACGTTGGTAAAGTCTGGCCCTGCACATTCCAGCGCGCTGCCCGGCGCCTGCCTGGTGTAGATTTCCGAATAACACTCGTCGCTCAGGATCATGAAGCCATATTGGTCCGCAAGCTTTTTCAATCGGGTAAAGTATTCGCGCGAGGCGACCGCGCCCTGCGGATTGGCCGGCGAGGCGATGAACATCGCCACCGTCCGCGCCAGCGTGGCTTCGTCGAGCGCGTCGAGATCCGGCAGGAACCCGTTGGCGAGCGTGGTCGGCAGGTAGATCGATTCACAACCCGATGCCCGCGCTCCGGCGCCATAGGCAGGGTAGAACGGGTTGGGCATCAGGATCGCCGGTTTCCCCCTGCGCGGCCCGACATACCGGGCGGCCATGATCGCGGCGAAAAACAGCCCTTCCCGGCTGCCATTGAGCACCAGGACCTCGCTCTCGGGATCGACCGGCCGCGGCAGGTCGAACCGGGTCGACAGCCAGTTCGCGACCGACCGCCGGAACGGCTCGATGCCTTTGGCGATGGGATAGCGTCCGAAATCGGCGATATGCTTTGCAAGAACGGGTCCGACAAAGTCTGGCACCGGGTGCTGCGGCTCGCCCAACGACAGCGTTATCAATGGCTTGGCCGGCTGGTAGGGCGCCAGCAGTTCGGTTGTCCGCAAAAAAGGGGAGCGCTCGGCCTGACCGGCAGAATTTGCGCTGCCGGCGCCCTGCGCCTCGCCGGAAGGGGCGGTCGTTGCCATGTCTGAAACGCCAGTACTTTCAAGAACGGTCAAACGGCATAACCCGCGACCGGAAACTCATCAAACCACCATAGATACGGCGAGGTTAAGACGCGATTAACCATCGGTGCCAGCGGCGATTTTCGCCGCGACGCCGGCCTCGGCCGCCGGGACCGGGAGGGCTTCGAACCGCGCTACCGCTGCGGCATGCGCTCGAAACTCGGCATGCCCTCGGGGATGTGGTGGAAGGGCTGCTTGTCGATCGTGAAGATCGCGATCTGCGGTGTGATCTGGGCTGGATTGTCGAGTGTTCCAACCTTCACCACCGCCACCGGCCGTTGCGGGCGGGTCACCATGTGCGTGCCGCATTCGGCGCAGAATTCTCGCGTCACCGGCTTTTTCAGGTCCTTACGGGCAAACTGCTTTGGCCCACCCTTGGTGTACTTGAAGCCATCGAGTGGCATCACCACGAACATGTTGGGCGATCCGCCGGTGATGAACTGGCATTCGCGGCAATGGCATTGTGCCTGCAGGGCCGGCTCGCCCTCAGCGACATAGCGCACTGCGCCGCAATAGCATCCGCCTTCAAGTTTCATGACGTCCTCCCTTTTGTTGTCGTCATTTCGACGCCTTGCGCCGGATTTGGCAATCTCTTTCTGGAAAAAGAAAGGGGCCCCAGCTTGCGCTGGAGCCCCTCAACGGTCAGGGCATTGCCGGGTATGTGCCCGAACCGGAGTGGTGGATGCGAGCCCTCGGGACAACGACCACGTTGTCCCTGGGGATCGCACCCGGGAGGAGTTACATGTTGTAAGCGCGCTCCGTGTGCTCGGTGACATCGAGGCCTTCACGCTCGGTCTCGACGTTGACGCGCAGGCCGACGATGACGTCGACAACCTTGAACAGGATCGCCGACCCGATGCCCGACCACAGCAGCGTGGTGCAGACGCCCCAGAGCTGAGAGGTCATCTGGGCGACGAAGTCGTAGTCCGCGATCTTGCCGGCGACGTAGTCCATGACGCCGGTGCCGCCGAGGGCGGGGTTCACCAGGATGCCGGTGCCAAGCGCGCCGACGATGCCGCCGACGCAGTGGACTCCGAACACGTCGAGCGAGTCGTCATAGCCGAGCGAGTTCTTCACTACGGTGCAGAAGAACAGGCAGACGATGCCGACCACGAGACCGAGCACGATCGCTCCCATCGGACCGGCGAAGCCGGCCGCGGGCGTGACCGCCACGAGCCCCGCCACCGCGCCCGACAATGCGCCGAGCACCGAGGGGTGGCCCTTGACGATCCATTCCGCGAACATCCAGGCCATCGCCGCCGCTGCGGTTGCAACGAAGGAGTTGGTCATGGCGAGCGCGGCGCCGCCGGAGGCTTCGAGGTTCGATCCGGCGTTGAAGCCGAACCAGCCGACCCAGAGCAGCGAGGCGCCGATCATGGACATGGTCAGCGAGTGCGGCGCCATCAGTTCCTTGCCGTAGCCGACGCGCTTGCCGATCAGCAGCGCACCGACCAGACCGGCGATGCCGGCGTTGATGTGCACCACGGTGCCACCGGCGAAATCGAGGGCGCCCTTCTTGAAGATGAAGCCGGCGTCCGCGTTGATTTCATCCAGCTTGGCCTGCGCTGCAGTCTTCGCCGCACCGTCCGTCGCCGCGGCAAGTGCCTTGGCTGCATCCGTGATCAGGTCCGGGCCCGGCCAGTACCAGACCATGTGCGCGATCGGGAGGTAGATCAGCGTGACCCAGAGCGGGACGAACAGGGCGACCGCCGCGAACTTCATGCGTTCGGCGAAGGCACCAACGATCAGCGCGGGGGTGATCGCTGCGAAGGTCATCTGGAAGCAGATGTAGATGAGTTCCGAGATGTTGGCGTCGACGCTGAAGGTCGCCGCTTTCGAATCGGTCGTCACGCCCATCAGGAAGGCCTTGGAGAAGCCGCCGATGAAGTCGGAGCCGCCGGTGAACGCGAGGCTGTAGCCGTAAAGCGCATAAAGAATCACGACGATGCAGACGCAATAGAACACCTGCATCAGGACCGAGAGCATGTTCTTGGAACGGACGAGGCCACCATAGAACAGGGCGAGGCCCGGGATGGTCATCAACAGCACCAGTACCGTCGACGTCAGCATCCAGGCGTTGTCGCCCTTGTTGACGGTCGGTTCGGCGTAGGCAGCGGTTGCGGCGAACAGGCCGACTGCGAAGGCCGCCAATCCCGCGCTAGAGGGACGTTTAAACGTCATTGATATTACTCCTGAATGGGTAGGGTTGAGCGCGAAATCAGAGGGCCGCGGCATCCGCTTCGCCGGTGCGGATGCGAACCGCATGGTCGAGGTTGATGACGAAGATCTTGCCGTCACCGATCTGTCCGGTTTTGGCTGCGGAAGTGATGGCGTCGATGGTCTTGTCGACCTGGTCCGAGGCGACGGCGACCTCGATCTTGATCTTGGGCAGGAAACTCACGGCATATTCGGCGCCGCGGTAGATTTCGGTATGACCTTTCTGCCGGCCATAGCCTTTGACTTCCGTCACCGTGAGACCATGAACGCCAATGGCGGTCAGGGCATCGCGGACTTCTTCGAGCTTGAATGGCTTGATGATCGCCATAACAATTTTCATGGGTCCTATCCCCGCTTGGGCCCGGCTCAGACAGACCGGGCGTTCTCGACTGAGATTCACCACGCGGAGAGGTTCACTTCGCGGGCACAGCCTGGACGCATAGAATCAAATGCCGTGCCAGATCGGACCGGTTGCCTAACGGACTATGAATGCGGCTGTTTTCGCGCTCGGCACGAGTTGCCCGATCCTGCGCCATTCGGTCGCGCCCAAGGGATAGGCATATGTGCCCAAATCATGGGCGCGCCTGAGTCCGACCATATTCCTGCCCAGCAGTCAGGCAGTAAGGCGGTATTGCGGTGGGGGCTACTGAAGCGCTTCGCCGTGCTGCGAGATGTCGAGCCCTTCCAACTCCTGCTGCAGCGACACCCGCAGCGGAACGAATACGCTCACGAGCTTGAGCAGTATGAAGGTGACGCCGCCGGACCAGACCAGCGTGGCCGCGATGCCGTAGAGCTGGATCAGCACCTGCTGCGCGTTGCCTTCGAGCAGGCCGGCGGTGCCGCCGATCGCGCTCACCGCAAACACGCCGGCGAGCAGCGTGCCGGTCAAGCCACCGATGCCGTGGACGCCGAACACGTCGAGCGAGTCGTCATATTGCAGGCGCTGCTTCAGCCAGGTGCAGGCCCAGAAGCAAAGCGTTCCGGCCGCCACGCCGATGATGACGCCATGCCAGGGCGCGACAAATCCCGAGGCCGGCGTGATGGTCCCGAGGCCGGCGATCGCGCCGGAGATCATGCCGAGCACGGAAGGCTTGCGGCGCGTCGCCCATTCGATCGCGCCCCACGTCAGCGCGCCGGCGCACGCCGCGAGATGCGTTGCGGTGATCGCCATCACCGCGCGCGAGTTCGCCGCCAGCGCCGATCCGCCATTGAACCCGAACCAGCCGACCCACAACAATCCGGTGCCCATCACCGCCAGCGACAGATCGAACGGTGCAAGGTTCTCGCTGCCATAGCCGTGACGGCGGCCGATCACCCTGGCTGCAACCAGTCCGCCGACGCCGGCGGAAAGATGCACGACGAGACCGCCGGCAAAATCCAGCACGCCCATGGTGGCGAGAAAACCGCCGCCCCAGACCCAGTGCGCGAGCGGCACATAGGCAAACATGAACCAGCCGACAGAGAACAGGAGATAGGCCGAGAACCGCATCCGGTCGGCCACGGCGCCCGCCACCAGCGCTACCGTGATGATCGCAAACGTCATCTGGTACAGCATGAAAAGCGCTTCCGGGATGGTCTTCGCCGCCGGGTTGACGCTGTCCATCGTCATCCCGATCAGGAACCAGCGATCGAGCGTGCCGATCCAGGGGCCGTCGCCGACGAACGCCAGCGAATAGCCGAACGTCACCCAGAGGATCGAGATCATCGCAACGGCCGCGAGGCTCTGCGCCATCGTCGCCAGCACGTTCTTCTTGCGCACCATGCCGGAATAAAACAGCGCGAGACCCGGTATCGTCATCATCAGCACCAGCGCGGTGGCGACGATCATCCAGGCGGTGTCGGCAGGGTTGATCGACGATGTCTCGGCCGAAGCCGGCGTCGTCAGCAGGAAATTCGCAGCAAGAACGGTGAGCGCAGCATTGCTCGCTGCACGATACGATGGTGCCCCCATGGAATCCCCCGGCGTGTTTTCGTTTCTTGACTTACTTGTCTTGGCTCGCGCGACGGGCATCGCCGCCGCCGCGCCTCAATGTATTGAAGTTTCAGAGCGCGTCGCTGTCGGTCTCGCCGGTGCGGATTCGCAGTGCGTGATCGATCGGCGTAACGAAGATTTTTCCGTCGCCGATCTGTCCGGTGCGCGCATTGGCGGTGATGACGCCAACCGCCTTCTCGGCGAGGTCGGACGCGACGGCGATTTCGATCCGAAGCTTGGGCAGGAAGTTCACGACATACTCGGCGCCGCGATAGATTTCGGTATGGCCTTTCTGGCGCCCGTAACCCTTGACCTCGGTCACCGTCATGCCGTGGACGCCGATGGCCGTCAGCGCCTGGCGCACCTCGTCAAGCTTGAAGGGTTTGATGATCGCGACGACGAGTTTCATGGTCAGGCCTTCGTTTCCGGTGGGTCGTGTGTTCAGTGGTCGTGTCGGTTGCGTGGTCAGCAGGCCGGCGCGCCCAGCGCTTCGGCTGAGAACCAAATCTGGCATCTTTCTGGGCAAATGGCATAAAAAAGTTGCAGGTATGCGGGGAAAACATTTGCATCCGGTGAGCCCGCTCTCTGTACAGGGAACATGATCGTCCGACACAATAGGGTTTCCCACCAGCCGCCCCGCCGGCTCCCCCATTTCCATGCAAGAGTATAATATAATATGTCGAACCGATCGTGGTTTTATGCATCCAACGGCCAGCAACAGGGCCCATTTCCCGAGGCCCAGCTGCGCGACCTCATTACCCGGGGGGTGGTCAGGCCGGATACGCTGGTCTGGACCGAGGGCATGTCAGGCTGGCAGCGGGCAGGCGAAATCCCCGGCCTGGTCCCCGGCGGATCGACCCCGCCAGCGATGCCGCATCCCGGTGGCCCCGCGCCAATGGGCGGCACGGGGAGTTACAGCGGCGGTCCGCTGTCGATTGATTTCGGCATTCTGGATTTCGTCTGGCGCACCATCGTTCTCATCGTCGGCCTCATCGTCATCATCCCGGCCCCATGGGTCCTGGTCTGGTACCTCAAATGGATCGTCCCGTGCGTGCAGGTTCCGGGACGGCCGAACCTGAGCTTCGAAGGCCAGACGATGACCATCGTTCCGTGGTTTTTCGGTCTGGTCGTTCTCATGATCGCCGTTGGCATGGTCGGCAGCGAGATCCTCAGCAATCTGATGATCCTGGTTCAGATGGCCTTCTACTGGCTGTTTCTCAAATGGTTCATCGCGAATCTCGCGTCCAACGGGCAGCCGCTCGGTCTCAGCTTCTCCGGCACGGTCTGGGCTTACCTCGGCTGGACCATCCTTGCGGCTATCTCCATCATTACGATCATTGGCTGGGCGTGGGTATACACGGCCTGGCTGCGCTGGTTCTGCCGCAACATCCAGGGCACGCGGCGCGAAGTGCTCTTCATCGGCAGCGGCCTGGAGTTTCTGTGGCGTGCGCTCGTGGCGGCGATCGCCAGCATCTTCATCATCCCGATACCGTGGGTATATCGATGGATGTCACAGTGGCTGGCGTCGCAGACCGTTTTGGCCGAGAGAGGCGCGCACGTGGACGCTTGATTAAAGAGCGTCACTTGCGCTGGCGTACCGAGCCTTCCTGGGCCACGGACGCCACCAGCGTGCCGTCGGGCTTGTAGATCAGGCCGCGGGTCAATCCGCGGCCGTCCTGCGCGCTGGGGGAATCCTGCGCGTAAAGCAGCCATTCGTCGGCGCGAAACGGCCGGTGAAACCACATCGCGTGATCGAGGCTCGCCGGCATCATGCGCTTGTCGAACAGCGTACGGCCGTAGCGCGCCATGATCGCATCGAGCAGCGAAAAGTCCGACGCATAGGCGAGCGCGCACATGTGCAGCGCCGGATCGTCGGGCAGTTTCGCCGCGGTGCGAATCCAGACATGGATCCGCCCGTCGTCGATCTTCTGGCCGAAATAACGGCCGAGTTCGACCGGGCGCAGTTCGATCGGGCGGTCGGATTCGTAATAGCGGCGGATGAAGTCCGGCATCTCCTTGAACATCGGCTGCTTGGCGACTTCCTCCGCGGTGAGTTTCTCCGGCGGCGGCACATCCGGCATCTTGTCCTGATGGTCGAAGGCGCCTTCCTCCTCGGCGTGAAACGATACCATGATCGAGAAGATCGCGTTGCCGTGCTGGATCGCGGTGACACGCCGCGTCGAATAGCTCCTGCCGTCGCGCAGACGCTCGACCTCGTAAATGATCGGAATCTGCGGGTCGCCCGGCAGGATGAAGTAGCAATGCAGCGAATGCGGCAGCCGGCCCTCGACCGTGCGGCACGCCGCCACCATCGCCTGTCCGATCACCTGTCCGCCGAACACGCGCTGCCAGCTCGTCTTCGGGCTGTTGCCGCGGAACAGGTTAACCTCGAGCGGCTCCAGGTCGAGGATTGAGATCAGGTCAATCAGGCCTTTGGACATGGCGGGGCTTTCGGTTGAATTCCTTCGTCATTCCGGGGCGATGCGCAGCATCGAACCCGGAATCTCGAGATTCCGGGTTCACGCTTGCGCGTGCCCCGGAATGACGAATGACCACTTGTTTGGTTAACCTGTTTCGCCCAGCTATACTCCGGGAGCAAGAGTGCGAGTGAGCGAAATGGCGGCACAGCGAAGCATTGTCATCTGCGGCGGGGCATTTGCCGGGCTCGCCCTGGCGCTGGCGTTCCGCCAGGGTCTCGGCACGGATATTCCCGTTGTCGTCGCCGATCCGGCGCTGGCGGCGCGGCCGAGCCGCGACCCGCGCGCGACCGCCATCGTGGCGGCGTGCCGGCGGTTGTTCGAGGCGCTCGGGGTCTGGGATCAGGTCGCGGCCGATTCACAACCCATCCTCGACATGGTCGTTACCGATTCCAGACTGGAGGATGCCACCCGTCCGGTGTTCCTGACGTTTGCCGGCGAAGTCGAACCCGGCGAACCCTTCGCGCATATGGTTGAAAACCGCGGGCTGATCGACGCGCTGGTCGCCCGCGCCGAGGCCGAAGGCATCGATCTCCGCGCTACCGCAGTCTCAAGCTACGACTCGCGCGCCGACGGCGTCACCGTGACACTCGCCAATGGCGACGTCGTCGAGGCGAGCCTGCTGGTGGCGGCGGACGGCGCGCGCTCGAAATTGCGCGAGCGCGCCGGCATCGCCACCCATGGCTGGGAGTACGATCAGTCCGGCATCGTGGTCACCGTCGGCCACGAGCGCGATCATCACGGCCGCGCCGAGGAGCATTTTCTCCCCGCCGGTCCCTTCGCGATCCTGCCGCTGACGGGAAAGCGTTCGTCGCTGGTGTGGACCGAGAACCGCGCTGAAGCTGCGCGGATCACCGCGCTTAGCGAAGACGAATTTCACAGCGAACTCGAACGCCGCTTCGGGCTGCACCTCGGCGAGATCAAGGCGCTCGACAAGCCGCGGGCGTTTCCGCTCGGCTATTTCGTCGCGCGGTCGTTTATCGCAGAGAGACTGGCCCTGGTCGGCGACGCCGCGCACGTCATTCATCCGATCGCGGGGCAGGGCCTCAACATGGGGCTCAAAGACGTCGCGGCGCTGGCGGAAGTCGTGGTCGATGCGGCGCGGCTCGGCATGGATCTTGGCCAGGCCGACGTGCTCGATCGCTATCAGCGCTGGCGGCGCTTCGACACCGTGGCGATGGGGCTTGCCACCAACTCGCTGAACTTCCTGTTCTCGAACGAGTCGACCCTGCTGCGCACCGTGCGCGACATCGGTCTCGGTCTCGTCGACCGCGCGCCACCGCTCAAGAGCATGTTCATCCGCCAGGCCGCCGGACTATCGGGCGAGGTGCCGCGGCTGTTGAAGGGTGAGGCGTTGTAAACCGGTAGGATGGCCTCACTCGATCTTCCGTGCTTCTTCCGGCAGCATGATCGGAATGCCGTCGCGGATCGGGTAGGCAAGCTTCGCCGAACGCGAGATCAGCTCCTGCCGCGCCGCATCGAATTCGAGCGGACCCTTGGTTACCGGGCACACCAGGATTTCGAGCAGCTTTGGATCGACGGTGCTGTCGAGGCGTTCGGGCGTGGCGTTCATTTCTGGTCTCTCCGGCGGGCTGCGCTCCCTTAGCATAACCGATCGCCGCGTGTCATGACGAGGCGTCAGAAGCCTTTCGACGTACCCCAGCCGGCGCCGGTCGATGGCCTGTACGGGCGAGGTCTAGCTCAGCCACTTTCTGGCCCTCTGCAACGTCACCGAAGGCAGCTCGCCGAACGAGTTGCGATAGTCACGCGCGAAATGACCGGGATTCTGGAAACCGCATTTCAGCGCGACCTGGATGACCGAGCCGATCTCATTGGATCGTTCGAGCATTTCGCGCGCGTGGTTGAGCCGCACCCGCTTGGCGAAATCCGCGGGCGAGCAACCGCGGTCCCGCCTGAATTGCCGGAACAGGCTTCGCGCGCTGACCTGTGCGACCGCGACCATGGTATCGATGTCGATCGGCTTGTCCCAGTTGGCCTCGATGAATTCTTCGACCGTCCTCACCACGCTCGAAGATGCGGGCGGCGGCTCGCGCAGCAGCAGATGGGTGTAGTTGTGCCGGTGGCAGATCAGGAATTTCATGATGATCATGCGCTCGACCTCGGCCGCAGCGAGGTCGGAGAAAAAGGCGCCACGTTCGTTGTAGTCGATGGCCAGGTGAAATACACGCCGCCGCAGCGCTTCCATCGCGGACTGACTGGTCTGGGTCTCATCGAACGTCAAATAGGGGACGTCGCGGCCGAGCAGGGCGCTCAGATTGCGCAACAGCGTGTCGAACTCGATGCGGAGCGCGATCTGGCGATAGCCGGATTGGAAATCGAATCGGAGCGGCTGCCCGCGTATGATTGGCGTCCATGATCCCGACGCCATCTCGATGGACTGCTTGCCCATGTGGTAGCGCGCGGCGCCCTCGATGGTAAAGCACTGCCGGACAAAGGAGACCTCGCCGAATCCGACCGAGACGTCGCCGATATACTCCACATAGGAGAGCCCGACGCCGCCGATCTGCAGGTGGTCGGCGGTGATTGCCAATTCGTCGCTTGTCTTCTTGACGTCAAAACTGTTGGCGCCGAACACACTGAACAGTCGGTCGCGGACGAGCGCAGCGTCGCTGGAACGGACGACGGGATAGTTGCTTAGAGGCGTAGAACGGCCGGGCATCGAGTTGGCGGTTTCAGCGATTCGGGACCGCACGATAGAAACGCTGGGTAATTTTCAACACAACCCATCACTAGTTGCGCAAAGACTCGGCAAATGGTCGCACTGAAGAATCAAATCGCGCCATCGTTGCTCAATTTCCGCCACGCAAGCCTGTCCGCCATTCAACGCGTATCCTCGCTGCGCGTGGCACAAACCGGACATGGCTGTCACAATCCGGTCTCAAGCATCACTAACTTGATTAACCTAGTCTGACGTCAAGCGTTCGCCATTGAGCTTAGCGCTGAGATCGACAGGTCGGCGGCGCCAATGCCGCCCCGTATTCATCCTGCCCGGTCTTTCATTCCCAGAACCAAGGAATAATGCCGTGAGCAACGCGTCTTCTTCCACTGTCAGTACTTCAGCAGGATGGTTTGGCTTCTTCACCAATCGCAGAATCAATACCAAGATCATGATCGGCTTTGCCGCGGTGCTGGCGCTGCTGGCCGTGCTCGCGGTGCTGTCGTATCGGGGCTTCGTCAAGGTCGCGGAAGGTTTTGGAGCCTTCAACCAGCGCGTCAAGGTCGTCGGTATCGTGCGCGATGTCGATTACGGCTTCGTCGGATACCGACGCTACGTGCGCGAGTTCTCCGTATCGGGTGACGAAAATTTGATCGCCGAGGCGCGCAAGCGGCAGGAAGTGCTTGCCAGGAGCGTCAAGCAGGGCCTCGACGAGATCAAAAATCCCGAGCGTCGCGCCGGGATGGCCGAGATCAACCAGCAATTCGTGCTGTACGCCCAGAACTTCGACAAGCTCGTCGCGCTGAAGCAGGAGCAGAACAAGCTGACCAGGGAAGTTCTCGATCCGCTTGGCGCGAAGACGCTCGCCATGCTCGAAGAACTGCAGACCATGGCGACGAGGGCAGGCAATTCGAACAACGCGGCGCTCGGTGGCGAGGCCGTCAAGCAGCTGCTGCTGGCGCGGCTCAACGTCAACAAGCTGCTCGGCCGTCATGAACAAAGCGCCGAGCAGGCCGCCGAATCCGCCCTTGCGGCGCTGAAGAAGGCGATGACCGCGTTCAGTGCGGGTATCGTCAGTGACGACGTTCGCAAGCTGTTCGCGGATGCCAGCGGCAACGTCGACAAATATGCCGACGCCTACCACAAGGCTGCCAAGGACTCCCACGACGTCGAAGTCCTCGCCAACGGCGAAATGGCGAAGGAAGCCCAGGCGATCGCCGCCGCAGCGGAGCGCGTCAAGCAGTCCGGCATCGCCGACGAAGCCCAGATCGAGCACGAAACGACGGGACTGATTGTTTCGACCGAACAACTGATCGTCGCCATTTCGATCGGCAGCCTCGTGCTCGGCATCCTGCTCGCATGGCTGATCGGGCGTGCGATTTCCAGGCCGGTGATCGGGCTGTGCGCGGGGATGCGCGAACTCGCCGACGGCAATTTCGCGGTCGTCCTGCCCGGTCTCGGCCGTGGCGACGAAGTGGGCGACATGGCCCACGCGGTGGAGACCTTCAAGGTCAAGGCCGAGGAGAAAGCGCAGGCGGAAGCCGAAGCCAAGGCCCAGCAGGATCGACTCGCGGCCCAGCAGCGCAAGGCTGACATGATCAAGCTGGCCGATACGTTCGAAGCCGCTGTCGGCGAGATCGTCAAGACTGTCTCTTCCGCATCGACCAAGCTGGAATCGTCTGCCTCGACGCTCACTTCCACGGCGGAACGCGCGCAGGAAATCACCACGACGGTCGCGGCCGCTTCCGAGGAAGCTTCCACCAACGTGCAGTCGGTGGCCTCCGCGACCGAGGAACTGACCTCGTCCGTGAACGAGATCAGCCGGCAGGTGCAGGAATCGGCGCGGATCGCCAACGATGCGGTCGATCAGGCGCGCAAGACCAACGACCGGGTCGGCGAACTGTCGAAGGCCGCGGCACGGATCGGCGACGTGGTCGAACTGATCAACACCATCGCCGGCCAGACCAACCTGCTGGCGCTCAACGCCACCATCGAGGCCGCCCGCGCCGGCGAGGCCGGGCGCGGTTTTGCGGTGGTTGCTTCCGAAGTGAAGGCACTTGCCGAGCAGACCGCCAAGGCGACCGGTGAAATCGGCCAGCAGATCACGGGCATCCAGGCGGCAACGCAGGAGTCGGTGGGCGCGATCAGGGAGATCAGCGGCACCATCGAGAGGCTGTCCGAAATCTCTTCGACGATTGCAGCTGCGGTGGAAGAGCAGGGCGCGGCAACCCAGGAAATCTCGCGCAACGTGCAGCAGGCGGCCCAGGGCACCATGCAGGTGTCGGTCAACATCACCGACGTCCAGCGCGGTGCCGACGAGACCGGGTCGGCATCGTCAGAGGTGTTGTCGGCGGCGCAGATCCTTTCCGGCGACAGCAACCGTCTCAGGACCGAGGTCGGGAAGTTCCTCGCAACGGTCCGCGCCGCCTAGTCTACCGATCGGCCGGGCCGCTATCGGCCCGACCGACGGGTTTGACAATCACTGGTTCAGCCAAGCCTCGAACCGCATCCGTCCGAGGCGCGGATTCGCGCCGGGCGTCAGCGATCGATCGTCGATCGCGGCGCCGAAGTAGCGGGCGTGTACATCGGCGACGACCTTGCGGCGGTCGCCCTTGGCTGCGAGAAACTGCCGGGCGATCTTGTCGAGCGGGATCGGCTCGGGCCCTGCGACCTCGATCGTGCCATTGACTGGCGGTGCGATGGCAACGTCAGCGAGCGCCGCGGCGACGTCTTCGGCGGCGATCGGCTGGAACAGCGCGGGCGACATGCGAATGGTGTCGCCATCGGTCCCCGACTCGACGATGCCGCCCACGAACTCGAAGAACTGCGTGGCGCGCAATATCGTATAGGGAACGCCGGACTCCTTGATCAGCTTCTCTTGCGCCAGCTTCGCAGGAAAATAGCCGCTCTCGAGCAGGCGCTCGGTGCCGACGACCGACAGCGCGACATGGTGCGCGACGCCGGCAGCCTTCTCCGCCGCAAGCACGTTGCGGCTCGAGGTCTCGAAAAAGTCCAGCACTGCCTTGGGTTCCCACGACGGCGCGTTCACGACGTCGACGACGACCTGCGCGCCGGAGAGCGCCTCGGATAGCCCCTCGCGCGTGATGGTGTTGACGCCGGTGCTCGGTGAGGCCGCAACGACTTCATGACCTTGTTTCCCGAGAATCGCGCCGAGTTTGGTTCCGATGAGACCGCTGCCGCCGATGATGACGATTTTCATATCCGCTCTCCCGTGGTGACCCGCCCTCGGGCCGTTGATGTGAGCGGAGGATGCCTCCCGGCCGGCCGGAAAGCCTTGCAGCGGCATTGCACGACGCTTGGAATTCTCTTGCTTATCGGTCCAGGCCGGCCGCCGCGTCCGTCGGACGCCGCTTCACAAAAAGTTCGCGCGGCAACCCGGTGGCTGCCGGGGAATGCCGTGCTATCAAGCACTTGCCCGGAAAGGACGGTGTCTGACCGCCCGTCCTGGCGCCGCGCCAGCGGTGATGGAGTGCCGCCGTGCAATTCTTGTTTGAGGATTATCTGCTCGACCTCGACCGGCGGGAACTCTCTCGCGGATCGCGGGCCATCGCCATCGGTCCGCAGGTCTTCGACCTGCTCGTCCATCTGGTCCAGAACCGCGAGCACGTCGTCAGCAAGGATAATCTGCTCGATGCGGTATGGCATGGACGGATCGTTTCGGAGTCGACGCTGACCAGTCATATCAATGCGGTCCGCAGGGCGATCGGCGACAATGGCGAGGAGCAGCGGCTGGTCCGCACCGTCGCCCGCAAGGGATTCCGGTTCGTCGGCGAGGTCAGGCAGGCCGATGCAACGAATGGCCTGCATTCACCAGCGTCGGAGATCGCCGCATCGGCCGTACCTTCGCACGCCCTTCCCGACAAGCCGTCGATCGCCGTGCTCGCTTTCCAGAACCTGAGCGGCGACGCCGAGCAGGAATATTTCGCCGACGGCGTGGTGGAGGACATCATCACCGCGCTGTCGCGCATCCGCTGGCTGTTCGTGATCGCGCGCAATTCGAGCTTTACCTACAAGGGCCGCGCCGTGGACGTGAAGCAGATCAGCCGCGAACTCGGCGTGCGCTACGTGCTGGAAGGCAGCGTGCGCAAGGCCGCGAACCGGGTCCGCATCACCGGCCAGCTGATCGACGCCTCAGCCGGAACGCACCTGTGGGCGGAGCGCTTCGAAGGCAACCTCGACGACATCTTCGAACTGCAGGACCAGATCGCCACCAGCGTCGTCGGCGCGATCGCGCCGGAGCTGGAGCGCGCCGAGATCGAGCGCGCCAAGCGCAAGCCGACCGAAAATCTCGGCGCCTACGACTATTATCTGCGCGGAATGGCGGACCTGCACCGCGGAACCCGGGAAGCCATCGACGAGGCGCTGGTTCTGCTCGGCAAGGCGATCGAGCTCGACCCGGATTTCGCCTCGGCCTACGGCGCCGCCGCATGGTGTCATTTCTGGCGCAAGGTCAATGGCTGGAGCAACGATCCGGCGCGGGAGGTTGCCGAGGGCGGGCGTCTGGCCCGGCGGGCAGTCGAACTGGGGCGCGACGATGCGGTCGCGCTCGCACGCGGCGGTCATGCGTTCGCGCATTTCACCGGAGACCTCGACGCCGGGATCGCCCTGCACGACCGGGCCGTGTTGCTGAATCCGAACCTCGCGGCGGCGTGGTTTCTCGGCGGATTCCTGCGGATCTGGCACGGGGAATCCGATACTGCGATCGAGCATTTCGCCCGCGCGATGCGGCTCAGTCCGCTCGACCCCGAAACCTACCGGATGCAGGCCGGCATGGCGGCGGCGCATCTGTTCGCCCGGCGTTTCGACGCGGCGTCCGCGCTGGCCGACGAGGCATTCCGGAATCTGCCGAGTTTCCTGCTGGCAGCCACCGTCGCCGCGGCCAGCCACACGCTGGCCGGCCGTCTAGAAGAGGGGAAGAAAGCCATGGCGCGGGTGTGCGAGCTGGATCCGTTGCTGCGCGTCTCCAGGCTCGGGGAATGGCTGCCGATCCGTCGCGCGGAAGATCTCGCGACGTTTGCGGATGGTCTGCGGAGGGCAGGTCTGCCGGAATAGCGCTCCGCTACTGCAATCCTGTATCGCCGCTGGTGCTCTTCTTGGCGAGATCCATCTCGGTCACCGCGACCAGGATTTCCGCGCGGGTCTTGAGATCGGGCGCTTCCAGCATGGCCTGCTTTTCGGCGGGCCCATAGGGCGACATCATCGCGAGCGCATTGACCAGCGCCTCGTTCGGCGCGCTTTCGATGCCTTCCCAATCCACCTTCAGATTGTTGGCTTCGAGAAAATCCGTCAGCACCTCGAGCAACGCGGTGCGATCCACCGCCTCTTCGCCCTTGCGCGCAATGAAATCGTCTGCATAGGCAAAGAAATCCACCTTGCACTGGCGATACGCGGTCAGCGCGGTGACTTCCTCGATCACCTTGAACCGCGCAACGCCGGTCAACTCGAGGATGTAGCGGCCGTCGCCGGATTCGGCGAGCTGAGTGATGCGGCCGACGCAGCCGACGCGAAACAGCGCGGGTCGCGCCTCGTCCCTGGAGTGGGCGATATCCGGCTGGATCATTCCGATCAGCCGGTGGCCGTCGCGCAGCGCGTCGTCGACCATCGCCAGATAGCGCGGCTCGAAAATATTGAGCGGCATCTGGCCGCGCGGCAGCAGCAGCGCGCCCGGCAGTGGAAACACCGGGATGATTTCGGGAAGCTCGCCGGGTCCGCGATATTCGGCATTGATCGGCATCTGCCGCCCCGATGCTGGTTACGAGAAAAGAATCGTCGACAGCCGTTTGCGTCCATCGACGGTGGCCTCATCAGTGCCGCCCCATGCTTCGAAGAATTGCACCAGCTGCTTGCGCGCGCCGTCGTCGTTCCACTTGCGATCGCGCTTGACGATTTCGAGCAATTGATTCGTCGCCTCCGCGCGATTGCCTTGCGCGTTGAGCGCGGTCGCCAGATCGAACCGGGCCTGATGGTCGAGCGGGTTTGCTGCGACCTTCTGCTCGAGTTCGGCCACCGGGCCGACTGACTGGGCCTGCTCGGCGAGGTCGATCGAGGCCTGTACCGCCTTGACGGCGGCGTCGTTGCGCTTCGCTTCCGGCACCATCGCCAGCGTCTGCTTGGCCTGTTCGATCGCGCCGGTCGCGACGTAGCATTTCGCAAGTCCGGCAAGGGCAGCAATATTGGTGGCATCGAAGCCGAGCACCTCGGCATAGATCTGCGCGGCGCCGGCAGGATCGCCTTCCGCCAGCACGGCCTCGGCCTCCTGCAGGATTTCCGCGATATTGGGCTCGCCCGGCGCGGTCATGCCCTTGGTGAGCTTGTCGATGAAGGCGTTGACCTGGCTCTCCGGCACCGCGCCCATGAAACCGTCGGCAGGCTGGCCGCCGACGAAGGCAATTACGGCCGGGATCGACTGGATGCCCATCTGGCCCGGAATCGCCGGATGCTCGTCGATGTTCATCTTGACCAGCTTGACCTTGCCCTTGGCGGCGCGAACCGCCTTTTCCAGCACCGGCGTGAGCTGGCGGCAGGGACCGCACCAGGGCGCCCAGAAGTCGATCAGCACCGGCTGGCGCTTCGATTCTTCGATGACGTCCTTGACGAAGGTCTGGGTGGTCGTCTCCTTGATCAGATCGGGTGCTGCCTGCGGCGCCGAGCCGCCGCCCTGCTCTACTATGGTCACGGTGTTCCTCGTCTGATGTCTGCTGCGGCCCGCTTCTAGCACGGTCCAGCGCCAAGTTCTCGCTCGCTAGATGGCGGTTTTCCCGCAAAATTCAATGCGTCCGGCCCGTTCCGCCGCCCGGCACCGTAGCGGCAACCGGCGAGCGGCTAAAGGCGGCCGCAGCCTCAGGTTGGCTGCTGCGGCGAATAACCGCGATGGATCTGGGGCCGGTACATGAGCCGCTTCGAATCGGCCTCTCGACCGCCGGCCGCCAGCCCCGGAGTTCCCGACGCCGGCCGCCGAAATCCGGTTTGGCCGTTGTTTCGGAGCGTTTCGGGTCCATTTATCGAAGAAACCGGATTTTCGGGCTGCCGACGAACTGTCAGCCAACTGTTGCATTCGCGGTCCGCATTTGGCATAGGTCTGCCGTTGACGGCGAACGATCGCCGCCATCTCGGATGCGGGTGTAGCTCAGTGGTAGAGCACGACCTTGCCAAGGTCGGGGTCGAGGGTTCGAGCCCCTTCGCCCGCTCCAGATTCTTTCAAATGGCAATTCACTGCATCCAATCGACAGGCCGCCTCTTGGCGGCCTCGTCGTTTCTGCTCGCGGTTTGGACTACCGCCGCTCACCGCGGAATCCGGTACACCCAGACCTTCGCTTTGCCCGAGTTCACGTTGCGAAACAGCTCTGGAAACACGCCGCTGACCGGCTGGTTCAGATAGACGAACATCTGTCCGTTGCGGGTGGCCCTGAAGGTTTCGTCGAGGCGGCCATCCGGCTGTGGCTCGCCATCGATGAAGTTCTCCTCGTTGCCGGTCTCGCCGTAACGAACGATGACGCGGCCGAAGGGGCGATCGAGCGTTCGCTTGGTTGGATAGGCTGCCGCCAGCAAAGCGAAGCGTCCGAGCGCTGCGGCTGCGTCCGACATGTTGTCGTTCCATTGCGGAAGAAAATTCCGGAGCGGCATTCCGCCCGGGCCGGAGGGCGCGCCGAGAAACGACCATTCGCCGTCCTGCTCGAGGACGAACCGGTAATTGCCGCGCCGGTCGAGCATGACGCCGGCCGGTGTGCAGAGGTTGGCGGTGTCGAACTCAACGGGGACTCCGCGGCACGCTTTGGACGTACAGGCGCTCGGGATGCTGCCGTCGGCAGCCCGCTTGCACAGCTTCATGTCGTCGGGATCGCAGATCTCCAGCGCGACCGGCTTCGCCACGGGCTCGCAGAAGTGGCCAAAACTGTCGCGAAAATTGAACAGATAGTGGCTGGCGAAGGCCAGGCCGCCGACCAGGAAAGTGAACGCGAAAAAGGCCGGCGCGACCTTCAGCTTCATGCTGGTGACGAATTGCCGGTAGGCGTCCGCCAGTCTGAAGCGCGCGATGGTGCTGCCGGGCAGCCACATCGTGAACAGGATCGCAAAGGCAAACCACTGGAAATAAGGGTGCGTGATGCGGTCGATGAAGGTCTGCGCCGAACCGGGCGCCTTCGGCAAGCTGTAACCAAACCAGCCCGGCACTGGGTAGAGCGCGATCAACGCCAGGACGACAGAGATCGCAATCAGCGCCGCGCTGCTGCCGTCCCGTTTCCTGGACTTCCCCCGGTTCAGGTCGACCTTTGCCAGGCTCGCCCGCCACGCGAGACGCATCTGGTCGGTAATCCGGTCCTTGAGGCTCGCGCTCAACCACAACAGCAGCCCGACGAGCCCGGCGCACAGCAGGAACCACAGCGGCTCCCTTGCATAGGCATTGGTCCAGCGTGCCGCCGCCCCGGGCAGCACCCATCCGATCATGCGAATGACGTCGGACAGCGGCCGCAACGGCGTGGTGAACTCGGCGGCGGCCGGCGCGGTCGATGTCAGCGGATAGGTCAGCAGATAGATCGAGGCGATGACGGTGAGGAAATAGACGATGCGCCGCCGCCAGATGGCACTTCCGACAACGTGCTCCTGGATCTTTTCGCGGTGAAGCGCGGCGCCTGAGCTTTCATACTTCGGCTGGTTCGGCCGGACGGTCAGGTCGTCAGGCGACACGATCCGTTCGTCATAGGTCAGGACCTCATAGGCCGGCGGCAATGCGACCGGTGCATAGAGATGCGCATCGACACTGATCCGCTCGAACACGCTTTCATGGATTTTCGGGATTGCGATGTTCACGCGATCGCGCTTGTCGGCGGTGAACTTCGTGTCCGAAAGCGCGGCCACGCTGCGTGGTCCGTATCGATAGTAGCCAGCCAGCCCGTTTCGCGAATCGTAGATGCGGCCGTCCTTGTCCTGAGTCGACCGCACCCGCGTGAACGCGTCCGGATCGGCGCCCGGCGCTGCCTTGAGGGTAAGCCCGCGGCTGCGCGCCTCTGACAGGATCCAGGTGAGAGATACATGGGCGAGCGAGTCATCCGGATAACCGCCGCCGACATTGGAGTGCACGCCGGCGAACCAGACCTGGGTGATTCGTTCCGAACTGGTTTTCCTGGTGCCGGTGGCAATCTTCTCAGACCTCTCGTCCCACAGCAGGGGATGGAACGTGGTGCGCTCGTCGTCGAGCGAGAGGGCGTGGCAGGCCTTGCGAACCCTGGGATTGAGTTGCCGGTCCGGCAGTTCGAGCGGCCACAGATAGCGGCTGACGCCGCGCGTCATTTCGTCGACGGGGAGGCCGTAAGCGGCGACGGTGTCCCAGAGACCGAGGAAGGCGATGTGATCGACCGGGCGCTCATGCTTGTCGTGTTTGGCGGAAACGAAGATGTTGCGCAGCTTGCGAAACACCCATTCGACCTGAAACCGCGATTTGAATTTTTCGGCCCGATGCGCCCGGTAGGCTATCGCGACCTTGCGATCGAGTTCCGCTTCGGTCTCGTAATTCACCAGCCCCTGTTCGCAGATCAGTCCGTTGACCACGCGGATGGTGAAGGCGCCACGGCTGAACCCGAAGCCGAAGATATCGTCGCTCTGCCAGGGGCCGTATCTTTCCGCGCGGTTCTCGGCCTTCGCGGCGGCGGCCTCCAGCGCCAGATAGTCGAGATGGGAACGGTAGTTGCGGCAGGCGAACTTGTAGATATCCAGCACGTTGCGCTTCAGGCCAAAGCCGAACGCGCCGCCAAGAATTGCGAAGGGCTTGAAGGACGAGGTGCCGACGCCGTCGTCGTAGAAAGCGATCTGCTGCGAACTCGTCAGATCCAGCGATTCGAACACGCGCCAGACATTCGTCCGCCAGACCTTGCCGGCGGAATTGCCGGTGCCGTCGGAGAGCAGGATGATCCGCTTGTTGGCCATAGGAATGCCCGCCCAGCCCCGTCATGGATACGGAATTCGCGCAAGGGAATGTAGCCAGCTTCCCAGCGATTCGCCGCTCTGGCTATGAGCCAGGCCACAAAATCATTCGCAGTTGCGAGCATCGCCGTGCGCGATCCTCTTCGTCGAAGTTCGATCGTTCGGCGCCGCCCGGGACCATCGATTGCGCCCGACCTGATATTGCGATGCAGCGCCCGTCGCAAAAAAGTCTCAAACAAAAATCGGGCGGAGAAAATTTCTTCTCAAACGGATTTGATCCGACCTCGCCACGCATCGTGCGCTTCTCACCGGCAATGGATGTGTTACCATTTTCCGGTCTGCACACTTCGCCAGACCCACTACGCCTCTCGAACCTTCAAAAAATAACAGGCGCGGCCGCCAGGCTGCATAGGGAGTGACGCGATGAAATCGGCTTTCAATCGATCTATTCTTGCGCTCGCAGCTATCCTCGTTGTTGCGGGGGCCAGCCAGGCCGACGCGCAACAGAAGGCCCTGAAGAAATACGATTCCGGCACCAAGGAATTCTGGACCAATCCGCCGCCCGACTGGTTCCTCGGCGACGAGATCGAAGCCCAGAAGGGGCAGGCGCCGCCATCCGGTCCGCCGACCGGCGCGTCCGACGCCGAACTGGCGGCGATGATGAAGAAGATCAAGCTGCCGGCAGGCTTCAACATCGAAGTCTATGCCTCCAACGTGCTGGCCGCGCGGCAGATGGCCTGGGGCGACAAGGGCACGCTGTTCGTCGGCTCCTTCGGCCTCGGCAATGTCTACGCGATCAAGGACAATGGCGGGAAGCGGGAGGTCAAGACCGTTCTCAAGGGCCTCAACATGCCCACCGGCTTGGCTTTCCTTGATGGCTCGCTGTACGTCATCGCGGTCGACAAGCTGATCAAGTACGAGAACGCCGAAGCCAATATCGACAATCTCGGCGCCGGCAAGGTGGTGTATGACGACATGCCGTCCTACGCGGCGCATGGCTGGAAATACATCGCCGTCGACAAGGATGGCTGGTTCTATCTGCCGTTCGGACCTCCGTTCAACATCGGCATCCCGCCGACCAGCGTCTCGCAGATCCGCCGCGTTGATCCCAAGACCGGCAATGCCGAGATCTGGGCACTCGGCGTCCGCAACAGCGTCGGCGGCGACGTCGATCCGCGCTCCGGGCGTTACTGGTTCACGGAGAACGCCCGCGACTGGATCAGCGACGACATGCCGAGCGACAAGCTCAACATGATCACCAGGATCGGCGAGCATTTCGGCTATCCCTATTGCCACCAGGGTGACATGCCGGACCCGAAATTCGCGATGGGTCACAAGTGCTCGGAGTTCACGCCGCCGGTCGTCAATCTCGGCGCGCACGTGGCGCCGCTCGGCATGAAGTTCTATACCGGCGACCAGTTTCCCGCCGAGTACAAGAACAACATCCTGATCGCCGAACACGGCTCCTGGAACCGGCACAAGTACCAGGGCGCCCGGATCAAGCGCGTCATCGTCGATGCCGACGGCAAGAATCCCAAGTCGGAGATCTTTGCCTCCGGCTGGCTCGAAGGCGACACCGGCTATCTCGGCCGTCCGAACGACATCATCCTCGCCAAGGACGGTTCGATCCTGGTGGCCGACGACTGGGCCGGTGCGATCTATCGCATCAGCTACAAGAAGTAGGACAGCGACGATCAAGGGGCTGCGGTTACTCGGGAACGAGTGGCCGCAGCTTCTGTTGTCTGGATGCGGCGCAGAGGAGCTGACATGCGAATTGCATTGGTCGCGATCATGCTGGCGGCGATCGCTTGCAGTTCGTCTCTTCACGCCGCCGATATCGCTGCCGGCAAGGCGAAGGCCGAGCTTTGTGTCGGCTGTCATGGCGAGAACGGCATTTCGCAGATGGAGAACATGCCCTCGCTCGCGGCGCAGCCGGACCTGTTCATCCAGTGGCAGCTGGTGTTCTTTCGCGCCGGCACCCGCAAGAACGAACAGATGCAGCCGATCGTCGAGCAGCTCAGCAATGAGGATATCCGCAACCTCGGCGCCTATTTTGCCTCGCTCGAGCCGCCGAAGGCCGCGAAGCCTGATGACGATCCGGATTTGTCGAAGAAGGGTGCGCAGGCGGCCGTCGGCCGGCGTTGCGCGTCATGCCATCTCGACACTTACGCCGGCACCAAGGCCGTCGCCCGCGTCGCCGGCCAGCGCGAGGACTATCTCCTGAAGGCGCTGCGCGACTACAAATCGGGGGCGCGATCGGGTGGTGCCATGGCCGCCATGGCGGAAGTGGCATTCCCGCTCAGCGAAGAAGAGATCGAGGCGCTCGCGCATTATCTCGCGCATCTCTGAGATCGTAGCCCGGGTGGAGCGCAGCGCAACCCGGGGCTTATCTCGCAAACGGCTGAAGTGATCCCGGGTTACGGACCAACTACCCCCGCTGCTTCTCATACGCCTTGAGATGCGTGTACGCGATTCGCAGTTTCGGCACCGGGATCTTGGCGGCATCGGCACGTGCGACGAGATCGCCGATCACGTGGTCGGCCTCGACCGGCAGCCCCGCCTTGATGTCGCGGAACATCGATGCCGTCATCGGCGAGCCTTCCGCGGTTAACAGGCCGCGCGTGCGCTGGAAGAACGGCCCGCCGGGCGCATAGCCCTCGGCGGCCGCAACCGCGCTGCATTCGTCGAGCATTCCGAGGAGAAAATCCTTGCCGCCGGTCACCGCCAGGATGTTGCCGACGGAAGTGCGCATCAGGCAGGTGGAGGCGGCGAGCGAGGCGAGGAACACCCACTTCTCCCACATGTCCTGCATGATGTGTTCGCTCGCGGCAGCGCCGAAATTGCCGCTGTTGAACACCGTTGCGATTTCCTGCACCCGGTCTGACATCGTGTTGCTGCGTTCGCCGAAATTGAGCGACTGCATCGGCGTCAGTTGCACCACCTCGCGCGCCTCGTTCAGCGTCACCGCTATCGCGCAGAGGCCGCCGAGCACGCGCTCGGCCCCGAACTTCGCGTCGAGTTCGTCGAGGTGCAGCATGCCGTTGAGCAACGGAATGATCGCCGTCTTCGGCCCGACGGCCGGCGCAAAGGACTTGATGGCGTCCGAAAGGTCGAACGCCTTGCAGCTCAGCAGCACCACGTCGAATTTCTCGGCGAGCTTGTCAGCCTGCACCGTCGGCGGGTTCTTCAGCGTGACGTCGCCGGAAGGACTTTTGATGACGAGGCCGGCGGTCGCGAGTTCGGAGGCGCGCTTCGGCCGGACCAGAAATGTCACATCCTGCCCGGCCTGCAACAGCCTGCCGCCGAAATATCCGCCGATGGCTCCGGCGCCGACCACGAGAACGCGCATTGGTGAATTTCCTGTTTGTTATTGTTCTTCGAACGGGCGAAATGACGATTGACGAACAGTATAGATACTCCAATGGCTATTCGCCGCCCACCATTCGCTCACTGATGTGTCGTCATTCCGGGATGGTCCGAAGGACCAGACCCGGAATCTCGAGATTCCGGGTTCGATGCTTCGCATCGCCCCGGAATGACCTAGGAGCTACTTCCCCGAGACCATTTCCTCGACTTCGCGCAGTTGCTCCTTGCCGAAGAACATCTCCTTGCCGACGAAGAAGGTCGGCGAGCCGAACGCGCCGCGCTCGACCGCCGATTGGGTGTTCTCGATCAGCTTCGCCTTTACATCCGCGTCCTGCGCGCGGGCCAGCAGCTTCGCCGCATCGAGGCCGGAAGAGGCCAGCGCCTTCATCGCCACTTCAGGATCGTCCATCTTCTTCGGCTCGACCCACATGTGGTGGAACGCGGCTTCGACATATTTCTCGAACACGCCCTCGAACTGCGCCGCCACCGCCGCGCGCATCAGGTTCAGCGTGTTGACGGGGAAGTTCGGATTCCAGGTGTAGGATTTGACGCCGAACCGCTTGAGAAAGCGCTCGGTCTCCAGCGCGTGGAACTCCCGCTTGTTCTTGATCCCGGCGAGCGTTTCGGCCGGCGACTTGTTGTTGGTGGCCTTGAAGATGCCGCCGAGCAGGATCGGGACATATTCGAACTTCACGCCTGTGCGCTTTTCGATCGCGGGGATCGCTTCATGGCTGAGGAAGGCATTGGGGCTGCCGAAATCAAACAGGAATTGCGGATTGGTCGTCACGGCGGTCTCCCCTGATGTCACTAGAGCGTTTTCCAGCGAAGTGGAAACCGGTTCGCGTCAAGAAAACGCGTCAAAACAAGAATCCAAGCCCCGTTCCGATTCCATCGGAACAGAAAAGGCTCTGGGCCACATCTTGGCCCAGGGTTGGCTGTGCGTCTACAGTATTACGGTAATCATAGCATTGCAGAATGCGGAGGCCGCCGGAGTCGATTGCCGTTACTGCTCGGCATGGTCGCTGAAGGCGAGCTTGACGACGTGGTCGCGGATGTCGTCAGGCCAGCCGGCGACGAGGCCGACGAACCGCCGCCGGTCGTCGGCAAACAGCGCCCGCGCGGCTTCCTCGAAGCCTGTGAGGTTGCCGGCCATGACGGACATGAAGTGATAGGCGGCATCCCGCGCTGCGCGCGCGCGATCCGCATCGCCATTGGCACGGCGCGCCTCGTCGACGAGCTTTCGCAACGCCACCGACGCTCCGCCGGGCTGTAAGCCGAGCCATTCCCAATGCCGCGGCAACAGCGTCACCTCGCGCGCGACGACGCCGAGCTTCGGGCGCCCGCGTCCGCGCGGCTCCGCCGCCGCCGTCTCGTCTGCAACGGTCTCCGGATCCGGAGCCGGCTGCGGCAGACGCGCAATGACCTCGCGGTCGGTGCCGCGAAGGTCGAGATCGATCGGCCGGCCGGTGGCGTCGCTGAAAATGACGATCGGCGGCGCCGCCGGCCTTCGACCGGCATCCATCACCGCAAGCGCGACCTCGGCGAGCGGCCCGGCCGCCAGCAGGCGCGGGCCCATGAAGGCTGTGAAGTTGGGGCGGGGGTTGCTTGTCATTGGAAACACTCTGGATATTGTTCAAATCAATTTACCCGGATAAATTCCTGTGTCAATATCACCCGGGTAAATATGACTCCTCCTCTTGGCCGTCTCGACTTTCCTTCGCCCGGCTGGCACGAACGCCGCGCTAACCCCGGGGGAATGCCATGCTGACCGTCCATCATCTCAACAATTCCCGCTCGCAGCGCGTTCTGTGGCTGCTCGAGGAACTCGGCGTTCCCTACGAGATCGTTCGCTATCAGCGCCAGCCTGACATGCGGGCGCCGAAGGAATTGCGGGCTGTGCACCCGCTCGGCAAGTCACCCGTCATCACCGACAATGGCAACACGATCGCCGAATCCGGCGCGATCTGCGAATACATCATCGGTACCTATGGCCAGGGGCGCCTGATGCCGCCGCCGAACACGCCAGAGCGGCTGCGCTACACCTATTGGCTGCACTACGCGGAAGGCTCCGCGATGTCGCCGCTGCTGCTGAAGCTGCTGTTCACGCTGATGCCGAAGCGCACGCCGGCGCTGCTGCGACCGCTGGTACGCAAGGTCTGCAACACGGCGCTGACCACGCTGGTCAATCCGCAGCTGAAGCAGCACATGGACTATTGGGAGGGCGAGCTAGCCAAGAGCGAGTGGTTCGCCGGCAGTGAATTCTCCGGCGCCGACATCCAGATGAGCTTTCCGCTGGAAGCCGCCGCCGCGCGCGGAGGGCTCGAGCAGGGACATCCCAAGGCGATGGCGTTTCTCGAACGCATCCACGCCCGGCCGGCCTATGCGCGTGCGCTGGAGAAGGGCGGGCCGTACGTGGTGGGACGGTAAGGCATCGTCATTCCGGGGCGCGAAGCGAACCCGGAATCTCGAGATTCCGGGTCTGGTCCTTCGGACCATCCCGGAATGACGGGTTCGCCGCCGCAATCACTTCCTTCACCAGCCTTGCCGTGCCCTTGATATCCCCGCTCGGATCGACGCTGTCGCCGAGCCGGACTACCACCAGTTTCTGGGAAGGCACGATCACGACTTGCTGGCCCATGTCGCCGGCTGCGAAGAACGCGTCGCGGGGCATGCCGAGCTGCACGCGTTCCCGTGCGTTGGGGTGCTCGCTGCGATTGGTCCAGAAGCCGGCGGCATAATCCGTGTCGAGCGTGGCGGCGGCGCAGAAATCCACCCAGTCCGCGTGCAGGATGCGCTTTTCGCCAACCACGCCGTCGTTAAGATAGAGCAGTCCGAACTTCGCCCAGTCGCGCGCACTCGCCAGCATGTTGGTGGCGCCCTGCAGCGTGCCGGCATTATCGAACTCGAGCGTGACGCTGCGCATGCCGAGCGGACCGAATAGTTCGCGCCACGCGAACGCCAGCGTCTGCTCGGGACCGCCGACCGCGTCGCGCACGATGCGCGCCAGGATTTGCGTCGTCCCGCTCGAATAATTCCAGCGCCGGCCGGGCGGCGCGATCATCTTCGCATTCACGGCGTAGGCGGACATGTCGGCTGCCAGGTACATCCGGTCCATTCCGCCGAAACCGGAATAGCTTTCGTCCAGAGCCAGCCCGGTGGTCATGCGCATCAGATGCTCGACCTCGATCTCGCGCCGTGGATCGCTGGCGCCGCGCCACTCCGGTATCGGCGCCGGCATCGAGGGCGTGACCAGTCCCTGCTGGGTCAGGATGCCGATCAGCGCGTTGACCATGGATTTCGTCATGGAGAAGCTGGGCAGCGGCGTATCGATGCCGACGCCGCCCGCATAGCGTTCGGCGATCACCCTGCCGTCGTAGACCACGACAATCGCCTTGGTTCGCCGGAATGGCGGCGTCGCAGGTTCTTCGAAGGCGCGATCGAGCGCTGCCTTCAGGGCCGGATCCGATGGTTCGACCAGTGCCGGACCGGCAATCTCGGGGAGCAGCGGCGGCGTTTTTGACTTCAGCGCCTCGACGTCGTTCTTCAACAGGTATGGCGGCTTCGATCCAAACAATTCGACGCATCCGAGCCCGTCGTGAAACGCCGCACGGCTTCTGAACAGCCCAAGGGCCGATACATCGACCGTCCTCGCGGTGCGGTCGACGTGGAACCGGAGCACGTGGCGCAGCCGTCGAGTGCCGCCGCGATCGGAGATCTCGCTGAATGCGGTCTGCGGATCGAGGCCCGAGACGAAGGTCTTGCTGCAGACATTATGGGCGACAAAGCCGGTGGCGATCCGAACGGCGCGATCGGGGCGGAGATAGATGCTCGCTATGACCAGCGCAGCGACGGGGATCGCGATCGCGACAATGAGCCATTTCATCAAGTTCAATTGCTCCGCGCCGAAACGAACATCGGCAGGCCCCCATCGCGCCCTCTGCGCTCCTCGGGCCGATGGCAGCGCGTGCCCGGTAACGCCGTGCGGCGGCACGATCCTACGCCGACGGCGAGATCGGGAAAATCGGCAATCGTGGATCCTGTCATTACTGCCCGGCCGCTTCCGAGCCGCGGGTACGTGGGTCGGGGGCACCCAGCAGGCCGCTGGGCGTGACCGCAATCGAATTGGCCGAGGTCTGGCCGAGCGGTTCGATCACGCGATGGCCCTTGGCCCTGAGCGCGTCCAGCGTTTCCTCGGGAAACCCGCGTTCCACCCGCACGTCATCCGGCATCCATTGATGGTGTACGCGCAGTGCCGCCACGGCGGCGGCGACATCCATCCTGTAGTCCAGCACGTTGACGACCACCTGCAGCACCGCCGAAATGATGCGGCTGCCACCGGGCGTACCGGTCACCAGCACCGGCTTGCCGTCCTTCAGCACGATGGTCGGCGACATCGAGGACAACGGCCGTTTGCCGGGTCCGGGCAGATTGGCCTCGAAGCCGACCAGTCCGAAGGCGTTGGCTGCACCGGGCGCCGCGGTGAAATCGTCGAGCTCGTTGTTGAGCAGCACGCCGGTGCCTTCGGCGACCAGGCCGACGCCATAGGGGAAGTTCAGCGTGTAGGTGTTGCTGACCGCATTGCCGGCGGAATCGACCACCGAGTAATGCGTGGTGTTGGCGCCTTCGCGTGCCGGACTCACCGCCAGCACGTCGGCGGCGGGCGTCGCGCGATCCATATCGATGCTGGCGCGCTGCCTCGCGGCGTATTCCTTGGTGATGAGGACATTGACCGGTGCGTTGACGAAGGCGGGATCGCCGAGATAGCGTGCGCGATCGGCGTAAGCGCGCTTCATCGCCTCGATCATCACATGCAGCGAGGGTGCGGATCCCTGCTTCATGTCGGACATCGGAAATCCCTCGAGGATGTTCAGCGTCTCCAGCAGCACCGTGCCGCCGGACGACGGCAGCGGCATCGAGACGATGTCAAATCCGCGATAGCTGCCGCGCACGGGGGTACGGATCACGGCCTGATAGGATTTCAGATCGTCCACCGTCATGATGCCACCCGCCTTGCCGACTGCGGCTGCCAGCTTTTCCGCAACGGGGCCTTCGTAAAATCCCCCGGGTCCCTGATCTGCTATTGCGGTTAGCGTAGCCGCAAGATCGGCCTGCACCAGCCGGTCGCCTTCGCGCAGTTGCGCGCCGTCGTCACGGGAGAGTGCCTTCGCTGGATTCGGCCAGCGCGACATGCGGCGATACATGTCCGACAGCGTGTCCGCCATGTCGTCGGCGACGACGAAGCCATTTTGCGCCAGATCGATGGACGGCTTGAGGATCTGCGCCAGCGTGAATTTGCCGGAGCCGTATTTCTCCAGCGCCAGCGCCAGTCCGGCGACGGTGCCGGGCACACCGATGCCGAGCGCGGAATTGCGCGACTTATCGCCGTCGGGCTTGCCGTCCGCGCCGAGGAAGATGTCGCGCGTTATCGCAGCCGGCGCGGTCTCGCGATAGTCGATGGCGATGGCTTCATTGCGCTCGGCCGAATGGATCACCATAAAGCCGCCGCCGCCGATATTGCCGGCACGCGGGTAGGTGACCGCAAGGGCAAAGCCGGTGGCGACGGCGGCATCGACCGCATTGCCGCCTTGCCTGAGGATATCGGCGCCAACCTGCGCGGCCAGCTTCTCCTGCGCCACCACCATGCCGCGTTGGGCGGGAACCGCACGAACGGTGGAGAGTTCGGGGGGCGAATACAACCGACGTTCCTGCGCGACGGCCAGCGTCCCGCAAGCAAGTACCAATACGATAGCGGCAAATGCCCTCCGCCACCCGCTCGATAATACCGCCATCGAAAATCCGCCGCAGTTGGAGCCGTAAGACGCCTGGCCACAGCGCAAGCGTTGGTGACGCATGCTATATGGATTTGGTTTCGCCCGCCGCAACGCTTGGCGCGGCTCTCGAGGGAAATTCGTGACATGGCGGTGATCGCTTCCGAGGCTGTTGGCGTCGATAATCTGAAGCGATATCCGGGCCGGGCCGCCGTCGTCAGCTGGATCTTCTTCGACTGGGCGACCCAGCCATATTTCACGCTGATCACGACATTTGTGTTCGCGCCCTATTTCGCGGGCTTCGTGGCGGCGGATCCGGCGCAAGGCCAGGCATTTTGGGGATTTGCCACCGCCGCGGCCGGCCTGATGATTGCGCTGATGTCCCCGGTGCTCGGCGCGATTGCCGACGCCAGCGGCCGCCGCAAGCCGTGGATCGCCGGATTCGGTGCGCTGCTGGTGATCGGCGCCTCGCTGATGTGGCTCGGAAAGCCGGGCGATCCCAGCGTCATCCCGTCGCTGCTGCTGGCCTACGTCATTGCCAGCGTCGGCGTCGAGTTCGCGATCGTGTTCAACAATGCCATGATGCCGACGCTGGTGCCGCCGGACAGGATCGGGCGGCTGTCGGGCACCGGCTGGGCCACCGGCTATATCGGCGGCATTCTCAGCCTCGTTCTCGTGCTCGGATTTCTCGCCGCGAGCCCCGATACCGGGCGCACCCTGTTCGGTCTCAAGCCGCTGTTCGGCCTCGATCCGGTCACCCATGAGGGCGATCGCATCACCGGACCGCTGACGGCGATCTGGTTCGTCATCTTCGTGCTGCCGATGTTCCTGCTGACGCCGGACTATCCGGCGAAGCGTCCCGTGGGAGAGGCCGTGCGCGTGGGATTGAGCGGGCTCAGGCGAACGCTGTGGGAATTGCCGAAGCAGAAATCGTTGTCGACGTTCCTGCTCGCCAACATGATTTATACCGACGGCCTGGTGTCGCTGTTCGCATTCGGAGGCATCTATGCCGCCGGTACCTTTGGCTGGCGTACGATCCAGATCGGGACGTTCGGAATTCTTCTGGCGATCGCGGGCACCTTCGGGGCATGGATCGGCGGCAAGCTCGACGATTGGCTGGGACCCAGGCGCGTGATCGCCGGCAGCCTGTCGATCCTGCTGTTCGCGATCGGGGCGATCCTGCTGGTCGACAAGGATACGATCCTCTTCGTGGAAGTCGCGCCGCCAGTGCCGGGCGGCGCGCTGTTCTCGGGTGCGTCCGAGCGCGCCTATCTCGTGCTCGGCTGCCTGATCGGCGCCGCCGGCGGCCCGCTACAGGCGGCGTCGCGCTCGCTTCTGATCCGGCTCGCACCGAAGGATCGCATCGCGCAATATTTTGGATTGTTCGCGCTGACCGGCAAGGTGACCTCGTTCATCGGTCCGCTGCTGATCGGTACGATCACCGCCGTGACCGCGAGCCAGAAGGCGGGCATGGCGACGCTGGTCGTGTTCTTCGTCGCGGGTCTCGCGCTCTTGATGCGGGTGAGGGAGTGATGAGGCCAACCGACACGCCGGTCATTCCGGGGCAGCCCGCAGGGCTGAACCCGGAATCCATTTTGCGACAGAGCTAGCGGATAAATGGATTCCGGGCTCGTGCTTCGCACGCCCCGGAATGACGGTTAGGGCGGTCGCAGTCTAATGCCGGAAATGCCTGACGCCGGTAAACACCATGGCGATGCCGTGGTCGTCGGCGGCCTTGATCACCTCGTCGTCGCGCACCGAGCCGCCGGGCTGGATCACCGCGGTGGCGCCGGCCTCGATGCAGGCCAGCATGCCGTCGGCGAACGGGAAGAACGCGTCCGATGCGACGACGGAGCCTTTGGTCAGGGGCTCGGCGAGCTTCAGTTCGGCCGCGGCATCCAGCGCCTTGCGGGCGGCGATGCGCGCGGAATCGACGCGGCTCATCTGGCCGGCGCCGATGCCGACGGTAGCAAGGTCCTTCGCATAGATGATGGTGTTCGACTTGACGTGCTTGGCGACGCGGAAGGCGAACTTGAGATCGCGCAGCTCGGCATCCGTCGGCGCGCGCTTGGTCGCGACCTTCAGTGCCATGTCGTCGACCACGGCATTGTCGCGGCTCTGCACGAGCAGACCACCTGCAACGGTCTTGGCTGTGAGGCCCACGGTGCGCGGGTCGGGCAATCCGCCGGCCAGCAGCAGTCGAAGATTCTTCTTCGCCGCAACGATCTTGATCGCGTCTTCAGTCGCATCGGGTGCAATAATGACTTCGGTGAATATCTCGGTGATGGCGCGGGCCGCCTCGGCGTCGAGCGTGCGGTTGACGGCGACGATGCCGCCGAATGCAGACGTCGAGTCGCAGGCCAGCGCCTTGCGATAGGCCGACAGCAGGTCGGCGCCCTCGGCGACGCCACAGGGATTGGCATGCTTGACGATGACGCAGGCCGCGGTGCGCTTCGCTTCGAACTCGCCGATGCATTCGTAAGCCGCATCGGTGTCGTTGATATTGTTGTAGGACAGTTCCTTGCCCTGCAGTTGCCTTGCGGTGGCGACGCCGGGGCGCTTGTCGGGCGTCGCATAGAACGCGGCCGTCTGATGCGGATTTTCGCCATAGCGCAGCGACTGGATCAGGCGTCCGCCGAAAGCGCGGAAGTCCGGCGCATCGTTCTCGAGTTCACGCGCAAACCAGTTCGAGATCGCCGCATCATAGGCGGCGGTGCGCGCATAGGCCTTGGCGGCGAGCCGGCGGCGCAACGCCAGCGTGGTCGCGCCCTTGTTGGCGGCGAGTTCGTCGAGCACGGCCTGATAATCCTGCGCCTCGACCACGACGGCGACGTCATCGTGGTTCTTCGCAGCCGCCCGGATCATCGCGGGCCCGCCGATGTCGATATTCTCGATGCAGTCCTCGTACCCGGCGCCTTTGTCGACGGTCGCCTCGAACGGATAGAGGTTGACCACGAGCAGGTCGATCGGTGCGATACCGTGCGCCTTCATCGCATCAGCATGTTGCTTGTTGTCGCGGATCGCGAGCAGGCCGCCATGCACCTTGGGGTGCAGCGTCTTGACCCGGCCGCCCATCATCTCGGGGAAGCCGGTCAGCTCGGAAACGTCCTTGACGTTGAGCCCGGCCGCGGCGATCGCCTTGGCGGTGCCGCCGGTGGAGACGAGTTCGACGCCGTGACCGGCGAGCGCCTTGGCGAATTCGATCAGGCCGGTTTTGTCGGAAACGGACAGGAGAGCGCGGGTGACGCGGCGGGTCTTCTCAGTCATGGGCAAGGTCCTCTGTCAGAAGATGCTTATGCCCAGGCGCGCGGCGATTATTCCCGCGCTTCCCGATGGTGCTCCATCCAAAGTCGCCAGTCGCGCGAGAGCCGGCTGGTTAACAGCTTTTGGCGGGGGCCACAATGGGGGCGGAGCGGCAGTTCCGACGTGTCCCGCACCCGCATGACGGATTTTCTACAACGGCAATTCCGGTTCGCGCTTGGCGGCGCGGCGGGCGGAGTTGGTCGACGCGGTCGAGCGCACGAAGCTCCAGCGTACCGAGGCGGCGTGCCGCGCATCCTGCCGGATCACGATCTGGGCGGTGCGGCGCGGGCCGTCATTGCCGGCCAGGAAGACGCTGTCTTCGAGGTCGACCTTGTCGTCGAGCGCCTCGAAGGTCCAGACGTCGCGGTTGGGCAATACCAGCATGACGCCGCGCCCGTCGCTGAGGCGGCTCGCCTTCACCGAAGGATGCAGGTGAAACCGTACGGCATAATCGGTGTCGGAGCCTTTGATCCGCGACCCCGGCGCCGGCGCCACGGTATCCTCGCCATCGAGCCGTCCGCCGTCAGGGGAAATCATCAGCACCCGGCGGTGCGCGACGCCGAAGCGCGACAGGTAGCCGTCATGTGACGCGGTCAGCAGATCACCGCCGCTCACGACCTCGCGGTAGCTTTCGACGTTGGTGGGACCGCTGACGACGAGCGAACCCTGCAGCAGGCGTTTCACCGCCGACAGTTCGACGAACTGGCACGAGGACGTGTCGTGATAGGTCAGGGTCGAATGCGCCGCGGTGCTGCGCGCGAAGGCGCGCCAATTGTCGCGCCCGGTCGAGGGCATTCCGCAATTGACGACGATCCGGCTCGCTCCGGAGGACAGTTCGAACGAAAGGCAGCCGGCATGTGCGTCCTGGCTGACATTCGCCGGCGGTGGCGGGCCGGTGTCCATGATGACCGTGGTCGTGCCGGCATCGAGGCGCTGAAAGCCGGTGTGCGACATGTTTGCCATCGGCACGCCATGGGTGTCGTCATAGGCAAGCAGCGTCGCCACCAGGTCAGACGGCGCGCTGCTCATGCCGTTGAACAGCGCAAAGCTGCCGTCGCCGTGGCGGAAGAACCGTAGCATCGGCATCATGCGGTCGATCGCATTCAACAGCGCGGGCGGCGGCGCGATGTTGCGGGCGGCAAAGGTCTGGCGCAGCGGCAGCATGTCGCTGAGCAGTTCGACCAGCGCGCCGGGATTGCGCGAGATGTGGCCGCCGTCGGGCAGGATCTGCCGCTGCAGTTCCTCCGAAAGCCGCTTAGTGGCAGCGCGGATCAGGTTTGCCTGGTTGGCAAGGCACAGCGAGGCATAACAAAGCGCGATCAGCACCTGCAATCGCGGCACGCCGTCGGCGATGTCGAGCATCGTGTAGCGCAAATAGCGGATCTCGCGGGTCAGCCCGCGCAAGTATTTGCGATAGAACTTTCCATCGGTGTCGCCGAGCACCAGCGGCGCCTGCGACAGCAGCGAGATCACGCGGCGCGACAGCACGTCGGGGCGGCGCTCGAGCGGCCGCCGGCGTCCCGGATTGGAGATCCAGTCGTCGACCAGCGAACGGGCGTTGGCGCGGGTCAGCGCGGTGTCGGCGGCGCGAAGGTGCCGCAGCCAGCCAAAACCGAGCAGCGCCACTTCCCAATCTTCCGACGGCGGTTCGAGATCGAAGATCGACCGGCCATGGCAGGTCACGATCTTGCCGGCGAACACGAAGCGGCCGGCGTAGATCTCGGCGGCGCGGGTGGCGTCGGCGGTACGCAGGTCGTGGGGGGCGATGATCAGCCGGTCCGCGCGGCCCGGCCAGATCCGCGATACCGTCACCGTGGCGCTCGAGGCGCGCGCCATCACGGACCGCGCGGAGCGGCTCATGATAAGCGTCGAGATGCGTCTGCGTTGAGCGACCGACACGCCGTGCCTTAGCCTGGGAGGGAGGGTATTCCGACGCGCCCTTTTAATCCGGAAACGCCGGGATGACACCCTCTTGAAAGCGGGCGAATCACCTCAGGATGGCAGATTCTGGTTTAAAATCAGGATTTAACCAGTCGGGCAGCGTAAAATCCGTCCAACCCGCCAAGCCGGGGGTCATCATGGGGCAGATGGCAGGGCAGGGTGCGCAGATCGCCATCCGCCGTCACGATCTCGCGGAGGCCTGCAACCTCGCTGGCATCGATCGGCGCCCGCCGCACCGCGGTCTCAGAGGCCAGCAGGGTTGCAATGGCCTGTTCGCCTTCCTCGGGTTCCAGCGAACAGGTGCAATAGACCAGCGTTCCGCCTGGCTTGAGCAGGGCGACCGCCTTCTGCAGCAGGCGCTTCTGCAATGCCGACAGCGCGGCGATGTCGCCTTCCTGCCGCAGCCAGGCCACGTCGGGGTGACGGCGGATGGTACCGGTCGAGGTGCAGGGCGCGTCCACCAGCACGCCGTCGTAACCGCCATTTTCTCCGCCGGCCCACTCGGCGGCATCGGTCACCACGGTATCGGCCTGCAGCGAAAGCCGCGCGAGATTGTCGCGCAACCGCGCCATGCGCGCCGGCGAGCGATCGACCGCGGTGACGCGCGCGCCGGCATGCGCCAGTTGCGCGGTCTTGCCGCCGGGCGCGGCGCAGAGGTCGACGATGGTTTTGCCGCTGGCGTCGCCGAACAGCCGTGCCGGCAGCGCCGCGGCAGCGTCCTGTACCCACCACTGACCTTCGCTGAAACCAGGCAGCATCGTCACCGAACCCTGCAGCAGCGTGCGCACGGTCCCGGTCGGCAGCGTCTCGCCATGCAAGCGGGTCGCCCAATGCTGCGCGTCGGACTTCACGGTGATGTCGAGCGACGGCTCGTGGCCGATGGCGGTCGCCATCTCCCGCGCCGTGCTCTCGCCATAGGCGGCGATCCAGCGCGCCAGCAGCCAGGGAGGAATGTCGAGCGTCTGCGCCTTGACCTCGTCGATCAGCGGCTGGCCTTCGCGGGCGCAGCGGCGCAACACGGCGTTGACCAGGCCGGCATATTTTGCGGCGCGCCGGTCCGACTGCACCAGCCGCACCGAAAGATCGACGGCGGCATGATCAGGCACGTCCATCCAGAGGATCTGCGCCGCGCCGATCAACAGCGCGCTCTGCGCGCGAGGTGCGTCGGTCGGGATGCCGCGATCGAGCAGGCGCGACAGCAGGTGGCCCAGGGTGCCGAGCCGCCGCAGGATCGTCGCCACCAGGCGCCGCATCAGCGCGCGGTCGCGATCGGCGAGCGACTTCAGTCCGGGATGGGCGCCGGCGCCGTCGAGCTGGTCGTCAAGGGTGCGTTGCTTGTGCAGGACGCCGTCGAGAATGTCGGCCGCAATGCGCCGCGCTGCGAGACCGGGCACTTCGGCAGGTACTGCGAATCTCGAGGAGGGCATGAATCGGCAATGTCTCGGAAGGCGAAAGGTTCTGGCTCATGCCGTTGAAATCGAAAACTTCTTTTGCATGCGAATATGCCAAATGTAAGAATCGCCACAGACAATTTCGCAATTGTGATGTCTGCTGTGCGCCCATACCTGTGCTATGGGAGTTTGAGATGACCGACAATTCTCCACTCACGGCGTCCGGTACGGAACGCAAGACGTTAACGCCAGCCGCCCAGCGCGCGCTCGCCGAAGCCGATGCGCGCCGCAGGGCCGCCGATGCCAGCGCCGTCGCCTACCAGAAGGAATTTCAGGGTCCGAAGGGCCTGGAACCGACCCGCTACGGCGACTGGGAGCGGAACGGCATCGCCTCGGATTTCTGACCGGCGGCCTTGAAGGGATGCGCCGACTCACCCCTTAGTCCGGGGGAATGACCCGGTATGAAAGAGCAAATACATACAGGACGCCTCGAAGGGGCTACCGGCGCCGCTGGCTTTCGGCCGTCCTGCCTTGGGTATTCGTGATTTGCGTGGCCGCGGCTACGACGCTGCCGGTAAGGCAGTGGGTGCACCGGCTTCTGCCGGCCGGTTCGTCGCTCGATTCGGTCGACAGTCAGGCCGCGCGCGACGCCGAAATGATTTGGAAGCGGGCGGGAAGTGCCGATGTACGTCACCCCGTCGACGTCATGCGCACCATCGATGGCGACACGTTCGAAGCGCGGGTCCATCTGCCTCTGGACCTCGACCTGACCACGCGGGTTCGGGTGCGCGGCATCGATGCGCCCGAGTTGAAGGCTGCCTGTGCGCAGGAATTACAGATGGCCGAAGCCGCGACGGCGGCGCTGCGCGCGCTGCTCGGCGAGGGCGATGTCAGGATCTTCAACATCGGACCGGACAAGTATGCCGGCCGGGTCGTGGCCGACGTCGTCACGCGGCGCAGTGGCAATGTTTCGGCCGCGATGATTGCTGCGGGCCTGGCCCGCAGCTACGGCGGCGGCCATCGCAGCGGGTGGTGCGCAAACGCCGGCCCGCCATTGGCGAAATGAAAAGCCGCGCCATCGCGCGGCTTTTCGTGCATCTGTACCTATTCGCGTTTTTGTTTTGACGCGTTTTCTTTACGCGAACCGGAAGACCACTTCGCTCGAAAACGCTATCGAATCAGCGCGTCACCGTCACGGTCGTGCCGATCGAAACGCGCTGATAGAGGTCGGTGATATCGTCGTTGAGCATGCGGATGCAGCCGTAGGAGACAAAACCGCCGACCGAGCCCGGCACGTTGGTGCCGTGGATCGCGTATTCGCCGCCGGCCAGCGTCATCGCGGCCACGCCCATCGGGTTGCGCGGCGAGCCGCCCGGGATGACGTCGGGCATGTCAGGCTTGTCGCGCCTGACCGCGCTTGGCGGCGACCAGGCCGGGTAGCGGTATTTGCCGTCGATCGTGGTGGTGCCGGCCCATTGCTTGCCGGCCTTGCCGACGCCGACCGGATAGCGCATGGCGCGGCCGTAATCGAGAATGAGATAAAGCTTTCTTTCGTGGGTCTTCACCACGATCGTGCCCGGCGCGTATTCGCCGTTGATGTCGACCAGTTCCGGCCGCGCCTGCGCCGCGGACGACATCGCAACGCTCGCACCGATGGTGGCGGCCAGCGCCACCGCAATCCGCAACGACATGATCTGCTCCCACTCGCCCGCCCCTCGCGGGGCCCTCGAATATTCGCGCCAGCTGCTTGCCGGCCGCATCTCGTCCACGAAAGTTTTGACCACGTGTATTAACCGGGCGTTTTCCACACCGGCGTCGAGACTCATTTAGTCTTTGGGAGCAAAGGAAATGTTCGAATCAAAGTAAATGACCTGAAAACAACACCGGGCGCCGAAGCGCCCGCTGTTCTGGTTCTGCCGCTGACAAGCGCGTGAGCGGCACAGGTAATGGCGAGTGCGGTTTACGCCGGCGCGCCCTTCTTGTTCTGCCGGTTCTGCACGAGGTCGTCGACCACGGCGGGATCGGCCAGCGTCGAGGTGTCGCCGAGGCTGGACGGTTCGTCCTCGGCGATCTTCCGCAGGATGCGGCGCATGATCTTGCCGGAACGGGTCTTCGGCAGGCCCGGCGCGAACTGGATCTGATCGGGGGATGCGATCGGACCGATGTCCTTGCGCACCCACGCGACCAGTTCCTTGCGCAACTCCTCGGTCGGCTCGGTGCCGGCCATCAGCGTCACATAGG
>JAEWHP010000036.1 GCA_023387735.1 Pseudomonadota bacterium | reverse complement strand
CCCCGGCTCCGGCGCCCGCCGCCGCCGCAGCGCCCGCACCCGCCAGCCAGCCGGCCCCGGCGACCGCGGCAGCCGCGACCTCGCCGCTTGGCGTCTGGGCCACCGAGGACAACAAGGGCAACGTTCGCATCGAGGAATGCGGCACCAGCCTGTGCGGCTATGCCGTCAACAGCAACGAAAAGATCCTGATCAACATGAAGCCGCAGGGAGCCAAGTGGACCGGCCGGATTCACGATCCCGACAGCAACCGCAACTACGACTCCACGATCGCGCTGAAGGGCCCCAATACGCTCAAGGTCCAGGGCTGCGCCTTCGGCGGCATGTTCTGCGGCGGCCAGACCTGGAAACGCGTCAGCTGATTTTCTCCCATTCAGCCCGATGCGCAAAGGCCCTGTGGTTCGCCACAGGGCCTTCTTCATGAGCCCGGCTTGTTCGTGCGCTTAACTTGCCGCCCGGAATCGAATCTCGCCGTTGTGCAGGAAACAGGTCTTGCTGAAGAGGCCGAGATCCAGTGGGTTCGGCAGCCTGACATCTTCCCGATCGGGACATGGCTTGACGGCCGGATCGTAAGAGCGATCGATCTGCGAGATGAAGATGAAGATCAGTCCGCGATCGCGTGCGAACGACTGCAGCGCCCGGACCTGGACCATGAGCTCCGGATTTTCGCGCTTCTGATCGAGCAGTTGCAGATAATCCACGACCACCAGCGTGCCGCGCGGCGCATCGGCGAGCCGACTGACGATGTAATCCGAACTCAAATCGTCAGAGCTGTCGAATTCGAACAGCGCCGCAAAATCCGAGCGCTCCACGCCGATGGCGCGGAAGCGATCGAGCATGTCCTTTTCGGTATACTCCAGCGTGAAGAATACGCCCCGGCTGCCAGCCCTCATGGCTTGCACGGCGAGTTCGAGGCTCATCAGGGTTTTGCCCTGGCCCGGGCGCGCGCCCACCAGCACGAGATCGCCGGGGACGAGCCGCGCAAACAGTTTTGCGGCGGGCGCGGCTGCCGTCATTTTGGCCGCGAGCAAACTCCAGCCGCCAAACCCCTCCTTCCGGGCAACGCGGTCGAGCGCCTGATGCAGCGGGATATTTTCTGATCGCGAAAGAAGTTTGGCCTTGCGCTTCAAGTGATAAAGGGGCGCGGAAAGCTTCATGACGAGAACCTCCTGGTGCGAGCAAACTTCGCAACCCCTCCTTATGCCCGGTGCTCGAACAGTTGGTTCGATGGTGGAAATGGTCCGGCATGAATGATGCTTTCCCGATGGAGGGAGGAGGCGTGGACCGCGCCAGAATCAGATCATAGCGAATCCGCGGCTGAAGCGATATTGCGGCCGCAGCAACCATGCCGTTCATCCCGTATTCAGGCCGGCGCGGCTGAAATCGCCAGCCTCGCCCTCGCCCGCCTCTCCCGTCCCCGGAATCCCCTGATGCAGCGCCCACTGTCACTCGCGCTCCTGCTGTTGGCCTGCAACATGGCGATCGGCGCCAAAGATGTTCTCGCGGCCCCGCCCGAAGCGATGCAGCTCGCGCAAGCGCAGCCCCAGACTCAAGCGCAGCCCGCGCAAGCGGTGCCCGATCCCGCGACGCCTGCCGCGGACGCGCAGGCGCCGGAGGAGCCGGTGGGCAACGTCGCGACCGTGACCGGCAAGGCCAGCGTGATCCGCAACGACAAGACCACGCCGCTCAAGGTCAAGGACGACATCTATCTCAACGACATCGTTCAGACCGGTGCGAATTCGGCGCTCGGCATCACTTTCGTCGACGCCACCACGTTCAATCTCAAGGCGAACACGAGGATCACCATCGACAATTACGTCTATGAGAACGGCGGCAAGAGCAACGCGGCGGTCTTCGACGTTGCCAAAGGCACCGCGGCGTTCGTCGCTGCTGCGGTTGCCAAGACCGGCGACATGAAGATCACGACGCCGACCGCCACGCTCGGCATTCGCGGCACCACGGGTCTCGTCGAAGTGCCGGAAGGCGCCGCCGCCAACAGTCCGAACAACGTCGCGGTCAAGCTCTATCCCGATGCCGACGGCAGGGTTGGCCGGATCGAGGTCAATGACCGCGCCGGCGCCCGGCTCGGCTTCCTGACGCAGGGAGCAAGCGGCTTCACCATCCGGCCCGGCGCGGGTGGCGCCCGCTTCGCCGCGGTGCCGCTGGTGATTTCGCAGACCGTGGTGTTGCGCGACCAGGGCTTTGTGCGGCAGCTCCACTCGACGCAGAATTTCGGGCGCCAGGTGGTGCTCCAGCAGCGCGAATTCCGCCGCGCCAATCCCAATTTCGTCAACCCGAATCGTCCGATCCGGCAGTTCCAGCCCGACCAGAACAGGCAGAATGGTGCGCCGGGACAAGTCAGGCCCGGACAACCGCCTGCTCAGCAGAATCGTCCGGGTCAGCCACGGCAGAACGGTCTTCCCGGGCAACCCGGCCAGCGGCCGCTGCCCGCGCTGCCGAACCGGCAGGGACAAGGCCCGGGACAACAGCAGCCAGGCTCAGCCACGCAACCCGGAACGCCACCGCGCGCTGCACAGCCGCAGCGTCCCGGTCGGCCGGATCTGCCCGGCAACCAGCTCGGCCTGCCGCCTCGCGCTGCACAGCCGCCGCGAGACGTGCCGGCCCAACCCGGTACGCCGCAGGGAAGGCCCGGACAGTACAGGTTCGGCGTTCCCGGAATGCAGCGGGCACCTGCCATGCAGCGTCCGGCCGCGCCGAGGCAGCCACAACGCGGCAAGCGGCCACCGAGGGAATTGCGGTAGACGCGGATCAGGCTGCGCGCCGCAGCCAGTCCCGCATCCGCTGCAGCAGGTTTTTGCGCGGCGCTGCGACCGCCTCGATCGTCAACGGCTCGATCTCCGGCGCGAATGACGGCGAGACGGCGGGCTCCGCTTCAATGATTGAGGCATCGGCGGCCGCATCGATCGCGACGCTCGCCTCGTCATCCTGCGCAACCTGCGGCGCGGGCTGATCGGGTTGCGGCGGTGCGAGCGTCGGCGTGTCGGCAGGAGGAGGCGCGCTCTCGGCAATCCGCGGCGCCCGACGCTTCGCAGGCGCGGCTGGCTTGGCGCGCGCTTTCCGGGCCGCCGCCAGCGCAATCGGTCCGACATTTTCAAGGAACGCGCGCTCGTAGCCGCGCGACAGCCGATCCACGGCGTCGCCCAGCGGGAGCCAGTCCACCGCTCGCACATCGCGCATCAGTTCGTGAACCGCATCGCCGCGCGCTTCCATGCGCCAGTAGTGCACGACCTTGGAACCGCCGCGGGATTCGTAGACCAGCGTGCCCAGAAACTCGTGCACGAAGACATCGTGCCCGGTTTCTTCTATCACCTCGCGCTCGGCGGCAGCGCGCGGCGTCTCGCCATCGTCGAGCTTGCCCTTCGGCAGCACCCATTCATTGCGCTTGCGCAGGCGCACCACGGCGACCAGCGGCGTCTTCGCCTGCCGCAGCACAATGCCTCCCGCCGCCAGCACAGGCGCTCGCGCCATCTCGCTTTCCCTAATTCGAATCCGGCGACCATATAAAGACAAGCCGCCGCGAAATCGAGATCGGGATCACGGTTTCCGCAGCAGCGGTTCGCCGGCGCGGACGCGCGCGCCTTCCGCGACATGATCGGCGAACTCGAAATGTTCCGGCGCCAGCACGATGATGGTCGAGCCGTGCTCGAACCAGCCGAGTTCGTCGCCCTTGCGCACGCTCGCATCGCACGGGAACACGACAGGCCCCCTGCTCTGCGCGTTGAGCGTGACGTCGAGGAAATGCAGCCGGATGCTGGCGACCAGAATGGCGGCGACCGGCACCAGCGTCAGCGCCTCGCCCGAAGGCAGGCGGGTCTGCAGCACCGCGCGCTCGTTCTTGCAGAACAGGCGTTCGACCCGCTTCAGCGCGATCGGATTGACGTTCCAGACATCGCCATGGATGAACGTCACCCGCTCGATCCTGCCATCATACGGCGCGTGAAAGCGGTGATACATGCTCGAGGTCAGGCGGAGCGTGAGGAAGCGGCCGTTGCGGTGCTGCTCCACCAGCGCGGGATCGCCGAGCAGGTCGAGCAGCGAATATGGCGCGCCCTTGATCTGGAACAGTTCGGTGTCGGCGATCTTGCCGAAGGCGCCGATGATGCCGTCGGAGGGACTGCACACGACAGACGGATCGGGATCGGCCGGCCGCAGGCCCTGACGGAGCTCGCGCGTAAAGCAGTCGTGCAGGCTCTTGAACTCGGTCTTCTTCGCTTCCGACAGATCGAGATCGGAAAACAGCCGCCAGCAGCCAATCGAGAAATCGCGCACCAGCGGGTTCTCGATCTTGCTGAACCAGCCCATGAACCGCGTCAGCGCCGCCCGCGGAATCCGGTTGGTGAGGAGGAAATTGAGGTCCTCCTGCTGGGTGAAGCGGGCGATCAGACCCCTCGCTGTCATCAATCTGTCAGGTGGATTGGCTAGCGCTTCAGGCATGGACACATCCCTTCCGATTCTTTCCCTGTCCGCCGCAGCAGTCGTAGGCGCCGCGGCAGTACTCCCCAAGTTGAAGGCGCGGCTGGCGCTGTCGCGCGCCAAGCACCGCTCGCTGACCGGACATTCCAAAATGTCCAAGATGGTCGCGCGGCTGCTGCCGCACTACGAGTTCGATATCGATCACTTCTTCTGCTCCGACGGCGCGCCTGACGACGTCGCGCTGCAGCGCCAGGACGGCTTCTTCCGCCTCGCCCGCCTCTACGAAGAGCGCTACGCCAGGGGCCGGGCGATGACCGCGGAGGCGGCCGAGCGCATCTCCGATCTGGAGTTCACGGAAAGCTATCGCGTGCCGTTCCAGTACAGCCGGCTCGTTCGGGAAAATCTCGGCACCGGCGCCTTCATGGAATCTTCCGCAGGCGTCACCGTCACCGACGTCGACGGCAACGTGTTCTACGACCTCACCGGTTCGTACGGCGTCAACATCTTCGGAAACGACTTCTACAAGGAATGCATCGCCGCCGCCGAGACGCGCGCCCGTGCGCTCGGCCCGGTGCTCGGCCCCTATCACCCGGTCATAACAGACAATGTGCGGCGGCTGTGCGAGATGTCCGGGCTCGACGAAGTCTCGTTCCACATGTCCGGCACCGAAGCCGTCATGCAGGCGGTGCGGCTGGCGCGCTACCACACCCGACGATCTCATTTGGTGCGCTTCGCCGGCGCCTACCATGGCTGGTGGGGCGACGTGCAGCCCGGCGTCGGCAATCCGGTATCGCCGCACGAGACCTATACGCTGGCCGACATGTCGGACAAGACGCTGCACGTGCTGCGAACGCGCAAGGATATCGCCTGCGTGCTGGTCAACCCGCTGCAGGCGCTGCATCCCAACGCCAACGCGCCCGGAGATTCCGCGCTTGTCGACAGTTCGCGCAAGGGCGCGTTCGACCGCGAGGCCTATGGCGCATGGCTGAAAAAGCTGCGCGAAGTCTGCACTGCGCGCGGCATCGTGCTGATCTTCGACGAGGTCTTCGTCGGCTTTCGCCTCGCCGCCGGAGGCGCGCAGGAATATTTCGGCGTTCGCGCCGACATGGTGACCTACGGCAAGAGCCTCGCCGGAGGGCTTCCCGTCGGCGTGGTCTGCGGCCGCAAAGAGTTGATGCGCCGCTTCCGCGACGACCGGCCCGCCGACGTCTGCTTCGCCCGCGGCACCTTCAACTCGCATCCCTACGTGATGACGGCGATGGACGAGTTCCTCAGCCGCCTCGCCAGCCCGAACTTCAACGCGATCTATCAGGGGCTCGACGAAACCTGGAACGGCCGCGCCAAAGTCTTGAACGAGCGCCTGGCCGCGAACGACCTGCCCGTTCGGGTGAGCAATTTGTCCTCGATCTGGATGGTGCAGTATACCGAGCCGTCCCGCTACAACTGGATGCTTCAATACTATCTGCGCGCCGAAGGCCTGGCGTTGAGCTGGGTCGGAACCGGACGCCTGATCTTCAGCCTGAACTACACCGACGCCGATTTCAGCGAAGTCGCCGACCGCTTCGTCGCGGCCTGCGAAAAGATGAAGCGTGACGGCTGGTGGTGGCAGGATGCGTCTTTGACGAACAAGAACATCAAGCGGCGGATTTTGAAGGAGATGGTGAGGAAGAAGTTCGGCTAATCCCATCCACGCATCAGCTCTCCACGTCATCGTAGGATGGGTAGAGCGAAGCGAAACCCATCGATCCGCACGTGACGCTTGATGGGTTTCGCTTCGCTCTATCCATCCTACATTTTTCTGCGACAAACGTTTGCGCAAGGGAGCGCAGCGACGAACCAATCCATCTATCCCCTTGCGGAGAGATGGATTGCTTCGCTTCGCTCGCAATGACGGCTTCACGCTGTGCTCTCTCGTCATGCCCGGGCTTGTCCCGGGCATCCACGTCCTCGACGGAAAGAAAGACGTGGATGGCCGGGACAAGCCCGGCCATGACGCCCTTCTCCATCAACCCGCCACGCCTCACGCGTGCTTGACGTGCTTCTCGAGGCCGGGATCGATCAGTTCGCCCTTCATCAGCGCCAGCGGCGCCTTGTAGTACAGCTTGAGGTCGCTGAAGGGGTCGGTGAGGATCTTCGTCATCCAGACCAGGCCGGTCTCGACGTCGCGGATGAAGAACAGGTGAACGGTGCGGAATAGAAGGCCACCGATGCCGACTGCAAGCCAGATCTTGGCCACCTGGCGCATGAAATCGGCGTTCGTGGTCCAGGGATCGACCAGACCGAACAGCGTCGGGCTGAAATACAGAACCGCCGGCGACAGTGCCCAGATCGACATCAGCACGACCTTGCGCTGCAGATTGTAGCCGACCTTGATCTCTTCCTTGTGCTCATGGGTCGCCTGGTTGACGTGGTCATATCCCTTCGGCTCGAAGAAGAAGTGACCGGCCTGCCGCGTCGTCATCGACACCAGCCAGCCGACCAGCGCCGACACGACCGGATCGAAGAACAGCATCGCATAGGCGAACAGGAAGCTCGCCGCGCTGACGAAGTGCAGCGACTGGTTGATGCGGCTGTGGTGGTAGTAGCGATGGTCGTCCCAGCGCTGCGTCTTCAGTTCCTGCATGAAGTTCTTGATCATTATCTCCCCCAATTTCTGATGAGCCGGATGTACAGGGATTCGATGTCCGACGGATGACATCATGATGTTGACATGTGACAGACCGCAGTGGCGCTGTGTCGCATGACGCGCGATCAGCGATCGCGCGCTACGCAGCCTTGTCAGGCGGCCTTCGCGATCCCGATCTTGCGGAAGCGCACCAGCGAGAAGTGACCGAGCGGCGGCACCAGCCGGCGCTCCGCCAGCTCCATCCCGCGCGCATTCGCCAGCCATTGCGCATAGCGCGACCAGGCGAACTCTGCGGTGCGGAAGCCGAGTGGACGAACCACCGGCTGCAGCCGCTGCTCGATGAAGCGACGCATGCCGGCATCGGCGCTGACCCGGGTCAGGATGATGAGCTCGCCGCCCGGCCGCAGCACACGGGCGAATTCATCGAGCGCCTTCTCGGGGTTCGGCACCGCGGTGACGACATATTGCGCCATCACGACGTCGAACGAGTCATCGGGGAATTCGAGCTTCTCGGCATCCATGACCGCGAGGCCCTCGACGTTCTTCAGCCCGAGTTCATCGACGCGCTTCTTCGCCTTCTGCAGCATCGCCTCCGAAATGTCGGTGCCGAAGATGCGCAGATGCGAACCATATTGCGGCAACGAAATGCCGGTGCCGACGCCGACCTCGAGCACGCGACCGCCGATCTTGTTGGTGGCCTGGATCGCCGCCTTGCGGCCCTTGCTGAACACACCGCCGAACACGAGGTCGTATACCGGCGCCCAGCGGTCGTAGGCCTGCTCGACCATTTCACGGTCGAAATCCAGCGGCCGGTTGCCGTCGAGCTTGATGATGTCTGCCATGTTCGTTCTGCCTCTCGTCTTACTCATATGACTTGGTTGATGTTCAGCCCTGAACGGCGCTGGTGGCGCGCGCACGCCGCACCGGCCGCAGCGAGCGGCTGGGCTGCAGCGCCGTGACATTGCCGATGAACTGCCGCGCGCTGTTTTCCCAGGAACGCTCCAGCGCGAAACTCCGGCAGGCCTCGCGCGACATCGTCAGCGCGCGCAGGCAGGCGCTGCGCAGATCATTGTCGAGCGCGCCGATCGGATGATCGGCGATGACGTCCTTCGGCCCGGTGACCGGGAACGCTGCGACCGGCGTGCCGCAGGCCAGCGCTTCGAGCTGCACTACGCCGAACGTATCGGTGAGGCTCGGAAACACGAAGACGTCAGCGGCGGCGAGATGCGCGGTCAGGTCCGCGCCCTTCTTCTCGCCAAGGAAAACCGCGCTCGGATATTTCCGCGCAAGCTCCGCCTTCTGCGGACCGTCGCCGACGACCACCTTCGTTCCCGGCAGATCGAGCGAGAGGAACGCTTCGAGATTCTTCTCCACTGCGACGCGGCCCATGGTCATGAAGATCGGTCGCGGCAGGTCCAGCGCCACGGGATTGTGCGGGTTGAACAGTTCGGTGTCGACGCCGCGCGTCCAGAAGCCGAGCTTGCGAAATCCCCGCGCGGAAAGTTCCTGGCGCAGCGAGTCCGTTGCGACCATGACCATCGACGAGGCGGCGTGAAAGTGCCGCAGCACCGCATAGCCGACACTGGCCGGCAACCGGGTGCGCACCTCAATATATTCCGGGAAGCGCGTGGTGTAGGACGTGGTAAACGCAAGCTTGCGACGACGGCAATAGGCGCGCACGGCCCAGCCGACCGGGCCTTCCGTCGCGATATGGATGGCGTCCGGCGCAGCCGCCTCGATCCGCCGCGCGATCTCGCGCCGGTTCGGCAACGCGATGCGCAGCCCCGGATAGGTCGGCAGCGCCATCGACGGGAAACCGTCAGGCGTGAGAAAGCTGACGTCGGCATCCAGCGCCGAAGCGCTGCGGGCGAGCGAGGTCAGCGTGCGGACGACGCCGTTAACCTGCGGATGCCACGCGTCGGTCGCGATCAGTATCTTCATGTTTTGGTCCAACCGGGATTCGACAATGATTCTCGAATTCGACGTTGGGACATGGATATTTCAGGCGTATGACGTCATCGTTCTGTAAGGTTGTTTTTTAAAGCCATCTCCACGCTTTTCCGGGTAACGTGACAGAACGATGTCAGACACCAACGATAATCCAGCGCCATCCCGCCAGCGAAGGAAGCGAAAGAGCTACGCGCTTCTGATCCTCGCCGCGGGTATGCTGGCGTTCTGCGTCGCTGCCGGCACGCTGTATTACGTGTTGCGGCCGACGACGCTGCGGATTGCCGTCGGCCCTGCCGGTAGCGAGGACCAGAAACTGGTCCAGCTGATGGCGCAGACCTTTGCGCGCGAGGGCAGCCCGGTGCGGCTGGCGCCGATCACGACCGAGGGAACGCAGCAGAGCATCGCGCTGTTTGCCGCCGGCAAGACCGATCTTGCAGTGGCGCGCGGCGACCTCAACCTGCCTGCCGATGCCGAGTCGGTTGCAATCCTGCGCAAGAACGTCATCGTACTGTGGTCGGCACCGGGGCTTCCGACCAAGGGCAGGAAGCAATCCACGCCGAGGGTGAAGACGCTGGACGCCCTGCCCGGGCATCGCGTCGGCGTCATCGGACGGACGGAAGCCAACGTCAAGCTGCTGCGCACCGTCCTGAAGGAGTCCGGCATCGATCCGGAAAAGGTCGCGGTCAGCCAGTTCGCCACCAACCAGACCACCGACATGGCGCGCGATCCATCGCTCGACGCCTTCATGGCGGTCGGCCCGCTCAAGAGCAAGATCACGGTGGACGCCATCGCCGCCACGGCGGCAGCCCGCGGCGAGCCAAAATTCCTGCCGATCGAAGTCGCCGACGCGATCGCCAAGAAGAACCCGATCTACGAGTCCGAGGAGATCCCCGGCAGCATTTTCAACTCGTCGCCGCCACGCCCCGAGGACAAGGTCGATACGCTGAGCGTCAACCATCTGATCATCGCGCCGAAGTCGCTGTCGGAGACGGCAGTCGCGGCCTTCGCCCGGCAGCTCTTCACGAATCGCCAGCAACTGGCGCGGGAAATGCCGAGCGCCTCGCAGATCGAAAAGCCCGATACCGAAAAGGACGCCGCGTTGCCGGCCCACGCGGGCGCCGCGGCGTATATCGACGGCAACGAGCGGACGTTTCTGGAAAAGTATACCGACTACATCTGGTTCCTGATCCTGATCGTCTCCGGCCTCGGCTCGGTCGGCGCCTGGTTCAAGCACTACTGGAACAAGGACGAGCGCGAACTCTACGTCAGCCATCGCGACGACCTGCTCGATCTGGTCTCAAAAGTGCGCCAGGTCGAGACGCCGGAAGAACTGACTGCCATGCAGGGCACAGCCGACCGCCTGTTGCGCGAGGCCCTCGACTGCTACGACGACGGCGCCATCGAGGAAAGCGACCTTTCCGTTATCCGCCTCGCGCTCGAACAATTCCATCACGCCATCGCCGACCGCCGCGTGGTGCTCGCCGCCGCCAACGGCGCTGCCGACGCGCCACGGATGCGCGCGCTGCAGACGTGATCGGAAGCCAGTGCGCCGTTCTTCCCTTCTCCCCTTGTGGGAGAAGGTGGATCGACGACGCGAAGCGGCGGCGAGCCGGATGAGGGGTTCTCTCCACGAGCACAGACCGTTTGTGCTGAGACAGACCCCTCATCCGGCGCTTCGCGCCACCTTCTCCCACAAGGGGAGAAGGCAGTAAGACCGCGCCGGCCGCTCTCCACGAAATATTAACGAAACAATTCGCTAACGCGACGAAACCATTTTGGCGATTTCGTGCAAATGTCCTGAAACGGTTCGTCTGTAGATGTTCTCCCAACGACGCGCCAGCAAGGCGCGGCAAACAGGGGGACGGCATGTCCATTTTGAAATCGAACGGCCGCATTACGGCCGCCATCATTGGTGCGCTGGCGATCGGCGCGACCGCATTTTCCACGCCCGCCTCGGCCGCTCCGCTGCCGATGTTCCCGTTCTTCCTGCCGCCTCCGATGGAAGCCGCTCCGCCTCCGGTCGCCGTTGCGCCGCAGGACGATGACCAGGCGTTCGAGCTGCCGGCCCGCTTGCGCCGCCAGGTCGTGAACTATTCCAGCCGCGAGGCGCCCGGCACCATCATCATCGACACCCCCAACACCTATCTCTATCTGGTGCTCGGCAACGGCCAGGCGATGCGCTACGGCATCGGCATCGGCCGCGACGGCTTCACCTGGTCGGGCACCCAGACCATCACCCGCAAGGCGGAATGGCCGGCCTGGACTCCGCCCCCGCAAATGATCGCCCGCCAGCCCTATCTGCCGCGCCACATGGCCGGCGGCCCCGGCAACCCGCTCGGCGCCCGCGCGATGTATCTCGGCGGTACCATCTACCGGATCCACGGCACCAACGCGCCGGAAACGATCGGCACCCGCGTTTCCTCGGGCTGCCTCCGCCTCACCAACGAGGACGTCAAGGATCTCTATTCGCGGGTCACCGTCGGTACCAAGGTGATCGTGCTGCCGATGACGGACCGTCGCGCTGATCTCGGCACGACCATCCGCTAAACGCGGACAGTCTCACAATGGCAAACGGCCTCGGCTTCCGAGGCCGTTTTTTCTCAGCCCGTTCGCACTTCGTAGACCCGAATGCTCGAAATGAACGGGTTGCCTTGCGCCAGCTTCTCCGCGTCATCGAGACTGCCGGCGTTGACGATCGTGAAGCCGGTGATGGAGTCGGGGCCGAGCGGCAGGTCTCTCGTTCCGCTCTTCGAAATTTCCCGGCCGTGGCCGAAGCCACCCATGTCTGACATATGCGGCCTCGTTGCCTCGAACCATTCGCCCCAGGCGGCCATGATTTCCGGCGTGGGCTTTTCAAATCCGTAATGCAGCAGCACATACTTTTTCATAGATCACTCCTGTTCCCCCTGTGGTCCAATGCACCGGTCACGCCCTCAGTTCGAGCCGGGCGCTACATGCCGGCGTTCTGCAAGATCAAACAGAACGGGAAGCTTGCGAACCAGTGCCATTGAACCGCTAACTCTGGCGCGCTTCGCTTCGACCGCATCCTGAAGCGATACGCGCTTCCCGATGATCTGCAGCACGGCATCGAACGGGGCCTCCAATATTCCCTTGCAATCAGCGATGCCTCTCTGGATCGACGTGCCCGAGCCGCTTCCCGCGACGGTGAAGCCAGCCGATTTCCTGCCATGGGCAACAACGAGGCCGATATTGATTTCCGGCACGGGTGACCGCTTCGCAATCGCGTCGAGGCCAAGCATCACCCAGTCGGGCTCAAAGGTATCGCCCGGCACCGGCGGGAACAGGAAGCGTCCGCCCCAACGGATCAACTCCCGGACCGCGGGCTGGATTTCGCGGCCGATCTCCGTCAGTTCGTACACCTGCGCATTTGCCGGACGTGGCAAGACGGCGCGACGGACGACGTTGCACTCGATCAGGGCAGAAAGGCGCGCTGTCAGCAAGGTAGGACTCATGCCGTCAAGGTGATCCAGCAGATCGACAAATCGTTTCGGCCCAAGAAGGAGCTCCCGGATGATCAGAAGCGTCCAGCGCTCGCCGATGATTTCCGCCGCGCGGGCCAATGCACAGAATTGCGGGTAGTGAAGATTGCTCATGCCCTGGCGATCAGTTTCTCCGCACATCTACGGTGAGCGAGCGCGATCAGCGGACCCACGATCGCAAACTGCAGGGTCGTAAACGCGGTTTCGAGCAACACGAAGTCCGGAACCGAAACCATCACGTTCTTGGCCGCCACGGCCAGCGTGGTGAACGACCACGACAAAAGGCCTGCACCAAGACCGTACAACAGCCCGTCCTTCAGGACGGAGCGGCTGCCCAGCGGGAATACACGTGGAAACAGCCACGAGAAGATCGCACCCTGGATGATCATCGAACCCAGTCCGAGCGCGATCACAGGCTCTTCGCGATAGATCCGGAGCGCATGATATTTCTGATCGAACAGGACGAGATGCCAGACGAACGCGATCGGAAAGGTCGGGATGAGATAGGCGGCGAAGCCGAGCCAGAAGCTGCGGGCGCCGGCCGGACGGGCAATGGAAGATACCGAGGACATCGGCAAAACTCCAATCTACTACATTTTTTATAGTATGAAGTATATAATCTGGAGTCAACTTCCGACTGATGGCAAGACCTCCAGCGTGCACGATGCAGAGTTTCGCTGCGCACGGCCGGCGAGCGAAGAGTTCCCGCCCAGCCACCCGCATTCCGGGGCACGACGGGTAAGGCTATCGTTCGAAGGCCCGCGCCAGCCGGGAGACCGCCGGCGCGATGATCGAGCGCGGATAGCCGCTGAAGCCGAGCATCAGCGCCGATTGCGCCGGTGCCTCGACATACAGGCGGCTCATCGCGCGAACGACGACGCCGTGCTCTCGCGCCGTCCGCTCGATCCTGACATCCGACAGCCCTCGCCGCATGTAGGCAACGAGATGCATGCCCTGGTCCGGTTGGTTAACGGTCAGATGATCGCCAAGCCGTCGCCGGAGCGCCGCGACCATCGCGTCCCGCTGGTTGCGGTATGTCTCCCGCATCCGGCGGATGTGAGCTGCAAAATGTCCCTCCTCCATGAAGGCAGTGACCACCGCCTGGCAAAGGCTGGAGGGCTGGCGGTCCATCAGATAGCGCGTGGTGACGAAAGCCTTTACCAGTGGAGGCGGCAAAACGGCGTAGCCGAGCCGTAGCCCCGGGAACAGCGCCTTGTTGAGCGTCCCGATGTAGATCACGCGCTCGGCGTCATCGAGGCCCTGCAGCGAGGCCAGCGGGCGGCCGCCATAGCGGAATTCGCTGGCGTAGTCGTCTTCGACGATCCAGGCGCCGGACTCGCGCGCCCAGGCGAGCAGTTCGAGCCGGCGTGCCATCGACAGCGCGACGCCTTTCGGAAACTGGTGCGACGGCGTGATGAAGACGGCCCGCGCCTTTGGCGCGCGACGGATGCCCTCGGCGACATCGATGCCATGCGCGTCGACCGGTATCGGGCAAAGCTTTGCGCCAGCCGCGACCAGCACGAGCCTCGTCAGCGCGTATGCGGGATCCTCGATCCAGACTTCCTTGTCCGGTCCCCGCATCAGGCGGATCACGATATCGAGCGCCTGCTGCGTTCCCGCCGTGATCACGATTTGCTCGGGCTCGCACTGCACCGCACGAGCCGCCTTGAGATAGTCGCAAACCGATTTGCGCAGCTCGAGCATGCCGTGCGGATCGGCGTAGCCGAGGTGCTGGCGAGAAAAGGAGCGCAGGCTGCGGGCGCTGAGTTTTCGCCACAGCTCGGCGGTGCGGGCATCCACCAGCGTCCGCCCCAGGTTGAAGGGCCGCTCGTCGTTCTGCGAAGTGACATCGAGAAAACCGCCGAGCTCACGCGGGGATGCCGCCGCTTGGGCTGATGGTGCCGGCCGCTGCCTGCGGCCACGGGTGGCTGCGAAAGGTTCGGGAAGATCGGATGCGATGAAGGTCCCGGCGCCCTTCCTGCCGAAAGTATAGCCTTCAGCGAGAAGCTGTTCGAAAGCGGAAACGACGGCCGAGCGCGAAACGCCGAGTTGCACGGCGAGTTCGCGTGTCGAGGGCAGTCTTGTCGCGGGACGCAGCGTTCCCGACAGGATCGCCGATCGTAGCTGCAGGTAGATCTGTCGGAACACCGGCGCGTCCGACGCGCGGTCCACCTCAAGTGCGTAGAGCTTCGCCCAGCCTTGTTCGCTTTTCACAGACGTCGTCCGAATGAGCCTGGCCGGGCTTTGAGGAGTGGTATGCCTCATCGGGCCAAAGTGGGTCTATGCGTAAGACCACTGCTTTCCTATCCTGTTTTGAAGAACAAGGAAACCTCGCCATCATGAGTTCACCGCAAATCCGTCGCGCAGACCGGGCGATGTCGGAGGCGCGGACGCTGGAGACGCTGGCGCGCGGCTACAGCGGCCGGCTAGCGACTGTGAGCGAGGACGGTTTCCCCTACTGCATCCCGCTGCTGTATCTCTGGATCGACGGCGAAGTGCATCTGCACACCACGAGCGCCGGCGGACATCTGCGAACAAACATCGAGCGGGACCAGCGCGTCTGCTTCGAAGTCGATGAACAGGAGGGCGTCTTTGACTATGGCCGGTTCGAATGCGATTCGGGCCTCGCCTATCGCAGCGTATGCCTGTTCGGCCGGATCCGCATCGTCGAAGACAGGCAAGCCAAGCAGCGCTTCTGCGAAGCGTTGATGGAAAAATACGGCAAGCCGGAGACGAATCGGCCGAAGGGATTTTTCCCGCGGCTGGATATCATCACCGTATACGCCATCGCCGTGGAGCGGATGACCGGCAAGGAAACGCCACTGCCGCCGCTTTCCGAGCAATGGCCCGCGAAGGACAGGACGAAAACGCCGCACGCTTCGTCGCCCGAAGACGGCAATTGATCGTCACATCGGAGCGCCGCGACAAATTAATGTGATTTTCCGTGAACGTCTGTCACTTCGGCGAACGCAGGCTTGATCGGCCCCGCACTGGCGCGCGCGTCCCCTACCCTGTAGAACGCCTCCTTTGAGGCGATCTCTTGATCCGGGGGGACGATGCGTCTGCCGATGCATCCGAAGACAATTGCGATCGCGGTTGCGGTCGTCGCGGTTTCGTTCGTGGTCAGCCTGAAGGTCCTCGACTACGTGGCGCCGCGCGCCGGTGTGCAAGCCCCCACGCTGGTCGAATTGCCGCCGCTGCCGCCGGCGCCGCGCGCGTCCACCGTGATGGCGCCAGTTGCCATTGCGCTGTCGGCGATCCGCGACGCGGCCGACCGCAGCGCGCCGCGGAACTTCAACGGCAAGGCCGACAACCCGGTATCGCAGATCCTGGAGAATGCCGACATCGGCTGGACCGCCTCGCGCGGGCCGATATCAGCCACCGGCGCCCAGGACGTCTTGTCGCTGGCGACGCCGCTGACGGGAACGCTCAGCGTGACGGGCTCGCTGTCGGCGAAGGCGACCGGCGCGGTCGGCGATGCGCTCGGCAGCCTGCTCGGCGGCAATGTCGCGAAGCAGATCGGCGGCATCAACATCAAGAACCTCAACGCCAACGCCGAGATCAAGGGCAACGTCACCATCACCGCCCGGCCGAAGCTCGCCGCCGCCTGGCGCATCGAGCCGAACCTCGCAGCGCAGGTCAATCTCGGCGACACCAGCCTTACCGCCGGCGGCGCCCGCATCAGCGTGCCGGCGCAGGTCAAGCCGCTGATCGACAGGAACGTCGCCGAACAGATCGCGCTGGTGCAGGCGCGCTTGCGCAACGATCCGACGCTGGAACAGAACGCGCGCGTGCAATGGGCGAAGGCCTGCCGCTCGATCCAGCTGCAGGGAACAAGCGCCGGCTCGACGATGCCGCCGCTGTGGCTGGAAGTGCGGCCGACACGGGCGATTGCCGCACAGCCGCGCGTCGATGCCTCGGCGTTGACGCTGACGCTCGGCATCGAGGCCGAAACCCGCATCACACCGACCGAGACCAAGCCGGCCTGCCCGTTCCCCGCCACCATCACCATCGTGCCGCCGACGCCGGGACATGTTTCGATCGGCGTCCCCGTCGACATGCCGTTCCCCGAGATCAACAAGATCCTCGAGGCGCAGTTCGCCGGAAAGACCTTTCCGGAGGACGGCTCGGGTGCCGCCGACGTCACCGTCAAGCGCGCCAGCATTGCAGCTTCCGGCGATCGCCTGCTGATATCGCTGCTGGTGAATGCAAAGGAAAAGGCGAGCTATTTCGGCTTCGGTGGCGAGGCCAATGTGCATATCTGGGGCCGGCCCGTGCTCGACCAGGCGCAACAGACACTTCGGCTGACAGACATCCAGCTTGCCGTCGAGTCGGAAGCCGCCTTCGGATTGCTGGGCGCCGCAGCCCGCGCGGCGATGCCGCAGCTACAGAAGGCGCTGGCGGAGAAGGCAACCGTCGACCTCAAGCCGTTCGTCAGCAACGCGCAGAAACAGATCGCGGCTGTGATCGCCGACTTCCAGAAGAACGAGAACGGCGTCCGCGTCGCGGCCGAGATCGACAAGCTGCGGCTGGCCGACATCGCCTTCGATTCAAAGACGCTGCGCGTGATCGCGGAAGCCGAAGGCGCGATCAACGTCTTCATCAGTTCTCTGCCGGGGCTGTGACGACACGTTCCCGATAGCTTCCGTCATTGCGAGGCGCGGAGCGACGAAGCAATCCATCGTGCCGCGAGAATAGTATGGATTGCTTCGCTTCGCTCGCAATGACGATTCAAGCGATCGCGTATCAAGGTCCCGTCAATCCTCGAACTTGAACGAGACATTCACCTTGGCGCGGTACGCCTCGATCTCGCCCTTGGCGTCCAGTTGCAGATCGAGCTTGACGATCTCGGCGACGCGAAGGTCGCGCAACGATTTCCCCGCGCGGCTGACCGCCGCAGCCGCGGCCTTCTCCCAGGATTCCTTGCTGGTGCCGACCAGTTCGATGACCTTGTAGACGCTCTCAGCCATTTCGGTCCTCCTGTTGATCTCAGGCAGGACGCAGGACGCTCCTGCCGCGGCACAGCCTAACATCGGAACATGCGCGCGAACAGGATGCGATGCACGCGCGGCGTCAGCACGCGCCCGCGGTCAGAAGCCGCCCCAGTAAGGCGGCATGCCGTAATAGCGATGCAACTCCGCTTCCTTGTCGCGATCGCCCCAGTCGAAATCCTTGTCGGCGCGGAACGACGGCGCGCGCTTCAGCTCTTCAGTGCTGACGTCGAGTTCGTAGGCTTCGAACTTCGTGTTGTAGCGAAGCCGTCCCCACGGCAGCGGCAGCAGATTGGCGCCGATGCCCAGAAAGCCGCCGAAGCTCAAGATCGCGTAGGATACTTTTCCGGTGACCTTGTCGATCATCAGCCGTTCGATGTGGCCGATCATGTCTCCATTCGGCCGGCGTACCGCGGTGCCTTCCACGCGATCGCTTGCGATCAGCTGATGCGGCGCGGCCATGACGTCGATTGCCATTGCACCCTCCACACGTCGGATGAAAGGGAAGCAACGTCGAAATTCCCGTCCAGTTCCCGCATTGCAAAATGGCATGGCAGTGCGGCAGCGCTGCACGACCGGCAGGGCCGCAGTGTGATCGTGGATGTGAATTGCCGGCAGCCCACGGCCGGCCGTCGTCAGCCTGGATGGTTCAGGCCGCGAGTGAATCCGGATGGGTTTCTTCGTAGATCGCGATCGCTTCGAAGCGATAGTCGCAGGCGCGGCAGAACCAGAGGAACGACGTGCGGCCCGGGCTGCTTTCGACCCAGTCGGGTCGCGGGATCAGCTTGCCGCACTGCGCGCAGGGGTTTCCACGGGGCAAATAGCCGGAATCGAGTCGAGCCATAGGCGCATCTCCCTTCGGACTTTTGTTCTGATTTTGTCGTTTGATTGATGAGACAGCTTTGCTGTCGGAACGCACGCTTTTACGCCGGGAAAACTCTTTACACCTTGACTGTGTCCTTTGCACGCGATTCCTGCGCGTCGACGCGACGCAGATAAAATTGCGCTGGCGCAATGCACAGCTCGCACAACGTAGCATTGCCGCTGTGCCATTCCTGAACGATGGCAACCCCCTTGCATATCCGGCCGCAATGCCGCCGTCTTTTCGCCGCACCGCCGCCCGCTGGCCTCAATAGTCCGGGGATGCAAATCCCGACCGGCCAGAGATTGTTTTATGAAAATTTTGCTCAACCTTACATTCGCAACCATCGCCGCGATGGCGTTCTCGCCCGATGCCAATGCGCAGAGCCGCGCGCAGTATGAGAGCATGGTCGCGACGCATGCCAGCGCCAACGGCGTGCCGGAAGCGCTGGTGCATCGCGTGATCGTGCGGGAGAGCAAGTATCATCCGCACCTGGTCGGCCGCGGCGGCACCATCGGGCTGATGCAGATCAAGCTCCCGACCGCGCGCGGCCTCGGCTACACCGGCGACGCCGCGGGCCTGCGCGATCCCAACACCAACCTCACCTGGGGCGTCAAATATCTCGCCGGCGCCTATCGCGCCGCCAACGGCGATCACAGCCGCGCCGTGCGCTATTATGCGAGCGGCTATTACTACGCCGCCAAGCGACAGCGGCAGCAGGGCCCGCTGCAGATCGCGCCGGTGCTGGCGAGCGCAAAGTCGAAAAGCGTCCCGGCGCCCACTGATGCGAACGCGATGCAGACCGCGAAGTAGCCGAACCCGCAGTTGATCCCTGGTTCCGGGCGCGCTGCGATGCGTCCGGCCCCGAATGCAGTGCAGTTCCGCGCACGGCCGCGTTGACACCCCGCCTCAAGGGCCTACATTAGACATGTTCCGAGGGGTGCTCCGTGAGGAGCTGAGATACCGCACGCTTGGGCCGGCTACCTTGAGGTAGAGGGTTCTGGACCGCGGTGACCCTTTGAACCTGATCCGGGTCATGCCGGCGAAGGGACAGGGATGTACCAGAAGTCAGACGCACGGGGGGATTCCCCCGTTTCCATCATCGGCGCAGGCATTGCCGGCGCATGGCAGGCGTTGCTGTTCGCGCAGGCCGGCCATTCCGTCACGCTGTACGAGCGCAGTGACGCCGATATGACGCTCTCCACCAGCCACTGGGCCGGCGGCATGCTGGCGCCGTGGTGCGAGGCCGAAACCTCGGAACCGGTGATCGGCCGGCTCGGCGTCCGCTCGCTCGACCTGTGGCGCGAGCAGTTTCCCGACACCCCGTTCAACGGCTCGCTGGTGGTGGCGCATGCGCGCGACCGCGCCGACTTCGAACGCTTTGCGAAGCTCACCACCGGTCACCGGCGCCTCGACGCGCGGGGCGTGAGCGAACTCGAACCTTCGCTGGACGGCCGTTTCCGCGACGGGCTGTTCTATCCCGATGAAGGCCATGTCGAGCCGCGCCGCGTGCTCCCGGAGCTGCACGCCCGCATCGAGGCCGCCGGCGGCACGGTGAAATTCGACAGCGACATGAACGCGGAAAACCTCGACGGCATCGTCATCGACTGCCGCGGCCTTTCCGCGCGCGACGCGCAGCCGGAACTGCGTGGCGTCAAGGGCGAGATGATCATCGTCGAGACCGGCGAGGTCGAACTTTCGCGCCCGGTGCGGCTGATCCATCCGCGCTGGCCGCTCTACGTCATCCCGCGCGGCGACAGCAAGTTCATGCTGGGCGCGACCTCGATCGAGGCCGAGGACACCGGCGTCAGCGTGCGCTCCGCGCTCGAGCTGCTGGGCGCGGCCTATGCCGTGCACCCGGCCTTTGCCGAAGCGCGAATCGTCGAGTTCGGCTCGGGGCTCCGCCCGGCCTTTCCGGACAACCTGCCGCGGATCACGGTCGGCAAGAACAAGATCGCCGTGAACGGGCTTTATCGGCACGGCTTCCTGCTGGCGCCGGCGCTGGCCGAGTTGACGCTTGCCTATGTGCAGCGCGGCGCGATCGACAATGAGGTGATGCGATGCGTGTGATCGTCAACGGCGAGGCGCGGGAGATCGCCTCCGAGCGCGTCGATGCGCTGCTGTCCGAGCTCGAATACGAAGGCTCGCATTTCGCGATCGCCGTGAATTACGACGTGCTGCCGAAAAGCCGCTGGGCCGAGACGGCGCTGAAGCCCGGCGACGAGATCGAGATCATCACGCCGCGGCAGGGAGGGTGAGGGATGGGCATGCTTGCATCGTCCCCTCCGCTGTCATCGCCCGGCTTGACCGGGCGATCCAGTACGCCGCGACCCATCGGCTCAATCACGGGCTTCCCGGCGTACTGGATCCCCGCCTTCGCGGGGATGACGGTCAGCGGTGGAACGACAGGATCATTTGAGGAGACAGCGTCGCCATGCTGAACTTCTACGGCAAAACCTTTTCCTCCCGGCTCCTGATCGGCAGCGCGCTGTATCCCTCGCCGGCGATCATGCAGGACGCGATCCGCGCGTCCGGGGCGAACATCGTCACCGTGTCGCTGCGGCGCGAGGCCGCCGGCGGCAAGACCGGCGACGCGTTCTGGTCGCTGATCCGCGAGCTCGATGTCAGCGTGCTGCCGAACACCGCCGGCTGCCGCACCGTGCGCGAGGCGGTGACCACGGCAAAGCTGGCACGCGAGCTGTTCGCCACGCCCTGGATCAAGCTCGAGGTGATCGCCGACAACGACACGCTGCAGCCCGACGTGGTCGGCCTGGTCGAGGCCGCGGACATCCTGATCAAGGACGGCTTTGAGGTGTTCCCTTATTGCACTGAAGACCTCTCGGTTGCCATGCGGCTGGTCGATGCCGGCTGCAAGGTGGTGATGCCGTGGGCCGCGCCGATCGGCAGCGCCAAGGGCATCACTAACCGCGATGCGCTAAAGCTCATGCGCGAGCGCCTGTCCGACATCACGCTGGTGGTTGACGCCGGTCTCGGCGCGCCGTCGCACGCCGCGCACGCGCTCGAACTCGGCTACGACGCCGTGCTGCTCAACACCGCAATCGCCAAGGCCGCCGACCCGGTCGTCATGGCCAACGCATTCCGCCTTGGCGTGGAAGCCGGACGCACCGCCTACGAGGCCGGGCTGATGGAAGCCCGCGACTTCGCCTCCCCCTCAACCCCTGTCATCGGGACCCCGTTCTGGCATGCCGTATCCTGACCGATTTTATCCCGTCGTCGATTCCGTCGCCTGGGTGGCGCGGCTGGCGCTGCTCGGCGTCGGCACCATTCAATTGCGCGCCAAGGAGCTTGATGACGCCGCGGCGCTGCAGATTGTTAGCGACGCCCTCGAAGTCATCAAGGGCACCGACGCAAAGCTCGTGGTCAACGACTACTGGCGCGCAGCGATCGTCGCCGGCGCCAGGCATCTGCATCTCGGCCAGGAAGATCTCGTCGACGCCGACCTCGCGGAAATCCGCAAGGCGGGCCTGACGCTCGGCATCTCCACCCACGACGACGAGGAACTCGCCACCGCGCTGGCCGCGAAACCCGATTACATCGCGCTCGGCCCGATCTTCCCGACCACGCTGAAATCGATGCGCTTCGCGCCGCAGGGCATCCCCAGAATCACCGAGTGGAAAAAACGCATCGGCGACATCCCGCTGGTCGCGATCGGCGGCATCAAGTTCGAACAGTCCGCCGAGATCTTTGCCGCGGGCGCGGACTCGATCGCCGTCGTCAGCGACGTCACGCAGAACACCGACCCGGATGCGCGGGTACGGCAGTGGCTTGGCCAGAACGCGGAGGCGACGTGAACCGCTTTCCATCAGCGTCATTCCGGGGCGCGCGCAGCGCGAACCCGGAATCTCGCGCCACAACGTCGAGGTTCCGGATCGGACCGCTTCGCGGCCCGTCCGGAACGACAGCAAGATCATAGGAGGATAACCATGAACATCCGCTCCAATCCCGACACCACCCTTCCCGCCGTCACCACCGGCCCCCTCGCCTCGTCGCGAAAGATCTTCTCGACCCCCGACGCCGCGCCCGACCTGCGCGTGCCGTTGCGCGAGATCATTCTCAGCGAAGGCGCGGGCGAGCCGAACCTGCCGGTCTACGACACCTCCGGCCCCTACACCGATCCGTCCGTGACCATCGACGTCAACGCCGGTCTCGCCCGCAACCGTCTCGCGTGGGTCAAGGAACGCGGCGGCGTCGAGGAATACGAGGGCCGCGCGATCAAGCCCGAGGACAACGGCAATGTCGGCGCATCCCATGCCGCAAAGGCCTTCACCGCGCACCACAAGCCGCTGCGCGGGCTCGACGGCCACAGGATCACCCAGCTCGAATTCGCCCGAGCCGGGATCATCACGAAAGAGATGATCTACGTCGCCGAGCGCGAGAACCTCGGCCGCAAGCAGCAGCTCGAGCGCGCGGAAGCCGCACTCGCCGACGGCGAAAGCTTTGGCGCCTCCGTTCCCGCATTCATCACGCCGGAGTTCGTCCGCAGCGAGATCGCGCGTGGGCGGGCCATCATCCCCTGCAACATCAACCACGCCGAGCTCGAGCCGATGATCATCGGCCGCAATTTTCTCACCAAGATCAACGCCAATATCGGCAACTCCGCCGTGACGTCGTCGGTCGAGGAAGAGGTCGACAAGATGGTGTGGGCGATCCGCTGGGGCGCCGACACCGTGATGGACCTCTCCACGGGGCGCAACATCCACACCACCCGCGAATGGATCCTGCGCAATGCGCCGATCCCGATCGGCACCGTTCCAATTTATCAGGCGCTGGAGAAGTGCGACGGCGATCCCGTCAAGCTGACCTGGGAGCTCTACAAGGACACGCTGATCGAGCAGTGCGAACAGGGCGTCGACTATTTCACCATCCATGCCGGCGTGCGCCTGCCCTACATCCACCTCACCGCCAACCGCGTCACCGGCATCGTCTCGCGCGGCGGCTCGATCATGGCGAAGTGGTGCCTGGCGCATCACAAGGAGAGCTTCCTCTATACGCACTTCGACGAGATCTGCGACCTGATGCGCAAGTATGACGTCTCGTTCTCGCTCGGCGACGGCCTGCGCCCCGGCTCGATCGCCGACGCCAACGACCGCGCCCAGTTCGCCGAACTGGAGACGCTCGGCGAACTGACGAAGATCGCATGGGACAAGGGCTGCCAGGTCATGATCGAAGGCCCCGGCCACGTCCCGATGCACAAGATCAAGATCAACATGGACAAGCAGCTCAAGGAGTGCGGCGAAGCCCCGTTCTACACCCTGGGCCCGCTGACCACAGACATCGCGCCGGGCTACGACCACATCACCTCAGGCATTGGCGCTGCCATGATCGGCTGGTTCGGCTGCGCCATGCTCTGCTACGTCACGCCGAAGGAGCATCTGGGTCTGCCCGACCGCAACGACGTCAAGGTCGGCGTCATCACCTACAAGATCGCCGCCCACGCATCTGACTTGGCCAAGGGCCACCCCGCAGCCCAACTGCGCGACGACGCGCTCTCGCGCGCGCGGTTCGACTTCCGCTGGACCGACCAGTTCAACCTCGGCCTCGATCCGGACACGGCCAAGAGCTTCCACGACGAAACGCTGCCGAAGGAAGCCCACAAGGTCGCCCACTTCTGCTCGATGTGCGGCCCGAAATTCTGTTCGATGAAGATCACCCAGGACGTGCGGGACTACGCAGCGACGCTGAACGATCCGGCGAGTATCGGGATGTCGGTGAGCGGGACCATCGAGGACGGCATGGCGTCGATGAGCAAGAAGTTCAAGGAGATGGGCGGGCAGGTGTACCTGGATGCGGAGAAAGTGAAGGAGAGTAATCGGGTGTTATGAGGAAACCACTCTCGCCTCGTCATGCCCGGGCTTGACCCGGGCATCCATCGAATGCGAAGGCCGGGCGAGAGCCCGGCCGTTTCATATGGCGGCTAACATCGCCCGCTTAGTTCGACCACGTCCGGGGCTGGCAGAAATCCCGCATGTCGCTAAGCTCATGCGGGCTACACCCCCGTTGACCGAAGGTGCTCTATGCCTATCAAACACTTTCTTCCGCCCGCCGGCATCAAAGCCCCGCCGCTCTCCTTCGCCACCCGCGTCGGCGATCTGCTCTTCATCTCAGGCATTCCCGGCTTCGACGCCAACGGCGACCTTCCCGACGGCTTCGAGGCGCAGTTCGCCAATGTCGTCGTCAACATCAGGCGCGTGCTCGATGAAGCCGGTGCGACGTTCCGCGATCTCGCCAAGGTTAACGTGCTGCTGACGCGCGCGGCCGACGTCGCCACGATGAACAGGCTCTATGCGGAAGCGTTCGGGCCGGCGCCCTATCCGGCGCGCACGACCTGCGTGGTGGTGTCGCTGCCGAACCCTGCGATGCTGATCGAGATCGAGGGCGTGGCGGCGTTGAAGGCGTAGCGGCAACCTCTGCGTCATTCCGGGGCGCGCCTCTTGGCGCGAGCCCGGAATCCATTTGGCCACACCAAAGCTGCGAAATGGATTCCGGGCTCGACGCTTCGCGTCGCCCCGGAATGACGACTTCAGGCTTTTCGCAAGCGGCGCTATGGATTGCTTCGCTTTTCGCGCAACGAGAATTTTGCTGCTCAGGTGCGGCAAAGCAGCCCGACGGGCAAATCACTTCTGATTTTCAGAAATTACGTCAAGCCCGCGAATGGAAAATATTCCGCTTAACCCGCAGGCCAAATCAGTGCCAGAATCCGCCCGTCTCACCCGAACGAGGGGCGTGCGCACGTCACGAACGCGCGGTGGGATGCGGTGGACGCGGAAGGCGCGGGACGCAAGCGCATGAAGCGTACGGCGAAGTCGTGTGGTTCTGACGTCGCGGTGCTGGCGTCAAGTTGGCGGGAGGTGTCCCGCCGATGACGGAGGCAAAAGAGCCGTTCTCCGGGAAGAGCACGAAGTAAGCCGTAAAGCCACTGCGCAGGGAAGGCCGGAGTGTTTCCGCTGAACCTGTATGCTCGTGTGCGCATTCTCCATACCATTGCACACGGGACCGCGGGTGCAGCGTGCACCCGGTCTTCCCTGCGCCCTCCATCTTCGAGGGCGGAAAGTAACGCACAGCTCGGGCGCATCGTGTCGCGAGAATGCGGATTCACATTCGCATGTTGTTTGACAGTTGAATCAGAAACTCACCCCACGTCGTCGCTGCGAACGCAGGGACCCATACCGCGTGAATCTCTCGATAAGGCCGAGGCCCAGACGCTCTTCGCAAAACTGCCGCCGGTGGTTATGGGTCCCTGCGTTCGCAGGGACGACGCGGAGAGATCATCGCCTCACCTCCCCATTAACCCTTCATTAACCAAACGCGCCCACCTTCGCGCTGCGGCAGGGGGCCGTGATTCCTGATGCTTCTGCTCCGCGTTTCGGGGCTGGCGTTGAGTCGGGAGATGTTGATGCCCCAGGTTGATGTTGGCGAGTACCGTGATCTCTATATCGGCGCGGATTGTTTCCCCGCCCCCGAGATTCCGCAGCCGGAATCTCAAACACTCTCACCCCACGAAATCGTGCCCATGCTGATCGGCTCCACGGTCGAGGCGATCGAGCGCGAGCTGGTGCTGCAGACGCTGGCGCGGTTCGATGGCAACCGGACGCATGCTGCGCGCGTGCTCGGGCTTTCGGTGCGCACGATGCGGAACAAGATCCGTCAGTATGCGACGGATGGCATCGACATTCCGGCGCCGAGTTAGGTCGAACTCAACGACGCCTGCTCGCGCGCCAGGTTTTCGCGGGCCCGGCGGTCGTAGGTCGCGGCGAAGCCGGCATCGGGATAGATGACCGGCCGGGCGGCGAACTGGCCGAGTACCCTGGCGCGACCGGCACGGTAGTCCGCCTCCGGCACGTGGATGAATTCCTGCCGGATCGCCTTCGCATAGGTGTCGTAGCGCGACGGCTCCGCGCCCAAAATGCTGAGATCGATCGAGATCAGGAGCGCGCCCAGGCGATCACCGGGCTGGACGTGATGCGTCTTCGTCAGGCGGATCAGGCGGCCGACTTCACTCGCGATGTCCGCGCGGACATGCTGCTCGGCCAGTTGTGCGCTGAGCTCCTCGTTGTCCGCCCTGGTCGCGTCGTAGACGACGTCATGCCACCAGATGGCTTCGTTGAGAATTTCGCGTTCGGCATCGGAAAGGCCGTCCACGCGCGCGAGCGCGGCGAGACAGTCTTCGATATGCGCGAGGTTGTGATAGTGGCGGCCCGGCGCGTTGTAGGCGGCAATTAGTTCGTCGCGGTTCATCGCTCACCTGCTGCCGTAGGGTGGGTTAGCGAAGCGTAACCCACCAACTTCGTACCACTCGGACAGACGGTGGGTTACGCCTTCGGCTAACCCACCCTACGCAGCGCACGATCCGCTACCGCATCGTGATTGCGAGACCGCTGAGATCCGCGTTGGCCATCAGCCCGACCTGGTGTCCGGTCAGCTCCAGCACCGCACCCTTCTGGTTGGTCAGCACGATCGCACGCGCGCCGCGGCCGATGGCAAGGCCCGCGCCTGCTGCGCCGTAGACGCCGGCGACGTCGGAGGGGCGCCAGATGTTGCTGACGCGGCCGCGCAGGATGGTCTTGGATCCGCCGAACACGAAGCCATAGTCGAGCCCGCCGGTCGACAGCGCATAGCGCCGGCCGCGGAAGTCGAGCACGCCGGAGCCGCCGGAACCGCCGATGACCCATCCCGCCTTGTAGATCGTGAGCTGCACGAAACCTTCATCGGCGTGCGAGGCGGAAGACAGCACGGTGCCGGCAAACGCGATCAGCGCGACCAGGGCAACACGAATGGCGGATATCATCTTCATCAAATTCTCTCCCGGAGACGTTTGCAGGCGGGCCCGACTGACGCGGATGTGAGTCGTGCCCGATCACTTGTAGCCGATCGGCCGCATCAAAACAGCGGCTTCATGCGCCTGACGATGCACGGCCGGCCAGCACATCATCACGAATGCGACACATTTCGATCAATATCCACGGCGAGGCGAACGCTGCGTTCAGTTCGTAGGGTGGGCAAAGGTGCACTTGCGCCGTGCCCACCTTGCTTGCTCCGCAGAAAATGGTGGGCACGCTGCGCTTTGCCCACCCTGCAAAACCGTGGAGCTCCCCACCTTGTGCCCGCCGCAGCGCTTGCTATCCTCCCGCAAAATCAGAAGCAGAGGAAACGTCGCATGCCCCTTCTCGAGAACCACATTGCCGTCGTCACCGGCGCAGGCTCCGGCATCGGACGCGCGATCGCCAGCGGTTACGCCCGCGAAGGCGCGCGGGTGGTGCTGCTCGACCGGGACGAGAAGGCGGCGGCCGAAGCCGCGAAGGAAATCCGCGACGCCGGCGGCAAGGCCGAGAGTTTTGCGCTCGATGTCGCGAAACGCGAGGACTGCGTCGCGATGGCCCGGCAAATTGCCGACAAGGTCGGCCAGGTCTCGATCCTCGTCAACAATGCCGGCATCGTCCGCCGCAACGGCATGCTCGGCGCCGCCGAGACCGTCATCAACGACTGGGAAGACATCATCGCGATCAACCTCACCGGCGTGTTCAACGTGACGCACGCGTTCCTCGCGCCGCTGCGCGCCAGCAAGGGCCGCATCATCAATATCGGCTCGATCCAGTCGATCGTGCATGTGCGCACGCCGAGTTCGCCGGCCTATACGGCGTCCAAGCACGGCGTGCTCGGCTTTACCAAGGCGCTCGCCGCCGAACTCGGCAAGGAAGGCGTCCGCGTCAACGCCATCGGCCCGGGCTTCATCGCAACGCCGCTGAACGCCAACGCCCGCGCCAACAATCCGGAACTGGTCAAGACCTTCCTCGACCACACCCCGCTCGGCCGCGCCGGCACCGCCGAAGACATCGTCGGCCCCGCGATCTTCCTCGCCTCGGATCTCTCCGCCTACGTCTCCGGCGAGATCGTGATGGTCGACGGCGGCTACCGGGCGGTGTGATGTCCAACGCCCCGCATTTCGACATCGACATCCCAAGCTTCTGGGCCGACCCCTACCCCGCGCTGGCGAGGATGCGGAAAGAAGCGCCGATCGCGTTCGTGCCGCAGCTCGGCTCCACGGTGTTCACCCGGCGCGACGACATCTTCACGCAGGAGAAGCGTATCGACGTGTTCTCCTCGCACCAGCCCAACGGGCTGATGAACTTGCTGATGGGCCACAACATGATGCGCAAGGACGGCGATGCGCACATGAGCGAGCGGCAGGCGATGTTTCCCGCGGTGTCGCCGCGCACGGTGCGCGACACCTGGGTCAGGCAGTTTCAGGCCCATGCCGACCGCATCCTCGACGAGCTTGTGCCGAAGGGCGAAGCCGATCTCTGTAAAGCGCTCGCGCTGCCGCTGTCGGCGGAGTGCCTGAAGGACGTCACCGGGCTGACCAACATGCGCTTCCAGGACATGGATGCGTGGTCGCAGGCGATGATCGACGGCATTGCCAACTACACCGGCAACAAGGAAGTCGAGGCGCGCTGCCATGCGGCCACCGCCGGCATCGATGCGGCGATCGACGACATGATCCCTGTGGTGAAGCGGCACCCGAACACCTCGATCCTCAGCGTGCTGCTGACCGCCGGCCAGCCGATCGAAAGCATCCGCGCCAACATCAAGCTGGCGATCTCCGGCGGCCAGAACGAGCCGCGCGATGCGATCTCGGGCGCGATCTGGGCGCTGCTGACGCATCCCGAACAGCTCGCGCTGGTCCAGGCCGGAAGTGCAAAGTGGCTCGACGTATTCGAGGAATATGCGCGCTGGATCGCACCGATCGGCATGTCGCCGCGCCGCGTCGCAAAGCCGTGGTCGTTCGGCGGTGTCGAATTCGAGCCTGAGGATCGCGTGTTCTTCATGTTCGGCTCCGCCAATCGCGACGAGGCCTGCTTTGCCGAACCTGATCGGTTCGACATCACCCGCGATACCCAGAAGAGCATCGCCTTCGGCGCCGGGCCGCATTACTGCGCCGGCGCGTTTGCTTCCCGCGCCATGGTCGCCGACGTCGCGCTGCCGAGTGCGTTCGCGCGGCTGAAGGGCTTGCGGCTGGACGCGCGCGAACCGGTACGGATCGGCGGCTGGGCGTTCCGCGGCCTGCTCAATCTGCCGGTAACGTGGGAAGCGGGTTGATCAGCTTTCGCCCGCTGGCGCGGACCAACTCGAATGATCAGCCATCAAGCGGCAGCAGCCGCATGCGCCGGGACGACCAGTGCATGGCGCGATACCAGAAATAGCCGGCGACCGCGCCGCAAACCGAGAGGATGACGATGTTGGCGGGATGATACTCCCCGCTCCACCACAGCATGCCGCCAATCCAGAAGACCGTGAAAGCAATGGCGCTGAGCTTCAACCGCGTGGCCTGGTCCATGAAAAATCTCCGATGGCTGATGGTTGATGCCATCATGCCTGGCCTCGCCGCGCCGAACCGTGAGCCTCCTCACGCATACGAACGATCAGCCGAACCGCGCCCGCGAGCGCTCCCTCGCCTTCTCGGCCTCGACCTCGCGGTCGCGCGCCGGAGCATTGGTTTGCAGCGATGCCAGCAGCCGCCGTGCGCTGTCGGAGACTTCAGTGACGGCACGGTTGAAGGCTTCAGTATTGGCCTGCGACGGCGAGTTGAAACCGGACAGCTTGCGCACGAATTGCAGCGCCGATGCATGGATCTCCGCATGCGTCGCCGGCGGCTCGAAATTGAACAATGTCTTGATGTTGCGGCACATGGTTCCTCCTCAACGCAAATCTCAACGGCAGCCCGTTACCCGAGGACGAACGGCCGGTGCAAATTCCGACATCCTGGCTTATTCTGTCACCCCTGTCGGTACCTGCAACCAGCGAGTTCCCGATGACCCACGTGACCTACAAGATCGTCGAACATGACGGCGGCTGGGCCTATACCGTCAACGGCGCATTCTCCGAACCGTTTCCAAACCGCGCCGCAGCGCTCGCCGCGGCACGGCGCGCGGCGGCGGAGCAGCGGGTGCCGGGCCGCACCGAAATGATCGAATACGAGACCTCGGACGGCCGCTGGCATTCGGAAACTGCGGCCGGCAACGACCGGCCGGAGACCGAAGTGGAAGGCTAGACGAAGGCGGCTGGCGCTGGCGAGCGGAGCTGATGACGCGAAAACGCCGCGATGATAGTCTGGTCGAAAATCGACCGGAGGATGCCTGTGACCGACTTTGCCGTCAGCGACCTCGCCACGATCTATGCCGCCCCCACGCCGCGCGTGATCGCCAAGGCGCGGCCGGAGATCGACGTTCACGCCAGGAAATTCATCGGCATGTCGCCGTTCTGCGTGCTCGCCACCTCCGACTCCGACGGCAGCGTCGATGCATCGCCACGCGGCGGCAATCCCGGCTTCATCCATGTCGGCGGTCCGAACCTGCTGCTGATGCCCGATCGTTCCGGCAACAACCGCATCGACAGTTTTCGCAACATCGTCGAGGGCTCGGGCTTCGTGCACCTGATCTTTTTCGTGCCCGGGATCGACGAGACCCTGCGCGTCGGCGGCAAGGGCAACGTCACGGTGGATCCGGAGTTGATGGCGTCGATGGTGGAGTTCGGCAAGCCGCCGCGCGCGGTGCTGCGCATCGACGTCAAGGAAGTCTACTTCCACTGCGGCAAGGCGCTGATGCGCTCGAAACTCTGGGCGGGCGACAGGGTCGAACGCGCGGTGATGCCGAGCATCGGCGAGATGATCCACGACCAGACCGGCCTCGGCGAGCGTGAGAGCCAGGAGGTCGTCTACGAGCGCTACAAGACGCAGCTGTGATGAAGAACCCTCCCCTGGAGGGGGAGGGTCGACGCGAAGCGGCGGGGCGGGGTGACGGCCTCTCCACGTCCAACAGCGCCCGCGTGGAGGGATCACCCCACCCCGTCTCGCATTTCGCTTCGCTCATGCGAGCCGACCCTCCCCCTCCAGGGAAGGGTAAGAAGCTCAATCCCCGCTCTCGAGTCCGCCGACATGCTTCTGCGTATAGAGCTCAAGCCCGATGCGCCCGATCAGGTCGAGCTGGGTTTCGAGAAAGTCGATGTGGTGTTCCTCGTCCTTCATCAGCTTCTCGAACAGGTCGCGCGACACGTAGTCCTTGACGCTGTGGCAGTAGGTTGCCGCTTCCTGGTAGAGCGTGCGCGCGGCGATCTCGGCGGCGAGGTCGCATTCGATGATTTCCTTGACGTTCTGGCCGATGCGGAGCGGATCGAGCACCTGCATGTTGGGAAAGCCGTCCAGGAACAGGATCCGGTCGGTGAACTTGTCGGCGTGCTCCATCTCCTCGATGGATTCCTTGCGCCAGACCTTGGCCATTTCCAGAAGGCCCCAATTGTTGAGGAGCCGGTAGTGCAGCCAGTACTGGTTGATCGCGGTTAGCTCGCTGCGCAGGCCCTTGTTGAGATAATCGATGACTTTGGGATCGCCCTGCATGGTTGCACTCCGGATTTCGGGGCCCAAACCGGCCGCCACTGAATTTAGAATGCTTCTAAATCAGTTTTCAGCCCAGAGCAACCTCGCCGCGCAAAAAGCGGTGGGAATGCCAAAACGCAGCGGAATTAACGGGTTCTCAGCAGGCGGCGAGTGCGAACGTCTGGGTAACGTCCTGCGCAGGCTCATCATTTGCCGCGTGACGGCTGTGCGGACAGCCGGAGCAGCACTCCTTGGCGCAGGCGCCAAGCGCTTCGTCGATGATGGTCTTGATGGTACGCGCGCATCTGCCGCATTCGGCGCTGCAGCCGAGGCAACCGTAAACCTGTTTTGCATTTCGCGGCAGGTCCGAAGCTGCACTCACGGCATTTCGGACATCGTGGTCGCTCAGGACGTTGCAGGAACAGACGATCATGAAACCGGTAGAGCCCTTGGGTGATGCACCTTCATGGATATTCAACTGCGCGTCTGGATGCAAAAGGAAATGCCGTATTTTGTAGTAATTCCAAACTGATGCGCGGCATATTCTGGAATGAATCTAAACTGCGGGGATTGCGGCAGATCAAAAATACCGCCGGTTGGCTCGCAGAATTTTCAGCGCTAATCGCCGCCTCCGCCACCGCCACCTTCCCGATATCGTTGTCGCCGCCAATCGAGACGCCCGTTCATTGATCATTCAAGCAAAATGTGGAACTTTTGCCGGGTCAGACTGCATCGATGCTGTCCTTTTTGATTCACGAGAAAGGTTAAGGCCATGAAGAAGACTTTGATGGCGTTCGGCGCTGCCGCCGTGTTGGCCGTTTCGGCCGTGGCGATGCCGGCGCCCGCCCATGCGCAGCGCGGAGTTGCGGCGGGCGTCGCGGCCGGATTGATCGGTGGCGCCATCGTCGGCGGCGCGATCGCGTCCCAGCGCAACTATTACGGCCCGGGCTATTATGGCCCCGGATATGGATATGGCGGCGGTCCGGCCTATGTCGTCGATCCCGGTTACGGACCGGAATGCGTCTGGCAGCGGCAGCGCTTCTGGGACGGCTATGGCTGGCGCGTCCGCAGCGTCAGGGTCTGCGATTAAGACAAACGGTATCGCCATTCACCTTCATTAAATCGAACTCAACACCTCGGAAAACCACTGGTTTTCCGGGGTGTTGGACTCTTTGTGGCCCGAAAAAACCGTTTTTTTCAGCCATCAAAAGGAACGTTTACTTTCGATTGACCCTTGTGCGCTCTGTTGGCGGAACGGCGGTTCGAAATCAGCGTGTAAGTCACCTCTAAACCCGGCGCCCGACGGCGCCTCCCAGGAGAGCCCAGGACATGAAGAAGACATTTGCTGCCTTGGTCGCGGTTGCAACGATTGCCGGTTCGCTCGCAGCGACCCCCGCCAGCGCACAGCGCGGCGTTGCCGCGGGCGTGGCAGCCGGCCTGCTCGGCGGCGCCATCATCGGTGGCGCGATCGCCTCCAGCCGCCCGGCCTATGGCGGCCCGGTCTACGTCGAGGAAGCGCCCTACCCGGCGTGCCGCATGGTTCGCGAGCGCTTCTGGGACGGCTATGACTGGCGCTACCGCCGCGTCGAGGTCTGCAACTGATCTGCACCGACCGACGGCCCAGCAGGTGCGTCTTGATATCCAAAGCCCGGCCTCTCTGCCGGGCTTTTTCGTTGGTCATCGTGCGCCGCTCATCGAGCGCAGGACTGCCTCGCTTGGCCAGCAGTCGACCTTCAGCCCGGCAGACTTCTGATAGGCACCGAGCGCGGCGCGAGTCTGCATGCCGGCCTTGCCGTCGAGCTTGTCCTTGTAGAGGCCGATCCGCGTCAGGTGACGCTGCATCGCCTCGACGTCGGCGGAACGCAGCTGCGTCGTCGCGGTCCATGGCGTTGCGAACGGCTGCGGATTCATCATGCGGTCGGCGAGATGGCCGACGAACAGCACATAGAGGTCGGAGAAATTGTATTCCTTGATGACGAAGTAGTTCTTCGTGGTCAGGAACGCCGGGCCATAGATGCCTTCCACCTGCAGCAGCGAGGCCGGCTGCGCCTGCTCTGCTGCACTCAGCTTCTGACCACGCACCGGCACAAAGCCCGCGCGCAGCCATTCGGCGATCGGCTTCGTCACCTCGGGCACGCCCATGGTGCAATCGGCATTGGCGGGCGCCTTCACCTCATAGGCCCAGCGCACGCCCGGCTGCCAGCCCTTGTTCACGAGTTGCTGTGCCGCGGAGGCCAGTGCATCCGGTACCGAATTCCAGATGTCGACACGGCCGTCGCCGTCGAGGTCGATGCCGTGCTTGTAATATTCGCCGGGCAGGAATTGCGTGAGGCCGGTAGCACCAGCCCAGGACGAACGAAAATCCTTCCGCGCCACAGCGCCCTCGCCGAGCAGCTTCAGCGCCAGGATGAACTCGCCCCGGAATTGATCCTTGCGCCGTCCCACATAGGCCTGCGTCGCGACCACGCGCAGCGTATCGTAAGGCAGCCGGTAGCGGCCGTAATCCGTCTCGCGGCCCCAGATCGCCAGCACGACGCTGGCTGGTACGCCGAAGCGCTTTTCGATTTCGCCGAGCGCAGCACGATGCTTCTGCATCAGCTTCTGCCCCTCGGCCGCCAGCCGCGCGATCGAGGCTTCCTTCACATAGTCGGCCGGCACCTGCACGAACTCGGCCTGCGACGGCGCACCGGTCGCCGGCCTGCCCGGCAGCAGCAGATCGGGCAGCTTGTAATCCGGTTCGAGACCGCGCGTCTCGCGATCGAACGTCGCGCGCGATACCCCGGCGGCCTGCGCCTCCGGCCACAGCGAGGCGATGAACCGGGTGAAGGCGGCGTCGGCGGCGTGCGCCGGGCGCAGCATGCCAGGTGTCATCGCCGCCAGCATCAGAACCGCAGCTATCAGCCTCTGCCGCAAATCGCGTTCCCGTCGTTCGATACGCCGCCTCTCAATGATGCGAAGCGGCGTGTTTGGCCTGCGCCGTTGAATCATTCGACAGCTTGTCGACGTAGGCAATGCCGATCGCCGACAAAATGAAAACCGTGTGGATGATGGTCTGCCACATCACGCCGGCCTCGGTGTAGTTGCTCTTGCCCGACGCCAGATTGCCGGCCTCGATGAAGGTGCGCAGCAGATGGATCGACGAGATGCCGATGATCGCCATCGCCAGCTTGATCTTCAGCACGCTGGCGTTGACGTGGCTGAGCCATTCCGGCTGGTCGGGATGGCCTTCGAGATTGAGCCGCGAGACGAAGGTCTCGTAGCCGCCGACGATAACCATCACCAGGAGGTTGGAAATCATCACCACGTCGATCAGGCCCAGCACCAGCAGCATGATCTGCTGCTCGCTGAAATCGAAGGCGTGGAGAAAAAGATGAGTGAGCTCTTTCAGGAACAGCACGACATAGACGCCCTGCGCGACGATCAGGCCGATATACAGCGGCAGCTGCAGCCAGCGCGAGCTGAAGATCAGCATCGGGATCGGACGCAATGCCTTGCGCTGGGATTCAGGCGGCAAGGGTGTTTCAGGCGTGAGGGACATAGGAGGGCTCGCTGAAAAGGATTCGAGGTACAAAGAATAGCATATCTGGGCAATGTCGCCTTTGTGTGAAGCGGCTACCGGCCGCAGCGCAACTGCTGCGGCCACCACGCAAACGCCCTATTGGCAGCTACCGCGTCAGCTTCTTGTACTTCACCCGGTGCGGAATGATGGAGTCCTGTCCCAGCCTTCGCATCTTGTCCTTCTCGTAGTCCTGGAAGTTGCCTTCGAACCATTCGACATGGCTGTCGTCTTCGAAGGCCAAGATATGGGTGGCGATGCGGTCGAGGAACCAGCGATCGTGGCTAATGATGACGGCGCAACCCGCAAAGTCCTCCAGCGCCTCTTCGAGCGCGCGCAGCGTATCGACGTCGAGGTCGTTGGTCGGTTCGTCGAGCAGCAGCACGTTGGCGCCGGACTTGAGCATCTTGGCGAGATGCACGCGGTTGCGTTCGCCGCCTGACAGCGCCCCCACCCTCTTCTGCTGGTCGGCCCCCTTGAAGTTGAACGACGAACAATAGCCGCGCGAATTGACCTCACGCTTGCCGAGCAGGATCAGCTCGTTGCCGCCGGAAATCTCCTCCCACACGGTCTTCTTGCCGTCGAGATCGTCGCGCGACTGGTCGACGTAACCGAGATGCACGCTTTCGCCGACGGTGATGGTGCCCTTGTCCGGCTTTTCCTGCCCGGTGATCATCCGGAACAGCGTGGTTTTGCCGGCGCCGTTGGGGCCGATCACGCCGACGATGCCGCCCGGCGGCAGCTTGAAGGTGAGATCGTCGATCAGCACGCGGTCACCGAAGGCTTTGCTGAGGCCTTCGAAATCGACCACGTTCTGGCCGAGGCGTTCGGCCACCGGAATCGTGATCTGCGCGGTCTGGGTCTGCTTCTCGCTCGCCTGCTTCAGCAGTTCCTCATAGCGCTGGTAGCGGGCCTTGGACTTGGCCTGACGCGCTTTCGGCGAGGACGCGATCCACTCCTGCTCGCGGGCCAGCGTCTTCTGGTGCGCGACCTCCTCGCGGCCTTCCTGCTCGAGGCGCTTCTGCTTCTGCACCAGCCAGGACGAGTAATTGCCCTCGTAGGGAATGCCCTTGCCGCGGTCGAGTTCGAGAATCCAGCCGGTGACGTTGTCGAGGAAGTAGCGATCGTGGGTCACGATCAGGATCGCGCCGGGGTAGTTGCGCAGATGGCCTTCCAGCCATGACACCGACTCGGCATCGAGATGGTTGGTCGGTTCGTCCAGCAGCAGCAGTTCCGGCTGGTCGAGCAGCAGGCGGCACAACGCGACGCGGCGGCGTTCACCGCCTGATAGTTTGGTGACATCGGCGTCGTCGGGCGGACAGCGCAACGCGTCCATCGCCTGGTCGACCTTGCTGTCGAGATCCCACAGCCCCGCAGCCTCGATCTGGTCCTGCAGCTTGGTCATCTCGTCGGCGGTCTCGTCCGAGTAGTTCATCGCCAGCTCGTTGTAGCGATCGAGGATCGCCTTCTGCTTGGCGACGCCCTCCATGACGTTCTCACGAACCGACTTGGAAGCATCGAGCTGCGGCTCCTGCTCGAGGTAGCCGACGCGGGCGCCCTCGGCGACCCAGGCCTCGCCGTTATATTCCTTGTCGAGGCCGGCCATGATCTTGAGCAGCGTCGATTTGCCGGAGCCGTTGACGCCGAGCACACCGATCTTGGCGTCGGGGTAGAACGACAGATGGACGTTATCGAGCACCTTTCGGGTCGGGTAGCTCTTGGTCAGACCCTGCATGAAATAGACGAACTGGCGAGCCATCGCGGTCCCTGAAAACTGTTGGAATTTACGGAATTTTGCTGCCGCTGATGTAGCGGCGCGGCCGCGAAAGGGCAACCGCAGGAACCCGTTTTCTATCCGTTCACCACGGATGATTACGGGTTCGAAACCATGCCGGGACTGATCCGTACAATTGAAACCGTCTTTTAATGAATCGGGCGAAAGGTCGTTCCAGACGCCGGAAAGGCGTTTCGCGCGGCTCGCAGCCGTGAGGAAGAATAAAAGGCTCGCGTCATGGCTACGATCAGTTCGGCATCCCTTCACGTCCCGGCGCACAGCCGCGCCGGACAGACAAAGCCCCTCGCTGAACTCCGCGCCTTCCTGCGCCAGTTCATCGCCAAGGCATTCAGCACCTACCGGCCGGAACTGCACTATATGCGCGGCCCGGGCCCGGCCTGGCGCGCCAAGCATCCCGGCCGCTCGAACTGAGCGGGTTCGGGGAAACCCGAGAAATTGCCGGGACGCTCGCCGGTCCCCTCTGTTATCATGCATGACGCCAATCCGGCGGTCAGGCGGCCTGCGAACAAAGTCGATGAATGGCTTCCTATATTTCTTGATCGGCGGATGTGTGGCCGGCGCCGCGGCGTTCGCTTTCTTCCGGGAGCAGGATATCGGGAGAATCAGCTCCGCGGATGTCGTCGCTGCCGTCGTGTCCTTGTCGACGTTGGTGGCAATCACCTGCATCCTGATTTATTCGCGCTGGGGCAGATGGTGGAGGTTGCGGCTTGAGCAGAAGGCGATCGACGAGGACGATCGGGTGCGCACCAACGCCCGCACCAAAGGCGAGGTGCGACCGCCGCTTGGTTCGTAGCCCCGGCGACTAGGCTTCTTGCGCTGAGCCGCGAGACGCGCAACCATGGCGATCTTCCCCGACGGCCATCCCGCCGTCCTCCTCGCCACCAACGGACATTTCCATGACGCGGCTGCGCTGTGCAATTCTCGACGATTATCTCAATGTGGCCCTGACGGTGGCGGACTGGTCCCAGGTCTCCGACCGGGTCGATATCACCGTCTTCAACCAGCCTTTTGCGACCGCCGAGGCGGCTGCCAGCGCCCTGAAGGATTTCGAGATCATCTGCGCGATGCGCGAACGCACGCCGTTTCCGCGCACGATGTTTGCCTCGCTGCCCAATCTAAAACTCCTGATCACGTCGGGCCTGCGCAATGCCGCGATCGATATGGAAGCCGCCAAGGACCATAACGTGGTGCTGTGCGGCACGCAGTGGGGCCGCGATCCCACCGCGCCCCTGACGATGGGCCTTATCCTGGAACTGACCCGCAATATCGGCCGCGAGAACGCCCGCATGCATGCCGGCGAACCCCTGCAGAAATTCGTCGGCATGGAGATCGAGGGCCGGACGCTGGGCGTCATCGGCCTCGGCAAGCTCGGCACCAAGGTATCGAAGCTGGCGCAGGCCTTCGGCATGAATGTCATCGCCTGGAGCCCGAACCTGACGCCGGAGAAGTGCAAGGAAGCCGGCGTGACCTACGCCACCAAGGAAGACCTGTTCGCGACCGCCGACATCGTCACCATCCACGTGGTGCTGAGCCAGCGCTCGCGGGGGCTCGTAAGCGCGGCCGATCTCGCCCGGATGAAGCCGACCGCCTACCTCGTCAACACGGCGCGCGGTCCGATCGTGGACGAAGGCGCGCTATTGGAAGCGCTGACCCAGAAGAAGATCGCGGGCGCCGGGATCGACGTGTTCTCGGTCGAGCCGTTGCCGGTCGACCACCCGTTCCGCAAGCTCGACAACATCGTGCTGACGCCGCATCTCGGCTACGTCACCGAGGACAGTTTCCGCACCCACTATCAGCAGATGGTCACCGGCATCGACGCCTGGTTCAGGGGCGAGCCGAAGCAGCGGCTGGCATAAAATGAAATCGCCCTCCCGCTGCGAGCGGGAGGGCGATGATATCAAGCGAACTTATCGGCTTAGCGAACGGTGACCGGGGCGGGCAACGGCGGCACCACGGTCGGCTGTCCACCGGAAGCGGGCGCCATCTGGGCCTGAGCCGGAGGTGCGCCTGTGGGGCCACCGGGCGTCGGCGCGGCGGAAGCGGTCGTGGTACCGGGCGGCGGGCCGCCGGGCATTACCACCACGCGGGTCCCGACCTTGGCGCGCTCGAACAGGTCCGAGACGTCCTCGTTCAGCATGCCAATGCAGCCGGACGAGACGAACTTGCCGATCGTTGAGGGCTGGTTGGTGCCGTGAATGCGGTAGATGGTGGAACCCAGATACATCGCCCGCGCGCCGAGCGGATTGCCCGGGCCGCCCGCCATGAAGCGCGGCAGGTAGGGCTGGCGCTCGATCATCTCGGTCGGCGGATGCCAGTCGGGCCACTCGGCCTTGCGGCTGATCTTCTGCACGCCGTTCCAGGTGAAGCCATCGCGGCCGACGCGGACGCCGTAACGGATCGCGCGGCCACCGCCGAGCACGTAATAGAGGTGGGTATTGGACGTATCGACCACGATGGTGCCCGCGGGCTCCTTGGTGGCAAAGGCGACTTCCTGGCGACGCAAATTGGGCGGCAGTTGCGCAGGCGCAGCCTCCGGCTGCTCTTCCGGCGGCAACGCGGCAAGCTGCACCGGCCTGCCGTCAGCCCCGACGGCTGGCTGCTGCGGCTGCGGGATGGCTCCGGTGGCGCCGACGGCTCCTGGCGGACGCAAGCCAGTACGATCGTCGTTCGGATAGATGATGCCCGCACCGGGAATACGACTGTCGCCGCGATCCGAATAGACGGGCTGCGACGAGCCGGCAGGACGGTCGCCGTAGATCACCGGCGGCGGGCCTGCAGGCCGGCCGTAGCGCGGATCATCGGGCGACATCACCGGGCCGGTCGGCATCGGTGCGCCGCGGTCCGAGTAGACCGGGGCGGTGGCCGGACGGCCATAGCGCGGGTCGTCGGGCGAAAGAATCGGGCCCGTGGGCATCGGCGCGCCGCGGTCCGAGTAGACCGGAGCACCGGCCGGACGGCCGTAGCGTGGATCGGCAGGCGACATCACCGGGCCGGGCGGCGACAGCGCGGTCGGGCTCTGCGCGTTCGGCGAATCATCATCGTCGTCCAGGGCGTCGAAATCCGCGGCGCCGGGAGCGCGGCGTTCATCGACTACATAGCCGCCGGGCACATACTGTCCCGGAGCTGCCGAATAGGTCGGGCCAGGAGCGGCCGGATAGCCCTGCTGCGCATGAGCGAACGAAGCTCCCGCCATGCCAGCGGCAACAGCGGCACAAATCGTCAGAATGCGGTTAATCATCATCGCCTTTTTATAGACCCCAAGCCCCAGCGGACCGTTAACGGAGATGGCCCGAGGAGATGACCGAACATAGCGGCACATTCAAGACAAAGCAGCCAAATTCGGCCCGAACCGGTCATTTGTGATCGCACGTGAGCTGCGGCAAAGATGCCTCATCGCGCCAGAAATCGCCATAACCGGGCTTCGTGCGGCGTTTGGACCGCAGATTGTTAACAAAAAACAAACGAGCGCTGAGATAGTCTCTCAATTCGGCCTGATTCGCCTGCGCCGCGCGCCGAATCAGCCAGACAGTGGTCACCGCGTTCCCTTGGCATTCAATAGCCCTGCAGACTCAAAGCAAGGCGGAACTCGCGTCCATGCTCCCCGGATTTCGCTTCCTGTTCGCCGCGATCGTCCTTTCGATGTCGGTCCTGGTGTTCGGGCTTGGCGCCGCAGCCCTGCTGCGCGCCGCACATGAGGAATTTGCCAGCCTGCCGACGCGGCGGGCCCCGCCCGCACCGGTTTTCGCCCGGCTCAACGACGAACCGATGCCGAGCCTTTCCCTGCTGCGTGTCGATCCGCCCGTGGCTGACCAGCCGCAGGACGATGACCGCACCGCAGACGCCCCGGAGGCCGCTCCAGATAGCGCAGCGCCAGCCGAGACGGCTGCAGACGAGACGGCTGCAGACGAGACGCCGGCGGAGCCCGAGAGGACGGCTGCCCTGAGCATGGAAGAGAGGTCGCCCGCCCCGGCGCCTGAAGCCGCTATGGAGACACCGGCCGCTCGGGTTGGGACCGAGGTTGCCGATGTCGAAGTCGTCGCAGCAATTCCTGAAACATCGGCCTCCCCCGCTGCAACCGCCTCCGCCCCGACGCAACTGACGCCCGATGCGCTCGAAGGCAACGCCGCGGCGACCAGGATTGCCACGCTCGGTGGCCCCGCCGTCATCATTGACGAAACGACATCGGCTGGCCCGGACCGCAGCATCGTCAGGAAGCGGGCCGTTCAGCGTGCCCGCGAACGGCGGCGGATCGCGCAAGCGCGGCGCGCGCGCGTGGCGCGCGAGGCCACGCTGACCCTGCAGCAACAGCAACCCAACCCGTTCACGCCGGCACCGGCGACGGCACCCGCGCCGACGCCGCTTCTCCGCTTCACGCGGTAATGCCGGATCGAGGTCAGGCCGGCCCGGTCGCGACCGGCGGGCCGTTCGCTGCACCCCACTCGGTCCACGAGCCGTCATACAGCGCCGGATTCTCAACGCCAAGGCGATACAGCGCCAGGGTCAGCACCGCGGCGCTGACGCCGGAGCCGCAACTGGTCACGATCGGCGCATCAAGCTTGACGCCCGCACCGAGAAACGCGGCCCGCAACTCCTCTGCCGTCTTCATGGTGCCGGTCGCGGCATCGAACAGGTTGTTGTAAGGCAGGCTGAGGCTGCCCGGGATATGGCCTGAACGAAGGCCCGGCCGCGGCTCGGCCACCTTGCCCTGGTAGCGCTCGTTGGCGCGCGCATCGATCACCTGCTCGGCCCGGCTTGCGAGATTTTCGATCAGTTGCTGCATGCTGCGCACACGCCGTGCGTCGAACACGGCCTTGAATGTGGCCGGCCGAGGCGTCACCTGCCCGTTTTCGACCTGGCGGCCCTCCGCGACCCACTTTTTCAGGCCGCCATTGAGGATGCGCACTTCCTTGCCAAACGACAGAAACATCCACCACACCCGCGGCGCCGCGACCCAGCCGCCGGAATCGTAGAGCACGACGGTATCGTCATTGCCGATCCCGAGCCCGCCGACATCGCGCCCGAACTGCTCGGCCGACGGAAACATGTGCGGCAGCGGATTGGAATGGTCCGACACCGCGTCGACATCGAAGAACACCGCGCCGGGAATATGCGACGCGAGAAAATCGTCCTTCGGCAGCGGCAGCACGCCCGGCATCTTGAACGACGCGTCGATGACTTTGACCTTCGGATCGTTCAGGTGTTCGGCGAGCCATTCGGTCGAGACGAGCGGGTCGTTGATGGCAGGCATGGTGCAAAATCCTTGCTGTCATTCCGGGGCACGCGAAGCGTGAACCCGGAATCTCGAGATTCCGGGTTCGATGCTTTCGCATCGCCCCGGAATGACGGGGAAGTAACTCAGCCCTTCTTCTTCGGCTCCCATTTCTCGATCGGGCCGCCGGCGTCGCGCCAGGCGGCGAAACCGCCGCCGATGTGGGCGACCGGCTTCAGACCCATGTCCTGCGCGGTCTTGGCCGCGAGCGCCGAGCGCAGGCCGCCGGCGCAGTGGAAGATGAATTTCTTGTCCTCCTGGAAAATCGCCTTCGCGTAGGGACTTTCCGGATCGATCCAGAATTCCAGCATGCCGCGGGTGCAGGAAAACGCGCCCGGGATCTTGCCTTCGCGTTCGATCTCGCGGGGATCGCGGATGTCGACGATCACGATGTTGGGGTCTTGTGCGACCGCGATGGCGTCGGCGGCGCTCACGGTCTCGATCGCGGCGTTGGCCTGGTCCATCAGGGCCTTGATGCCGGTGTGGATAGTCTGGGGCATGAACTCTCCCTTGGTTGTTCTTGCACCGTCATTCCGGGATGGTCCGCAGGACCAGACCCGGAATCTCGAGATTCCGGGCTCGATGCTTCGCATCGCCCCGGAATGACGGCGATGGTGATTACCTCACCAACTCCTTCATCGCGCCTTCGAGGCCTTCGATCGTGATCGGATACATCCGCTCCGAGAACAGGCGGCGAATGATGGTGGTGGATTCCGAATAGTCCCAGTGCTTCTGCGCCACCGGATTGAGCCACACCGTATGCGGATAGGTGCGCGTGATGCGCTCCAGCCAGACCGAGCCGGCCTCCTCGTTGACGTGTTCGACCGAGCCGCCGGGGACCATGATCTCGTAAGGTGACATCGAGGCGTCGCCGACGAACACCACCTTGTAGTCGTGCGGGTACTTGTGCAGCACGTCCCAGGTCGGCGTGCGATCGGTGAAGCGGCGCTTGTTCTGCTTCCACACACCTTCATAGAGGCAGTTGTGGAAGTAGAAATACTCCATGTGCTTGAACTCGGACTTCGCTGCCGAGAACAGTTCCTCAACCTGCTCGACGTGTGAATCCATCGAGCCGCCAATGTCGAAGAACACCAGCACCTTGACCGCGTTGCGCCGCTCGGGCCGCATGTGCACGTCGAGATAGCCCTGGTTGGCGGTTTCCTTGATCGTCGTTTCGAGATCGAGTTCGTCGGGCGCGCCGGTGCGGGCGAACTTGCGCAACCGCCGCAGCGCGACCTTGATGTTGCGGATGCCGAGCTCGACATTGCCGTCGAGATCCTTGAACTCGCGCTTGTCCCACACCTTCACGGCGCGGTTGTTGCGGTTCTTCTCCTGCCCGATCCGGACGCCCTCGGGATTGTAGCCGTGGGCGCCGAACGGCGAGGTGCCGGCGGTGCCGATCCACTTGTTGCCGCCCTGGTGGCGGCCCTTCTGCTCCTCGAGGCGCTTGCGAAGCGTTTCCATGAGCTTGTCCCAGCCCATCGCCTCGATCTGCTTCTTCTCTTCCTCGGTGAGGTATTTCTCCGCGAGCTTCTTCAGCCACTCCTCGGGGATCTCGGCCTTGTCCATGGCGTCCAGCAGGCTTTCCAGCCCCTTGAACACGCTGCCGAAGACACGGTCGAACTTGTCGAGATTGCGCTCGTCCTTCACCAGCGCCGCGCGGGAGAGGTAATAGAAATTCTCTACCGTCTGATCGGCAAGGTCGGCGTCGAGCGCCTCCATCAGCGTCAAATACTCCCGTAGAGTCACGGGGACCTGCGCGTCGCGCAGCGATGTGAAGAATTGCAGGAACATGGCTGACAGATTGCCTGCCGAACCGCCAAGGTCAAGGGCCAGCTCGCGCCCGGGAGCCTGCTCACGCCAAAGGCCAGCGCATACCTGTCAGGCCTAGACCGGGTAGGTTTTTCAATTACAATTGAACCGTAAAGGGCTTATTCCGGCAGGGGAAATTCAATGAGCATCATTGCGGCGCTGATCATCGGCGGTATTGCGGGCTGGCTCGCCGGGCTGATCGTGCGCGGTGCGGGCTTTGGGCTGATCGGCAATATCGTGATCGGCATCATCGGCGCGCTGCTGGCGAGCTGGCTGCTGCCGCAACTGGGCGTCAGCCTCGGCGCAGGCTGGGTTCGGGATATCATCAACGCCACCATCGGCGCGGTGATCATCCTGGTGATCCTGTCGCTGATCAGACGCTGACGACGACGTACCTGTTTCAATCGCGACCGCCGAGACGGCGGTCGTTTACTGTTCAGGCCGCGAGCGGCCAAGGAACGAGCAACGAAGAGCAACAAGGCAACAGCTAGATGAAATTTACCGGCACCAAGGACTATGTCGCCACCGATGACCTCAAGGTCGCCGTCAACGCCTCGATCGTGCTCGAGCGCCCGCTCCTGATCAAGGGCGAGCCCGGCACCGGCAAGACCGTGCTGGCAGAAGAAGTCTCGAAGGCACTCGGCGCGCCGCTGCTGACCTGGCACATCAAGTCCACCACCAAGGCGCAGCAGGGCCTCTACGAATATGACGCGGTCTCGCGCCTGCGCGACAGCCAGCTCGGTGACGCGAGGGTCTCGGATATCTCGAACTACATCAAGCGCGGAAAATTGTGGGAAGCCTTCACCCACGACAAGCGCCCGGTGCTCCTGATCGACGAGATCGACAAGGCCGACATCGAATTCCCCAACGACCTGCTGCTCGAACTCGACCGCATGGAGTTCTACGTCTACGAGACCGGCGAGAACATCAAGGCGAGCCTGCGCCCGATCGTGATGATCACCTCCAACAACGAAAAGGAATTGCCGGACGCCTTCCTGCGCCGCTGCTTCTTCCACTACATCAAGTTCCCCGACGCCGACACCATGAGCCGGATCGTCGACGTCCACTTCCCCGGCATCAAGAAGCGCCTGGTCGAAGAAGCGCTGCGCATTTTCTTCGAGGTGCGCGAAGTGCCGGGCCTGAAGAAGAAGCCTTCGACTTCCGAGCTGCTCGACTGGCTCAAGCTGCTGCTGAACGAGGACATCACGCCGGAAATGCTCAGGGAGCGCGATCCGCGCAAGCTGATCCCGCCGCTGCACGGCGCGCTGCTCAAGAACGAACAGGACGTCCACCTGTTCGAGCGGCTGGCTTTCCTCAGCCGGCGCGAAGTATAATTCGCTAACGACTAGCAGCGCCAGAACCTAAGGTTCTGGCGTTTCGTTTCGCATCACGCGACAAGCAAAAAAGATCAGGGCAGATGAACGTTCAAACGCAGATCGACAAGACCTCACCAGGTGCCACCGAGCATTTCGACGTGCTGATCGCGGGCACCGGCATCTCCGGCGTCGGCGCGGCCTATCACCTCACCACGCAATGTCCGGGAACGACGTTCGTGGCGCTGGAGGCCCAGAAGACCTTTGGCGGCACCTGGAGCACCCACCGCTATCCCGGCATCCGGTCCGACAGCGACCTGCACACTTTCGGCTATCGGTTCAAGCCATGGACATCGGCACCGATCGCGACCGCCGCGGAAATCCTCAAGTACATGGGCGACGTGATCGAGGAGAATGATCTCGCCCGACACATCCGCTACCAGCACACCATCACCTCGGCGTCATGGTCGAGCGCGGAGAATCTCTGGACCATCGAGGCGACGCGCACCGACACCGGCGAGAAGCGCCGCTTCACCACCAATTTCTTCTGGATGTGCCAGGGCTATTACCGCCACACCGAGGGCTATACGCCGGAGTGGAAGGATATGGCCAAATTCAAGGGCCCGATCGTTCATCCGCAGAAATGGCCTGAAGATCTCGACTACAGGAACAAGCGCGTCGTCGTCATCGGCTCGGGCGCGACCGCAGCCACGCTGATCCCGGCGATGGCGCCAGATGCTGCGCATGTCACCATGCTGCAGCGCTCGCCGACCTATTTCCGCACCGGACGCAACGCGATCGAAATCGCGGAAGAACTGCGGAAGCTGCAGGTCGACGAGACCTGGATCCACGAGATCACCCGCCGCAAGATTTTGTTCGACCAGGATGCCTTCACCCGCAAGACGTTCAATGAGCCGGAAGCGGCGAAGAAGGATCTGCTGTCGGCGGTCGAAGCCTATCTCGGCAAGGATTACGACATCGCGACCCATTTCACGCCGAAATACCGGCCGTGGCGGCAGCGCATCGCCTTTATTCCCGACGGCGACCTGTTCCAGGGCATCAAGTCCGGCAAGGCGTCCGTCGTCACCGACGAGATCGACCGCTTCACCGAGAAGGGCATCCTGCTGAAGTCGGGCAAGGAACTGGAGGCCGACATCATCGTCACCGCGACCGGCTTCCACCTCTCGGCCAATGGCGACATCGACTTCGCCGTCGACGGCAAGCCGCTCGACTTCGCCGACACCGTGACCTACCGCGGCATGATGTTCACCGGCGTGCCGAACCTTGTCTGGGTGTTTGGCTATTTCCGCGCCAGCTGGACGCTGCGCGTCGACCTCGTCGCCGACTTCGTCTGCCGGCTGCTCACGCACATGAAGGAAACAGGCGTGAAGAAGGTGACGCCGCAACTGCGTCCCGAAGACCACAACATGCCGCTGCTGCCCTGGATCGATCCGGAAAACTTCAATCCCGGCTACATGATGCGCGGCATGCACCTGCTGCCCAAGCGCGGCGACAAGCCGGAGTGGCAGCACAACCAGGATTACTGGGCGGAGAAGGATGAGTTCCCGAACATCGACCTGAAGGACAAGGCGTTCGTTTACGGCTGAGGCCCGGCGCTTCAGCGTGAAGACGTGGATGCCCGGCACAAGGCCGGGCATGACGGAGGTTTGCGCGAGGGGGTTCTAGGCCGACACCGGAAACCGCACCGCTTCCGGCGCGGTCTTGCCGCGGATCATGTCGGAGGCCTTGTCGGCGATCATCAGCGTCGAGGCGTTGAGGTTGGCCGAAATCATCCGCGGCATAATCGAGGCGTCGACCACGCGCAGGCCCTGCAGCCCGTGCACCCGCAACTGGTCATCGACCACGGCCCATTTCGTATCGGCCGGTCCCATGCGGCAGGTGCAGCCAGGATGGAACGTGGTGGTGCCGCGCTCGGTGGCGGCAGCGAGGAATTCATCGTCGCTCTGCACCTTGGGGCCGGGGAAATCCTCGTAGGCGTAATAGGGCGCGAGCGGCGCAGACTGCAGCAGCCGCCGTGCCAGCTTCATGCCGGCGACGACGACGCGGCGATCGATCTCCTCGACCAGGTAATTGGTCTGGATGATCGGCGGCGCGAACGGATCGGCGGAGCGGATGCGAACATAGCCGCGGCTCTCCGGCCGCTGCTGCCATGAGGCGACGGTCATCCCTGGCTCGTCCTCGAGCTGGCCCTGCACGCCTTCCTTGTAGCTCGCCGGCGTAAACGTCAGCTGCAGGTCGGAGCTTTCGGTGGTCTCGCCGGAGTGCCAGAAGCAATAGACCATGGTCGGCGACAGCGAGAGCAGCCCGCGCCGGGTGGTAGCCCACTTCAGCGCCTCGACCCACAGGCTCAGGCCGCGCCGCAGTTCGTTGATGGTCCGGATGTTCTTCACCCGCGCAACCGAACGCGGCGCGTAGTGATCCTGCAGCCCTTCGCCGACGCCCGGCAGCGCATGACGAACCTCGATGCCGTGCGATTGCAACAGCTCCGGCGAACCGACGCCGGACAGCTGCAGCACCTGCGGCGAGTTATAGGCGCCGCCGGAGAGAATGACTTCCTTGCTGGCGCGCACCTCGACGGGCGTACCGCCCTTGCCACCCCTGAGGTAACGCACGCCGACGGCGCGCTTGCCCTCGAAAATGATGTTGGTGACATGCGCATGCGTCCGCACGTCGACATTTCCCCGCTTCCGCGCCGGATGCAGGAACGCTTTCGCAGCGCTCATGCGCAGGCCGTTCTCGATGGTGCGCTGGCAGTAGGACACGCCCTCCTGGATCGCGCCGTTGTAGTCGGGGTTGCGCGGGATGCCTAGGCTCATGGCGCCTTCCATGAAGGCCTCGCACAGCGGGTCGTTCCAGTCCATCGTGGTGACGGTCAGGCTGCCATCGCGCCCGCGATAGGTCTCATCGCCCTCCCCGACCCGTCGTTCCATCCGCTTGAAATACGGCAGAATGTCCGGATAGCCCCAGCCACGGTTGCCCTGTTGTGCCCAGGTATCGAAATCCTGGCGCTGGCCGCGGTTGTAGATGTGCCCGTTGATGGAGGACGAACCGCCCAGCGTCTTGCCACGCGGCGCGTAGATGCTGCGGCCGCCGGTCCACGGCCCCGGCTCCTGCTGATAGGCCCAGTTGACGCTCTTCATGTGGAACGTCTTGATGAAACCGGCCGGCAGATGGATGTACGGATGCCAGTCGCTCGGTCCCGCCTCGAGCACGCAGATGCGGGTGGCGGTATCTTCGCCGAGCCGGTTGGCGAGCACGCTTCCCGCGGAGCCCGCGCCGATAATCACGTAATCGAACGTTTCCATCTTGTCGCTTCTAGCGCGGCGTGAACGTTACCGCGTCTTCTCGTTGAGTTGATAGTTGAGATGGGCCTTCACCGTCGGCCATTCGCTGGCGATGATGCTGTAAACCACGGTGTCGCGCAACGTGCCGTTCGGCGCGATCTGGTGGTTGCGCAGGATACCATCCTGCTTGGCGCCCAGACGTTCGATGCCGCGCCGGCTCTGGTGATTGAAGAAGTGCGTGCGGAACTCTACCGCGATGCAATCGAGCTTCTCGAAAGCATGCGCCAGCAGCAGCAACTTGCACTGCGTATTGAGCGCGCTGCGCTGCACACGCTTGGCGTACCAGGTCGAACCGATCTCGACCCGGCGGTTGGCGGCGTCGACGTTCATGTAGGTCGTCATGCCCGCAATCCTGCCGTCGGCATCATAGACCGTGAACGGCAGCATCGCGCCTGCCGCGTACAGCGCGAGCCGCCGATCAATCTCCTTCTGCATGCTTTCCGCGGTCGGGATGAATGTGTACCAGAGCTTCCACAGCTCGCCGTCCCGCACCGCTTCGGTGAGCCCGTCGCATTGATCCTGCGACAGCGGCTCCAGCCGTGCATGCGCGCCTTTGAGGGTAACCGGTTCCAGGAAGGCCATCTCTTGTCTTTTCTCCGACTGCGAGGAGCGAAGCGGTCTATCGTCTGTCATTCCGGAGCGATGCGAAGCATCGAACCTGGAATCTCGAGATTCCGGGTCTGGTGCTAACGCACCATCCCGGAATGACAATCGCCCTTTGGCGCAATCGTCACTTGTTCAAATAATTCAGCGCCAGTCCAGATCGCGGCCAGTCCATCGCGATCAGCTCGCCCTTGCCCGACAGCGTGATATACGCCGTCTTCAGTTCCGGCCCCCCGAACGCGATGTTGGTGGTGACGCGGTCGCCGGTCGGGACCTGCTCGACCAGCGTGCCGTCGGGCGCGATCACCGAGATGCAGCCCGAAATCAGCGTCGCGACGCAGACGTTGCCGTTTGCCTCGACCGCGAGCGAGTCGAACATCTGATAGCCGCCCAGACCCGCGATCGGCTTGCCACGCTCGCCGCGATAGATGACGTCGCGCGGCTTCAATGTTCCGGGCGCGGAAAGGTCGTAGGCCCAGAGACGCGCGGTCGGCGTTTCCGCGATGTAGACGGTGTTCTCGTCGGGCGAGAGCCCGATGCCATTGGCCGGCAGCACGCCATGCACGACCTCGACGACCTCCTTCATGCCCGGCTTCACATAGTACATCCCGCCGACATCCATTTCGCGGGCCCGGCGCTTGCCGAGTTCGGAGAACCAGAGGCCGCCGTGCTTGTCGAACACCAGGTCGTTCGGCCCGCGTAGCGCATGCTCGCCGCATTTGGCGACCACCGTCTCGACCTTGCCGCTTTGAAGATCGACGCGCTGGATCGAACCGCCCTGATAGTCGTCGGGCTGCGGCCCCGGCATGATCATCTTGCCGGTCGGAATCCAGCTGAAGCCGCCATTGTTGCAGATGTACATCTTGCCGTCGGGGCCGAGCGCCGCGCCGTTGGGGCCGCCGGGGATTTCGGCAACCACCTCCTTGCGGCCATCGGGATAAACCCGCGTCAGCCGCTTGCCGCGGATCTCGACCAGCACCACGGAGCCGTCGGGCATCACCACCGGCCCTTCCGGAAATTCCAGATCGGTGGCGAGAACGCGGATATTGGCCATGAAATCCTCCCGGCTTGCTTTTGGCTGCAGGCGGATTTCGATTCGATTCCGCACGCGCAACATTTCGTTGCGTCATGTTATGGCAAAGCAGATCAGGCTTGCCAACCCGGCGACCTGCGCAACAGGTATTACCGGGGCGAGCGGCGGCGCGATGCCTGGACACAGGCGAATGAGCGTTGTCGGCTTACTCGTACAAATACCCGACCGGCTTGCCTTCGTTGCGCAACGGACGGACGTCCGTCCGCGTAATGATCTGACCGGCCAGGCCGTCAATTTCGTCGCGCTGCGTCGGCGTCCAGCCGCGAAGATTCTCGATGCCCTTCAGCAAACCCAGCCGGAGCACCTGGGTATTCTCACCCAATCCCACCAGATTGATCGTGTTCTTGCCCGCCGTGACCGTGTCGCCGGTCGCAAGCTCGAAATTTTCGCCCGCGCTGTTCGTGAATTCGGCGGTGCCGCGAATGACGCGATAGATGACGACCTCGCCCTTCCCAAGGAAGGCGGTGTCCGCGACCGCGGAGGCGCTCTTCGGCAACAGCGACTGGCCTCGCGGATCGGTCGCGATGATATGTCCTGTTGTCAGGCGACCGCTCGGGACCTCGATCCCGATGTCACGCATGTAGACAGGCCCGGAGGATTTGATCGGCGAGCCTGCCGGCAGCGGCTTGAACAGTGCTTCCAGCTCCAGCGGGTCCTGCAGCCAGAAGCAGGCATCGGCCGGACGATCATGCAGCGGATGGCTCCAGGCCACACGTGGCGTTTCCTCCTCGTTGATATGGTCGTGATCCACCACCGTCGGGTTGGGGAAGGTCGTGGGATCGGTGATGAAGGCTTCGAGGAATTTGCCGGAATAACCCATCGACATCGGATCCGGCACCACGGTCTGCGGCGTCTTCAGGTTCTCTTCGGTCGACAGTCCCGACCAGGTGTAAAAGAGCTGGCGATGCACGATCGCGCTCTGCAGCATCACCGAACCGGGGCCGACGTAATAGAACCGGCCATCGTAGTCGAAGGTGAACACGCCCGACGTCACCAGCACGAGCTGGTAACCGCCGGGCGGAAGGTGAAGATGGAAATCGGTAGGGCCGGTATCGGACCGGTAGATCGGCAGGTTTGTCGAGACTTCGTGGAGCAGGAAGGTTTCGTTGTTGGCATGGAAGCCTTCGTTGGCGCGATTGTAGAGCGCCTGCGGGCGATAGGTCGGCTCGTGCGAAGCATTCCGGTCGCGATCGATCGCCACGAAATTCCTGTTGTTCAGGCGGAGAGGATCGCCGCTCGGGCGCGTCAGGCCAGGCCATTTCAGATCAACCGCGGCATGTATGTTCATGGCACCCTCCAATCCCTGAATTTCAGCGAGACCTGAGGCCTGTTCAATTGCTGCTCAGCTTTGGCAGGGCGCCCGGAATCGCCGGCTGACGGACCTATGCTGCAATGCGAATTCCGGGCCAGTTGGGGCGCGGAGCATCGCATCGACACCCGAGGGACGCTTCGGGGTAAGCCGATTGAGCAAAATTTAGGGAATACAGTGCGTTAGACAGTATGCTGCTTGATGCTGCCTTGTCCCTCATCGCCAACCTTGCAATTCCCGCGAACGATGACGAGAGTTGCCTTGCGTAAATTGTCGGCAAGGCTTGCCAGTTAAGACGCAGTCGATGGGGGAATTATGCTGATCACCGACGTCCGGGCGCACCATATCCGCATCCCCTACGACGCGGGGGTGGCGAGCTTCAAGCAAGGCGCCTCGGCGATCTCGGCGCTCGAAATCATCATGGTCGAGGTCTCAACCGATGCCGGCATCACCGGCTGGGGCGATGCCTTTGCCTATGTCAGCCCGCGAACCAATTTGAGCGCCGTCGAGGAGATGATCGCGCCGCAGGCACGCGGCCTTGAGGTCCCTGATGCGGCCGGCATTCCCGCCTTCATGGAGCAGATCCAGCGCAACCTGCATCTGTTCGGCCGCTATGGCATCACCATGTTTGCGATTTCGGCGCTCGATATCGCCCTGTGGGACCTTGCTGCGAAGGTGAAGGGCGTGCCGCTGAATCGCCTGATCGGCGAAGCCAAACGTACGCGGATTCCCGCCTATGCCAGCCTGCTGCGGATCGGCAGTCCGGATCTCATTGCGCGCGAATGCGAGGCGGCGCTGCGGCTGGGCTACAAGGCGATCAAGCTGCACGAGACCACGACGCCTGCGGTATTTGCCGCGCGGCAGGCGATCGGGCCCGGCATTCCACTAATGGTCGACATGAACTGTCCGCTCGATGGTGGGGCCGCCATCGCGTTCGCGCATGCCTGCCGGGATGCCGCGCCGCTGTTCCTCGAGGAGCCGGTCTGGCCGCCGGAGGATTTTGCGACACTGGCCGAGGTGCGCAGCAAAGGCGGGCTCAACATCGCGGCCGGCGAGAATGCCTGCACCGCCTATCAGTTCCGGGAGATGATGAAGGCGGGCGCCGTGAGCCACGCGCAACCCTCGGTGATCAAGGTCGGCGGCATCACCGAGTATCTGAAGGTCGCAGCCCTCGCCGACGAATTCGGCATCCGGCTTGCGCCGCATTCGCCGTATTTCGGACCCGGCTTCCTCGCGACGCTCCAACTGATGTCGCTGCGCGACGACGCCACCTTTGTCGAGGTGTTCTACATGAAGCGCGCGGCGTGTCTCTGGCGTGGCCGCATCGATGTCGATGCCAATGGCGATATCGAGGTGCCGCAGGGACCGGGGCTCGGTTACGAGCCGGACAAGGCGGTGATGGAGCAATACCGGGTGTCCTGATCCCGCTGTCCGCTTCTACTTCGCGCCCTCCTTTGCCGGCGCGGCAGCTTTCTTGGCGTCGTCAGCCGCTTTGCTTTGCGCCGTCTGCAACTCGGCAACCATCTTCTGCAAGCCCACGACCGCGTTCTTCAGCGCCTCGATCTGCCGGTTGGAGGCATCGATCTTCTGCTGGTGGTCGGTTGTGAGTTTGGTGATCGTCTTCTGCAGGAAGTCGACATTGCTCTGCAGGCAACTGGTGCGCCGCTCCATGGTCTTTTCGACGGTGCAGATTTCGATTCCGGGAACGTCCTGCGCATGAACGCTCGCGGGGAGTGCTGCAATCACGAGCGCTGCGATCCATTTGATCCTGGCGGTTCGGCTAATCATCAATTCCTCATTCACATTGGCGTTCGCGGCACCAGGAACTTTCATCACGGCAATTTGCGCGATGCAGGCGGTCTACCTCACTGATACCACACTGATACCTCATTCGGGCGTTGTGCTTTCAGCAGTTACGTAGGTTGGATTTAGCCGCGATCCTCAGACCGGCGTTTGCAGGCGGCGGCAGTGGAGATTGGTTATATGGCAACGCGTGAAAAACGGCTCGCGCAGTTCGACGGCAGCGGAGACCCGCCGCCGGACCAGCCCGTCGAAGTGCTGTGCGAGGATCACAGCGGAACCTATCAGCTGCCCTTCGCCTGCCGCTGGATCGATGGTCACTGGCACAATGACAGGACCGGCGGTTTGCTCGAGGCCACGGTGGTCGGCTGGCGGCTGCCGCGCGCGCAAAATGCGAGAGCCTGACGCGTCGCCGATTGTGTCAGAATGCGACGCGGTCGCGCGCCATCTTAACATTCGGAACGGCGGTGGAACGAACCGCGCCCGAATCACTGATTGTGCGCCGTACTCCGTTGTTCACGGCTAGATGTCGTCCATAATCCCAAGCGACGCCCAACATGCAGAACGACGACGAAGGGGTTCAGCTACCGGCCAACCACAAAGGTTAACTCCTTGCCCGTGTGCACCCTGCCTAATATTCGACCTCGAGCTCCTCGATGTCGGCCGGCTCGGCCTTCGCCGCCGCGACCCATTCCTGCATCTCGGGCATCGCCATGATGGTACTGGCGTAGGCCGCAAGCTTCGGCTCGAGCTTCACGTCGTAGGTCATGAAGCGGGTGACGACGGGCGCGTACATCGCATCCGCCATGGTGCGCTCGCCGAACAGGAACGGCCCGCCCGATTTGGCCAGGCATTCGCGCCAGATGGTGCAGACCCGGTCGATGTCGGCCTGCGCCCGCGACCAGATCTTGAAGCCGGGAAAATGACCCTTCAGGTTGACCGGCAGCGAAGCCCGCAGCGTGGTGAAGCCGGAATGGATTTCGCCGCAGATCGACCGGCAATGGGCGCGCTGGATGCGGTCCGCCGGCAGCAGGCCGGCATCCGGCATCACCTCGTTGAGGTATTCGGCAATCGCCAGCGTGTCCCAGACGGTGGCGCCGTCGTGGCGCAGGCACGGCACCAGGATCGATGACGACAGCAGCAGGATTTCGGCCCGCGCCGAGGCATCGTCGGGAGCGGTGATGACCTCCTCGAATTCGAGCCCCGAGAATTTCGTCAACAGCCAGCCGCGCAGCGACCAGGATGAGTAGTTCTTGCTGCTGATGGTCAGTGTGGTCTTTGCCATATGGCCTTCCCTCAAACGCAAACGCCCGCCTGGCAGGCCTGGGAGCCGCCCAAAGCCTGTGCGCCGGGCCATTTACCGAGCAAGCCACGTGCCAGTTTTGCAGGCGGCCTGCCCTGCTCTGGCTTCGATATTGCATGGCCCCGAGGGAGTAAGGCGGATGTGAATGATGCCAATGATGTACCAAGCCTACCAGAACCACATGGACCTGACGTCGCCATGGCGGACCGGGGCCGCGGCGGCCCTGAAATATCTCAACCTGGTGCCCCAGGGCATGTCCGACAAATTGTTCGGGCGGCTGGCCGCCTCGCTTGAACTGATCTCGCGCTCGACGCTGACCTATCACCGGCCTGCCTACGGCATCGACAAAGTGCTGGTCGGCAACCAGGAGCTGGAGGTAACCGAGGAAGTTACCTTCGCCACCCCGTTCGGCTCGCTGCTGCACTTCAAGAAGGAGAACTCGCCGGAACAGCCGCGGCTGTTGCTGGTGGCGCCGATGTCCGGCCATTTCGCCACCCTGCTGCGCGGCACCGTCAAGACGCTGCTGCAGGACCACGACGTCTACATCACCGACTGGCACAATCCGCGCGACATTCCGCTTCAAGCCGGCCGCTTCGGCCTCGAGGATTACACCGACCACCTGATCACCTTCCTCGACCAGATGGGCCCGCGCTCGCACATGGTGGCGATCTGCCAGCCCTCGGTCTCGGCGCTCGCCGCGGCCGCCGTGATGTCGGAAGACAATCATCCGGCGCGCCCGGCGACGCTGACGCTGATGGCCGGCCCGATCGACACGCGGATCCAGCCGACCAAGGTCAACGAGTTTGCCAAGAGCAAGCCGATCGAATGGTTCGCGGACAATCTGATCAACTACGTGCCGGTGCAGTGCAAGGGCGCGTTCCGCCAGGTCTATCCCGGCTTCGTGCAGCTCACGGCGTTCGTGTCGATGAACCTCGAACGCCACATCAAGCAGCACATCGATCTCGCCAATCATCTGGCCAAGGGCGAGAAGGAGAAGGCTGACATCATCAAGACGTTCTACGACGAATATTTCGCTGTCATGGATCTGCCCGCGGAATTCTATATCGAGACCGTGCGCGACGTGTTCCAGGAGCATCTGTTGCCGCAAGGCAAGCTGATGCATCGCGGCCGGAAGGTCGACCCGGCGTCGATCAGGCGCATGGGCCTGATGACGGTCGAGGGCGAAAAGGACGACATCTGCTCGATCGGCCAGACGCTCGCCGCGCAGGATCTGTGCACGGGTGTGCGCGCCTATCGCAAGGTGCACCACATGCAGGCCGGCGTCGGCCATTACGGCGTGTTCTCGGGAAAACGCTGGAACAACGAGATCTATCCGCTGCTGCGGGATTTTGTGCATGTGAATTCGTGAGGGCATTCGCGCCCGTGTTGTTGTGATCGACGGTGCCGCTCCACACGCAACTGTCATCCCCCGCGAAGGCGGGGGACCCAGTACGCCGCGGCTCATCGGTTCAATCACTGCTGTCTCTGGAATACTGGATCCCCGCCCCAGTGCGCAATTGCGCACAAGGCGGGGATGACAACTGAATATGATGCTTCGTTCTCGCGACATGATTTGCCCGAGGTTTGCATTTCGTTGGCCCTCTCTCAAACTCAGAGGGCGCAGGGAAGACCGGGTGCGCGCTGCACCCGCGGTCTCGTGTGCAATTTGCGCACTAAAGACGCGCACACGAGCATACAGGTCAGCGGGAGCATCCCGGCCTTCCCTGCGCAGTGGCTTTACGGCTTACTTCGTGCTCTCCCCAGTGAACGGCTCTTTTGCCACTGTCGCTCCCAAGAAGCTTGCTTCCCAGGAACTTGACGCCAGCACCGCGACGTCAGGACCACACGACTTCGCCGTACGCTCGAGCCGCACTCGTCAGTCGCAGCTCTCGCGTCCACCGCATCTCACCGCACGTTCGTGACGATGGCCAACGCCCCTCATCTGCCGTGAGACGCGCGAAGTTAAATCACTGATTTGCCCGACGGCGCGAGCGGAATATTTTTGCGCGATGGACTCGACAGGATTTTGGTGATTTGCCCGACGGGTTGATCGGTCGCAGTTCACACATACGAATTACGCTTGCGCCGAATGCGACGCAGTTCGCAATCACAGTTGGCAAGGCGGACGGCGGCTTGTCCGCCACAGCTCACATGCGGAGGCCCCGGATTTGCCCATCATCGACGGCCGACAAACAGTCCCGGCGTGTTGATCTAGATCAAGACAGACATTCTGCCTGCGTTATCCGGTCGACTGTTTCGCCCACACCGGGATGCTCACTCTTAACGATGGAGGTCATCCATGCCCACCTATATCTCCCTCATCAACTTCACTCAAAAGGGTGCCGAGTCGATCAAGGACGGGCCAAAGCGCCTCGAAGCGGCAAAGCAGCGCTTCCGCGATGCAGGTGCCGAGTTGAAAGCCTTTTACCTCGTCACGGGCCAGTATGATGCCGTGTCCATTGTTGAAGCTCCGAACGACGAGGTAGTCGCAAAGCTCGCCCTGGGGACCGCGGCGCTCGGTTTTGTACGGTCGCAGACTTGTCGGGCGTTTCCAGAGAGCGACTACAAGACGATCGTTGCATCCCTGTAAGCGAGCTTCATATCTCAGCACAAAGCCCCGGCCTCGTGCCGGGGTTTTGCTTGATGACGCGCCTAAAGCTCTTTGCCTATTGAGAAGCGAACTGGGGCCGCGGATTGCTGGATGCCTCGCCTTCGCCGGGCATGACGGAACTATCTGTGCATCCCGTGCTGCATCGCGAGCAGCACGATCACTGCCAGAGCCAGTGCGATCGTCGTGCATTTCCAGAACAGCAGCGGGTTGCGCTCGATCAGCGGTATCGATGACGTCGATAGATATCTTACGTTGGGATGGCGCAGGTCGAACAGGAATTCCGACAGGCTGTCGTAGCGCTTGTGGGGGTTGGGATGGACCGCCTTCTCCAGCGCGCCGTCGATCCATTGCGGCACGTCGCGGTCGGCGTGCGAGGCCGGACGGTAGACCAGCCCGTTGAACTGCGACCGCGTCCGCGCGTTTGCGATCTGTCCACCGTAGGGCAGTTTTCCCGTCAGCAGCTGGTAGGTGATGACGCCGAGCGAAAACAGGTCGGAGCGCGAGGTGGCGGGTTCGCCGAGGAAGTACTCGGGCGCGGTGAACTGCTGCGTACCGAGAATGTCATTGCGGTCGCCGGACGGCGCGGCCTCGACGACGCCCGGAACCATGGTCGAGCCGAAATCGATGATCTTCACCGTTCCAGTGGTGTCGATCATGATGTTTGCCGGACGGATGTCCTGATGCAGCATTTCCTTGCGGTGGAAGGCGCGCAGGCCTTTTGCAATTTGCTCGACGATATCGCGCACCGTCTCGAGGCTCGGCTTCGGGTTGTCGATCATCCATTGCGCCAGCGTCTGTCCGTCGATGTATTCGGTGACGACGTACAGGAAATTGCGCTTGCGCTGCAGCAGGCAGGGTTTGAGCACATGCGGGCTGTCGATGCGCCGCGCCACCCACTCCTCCATCATGAAGCGCTTCAGGTAATCGGGGTCCTCGCGCAGGTCGATCGACGGGATCTTGATGGCAACGACGGCCTCGGTCTCGATGTCGACGGCGAGATAAATGTGGCTGCGGCTGGAGCCGTGCAGTTCGCGCACGATCCGGTAGCCGTCGAACACCGCCCTCGCCTCCAGGAGCGGCGGCAGCGGCAACTCCTGCGGTTGCGCGAACACTTCGCTGGCTTCGCCGTCGGGCAATTCGTCGACGCAGACGATCTGGACGGTGAGGTTGTCCTTGCTGCCCAGTCCGAACGCCAGTTCGGCGATGTCCCGGGCGGCGCGGTCCAGATCGCCGGCAGAATCCTTGATGACCCTGGCCATCACGCGGTCGGCGACATGCTCGTAGATGCCGTCGGTCGCCAGCAGGAAGATGTCGCCGGGTTCGACCTTGAACGTCAGGTAATCGATCTCGACCTGCGAATTGGCGCCGAGCGCCCGGCCGAGATAGCTCTGCTCGGGCGAGACGACGACGCGGTGGTCGTTGGTCAGCTGTTCGAGCGAGTTGCCGGACAGGCGATAGATCCGGCTGTCGCCGACGTGAAAGATGTGCCCGGTGGTCGACTTGATGACCAGCGCGGAGAACGTGCAGACGTAGCCCCGGTCCCGGTCGTAGGCGTACTGGCTGCGCGTCTGCGCGTGCAGCCATGAATTGGTCGCCTCCAGCACGCGCTGGGCTGACGTCCGCACCGACCAGGATTCGGAGGTGCAGTAATAGTCGGTGAAGAACCCCTTCACCGCCGATTCCGCGGCGACCCGGCTGACCTTGCTGGTGCTGATGCCGTCGGCCAGCGCGATGGAAATGCCCTTGAGGCTGAGCAACGGCTCGTCCGGGATCAGGACGCCATGGAAATCCTGGTTGGTTTCCTTGGCGCCCTTATCGGAATATTGCCCGACCGATATTTTCAGCGCGCGCGGCATTCCCGGCCTTCAGTGCAATGGGCCTCTCTCGTTGCGAGGAGAGGCCCATCTTCGCCTTGAGATCAAGCGGCGATACGCGACGGCTGGCGCGAGGACGGCGCAGCCGACGCGTTGCGCGACGGGCCGGTCCTGACATGGGTCGCGTACAGCGTCAGTCCGGTGAAGGCGAGGCCGCCGACGAGGTTGCCGACCACGGTCGGGATCTCGTTCCAGATCAGGTAATCCCACCAGGTGAACTTGCCGCCGAGCAGGAGTCCCGACGGAAACAGGAACATGTTCACGATGGAATGCTCGAAGGTCATGAAGAAGAACAGCATGATCGGCATCCACATCGCGATCACCTTGCCGCTGACATGGGTGGAAATCATCGCACCGACCACGCCGGCGGAAACCATCCAGTTGCAGAGCATGCCGCGGACGAAAAGCGTGAGCATGCCGGCGGCGCCATGATCGGCATAGCCGACGGTACGGCTCTCGCCGATGGTGCCGATCACCTGGCCGACCTTGTCCGGCGGCTGCGACCAGCCGAAGGTGAACACGATCGACATCATCACGGCGACCGTGAAGGCGCCGGCGAAATTGCCGATGAAGACGAGGCCCCAATTGCGCAGCACGCCGCGGAGCGTCACGCCCGGTCGCTTGTCGATCAGCGCGAGCGGCGCCAGCACGAACACGCCGGTCAGCAGGTCGAAGCCGAGCAGGTACAGCATGCAGAAGCCGACCGGAAACAGCGCGGCGCCGACGATCGGCACGCCGGTCTGCACGTTGATGGTGATCGCAAACGCCGCGGCAAGCGCGAGGATCGCTCCGGCCATGTAGGCGCGGATGACCGTATCGCGCGTCGACATGAAGATCTTGGATTCTCCGGCGTCGACCATCTTGGTCACGAATTCCGAAGGCGCGAGATAGGCCATTCCAGTTCCCCTTGTTCAGCAGGATTAGAAGCGAGCGCCGGCAAACGTGGCCCACGCTGATGAAAGTGAGAGGCAAACCGTCCTGGCGCGGCCGATGCGACGCGTGCGCAGAACAGCTGAGTTCTACGTCGGCGTCGCGGAAACAAAGTCACGCTCGATCGGAGACAGAGATGCGCAAGCTTTCCGGGATAGATTTTCCTGGGAAATGGTCCCGATGACTGCTCCGGGCGCCTCGGCGAGGTCACCCAATCCCTGCGCCTTTGCCAACGCTGGCTTCGGCAATCCGTAGGACGGCAGTCGTCATTGACTGAGGACCGATTAAGCAATCAATGTGCCAACCGGGGATTTGCCAGTTGCAGCAAAAAGGTTCGTGATTGCAACGGATTATCGTCGCGCCGCAGGTGTGCCGCCAGAGGCGCAATGCCCTCAATTTGTGCAGCTGCTCATAAGTTGGCGCTCGCCGTCCCCTCCTCGTCATTCCGGGGCGCGCAAAGCGCGAACCCGGAATCCATCTCACACCTTGCGCTGCGGCTAAATGGATTCCGGGCTCGATGCTTCGCATCGCCCCGGAATGACGGCGGATAGTCGGACAGCCTCTACTTCGTCTGCGTTCGCACCGGCCGGTCCTTCAGGCCGTTATTGTCATAGGCCTTGCGCAGCATGCCGCTGGCTACCGCTTCGTTCATGAACTTCACCACGAACGCCAGCGACTGCGGGTGATCGGGCGGCACGGCTACCGCCGTCACGGTCTGCTTGAAGGTCTCGTCGAGCACGCGCGTGCCCGGAATCTTCTTCGCCATCGCATTGAGCTGGTCGCGCGACAGCGCGAACGCATCGACCTCGCCCTTCGATAGCATGCCGAAGATTTCGTCGTAGCTCTGATAGCCCGTCACCTTGGCGTTCTTCAGATGAACGATCGCGCCGCGCATGGTGGTCGTGTTGTTGACGGCCGCGACTTTTGTCCCGGGCTGGTCGAGGGTTGCAAAATTCGTCACCGTCGAACCCGGTTTGGTGATGTAGGTGGCGTCGGCGACCTCATAGATCGGGCCGAACGACATCCGCCCCTCCCGTTCGGGGTCCTTCGGCAGGAAGGTGACGTCCCAGGTTCCCTTCGAAGTGGCGTCGACGATCTGGCCCGAGTTCTGATGCGCGACATATTCGACGGGCACGCCGAGCTGCGCCGCCATCTCGCGGCCGAGATCGACCGGGACACCGGCATAGCCGGTTTCGGTTTTGGTCGACCAGAATGCGCCGCCGGCCGGGCTGATCGCGATCGCCACCCGCAACTTGCCGGTCGGCGCGATCTCGTCTTTCAGCGCATCGGCGCCGGCGGGCGTGGCGGTCATGATTGAGATCCCCAGGACAATGCCGGCCATTCCCGGCAGGATTCGATTGAGCATCGGGCGCCTCCCCTGGCCCGTTGTGCCGGGCCCTCGGCGTTCAGCTTTTCTTTTTCTTCGCCGCACCCTTCTGCCCCGGCGCGGCCGGCGTTGCCGGCTTGGCCGGCTCGGTCTCGAACTTTCCGATCGCGATGATCTGGACGCGCGCATTGGCTGGCGCGGCCGGACGACTGGTATCCTGCAACTGTTCCTCGCCGAGGCCAAGCGCCTGCAGCCGCTTCGGCGCCACCTTGAAGGTGTTGATCAGCACATCCCGGAGCGAATCGGCGCGCCGCTGGCTCAGGATCAAATTGTGGTCGCGGCGCCCGGCGGATTCGACGTGATCGACGATCAGATAGCGATAGGGCCGCAATTTCGGATCGGTCAGCGCGTCGGCGATGCTGCCGACGGTCTGGTAGGAGGCCGGCCGGACCAGGGAAGAATCCGGGTCGAACACGATGTCGAAGCGGACCTGCGGCAGTTTTGATAGTTGCGGCGCGATCGGCGGCCGCTTTTGCGGCTGCGCATCCGCCCTCGCCTTGATGCGTTCGGCGGCCTGCTGGCGCAGGGCGGCGAGGTCGAGATCCACTTCCTCGCCGGAAGCAAGCTTCTCGATGATATCAGCAGTCGATATCGCCTGCGCGCGGGCCGCCGCCGTCGGCCAGGCCAGCACGGACAGGGCGCCGAGCAACAGGCCGATGTCCCGCATCCCCCTCTTCACCGAACGCATCAGTTATACCCCGCAGCAGTGATCGCCTTGTTGCAGTTCGGGGTGGCCTTCTTTGTCGATTCCATCAGGCATTGCAGTCCCTTGACCGGATCGGTTCGCACGTCGCCGCAGAACTTGTTCAGTTCCCAATTGCAGAGCCTCACAAGCGAGGTGCGCGCGGTGATGCGCTGCTGGATGGCGCTCAGCGCCGTGGGATAATCAGCCTTGCACTTGGCCGACACCACGTCCTGGTTGCGATTCAGGCATTCCCTGAGCCGGGTGGCGTCGAGATTTACGCCGCGGCAATTGTCGTCGATGTCCTTGCCGCAGCTCGCCGCAAGCATGGCTGCGGACTCCTCGAACTTCATGGCCTGCTGGGCCGAGGCCAGTGAAGGCATTGATATCGCAAAGATGCAAAGCAAAAGCCGGATTCGGGTCATGGGCGCACCTCACACAAGGAGGGTAGCGATGGTCAAGTGTTCTGTTTGAGTTCACGCACCGCCGGCAGATCTGTTGCGCCGCAGCAAATCGTCGCGGGTAGCCGCGGCCCGTTTGCCCCGATATGCAATAGTTCCTGCCCCGAGAAGTTCTGGGTCATTCCGGGCTGGTGCGTTAGCACCAGACCCGGAATCTCGAGATTCCGGGTTCGATGCTGCGCATCGCCCCGGAATGACGCTGCAATCGCTGACAGAGTGACGACCCCATGAGTTCGACAGTCGCGTTTCTGGCCTCCTTCATCTCGATCCTGATCGGCGTGGCGATGGGCATGGTCCTGAAGCGGGTCCTGCCGGCCGAACAGCTCGAGGGCGGATCCAAGGAGGCGATTCGCCTGAGTGCCGGCTTCCTCTCGACGCTGGCTGCGCTCGTGATCGGCCTGATGATCGCCTCGGCGAAAAACACCTATGACAGCCAGAACACCAACATCCGGCAGCTCGGCACCAACGCCGTGCTGGTCGACCAGATGCTGACCAAGTATGGGCCGGAAGCTAATGCGGCGCGCACCCTGTTGCGGGAAATCATCCCGTCTGCAACCGCCCGCATCTGGCGGGAGAACCTCTCGGGCAAGAGCGGCGGATCGGCCTTTGTCGTCAGCGGGATGGCCGAGCGCTTCTACAACGCGGTTGAAGGGCTGCATCCCGCCAATCCAGAACAGATCTCGCTGAAATCCCGCATCATCCAGCTCACCACCGACATGGGCCGGACGCGGCTGATGGTGTTCACCCAGGGTGACGACGGGATCCCGCTGCCGTTCTTCGTGGTGCTGGTGTTCTGGCTGGTGGTGATCTTCGCGAGCTTCAGCCTGTTCGCCGAACCGGGCCTGATCGTGGTGGCCTCAACGCTGGTGTTCGCGCTTTCGGTTTCGAGCGCGCTGTTTCTGATCGTCGATCTCAGCCATCCGTTCCAGGGACTCATGCAGATCTCGAACCATCATCTGCACATGGTGCTGCCGAAGATCGAGTAGCGCGGACGGCGGCCTATCCAGACCATCCGCCGGCCACTATCCTCTGCGGCAAAAAGCAGAGCGGGAGCGAAACGTTTGATGCCTAAATCCGGTTTTGATGCGGAATTCGATGTCGTCGTTGCGGGCGGCGGTTCCGCCGGGTGCGTGCTGTCCGCCCGGCTGACGGAAAATCCAAAAGTATCGCTTTGCGTCATCGAGGCCGGCGGACGCGACCGCAATCCCTGGATCCACATCCCGATGGGCTTCGGCAAGCTGGTCCCGAACCCGAAGATGAACTGGGGTTACGAGACCGATCCCGAGCCCGGTCTTGGCGGCCGAACCGTGATCTGGCCGCGCGGCAAGGTTTTGGGCGGCTCCGGTTCGATCAACGGCCTCGTGTTCCTGCGCGGCGCCCCCAGCGATTATGACGAATGGCAGCGGCTCGGTGCGCGTGGCTGGGGCTACAAGGACGTGCTGCCCTATTTCAAGCGGATGGAGCACTGCGCCGATGGCGCCAACGAGTGGCGCGGCACCGGCGGCCCGATGACGGTGTCGAACATCAAGCGCCCCTCGACCACGGCAAGGGCATTCGTGGAGGCCTGCGAGCGCCTGCAGTATCCGCGCAACCCCGATTTCAACGGCGAGCGCATCGACGGCATAGGCTTCGCGCCGCTCAACGTCCACAATGGCTGGCGCCGCTCGACGGCGGTCGGATATCTCAAGCCGAACCTCAGCCGCAAAAATCTCGAGCTGATGACGAAAAGCCGGGTCCGCCGCATCCTGTTCGAGGGGAACCGCGCCATCGGCGTCGAGGTCGAGCGTGACGGCCAGATCCGGCGCATCGGCGCGCGACGCGAACTGGTCATCTCCGGCGGCGCCATCAACTCTCCGGTGCTGCTGCTCGCCTCCGGCATCGGCCCGGCCACTGAGCTGGCCGGGCTCGGCATCGACGTGAAGCGCGACCTTCCCGGCGTCGGCAAGAATCTGCAGGACCACTACCAGTCGAACTTCACGTTCAAGACCAACGCGACCGATACGTTGAACGAGGCCGTGATGAGCCCGGCCAAATCGGTCAAACTCGCGCTCGAATGGCTGCTCAGGGGATCCGGCCAGCTCTCGGTCGGCGCGACCGAAGCGACGCTGTTTGCGAAATCATCTCCCTCCGAGCCGGTCCCTGACATCCAGTACCAGTGCCTGAATTTCTCGACGGACGGCTTCAAGACCGGCCTGCATCGCTGGCCGGGATTCACCTTCATCTGGAGTGTCTGCCGGCCGAAGAGCCGCGGTGAGATCACGCTGCGCGATGCGGAAGCGCGCACGCCGCCGCGCATCCAGGCCAATTACCTGACCGACCCCGACGACATGCGCGTCATGCTGGCGGGCTTTCGCATTGCCCGGCAGATCGTCGCGACCGAACCTTTCCGCTCGCTGGTGACCGAACAGATCCGGCCCAATCCGGATATCACCAGCGACGAACAGGCCGCCGAATACGTCCGTAACGTCGGCTCGACCGTCTATCATCCCTGCGGCACCTGCCGGATGGGCGAGGATGACGGTGCCGTCGTCGACAGCGAACTCCGTGTCCGCGGCATCGATGGCCTGCGGGTGGTCGACGCATCCGTCATGCCGGCGATGCCCTCGCCGAACATTCATCCGGCGACCATCATGGTCGCCGAGAAGAGCTCCGACATCATCGCCAGATCGCTGGCGGGCTAACGGGCGATCAGTTTGCCTGCGCCGCCGGCGTCTTGATCTCCTGCGGCAGGATGACGGCGGCCACGATCACCAGCAGGCAGAGCGCGCCGAATGCCTGCAGCATGGTGGAAAAGCCGCCGCGCTCGTAGAGCCACGCCACCAGGCCGACGGAGGCGCCCGCCGCGGTGAAGCCGACGAAGTAGCGCACGGAATAGGCGCGCGAACGCCATTCGTCTGTCGTGTACTTGCCTACCATGGCGTCGTTGACGGTGACCTGCCCGAACGCGCCCATCACGATGCCGATGGAGGCGATGATCAGCGGCAGGTTCGACAGCGACGCCGCGATATACATGAACGGCGCCAGCAGAAAAGACAGCGGCAGCATCACAGTCTTCAGCGAATAATGGTCGATCAGCCTGCCGATGGTGTATTGCGTCATCGCGCCGAAGACATAGACGCTGGCCGCGATGATCCCGAGCATGGCCGGGCTGCTGGTCAGGCCGGCGAGCCGCTCGGCGAACAGCTTTGGCATCGCCACGGTGATGGCGTTGAAGGTGGTGGAGATCGCGATCACCACGATCAGCAGGGCCAGCAGCACCCGCCACATGTCCTGCTTGGCGATGCGCGCCTGCGCCGCCGCCTGCCTGGTGCCGGTGCGGTCCTCGTGCACCACCATCAGGGCAAAGGCCACGCCGATCAGGATGGTGATGATGCCAGGAACCACGAAGGCCGCACGCCAGCCGAAATATTGCCCGATCACGCCGGTAACCAGCGCCGACGACGCCACGCCGAGATTGCCCCAGACGCCGTTCAGGCCCATCTCGCGGCCGAGCTTGTCGGCATAGGACACGATCATCGCAGTGCCGACCGGATGGTAGATCGAGGCGAACAGGCCGATCGCCAACAGCGCCGCGCCGAGTTGCAGTGGCGTCTGCACGAAGCCGACCGCGATCATCGAGGCGCCGATGCCGGCAAAGAAGATCACCATCATGTGGCGGCGGCTCCAGCGATCGCCGAGCCAGCCGGTGATCAGCGAGCCCGCCCCGAAGGCGACGAAGCCCGGGGTGGCGTAGGGCAGCAGTTCCGAATAGGCCATGCCGAGCGCCGGGCCCATGATGATGACGGCGGCCGCGAAAATGAGCATCGCGTAATGGTCGATGAAATGGGCCGCATTAACGAATGATATCACCCTGGAGGGGCTGTTCATGGTCGATTCCCGAATCCCGCAAAATTCCGAAATAGGTTATACGGGGTAGTCCTGACGGGATGTCGCCAATGAATATCGCCGAGAAGCCAATTGCCGCCATTATCGGACGCCTGACCTCGACCGGCGACGGCATCCACATGATCGCGAACGGCTACAGGAAGGGTCATCGGATCGGCACCCACATGCACCGCGAGGCACAGCTGGTCTATGCGGCCAAAGGCACCATGCAGGTGACCACCCCGAAGGGGCGCTGGCTGGTGCCGCCGGACCGCGCGGTCTGGGTCCCGGCGCTGTCGGAACATGCCATCGACGTGCTGGCCGACATCGAGATGCGGACGCTTTATTTCGACCAGGCGTGGCTGAAGCGCGAGAAGCGCAGCGCCAGCCTGGCGCAGGAATTCGTCGTGCGGGTATCGCCGCTGCTGCACCAGGCGATCCTGGCGCTGTTCGACGAGCACAACACGCCCGACCGCACCGCGCTTCTGATCCAGCTCGCCATGCTCGAATTGCACCGGGCGGAGGATTCCGCGACCTTCGTCCCGTTGCCGCATGAGCCGCGCTGCCGCCGCGCCGCCGATATCGTGCTGGCGGACCCGACCGGCGCCCACGAGATCGAGACGCTGGCGCGCGAGGTCGGCACTTCGGCGCGGACGCTGTCGCGGCTGTTCTCGGCGGAGACGCAATTGAGCTTCAAGAGCTGGTGCCAGCGCGCCCGCGTCGCAGCCGCGATCGAAAGGCTGTCGACAGACGCCGGCGTCTCCGTCAAGCAGCTTGCCTCCGAATTGGGATATGCCAGCGTCCCGGCGTTTTCCCACGCCTTCCGGCAGGTCACCGGCAAGACGCCGACGGAATTCGCCGCGAAGGCTTGAATGATTCTATCCAGATGGCCGCGACATACTTACGTATGATGCCTGCGTTATTGTGATCGGCAGCGCACAAAATCCCGTGTAAGATTCTGCAAAACTCACTGGAATTGAACCACCGCATGGCCAACGCCTTCTTCTCCGACCTGCTCTCGACGATCGCAGATCGCGGCCGCACCCTGCTTCGGCGCGGTGAGCCTTCCGTTGCCCGCCAGGATGGTTCGGAGATGCTCGAGATGTGCGAGGCGCTGCTGTCGGGCCGGGGCGAAGCCACGGGCACAGCGATGGCGCGCGACGTGCTCGACCGCTACCACGACCTCGACGCCGCCGGCCGGCTGACGTTCTTCGAGGCGCTGGCGCGTGATTTCGGTCCCGACCGCGAGAAGCTGTCGCGGGCGATCGAGAACTGGCGCGCCCAGCCGAACGACAGCGATGCCAGCGATCTTCACTTTGCCTCAGAGCCGCGGCGGCAGGAGCTGATCCGCCGGCTCAACCGCGCGCCCGGCGGCACCAGCGACCTGGTGGCGATGCGCGCCGATCTGCTGGCCCTGATGAAGGGCAACAAGGACCTGGCGGCGCTCGACCGCGACGTCGTGCATCTACTGTCTTCTTGGTTCAACAGGGGATTTCTCGTGCTGCGCAGGATCGACTGGTCGACGCCAGCCAATATTCTGGAACAGATCATCCGTTACGAGGCCGTGCACGAAATCCGCGACTGGAACGATTTGCGCCGCCGCATCGATCCCGTAGACCGCCGCTGCTACGCCTTCTTCCACCCGCAGCTCACCGACGAGCCGCTGATCTTCGTCGAGGTCGCGCTGACCGAAACGATCCCGACCGCGATCGCGCCCCTGCTCGCCGCCGAGCGGCAGCCGGTGCCGATCGAACGCGCGCGCACCGCCGTGTTCTATTCGATTTCCAATACGCAGAAGGGACTTGGCGGCATTTCCTTCGGCAGTTTCCTGATCAAGCAGGTGGTCGAGGAGTTGAGGCGCGAATTGCCGAAGCTCGACACGTTCGTGACGCTGTCGCCGGTGCCGGGCTTCATGCAGTGGTTGAAGCAGGCCGACGATGTTCCGGTCACCGACGAGGAACGCACCCTGCTGGAAAGCCTAGACAAGCCCGACTGGTTCGAGAATCCGGAGCTGACCGCGCAATTGCGCGCCGTGCTGGAGCCGCTGGCGGCGCATTATTTCCTTAAAGCCCGCACGCCAAAAGGCCGGCTGATCGATTCGGTGGCGCGCTTCCACATCGGCAACGGCGCGCGGCTGGAAAAGATCAACTGGCTCGGCGACCTCTCGCCCAAGGGCCGGCGCGAATCCGCAGGCATCATGGTCAATTACCTCTACCGGCTCGAGGACATCGAGAAGAACCACGAGGCCTACGCCAACCAGGGCGAGATCGCCGCTTCCAGCGCGGTGAAGAAAATGCTCAAGACCGAGGGCCGTCGGCTGCTGGATATGCGGCTGTCTTAACAGCCGGCGACGGATCTGACGCGGGTAACGGCCCTGCGTATTGTGTAGCCCGCATGAGCGCAGCGACATGCGGGACGACTCTTTCCGAACGCGAGCCTTTGAGAGAGACCCCGCATGTCGCTGCGCTCATGCGGGCTACGATTTCTCAGATCTTGTACTCATACAGCAACCGGGCGCGGATGGTGCCTTCGAGCGCCCTGATGTCCGCGAGCACGCGTTCGCCGTCGGCGGCGGACGCATCGGCGTCCAGCACCACGTAACCGACGTCGTGGGCGGTCTCGTAATATTGCGCGGCGATGTTGACGGCATGGCGCGCCAGCACTTCGTTCAGGCGCCCGAGCATGCCCGGCAGGTTACGCTGAACCTGGATGAAACGCGTGCCCGCCGGCCGGGCCGGCAGTTGGACCTGCGGGAAATTGACGGCGCCCATGGTCGAGCCGGAATCGCTGTAATCGATCAGCTTGCGCGCAACTTCCGCGCCGATGCGCTCCTGCGCCTCCTCGGTCGAACCGCCGATATGCGGCGTCAGGATCACGTTCTCCAGCCCCTGCAGCGGCGAGACGAACCGCTCGGCGTTCGAGCGCGGCTCGACCGGAAAGACGTCGACCGCGGCGCCGCGCAGCCTGTTCTCGCGCAATGCCTCGGCGAGCGCATCGAGGTCGACGACCGTGCCGCGGCTGTTGTTGATGAAATACGCCCCGTGCTTGATCGCGCGAATCTCCTCGCGTCCGATCATGCCGTGCGTGGCTGATGTTTCCGGCACGTGCAGGCTGACGACGTCGCTTTGCGCCAGCAACTCATGCAGGCTCGCGGTCGGCTCGGTGTTGCCGTGGCGGAGCTTGTCGGTGTGGTCGTAGAAGATCACCCGCATGCCCAGCGCTTCCGCGAGGTTGGAGAGCTGCGAGCCGATATTGCCGTAGCCGATGATGCCGAGCGTCTTGCCCCTGACCTCGTAGCTGTCGTCGGCCGACTTGTCCCAGCGCCCGTCATGGGCGGCGTTGGAACGCGCGACGACCCGGCGCAGCAGCATCACGATCTCGCCGATCACGAGTTCTGCCACGCTGCGCGTGTTGGAGAACGGCGCGTTGAATACCGGAATGCCGCTGCGGCGTGCGGCGTCGAGGTCCACCTGGTTGGTGCCGACGCTGAAACACCCGATCGCGATCAGCCGGTCAGCGGCTTCGAGAACCTCCGGGGTGATCTGCGTACGCGAGCGGATGCCGAGCAGATGCACGCCCTTGATCGCCTCCCTGAACGCATCGCCCTCCAGCGCCTTGGGCAGCCGCGTCATGTTGGAGTAGCCGGCAGCCTCGATCAGCTGCACGGCGCTGTCGTTGACGCCTTCGAGGAGCAAGACCCGGATCTTGTCCTTGGCAAGCGAGAGTCGGGGAAGCGGGGTGGCCAAGGGCGTGGCGTCCTTCAGCGATGGATGAACAGTGAACAGGCGGCCCGAAAGATCCATGATCGGCGGCAGGGCGAATGCCCTGCCGGGCCACCTATTCCGGCCCTTCCTATGGCATCCGGCCCTACGCCGCCAGCGCCTTCATTTCCTTGTAGAGATCGGATTTGCCCTCGAACCCGATGCCCGGCAGGTCCGGCATGGTGATGTGGCCATTCTCGACGCGAACGCCGTCCGGGAAGCCGCCATAGGGCTGGAACAGGTCCGGGTAGCTCTCGTTGCCGCCAAGGCCGAGGCCGGCGGCGATATTGAGCGACATCTGGTGGCCGCCATGGGGAATGCAGCGCGCCGGCGACCAGCCATGGGTCTTGAGCACCGCCAGCGTGCGCTGGTATTCGCACAGGCCATAGGACAGCGCGCAATCGAACTGCAGCCAGTCGCGGTCCGGCCGCATGCCGCCGTAGCGGATCAGGTTTCGCGCGTCCTGATGGCTGAACAGGTTTTCGCCGGTCGCCATCGGCGCCGGGTAGAATTCGGCGAGCGCCGCCTGCAGCGCGTAGTCGAGCGGGTCGCCGGCCTCCTCGTACCAGAACAGCGGATAGTCCCGCAGCATTTTGGCGTAGGCGATCGCGGTTTCCAGGTCGAAGCGGCCGTTGGCGTCGACGGCGAGTTGCGCGTCCTTGCCTATCTCCTTCAGCACGGCCTCGATGCGCTCGCGGTCTTCCGCGATCGATGCGCCACCGATCTTCATCTTGATGACATTGTAGCCGCGGTCGAGATTGCCGCGCATCTCGCCGCGCAGCGCCGACAGGTCCTTGCCCGGATAGTAGTAGCCACCGGCGGCATAGACGAACACCCTTGGATTGGCCTCGAGGCCGTGGCGTTCGGCCAGCAGCCGGAACAGCGGCTTGCCCGCAATCTTGGCCACCGCGTCCCACACCGCCATGTCGATGGTGCCGACCGCGACCGAACGCTCGCCATGGCCGCCGGGCTTTTCGTTGGACATCATCGCGGCCCAGACCTTGTCGGGATCGAGATTGTCGCCGCCGGCATCGAGCAACGCCTTGGGATCGGCCTCCTTCAGCCGCGGCGCAAAGCGTTCGCGGATCAGGCCGCCCTGCCCGTAGCGGCCGTTCGAGTTGAAGCCGTAGCCGACCACCCGCTTGCCGTCACGGACGGCGTCGGTGACGACGGCGACCAGGCTGGTCGTCATTTTGGTGAAGTCGATATAGGCGTTGCGGATCGGCGAGGAGATCGGCTTGGTGATTTCGCAGACGTCGACGATACGGACGGTCATCGTGTTTTGGCTTTCGAATTATTGCCCGTCATTCCGGGATGGTCCGAAGGACCAGACCCGGAATCTCGAGATTCCGGGTTCGATGCTATGCATCGCCCCGGAATGACGGGGAACACATCGTCACTTCTGATCCCGGAAATACGGCTCGACCGGGCCGTGCACCTTGATCGTCAGCGGGTTGCCGTGGCGGTCCTTGGCGTTGCCGGCGGTGACGCGCACCCAGCCTTCGCTGATGCAGTACTCCTCGACATTGGTCTTCTCGACGCCCTTGAACCGAATGCCGACATCGCGCGCGAGGATGTCGGCATTGTAATAGGGGCTGGCCGGATCGACCGAGAGACGGTCGGGAAACTGGTCGTTCATCGCTTTGTCGGTCTCGCTCACAGCAGTGCCTCGATTTCTTTTCGTATTGCCTCAGGCGTGGCGGTGGGCGCATAGCGCCCGACCACCTTGCCCGAACGGTCCACCAGGAACTTGGTGAAATTCCATTTGATCGAAGAACCAAGCAGACCGGATTTGGCGTTCTTGAGATGGTTGAACAGCGGATGCGCATGGCTGCCATTGACGTCGATCTTGGCGAACATCGGAAACGTCACGTCATACTTCGTCTCGCAGAACGCCTCGATCTGTTTGGCGTCGCCCGGCTCCTGCCCGCCGAACTGGTTGCAGGGAAAGCCCAGCACCGCAAAGCCGCGCGGCCCAAGCTCGCGCTGCAATTGCTCCAGGCCCCTGTACTGCGGCGTGAATCCGCAGGCGCTCGCGGTGTTGACGATCAGGAGCACCTGACCCTCAAACCGCTTCAGCGGCACCTCTTCGCCGGCAAGCGACTGCGCCGTGAAATCATAAACGCCTGGCATCCTGGTCTCTCGAAGTCAGCCGGCGGGATCGATCGCCGCCGACGGCGTGCCGCCGGCCTCGATCGCCTCGCCGGCAGCGAGGCAAAGGTCCTCCCGGTACCGGCCGGCGACGAGTTGCACGCCGACGGGAATCCGTCCCACCAGCCCGGTCGAAACCGCCAGTCCCGGAAGGCCCATGAAGGGAATCGCGATCTGCGGCAATTGCGCGTGCCAGACCCGGGCAAAGGACGCATCGTCCTTGCGGTCGAGATGATCGGGGAACGGCAATTCGCCGGACACCGGCATCAGCAGCACCGGATATTTCTCAAGGAACGCAAGCCATTCGCGCGTCAAGGTCGCGCGCCGCGTTAGCGCCATGGACAGATCGAACGGATGGACCTTGGACCTGTTGCCGCGCAGGCAGGCCAGCGCGCCGGGATCGCCCTCGCGCTCGGCGGCAGCGAGTTGCGCCTCGTAGCCGTCGCCGAGCCAGAGCTTGGTCTGGAGGTCGGCGGCCTCGCGCAGCGACGGGGTGTCGGCGATCTCCTCGACGGTCCAGCCCGCGCGTTCGAGCCGCTTGCCGGCGTCTGCGACGGCGGCCTTCACTTCGGGCACGGGGTCGAGACCGCCGGGATTGAGGCACATCGCGACGCGCTTCGGCGTGTCAGGCCCTTCCAGCGGCGCCGGCACCCACCAGGGATCGCGCGCATCCTGCGCCGACATCGCAGCCAGCGCGATCCTGAGATCGCCGATGGTGCGCGCCAGCGGGCCGGAAACGGCGCTGATCTGCGGTCCGATCGGCCGCTCGGGCAGCGCCGCGTTGAACGCCGGGATGCGGCCTATGGTCGGTCGCAGGCCGTGCACGCCGCAGGCATAGGCCGGATAGCGGATCGAGCCCGCGATGTCAGTGCCGTGGGCGATGTGACCGATGCCGGCCGCGACCGCAGCCCCAGCGCCGCCGGACGAGCCGCCCGGCGTGATGCCGGGATCGCGCGGGTTCTTGGTGTCGCCATGAATGAGGTTGGTGGTGAACCAGCGATAGGAGAACGCCGGGCAATTGGTGCGGCCCAGAATGACGGCGCCGGACTTCTTGAGATTGTCGATCACCGGGCTGTTGCTCTTCGCAACGGCCTCGCGCTGCAGCGTCAATCCGTTCGTGGTTGCAAAGCCTTCCTGGTCGATGTTGACCTTCACCGTGACCGGCACGCCGGCCAGCGGTCCGGGGTCCTCGCCGCGTCCGATCGCGGCATCGATGGCAGACGCTTGCGCCAGCACGTCCGCGGGCCGGTGGTCGACCACGGCATTGATTTTGGGGTTGACCGCGTCCAGCCGCGCCAGCGCCGAGGTCGCCGCTTCCTTCGCCGAGACTTTCTTCGACCTGATCAGGGAAGCCATTTCGGCCGCCGACAGGCGCCACAGATCCTGCATGCAAAACTCCGTTCGATGGCCGCCCTTTTAGCCCCGCGCGCAGGGCAATGCCAGCCAGACAGTCGCCCGGATTCAGCGCACCCGGGCGATGAAATAGGCGAGATCGGCGATCTGCTCTACCGTGATCGGGCCCATCACGTCGGCCATGCTGCCGTCATAGCCGCGGCGGCTGTTGTCCTTGTACTCGGCCAGCGTCTTGGCCAGATAGTCCTCGCGCTGGTTGGCGATGCGGGGGACGTTCTCCTTGCCTGACAAATCCGGATTGTGGCAGGCGTCGCAGCGGTGCTGTTGCACCAGCGCCAGGCCGCGCTGCAGCCGTGCCGGCTCTCCGGCGTCGGCCGGCGGTGCCGGCTTCGGCAGCGTGGCGATGAAATCAGAAAACAGGCGAAGGTCGTCGTCGGTCAGCGGCTTCGCCATCTCGTTCATCGGCTCGAAGGTGCGCAGCTTCTCGCGGAACATGAAGAGCTGGATCAGCGTGTACGGCGCCTGCTGACCGCCGAGCGAGGGCGTGTTCTCGATCTCGGACTGGCCTTTTTCGCCGTGACAGGCGAGACAGGGCGCGGCGCGCTCGGCAATGGTTTCGGCGTGGGCTGAGAAGGCGATCGAGGCAAACGCCAAAGCCGCTATTGTTCGACACATCGGGCATTTCCGGATTTCGTCATTCCGGGGCGATGCGAAGCATCGAACCCGGAATCTCGAGATTCCGGGTCTGGTGCTGACGCACCAGCCCGGAATGACGGACACTCGCAATGACGGTCCTCTGGCCTACTGCTTCCCCGCCACCTTCGGCTTGCCGTGGGTGATGCGGTAGACGGCGCCGTTCCAGTCGTCGGAAACCAGGAGCGAGCCGTCCTTCAGCTGCAGTACGTCGACCGGGCGGCCGATATATTTGTTGTCCTCGATGAATCCGGTGAGGAACGGCTCCATCGACTTCATCGTGCCGTCCTTGTTCAGCTTGGCGATGACGAGGTCGCCGCCGACCTTCTTTGTCCGGTTCCACGAGCCGTGCCGCGCGATGATGGCAACGTTCTTGTAGGTCCTGGGGAACATGTTGCCGGTGTAGAACCGCATGCCCAGCGCAGCGGAATGCGGCCCCAGCAGGCCGACCGGGGCCGTGTAGTCGCTGCAGGACTTGCCCCAGCCGAATTCGGGATCGACGATGTTGCCCTGCAGGCAGAACGGCGCGCCGAAATGCTCGCCGACCTTGGTGATGCGGTTGAGTTCGTCCTCCGGCACGTCCTCCGACATCCAGTCGCGGCCGTTGTCGGTGAAGTAAAGCTGCTTGGTCTCGGGATGCCAGTCGAAGCCGACCGTATTGCGGACGCCGCGGGCGATCACCTCGGCCCCCGAGCCGTCGAGATTCATGCGGTGGATCAGGCCGTGTTCGTCGTCGTTCAGCACGTTGTTTCCGGGCTGTCCGACCGGGACGTAAAGCTTGTTGTCGGGACCGACGCCGATGAACTTCCAGCCATGAGCCTCGTCCTTTGGCAGCTTGTCGAAGATCACGACAGGCTTCGGCGGGTTGTCGATAACGTCTTCGACCTTCTCGATCTTGGAGACCTTGGACAGTTCGGCGATGTAGAGCGTGCCGTCCTTGAAGGCGATGCCGTTCGGCCGATACAGGCCGGATGCAAGGACCTTGACCTCCCGCTTGCCGTCCTTGTTGACGATCGCATAGACCTTGTCGACGAGGCGGCTGCCGACGAAGACCGTGCCCTTGTCGCCCAGCGCGAGCGAACGCGCATTCGCCATGCCGGCGGCGTAGACCTCGATGTTGAAGCCCGCCGGAACCTTCAGCTTCGCCGTCGGCAATTTGTCTGGCGCGGCCGGAATCGGCGGCGGCGCGTTCGGGGCAAGCTTGGCGGCGGCCTCGTTGCCGGCGGGACGTCCGATCAGCGGGGATCCCGGCGGAAGCGCGGGCGCGGCCGCAGGTGCTGCACCAGCCGCCGGCGGCGCGGCGGGCTGCTGGGCAACGGCGGTCAAAGTGAACGCACTGAAGAATGCACCGGCCAGCAACAGGCTGCGCGGCGTCGACGAACGGCTTCTCATTGGCTCTCTCCCGTGGAAGCCGATCTCTGCGCGCCTCCCAACATGAAGCCGGCGCCGGTGGCATTCCTTATTCACAGTGTCCGACATTTGGCTCCCGATGCGCAATCGGAACCGCCGGGCGAATATTGCTGACGGGAATGCGCCGGGCGCGCAGCGTCAGTGCCGCGTGATCGGTCCGCCTGGGGCGTCGAGAATTGCTTCCGCAAACGGAAACTCGAGCACGATCTCGCCGTCGTCGTCGGTGACCTCGATGGTCGCACTCAGCAGCGCACCATCGGCGCCATCGGTCTTGAGCAGTTCCCGGATCATGGCGCGCGCCATTTCCCAGGCGCGATCGGGATCCCTGAGCACTTCGCCATCGGGATCGGAAATCAGCTCATCGCCGATACGGGTGTTGAAGAAATATCGCGGCATCGGCGAAAACCTGACCTTGGCTGGAGGCCCGCGACCGGGGGCCAGTTAAATATTCTCACAGTTCCTTATCGGAGCCGGTAGCGCTCCACAGGATCTAAAATCACCATTCGAGCCGTTGAGGACAACCGCGAAAGGCTTGATCCCACGTTGTTTTGACCGCGCGAACCCGCACAAGTCAGTGAAACCCCTTCGCGATGCAGCATAAACATACCGTCGCCCAAGGCAAAAGATTTAACTGGCGAACTTTTCGATCCGAAGTACTTTAGTCCGGATGGGCGGAATATCGTCCGGTATCAGGGAGAGCGAAATGGCCTGGAAAGCACCCAAGATCGTCGAAGTGCCGGTCGGCATGGAAATCAACATGTATATGTGCGCTACCCGCAAGTAAGCGGCAGCGCCTTTTCTGACCTTGCGCAGGTGGACCTCGGGCCTGACACGTTCCCGACAGCGGAAGTGTGTCTGCGCTTAAGTCCGCCTCGCGTTGTTTTTGCGTCCAGGCCTTGAATCTCCAGGAGACGGATCATGCTTCGCGTCGTCGTCCTGGGCGCCGCGGCGGGTGGCGGCGTTCCGCAGTGGAACTGCGGCTGTGAGGTGTGCCGCAAGGCGCGAAGCGATCATCCCGAACTGCAAAGCACCCAGGCCTCGATTGCTTTCAGCGCCGACGGCAAGCACTGGTTTCTCGTCAACGCCTCCCCCGACCTGCGACAGCAGTTGATCGCGACGCCGCAGCTGCATCCTGGACCAGGACAGCTCAGGCATAGCCCGATCGCGGGCGTTATCCTGACCAATGGCGAGATCGACGCCGTCGCCGGGCTATTGTCGATGCGCGAGGGCTCGCCGTTTACGCTCTATGCGCATCAGCGCGTCCTTGCGATTCTGGAATCCAACAGCATCTTTAACGTGCTGAACGCTGAGAATGTGAAGCGCCGGCCGATCGCGGTGGACCAGGCGTTCGAACCCACCCTGCCCGACGGATCGCCGTCCGGAATCGAGGTTCTCCCCTTCGCAGTTCCCGGCAAGGGCGCGTGGTACCTCGAAGGCAAGGCGCATCCGGCGGGCGGCGACGGCGCGGGCGATACGCTGGGCTTGCGGATCCTGGACAAGTCGAGCGGCAAATATTTCTATTTCCTGGCCGCCTGCGCGCGCGTGACGGACGACCTGAAGTCGAAGCTTGCGGGCGCGGCACTGGTGTTTTTCGACGGCACGGTCTGGCGCGACGACGAACTGATCGCAGCCGGGCTCGGCGCCAAGACGGGACAGAGCATGGGCCATATTGCAATGTCGGGCGATCACGGCGCGATCGAGAGCCTTGCCGGCCTCGACATCGGCCAGAAGATGTTCTTGCATATCAACAACTCCAACCCGGCGCTGCTGCGCGGCTCGGACGAGCGCAGGATCGCCGAGCAGGCGGGCTGGCACATCCCCGCCGACGGAACGGAGATCACGCTGTGAACGTCGCCGCCATGACTGGAATGACCGCACTCTCGATCGGCAAGGGCATCGCGCTCAACAGCGCCGAAGACCTGGAAGCGACGCTGCGCCATATCGGCGCGACGCGTTATCACAACCTGCACCCGTTTCACCGGCTGCTGCACGGCGGCAAGCTCAACAAGGGCCAGGTGCAGGCCTGGGCGCTGAACCGCTACTATTATCAGAGCACGATCCCGCTCAAGGACGCGATGGTGATCTCGCGGTTCCGCGACCGCGCCACCCGCATCGAATGGCGGCACCGGATCGAGGATCACGACGGCGACATCAATTCCGAAGGCGGCATCGAGCGCTGGCTGAAGCTGACCGAGGGATTGGGCCTCGACAGCGCCTATGTGGAATCGACCGAGGGCATTTTGCCGGCGACGCGGTTTGCGGTGGAAGCCTACGTGCATTTCTGCCGCGACAAGACGCCGTTGGAGGCGATCGCCTCCTCGCTCACCGAACTGTTCGCGCCGAACCTGCATGAAGAACGCATCTCGGGGATGCTGCAGCACTATGATTTCGTCAACCCCGATATCATGAGCTATTTCAGCCGCCGCCTGACGCAGGCGCCACGGGACGCAAACTTTGCGCTGGACTACGTCAAGACGCATGCGAAGACGCAAGCGGAACGCGAGGCGGTCTGCAATGCGCTGATCTTCAAGACCAATGTGCTATGGGTTCAGCTCGACGCGCTGTATCATGCCTATGTCGAGGGCCACATACCGCCCGGCGCGTTCGTGCCTAAAGGGGACTAGCGATCGATGGCTGCGAGCCGCAACATCAGTGTCAGCGAGGCGAGCCGGCCGAAATTGCCGCGGCACGCCAGGCTGAAGTTCGATGAGACGCGGCAGGTCTGGGTGATCCTGGCGCCGGAGCGCGTATTGGCGCCCGACGAAATCGCGGTCGAGGTGCTGCAGCTCTGCGATGGCGTCCGCAGCGTCTCCGAGATGGTCGATCAGCTCGCCGTCAAATACGCAGCTCCCCGCGAGGCGATTGCAACCGACGTCGTCGCGATGCTGCAGGATCTCGCCGACAAGGGATTTCTGACCGAAGCGCGGGAGAAGACGCCGTGAGCGACCTCCTCGCCGAGAATAAGACAGCCGGCGGGACGTCAAGCGACGGGCTGGCCGTCCTTGAATCGCAGCGTTCGACGGCGGAGACGTTCGGCATTCCGCTCGCGGTGCTGGCGGAACTGACGCACCGTTGCCCGCTGCAATGTCCGTATTGCTCCAATCCGATCGAGTTGGATCGTGGCGGCAGCGAGCTCACGACCGACGAATGGAAGAAAGTGCTCACGGAGCTTGCCGAAATCGGCGTGCTGCAGATCCATTTTTCCGGCGGCGAGCCAACGGCGCGCAAGGACCTCGTCGAACTGGTGCAGCACGCCACTGACGTGGGGCTGTACAGCAATCTCATCACGTCGGCGGTGCTGCTGACCAGGGAAAAACTTTCCGCGCTGGCCGATGCCGGGCTCTGCCACGTGCAGATCAGTTTCCAGGGCAACGAGCCTGATGTGGCCGACCGCGTCGCCGGGTTGAAGAACGCGCACGAGAAAAAACTCGAAGCGGCGAAATGGACGCGCGAGCTCGACCTGCCGCTGACGGTCAACGCCGTCATGCACCGGCAGAACCTGCACCAGCTCGCCGACATTATTCAAATGGCGGTCGACCTCGACGCCGACCGGCTCGAAGTCGCCAACGTGCAGTATTATGGCTGGGCCCTGAAGAACCGCGCCGCGCTGATGCCGACGATCGAACAGATCGAGGAGACCAGCCGCATCGTCGAGGAAGCCGCCGTGCGGCTGAAGGGCATTCTCGCCATCGACTATGTGGTGCCTGATTATTACGCGCTGCGGCCGAAGAAATGCATGGGCGGCTGGGGCCGGCAGTTCTTCAACATCTCGCCCGCCGGCAAGGTGCTGCCCTGCCACGCCGCCGAGAGCATCACCGGGCTCGAATTCGAATCCGTGCGCTCCAACCACTCGATCGCCTGGATCTGGCAGAACTCCGAGGCTTTCAACCGCTATCGCGGCACCGGCTGGATGAAGGAACCGTGCAGGAGCTGCGAATTCCGGGAAGTCGACTTCGGCGGCTGCCGCTGCCAGGCCTTTGCGCTGACCGGCGATGCCGGCAACACCGATCCGGCCTGCACGCTGTCGCCGATGCACGAGCAGATCTTCAAGCAGGCCGAACGCGAAGCCGCCGCGCACCAGGACCGCTTCCTCTATCGCAATTTCGCCGGCGGCACGCTGGAGACGGAAGGCGAGCATGGCGCCTGACGCCGACGCCGGCAAATCCACCAAACGCGCCGATCCCTTCGCGCCGCTCACCTCGGAGCAGTTCGCTGTCGGCGACGGGCACGAGATTTATGTCGAGAGCATCGGCCGCGCCGGCGGCATCCCCGCCGTCTATCTGCATGGTGGGCCCGGCAGCGGCTGCCAGCCCGATCATCGCCGGCTGTTCGACCCCGAGCGTTTTCATGCCGTGCTGTTCGACCAGCGCGGCGCCGGCCGCAGCCGCCCCAAGGGCCGCCGCGAGCACAACACGCTGCCGCATCTGATTGCCGACATGGAAGCGATCCGCGAGAAATTCGGCTTTGCGCGCTGGATGATCGTCGGCGGCTCCTGGGGCGCGACGCTGGCGCTGGCCTACGCGCAGGCCCATCCGGATCGCGTCACCGGCATCGTGCTGCGCGCGACCTTCCTCGGCACCATCGAAGAAATCGAAAACGGTTTCCTCAAGACGCTGCCGCGCTTCTATCCCGGTCTCTACGAAGATTTCATCGGCGCGCTGCCCGAGGGCGAACGCGCGCAGCCGATCCAGGCCTATTTCCGCCGCATCCTCGATCCCGATCCCGACGTGAACATCCCTGCGGCACGAGCCTGGGGCGAAACCGAGCGCATTCTTTCCGAACATGCGCCGAACCGCATGCGCTTCGATCAGGCGGCGCTTGCGTCCTCGCGGAGCCCGCCGGCCACGCCTTACATGGAAGCGCATTACTTCGCCAACGACTGCTTCATGACGCCGAACCAGTTGCTGCGCGAAGCCGGCAAGCTCAAGGACATCCCCGGCATCGTCGTGCAGGGCCGCTACGACCTGCTGTGTCCGCCCGCGACTTCGCACGCCCTTGCCGCCGCGTGGCAGGAAGCCGAGATTCGTTTTGTCGAGGGTGCCGGGCATACGCTGTATGATCCCGGCGTCCGCGATGCCGTGATGAAGGCGATCGCCGACATGGCGTCCAGAACCAGCAAATAGGGAACAAGAAAATGCCGATGGCCGGGAAAGGCATGCTGCTGACATCGATGAATATCGACGCCGCGAACGAGGCCGAGTTCAATCGCTGGTACGACCGCGAACATCTCGAGGAGCGGGTCGCAATCCCGGGCTTCCTCGAAGCCCGCCGCTATGTCGCCCACGAGGGCAATCCGAAATATCTCAGCCTTTATTCCACCGAAACGTTCGAGGTGCTCGACAGCCCGGCCTACCGCACCGCGCTGGCGAACCAGACCGCGTGGTCGAAGGCCAACATTGCGCGCTTTCAGAACATGATCCGCGCGGTTGCACGCATCACGATCAGCCGCGGCACCGGCCGCGGCGCGGCGCTCGGCATTGTCAGACTCCGCCCGCCCACGGGCGGAGGAGACAAATTGCGCGCCGCGTTGCAAGAACAACTCGATCCGGCCAGCCTGGACGGCATCATCTCCATGCACCTGATCGAGAGCGATCCCGCGCTGTCGAAGCCGATCACCGACAATCCGGCGGCCGCCGATCCCGGCGCCGGCGACTGGTTCGTGCTGATCGATGCCACTGATGTCGGCGCGTTGCCTGCCGCGTCGGCACGGTTGACCAATAATGCCGCGTTCAAGCCGCTGCTGATCACGAGCGGCGTCTACAAGCTGATGTGGGACATCGCCAAGAGCGACATCGCAGGCTAGCGTGGAACGATCGAGCCCTGATGTCATGAACGATCCGAAGCCCGCCGGCAACGTCGCGGAAGTCTTCCTTGCCTTTCTCAAGCTCGGCCTCACGTCGTTCGGCGGGCCGATCGCGCATCTCGGCTACTTCAGGGCCGAATTTGTTGAGCGGCGTAAATGGCTGAGCGAAAGCAGCTATGCCGACGTGGTCGCACTCTGCCAGTTTCTCCCCGGGCCGGCGTCCAGCCAGGTCGGCTTCGCCCTCGGCATCTTGCGCGGCAACGGCCTGCTCGGCGGTCTGGCGGCCTGGTTCGCCTTCACCATGCCGTCCGCCATCATCCTGTTTGCTTTCGCGATCACCGCCGCGGCCTTCACCGGCCCGGTGGCCGAAGGAATTTTGCATGGCCTGAAACTGGTCGCGGTCGCCGTGGTCGCGCAGGCCATCTGGGGCATGGCGAACAGCCTGACGCCGGATCGCGAACGGGCTGCCATCGCGCTCGTGGCCGTCGCCATCGTCGTCTTCATCGGCGGTTCGTTCGGCCAGATCATCGCTATTGCGCTTGGGGCTGTGGCGGGCCTCTGGCTGTGCCGCGGAAATGGTCTCGCGCCTGCCGGTCACCTCGGCTTTGCGGTACCCCGGCGATATGGCGTCGCCGCACTGTTGCTTTTCGCGGCCTTGTTCCTGATCACGCCGCTGGTGGCAGCCAAGACCGGCTCGCAAGGGGTCGCGCTGTTCGATGCCTTTTATCGATCCGGTTCACTGGTGTTCGGCGGCGGCCACGTCGTCCTGCCGTTGCTGCAGGCAGAGGTGGTAACGCCGGGCTGGGTCAGCAACGCGGACTTCCTCGCCGGCTATGGTCTGGCGCAGGCGGTACCGGGGCCCCTCTTCACCTTTGCCGCCTATCTCGGCGCCGTCATGGGGCCATCTCCCAACGGTCTCGCCGGAGCAACGATTGCGCTTGTCGCCTTGTCCCTGCCGGGACTGCTGCTGGTTTACGGCATGCTTCCATTTTGGGACGCACTGCGACTGCGTCCCGCCGCCCAGGCCGCGATGCGCGGCACCAACGCCGCCGTCGTCGGCATACTCGGAGCGGCGCTCTACAATCCGGTCTGGACCAGCGCCGTGCTGACGCCGCGCGATTTCGCTGTCGCCTTGACAGGCTTCCTTCTGCTCACGGTCTGGAAACTCGCTCCCTGGATCGTGGTCATCGGGCTGGCGGCGGCCGGAGCGATTTTGCGGCTGGCCTGAGCGCTCAATAAGTACGTTCGGCACGGGCACGAACGCTTCACTGCACAACCTTTTAAGCTGCACTGCACATACTGCACTGCACATTCCCTGAGCGACAATAACGCCGCGTTCCCATGCAGTTGAAAGATACAGATCGCGCAAATTTGCCTTTGTAGGTCTGGAATGCCTCTAATAAGATAAACCTCTGATGCAATTCAAAAACCACAAGAACGCCGGTTGAGCGTTCCCAGACAAGATAAGGCCGCGCTTTCCTTGAAATTGCGTGGACAAGGTAGGAATGAAACCGACTGACATCTCGGCGCCGGACTACTTTCACAAAGTGGTCGATTGCCAATGGGCCTGCCCCGCTCACACGCCGGTTCCCGAATACATTCGTTTGATTGCAGAAGGGCGTTACAGCGACGCCTACATGATCAACTGGAAATCGAACGTGTTTCCCGGAATTCTGGGACGCACCTGCGATCGTCCGTGCGAGCCCGCATGCCGCCGCGGCCGCGTCGAGGAGACCCCGGTCGCGATTTGCCGCCTGAAGCGCGTGGCCGCCGACTTCAAGGATGACGTCAAGCACCGCATGCCGAAGCTGGTGGCGAAGAACGGCAAGCGCATCGCGCTGGTCGGCGGCGGTCCCGCCTCGCTGGCGGTGGCACGCGATCTCGCCCCGCTCGGCTATCACTGCACGGTATTCGACGCCGATCCGAAGGCCGGCGGCATGATGCGGAGCCAGATTCCAAAATTCCGGCTGCCCGACACCGTCATCGACGAGGAGACCGATTACATCCTCAACCTCGGCGTCGACTTCAAGGGCGGTCATCGCATCGACAGCCTGAAGAAGCTGCTGGCTGAAAACTACGACGCGATCTTCATTGGCTCCGGCGCGCCGCGCGGCCGCGAGCTCGATATCCCCGGCCGCAAGGAAGCCGCCGCCAACATCCACATCGGCATCGAATGGCTGTCGTCGGTTTCGTTCGGCCATGTCGAGAAGATCGGCCGCCGCGTCATCGTGCTGGGCGGCGGCAACACCGCGATGGATTGCTGCCGCACCGCGCGCCGCCTCGGCGGCGAGGACGTCAAGGTGGTCGTACGCTCCGGCTTCGAGGAAATGAAGGCGAGCCCCTGGGAAAAGGAAGACGCCATCCACGAGGATATCCCGATCCTCAACTTCATGGTCCCGGTCGCCTTCAAGCACGTCGCCGGCAAGCTGATCGGCGTCACCTTCCAGAAGGTGAAGGCCGAATACGACGCCAAGGGCCGACGCAACCTGGTGCCCTCGGGCGAACCCGACCAGACCATTCCCTGCGACGACGTGTTGGTCGCCGTCGGCCAGGAGAACGCGTTCCCCTGGATCGAGCGCGACTGCGGCATCGAGTTCGACAAGTGGAACATGCCGCAGGTCGATGCCAAGACCTTTGTCTCGACCAACCCGAAGGTGTTCTTCGGCGGCGACGCGGCATTCGGCCCGAAGAACATCATCTGGGCAGTTGCGCACGGCCACGATGCCGCGCTGTCGATCCACAAGATGCTGTCGGGCGAGGACATCAACGAGCGCCCGCTTCCCGAGGTGCACGTCTCCTCGCAGAAGATGGGCATCCATGAGTGGAGCTACGACAACGACATCTCCGGCGACAAGCGCTACAAGGTGCCGCATCGCGACAAGGTGATTGCGCTGAAGGACATCAAGACCGAGGTCGAGCTCGGCTATGACGTCAAGCTCGCGCTCGGCGAGGCGCAGCGCTGCCTGAACTGCGACGTGCAGACGATATTCTCGGCGCCCGCCTGCATCGAATGCGACGCCTGCGTCGACATCTGCCCGATGGACTGCATCACCTTTACCGAGAATGGCGAGGAAGAGGATTTGCGGCAGCGGCTGAAGGCGCCCTCGCCGCATCACGACCAGGCGCTCTATGTCGCCGACGGCCTCAAGACCGGGCGCGTCATGGTGAAGGACGAGGACGTCTGCCTGCATTGCGGGCTGTGCGCCGAACGTTGCCCCACCGGTGCCTGGGACATGAAGAAGTACCTCATCGATATGACTCACGCGGGAACAGCATGCCAGACCAAAGCCCGATCAGCAGCGTAAACGACTTCGTCGTCCGCTTCGCCAACGTCAACGGCTCGGGTTCGGCGAGCGCCAACGAACTGTTCGCGCGCTCGATCCTGCGTCACGGCGTGCCGGTTAGCCCACGCAACATCTTCCCCTCCAACATCCAGGGACTTCCGACCTGGTACGAGGTGCGGGTGACCGAAGCCGGCCATCTCGGCGCCCGCGGCGGTGGCATCGACATGATGGTGGCGATGAACCCGCAGACCTGGGACAAGGACGTCGCCTCGATCGAGCCCGGCGGCTATCTGTTCTACGATTCGACCAAGCCGATGCCGTCGTCGAAATTCCGCGCCGACATCAACGTGATCGGCGTGCCGCTGACCGCGATCACCAACTCGACCTATAGCGATCCGCGCCAGCGCCAGCTGTTCAAGAACATCATCTATCTCGGCGCGCTCTGCGCCCTGCTCGACATGGACCCGAAGCTGGTCGAGCAGCTGATCGGCGAACAGTACAAGGGCAAGGAAAAACTGCTGTCCTCCAACGTCCATGCGCTGCACCTCGGCCGCGACTGGGCGCTGCAGAATCTGAAATGCCCGATCGGGCTGCAGGTGAAGAAGGCCGACAAGGTCGGCGAGCGCATTTTCATGGAAGGCAACAGCGCGGCCGCGCTCGGCGCCGTCTATGGCGGCGCCACCGTCTGCGCCTGGTATCCGATCACGCCGTCCTCGTCGGTCGCGGAAGCCTTCACCAGCCATTGCAAGAAGCTGCGGCACGACCCTGAAACCGGCAAGGCGAAATACGCGATCGTGCAGGGCGAGGACGAACTCGCCTCCATCGGCATCGTGATCGGCGCCTCCTGGAACGGCGCGCGGGCCTTCACCGCGACCTCCGGTCCCGGCATCTCGCTGATGACGGAATTCATCGGCCTCTCATACTTCGCGGAAATTCCGGCCGTGATCATGAACATCCAGCGCGCCGGCCCCTCCACCGGCATGCCGACACGCACCCAGCAATGCGACATCATCGCCTGCGCCTACGCTTCGCACGGCGACACCAAGCACGTGCTGCTGTTCCCGGAAGACCCGGCCGAGGCGTTCGAATTCGCCGCGCAGTCGTTCGACCTCGCCGAGCGGCTGCAGACCATGATCTTCCTGATGCTCGATCTCGACATCGGCATGAATCACCGGCTGTGCCGTCCGCTGAAGTGGGATGACGCAAGGCAGTACGACCGCGGCAAGGTGATGACGGCTGCGATGCTCGACGAGCCCGGCCGCGACTTCGGCCGATATCTCGACGTCGACGGCGACGGCATCCCCTATCGCACCTATCCCGGTACGCATCCGACCAAGGGCTCGTTCTTCACCCGCGGCACCTCGCGCGACCGCTACGCGCGCTATTCGGAAGAAGGCGCCGTTTATGCCGACAACATGCAGCGGCTGGTGCGCAAGTTCGAGACCGCGCAGGACATGGTGCCGCGGCCGTTGCAGGCCAACGCCGCCAAACCGACCAAATACGGCGTGATCTATTTCGGGTCGACGGCGCCGGCGATGGACGAGGCGATTGGATTATTGGAAGCGCGCGGACATCAGCTCGATCGCATGCGCATCCGCGCCTTCCCGTTCCACTCCAGCGTGGCGAGCTTCATCGCCGACCATGATTTCGTTTACGTTGTCGAGCAGAACCGCGACGCCCAGTTGCGGCAGCTGATCGTCAACGAGAACGGCATCGATCCGGTCCGGCTGGTGCCGATCCTGCACTACGACGGCACGCCAATCACCGCGCGCTTCATCGCCAATGCCATCGGCGACCATCAGGACCACCTGAAGGTGACCCCACTCCGCAAGGCCGTGTCATGACCTACATTGCAAAGCCGAAGTTCCATCACCCCGGCCTGCCGAAGAACGACCTCGGCTATACCCACCGCGACTACGAGGGCAAGATCTCGACGCTGTGCGCGGGCTGCGGCCACGACTCGATCACCGCCTCGATCATCGAGGCCTGCTACGAGCTCTCGATCGAGCCGCATCGCGTTGCCAAGATCTCGGGCATCGGCTGCTCGTCGAAGACGCCGGACTATTTCCTCGGCAATTCGCACGGCTTCAATTCGGTGCACGGCCGCATGCCGTCGGTCTTGACCGGCGCCAACCTCGCCAACCGCGACCTGATCTATCTCGGCGTCTCCGGCGACGGCGACTCGGCCTCGATCGGCTTCGGCCAGTTCGCGCATTCGATCCGGCGCGCCGTCAACATGACCTACATCGTCGAGAACAACGGCGTCTACGGCCTGACCAAGGGGCAGTTCTCGGCCACCGCCGACCGCGGTTCGAAGTCCAAGAAGGGCGTGATGAACACCGACAACGCCATCGACCTGGTGGCGATCGCGCTGCAGCTTGGCGCGAGTTTCGTGGCGCGCAGCTTCTCCGGCGACAAGACCCAACTGGTGCCGCTGATCGCGGCCGCGATCCGCCACAAGGGCGCGGCGTTCATCGACGTCATCAGCCCCTGCATCGCCTTCAACAACCACGCCGGCTCGACCAAGAGTTTTGATTACGTCCGCGAACACAACGACGCGGTGAACCGCCTCGACGTGCTGACCGGCCGCGAGCCGATCACGGTCGATTACGCCCCGGGCTCGGTGCAGATCGTCGAACAGCACGACGGCACCCGGCTGGCGCTGCGCAAGATCGACGCTGATTACGACGCCAACGACCGGCTGGCGGCCATGACCTTCCTGCAGAAGCACGCCGCCAAGGGCCAGGTCGTCACCGGGCTGCTCTATGTCGATCCGGACGCCGAAGACCTGCATGCCAGCCTCGACACCGTCGAGACGCCGCTCAACACGCTGGAAGCCAGCGATCTGTGTCCCGGCTCCGCCGCGCTGGACAAGATCAACGCCAGCCTGCGGTAGTATCTGAAGTCGCTCACCCCTCGTCATGCCCCGCGAAGGCGGGGCATCCAGTAACCTCCATTGTCAGCGATAGAGCCGAGAGATCACGGCGTACTGGATCGTCCGCCTTCGCGGACGATGACAGTGAGCAAACTTGAACCATCAATAGCGTAGATCGAGCGCAATTAAGCCGCCGCAGCCAGCTTGCGCGGGTGCGTCACGTATTCCTTGAGAGTCGTGCCGGACTGGTCGACCTCGACGAGCGACACGTCGTAGCTCCAGAGGTCGGCGAGGTGCTGCAGCACGCGCTTGGCATCCACCTCGTTGAGCTGTGCGCCCTTCAGCACCGCGTGGCGAAGCATCAGCCGGCGATCGCCGGCCAGATCGACGTCGATCACTTCGATGTTGGCGTCGAGGAAACCGACATCATATTGCCGCGACAGCTCGCGGCGGACGCGGCGATAGCCACGTTCGTCGTGGATCGCATCGACCTTGATTCCCGCGCTCTCCTCGGGATCGTCGTGCAGATGGAACATGCGGAAGTGCCGGATCAGCCGCGGGCTCAGGAACTGGCTGATGAAGCTTTCGTCGCGATAATCCTTCCAGACGCCACGCAGCACGCCCATCACGTCGCCAGTGCCGGCGATATCCGGGAACCATTCGCGATCTTCCGCTTCGGGATTGGTCACGATGCGCTCGATATCCTGCATCATCGCAAAGCCGAGCGCATAGGGGTTGAAGCCCGAGAAGTGACGGTTGTCGAAATCAGGCTGGTACACGACGTTGGTGTGCGACTGCAGGAATTCGAGGAAATTGCCGTCGGAAAGCCTCTCCTGCTCGTGCAGGCGCTTCATGATGCGATAGTGAACGTAGGTCGCGGTTCCCTCGTTCATGACCTTGGTCTGGCTCTGCGGATAGAAATACTGCGCGATGTGCCGCACGATGCGCAGCAACTCGCGCTGCCACGGCGCCAGCCGCGGCGCGGTCTTTTCCAGGAAGTAGAGCAGGTTTTCCTGCGGCAGCCCGAGCAGCGCCTGACGGCGCTCGACGTTGAGCAGCACGTCGCTCTTGATCGGCGCAGTCGGAACGGTGCGCCACAGGTCGTTGAACGAGCCTTCCTCATGCAGGCGGCGCCTTCCCGCCCGCTTTTCCTCGGCACGCAGATCGAGCTTCTTCTTGCCGGGGTAGCGGTCGATGCCATGCGACATCAGCGCATGGGCGGCATCGAGCGTCTGCTCGACCGCGCGCGCGCCGTGACGGTGCTCGCAATGCGTCACATATTTCTTGGCGAACTCCAGATAATCGAGAATGCCGTCGGCATCGGTCCACTGCTTGAAGAGGTAGTTGTTCTTGAAGAAATGATTGTGGCCGAACGCGGCGTGCGCGGTCACCAGCGTCTGCATCGTCGCCGTGTTTTCCTCCATCAGATAGGAGATGCACGGCGAGCTGTTGATGACGATCTCGTACGCCAGGCCCATCAGGCCCTTGCGGTAGGATGCCTCCTGGAAGGCAAAGTGCTTACCAAATGACCAGTGCTTGTAGTACAGCGGCATGCCCACGGAGGAATAGGCATCCAGCATCTGCTCGGCGGTGATGACCTCGATCTGGTTTGGATAGACATCGAGGCCGAGTTCCCCTAGCGCCACCTCTTCGCAGGCGTCGTAGATGCGCTGCAACGTCGGAAAATCCCAATCCGCGCCCTGGAACAGCAGCTTGTCCGTCATGATGCGGCCTTCTCCTTTCCACGGCGCTTGAACAGATCCTGAAACACCGGGAAAATTTCGCTGCGTTCGTGGACCTTGCGCATCGACAATGGCGCGCCCTCGGCCTGCAGTTTCTGATACAGCGTCCAGAGCGAGGAATCGGGCATGTCGTAGGTGGTTGCCATTTCCTGGCCGACTTCGAGATAGGCGAAGAACTGGCTGACGGGGATGATCTTCTCGGTCAGCAGCCGGCCTGAAACGTCGCCGTCGGAATAGGAATTGTCGCCATCGGAGGCTTGCGCCGCGTAGATATTCCAGTCTTCGGGGCGGAACCGAGACCTGACGATATCGTGCATCGCCTGCAGTGCGCTCGACACCAGCGTGCCGCCCGAGGCCGGACCGTGGAAGAACGTATCCTCGTCGACTTCCTCGGCACGGTCGGTATGCCGGATGAAGACGATCTCGACGTGGCGGTAGCGCCGCTTCAGGAAGATGTAGAGCAACATGTAGAATCGCTTGGCGAGATCCTTCATGTGCTCCGTCATCGAGCCCGACACGTCCATCAGGCAGAACATGACGGCCTGCGCCACCGGCTTCGGCACCTGCTCGAAACGCCGGTAACGGATGTCGATCGGATCGATGAACGGGATCCGGCTCATCTTTTTCTTCAAGGCCTCGATCTCGGCCAGAAGTTCGACGCGCCTTTCCTCGCTGCAATTCTCCAGTTCGGCTTCAAGTGCGGCCAGCGCTTCCGGCCGCGGCCGCCGCAAGGCGACCCGGCGGGCCATCGCGCGGCTGACGGTTCGGCTCACCGAAATATTCGCAGGCGAGCCGGACGTTGCATAACCCGCCCTGCGGATGCCCTCGCTTTCGACCTCGGCAAGCTTGCGCTTGGCTAGGTCAGGCAATTCCAGGTCGTCGAGGAACAGATCGACGAACTCTTCGCGACTCAGCACGAACCGGAATGCATCTTCGCTGTCGCCCTCACCGGGGCCACCTGCCTTGCCGCCGCTCTGGCCGGAGCGCGGCAGCATGTCGCCTTCGATGAACTTCTTGTTTCCGGGCAGCACCATGTCGCGGGTGCCGCCTTCGCGACGAAAGCGTGGTTCATCCATCCCCTCGATCGGGACGTTGACCTCTCCGCCTTCCAGGACATCCTTGATGTCCCGGTCCTGCGAAGATTTCTTTACCGCGCCCTGTACCAGCGCCTTTGCCCTGCGAAGGAAGCGCTGGCGATTCTCCAGACTCTTGCCGCCCGGATTCAGGCGCCGATCGACGATATGAATGGCCACGTTTGCATCCGCCTCCGCCTCAACCGGCCTGCTTCACGCGCATGTACCACTCGACGAGCCGCCGAACCTGACGCTCGGTGTAGCCGCGCTCGACCATGCGCGCGACAAACTCGCCGTGCTTCTTTTCGGTATCGCCGTCCTTTTTCGATCCGAAAGAGATCACCGGAAGCAGGTCCTCGACTTGCGAGAATATACGCTTTTCGATGACCTCACGGATCTTCTCGTAGCTGGTCCAGGTGGGATTCTTACCACCATTATGGGCCCGCGACCTCAGGGAAAACTTGACGACCTCGTTGCGGAAATCCTTGGGGTTGGCGATGCCCGCCGGCTTTTCGATCTTGGTCAGTTCCTGATTGAGCAATTCGCGATCCATCAGCTGGCCGGTGTCGGGATCCTTGAAGTCCTGATCCTCGATCCAGGCATCTGCATAGTCGACGTAGCGGTCGAACAGGTTCTGGCCGTAGTCGGAATAGGACTCGAGGTAGGCCTTCTGGATCTCGTGGCCGATGAATTCGGCATAACGCGGCGCCAGGTCGGCCTTGATGAACTCGAGGTAGCGCTTTTCGACCTCGTCCGGAAGCTGTTCACGCCGGATCGCCTGCTCCAGCGTATACATCAGGTGAACCGCGTCGGCGCCGAGCTCGTTGGTGTCATGGTTGAACGTTGCCGCGAGTACCTTGAAGGCGAAGCGCGTGGAAATACCGTCCATGCCTTCATCGACGCCGGCGGCATCCTTGTACTCCTGGACGCTCCGCGCCTTGGGATCGGATTCCTTCAGGCTCTCGCCGTCGTAGATCCGCATCTTGGCGAACAGCGTCGAGTTCTCGTGCTTGCGCAGACGCGACATCACCGAAAAGCGCGCCAGCGTCTCCAGCGTCGCCGGCGCACACGGTGCGCTCGCGAGTTCGGATCCCTGGATCAGCTTCTCGTAGATCTTCTGCTCCTCGGTGACGCGCAGGCAATACGGCACCTTGATGACGCAGATACGATCGATGAAGGCCTCGTTGTTCTTGTTGGTCTTGAAGCTCTGCCACTCCGATTCGTTGGAGTGCGCGAGAATCACGCCGGTGAACGGAATTGCGCCGATATTCTCCGTGCCGATATAGTTGCCTTCCTGCGTCGCCGTGAGCAGCGGATGCAGCATCTTGATCGGCGCCTTGAACATCTCGACGAACTCGAGCACGCCCTGGTTGGCGCGATTGAGCCCGCCGGAATAGCTGTAGGCGTCGGGATCGTTCTGGGCGAAGGTCTCCAGCTTGCGGATGTCGACCTTGCCGACCAGCGAAGAGATATCCTGGTTGTTTTCGTCGCCGGGCTCGGTCTTTGCGATCGCGATCTGGCGCAGCCGCGACGGCTGGATCTTGGCGACGCGAAACTGCGAGATGTCGCCGCCGAAGGCTTCGAGGCGCTTGTAGCACCACGGGCTCATCAGCCCGGTGAGACGGCGGCGCGGAATGCCATACTTCTCCTCGAGCATCGGACCGAGCGATTCCGGATCGAACAGGCTGAGCGGGCTTTCAAACACCGGGCTTAATTCATCACCGGCCTTCAGCACGTAGATGGGGTGCACTTCCATCAACGACTTGAGGCGTTCAGCCAGCGAGGACTTTCCGCCGCCCACGGGACCAAGCAGGTAGAGGATCTGCTTGCGCTCTTCGAGACCTTGCGCTGCGTGTCGGAAGAAGCCGACGATGCGCTCGATGGTATCTTCCATGCCGTAGAAGCCGGCGAAGGCCGGATAGAGCCGCATTGTGCGGTTCAAAAAAATACGGCCAAGGCGCGGGTCCCTGGCCGTGTCTATCATTTGAGGTTCACCGATCGCAGCTAGTAGTCGCTCCGCCGCGTTGGCATATCGCATCGGATCGCCTCGACACGACTCCAGATATTCCGCCATCGACATATCGGTCTGACTTCTGGCTTCGAAGGACCGGGCGAAAGCATTGAACAGAGAATCGTTGTACATGATCCGTCTCTCCATATTCAGATGTAAATGCTGGACACTCCGCTCAGGTTCCTAAACCGCCCCGGAGCGCCGCAGCTTCCGTTCGCGAATCACAATCAACACATATGCTGATTGGACACGCGACCAACTCCCCAACGCAATGCAATAGTCGTGCTAGGCGTGCCATCCTCGTAATGATACGGTATGATTCCGGGAATGATGTAGCTGTGTTGCAACATTTCCGTGGCGATTACCGCCGGCCCACATGTTCATACTTTTTTAATGATTATGAACGCGTGCGCCGCGTGAGGCCGTGTTGTCTGGAAATTCGCGGCAAAAAGGCGTGGAATCCCGACCTTTGGACGGCGACAAGCGCACGGTACCGGGCTTTCGCAGGGCATATCGCAAACGGGTTGCCGCGCGTTCGTTGAACGCACCCGGCGTCTCCTGCAACTAATGTATGATGCCGCGCGTTTTACCCGAGTCTGCCATGAAAATCCTCTGCTTCGTCGCCGCCGTCGCCTGCATCGCCGGCGCCAATGCCGCTCACGCCCAGGAAGCCGTCGACAAGACCAAGGCCGCCGCGTTCGACACCAGGATGTTTGCCGGTCCGCTTGGACAGAAGACCTACGCCTGCTTCGTGCGTCGCTATGACGCCACCCATCTGGCGCAGCATCCGAAGCAGAAGGTCAGCGCGATGAAGCTGCTGGTGACGGCGGAGGATGCGCCGGAAGACAAGACCGTCAACTATTCCTTCCGTCTCGGATTCAAATATCGCCACCGGCCGGGCAATTTCGACTCCAGCGGTTTTTGCAGTCACATCGTTGCCGAAAAATCCGGCAAGGAAATCCGGTTCGGCTGCGGCGTCGATTGCGAGGGCGGCGGCATCGAAGTGGCGATGAAGGACGACAAGTCAGCGCTGATCCGGCTGGAGCGAATCCGGATCTGGGAGCGCAACAAGCCCGACGACGACGCCAGCAACGATCTGGTTGCCGGCGCCGACGACAAGATCTTCCGCGTCGACCGCGCCGAACTGCGCGAGTGCGCCGAGCTCGTCACCGATCGCAAGGAACTCGCTGCACTCAGGCGCAAGTAGCGCCAATGATACCATCAAAACCGGAGAACGTCATGCATCGACGCAATATGCTGTGGGGCGCGCTTTCGGCCTTGGGCGCAGTGTTTGCCGCCGGTCGCGCGAATGCCGCCACCGAGACGCCTCCCGCGACCAGACTCAAGGTGGTGGTCTATCACCTCAACGATCTCGACAAGGTCAGCTTCGTGGTCGGCAACATCCAGAACCATCTCGACGGTGTCGGCGGTCCCGACCATGTCACGATCGCGCTGGTGATTCACGGCCAGGCTTTGCGCGCGTTTCATACCTCTTCGGCGAATCCCGATCTTTCCCGCCGCGTCGGTCAATTCTCCAAGTCTGGCATCGAACTCGCCGCCTGCGGCAATACGATGAAATCGCAGAACGTCGGGCTGGCCGACCTGCTGCCGGGTTTCATCGCCGCAGATCGCGGCGGCGTGGTGCGGATCGCTGAACTGCAATCGCAGGGCTATCTCTATCTGAGACCCTGAGCGGCCGAGCGACGCCGACAATCCGTCGCGACCGCACATTTCCGCGATCGCGTCGCCGTACTTTCGCCCGCTGTATCCGTCCCGATACGGCGCGTGCCTGGATGCAGACGCAATCGCAATCGCTCATCCGCTTGCACGCCGACGCGCGGACTGTGTGCGCCTGCAACCGCTCGCGGAATGTTGCGCGCATATCCCCGACACATTCAAGCCGATTCCTGCCGCGTTCGCCGTCCCGCCGAGGACGATCAGCCCGAGCAACAGCGCGCCTGGGAGGCGCAAGGAACGGGGCATGGCGGCTTCCTTCACGGTTTCGTGCACTTGCCCGTTGGTGTCGCCGCAGCAAGGGCCGGTTCGACCGAGCCGCAAAGATCAGGTCCGGCGGAAAGAGCCGTCGGGATCGAACCGGCGGTAACGGCGTTATCTCCCTTCACCCGCCCGCACATGCCCAACCAGATGTTGACTTTCGAGGCGCGCCCCCGAAATCTGCCGGAGACCCAAAAACGACCGACCGAACAGAACAGGCACCATGAATCCCGTCAAAGCACTCGAAAATCATGGCCAGGCGATCTGGCTGGACTTCCTCGCCCGCGGTTTCGTCGCCAAGGGCGACCTCCAGGCGCTGATCGATACCGACGGCGTCAAGGGAGTGACCTCGAACCCCTCGATTTTCGAGAAGGCGATCGGCAGTTCGGACGAATACGATGGCGCGATCGGCCAGGCGCTGAAAAACGGCGACCGGCCGGTGGCCGACCTTTTCGAGGCAGTCGCGATCGAGGACATCCAGAATGCCGCCGACGTGCTGCGTCCGGTTTATGACGCCTCGAACGGCGGCGATGGCTTCGTCAGCCTTGAGGTCTCGCCCTATCTGGCGAACGACACCAAGGCCACGATCGCCGAGGCCGAACGGCTCTGGAAGGACGTCAAGCGCAGGAACTTGATGGTCAAGGTGCCGGCGACGCCGGAGGGACTGCCCGCGATCGAACAACTGATCGGTGAAGGCATCAGCATCAACATCACGCTGTTGTTCTCGCAGCAGGTCTATCGCGAGGTCGCGGAGGCCTACATCGCCGGGCTGGAAAAATACGTCGGCAAGGGCGGCGATCCCTCGCACGTGGCCAGCGTCGCCTCGTTCTTCGTCAGCCGCATCGATACCGCCGTCGACAAGCAGCTCGACGAGAAGATCGCGCGAGCCAACGATCCCGCGGAAAAGGAACGGCTGAGCGCGCTGAAGGGCAAGGTTGCCATCGCCAACGCCAAGCTTGCCTACCAGGACTACAAGCACCTGTTCTCCGGCGCGCGCTGGGAGAAGCTCGCGGCCAAAGGCGCGAAGCCGCAGCGGCTGCTGTGGGCTTCCACCGGCACCAAGAACAAGGACTACAGCGACGTACTCTATGTCGAGGAGTTGATCGGCCCCGACACCGTCAACACCGTGCCGCCGGCGACGCTGGATGCGTTCCGCGACCATGGCAAGCCGCGCGACAGCCTCGAGGAGAATATCGACGATGCTCGCCGCGTGCTGGAAGAGCTGGAAAAATCCGGCATCTCGCTCGACGCCATCACGGACGAACTGGTGGTGGACGGCGTCAAGCTGTTTGCCGACGCCGCTGACAAACTCTACGGCGCGGTGGCGCAGAAGCGCGCAACATCGCTTGGCGGCGGCATCGACCACCAGCAGTTCGCGCTCGGCGACGGCATCAAGAAGGCCATCGAGAAGAGCACCGAGGAGTGGCGCGCTGCCGCGACCATTCGCCGGCTGTGGCAGAAGGACAAATCGGTCTGGACCGATGACGACGAGAACAAGTGGCTGGGCTGGCTGAACAGCCCCGCCGCCGCTGACGTCGCCGATTACGAGGATTTTGCCCGGCGCGTGAAGGGGCAGAATTTCAGCGATGCGGTCGTGCTCGGCATGGGCGGATCGAGCCTCGGACCGGAGGTGCTGGCGGAGACATTCCCGAAGAAGTCCGGCTTTCCGAAACTGCACGTGCTCGATTCCACCGATCCCGCGCAGGTGCGCGCGATGGAAGAAACGGTCGATCTCGCGCACACGCTCTTCATCGTTTCCAGCAAGTCCGGCGGCACGACCGAGCCGAACGTGATGAAGGATTACTTCTTCGATCGCGTTGCCAAGACTATCGGCAAGGACAAGGCCGGGCACCGATTCATCGCCGTCACCGACCCCGGCTCGTCGCTGCAGAAGGTCGCCGCCAAACAGGGCTTCGCGCGCATCTTCTACGGCGATCCGACGATCGGCGGCCGCTACTCCGTGCTGTCGCCGTTCGGCCTGGTGCCGGCGGCTGCGGCGGGTATCGACGTTCGCAGCCTGATCACGCATGCGCTTGCAATGGTGCGCTCCTGCGGCGCCGATGTGCCGCCGCACGAGAACCCGGGCGTGCAGCTCGGGCTCGCGATGGGTCTCGCCGGCCTCGAAGGCCGCGACAAGGTGACGATATCATCGTCGCCGAAGGTCGCCGATTTCGGCGCCTGGGCCGAACAGCTGATCGCCGAATCCACCGGCAAGGACGGCAAGGGCCTGATCCCGATCGATGGCGAACCTTTGGCCGATCCTTCCGTTTACGGCAACGACCGCTTCTTCATCGACATCCGCACCGAAGGCGAGGATGACGCTTCGCATGACGATCGGCTCAAGGCGCTGGAGGCGGCCGGACATCCGGTCGTGCGCATCGTCATGAAGTCGATCGATCACATCGGCCAGGAATTCTTCCGCTTCGAGATGGCCACCGCAGTGGCCGGCGCGGTGCTCGGCATCAACCCGTTCAACCAGCCGGACGTGGAAGCTGCCAAGATCAAGACCCGCGAGTTGACCGGCGCGTTCGAGAAGACCGGTTCGCTGCCGACCGAGAAGCCGGTCATGTCGACCGACGAGGCCGATCTCTATACCGACGAGCACAACGCCTCCGAGTTGCGCAAGGCCGGCGCCGACGGCACGCTCGGCTCGTGGATCAAGGCGCATCTTTCGCGCTCGAACGGCGGCGACTATGTCGCCCTGCTCGCCTATATCGCACGCGATCCTGGCACGATCGGCTCGTTGCAGAAGATGCGGCTGGCGGTACGCGACGTCAGGCACGTCGCGACCTGCGCCGAATTCGGCCCGCGCTTCCTGCACTCCACCGGACAGGCCTACAAGGGCGGGCCGGATAGCGGCGTGTTCCTGCAGATCACGAGCGACGCCGCCAAGGATCTGAAGGTTCCCGGCCAGAAAGCGAGCTTTGGCATCATCCTGGCGGCGCAGGCGCGCGGCGATTTCGACGTGCTCACCGAACGCGGCCGGCGCGCGCTGCGTGTCCACCTCAAAGGCGGTCTTGGGTCCGGATTGTCCGCGCTCGATGCCGCGATCGCGGAAGCTCTCGCTTAGGAAAGTCAGGCAATGCAACTCGGCATGATCGGCCTCGGCCGGATGGGCGGCAACATCGTTCGCCGGCTGATGAAGAACGGCCATACCGCCGTGGTCTACGACAAGGATGCGAAGGCGGTCTCGGCGCTCGCCGCGGAAGGTGCGACCGGCGCGGATACGCTCGAGGATTTCGTGGCCAAGCTCGAAAAGCCGCGCACCGCCTGGGTGATGCTGCCAGCCGGCAAGATCACCGAAGCGACCATCGAAGCGCTGGCAAGGCTGATGCAGCCCGGCGACGTCATCATCGACGGCGGCAACACGTTCTGGCAGGACGACGTTCGCCGCGGCGCCGCGCTGAAAGCGCAAGGCCTGCATTATCTCGACGTCGGCACCAGCGGCGGCGTCTGGGGCATCGAACGCGGCTACTGCATGATGATCGGCGGCGACAAGGCCGTGGTCGACCGGCTCGACCCGATCTTCAAGACGCTGGCGCCTGGAATCGGCGACATTCCGCGCACACCGGGACGCGACGGTCGCGACCCGCGCATCGAGCAAGGCTACATCCACGCCGGCCCATCCGGCGCCGGACATTTCGTCAAGATGATTCACAACGGCATCGAATACGGCCTGATGCAAGCCTATGCCGAAGGGTTCGATATTCTCAGGAACGCCAATATCGATGCGCTGCCACCGGAGCATCGCTTCGACATGAACATCGCCGACATCGCCGAGGTGTGGCGGCGCGGCAGCGTGATCCCGTCCTGGTTGCTCGATCTCACGGCATCCGCACTCGCGGAAAACCACACGCTGGATAATTACTCGGGCTTTGTCGAGGATTCCGGCGAAGGCCGCTGGACCGTGAACGCCGCGATCGACGAGGCAGTGCCGGCGGAAGTGCTGACGGCCGCGCTCTATGCCCGCTTCCGTTCGCGCAAGGACCACACCTTTGCGGAAAAAATCCTGTCCGCGATGCGGGCCGGTTTCGGCGGCCACAAGGAGCCGCCGAAGCAACCCGGTTCGAAGGCTTGAAGACTCATGGCGGTCGGTCAGGCAGCACGGAAAAAGCCCGATCCCTGCTCCTTCGTCATTTTCGGCGTGACCGGCGATCTCGCGCATCGCCTGGTCGTCCCTGCGCTCTATAACCTGGCTGCAACCGATCTCCTGCCGGACAAGTTCTGCCTGGTCGGTGTTGCCCGCAAGGGCCTCACCAGCGACGCGTTGCGCGACAGCCTGATGAAGGGCTTGCGCGAGTTTGCGACCCGGCCGGTGGACGACGCGATCGCGCAGCGCTTGCTGTCATGCGTCACTTGCATCGAAGCCGACCCGAAAGGACCGGCCTCGTTCGATGCCATGAGCAAACAGCTTGCACAGCTGGAATCCGCGCGAGGAACCGGCGGCAATCGCCTGTTCTACCTCGCCACGCCGCCGAACGCATTCCTGCCGATCAGCCGCCAACTCGGGCGCGCCGGCATGCTTGCCGAGAACGGCGCGTGGCGGCGGCTGGTGGTCGAAAAGCCGTTCGGCACCGACCTGGCATCGGCCAGGGCGCTGAACAGCGAGTTGCTCAAGCTCGTCGACGAGCACGAGATCTACCGGATCGACCATTATCTCGGCAAGGAGACGGTGCAGAACATTTTGGTGCTGCGCTTCGCCAACGGCATGTTCGAGCCGATCTGGAATCGCAACCACATCGATCACGTGCAGATCACGGTCGACGAACAGCTCGGCGTCGGCCATCGCGGCAGCTTCTACGACCAGACCGGCGCGTTGCGCGACATGGTGCCGAACCACCTGTTTCAGCTGCTGTCGCTGGTCGCGATGGAGCCGCCGATCCGGTTCGATGCGCATTCGGTGCGGGCGGAGAAGGCCGATGTGCTCGCCGCGATCCAGCCGCAGAGCGAGATCGAGGCGCTGCGCAATTCCGTGCGTGGGCAATATCTCGGCGGCAAAATCGGCGACAAGGATATCGCGGACTACCGAAAAATCGAGGATGTCGCACCCGACAGCACCACCGAGACCTATGTCGCGCTGAAGCTGATCATCGACAATTGGCGCTGGGCCGGCGTTCCCTTCTACCTGCGCACCGGCAAGGCGCTCGGCGTCAAGCGCACCGAAGTGGCGATCAAGTTCAAGCAGGCGCCGTTCGCGATGTTCAACTGCACGCCGGTGGAAGAGCTGGCGCAGAATTTTCTCGTGATCGGCGTCGCGCCGAACGAAGGCATCGCGCTGCAGTTCAACACCAAGGTGCCCGGCCCCACGATCCAGATCGACGGCGTCGAGATGAAGTTCCGCTACAAGGATTATTTCAAGGCCGAGCCGTCGACCGGATACGAGACGCTGATCTATGACTGCATGATCGGCGACAATATCCTGTTCCAGCGCGCCGACAGCGTCGAGGCCGGCTGGAAAGCCGTGCAGCCGTTCATCGATGCCTGGCAGAAGGCGGGCGCCGAAGGGCTGAAGACCTACAAGGCCGGCAGCGAAGGGCCGGAAGAGGCCAACGAGCTTTTGACGCGCGACGGCCGAAGCTGGCGCAAACTCGGGTAAGCCATGGCGACTAACGACAGCCGCCGCGTGATTGCCGTTGCCGATCCGTCGGCGATGGCCACGGTCGCCGCCGGGCGCGTGCTCGCAAGAATCGCTGATAACAGCGGACGGGTAGCGATCTGCCTGACCGGCGGATCGAGCCCGAAGCAGCTTTATCGATTGTTTGCCAGCGAAGAATACCGGGCAAGAATCCCCTGGCCGCGCGTGCACTGGTTCATCGGTGACGAGCGCTTCGTGCCGGCCACCGATCCGCTCAACAACATGGCCATGGCGCGCGCGATCTTCCTGGATCGACACGCGCCGGCGGCCAATATCCATCCAATTCCGACCGCGACCGCAGACCCCTCCGAGCCCGGCCGGAGCGCGGTACTGTACGAGCAGGAATTGAAATCGTTCTACGGCGCGGATGCGCTCGACCCCGCCCGCCCCCTGTTCGACCTGGTGCTGATGGGTATCGGCCCCGACGGCCATACCGCCTCGCTGTTTCCGGGCGATGACACACTGGACGAGACCGCCCGCTGGGCTGTCGGCGTGCCGAAAGCGAATGTCGCACCATTCGTGCCGCGGGTCACCCTCACGCTGCCCACACTCGCCTCCTGTCGAGAGATGCTGTTCGAGGTAGCGGGCGCTGAAAAGCGCGTGATCTTGACGCGGCTGTTCGCAGGCGAGAAGCTGCCCGCCAATCGCGCGCGATCGATCGGCGAGACCATCTGGCTGGCCGACGAGGCGGCGCTTCCGGAGAATTTTCGTGGGCAGTAGTACGCCTTGCGCGCTGGTGGTGATGGGCGTCTCGGGCTCCGGCAAGAGCACCATTTCCGAACGCCTCGCCGCACGCCTCGGCTGGACCTACGAGGACGGCGACAGGTTTCACCCACCCGGCAATGTCGCCAAAATGAGCGCGGGCCATCCGCTCACCGATGCGGATCGCTGGCCGTGGCTGCAGGCCATTGCCGACGAGATCGACCGCGTCTGCGCGTCCGGCGGGCGCGCCGTCATCGCCTGCTCGGCGCTCAAGCGCGCCTACCGCGAGGTGCTCGTGCATGGCCGCGACGATGTCAGGATCGTCTTTCTCGACGGCACGCAGGAACTGATCGCGGACCGGCTCGCCGCGCGCAAGGGACATTTCATGCCGCCGGACCTGCTTGCCAGCCAGTTCAGGACACTGGAACGGCCCGGCACCAACGAACGGCCGATTACAGTATCGATCGACGCGCCGGTCGAGCGCATCGTCGACGACATCGTCACCCAATTGAACCTGGTTTCGCAATGACACGCATCGCGCTGGTTGTTTCCGACGTCGACGGCACCCTCCTCACCAAGGACAAGGTTTTGACCGACGGCGCCAAGGCGGCCGTGCGCAAGTTGCACGACGCCGGCATCGGCTTCACCATCGTTTCCAGCCGGCCGACCATCGGCATGGGCTTTCTGATCGAGCCGCTCGAGATCACGCTGCCCGTGGGCGCCTTCAACGGCAGTTCGATCGTCGATGCGAAACTGAAACCGATCGAGCAGCATCTGATTGCGCCCGCGGTGGCGCAGCGTAGCCTCGATGTGCTCGATTCCTTCGGCGTCGATATCTGGCTGTTCAGCAACGAACGCTGGTACACGCGAAACCCCAAGGGCGAATACGTTCCGCACGAGAAGCTGGCGATCAAGGCCGATCCGACCATCGTCGCCGATTTCACCCCGCATCTGATGGAAGCCTGCAAGATCGTCGGCGCCAGTTCGGATTTTGCGCGGCTGAAGGCTTGCGAAGCGGCGATGAAGGAAGCGGTCGGGCGTGATGCGACCGCGGTTCGCTCCCAGAACTATTACCTCGACGTGACGCCGCCGGGCCACGACAAGGGCACCTTTGTCGCGGCGATATCGAAGCGGCTCGGCATTCCGACCGAGGCGGTCGCGACCATCGGCGACATGGAGAACGACCTGCCGATGTTTGCCCGAAGCGGGCTCTCGTTCGCGATGGGCAATGCCGCCGACACGATCAAGCAGCAGGCGACGCATGTGACCGACAGCAACGAACGCGACGGCTTTGCCGCCGCGATGGAGATCGTGCTGAGTCTCTCCTGAGCACCCCACGCAGATGCGCGTATCAAGCGACCGTGAAGGATAAATCGAGGATTCCTCAAAGCCTTTGGGCGGCGAACCGGCTTTGTGTGGGCGGCTGTTCATCAGCAAGCCCGAGCCGGTGTCCGATCGCCGTTACCTCCCTCGAAGCAGGCCCCATCCAGCCCAGGCCTGCGGCCGCGACGGATGCCGGCTCGACGCGATGGCTTCTTTTTGTCATTCCGGGGCGTGCGCAGCACGAACCCGGAATCCAATTCATCACGGAGTGTGCGGCCCAATAGATTCCGGGCTCGCGCTGCGCGCGCCCCGGAATGACGGCAGCGCACCATCAACCGCCGTGCGCGTTCTGCATGCTCGCCAAGACCTCGTCGACGCTGAAGCTCGATGGCTTCTGCCGCGGCGGGAAGTCCCTGAAGGTCTCGACGAACTGCGCAACGAACGCCTGCGCCGGCACGAGCAGGAAGGCGCGCTGGATGGTCCAGTCGTAGTAGGTGTTCGACGTGATGTCCGCCCGCTCGTAGGGATCCAGGCGCAGGTTGAACATTTTCGGCAGGCGGCGGCAGACAAAGGGCGCAGCCCAGAGCTCCAGCGTTCCCGCCACCTTCTGCTCGCAGAACACCATCTTCCAGTTCTCGTAGCGCATCGCCACGAGCTGGGCATCGTCGTTGATATAGTAGAACTCCTTGCGGGCCGACTTCTCCTGCTGGCCGGTGAGGAGCGGCAACTGGTTGTAGCCGTCGAGGTGCACCTTGAAGGTCCTGCCGCCGGAGGCATAGCCGGTGAGCAGCTTGCTCTTGATGTCGGGCTCGCCAGCGGCCGCCAGCAGCGTCGGGAACCAGTCGAGCGCCGCGAAGATTTCGTTGCTGACCTGCCCGGGCTTGATCCGGCCGGGCCAGCGGACCATCGCCGGAACGCGATAGGCGCCTTCCCAATTGGTGTTCTTCTCGCTGCGGAACGGCGTCATGCCGCCGTCGGGCCACGAGTTCATGTGCACGCCGTTGTCAGTGCCGTAGATGACGATGGTGTTGTTGGCGATGCCAAGATCGTCCAGCGTCTTGAGCAGATTGCCGACATGGCCGTCATGTTCGAGCATGCCGTCCATGTATTCGCTGAGGCCGCTGCGTCCCTTATATTCGGGCCGCACATGCGTATAGAGATGCATGCGGGTGCCGTTCCACCAGCAGAAGAACGGCTTGTTGGCCTGAACCTGCCGCTTGATGTAGTCGATCGCGGCATTGGACGTCTCGTCGTCGACCGTTTCCATCCGCTTCTTCGTCAGCGATCCGGTATCCTCGATCGTCTGCTTTCCGACCCTGCCGAAGCGCGGATCGACCGTCGGATCGTCCCGGTCAGTGGCCTTGCACTTGAGGACGCCGCGCGGACCATACTTCGCCCTGAACGCCGGGTCCTTGGGATAGTCGGGATGCTCCGGCTCCTCCTCCGCATTGAGGTGATAGAGATTGCCGAAGAACTCGTCGAAGCCGTGCACCGTCGGCAGGAATTCGTTGCGGTCGCCGAGATGGTTCTTGCCGAACTGTCCGGTAGCATAGCCGAGCGGCTTCAGCGCCTCGGCGATGGTGATGTCCTCGAAGCGCAGGCCGAGCGCCGCACCGGGCAGGCCGACCTTGGTCATGCCGGTGCGCAGACCGGCCTGGCCGGTGAGGAACGACGCGCGGCCCGCCGTGCAGCTCTGCTCGGCGTAGTAGTCGGTGAACATCAAGCCTTCGCGGGCGATGCGATCGATGTTCGGCGTCTTGTAACCCATTACGCCGAACGAGTAGGCGCTGACGTTGGCGATGCCGACATCGTCGCCCAGATGACGAGGATATTCGGTCGCTGGCCGGACGGCGCGGCAGGCTGCTGCGCCTGCGCCACCTGCGTCCTGTCGAGTGCACCGACCGCGGCAGCCGCGACCAGAGAACTGCCCGCAAGCAGCAAATTGCGGCGGCTTGGCGCGCGCTCGGCCGATTGGCTCGAGGTGGGTTCGGTCTTGCTCATGGTCTTGTCGGGCATGTCATACTCCCTTCCTGGAAAACTAAGACGCACCGGCGCACTCTCATGCGAAGCCATCGAGGCTCGATGAGAGATCGGCGTTCCAACCGTGTATTCCGCTACGCGAAGGTGGAGGCGTTACGTTGAGCAATAGACCTGACGGTCAGCGCTCCTTCCCTATCTTCGGCTCCAAGGGGCAGCGTTCCGCTTTCGGAACCACACCTCAACTCAAGAGGCTGTGATATGCATTTTGTGCCAGCATAAATATGTCGATGCGCCTATTGCAAACCAGACGTCTGTTGGACGTCGGCTCACTTCGACCGCTGCACGGCCGGCTTCTCGCTCGACGCCTTGGCCGCGCTGAGGTTATGCGCGGTGTTGATCAACGCGATGTGCGTCAGCGCCTGCGGAAAATTGCCGGTCTGGCGGCGCGCGCCGCTGTCGTACTCTTCGGCGAACAGGCCGAGATCGTTGGCGATCGAGACCACCCGGGTGAACAATTCCTGTGCCCGGACGAATTCGCCGGCCAGCACATAGGCGTCGGCGAGCCATAGCGTGCAGGCGAGGAACGCGCCTTCGGCCGGCTGCTGCTCCGCTTCGCGAGGGTCGTGACGCAGCACGAAGCCGTCGCGCATCAGATGGCTTTCCACGGCAGCGATCGTACCGCGCACGCGCGGATCTTCCGGCGGCAGGAATCCGACCGATGGCAGCAACAGGATGCTGGCGTCCAGCATCTTCGAGCCATAGGACTCAACGAAGGAGTTGAGCTCGGGGTCGAAGCCGTTGGCGCATACGTCGCGGTGGATGGCGTCGCGCAACACGCGCCACTTCACAAGTGGTGCCTTGTAACCGAAGGTTTCGGCGCTCTTGATGCCGCGGTCGAACGCGACCCATGTCATCACCTTGGACAGGACGTAGTGCTTGCCCGCGCCACGGCGTTCCCAGATGCCGTGATCGGGCTTGTCCCATTGCCCGGCGAGATGCTGCAGCACCGTGCATTCCAGGTCCCAGCTGGTGTGATCCATCTCGAGCTTGGCCGTTCGCCACTGGTGAAAGGCGTCGATCAGTTCGCCATAGACGTCGAGCTGAAGCTGCGCATGCGCGGCGTTGCCGACCCGCACCGGCTTCGCGCCCTCGTAGCCGGGCAGCCAGGCAGCCTCCCATTCCAGCAAGCGGCGCTGGCCCATGATGCCGTACATGATCTGCATGTTGGCCGGCGCGCCGGCCGCCGCACGGAGCAGCCAGTTATGCCACGCCGAGGCCTCCGCTGTGTAGCCGGAGTTCATCAGCGCCAGCAGCGTGAAGGTAGCATCGCGCAGCCAGCAGAAGCGATAATCCCAGTTGCGCGTGCCGCCGAGCTTTTCCGGCAGCGAGGTCGTTGGCGCCGCGACGATGCCGCCGGACGGCGCATAGGTCTGCGCCTTCAGCGTGATCAGCGAGCGCATCACCAGATCGCGGTGCTCGCCCCGATAGGTGCAGTGACTGCACCATTCGGTCCAGAATTCCACGGTGTCACGAAGGGCGTGTTCGGGATCGATCGGCTTCGGCGGCGGCAGGTGCGAAGGGCCGTAGGTGAGCACAAACGGAATCGTCTCGCCCTCGCTCACCCAAAAATCGGCCACCGTCGTCATGTCCTCGCCATGGGTCTTGACCGGCGTCCGCAGCACCGTCATATCCGGCCCGCAAATGGCGAGCAGCGCGGTGCCGTCCTCGCTTTTCTTGACCCAGGGAATGTCGGCGCCGAAGCCGAACCGGATCACCAGTTGCATGTGCATGCGCACCCGGCCGCGGACGCCGCGCACCAGCCGCACCACGTCCGAGGCGTTGCCGCGCGGCGGCATGAAGTCGATCAGGTCGACGGCGCCGTCGGCGGTCTCGAATCGCGTTTCCAGAATCAGCGTGTCGTCCCAGTAGCGGCGCGAAGTACGCTCGATTTCGTCGGCCGGGGCAAGAAGCCAGCGGCCATGCCTGGGGGTGCCCAGCAGCGCCGCAAAGCAGGCATCGGAATCGAAGGCCGGCCAGCACAGCCAGTCGATCGAGCCATCGCGGCCGACCAATGCGGCGGTCTCGCAATCGCCGATCAGTCCGTAATCCTCGATCCGGCCGGGCACGGTTACGATGCGCCGCGCGAGCGATCGCGCGTCGCCGTCCTGAGTGCGGCGCTGTCGACGGCGGATGCCATCTGCTCGATCGACACCGGAAGCCGCCGCCGCCAGTTGGGATGCTCGTTGACGGTGCCGGGGATGTTGGGCTGATCCATCACCCCCAGAATATCCTCCAGCGAGATCGCCAGCAGCCGCGATTTCGTGCGAGCGAGAAAGCCGAGCACGGAATACAGATCGTTGCGTTCGATGCCGTTCTGCCGCAGCACCTCGTCCAGCAGCCCGAGCGCATGCCAGCGCGCTTCGTCGCTCTCACCCGGATCGATACCGAGCGCCCGCTTCGTCTTCAGGTCGCCGAACGAACGCCAGCCGGCATAGGTCGAGAGGTCGTGGGTGTTGAAGGTAACGAGCGCATTGGCCGAATAGTGGTCCATGCCGCGGAAGGCCCCGCGATCGTCGCGCTCGAACATCATCACCATGTAGGACCAGACGCCCCAGTCGGCCATCTGCTCGCGAAAGCCTTCCGGCACCGTGCCGAGATCCTCGCCGATCACGACGCAGCGATGGGCGGTGCTTTCCTCCGCGGTTACCGCCAGCAGCGCCTCGAACGGCATCTGCACGTAGACGCCGTCGGCCGCACTGAAACCGTTCGGCACCAGATACAGCCGCTTCAGACCGAGTACATGGTCGAGCCGGATGGCGCCGGCGTGCCGCATCGAGGCGCGCAGCATGTCGCGATACGGCGCGAACGATTGCAGCTCGAGTCCGGCGGCATTGAAGCCGGCAAGGCCCCAGCTCTGCCCGGCGGTGTTGAGCGGGTCCGGCGGCGCGCCGACGCCGAGATGACGCGAGATCGCCGCCTGCTCGTTCCAGGCATCGAAACCGTCGGACTGCACGCCGACCGCGACGTCGAGATAGAGACCGACCTTCATGCCGAGCTTGCGCGCCAGATCGGCGGCGCCACCGAGTTGCCGGTCGGCGGTCCACTGCACGAACTCGACGAACGCGACTTCGTCGGCCTCCGCCCCGTCGCGCAGGGCGGCACATCTGGCATCGTCCGGCTGCCGCCACTCCGCCGGCCACTCCCACCAGGGTTGTTTAAACTTGTGCCTTAGCGTCTCGAAGCAGGCGAAGCGCGACAGCAGCGTCCCCTGCTCGACCCGGAACGCGTCAAAGTCCTGCCGGCGCGCCGGCGTTGCATGCGCCTTGAAGGCGGCAAACGCAGCGCGGAGCGCCCGCCATTTCAGGCCGGCAACCGCGACATAATCGACGATCTCGCCTTCCCGAAGCGGCGTCAGCGCGTCGCGGGTTGCGGCGTCGAGCCGGAATTCGGGCAGCTTCTGGAGGTCGACATAGAGCGCGTTGAGAAACAGCCGGCTGTTCGGCGAATAGGGACTGCAGTCGCCGGGACGATCATCGAACAGGGCGTGCAGCGGGTTGAGGCCGATGCCGTCGGCGCCAAGCTGTGCCGCAAACTCGATCATGGTTTCGAGATCGGTAAAGTCACCGATGCCCCAGTTGCGCGCGGAGCGGACGCCGTAAAGCTGTACCGCAAGCAGCCAGCAGCGGGCGAAATCGCCGGCGAACGCCTTTTCCGGCGCCGAGATCAGCGGCACGTCTTCGGTCACCCCAGCGGCATCAGTCAGTTGCAGCCGGTAGACGCCTCGGGCCAGTTCCTCAGGCCAATGGATGACGCGATCGGACGTCTCGCCTGCGGCCACAACCCCTGCATCGGCAACGATTTTCCACCCCACGGGGACATTTGCCCCGGCCCGGAGTTCGCTGCGCGCCGGCCGCCCGTGCCGGACCACGACCGGCTGGCCCAGCAGCGGCCCCGGGGTCTGCGGCGGCAGTGCGCCCAATATAATTTCGAGCGCCGCTGCATCCGTCACACGGCGGTGACCCTGACCGTCCACGAATTCGGTCTGGATTCCACGATTTTTGGCTTCAGCGAACAGGTTCATTCGGCACGCGGTTTGCACGCAAAGGACAGGAGAGCGTCGTAAAATTGTCCAGAAAAAGGAAGGGGATAGAGCATCTCTAACGCGCCGCTCCGCCTGGCGTTCCCCCGGGAACCAATGCTTGGCGAGCGGCTTTCTATGTAGGCCCGGCACGTCTCCTTCCTGTGTCCGGAACCGCAGTTCCACGTCAATGGCGGCATCACCGTGAACAAAACAACGCAGTCTGTCGAGAGCGCCGCCGGCGCTTTCCATATTGAAGACGTCTTCCCCTCGATCGATGGCGGCCGCTTTCCGGTCAAACGGATTGTCGGCGAGCCCGTCGAGGTGTGGGCCGATATTTACCGCGACGGACACGAGGTGATCGCCGCCGCCCTGGTCTGGCGCCGCGAGGTCGACCGCGAGTGGCGGCGCGAGCCGATGACCATGGACAGCAACGATCGCTGGTCCGGCACGTTCGTGCCTGATGTGCCGGGGCGCTATGTCTACGCCATCGAGGCGTGGACCGACGAGTTCGCCACCTGGCGTCACGGGTTCGAGCTCAAGCAGAAGGCGGGCGCCGACCAGGAGGTCGATGCCATCGAGGGCGCCGGCCTGCTCGGCAAGGCGCAATCCGGCAGTCCGGACGCCGCCGCGCTGATCAGGAAGTATTGCGAGGATTACCTGCAGACCGGCGATACGGCGCCGCTCCTCGCGAGCGACCTCAAGGCAGCGATGGCGGAAAGCCAGTTGCGGCCGGATCTCACGCGGTCGGAGCTATTTCCGTTCGTGGCCGACCGGCCGCAGGCGCGCTTCAGCACATGGTACGAAATGGTGCCGCGCAGCCAAAGCAAAATTCCCGGCCGGCACGGCACGTTCATGGATTGCATCGCGCGGCTGCCCGACGTCGCCGCGATGGGCTTCGACGTGCTCTACTTCACGCCGATCCACCCGATCGGAAAGATCAATCGCAAGGGCCGCAACAACGCGGTGACCGCCAGCGAGGGCGATCCCGGCAGCCCCTATGCGATCGGCGGCGCCGAAGGCGGCCATGACGCCGTGCATCCGGAACTCGGCACACTGGAGGATTTCCGCGCGCTGGTCGCGGCATGCCACGAACACGGCATGGAGGTCGCGCTCGACTTCGCCGTGCAATGCTCGCCCGATCATCCCTGGCTCAAGGAGCATCCGCAATGGTTCAAGCGCCGGCCGGACGGCTCGATGCGCTATGCGGAGAATCCGCCGAAAAAGTACCAGGACATCGTCAACCCCGACTTTGCCTCCGAAGACGCAGGCGCGCTGTGGAATGCGCTGCGCGACGTGATCCTGTTCTGGATCGACCAGGGCGTGAAGATCTTTCGGGTCGACAACCCGCACACCAAGCCGTTCAGATTTTGGGAGTGGCTCATTCACGAGGTGCAGCTTCGCCACCCTGACGTAATCTTCCTGGCGGAAGCCTTTACGCGACCGAAACTGATGAAAGGGCTCGCCAAGCTCGGCTTCACCCAGTCCTACACCTACTTCACGTGGCGAACCGAGCGGTGGGAAATCGAGGAATATTTGACCGAGCTGACCGGCTATCCCGAGCGCGATTTCTACCGGCCGAACTTCTTCGTCAACACGCCGGACATCCTGCCCTATCATTTGCAGGGCGGAGAAACCTGGATGTTCAAGTCGCGTGCTGCGCTGGCAGCGATGCTGTCCTCCACCTACGGCGTCTACAACGGATTCGAGCTGATCGAACACGAGCCGATACCGGGGCGCGAGGAATATCTGGATTCCGAGAAATACGAGATCAAGGTCAGGGACTGGGACAAGCCCGGCAACATCAAGCCCTATCTCACCTGGCTGAACCGCGCGCGGCGGGACAATCCGGCACTGCAGCAGACCAGCAATCTGCGGTTCCTGCCCGTCGAGGACAGCAACGTGATCGGCTTCGTCAAGGAGGCCGTCGACAAGTCGAACGTCGTCGCAGGCGCGATCGCCGTGTCACGCGACACGCACGACGTCTGGCTGCCGCTCGGCGATGTCCAGATCGAAACGGCGGACGGGCCCAGGAACGTCGCCGCGGTCGAGAACCTGATGACGGGCGAGCGTCACGCGATCGAATGGGGCGGCATCCGCCTGTGGATCGATCCGGAGCGCGATCCCGCCGTCCTGCTGCGCTGCCTGGCTTGAAGGGGGCGCGGGACATGAACGTGATGTCATCGGTCGAGTCCAGGGAAGTGACGGTCGGCGAAGCCGCCGACGAGCTCTGGTACAAGGACGCCATCATCTATCAGCTCCACGTCAAGGCGTTCGCGGACAGCAACAATGACGGCATCGGTGATTTTGCCGGGCTGACCGAGAAACTGGGGTACCTGCAGGATCTCGGCGTCACCACGCTGTGGCTGCTGCCGTTCTATCCCTCGCCGGGCCGCGACGACGGCTACGACATCGCCGACTATGGCGACATCAACCCTGATTTCGGGACGATGAAGGATTTCAAGCGCTTCATCCAGGAAGCCAAGAAGCGCGGGTTGCGCGTCATCACCGAGCTCGTCATCAACCACACCTCCGACCAGCACGACTGGTTCAAGCGCGCCCGCCGCAGCGACCCGAACTCTTCGGCCCGCAACTGGTATGTCTGGAGCGACACCGACCAGAAATACCAGGGCACGCGGATCATCTTCACCGATACCGAGAAGTCGAACTGGACCTGGGATCCGGAAGCCGGCCAGTTCTACTGGCACCGCTTCTTCTCGCATCAGCCGGACCTGAATTTCGACAATCCGCGCGTGGTAAGCGCGCTGGTGCAGGTGATGAAGCGCTGGCTCGACACCGGTGTGGACGGCTTCCGCCTCGACGCCATTCCCTATCTCTGCGAGCGCGACGGCACCAACAACGAGAACCTTCCGGAGACGCACGCCATCATCAAGCGGCTGCGCCAGGAATTAGACGCCTATGCCAAGGGCAAGGTGCTGCTCGCCGAGGCCAATCAATGGCCGGAGGACGTGCAGGAATATTTCGGCCGCGGCGACGAATGCCAGATGGCCTACCACTTCCCGCTGATGCCGCGCATCTACATGGCGATCGCGCAGGAGGACCGTTTCCCGATCACCGACATCCTGCGCCAGACGCCCGACATCCCGAACAGCTGCCAGTGGGCGCTGTTCCTGCGTAATCACGACGAGCTGACGCTGGAGATGGTCACCGACGTCGAGCGCGATTATCTGTGGTCGACCTACGCCAACGATCCCCGCGCCCGCATCAATGTCGGCATCCGCCGCCGGCTGGCGCCGCTGATGGACAACGACCGGCGCAAGATCGAGCTGATGAACTCGCTGCTGCTGTCGTTCCCGGGAACGCCGATCATCTATTACGGCGACGAAATCGGGATGGGCGACAACATCTATCTCGGCGACCGCAACGGCGTCCGCACGCCGATGCAGTGGACGCCGGACCGCAATGGCGGCTTCTCCCGCGCCGATCCCGCGCGGCTCTATGCGCCGACCATCATGGACCCGGTCTATGGCTATGAGTCCGTCAATGTCGAGGCGCAGTCGCGCAGCCTTTCCTCGCTGCTCTCTGCCACCAAGCGGCTGATCGCGGTTCGCAAGTCCACGCTCGCCTTCGGCCGCGGCACCATGACGTTCATCCGGCCGGAGAACCGCTCGGTGCTTTGCTATGTGCGCCAGTACCAGGATCAGGTCATTCTGTGCGTCGCCAACCTGTCGCGATCGGCGCAGGCGACCGAGCTCGACCTCTCCGCCTGGAAGGGCCGCATTCCGCTCGAGATGCTCGGCCGCACGCGCTTCCCGGCGATCGGCGACCTGCCCTATATGGTCACGCTGGCGCCGTACGGCTTCTACTGGTTCGAACTGCAGGAGCCGGACAAATCGGCGCCGGTGGTGCCGCGCGCGGTGCCCGAGTTCGAAACGCTGGTGGTGCCGCTGAATGCCACCTGGGTCTCGCTGGCGCGCGAGCGCGGCGTGTTCGAGCGCGACGTGCTGCCCGCGCATCTGGCACGGACCCGCTGGTATCCGGAGCGATCGGCCAAGGCGATCCAGCCGGCGCTGGTCTCGGCGGTGCCGTTCTGCGACATCGGCGACAACCGGCCTTGGCTGGCGTTTTTCGAGACGACGCAGCGCGGCGTCACCACGCGCTACGTGCTGCCGATGCAGATCGAATGGGTACGCTTCGATCGCGAGCGCTACAATCCGCATGCGTTCGCCGCCGTCCGTCAGGGCGCGCGCGAGGGAACGCTGCTCGATGTGGCGACCGACCAGATCTTCATTGCGCTGTTGCTGCGCAACCTGCGCGAATCCCTCGTCGTCGAGGAAGGCGAACAGGGACTGCGGCTGGAGTTCAAGCCCACCACCCGTTTCTCGGACAAGCCGGTGCGGCAGCCGGAGCGCATCCGCGCAGTGGAGACCGAGCAATCCAACAGCACGGCGCTGGTCGACGAGGACTATGTCGTCAAGATCTACCGGAAGCTTGAAAGCGGCATGAACCCCGAGATCGAGATGGGCCGCTTCCTCACTGACGTCGTCGGCTTTGCCAACACGCCGGCCCTGCTCGGCAGCGTCGAACTGGTCGACGGCGACAAGCGCAGCGCCATCGGCATCGTCCACAGCTTCGTCGCCAACCAGGGCGACGCCTGGATCGTGACCGCGAGCTATCTCGACCGCTTCGTCGACGAGCAGCGCCTGCTGCCGCCGTCGGAACACCCCGGCGAAAGCGAGGAGCAAGTCCCGTATCTGCGCTACATGTCGCAAGCCGGGCGGCGCACCGGCGAGATGCATGTCGCGCTCGCCGGCAACAGCGAGCTCGCCGAATTCGCGCCGGAGCCAACCCGGCCAGAAGATGTCCAGCGCTGGATCGACGATATCCTGCTTCGCGCCGAGCGCGTCGCCGACACGCTCCGGCAACGGCGCGATGCTTTGAAGGAAGCCGACCGGCCGCTGGTCGACCGGCTGCTGGCGCTGCAGGAGAGCCTGCCGGATCGTCTCAACAGGATGCTGCCGCGCGAGATCGACGGTCTCAACATCCGCCATCACGGCGACCTTCACCTCGGGCAGCTGCTGATCGTCAAGGACGACATCTTCATCATCGACTTCGAGGGTGAGCCGCGACGCACGATCGCCGAGCGCGGCCGCAAGGCGCCGGCGGCGCGTGACGTTGCCGGCCTGATCCGCTCGATCGATTACTCGGCCACCGCCGCCTACGAGCGCGCCCTTCGAGTGGGCTCCGACGACCAGAACCGGCTGGCGACGGCGCTGGCCGAATGGCGCGACCGTGCCGTGGACGCGTTTCTCGCCAGCTATCGCGAGACCACCGCCAATCAGCGCTTCTGGCCCGCCGGCGCCACAGCCGCCGACCAGATCCTGAACTTCTTCCTGCTCGAGAAAGCGTTCTACGAGGTCGAGTACGAGCTGTCGCATCGGCCCGACTGGTTGCGCGTGCCACTGACCGGGATCCTCAGAATTCTCACGCAACAACCGGACGCTGCTGCATGACCAAGCTTTCCGCCGAGGCCTATGCGATCATTGAAGGCCGCCACACCGATCCGTTCCGCTATCTCGGCCTGCACGCCGAAGGCGACCGGAAGATCGTGCGCGCATTCCTTCCCGAGGCGCGGAATGTCGAGGCGATCGGCGAGCACGGCGAGCGGGCAGCCCTGGAGCAGATCCACGAATCCGGGCTGTTTGCGGGCCCCCTGCCGAACGGCTCGAGCAAATATCAGTTGCGCGCCCGCTTCGGCGACAATGTCGTCGAGCTGGACGACCCCTACCGCTTTCCGCCTGTGCTAACCGACTTCGATCTGCATCTGCTCGGTGAAGGCACTCACCAGCGGATCTACGACAAGCTCGGCGCGCATCCGATGACGCTTGACGGCGTCGACGGCGTCGCCTTCGTGGTGCTGGCGCCGAATGCCAGGGGCGTCAGCGTCGTCGGCGATTTCAATTTCTGGAACCGGCGGCGGCATCCGATGCGGGTGCGCGGCGTCGGCTATTGGGAGCTGTTCATTCCGCAGGCCCGCGTCGGCGATCACTACAAGTTCGACATCATCGAACCGAACGGCCAGCATCTGCCGATGAAAGCCGATCCGTTCGCCTTCGCCGCCGAGGTCCGGCCCAAGACGGCATCGATCGTGTTCGACGAAGCCAAATTGACGCGTCCACGCGCCGCGCCATCGGGCCTGAATGCCCTTAGTGCACCCGTCTCGATCTACGAGGTCCATCTCGGCTCATGGCGGCGCAAGGGCGGCAATGAATGGCTGACCTATCGCGAGCTGGCCGAACAGCTGCCGGCCTATGTGAAGGATCTCGGCTTCACGCATGTCGAGTTTCTGCCCGTCAGCGAACATCCGTTCGACGGCTCCTGGGGCTACCAGCCGACTGGCATGTACGCGCCGACCAGCCGGTTCGGCGGCCCGGAGGATTTCGCCGCGCTGGTCGAAGCCTGCCATCGCGAGGGCATTGCCGTGTGGCTCGACTGGGTGCCCGGGCATTTTCCCGACGATCCCCACGGCCTCGGCCATTTCGACGGCACCGCGCTCTATGAGCACGCCAACCCGCTGCAAGGCCGCCATCTCGACTGGGGCACGCTGATCTACAATTACGGCCGCACCGAAGTGGTGAACTTCCTGGTGTCGAACGCGCTGTTCTGGCTCGACCGCTACGCCATCGATGGCCTGCGCGTCGATGCGGTGGCCTCGATGCTCTATCTGGACTACAGCCGGCCCGCCGGCGAATGGATTCCGAACAAGCATGGCGGGCGGGAAAATCTCGAAGCCATCGACTTCCTGCGCCGCTTCAACGCAGAGGTGTTTTCCCGCTATCCGCAGGCGACGACGGCGGCGGAAGAGTCGACCTCATGGCCGCAGGTGTCGCGGCCCATCGAGTTCGGCGGTCTCGGCTTCGGCTACAAATGGAACATGGGCTGGATGCACGACACGCTGAAATATATCGGCAAGGATCCGGTCCATCGAAAATACCATCACGGCGACATCCTGTTCGGACTGCATTACGCATTCTCGGAAAACTTCATCCTGCCGCTGTCGCATGACGAAGTCGTGCACGGCAAGCGCTCGATCCTCGGCCGCATGCCCGGCGACGACTGGCAGCGCTTCGCCAATCTGCGCGCCTACTACAGCTTCATGTACGCCCATCCGGGCAAGAAGCTGATGTTCATGGGCTGCGAGTTCGGCCAGGAGCGCGAGTGGAATCACGACCAGTCGCTGGACTGGCACCTGCTGGAGCAGGAAAAGCACGCCGGCATCCAGTCGCTGATCCGCGACCTCAACCGCGTCTACCGCAGCGTGCCGGCGCTGCATGAGCTGGATTGCGACCAGGCCGGCTTCGAATGGGTCATCACGGACGATTCCGGCGGCAACGTCTATGGCTGGATCCGCAAGGGCAACGACGCGCGGGCACGATGCCTCGTGATCGTGAACTTCTCTCCGAACGTCTATTATGACTATCGCGTCCGGGTCCCGTTCGCCGGCAAGTGGCGCGAGGTATTCAATTCGGACTCGGCGCATTATGGCGGCAGCAACGTCGGCAACGTCGGCGAGGTCAAGGCGCGCGAGGCGCTGGTGCCCGAACTGCTTCTGACCATACCGCCGCTGGCTGCGATCTACCTCGTACCGGAAAGCTGATCATGCGACTGACCGGGGGCACTGCCTCGCGCCTCGGCGCAAGCTGGGACGGAAGGGGCACCAATTTTGCGCTGTTCTCGGCCAACGCCGAGAAGGTCGAGCTGTGCCTGTTCGACAGCCTGGGCCGCCGCGAGTTGGAGCGCATCGAACTGCCCGAACGCACCGAGGACGTCTGGCACGTCTATCTCAACGACGTATCGCCCGGGCAGCTTTACGGCTATCGCGTCTACGGCCCCTACGCGCCCGAGCGCGGCCATCGCTTCAACGCCAACAAGCTGCTGCTCGATCCCTATGCCAGGCGGCTCGCCGGCCGGATGGTGTGGAGCGATGCGCATTTCGCCTACCGCACCGGCAGTGCGCGCGAGGATCTCTCGTTCGACCGGCGCGACAATGCGCGGGGCATGCCGAAGGCCGTCGTGGTCGACGAGACCTTCAACTGGGGGCGCCGCGAGATGCTGCGCCCGAACATTCCCTGGCAGGACACCATCATCTACGAGGCGCACGTCAAGGGCCTCACGCAGAAGCGCAACGACGTACCGCCGGGGCTGCGCGGCACCTATGGCGGGCTGTCTTCGCCGGCGATGATCGATCATCTCAAGCGGCTCGGCGTCACCACCATCGAGCTGCTGCCGATTCACGGACTGGTCGACGACCGCATGCTGGTCGAGAAGAAGCTCTCCAACTACTGGGGCTACAACACGCTGGCGTTCTTCGCGCCGGAGCCGCGCTACGCCCAGGACAACGCGCTGGATTCGTTTCGCACCACGGTGGCGCGGCTGCACGACGCCGGCATCGAGGTGATGCTCGACGTGGTCTACAATCACACCGCCGAAGGCAATCATCTGGGACCGACGCTGTCGTTCCGGGGCATCGACAATGCGTCCTACTACTGGCTGATGCCTGACAATCCCCGATATTACGACGACTTCACCGGCTGCGGCAGTTCGGTCAACCTCACCCATCCGCGCGTGATGCAGATGGTGATGGATTCGCTGCGCTATTGGGTCGAGGTCTGTCATGTCGACGGCTTCCGCTTCGACCTCGCGACCACGCTGGCGCGCGAACCGCACGGCTTCGATCGCAACGCCCCGTTCCTGACCGCGGTGCGCCAGGACCCTGTATTGGCCAACGTCAAGATGGTCGCCGAACCCTGGGACCTCGGGATGGGCGGCTATCAGGTCGGCGCCTTCCCTTCGCAATGGTCGGAATGGAACGACCGCTATCGCAGCGCGCTGCGGCGGTACTGGAGCGGCGAAGGCAGCCTGATCGGCGACATCTCGCGCCGCATGACCGCCTCGTCCGACCTGTTCCATCACGACGGCCGCGCGACGCGCGCCGGCATCAACCACATCACGGTGCATGACGGTTTCACGCTGGCCGATCTGTTCAGCTACAACGAGAAGCACAACGAAGCCAACGGCGAGGACAATCGCGACGGCTCCAACGACAACCACAGCAACAATTGCGGCCATGAAGGCCCGACCAACGACGCAGGCATCGTCGCGCTGCGCCGGCAGCTCCGCAAGAACCAGCTCGCCTGTCTGTTCCTGGCGCAAGGCACGCCGCTGATGCTGGCCGGCGACGAGGTCGGCAACTCGCAGAACGGCAACAACAACGCCTACTGCCAGGACAACGATATCGGCTGGGTCAATTGGGACAATCTCGGCAAGGAAGGCGATGACCTCACCGATTTCGTCGGTCACATGACCGCGCTGCGCCGGCGCTTCGGGCAGATCCGCTGCCAGCGCTGGCTGGACGGACGCCGCGCGGACGGCTCGTATGGCGTGCTGTGGCTGACGCCGTCAGCCAAGGAAATGACGGAGGCGGACTGGACATTTCCGGACGGCCGCTTCCTCGCCTATGTGCTGGGGCCTATGGAACAAGGACAGGCGCCGATCTTTATCGTGCTGAATGCCGCCCCTGAAGAGATCGGTTTCAAGATGCCCGAAATGGACGAATACAAGAATTGGCAGCAGGTGCTGAACACGGCGCAAACCGTGCAGTCCTCCGCCGACTTCGTCTCGGGCGCCGAGACCAAGGCGCCGCCGCGTACGGTGCTTGCATTCGCGGGCTCGGCATGAGCGGCCGCCAGTTCGGCCCGAAGCTGACCGAAGCGGGCGCGCAGTTCCGGCTGTGGGCGCCGGCTGCCAAACGTGTCGACGTGCTGCTGGACAAGCCGCACACGTTGACGCGCGGCGAAGACGGCTGGTTCACCGCCGACATCGCAGGCGTCAAGCCCGGCGCGCGCTACAGGTTTCGCATCGACGACGAGATCGACGTTCCCGATCCGGCATCGGACTTCCAGCCCGACGACGTGTCCGGCCCGAGCGAGGTGATCGATCACGCAGCCTTTGCGTGGCAGGCCACGAACTGGCGCGGGCGACCGTGGCCGGACGCGGTCATCGTCGAGGCCCATGTCGGCACCTTCACCGAGCAAGGCACCTACCGCGCCATGATCGAGCGGCTCGATCATCTCGTGGAAACCGGCATCACGGTGCTGGAGCTGATGCCGCTGGCGGACTTCGCCGGATCGCGCAACTGGGGCTACGACGGCGTGCTGCTGTATGCGCCCGACAGCGCCTATGGCAGGCCTGAGGATCTCAAGACGCTGATCGACGAGGCGCACCGGCGCGGGCTGATGGTGATGCTCGACGTGGTCTATAATCATTTCGGGCCGGAGGGGAATTATCTCGGGCGTTACGCACCGAATTTCTTCACCGAAGCGCAGACCCCGTGGGGCAGCGCGATCGATTATCGCGTCAACGAAGTGCGCGCGTTTGCGATCGAGAATGCGCTGCACTGGCTGCGCGACTATCGCTTCGACGGGCTGCGGCTCGACGCGGTCAACAGCATCGTCGAACCCGGCGGGCTCTCGCTGCTGCACGATATCAGCGCCGCCGCCGGCCGGCTTGCGGCGGAGACCGGCCGCCATATCCACCTGGTGCTGGAAAACGGCGACAACCGCGCCAGCCTGCTGGATCCCGCCCAGGATCCGCCGGAAGGCAAATACCGCGCCCAATGGAACGACGATTATCACCACGCCTGGCGCGTGCTGATCACCGGCGAAAGTCAGGGCTATTATTGCGACTACCAGCGCGCACCGATTTCGGACATCGCCCGCGCGCTGTCTTCCGGCTTCGTCTATCAGGGCGAAGCGTCGGAGTTTCGCGGCGGCAATCGCGGCGAGCCGAGCGGTCATCTCGCGCCATCGGCCTTCATCAATTTCCTGCAGAATCACGACCAGATCGGCAACCGCGCGCTGGGCGATCGCCTCGAAAGCGTGGCGGACGCGCGCGCCATCGAGGCAGCGCTGACGGTGCTGCTGATCGCGCCCGGCATCCCCATGCTGTTCATGGGCGAGGAATGGGGCTCAAAGGCCCCCTTCCCGTTCTTCTGCGATTTCGGCGGCGATCTCGCCGACGCCGTCCGCAAGGGCCGCCGCATCGAGTTGGCCTGGGCCTATGCGGAATATGGCGACGAAGTGCCTGACGCACTCGCCGCTTCGACCAGAGACTCCGCGGTGCTCGACTGGGACGGGCGTAACGCCCCCGCGGCGCGGAAGCGGCTGACGCTCGTAAAAGACCTCCTGAAAGTCCGGCGAGAGCACATCGTGCCCCGCCTGGCGGGGGCCGCCTTCGGGCAAGCGCACGCCTCAGACAGTGGCCTGCTCACGGCCAACTGGCGCATGGGTGACGGCGCCGTGCTCAGCCTCGCCGCGAACCTCTCGGATCAGGCCATCGACCAACCACCGTCCGAAGCCGGGGGAACCGTCGTCTGGGGCAGCGAGTTGAGTGAGCGCGTTCCGCCATGGTCGGTGCGCTGGCACATCGGATAGCAAAATGCCCCCGGCGATCCCGATCGCGACGTACCGCCTACAGCTCACCGCCGATTTCAACTTCGAAGCCGCCGCCGGCGTCGTGCCGTATCTGAAGGCGCTCGGCGTCACGCATCTCTACGCATCGCCGTTCCTGAAGGCGCGCAAGGGATCGAGCCACGGCTACGACATCGTCGACCACACGCAGTTCAATCCCGAGCTTGGCGGCGAAGCCGGATTCGAGCGGCTAAGTGCGGCATTGCAGCAGCACGGCCTGGGACTGATTCTGGATTTCGTGCCTAATCATGTCGGCGTGCATTTTGCCGATAACCCGTGGTGGCTCGACGTGCTCGAATGGGGGCCCGCCTCGCCGCACGCAGCCTCGTTCGATATCGACTGGGAGCAGCTGCCGCATCGCAGCCGCGGCGGCGTGCTGCTGCCGATCCTCGGCGCTTCCTACGGCAAGGCGCTGGAAGGCGGCGAGATCGAGCTGCGCTATGATCCCAACGAAGGCAGTTTCTCGGCCTGGTATTTCGAGCACCGACTGCCGATCGCGCCGGAGCGCTACGGTGAAATTTTGCGCATGCTCATCAAGGAAGCCAGCGCGGAGCAGAGCGCGGCCGGCAAGGACATGCTCGCCCTTGCCACGCGCTACGCCGGGCTGCGCCATCCCAACCGCAAGGAAGCGCCGGACTTCAAGTCCCGGTTGAAGAATATCTCCGGCGGAGCCGAACTCATCGCACGCGGGATCGACGCCTATCGCGCCGGCCCGGATCGCGCGGCTCAGACACTGGCGCTGCACCATTTGCTGGAACGCCAGCACTACCGCCTCGCCCACTGGCGGCTCGCTTCCAGCGATATCAACTACCGCCGCTTCTTCGACATCAACACGCTGGCGGGGTTGCGCGTCGAGGATGCCGGCACCTTCGAGGCGATCCATCGTCTGGTGAGGCGGCTGATCGAGGAAGGGAAACTGCAAGGGCTGCGGCTCGACCACATCGACGGCCTGCGCGATCCCGTCCAGTACTTCCAGCGCCTTCGCCGGCTGGTCCGCGAGGCGCAGCGTGACCGCACCGCGCCGTTCTACGTGGTGATCGAAAAGATTCTCGGCGAGCAGGAGACACTGCCCGCCTTCAGCGGCGTCCACGGCACCACCGGATATGAGTGGATGAACGCCATCACGCAGGTGCTGACGGATGGAAGCGGCCTTGAGCCGCTCGACGAGATATGGCGCCAGATCAGCAACCGCTCGCCGCAACTGGAGCCGCTGCTGAAGGAGGCCAAGCGCCGCGTGCTGGAAACGCTGCTGGCCAGCGAATTCACTGTGCTGACGCGCCTGCTCGCGCGCATCGCCAGCGGGCATTACTCCACCCGCGACTATTCCGCCGACAGCCTGCGGCAGGCGCTCGAACTCTACGTGCTGCACTTCCCGGTCTACCGCACCTACCTGACCTCATCCGACGCGACCGCTCATGACCGCAAGCTGATCGCGGAGACGATCAAACGGGCACGCGACGACTGGTTTGCCGCCGACGACGGCATCTTCGATTTCCTGCGCGACACCCTGACGATGGATCTGGTCGATCCCGGTCGCGCCACCCACAGCCCGCCGCGCGTGCGCCGGTTCGCGCTGAAGGTGCAGCAGTTCACCGGGCCGATGATGGCAAAGTCGCTGGAGGACACGACCTTCTACCGATACCATCGCCTGCTCGCGCTGAACGAGGTGGGCGGCGATCCCGCGGCAAAGGCGCTCACCGTGGAAGACTTTCACGCGATGATGCAGACCCGCGCCAGCGAATGGCCGCACGGCATGACCGCGACCGCCACCCACGACACCAAGCGCGGCGAGGATGCGCGCGCGCGCATCATGGCGCTGGCGGAAATTCCCGGCGAATGGACCAGCGCCGTGGCGCGCTGGAAGCTGCTCAACGCCCCCCACGTGATGGCTGACGGCAATTTCCGCGCTCCGTCGGCGACGTTCGAATACATGCTGTACCAGGCCCTGCTGGGCGCATGGCAGCCGGACGATGCATCGTTTGCGGAACGGATACAGGCATACGCGCTCAAGGCCGCACGCGAGGGCAAGGAGGAGACCAGCTGGCTCAATCCGCATGAACCTTACGAGGTTGGCATCAAGAGCTTCATCGCCAGGATTCTCGATCCGGCGCTGTCAGGTGAATTTCTGGGATCGCTGCAGATACTGGCGCAGCGCCTGTCGCTTCTGGGCGCACTCAACTCGCTCAGCCAGATTACACTGAAGTCGACCATGCCGGGCCTGCCGGACTTTTACCAGGGCACCGAGCTTTGGGATTTTTCGCTGGTCGATCCTGATAACCGGCGGCCCGTTGATTTTGCCGCGCGCGCCCGCCTGCTGGAGACGCTGGAGGCGCCGGACTGGGATGGGCTGGTGCGCGACTGGCCGAGCGGCCATTTGAAGCTGGCCTGGACCCGGCAGTTGCTGAAGCTGCGAACCGAACTGCCTGATGTATTCACCGACGGCGACTATGAGCCGCTGGAAGTGACCGGGCAACACTGCGATCATTTCATCGCATTCGCGCGGCGGCACGGCCACGATGCCGCGATCGTCGTGGTACCGCGCTGTTTCTCGACATTCACCGATCATGGCCGAAGCTGGCCGGCTTCGGAGACGTATGACGCTGCATTGAATGTCAGCGGCTATGCCGTGGAAGGTTTTGCCGATGCTGACGCGACGCAATTGCGGCTGTCGGATCAACTGACACACCTGCCGGTCGCGGTGCTGAAGGCGAGGTTCAACGGCGCGGCAAAACCTGCACGCAAGCGCAGCCGGGCGTCAGCTCTTCTTGGTCAATAGCAGCGTGCCGCGGCTGCGGATCGCGGCCTGCGCCGCTTCGGCGAAGCGCTGCAGCAGCCATGGCAGCACGACTTCCACCTGCACATGATCCTCGGCGACATCGACATGGCCGGCCGCCGCCTGCCCCATCGCGCGAACCCGGAAGATCATGCGGTTGTCTTCCCATCGCTCCTCGTCGACGCTCAGCACGGGTACGCTGGTGGCGGCGCGCGACAGCCCCGTCTTCAGGCGGCGCATGGCTTCCTCGCGTCCGAGGCTATGCGGAATCGAAACCACGAGCGGCTTGGTCATTTGCTTGGATCCTCTCTGCCCACCAACAGCATGTAATCGCAAGCGACTGGAAAGGAAGAGGTTCCGCGCATTATCGCGGCGAAACCGGAACTTTCAAGGTTCCGGTGTGTTGTTCCGCCGCAGGCAGAGAGCAACAAACGGCCCAGCGGGGCTGAGGAGAGATTCATGTCAATCGGGACTATCATTCTTATTATTCTCATCATCGCCCTGCTCGGCGGTTTCAGCGGCATCGGCGGCGGTCCGTTCTACGGCACCGGCTACTACGGCGGCGGCGGCCTCGGGCTGATCATCGTGATCCTGCTGATCCTGTTACTGCTCGGAAAGCTGTAAAACCCGTTCGAACGCAGAGGGTGGGCAAAGGCGCACTTGCGCCGTGCCCGCCTTTCTTTTTGCGATGAGCCACACCAGGAACGTCGTCACCCGCGAAGGCGGGTGACCCAGTATTCCAGAGACGCTGATTGTGAACCTGTAGGTCGCGGCGTGCTGGATACTCCGCCTACGCGGCGTATGACGAGTGTGGGTGGTATGACGAGTATGAAATCGACGACTATTTTCCAGCCAGCTTCTTCATCGCCGGCTTGATCGACGCCGCCGCATCATCGTAGCCCTGCCACGCCTTGCTCTTTGCCAGCAGCGCCGGCACCGTGCGTACCGTGTATTTCTTCGGATCGAGATCGGCGCGCACCTGCGTCCAGGTCAGCGGCATCGAGACCGTCGCCCCCTCGCGCGCACGGGGTGACAGCACGGCGACGGCGGTCGCCATGCGGTCGTTGCGCAAGTAATCGAGGAAGATTTTCCCCCTCCGCGCCTTCTTTGACATGTTGAGCAGATAGCGCTCGGGCTCATCGTTCGCCATCCACTGACAAACGCCCTGCGCAAACGTCTTGGCCTCCTTCCAGCTGACCTTGTCGCGTGCGCCATGGCGCAGCGGCGTCACGACATGCAGGCCCTTGCCGCCGGTGGTCTTGCAAAAGCTTTCGAGACCCAGCGCAGTCAAGCGCTCGCGCATATCCTTTGCAGCCTCGATCACGTCAGCGAATTCGACCTCAGGCGCGGGATCGAGATCGAACACCAGACGCCCCGGCGTGTCGTAATCGTCAGGCGCGCAATTCCAGGGATGCAACTCCAGCCCGCCACTCTGCGCCACAGCGGCCAGCGCCTCGACGCGATCGATCTGCAAATAGGGTTTGCGATCGCCGGCGACCTTGGCGAGTTTCAGCAGGTCCGAACCGCCGGGCATGCCGTGGCGCTGAAAGAAGGTTTGACCCTTGATGCCGTCGGGCGCGCGCACCACGGAGCAAGGCCGCCCCTTGATGTGGCCGATCATCCAGTCGCCCACGGCTTCGAAGTATTTTGCAAGATCGAGCTTGGTGACGGGCTCGCCATCGCCGCCGTCGGGCCACAGTGCCTTGTCGGGCTTGGAGATGACCACGCCCATCACCTCGGCGGATTTGTTCGTCGATGATTTTGCGGACCTGACCACCGGCTTTGCGACCTTCGTCATCGCAGGCAACTCCGCCTGAACTTCGTTCGCCGGCTTGTCCTGCCGCAGCCCCTTGAATGCCGCCTGCCGGATGTTGCCGCCGTCCGTCCAGCCAGCGAACTCGATCTCGGCGACCAGCTCGGGCTTCAGCCAGTGCACGTCACGGGTTTTCTTCGGCGCATCCTTGCCGCCGAAGGGACTCTTGTCGGAAGCGTTCGCCTTCAACGCCGGCATGATGCGGCGGACGGTATCCTGTCCAAACCCAGTACCGACCATGCCGACGAACGCCAGATGGCCGTCGCGATGGACTCCGGCCATCAGCGAACGGAATTTTCCGTTTGTGGTCTTCCAGCCGCCGAGCACCACTTCCTGCCCGCCGCGCACCTTGGCCTTGGTCCAGCTATCGGAGCGGCCGGAGCGATAGGGCGCGTCGAGCTTCTTGGAAACGATGCCCTCGAGCTGCAGCTTCCTGGCGGATTCCAGCACGGCATCGCCGCGCTCTTCGAAGTGATCGACGTACCGGATCAGCTTTTCACCGCCCTTGCGCCGCGCGAGAAGATGCTTCAACCGCGCCTTGCGCTCGCGCAGCGGCAGCGAACGCAGATCCTCCCTGCCGTGAAACAGCAGGTCGAACGCGAAGAAGATGAGGTTGTCGGTCTTGCCGTCCGACAATGCGGCCTGCAGCGCCGAAAAGTCGGGGACGCCGTTATGATCGAGCGCGGCAATTTCGCCGTCGATCAGGACATCAGGGAGCGATTCCGCTTCGCGCGCGATGGCGCCGAACTTCCCGGTCCAGTTCAGCCCCTTGCGGGTGTTCAGCGCGACCTCGCCGTCCTCGACCCGCAACTGTACGCGGTAACCGTCGAACTTGACCTCGTGACACCAGCCGTCGCTGTTGGGCGGCCGTTCGACGGTGGCGCAAAGCTGCGGCGCGACAAAATCGGGCATCGCAGCGACCTTCTTCGGCTTGAACGCCTTCGCCGTTGATCGTGTCTTCGTCTCGGGGACGGATCGCAGCGCCGCCGTTTTGCCCTTGGTCGTTTTGCCCTTGGTCGTCCTGGCCTTGGCGCGCGCCTCCGCAGCATCGCCGCGGTTCGATTGCCAGACGGCGTCGGCCTTGGTCTTGCCCCTCGCCAGCATGAACGGCTTTGGCGCCTTGCCCTTGCCTTCGGCGATCTGCGCCATCGTTCGCCCCGAGGCCACCGAGCGATCCTCGTCGAGGATGTCGTTGGCTTCGCCCTCCCTGACGAATTCGTCGCGGTGCTTGATCAGCAGCCAGTTGGTGCGCTTGCCGCCATAGCGGTCGCCCTTCATCCGCACCAGCACCCAGCTGCCGTGCAGTTTGTCGCCATGCAGGGTGAATTTCAGGTCGCCCTTCTTGAAGCCGCGATCGGGATCGTCGGATTCCCAGTAGCCGCGATCCCACAGCATCACGGTGCCGCCGCCATACTGGTCGTCGGGTATGGTGCCTTCGAAATCGCCGTAATCCAGCGGATGATCCTCGACCTCGACCGCCAGCCGCTTGTCGCGGGGATCGAGCGACGGCCCCCTGGTGACCGCCCAGGATTTGAAGACACCGTCGAACTCCAGCCGCAGGTCGTAGTGCAGCCGGGTTGCGTCGTGCTTCTGGATCACGAACCGCCGCCCTTTGGCGGGCGCGACCCTGACGTCGCCGGAGGGCTCTGCGGTCTTGCCGAAATCGCGCTTCTTCCGGTACGTGCTCAGGCTCTTCAACGCCACGCCAAACCCCAGGGATCAAGGCCGCCTGCGCGGCAAAACCGGAACGAAAACCCATACTAACCGTTGAAGTTCCCAAACCCAACCGTGTCGGAGATTGTAATGGCCCCCCGCGCCTACTGGAAAGGCTCGCTCAAGCTCTCCCTCGTGTCATGCCCGATCGCGCTCTACCCGGCTTCCACCACGGCCGAGAAGACCCGCTTTCACATGATCAACAAGGAGACCGGCAACCGGCTGAAGCAGCAAATGGTCGACAGCGAGACCGGCGACATCGTCGAGGGCGACCAGAAGGGACGCGGCTACGAGCTGAAAAAAGGCAGCTATGTCGAGATCGAAAAGGATGAGCTCGAGGCCGTCCAGATCGAGAGCAACCACACCATCGATATCGACAGCTTCGTGCCGAGGGAGGAGATCGACAAACGCTATCTGGACAACCCCTATTACATCGTGCCGGACGGCAAGGCGGGGGTCGACGCCTTTGCCGTGATCCGCGACGCCATGAAGGACCAGGATCGCGTCGCTCTGGCGCGGATCGTCCTGACCAACCGGGAGCATATCATCGCCATCGAGCCGCTCGGCAAGGGGCTGCTCGGCACCACGCTGCGGTACCCCTACGAACTGCGCGACGAGAGCGACTATTTCGACGACATCAGGAGTCCGAAGATTTCGAAGGACATGATCGAACTGGCGAGCCACATCCTCGACACCAAGGCGGCCCATTTCGATCCGTCAAAATTCAAGGACGAGTACGAGAACGCGCTGAAGGCGCTGGTGCGGCGCAAGGCTTCCGGCAAGCCGATCAAGGTGAGTGCGCGCGAGGAGAAGCCGGACAATGTCGTCAACCTGATGGACGCGCTGAAGGCGAGCCTGAAGGGCAAATCGACGACGAAGCGGCGCGCATCCGCGCCGCGGCGGACGACCGCACGGAGGGCGGCCAAGAAGGCGCACCGGTCGGCGGCGCGGCAACGCAAGGCGGGCTGACGTTCTCTCTGCCGTCATGGCCGGGCTTGACCCGGCCATGACGGAGTTTGGGGAAGCGAACGTGCCCTAGCGTTTCGCCTTCTTCGATTTCTTCGCCTTCTTCGCCGTCTTGCGCTTCTTCGAGGCCTGCTTCGGCACCTTCTTGCCCTTGGCCCTCGCCTCGGACAGCCCGATCGCGATCGCCTGCTTGCGGCTGGTGACCTTCTTGCCGGAACGCCCGCTCTTCAATGTGCCGGCCTTGCGCTTCTTCATTGCGCGCTCGACGTCGGCCGATGCCTTCTTTGAGTATTTGCGTGCCATGCTTTCCTCCATTCGAGAGAAAACAATACCCCGCATCTGACGAGGTTCCTGATCTGCTTGCAATGCCTGAAGACGGCAGGCATTTTGGCACGTGGACATCGCCTTGGGGTACCTGAAGCGCCGGCAAAATGGCGCCGTCCCCACGAGAGACCGGGGAGGATTTGATGGCATTGACGCAATCCCACGTCGCGGGGCCGATCACGCCTGCGGTGCGGGAAATGACGTTCGGCGACCTCCTGCGTAAGGCGGCCGAGGCGGCACCCGATCGCCTGGCCCTGATCGCGGGCGTCCCCGATCCCAGGCTGCGGCGGCAATGGACCTACGCGCAGTTCTACCGGGAGGTCCAGCGCACCGCCCGCGCGCTATTATCCCGCTTCAAGCAAGGCGAGCGCATCGCGGTCTGGGCACAGAACATCCCGGAATGGGTGATGCTCGAGTTCGGCGCCGGCATGGCGGGCATGGTGCTGGTCACCGTGAACCCGGCATTCCGCGCCAGGGAGGTCGAGTATGTGCTGAAGCAGTCGCGCTCGGCCGGCGTGTTCGTCGTCAAGGGCTTTCGCGGCAATCCGATGCTGGAGACGATCCAGGCGGTGGCGCCGAACTGCCCCGAGCTGCGCGAGATCATCTGCTTCGACGACTGGAATTCGTTCGTCGCCGCAGGCGACGACGAGAGCATCACGCTGCCCTCTGTCAGCCCCGACGATCCCGTCATGATCCAGTATACGTCGGGCACGACAGGCTTCCCGAAGGGCGCCCTGCTCCGCCATCGCGGGCTTCTCAACAACGGCGCCGACACCGCCGAGCGGATGGGGGTCGATCCCGGCGACGTCTTCATCACCACCATGCCGCTGTTTCACACCGGCGGCTGCGTCTGCTGCGTGATCGGCTCGGTCTCCAAGGCGGCGACCCAGGTACTGATCGAGGCCTTCGATCCGGCGATCGTGCTCGAAATGTTCGGGACCTACCGCGGCAACGCGATGGTCGGCGTCCCCACCATGCTGGTCGCCATGCTCGAGCACCCTTCGTTTGCGAGCACCGACCTGTCGTCGGTCAAGGCGATCTGCTCCGGCGGCTCCACGGTGCCGGCCCCGCTGGTGAAGCGGTTCGAGGAACAGCTCGGTGCCCCCTTCACCATCGTGTTCGGCCAGACCGAATGCTCGCCGGTCGCGGCGCAGACCTGCACCGATGATAGCGTCGAGGACAAGGCCAATACGATCGGTCTTCCGTTGCCCAACATGGAAACCAAGATCATCGATCCCAACACCGGCGAGACCGTTCCGATCGGCACCGTCGGCGAGTTCTGCACCCGCGGCTATCACGTGATGCTCGGCTACTTCGAGATGCCGGATGCGACCGCCGCCGCCATCGACGCCGACGGCTGGCTGCACACCGGCGATCTCTGCGCGATGGATGCGCGCGGCTATTGCACCGTGGAAGGCCGCCTCAAGGACATGATCATCCGCGGCGGCGAAAACATCTATCCGCGCGAACTCGAAGAGCTGCTGTTCCGGCATCCCAAGGTCGGCGAGGTCGCCGTCATCGGCGTTCCCCACGAGAAGTGGGGCGAAGAGGTCGCGGCCTTCATCCGTCCGGCGCCGGGTGCAACGATCGAAAAGGAAGAGATGATCGACTACATGCGCGCCTCGCTCGCCCCGCACAAGACGCCAAAGCACTGGTTCGTCGTCGAGGCGTTTCCGCTGACCGGCTCCGGCAAGATCCAGAAGTTCAAGCTGCGGGAGGCCTGGACCAAGGGCGAGATGACGGCGATTTAGGGCGCAGACGCAAAAAGATCGAAAACAACCCCATGCAAAGTAGGATGGGGCCAAAGTCCCTCGGACCAAGCCCGTGGTCCATGCCTGCATCCACTGTCATTCCGGGATGGTCCGAAGGACCAGACCCGGAATCTCGAGATTCCGGGTTCGATGCTTCGCATCGCCCCGGAATGACGGCCTCGATGAATGGTTGCAGTCTACCCCCGGAAGGTCGGCTGGCGCGGGTGGATGCAGTCCTTGAAGTCTGCAAATCCCTTCCAGGCCGGCTCGGGCGCGTCCTGTCCGGCGATGGGCGCGTAGATCGACGGCTCGATCGATCCCATGGTCGGGATGTAGCGCGGGCAGTTCGGGAAGATCGCGCGCGCGGTGACGCGGACGATGAGCTGCGCGCCGACGGTTTCGGCCAGCAGCGGATCGTTGTTGCTGACGCTGGCGCTGCCGTTGACCCGCAGACGCTTCGGCTTGTCGTGCATGGCGATGAACAGCAGGCCGACATCGGCATTGACGACGATGTTGCCGAGACTCTTGAACATGCCATTGCCGTCATAGTCGGGGAATGCGATCTCGGAGGGACCGGTGATGCGCACGAATCCCGGCGCGCCGCCCTTGAACGAGCAATCGGGGCGGCCCTCGGCGTCCGCCGTCGCGAGGAAGAAATACGGCAGGCTCTCGATGTACAGCTTGTCGTCGGCGGTGAATTCCTTCCGCATCAGCTTCTCTTCGAGCCGGTCTGAAATCCGCCGGCTGTCGAACTGATCCTGCAGTTTCCGGTTGCCTTCGTGATACATGACGCTCTCAGCCATGGCCGTACGCCCTCCGCTCTGGTCTGCGCGCGAGCATAGCATCGCGCGACGAGCCAGCATAACCGCTGCAGTCGATCAGTCCGGCGCCCGCAACCGGTATCCGATGCCGGTCTCGGTCAGCACGAATTGCGGACGCTCGGGGTCGGCTTCGATCTTCTGGCGGAGCTGGCGGACATAGACGCGCAGATATTGCGCGTCGGTCAGTTCGTCCCATAGCTCCTTCAAGAGGAAACGGTGTGTCAGCACCTTGCCGGCGTGCTGCACCAGCACGCGCAGCAGGTCATACTCCTTCGGCGAGAGCTTTACCTCGCGCTCGCCGACCCTGACGATGCGGCGCACGAGGTCGACCGAGAGACCGCCGCTTCGAAACACCGGGCGTTCGCCCTGCACCTGCAGCTGATGCCGCAGCGCCGCGCGCATCCGCGCCAGCAACTCGTCCATGCCGAACGGTTTTGTCAGATAGTCGTCGGCGCCAAGGTCGAGCGCCTGCACCTTTCCAGCTTCGTCGCCGCGGCTCGACAGCACCACGATCGGCACGCTCTCGTTGCGGCCGCGGATCATGCGCAGCAACTCATGGCCCTGGATGTCGGGCAGACCGAGATCGAGAATGATCAGCGCCGGCCCCTCGGCCAGCTTCTCCAGCGCCAGCTTTCCATTGGTTGCTTCAATGATGTCATAGCCCTGCGTACTCAGCCCCATGCGCAGCAGCTTTCGGATCGGCGGCTCGTCGTCGATGACCAGGACCTTGATCGAGGCAGCATTCATGCGGCGGTATCCAGCGCTTGGCCTGCGGCCGGTACCGGAAGCCGGATGGTGATGATCGCGCCGCGGCGATCGGGGCGGTTGGCGGCCGAAATCGTGCCGTGCATCGCCTCGATGAAGCCGCGGGAAATCGCAAGCCCAAGCCCCGTTCCCGGACGGACGTGATCGCCCTTCTGCGCGCGGTAGAATTTGTCGAACACGCTTTCCAGTTCCTCCGGGGGGATGCCGCTGCCTTCGTCCAGGATTTGCAGCATAACCATGCCTCCATCCCGCACGCCCCTGATCGAAATCGTGGTGCCCGATGGCGCGTATTTGGCGGCGTTGTCCAGCAGGTTGAACAGCACCTGTTCGAACAGCACGGCGTCGAGCTCCAGCATCGGCAGGTCAGCGCCAAGCTGCAGCGATACCTTGTGATGCACGAGAATCTTGCCGGCGCGGCGCAGCGCGCTGCCGACGATCTCGCCGACGTCATGCGGCGCGGTATTCGGCACGATGGCGCCGGACTCCAGCTTGGTCATGTCGAGCAGATTGGCGATGAACCGGTTGAGCCGCTCGGATTCGTCGATCACCGTGGCAAGCAGTTCGTGCTTTTGCGTTTCGGTGAGACCTGAGGCGAGATCGCGCAGCGTGCTGGCGGCGCCGAGCACCGAAGCCAGCGGCGTCTTCAGATCGTGCGAGATCGAGGTCAACAGCGCGCCGCGCAGGCGATCGGACTCCACCGTGCGCTTGACCCGGTCCATGTCCTCGACCAGCAGCACGCGCTCGATCGCGAGCGCGCCCTGGTCGACCAGCGCATCCAGCAGGCGGCGCTGGTCCGGCGTCAGCAATGGACCGGTGCGATCGTCGTCGATGCCGATGACGCCGATCGCGCCGCGCCCGGTGCGCATCGGCAGGAACAGCCGTTTCGCGCCGGGCAGCGTGTCCGAACCGCGGCCGGCGGGACGGTCATTGTCCCAGGCCCAGTGGGCGGCGGCGAGATCCGCCTGGTCGAGTTGGTCCTCCGGCGGATAGCCCGACTTCACGGTCAGCACGCCGTCCTCCGGCAACAGCAACACCACGCGCACTTTCAGCATCAGCGCAATCTGGTAGGCCGTCGCCCACAGCACGTCATCCAGCGTCGCGGTCCCCGCCAGCTTGCGGCTGAAGGCGTAGAGCGACTCCGTGCTGCGCACACGGCCGATTGCGGTATCGGCCTGCGAGCGCACCCGTGCCGCGACGTTGGAGACCAGCAGCGCGATCAGCATGAAGAAGAAGAAGGCGGCGATATTGGTCGGGTCGGCGATGGTGAACGTGTAGACCGGCGGGAGAAAGAAGAAATTGTAGCACAGCGAGGCCGTGACGCTCGCCAGCAGCGACGGCCACAGGCCATAGCGGGCGGCAACGGCGACCACGGCGGTGAGGAACACCAGATCGACGTTTTCGATGCCGGCAAATACCGGCTGGATCAGCACTGCGGCGCCGAGGCCAATCGCGACGAACAGCAGCGCCATCGCATAGGGACGCGGATCGAACGGCTCCTGCCGCGCCGCGGTCTGCACCGCAGGCTTCGTCACGCCCTCCTCGTCGCCGGCAATGACGTGAACGCCGATATTGCCGGCACGCCGCACCAGATCGTGCACGACGGAACCGCGCATCAATTCGAACCACCATGAGCGGGTCGACTTGCCGATGACGATCTGCGTAACGTTGTTGGCGTGCGCGAAGCGGATGACGTCGTCGGCGATGCGACGGCCGACGGCGGGAATGGTCAGCGCCTCGCCGCCGAGCGCTTCCGCCAGCCGCATGGTGTCGGCCAGCCGGTCACGCTGCTCGTCGCTCAGTTGCAGGCTGCGTCGTGTTTCGATGCTGATCGCGGTCCATTGCGCGTGCAGCCGGTCGGCCATTCGCCGGGTGTAACGCACCAGGCCGGCGGCGCGCGGATCTTCGCTGACGCAAACCAGGAGGCGCTCGCCCGCGGCCCAAGGGCCGGCGATGGCGTTGGCCTGCATATGGGTGAGCAGTTGCTCGTCGACCCGTTCGGCGGTGCGCCGCAGCGCCAGTTCGCGCAGCGCCGTCAAATTGCCCGGCGAGAAATAGTGCTCCAGCGCACGCTCGGCCTGCTTGGGTACGTAGACCTTGCCCTCCTTCAGGCGCTGGATGAGATCGTCGGGCGTGAGGTCGATCAGCTCGATGGCGTCGGCACGATCGAACACGGAATCGGGCACGGTCTCGCGCACCCGCACATGCGTGATCTGCGCGACCACGTCGTTGAGGCTCTCGATGTGCTGGATGTTGACGGCCGTGTAAACGTCGATGCCGTGGGACAGCAGTTCCTCGACGTCGAGATAGCGCTTGGGATGGCGGCTGCCCGGCGCGTTGGTGTGGGCGAGTTCGTCGACCAGGGCGATCTGTGGCCGCCGCGCGATCAGCGCGTCGAGATCCATCTCCTCGAGCGTCTGATCCCTGTAGCCGATTCGCTTGCGCGGCAGCACCTCGAGGCCCTGCAGCAGCGCCTCGGTTTCCGCGCGGCCATGGGTCTCGACCACGCCGACGACGACATCGATGGCCGCCTTCTTTCGGGCGTGCGCGCTTTGCAGCATCTCATAGGTCTTGCCGACGCCGGGGGCGGCGCCGACAAAGATCTTCAGCCGGCCAGCGCTGCCGCTCTCGCGCCGGGCCGCTTCCAACAGTGCATCCGGCGAAGGCCGCTGTTCAGGGTCGCGATTGGCCATAGCGCATTATAGTCGCCACTCTCGAAGGAACCTAGCCGCCGTCATTTGGAGGCGGCATCCAGCGCCAGATTGAGCGCAAGAACGTTAACGCGCGGCTCGCCCAAAAACCCGGCAAAGCGGCCTCTGGTGTTCTCGGTGACGAGCTGGCGGACGCGATCCTCCGGCATACTGCGCGCCTTGGCGACGCGCGGCGCCTGGAACAGCGCTGCATCTGGCGAGATATCGGGATCGAGGCCGCTGGCCGAGGTCGTGACGAGATCGACGGGCACCGGTACGGAAGGATTTTCAGCCCTGAGTTTCTCGACGTCCTCCTTGAGCCGGTCGCTCAGCGCCTTGCTGGTCGGGCCGAGGTTGGAGCCGCCGGAATTGGCGGCGTTGTACGGCGCCGACACGGTCTTGGTCGCGTCAGCGGGATCGGGCCCCAGGGTCGCCGAAGGGCGGCCGTGGAAATATTTGTCGTCCTTGAACTCCTGCCCGATCAGGGCTGAGCCGATCACCCTGCCGTCCTTTTCGATCAGGCTGCCTTGCGCCTGCTTCGGAAAGATCACGCCGGCGATTGCGGTGATCGCAAGCGGATAGGCAAGCCCGGTGATGGCGGTCAGCAGCACCAGAACGAGGATGGCGGGGCGGATTTCTCTGAGCATGATGTGTCTCCTTAGGCGAGGCCGAGGGCTGCGACCGCGAGGTCGATGGCCTTGATGCCGATGAAGGGAATGACGAGGCCGCCGAGGCCGTAGATCATCAGGTTACGCCGCAACAGCGCCCCAGCGCCTACGGCGCGGTAGGCGACGCCCTTCAGCGCCAGCGGAATCAGCGCGACGATCACGAGCGCGTTGAATATGATCGCCGACAGGATCGCGCTCTGCGGACTCGCCAGATGCATGACGTTGAGCACCTCGAGCTGCGGATAGAACGCCAGGAACATCGCCGGGATGATCGCGAAATACTTTGCGACGTCGTTGGCGATCGAGAACGTGGTCAGCGCACCGCGAGTCATCAGCAGCTGCTTGCCGATTTCGACCACCTCGATCAGCTTGGTCGGGTTGGAATCGAGGTCGACCATGTTGCCGGCTTCGCGCGCGGCCTGCGTGCCGGTGTTCATGGCGACGCCGACATCGGCCTGCGCCAGCGCTGGGGCGTCGTTGGTGCCGTCGCCGCACATCGCCACCAGCTTGCCCTTGGCCTGCTCGTCGCGGATGAGCTTCAGCTTGTCCTCGGGCGTGGCCTGCGCCAGGAAATCGTCGACGCCGGCTTCGGCAGCGATCGCAGCCGCCGTCATCGGGTTGTCGCCGGTGATCATCACGGTGCGGATGCCCATGCGGCGCAACTCAGCAAAGCGCTCGCGGATGCCACCCTTGACGATATCCTTGAGGTGGATGACGCCGAGCAGACGACCGTCCTTCGCCACCGCGAGCGGCGTACCGCCCGCCTTGGCGATCTCATCGGCAATGGCCTGCAGTTCGCGGCCCACTTCGGTGTTGGCGGCCGGCTGCAGCGCACGAACCGCGCCACCGCTTGCCACCACCTGCGCGGTTCCGCCGCCGATATAATTGAGGATCGCATCCACCGCCCCCTTGCGCACCGATGACGATCCCGCGTCGATGCCGCTCATGCGGGTCTGCGCCGTGAACGGCACGAAGGTCGCGGCGAGCTCATGCATGTCGCGGCCGCGGATGCCGTACTTTTCCTTGGCCAGCACGACGATCGAGCGTCCCTCCGGCGTCTCGTCGGCGAGCGACGCAAGCTGGGCCGCGTCGGCCAGTTCCTGCTCGGTGACGCCGCGCACCGGGCGAAACGCCGTCGCCTGACGGTTGCCGAGCGTGATGGTGCCGGTCTTGTCCAGCAACAACGTATCGACGTCGCCCGCGGCTTCCACCGCGCGGCCGGACATCGCCAGCACGTTGAAGCGCACCAGCCGGTCCATGCCGGCGATGCCGATCGCCGACAGCAGCGCGCCGATCGTGGTCGGAATCAGGGTGACGAACAGCGCCACCAGCACGATCACCGAGATCGAGCCGCCGGCATAGGCCGCGTAGCTCGGGATCGTCACGGTTGCGAACACGAAGATGATGGTCAAGCCCGCCAGCAGGATGTTGAGCGCGATCTCGTTCGGCGTCTTCTGCCGCTCGGCGCCCTCCACCAGGCGGATCATTCGGTCGATGAAGGTCGAGCCCTGTGCTGCCGTGATGCGGACGCGGATCCAGTCCGACAAAACCTGCGTGCCGCCGGTCACCGCCGAGCGGTCGCCGCCGGACTCGCGGATCACAGGCGCGGATTCACCCGTGATCGCGGCCTCGTTGACGGAGGCGACGCCCTCGATCACCTCGCCGTCGGAGGGGATGGTGTCGCTGGCCTCGACCAGCACGATGTCGCCGACCTTGAGCGCGGTGCCGGGCACCAGGCGATAAGCCTTGGCCGAGCCGGTCAGCAGCTTGGCCTGGCTCTCGGTGCGGGTCTTCTTCAGCGACTCCGCCTGTGCCTTGCCGCGGCCTTCGGCGACGGCCTCGGCGAAATTGGCGAACAACACCGTGAACCACAGCCACAGGATTACCTGGAAGGTGAATCCGAGATTTGCACTGCCCGTGACCAGGTCGCGCAGGAAGATGACGGTGGTCAGCGTCGCCACGACCTCGACCACGAACATCACGGGATTCCTGACCATCAGCCGTGGATCAAGTTTGACGAGAGCGGACTTGATCGCAGGCACCAGGATGTGCGGGTCGAGCATGGTCGATGCCGTCACCTTTTTCCGCAATTTCATGGCTTGCATGGACGTAACTCCGAAGAGGGATAGATCAGAACAGGGTGTTGACGTTCATGGCGAGGTGCTCGACGATCGGCCCGAGCGCCAGCGCCGGGAAGAAGGTGAGACCGCCGATGATCAGGATCACGCCGACGACGAGGCCCACGAACAGGCCACCGGTGGTTGGGAACGTGCCGACCGAGGGCGGGATCGATTTCTTCGCCGCGAGCGAGCCTGCGATGGCCATCGCCGGTACAATCATGAAGAAGCGGCCGACGAACATCGAACTGGCAAGCGTCAGGTTGTAGAAGAAGGTGTTGCCGGTCAGGCCTGCGAAGGCCGAGCCGTTGTTGCCGGTTGCCGACGTGAAGGCATAAAGCACCTCGGTGAAGCCGTGCGGGCCGGCATTGGCCATCGAAGCGACGGTTGACGGGAGCACCACTGCCACCGCGGTCCAGCCGAGATACATCAGGGGCAGCACCAGGATCGCAAGCATCGCCATCTTGACCTCGCGCGCCTCGATCTTCTTGCCGACATATTCCGGCGTGCGGCCGACCATCAGGCCTGCGACGAAGATCGCCAGCACGACGAACAGCAGCATGCCGTAGAGGCCAGCGCCGACGCCGCCGATGATGATCTCTCCGAGCTGCATGTTGATCAGCGGGATTATGCCGCCAAGTGCGGTGAACGAGTCATGCATGGCGTTGACCGCGCCGCAGGAGGCCGCGGTGGTGATGACGGCGAAAAGGCTGGAGGCGACGATGCCGAAGCGGACTTCCTTGCCTTCCATGTCGCCCCCGGTCAGCCCGAGCGCATTCAGCGTCGCGGTGCCATTGGCTTCGGCCCAATAGGTGATGGCGACGCCGGAAATGAACAGCACACCCATCACGGCCAGGATGGCCCAGCCCTGGCGCTGGTTGCCGACCATGCGGCCGAACACGTTGGTCAGCGCAGCACCAATGGCGAAAATCGAGATCATCTGAACGAAATTCGTCAGCGCGGTCGGGTTCTCGAACGGGTGCGCGGCGTTGGAATTGAAGAAGCCGCCGCCATTGGTGCCCAGCATCTTGATCGCGACCTGCGACGCGACGGGGCCGACGGCGATGGTCTGCTTCGCGCCTTCCAGCGTCGTGGCTTCGACATAGGGCTGAAGCGTCTGCGGCATGCCCTGCGAGATCAGGAACAGCGCATAGACGATGCAGATCGGGAGCAGGACATAGAGGGTGGTACGCGTCACATCGACCCAGAAATTGCCGATGGTGCGCATCGAGGAACGCGAGAAGCCGCGGATAAGCGCCACCGCGAGCGCGATGCCCGTCGCCGCCGACAGGAAATTCTGGTGCGTCAGGCCGACCATCTGCGTCAGGTACGACAGCGTGCCTTCGCCGCCGTAGTTCTGCCAGTTGGTGTTGGTGATGAAGGACATCGCGGTGTTGAAGGAAAGGTCCTGCGCGACCGCGGATTGGTCCTGCGGATTGAGCGGCAGCAGCGCCTGCAGCCGCATCAGACCATAGATGATGAGGAAACCGCCGACATGGAACAGCAGCATCGCGACCGTGTAGGTCAGCCAATGCTGCTCGCGCCGCTCGTCGACGCCGCCGGCCCAGTAGAGCCCGCGTTCGACCGGACGCAGCACCGGTGACAAAAAGGTGCGTTCGCCGTTGAAGGGTCATGTACCAGCCGAGCGGTTTGACCAGCGCGACCACGACCGCGCAGAACAATAGAATTTGAATCCAGCCGATGACGGTCATGGTGGGAAACCCTTCAGGATTTTCTTGTGGGCAGCAGCAGGCGGAACAGCAGGATCAGCAGCGCCGAGGTGACGACGAACGCCAGGACGACCTGGAGCAGCGTGATCATGGCGCCCTCAGAAGCGTTCGGGCCGCAGCAGCGCGTAGGTGAGGTAGAACAGCAGGCCGAGCGAGACGAGACCGGCAAGCGAATAATCGAAGGTCATGGCGCTGCTCCGTTACAGGCGTTCGCAAGCATAGGCGTAACCGATGCCTGCAACGAAGAAGCCGAGCGCGAGCGCCAGCATGGCTATATCGAGCATGGGATGTTCCTGTGCGACGTGGACCGCGAGCCGACGTGGTGGCTATCGCGTTTGCAGCGGCTGAAGTGCCACCACGCGCATAGGTTTTCGAGGCGGAAGGGATGGGAGAGTTATAGGAATTTCATAAAGACCGGCCTGCCGCGGGACGTGCAAGTGAGGCGGTCATTCCGGGGCGATGCGAAGCATCGAACCCGGAATCTCGAGATTCCGGGTCTGGTCCTTCGGACCATCCCGGAATGACATCCTTCTCCCTCGGCGTCTCACAATGACGAAGGGCTCCGTGCGAGGCCTACTCCGCCGCCGACTGCAGCTCCGCCTTCTCCGCCCGCACGGCGCAGAACTTGAACTCCGGAATCTTGCCGAACGGATCGAGCGCCGGGTTGGTCAGCAAATTCGCCGCCGCCTCGGCGTAGCAGAACGGCATGAACACCATGTTCTCGGGCACGTCGCGGTCGGAGCGGACCTTGACCTCGACGGCGCCGCGGCGGGTCTGCAGGCGGATGAAATCGCCGGGCCAGACATTGAGCTTGCGCATGTCCTTGGGCGACATGAACGCCACCGCCTCGGGCTCGATCTGGTCGAGCACGCTGGCGCGGCGGGTCATCGAGCCGGTGTGCCAGTGCTCGAGCACGCGGCCGGTCGACAGCACCATCGGGTATTCGGCGTCGGGCACCTCGTCGGGCGCGATCACCTTGGCCGGCACGATCTTGCCGCGGCCGCTCGCGGTCGGGAAACCGGTGGTGAAGATGATCTCGTTGCCGGGCTTGTTCGGGTCGTCGACCGGATAGGTCACCGCGCCCTCGCGCACCAGACGATCCCAGGTGATGTTCTTCAATGACGGCATCACCTGCGTCATCTCGGTGAACACGTCGGCCGGACCGTCATAGTTCCACGGCAGCCCCATGCGCTTGCCGATCTCCTGGATGATCCAGAGATCCTGCCGCGCATCGCCGGGCGGCCGGATCACCTCGCGCGCCAACTGCACGCGGCGGTCGGTATTGGTGAAGGTGCCGGACTTTTCCGCAAATGCCGAAGCCGGCAGGATCACGTCGGCATGGAACGCCGTCTCGGTGACGAAGAGATCCTGCACCACGAGATGATCGAGCTTCGCGAGCGCCTCGCGCGCGTGCTGCAGATCGGGATCCGACATCGCGGGGTTCTCGCCCTCGATATACATGCCGTTGATTTCGCCGGCGTGGATCGCGTTCATGATCTCGACCACCGTCAAGCCGCGCACCGGATCGAGATCCTGATGCCACAGCTTCTCGAAGGGTTCGCGCAGATCGGTGCGGCCGACCGGCTGATAGTCCGGCAGGAACATCGGGATCAGGCCGGCGTCGGAGGCGCCCTGCACATTGTTCTGGCCACGCAGCGGATGCAGCCCGGTGCCGGGACGCCCGACCTGGCCCGTCGTCAGCGCCAGCGCGATCAGGCAGCGCGCATTATCCGTGCCGTGGATGTGCTGGCTGATACCCATGCCCCAGAAGATGATCGAGGCCTGCGAACGCGCATAGACCCGCGCCACTTCCTTCAGCGTCTCGGCCGGAATACCGCAGATCGCCTCCATCTTCTCCGGCGGGAATTCCTTGATGCGCTCGGCGAGCTCGTCAAAGCCTTCGGTGTAGCCGGCAATGTATTGCTGGTCGGTCAGCCCCTCGGTGATGATGGTGTGCAGCATCGCGTTCAGCATCGCGACGTCGCTGCCGGGCTTGAAGGCCAGATGCTTCCAGGCATGGCGCGACAGCGACTGCCTGCGCGGGTCCATCACGATCAGTCTGGCGCCGCGCTTGGCCGCGTTCTTGATGTAGGTCGCGGCCACCGGGTGGTTCACGGTCGGATTGGCGCCGATAACGATGATGACCTCGGCGTCCATGGCGGCGGCAAACGGCGCCGACACCGCGCCGGAGTTCAGGCCTTCCATCAGCGCCGCCACCGACGAGGCGTGGCACAGCCGCGTGCAGTGATCGACATTGTTGGAACCGAATCCTGTTCGCACCAGCTTCTGGAACAGGTACGCCTCTTCGTTCGAGCCTTTGGCGGAGCCGAAGCCGGCGAGCGCCTTGACGCCGTTCTCGTCGCGGATCTTCACGAGGCCTTTCGCGGCGATATCCAGCGCCTCTTCCCACGAGGCCTCGCGGAAATGCGTGAACGGATTGGCCGGATCGACCTGGTCGTTGGCGTCCTTCTTCGCATTCGGCAGCCGCACCAGCGGCTTGGTCAGGCGATGCGGGTGGTGGATGTAGTCGAAGCCGAAGCGGCCCTTGACGCAGAGGCGGTTGTGGTTGGCGGGGCCGTCGCGGCCCTCGGCATAGATCACCTTCTCGTCCTTGACCTGATAGGTGACCTGGCAGCCGACACCGCAGAACGGACACAGCGAATCGACCTTCCTGTCCGCATAGGTGACGCGGGTCTGGTTCTCGTCGAGCATCACCGACGGCATCAGCGCGCCGGTCGGGCAGGCCTGGACGCACTCGCCGCAGGCGACGCAGGTGGACTCGCCCATCGGATCGTCGAAATCGAACACGATCTTGGCGTCGGCATTGCGATAGGCCATGCCGATGACGTCGTTGACCTGCACCTCGCGGCAGGCGCGCACGCACAGGCCGCACTGGATGCAGGCGTCGAGATTGACGCTCATCGCGGGATGGCTGCTGTCGCCCCGCCAGCGCTCGGCGGCCGGGAAACGGCTTTCGGTCACCTCGACCTTTTCAGCCCAGTGCCAGAATTTCGAATCCGGATCATGCGAGGTCGCGCGCGCCGGCTGATCGGCGACGAGCAATTCCATCACCATTTTCTGCGCGGCAACCGCGCGCGCGCTCTCGGTCTTCACCTTCATGCCGACGGCAGGCAGGCGCTTGCAGGACGCGGCCAGCACGCGCTCGCCCTCGATCTCGACCATGCAGGCGCGGCAATTGCCGTCGGGCCGGTAGTCCGGCTCCGGCGAGTAGCACAGATGCGGGATGTCCCGGCCCTGGCGTTTTGCCACCTGCCAGATGGTTTCGCCGGCGTTGGCCTCGACTTGCTTACCGTCGAGTTCGAACTTGATCTTCGTCATTCCGCCGCTTCCTTGAACTCGTCGGGGAAATATTTGATGACGCACGACAGCGGATTGGAGGCCGCCTGGCCGAGCCCGCAGATCGACGCGTCACGCATGGCCTGGCTCAACTGGTCGAGCAGTTCGCGATCCCACACCGGACGCTCCATCAGGATCGCCGCCTTCTGCGTGCCCACGCGACAGGGCGTGCACTGGCCGCAGCTTTCGTCCTCGAAGAATTTCATCAGGTTCAGCGCCGCGCCCTTCACGCTGTCCTGATCGGACAGGATGACGACGGCGGCAGAGCCGATGAAGCAGCCGTATTTTTCCAGCGTGCCGAAATCGAGCGGGATGTTGTCCATCGAGGCCGGCAGGATGCCACCCGACGCGCCGCCCGGAAGGTAGGCGCGGAAGGTGTGGCCGTCGGCCATGCCGCCGCAGAACTCGTCGATCAGTTCGCGCACGGTGAGCCCGGCCGGCGCCAGCTTGACGCCGGGATTTTTGACGCGGCCCGAGACCGAATAGCTGCGCAGGCCGACGCGGTCGTTGCGGCCGTGGCTCTTCCACCAACTGGCACCCCTCTCGACGATGTCGCGCACCCAGAACAGCGTCTCGACATTGTTGATCAGCGTCGGCAAACCAAACAGCCCGACCTGGAATGGATAAGGCGGCTTGTGCCGCGGCAGGCCGCGCTTGCCCTCGAGGCTCTCGAGCAGCGCGGACTCCTCGCCGCAGATATAGGCGCCGGCGCCGCGGCGCATGTGAATGCGCGGACCACCCGGGGGCAGCTTTGCAATCTCGAGCGGCAGCAGTTTGAGCGCGGCAGGATATTCGTCGCGCAGATAGATGTAGACGTCTTCCGCGTCGATGATATGCGCGGCAATCAGCGTGCCTTCGAGGAAGCGGTGCGCGTCGCGCAGCAGGTAGAAGCGATCCTTGAACGTGCCGGGCTCTCCCTCGTCGCCATTGACGGCCATCAGCCGCGGACCCGGCTCGCCCAGCACCGCCCGCCACTTGCGGCCGGTGGGAAAGCCTGCGCCGCCGAGCCCGCGCAGGCTGGAATCGTCGAGCACCTTGAGGATGTCTTCCTTGCTGACCCGCCCCGCGCGCAAGTCACCAAGCAGCTTGTAGCCGCCGTGGCTGACATAGGTATCGTAATCGACATAGTCCGGGATGATGGGATGGATCTCGCCCCGCGCCGCGGTGTCGAGCACCTCCGCCGGCGTCGCATGGAGCACATAGCGGTGCCCGACTTCGGCGACCGGGGCGCTGTCGCAGAATCCGACGCAGGGCGCGCGCACCACGCGAATGCCGGGGCCGGACTTGTCCTGCAACTCGCTGAGCAGTTCTTCCGCGCCCAGCATGGCGCAGGTCAGCGAGTCGCAGACGCGAATGGTCAGCGGTGCGATATCGGACTCGCCTTCCTTCACCACGTCGAAATGCGCGTAGAAGGTCGCGGTCTCGAACACTTCCGCAAACGACAGCTTCATCTCGTCCGCAAGGGCTGCGAGATGGGCGGCGGAGATCTGGTGATACTTGTCCTGGATCAGGTGCAGGTGCTCGATCAGGAGATCGCGCCGCCGCGGCCGGTCGCCGAGCAGAAGTTCGATCTCGTGCGCGGCGGTGGGGTCGATCTGGCGGCCCTTCGGCGTCGCCTTGGCCCGCTTCCGTCCCGCGCCGGGATGTTCGAACTGTCGGACCTTCTGCACGTCATGGACATTCATGGATGGCGTCTCGTCCTCTGCACCGGGATTAGATCGAGTCTAATCTTTGGTATGCCAGATGCCAAGCGAATTGTACCGTCACAATAAGCATTTAACTCGCTGGCATCGTCGCGACGTACTCGCGCCCGCGGCTTTCACTGTGCTGCCTTACCTGATGACAGGAATGAGACCGCGAAATGATCCCGAGATCAATAAAGGCGTCTCATGCTGCGATTGCTAATGCGCATCGATTTGCATTTGACATCGATCGATAGAGATTTCGAATGCCGGGAAGCGGTCAAACCGCGGAGACGTTCGCCTTTTCGATCATGAACACGATGCGGCTGTCGCTACGCTCGACGATTTCGACCTTGTCGCCGGTTTCGCGAATGAGATTGGGGATGTCGATGACAGCCAATGGATCGGTGCACAGCACTTCAAGCCTGTCACCCGGCGGCAGCGTCTTGAGCGCCTTGCGCGTCTTCAGTGCCGGCAGCGGACATTTAAGCCCGGCAAGGTCGAGTTTTGTCGTGGTCATGCTGGCACCATGGCGAGGGCTATCCGCATCGTCAACGCCGATCATGAGATCAGGCTGGCGTAGGACAGGAACCCGACCGTCTGCCCGGGCTCGACCAATGTTACGTCCTCGCCGAGCTCGACCAGGCCATCGGTATCGACCAGCGACGACAACAACCCCGCACCCTCGCGCGGAAATTTCTCCGCTTCGAGCGCGCCATCGGCGGCCCGGCGAAGGCTGACGCGGACATATTCGCGACGCGCGATCTTCTTCTTGTAGCTGAAGCCGGCGCGAACCGGCATCGGCACCAGCTTCTCCTGCCTTGCGCCCGCAAGCGCCAGGATCGTCGGCCTCACCACGTGAACGAAGGTGACGAAACTCGCCACCGGATTGCCCGGCAGGCCGATGAACGGCGTGCCGCCAATAATGCCCATGGCAACAGGCCGTCCCGGCTTGATCGCCATCCGCCACAGCACGAGGCGGCCGATGCTCTCGACGCTCGCCTTGACGTGGTCCTCTTCGCCGGTCGAAACGCCGCCGGTGGTGAGGATCAGATCATGTTTGCCGGCGACGTCCTGCAGTGCGCGCGCGAGCGCGGCGCGTTCGTCCCTGATAATGCCGAGGTCGCTGACGTCGCAGCCGAGCCGGGCCAGCATCGCCATCAGCATGAAGCGGTTGGAATCGAACAGCTGCGGCGCGGCGCGCGCTTCGCCCGGCGAGGCCAGTTCGTCGCCGGTGGAGAACACCGCCACGCGAATGCGCCTGACGACATCGACTTGCGTCAGGCCGAACGCTGCAACCAGCGCGACATCCTGCGGCCGCAGCCGCTGGCCGGCCTTCAACGCAGCATGGCCTGCAGGAATGTCCTCGCCTGCCGGGCGTACGTTGGCGCCGGGTTTCAGTCCCGCAGGCAGTACGACCTTGTCGCCGTCGACGCGGACGTCTTCCTGCATGAAAACGGTGTCGGCGCCCTCGGGCATCGGTGCGCCGGTAAAGATGCGCATCGCCTGCCCCGGCTTGACCGGCGCGCTCGCAGCGCTGCCGGCCTGGAGGCGTCCGGTGACTGCGAATGCCTGCGCTTCGTTCTGCGGCAGGTCGCGGCTCGCGACGGCATACCCGTCGACAGCGGAATTGGTGAACGGCGGCAGCGGCAGCGGCGCCGAAACATCTTTCGCAAGGATGCGGCCGTCAGCGCCGGCGAGCGCGACCGTCTCCACGTCCAGCACCGGGGTCACGCGCTCGGCGATGAGCGCAACGGCCTCATCGACCGACATCATCGGGCCGCCGAAGGCAAAGCAATCGTCGGACAGTTGCGCCATCTGCCTGGTCAGCCCTCAGCTTCGCATTTTGCCAGCACGTCTTCGATCGAGATCGCCGATTTCAGCATCATGGCTGCGACCGCTGCGACATCATCGAGATGGGCCGTGGGAAGCGTAGTTTCAATCGCTGTGTCGGTGGCGATGCCGACGATGCCGGGATCGTCCGGAAACAGCAGCGGCTTGCCGTTGGCGCCGCGGTGGATCTCGATCTTGCGATGTAGCTCGCGCTTGAATCCCTCGACGACGACGAGATCGACCCGCGACATTTTGGCCAGCAGTTCCGGCAACCGCGGCTCGGCTGCGCCGCGCAGTTCATGCATCAGCGCCCAGCGCTGGCTGGACGACACCAGAACCTCGGCCGCACCGGCCTCGCGGTGCTTCCAGGAATCCTTGCCGGGCACGTCGACATCGAAGGCATGGTGGGCATGCTTGATGACGGAGACGCGCAGGCCCTGTTTCAGCAGATGCGGTATCGCCCGCGTCAGCAAGGTGGTCTTGCCGGCGCCGCTCCATCCCGCGAGGCCTATTACTTTCATTGCGTTCTCCGAGCCGGAACTTCGTACCCAGCCGTCATGCCCAGGCATAGTAGTCTGCTTTGCGCAGACTACGTAAACTTGTCTGCGCTCCCGGCCATGACGGAGTAGATGGTGATTTGCATCATCTGCTGCTTATATCAGCCTTCGAACAAAGTCATGCTAACCTGCCCATATGATGAAAATCGACAAAACCCCCGCCCCCCTGATCGTTCCCAATCCCGAGGATCCGCGCCTCACCGAGCGCGTCGCCGGGACCGAGCAGACCGGTGCGGCGGTAGAAATCCGGGTGCCGGTGGAACGGCCGCTGACGCTGTATCTGAACGCGCAGGAAATCGTCACCATGATGACGATCGGCGACTATCCGGAATATCTGGCGCTCGGCTATCTCCTGAACCAGAACATGCTGAAATACGACGACGTCGTCACCGAGGTCGAGTATGACGACGATCTCCAGGTGGTGGTGGTGCGCACCGAACACCATACCAACTTCGAGGCGAAGCTGAAGAAGCGCACGCAGACATCGGGCTGCGCGCAGGGCACGGCGTTCGGCGATCTGCTGGAGGCGGTCGAAAGCGTCGCATTGCCCAAGGCTGAATTGCGCACCTCCTGGCTTTACCAGATGACGCATGCGATCAACACCATGCCCTCGCTCTATCTCGAAGCCGGCGCCATCCATGGCTGCGTGCTGTGCAAGGAAGGCACGCCTGTCTGCTACACCGAGGACGTCGGCCGCCACAACGCCGTCGACAAGATCGCGGGCTGGATCTATCGCCACGGCGTCGATCCCGCCGACAAGATCCTCTACACCACGGGTCGCCTCACCTCGGAGATGGTGATCAAGACGGTGCGGATGGGGATTCCGATTCTGGTTTCGCGCTCCGGGTTTACGGCGTGGGGAGTAGAGCTTGCGCGGCAGGTCGGACTGACGCTGGTCGGACGTACGCGCGGAAAACGCTTCATCGCGCTGTCCGGACAGGAACGCATCGTGTTCGACCAAAACCTCGACTATGTCGAGGAGGAATCGGCGCGGCACAAGCGCAAGGGCGAAAGCGATGACTGACAGGATTCCCGGCGTGCTGCTTGCCGGTGGCCTCGCGCGCCGCATGGGCGGCGGCGACAAGCCGATGCGCACGATCGCCGGCCGCACCATCCTCGATCGCGTGATCACGCGGCTGAAGCCGCAGTGCGACGGCCTCATCCTGAACGCCAATGGCGATCCTGCGCGCTTCGCCGCGTTCGGCCTGCCCGTAATTCCGGACGGCGTTGCGGACTTTCCCGGACCGCTCGCCGGCATTCTGGCGGCGCTCGACTGGGCCGCAGCGAATCGGCCGGAAGTGAAGCTTGTTCTCAGCGCCGCAGCCGATTGCCCGTTTCTGCCCCGTGATCTCGTATCGAGACTGCATGGCGCACTCGACGCAGAGAATGCCGAACTCGCCGTCGCCGCTTCCGATGGCCAGTCGCACCCGGTGATCGGACTATGGAGCGTCGCCTTGCGCGAACAGCTTCGCCACGCGCTGGTCGTCGAGGACGTCAGGAAGATCGACCGCTGGACCGCGCGCTTCAGGCTTGCCACCGTGACCTGGCCGACCACGCCGCTCGATCCGTTCTTCAACGCCAACACCATGGACGACATCGCGGAAGCGGAACGGCTGGCGACGCTGGATGGCGGTTAAACTCGTGCCCCGGACGCTACGTACATTTCAGGCCGGCCGAAACCCTGCCTGCTGCAGCGCCGCCCGTCCCGCCTCCGACGCCAGCGCGTCGAGAAAGGCCTGTACCGCCGGCCGCTGCTTGCGCGCCTGCACCAGCGCGAAATCGTAGTGCTCTTCGGCAAAGGGAATGAAACCGAGGTCGGACGCCTGCGCGACCGGCGCAATGGTCATGCCCCAATCGGCGCGGTGCTGCGCGATCGCGGCCGCCACCGCATTGTGGGAGCGCGGCTGATTCCAGTAGCCGTCGGGGCGCGCGCCGCCGAGCAGCCGGTCGATCAGGATGCGGGTGCCGGCGCCCTGGTTGCGGTTGACCATGATGCAGGCGGGATCGGCCAGCGCGGACCGCACGGCGTCCTCGGCCGACAGCCCTTCGAAACGCGTATCGCCCTTGCGGAACACGATGCCCTGCATGCGGCGCCAGCCCGGCACCAATTCGAGCCCGTCGCTGAGAAACGGAGTGTTGTAGGTCTCGGTCTTTTCGTCGAACAGGTGGATCGGTGCAAAATCGCATTCGCCGCGTTTGGCCGCCGCGAGCCCGCCGAGGCTTCCGACTGCAATCGATCGGACCACGAGACCGGCATGGGCCAGCGGCGCGGTGACGAGATCGAGCCCGGTGCAGTGGCTGCCGACGATGACGATATCAGGCACCCGCACATGCGGCGTGAACAGCGTCACTTCGGCTTCCGTGCCCGCCGGCATCTGGTCCGCCAGCGCGTCGATACGCAGAAAGCCGTCGGCCTGTGCAAAGGAAGTGATGGCGCCGGAGCCCTTGCCGGTGGGATAGGCGATCAAACCGTCCGAGCCCTCGACCAGCGACACCATGACGAATTCGGTGCGGCCGAGTTCGGACGCAATCCGCACCGGCACGCGGGCATTGACCTTGGCGTCCGAGCGCGGCGGCAGGCCGGCCATCCGCCGCAGCACCGGCACGATCATGTCGTGAAAGGTGAACATCGCCGAGGTCGGAAATCCCGGCAGGATGATCACCGGCTTGCCGTCGCATACCGCGAGGCACAGCGGCTTGCCGGGCTTCAGGGCGACGCCATGGGCGATGATGCCGGGCTTGCCGAGCCGGCCGATGATGCGATGCGACACATCGCCCGCACCTTTGGAAGTGCCTCCTGAAAGCACCAGCATGTCGCTGGTTTGCAACGCCTTTCGCATCGCGGCTTCAAGTTTCGCTTCATCGTCCGGGATGGCGCCGAGGAAGTGCGCCTCGCCGCCATTCTCCGAGATCGCCGCGGTGACGATGGCGCCGTTGGTGTCGTAGATCGCGGCCGGGCGCAGCGCCTGACCGGGCTGCACCAGTTCGTCGCCGGTGGAGAGGATGGCGACGCGCGGGCGGCGCGCAACGCTGACCTGCGCGATGCCGCAGGCGGCCAGCATGCCGATCTCGCGTGAGCCGATGACGGTGCCGGCGCGCAGCAGCGCCTCGCCGCGGGCGATATCGGAGCCGGCATAGGACACGAACTGTCCGGGTGACGCCGCACGGCGGATTTCGATCGCGCGGGGCGCGGCCGGCTGGGTGTGTTCGACCATCACAATGGCGTCCGCCCCACGCGGCACCGGGCCGCCGGTCGCGATCGACGTGGCGGTGCCCGACAGCACCGGCCGCACCGGCGCGACGCCGCAGGCGATCACCTCGTCGTTGAGCCGCAGGCGGACCGGTGTCGCCTCGCCGGCCGAGGCGAGGTCGGCGGAGCGCACGGCAAAGCCATCGACATTGGAGCGATCGAACGGCGGCACGTCGATCGGCGCCATCACGTCCCCGGCAAGCGCGCAACCGAGCGCCTCGGCCAGCGAGCGCGGCTCTGACGGTATCGCGCGCGGAAACAGCGCGGTTTCGAAGCGCGCCAACGCATCTTCGCGCGACAGGATGGTCAGGAACTGGTCCTGATCGAGGCTGTCAGGCGTGTTGGGCAAGGGCTTGTTGCTCATGTGAGATTTCTCATTCACGCAACATATAAGCATCGACCGGCGCGCCCGCCGCAAATCCCTCCGACCCACCGGGCACCGCGAGCCAGGCTTCGGCGCGTGCGATCGCATCGAGCGACAATTCGCCCGCGGCCAGCGTGATCCAGACGCCGTCTTTTCGCTCCAGCAGCACGATTTCGGCGATGCCGACGCCGGACGCAATCTTGCGCGCCAGCGGCAGGTTGAGCGTCCTGCGCGGCCGGCGGCCGGACAGGCGGTCGAGCGCGGGAAGCGCCAGCGTCCACCATGCTGCAAAAGCCTGGTCCGGCGCGCCGGGCAGAACGACCACCGGCGTTTTGCCCACGCGACCCACAGCAGAGGTTCGGCCGGGCTGCAGGGCAATGCCATGGGCGAGAACTGCGCCGCACATCCCCAGCGCCGTCACCGCCGCGTCGATGCGGCCGACGCCGGAGCCGCCGACCACGAGGAGCAGATCGCATGCGTCCGTGTCCAGCGCGGCAGCGATCGACGTTGCGTCGCGCCCTGCGGCTGAAACCGGCATGATGTCGGCACCCGCGGTCCGCGCACTTTCGGCGATGAGATCCGCCGTCACGGCACCACCGGGAATATTGACGATGCGCAGGCGCGGGCGGCGAACCTTCAGCCGCGCGATGCCGGCGGCGCGCGCAATCAGGAGATCGCGCGGCAGCACGCGCCGGCCAGCCTTGACGACGCGGCTGCCTGCGGCAATATCGCCCCCTGCCCGCCGCACGCCCTGCCCCGGAATCGCCTCCGCCAGCACGTGCGACATCGGACCTGATACGTCGACCAAATCGGAATCCAGCACGCAATCGCAGCCATCGGGAACGGGCTCGCCCGCCTCGACCCATGTCGGCGACGCCATCAGCGGCAACGGCGAGTAGGAGGACGCGCCGACCAGATCGCGCGCGCGGAAGGCGTAGCCGTCGACGGCCGCAATATCGCGAGCAGGACGCGCCTCTAGCGCCGGCATTTCGGCGGCAATGCAGCGCAGCGCTTCGCTCAGCGGCAGTTCCATTGGAGCGACCGGTTCCACGCCCTTCAACAGCGCGTCGAGTGCGGTATCGAGCGGTGTCAGCGATGCAGGCAGGCGCTGGGGCGAGGTCATGGTTCGCCTATGCCCTGAATCGGGCCGGAAATAAACAGAACCATCGGCGATCAGCCTGCCCCCACGATCACGTTGACGTCGGTCCAAAATAGTTGCAATTGAGACCAATTGGCGGATCAACCGCCACAAGAAGCCAACGGCCGAAGCGCCGATTGCCAGGGAGAAAACTCAGATGTTCGCCAGGAACCTATCCGGGCCTGCAGCGATTGCGGTTGCGATGCTGGCATCGACCGCCGCGCTCGCGCAAGTGTCGGACGATGTCATCAAGATCGGCGTGCTGACCGACATGAACGGCCCCGCGTCCACGCCAACCGGCCAGGGCTCGGTCACCGCGGCGCAAATGGCGATCGACGATTTCGGCGGCAAGGTGCTGGGCAAGCCGATCAGCCTCATCATCGGCGATCACCAGCTCAAGCCTGATATTGGCGGCGGCATCGCGCGGCGCTGGTATGATGTCGAGCAGGTCGATCTGATCCTCGACGTGCCGGTGTCGGCGGTGGGCCTTGCCGTGCAAGGCATCGCCAACGAGAAGAAGAAACTCTTCATCACGCATTCGACCCTCACCGCGGACTTCCACGGCAAGGTCTGTTCGCCCTACGCGATGCAGTGGGTCATCGACACCCGTTCGCTTGCGGCCGGCACCGCACAGGCGGTTGTCAAGCGAGGCGGCGACAGCTGGTTCTTCATTACCGACGACTACGCCTTCGGCCATTCGCTCGAACGCGACGCTTCGAGCGTGATCACCGCCAATGGCGGCAAGGTGCTGGGCTCGGTGCGGCCGCCGCTGGCGACGCCGGATCTTTCATCGTTCGTGCTGCAGGCGCAGGCCTCGAAAGCAAAGATCATCGGCATCGCCGCGGGTCCGCCGAACAACATGAACGAGATCAAGACCGCGGCCGAGTTCGGCGTGCTAAAGGGCGGCCAGCAGATGGCGGCCCTGCTCGCGCTGATCACCGACATTCATTCGCTCGGCCTGCCGGCCGCGCAGGGCCTCTTGCTGACGACCTCGTTCTACTGGGACATGGACGACAAGACCCGCGAATGGTCGAAGCGCTACTTCGCCAAGATGAACCGGATGCCGACGATGTGGCAGGCCGGCGTCTATTCCTCGGTCATGCACTATCTCGGCGCCATCAAGGAGACCGGCACCGACGAGCCGCTGAAAGTGGCGGCCAAGATGCGCGAAAAGCCGGTCGAGGATTTCTTTTCCCGCAACGGCAAGCTGCGCGAGGACAATCTGATGGTGCATGATCTGTGGCTGGTGCAGGTCAAGAAGCCGGAGGAGTCGAAGTACCCGTGGGATTACTACAGCATCCTCGCGAAGATCCCGGGCGATGAAGCGTTCGGCCCCATCGATCCAGCGTGCGCGATGGCGAAGAAATAACGACCCAAGGCCGTCATTCCGGGGCGATGCGAAGCATCGAACCCGGAATCTCGAGATTCCGGGTCTGGTCCTTCGGACCATCCCGGAATGACCGTCGCCAATAGAACCTAGCTTCCATCGGCAACGGTCACTTCACCACACCGATCTCTCTGAAATACTTCATCACACCGGGATGGATCAGCGCCGCATTCGGCGCCGCCGCCACCGTATTCGCAGCCGTCGTCTCGCACGCCTGCGGCAGCTTCCTGCACAGCGCTCCTTCAGCGCCGTGCAGCGTGCGCGCCAGCCGGTAGGCTATTTCATCGGGCAGGCTTTCGCGCGTCAGCACAAAGCTCCATGAGCCGACGGAATCGATTGCCGCCGGCTGGTTCGGATAGCTGTTGGCCGGCACCGACAGCGGCTTGAGAAACGCGTGCCTGGCGCGGATGCGCGCGATCTCGCTGGCGTCCGGCGCAATGAAACGGGCGCCGCCGGGCGCCTGCGCCATCGCGGCAAACCCCGGCCAGCCGACACCCGCGCCCCACAGCGCCGCGGCGCGGCCGTCCTGCACCATGGCGGGGCCATCGCCGGCGCGATCGAGGTAGATCGACTTGAAGTCCTCGTCCTGCTTCAGCCAGATGCCGTCGAGCATGTAGCGCGACAGGATCGGCAGGCCGGAGCCTTTTGCCCCGAATGCGACCGGCTGGCCGACGAGGTCCCTGATCGTCCTGTACGGGCTGTCGGCGCGCACCACGAACATGCCGGGGCTGGAATACATCGCGGTGAGGATTTTCAGTTTGGTCGGCGCCCGCCCGATGCCCATGAAGGCCTCGTAGGAAGGCTCACCCGCGACCAGCGCGATATCGAGTTGGTCGCTTTCCAGCAGCGGAATGTTTTCGCTGGAGCCCTTGGTGTTGCGCGGCTCGATCGACAGCGCCGGATCGGCGGTATTGATGATTTCCGCGAAGGCATTGCCGTAAACCGGGAAGCCGCCGCCCGGCGTCGCGGTTCCGAGGCTGATCGTGGTCCTGGTAATGGCCGTACCTCCTGCAGCCTTGCCGCCCTGCTGCGCCGCGGCGCTGCCCGCCAACAGGAGGAGACCGGCACAGGCCATCAAAGCAGGTTTCATCTCGGCCTCGAGCGTTCGCTGGCGAAAGAAGCGAGGCGATTTGTAGGCAACCGCGGGGGCTTATGAAAGCCTGTTCTCGGCCCGGAACCCGGCATTGCCGTATCGCCGTCATGCCTGTAAACGGTGCCAGCACCGTTGCCGGCCGACCTTCTCGGCCGCACGCGGCGGGGCCTGTAGCTCAATGGTTAGAGCCGGCCGCTCATAACGGTCTGGTTGCAGGTTCGAGTCCTGCCGGGCCCACCATGTCCATTTTGATCCCTTAATGTTGTTAGGAAATTTTCTCGATTTGGCTACCCGGTGCCGGTGGGTAGCCACTCGCTGTTCGCTTTTTGGCCAGCTTGGCGGCTCCAGCCCATGCCAGGCGCGCCTGATCGACCGACCTAGTGTACTTGGCCATCTCGCGCAAGTCGGCGTGTCCAGACCATGCTGCGATTTCATGAACCGTAAAGCCTAGTTCGGCGAAACGACGGCACCCCGCCTTGCGCAAACCATGCGCCGAGGTACCCGCTGGCACCCCGGCCGCATTGCAGGCTGCGCGAAACCAGTTGGTGAAGCCCGCTACAGCAAACGGCTTGTTGAAGCTAGTGATTAAGAATGTCAGGTGATCGGACGGCGAAGAGTCGAGCACAGCCTGCAATTCGGGCAGCACCGGTATTGCCAGCTTGGTCCCGGTCTTGTTCTGCTTCACATCGATCACAGGACCGTCAGGCGTCTGGCGGATGTGCTGCCGTCCCATGCGCACGACATCGCCGCGCCGTTGCAAGGTCCACAGCAATAGTGCCATCGCCAAATGTTCGCGCGTACCAACTGGCCAGCGGCGTTCGAAGGCTGCAATGTCGTTGTCATCCCACGACCGAAAGCCATCGGTTTTGCCAGACAGGTTCTTGATCCCTGCGGTGGGGTCAGCCTTCAGTGAACCGTCGTTAACGGCGAACAACATCAAGGCCCGCACCGTCTTCAGCCAGTTGCGAGCGGCGAAACGTCTGCTGGCCTTCTTGGCGAACATTGCCACGATGTGTTCTCGCTTCAGCAACGCTACCGGCTTGTCACCGTGTTCTTTGCTGAAGTTGTTCAGGATATTTTTTCGGGTACGCTTAGTCTCGGCTGCCAACTCGCCGAAGGTGACGGAATTCAGATACGTATGAACGAGTCCAGCGACGGTGCCCTTTTGTATGCGATTGGCAACGACGATGGTTTTCGGCGCGTTATTAGATATCGCCGCTTCGTACGCGGCCATGAACTTCGGCGACCATGGCAGGCCGGGCAGAGGAATTTTCGGCTGGCCCTTGCGCCGAAGATAAAAACGGGGATGGCCGTTCCGGTCGATATACTGGTGAACGTACTTGGGAGCCTTCATTGCAACACCTCGTCCCAAGGATTGCCCTCTACAGACTGAGCCGCGATTTCACCAGTTGCTGAAGCGCGCGGCACGATGACGATGCGGCCATCGATGGTAACTTCGATCTGAGCGACTTCGACGCCGGCGCGCCGGGCCTCCGCCAGGACGCTGCGAAGCGTCGGCTTCCTGATACGAGGTTTGCGCAGACTTGCAATCCGCGCCTCGCGTAAATCGTCAGCGTCGGGACAGAAAAATCGCGCATACTCCGGGCTGGCTTCGACGCGCGCATAATACGCTTCGACGTCTTCGATATGGGCAAACCGCATTCGGCTTCCTCGGAGGTCCGTATTACACAGCGAAGGGCGAGCTCGCTCAGTGCAGTTTGGCTCGCTGAACGGCCCCTCCCCTTGGCCAAGATAATGCAAAGTTTGCCCTTGGCAAATCGCCAATTCTCTGCATTCAATATGATTCGCGGGCGGCTTGCGAGTCGTTCCCGTATCACAGGAGAGCAAATTCAGTGTGCATCGCGGACTCCTTCACGGAGCCGGCCGCTGGAGTTTGCTCTTTTTTCTTACAGGAGAAGAGACGATATGCCCAGGAAAACAGTGAGAGAAGCGAAGCCGGGGACAAAGTTTTTCGGCGGCTATCTCGATGAAAGCCTGCACCGCGCGTTGAAGGCTGAAGCCCAAAAGGCGGATCGCACGCTCGCTGGCGAAATCAATTTCCGGCTCAAGAAAACGATAAAAGCCACGACGGAACGCAAAACATTGGGAGCGGCGGAATAATTGATCGGGATTAATGGAGCCACGGCCCCGCGAGAGCGTCAACTCTCGCGAGGCCTCTTACTTTGTCCCTCTCACCGGACCCCGCATGCTTACCACAGCACCTTTGCCTCTCGCAACTCTCGCTCCACCGCAGCCGGACAAGGACCAGCTTGCAACCTTCATACGCACCATCTTCCGACACGCATCGCCGGAGTTTTGGGTTTCGCTGCGGGCTTTCAATCGTGACGACGGCACGCCGATCTATCACCCGCGGCCATTCGATATCGACACCGACCAATTTAAGTGGCTGATCAAAGGCGCGGTTCACGCGGCACGTGATGCGGCAAAGGCAGGTGGCGTTTTCAGCCCACCGATCGCCACGTTCAAGACGAACAAAAATGCCAAGGAAGAAAATCTTGCTGAAGGGCTGACGATCAGCATTGAGTGCGACGAGTTGCCCAGTGCTGCACTTGCGACGTTGTCGGCGCACTTAGGCGCCCCGACACTGGTCGTTGAAAGCGGCGGGCGATGGGCCGATCCCCAGACCGGAGAGACCGAACCCAAGCTGCACCTTCACTGGGTGCTGAAGGTCCCGGCGCGGGACCCGGAAGGCCTAAAACTATTGAAGCAGGCTCGCGCCTTTGCAACTGCCATCGTTGGCGCGGATCCGACATGTGTGCCGATCGTACATCCGATGCGTTGGCCCGGTTCGTGGCATCTCAAAGACCCCAACAATCCCCGACTGTGCCAGATCGTCGAAGAGAGCGAAAACGAGATCGACCTTAACACTGTATATGATGTCTTGCGCGATGCCGCTCCCGCAGAAGCCGTCAACAAGGCCACCAGACTTCGGCACGCTCGTGAACCTGCAAAGCCTCGAAACACCTGGCAGGAATTTGCTGCGAGGTCTGAAAGGTCTCTCGCCGACATCAGGACGTTGACCGAGGCTATGGCGTTCGTTACCAACGACGATTTGCATTGGAACGACAGAAACAATATCGGCCTAGCTCTATCTGCTGCTACCGCGAACAGCGATGCGGGTTTCGAATTGTTCGCTGCGTTTTCCAAGAAGTCAAAAAAGTATGACCCAGTCGAGACGCGCGACCGGTGGGCGCATTACAAGACGTCCCCGCCCGATCGGACCGGCGCGAACAAGATTTACGCCATAGCGATCGAGAATGGGTGGGAACGAACAGCGCCTTTCAAGATGCAGTCGGATACGGAAACGAAGACCACGATAACCATGCCAGAGGCGCGTGCGGCGCTTCAGCACGACGTGGTGCGGTTCGTCAACTATGACAAGCGCGAAAAAAACTGGGCTGAGATCTTTGCGGAGGAAGCTACGGGGCGTCCTTGCGTCCGTACAGTTGGCTTGCCTGTCGAGGTCGGCGTCGGCAAGACGCGCGCCGCCATCAAGGCCATCATTGAATCCAAGCGGCGGTTTCTGTACACCGTCCCGACCATCAAGCCTGGCGGTGTCAGTGACGAGATCAGACAAGAACTCGCCGAGGCTGGCGTTGATGTAGAGATATTTCGGGGGCGCGGAGCCGACGACCCGGACCACCCGAACTTCATATTAACCGACGATCGGGAGCATAAAAATCCCAAGATGTGCCGGGACCCAGAGTCGGTCGCCGACGCCATCGAGGCGATGCAGAATGTGCAGACGACGGTGTGCAAGAGCGGCGACCACGAATGCAGTTTTTATTCAAGGTGCAGTTATCAGAAGCAGCTCAAAAAGAAGCCGCGCGTCTGGATCGCCGCATCCGACGTGCTGTTCTATCGGCATCGTGTTTTTCGCGACGTTAATATGCTAATGCTCGACGAAGGGTTTTTCGAAAAGGCAATACGCGGCATCGAGAGCCGGCACGTCAAATTGCCCATCAAGATTTTGACTGAAAGTAGAATAGTGAGCCGCGTTTTGCTGGGGCGACATTTGCTGGAGCAGGACGACGGCGGGGTGAAACGTGAAACGATCGAGGGTGGCAATCCAGACGACCCGATGCTCGATCTTGATTTTCTCCACCGCCTGAAGGTCGATGAGTGGGAGCGCTACAAGAAACTGTCAAAGGAGTTAGGGTTATTGCCGGGACGCGGTTTATCGGCCGCGGAAAAGAAGGCGAAATCGAAACTGATCCGGCAAATTCGAGAGACCCGACACATCATCACCTTCGTCACGGAAATCGAAAACATGTACGACCCACCGTTGATCGAGACATCGGGGCGGCTGCAGATCAAAACCATTGACGACGTACGGCAAATTACTTGGCGTGGGCTCGCCCGGATCTCGAAACAATTTCATCACAAGCAGGTGCTCTATCTTGATGCGACGATGCCATCGAAGGAAATCCTGAAGCAGATTTTCCCAGCGATGGAGATAAAGACAAGCCTCCCGGTCGCTGTGCCTGACGAGGTTTACACGCTGCAGGTTCGCAAAGCGCCGACATCGGCCGAGAAGCTGATTCACGGCGAGCATGTCGAAGGGCACCGCGAAGAGATGCGGCTTTGCATTCTGCAATATTGGATGGAGTTCAAATGTCAGCCGACCGTGGTCATTGCGCAAAAGCCGGTTGCCGACTGGCTGCGCGCGCAGAAGCTTCCCGAAAACATCCGCGTCGAACATTACAACGCCGTCGCAGGAATCGATCGGCATAAGGATGTTCGCCTGCAGATTCTAATCGGGCGAACGCAACCCGGCCCCGAGGTGTGCGAAGCGCAGGCCGCAACAGTCAGCGGCGAGATGCCCGATATCATCGAGTCGAACGACGGGGAATTTTCTTGGTTTGGGCGCGAGCCGGTCGGCATCAACTTACGTAACGGACGGCAGCGCATGGTGCAGGTTGACCGGCATCCTGATCCGCTGTGCGAGGCGCACCGCTACCAGATCACCGAGTGCGAACAGATACAGGCGTTCGGCCGCGCGCGCCCGTTGAACCGTGACGGGAGATCGCCGCTCACGATCGTGCTGCTATTCGACAACGTGCTGCCGACCGTCGTCGACAAGGTCGTGAAATGGAACGCCCCCTCGAGGTTCATCGCGACCGCTTACAGCGACGGAATGATGTTGTTGTCGCCCGTCGACATACGCCGAATCTGGCCGACGATTTGGGGGTCGTTGATAACGGCGCGACGTGACGTTGCCCAGGGTGTGCCGACCCTGCCCGGCTTTGTGAAACTGACGTACCGCCCGAAAGCCCCGAAAGCGAAAAAACGTGTCGGCTACTTCCACACCTTCCTTTGCCCCGACCCGGCCCGTGCTTTGGAAGAAAGGCTCGGTATTCCGGTCGAGGTCGCACCATGACCACCTCTCTGCCGGTGAACCCTTGATAGGATCTGCGGGCGTAACTCATTGTGCGACCTGCGACTATAAACCCTTTAAGGAAAATGAGCGGATGATCCGGCGACGGGAACGGTCGATCATTCGCTCATTTCCCTTACGAGAGATTCACTTAAGGGAAATGAGCGGATGATCGCTCAAAAAACCAAAAATACGTGCAAATCCAGTATCGTCGCTGCGATCTCGGGAAAATCTATTGTTGATGCGGGGGGGGGGATATTTACTACTTTTGGATGAATCGGTGCGGAGCAGTCTCTTGGTCCCAAGATCATAAATGTGTATTTTTTAGGGTGTCCTCTTTTCTGAAAGCGAACGGACTGGGCGCCTCCTACCGCTTAAATCATGAGCGGCTGGTTTCTCAACTTGCTACCCGTCAACTCACGCGGACCTTTGATGCTGACCTGGGAGACTTCGCGATCCTACGCGGGAGGCTTGGCAGCCCGCGGTTTTGTAAACCGAATGTCGGGAGTTCATCCTCTCAACCGGCACCAGCAAGAAACTCCTGCAGCATAGGGGCTTCTTCAGTTTACGACAGTCAGCTTCTTCCGGGTGAGAATCGCCGTAAATCAGACTTGGGTGCGTTTTTGGGTGCAATTGCAAATCATGGGAATGGGAAGGTCATACGCCCACGCGTCCCGCGCGCTGGCTGCATCTCGGCGGCTCAGATCCATACGTCTGGCCGCCAAAGGCAGGAGATCGCCACCGTCAAGCCCTGCCCGCATCGACCGCAATTTAACCCCCGGCACGATCTAGCGCGGCTTCGCCCCCCGGGCTCCACATGACTTTTAATCATGGGGTCGAGGGTTCGAGTCCCTCCGCGCTCACCATGCTGATCTAATATAATAATTTGTCACTGATGTGCACCACTGAAACCGCGTAAATTCGGGCTCGGTAAGCAGCGGGTAAGCGAACCGCGATGAAGCGCGAACAAAAAATCACCCTCGGTGAGATGCGATCCGACAACGGCCCTCGCCGGCTAATCGTCTACTGCTCCGACTTCAAATGCTCTCACTCCGTGGTCGTGGATGCCGCCCCTTGGGGCGATGACGTCCGGCTGTCGAGCCCCGGTTCACCTGCATGGCATGCGGTCGCCGCGGCGCCGACGTCAGGCCGCTGTTCGGGAGGGCGAAATGAGGGCCGCCGCTGCGCGCGTTTACAGCGACGACCCCGCCGGTCACTTTGGTATTTGATGCTGGTCACGACCGACACCGAAACAGTGGGGCCGCCAGCCGGGCTCCGTGCTAACGGCCCCTGCCGACCGCTCTAGTTGCCGGATTTCACGGGCGGCGCGGTACAACGGGCGGTCTGAAGCTTGGTTGCTAAGTGGGGCCGCCACGAGAGCCGGAAGCAGGCCAAGGAATTCGCGAGAGCCGCGCGAGGAACGGAGGGCGGGGATTCCGCATTAATGGGAAGCGCCACCCTCCCTGCCATGGGTGGGCGCATTCCGTGAACAGAACTAAAGGCCCCAGCCCTACCCCTGGCTGGGGCCTTTTTTCGTGCGAGACGCTGTGCAAGGGCGCGGCGCCACCACTATTCGAAGAAAGCGCGAATGGGAACCTGATGGTTATCTACAAAAGTTGATTAATTGGAACGGCAATCGATCCGATCAGTTCACACTGTGAGCGTCAGTTTCGCGCCTTCGCGCGGAGTGGCGGTGCTACCCTCTGTAGGCCTGAACGGAGCGCAATATGTCCGGGACCAGTGCTTTTATTGGGTTCACTACCTACCTAGTGATCAGGCTTGCTGTGTACTTCGTTCGCGAGGCCGTTAGCTACCAAAAACGTCGATCGTGGCGTTTCGCCTTCATTACCGGCTTCCATTTTATGAAGTTATAGCACCCCGTCCATTCGAGGACTGGGGTGCCGCACTCGCCGCAGAAGTAGGCGCCAGGCCGCCGCTCTGCCCGACGCTCCTGCGTTGCGGTGAAGATCAACGCACAAAGCGGGCAGGAAAAGTAGACAACCGGAAAAGCATCATTGCTCATGAAACAATGATGATCCTCAACCCGGGATTTTTCTAGTGGAAAAGAAACGGATGGATGTTGGGCGAATTGCCGACATGCGTCCGGTTTGGCCACGGGACGCATGGAACGACGGCCTCAGTCCTTTCCCCGAGGACTGAGGCCGCCTCGCTAAAAGGCCCGCCAGCGTGAACCGGCGGGCCTTGAATAAGCGTACGCTGAAGCCAGCTTGTCTCTCTACTTCTTCTTCATGCCGGATTCGCGTTGACTTTTTTCATATAGTGCGCGGTCAGCGGCACTAACCTGGCCCATCATGACCGGAGCTGGGGGAGCCGTCGGGGTGGTGGCTGCGGCCGTTGCGGCGGCAGGTGCTTTCGGCTTCGCCGATTTCTTGGCTGCCAAAGCGCCAGAAGTGGAGACAGCGAGGATCGCAACACCGACAAGAATCGCTTTTTTCATACTCAGTTCTCCCTTGGCTTGAAAATGGACGGCGCTGGCCGCTAGTCCACCACTGCCAGCCCCCGCGCGATAATCCCCCTGGGGACGATAGTTCCCCGACGGAAGAGGCCCGCCAGCGTGAACCGGCGGGCCCCTCGATATACCCCAGTTAGGTATCAGTTGGCGATGTTGGTTTCGAGCGCCAGCAGCTCGGGGGATACGCCCCGCGGATCGTTCGCCGCCAGGCAGGAAAACATGGCCAGCAACTCGGCCGTCACGATCAATTTCACCACCACGTTTCTGTGCCCCGGATACTTGGTGTCCGGCGTGGTGAAGATCAATCGGCGCATCGGCCCCAGCTTCTCGATTGGCTCTACACCGTGGCAATAAAGTTCAAGGGCGTTGTCCATCAGGTTCTGCCATTAGACCACCCTCCCCATGATCGCCGGCAAGTCGCGGATCAGGTTCTCGACGAGGTAGTAGTGCCACGGGCGCGTGCCCTGGGCTTCCTCGTCAATAACCATGTGGGTTGGCCAGCCCTCGCCGTAGGTCGCGTCATCGTATGCCCGGACGTGCTGCAGCAGCGCCAGCATCGCCGGCAGCGTCGTCACCGTCACCTCGAGCAACGCAATGGCTGCAGCCCCCTCGCGATTGAACGCGGCATCGCGCGCCGCCTCCAACACCCGGCCGCGCCGGGTCTCCTCCTCGGTGCGGCGCTCGTATTGCAGCCGCTGGCTATCGGCCAGTTCGTTCTCGAAGGCGGAAAACTGCCGCTGCGCCTCATCCCCCAAAGCCCATGCGGCCTTGTGCGCTTCGATGGCCGCCAGGATGGCGTCAGACGCCGCTGCAGCGGGTCACGTGGTCGCCAGCGCAGCGACGTTGACGGCAGTACCGGCCGCGAGCGCGGCCGCTCTGCCGCCCAGGAAGCCTTGTCGCGTCGGGTTGTTTTTGTATTCCCGACATCCGGCTTCTCCCAATCTATTCAGATCGGACCGGGCGGGGTCCGAGTAGATGACGGCCGGGGTCGGGGTCAATGCGAGGAATTGCGACGTGCTTGCGAAAACAAGGACAGACTAGGCGAGCAAGGCGAGGGAAACTGCCGCCGATATCGGGAAGCTTGCCAACGGCCAGTCCGGCGGGATGTGTGCGGAGAATTGCGCGCTGCTTGCCTAAACAAGGATCAGTTGGGCGAACAAGGTGAAGGGAATTGTCGTAGGTACCGTCAGACTTGTAGAGGCCGCTAACTTGCGTCAACACTCAGCCAGGCGGCGAGTACGCTGGGGCTCTGACAGAATGATCTGGTCGCCGGTTTGCGAGGCTTCGAGACACGCGATGATCTGCGTCTCCGCGACGAAATTGTAAACGAGTTTGGCGCTATCGACAGCTTCATGGCGGTCCTCGAGCGTTCGAATGGGAGTCGTTGCTCTGCAAGAGTTGCGCCGGAATAAGCCGCGGCCGCCGCAACCGTATGGAACTTCTCACAAGGCGCCATCGAATCCTGAAAGGGTGCGCCTCCACCATCGTCGTGCAACAGGCCTTGGCCAAAGTCACGCTCGCCAACGATCGCAACCGGTAATTATCCCACAAGACTTTTGATTATGAGGGCGAGATTGAAGTCCCTGCCCGTCACACCAATATCAATCACATCAGATAGTTAATCGGCATAGATCTCTTTCGATTTATTTTCTGTGTCGGCGGGCCGGTCAAGCACTGACATTTGTTGCCCGCAGATTCTGATTGACACGACGGCAGATTTGCATCGCTAACTGATTCGCTTTCCACCTTTTCCCGACCTACTTTGGACTCGGGACAAGGGAGTTTTGTCGTATGAGTACACCGTCAATTGTTCCGAACGACCGTTTGGACAAGGATTTCTATCTGGTCCTCGAAGGGTTCAAATCCGGGGCTGCCTTTAGAGAGACCGACGAAGGCATCGATTACACCACCCTCCTAGACGACTTGCTTTCGGGACAATACGATCGGGTACAGAGGATAGTCGCGCTGAATCCAGCAGAGGGC
>JAEWHP010000035.1 GCA_023387735.1 Pseudomonadota bacterium | reverse complement strand
GTCTTGACCCGACCTGCGCGCGCCATCCGATAGGTCCCACGGTCGGGGCGAAGAGCTGGCCTGCAATCGAACAAAGAGCTGACCAAACACCTTGACACACCAAATCCCCATGTGAGCAATCCAGACTTTTTTGCTGCAGATGCATTTCTGGATTGCTTCGCTTTGCTCGCAATGACGAGGATGGAGTTAACCCCATCCCGCGCTGATGCCGCCGTCCACCGTGTAGATCACGCCTGACGTGTAACCGGCGCGATCCGACGCCAGGAACGCCATGAGGTCGCCGATCTCGCGCGCGTGTGCAGGGCGGCCGAGCGGCAGGCCCATCTGGAATTCCCTGTAGCGGCTCTCGTCGCCGAACTGATGCTTGGCCCGGGTCTTGAGCAGGGTGACGTGACGGTCGGTGCCGACCGGGCCCGGATTGATGCCGACCACGCGGATATTGTCGGCGAGGCTCTTGCCGCCGAGCGCGCGGGTGAAAGCCATCAGCGCGGCATTGCCGGCGCTGCCGCAGATGTAATTGGCGTCGAACTTCTCGCCGGCCGCGCCGATGTCGTTGACGATCACACCGCCGCCGCGCGCCTTCATCTGCGCGTAGATCATGCGCGTGAGGTTGATGTAGCCGAACACCTTCAATTCCCACGCGTGCCGCCAGGTCGCCTCGTCGATCTTGTCGATCGAGCCGCCGGGAATATCGCCGGCATTGTTGACGAGGACGTCGATGTCGGCGGTTTCCTTGGCGAGCCGCGCCACGTCCTCGGCTTTGCGCAGATCCACGATGGTGGTCGTGGCGTCGATCTGGTGCGCGGACCGCAGGCGATCCGCCAGCGCCTTGAGCAGATCGCCGCTGCGCGCGGCGAGCAGGAGGTGCGCGCCTTCCTCGGCAAACGCCTCGGCGGCGGCTGCGCCAATGCCCTTGGACGCGCCCGTGATCAGGACGCGCTTGCCACGCAGATGCAGATCCATTTGGGGGGTACTCGCTCGGTGAAAACAGTATGAAATCAGTAGGCGCTCGGCCGTGCCATGGTCAACATTGCAGTGCAGCGTTGCACTGCCCGCGACTTTGGTTCATTGCAGGGCGATCAAAAGACGGCGGCTGCCGGACCAACCAAGGACGTTTTCGATGAGTAAGAAACAATACCGGATCGCGGTCATTCCCGGCGACGGCATCGGCAAGGAAGTGATGCCGGAGGGCCTGCGCGTTTTGGAGGCTGCGGCGAAGAAGCACGGCGTCTCCCTGCATTTCGACCATTTCGACTTCTCATCCTGGGACTATTACGAGAAGCACGGCCAGATGATGCCGGACGACTGGAAGGCGAAGATCGGCAAGCACGATGCGATCTATTTCGGCGCGGTCGGCTGGCCTGCCAAGATTCCGGACCACGTCTCGCTCTGGGGCTCGCTGATCAAATTCCGCCGCGAGTTCGACCAGTATGTGAACCTGCGCCCCGTGCGGCTGATGCCCGGCGTGCCGTCGCCGCTGGCAAACCGCAAGCCCGGCGACATCGACTTCTGGGTGGTGCGTGAGAATACGGAAGGCGAATATTCTTCCGTCGGCGGCCGCATGTTCCCCGACACCGACCGCGAGTTCGTGACGCAGCAGACGGTGATGACCCGCACGGGCGTCGACCGCATCCTGAAATTCGCCTTCGAGCTCGCGCAGTCACGGCCGAAGAAGCACTTGACCTCGGCGACCAAGTCCAACGGCATCTCCATCACCATGCCCTATTGGGACGAGCGTGTGGAGGCGATGGCCAAGAAGTTTCCGGGTGTGAAGTGGGACAAGTACCACATCGACATTCTCACGGCGAACTTCGTGCTGCACCCGGACTGGTTCGACGTCGTAGTCGGCTCCAACCTGTTCGGCGACATCCTCTCCGACCTCGGCCCGGCCTGCACCGGCACCATCGGCATCGCTCCCTCCGGCAACATCAATCCCGAAGGTAATTTCCCTTCGGTGTTCGAGCCGGTGCACGGCTCGGCGCCCGATATCGCGGGGCAGGGCATCGCCAACCCGATCGGCATGATCTGGTCTGGCGCGATGATGTTCGAGCATCTCGGCGAGAAGGAAGCCGGCAAGTCGATCGTCGACGCGATCGAGCGCACGCTCGCCGAACGCACGCTCCGCACCAAGGACCTCGGCGGCAACGCCGATACGACAGCTTGCGGCAAGGCGGTCGCGGAGATGGTGGACTAAGGCAGGTTACAGAATGCAATGTCGCCCCGGCGAAAGCCGGGACGACATTCAGAGATGCGCTTCGTTTTTTTACGAGCCCGCAATTTTCTCGATCGCAGCCTGATCCAGTCCGAACCTCTTCCCGGCGTCCAGGATCTCCTGCCAGGTGTTCGGATCGACCGGAATACCCTCGGCCAAACGTTTTTTCTTCGTCTCGCGCTCGGGCTCGCCCGCGATCTTCACTCTGTCGACGCCGGTGCCGGGAGGCGAGCCGGTGTGCCAGGCGACAAAGCTCTCGACCTCGCGCGCGAGGTTCTCGCCGGTGCCGAGTTTGTTCGGATCGATGATGATTGAGAGCATGCCGTTGAGCACGCGGCGCTTGCCGTCATCCGGGCCCTTGACGGTCTGGCCGCCCGAGAGCGCGCCGCCTAGGATTTCGCACACCAGCGCGAGTCCCGAACCCTTGTGCTCGCCGAAGGGCAGGATCGCGCCGTGCGGGGCGATCACGGTGTAACGTGGGTTGTTGGTCGGCCTGCCCTCGTTGTCGATGATGGTGCCGGGCTCGAGCTCGACGCCCTTGTTGTGGGCGACACGGGTCTTGCCCTGCGCGATCTTGCTGGTGGCAAAGTCGAGCACGATCGGCTCCTTGCCCTTGCGCGGGATGCCGACGCAGAACGGGTTGGTGCCGTGGCGCGCGTCGCTGCCGCCCCAGGGGGCTACGATCGGGCGTGAGATCACGTTGACGAAGTGGACCGAGACCAGTCCGTGGTCGATGCACTGCTCGGCCCAGTGGCCGATGCGCCCGATGTGGTGCGAGTTCGAGAGGCCGACCACGCACACGCCGTTGCGCTTGGCGCGCTCGGCGCCGAGCTCCATCGCCTCGTGGCCCATCACCTGGCCGTAGCCGGTGAGGCCGTCGAGGGTGAGGAGAGGACCCGTGTCCATCACGATCTTGACGTGCTGGTTGACGGCGAGGCCGCCCTCGGAGACCGCTTCGGCATAGCGCGGGATCATGCCGACGCCGTGCGAGTCGTGGCCCTTGAGGTTGGCTTCGACGAGATTGGTGGACACGAGATCCGCTTCGCGATCTGTCGATCCGCCCGCCTTGGCGATGGCGCGGATGACGCTGATGAGCGGCTGTGCCTTGATGGTGCGGTAGTCGGCCATTGTTGTTGTTCTTATCCTTTCGCTATTCTGCGGCAGTGCTCCCAAGCCGCATGAATGAGGTTCTCGCTGGCCTCCGGCGTACGGAAGGCGGAGTGCGCCGACAGCGTCACATTCGGCAGTTTCGTCAACGGATGGTCGGCCGGCAGCGGCTCGACGTTGAAGACGTCGAGGCCCGCATGGCGGATGTGGCCGGACTTGAGCGCGTCGATCATGGCTTGTTCGTCGACGATGGCGCCGCGAGCGGTGTTGATCAGGATGACGCCAGGCTTCATTTTCGCGATCTTGCCGCGCGTGATCATGCCGCGGGTCTCGTCGTTGAGCAGCAGGTGCAGCGACACCACGTCGGCTCTCGCCAGCAGCGTGTCGAGGTCGGTGAACTCCACGCCCGGATGGCTCTTCGGCGATCGGTTCCAGGCGATCACCTTCATGCCGCTGCCGGACGCGATACGCGCGACTTCGGCGGCGATGCCGCCGAAGCCGACCAGGCCGAGCGTCTTGCCGGTGAGCTGCATGCTGTCCTCGCGCAGCCAGTTGCCGCCGCGCATCTCGCGATCCATCATGGCAATGACGCGGGCCGACGACCACATCAGCGCGATCGCGGCTTCCGCGACGGCGGTGTCGCCATAGCCCTTGATCAGGTGCACGGAGATACCGAGCTCAGCGAGCTCCTCCGGATTCATATAGCTGCGCGCGCCGGTGCCGAGAAACACCACGTGCTTGAGGCCTGCGCACTTCTTAGCAACCTCGGTCGGCAATGCGGTGTGATCGACGATCGCGATCTCGGCGCCGTCGAGGATTTCAGGATATTGCTCCGGCTTGATGTCGGGATCCCTGTGAATCCCCACCTTGGGATCACCGGGCTTCTCCAGCCGCTCCATGATCACGGCCAAGGCTTCATTGGCGTCGACGAAAACTCCGCGCATGGCGCTATTCTCCAATCAGGATGCGACGCCGGCGATCGCCAGCACGGTATGCAGCAGAACGTTGGTGCCTGCGGCGCAGTCGGGCTGCGTGGCGTCCTCCAGCTCGTTGTGGCTGATGCCGTCCTTGCAGGGCACGAACACCATTGCCGCCGGCATGACGGTGTTGAGATTGCAGGCGTCGTGGCCGGCGCCGGAGGTGATGCGCCGGCTGGAATAGCCGAGCGTCTTCGCCGCGTTCTCGACCGCGGCAATGAGCTTCGGATCAAAGTGCGTTGGCGGCTTGCGCCAGACCAGATCGATCTTGACCTCGACCTTGCGGCGGGCGGCGATTTCGGCGATTGCGGCGCGCAAGTCGCGATCGAGCGCATCCATGATTGCGCCATCCGCACTGCGGCAATCCACGGTGAAGGCGATCTCGCCGGGAATGACGTTGCGCGAGGGATTTGCGATCACGGCCTCGCCGATGGTGCCGACCGCCTTCGGCCCGTGCTTCTTCGCAATGGCTTCCATCGCCAGCACGATCTCTGACAGCGTTGCGAGCGCATCACGCCGGAGCGGCATCGGCGTCGATCCGGCATGGCTCTCGAAGCCGGAGATCTTGCCGTCGTACCAGAGCACGCCCTGGCCGGAATCGACCACGCCGATCGTCTTGCCCTCGGCTTCCAGGATCGGACCCTGCTCGATGTGAAGCTCGACGAAGCAGCCGAGCTTCTGGAAGCCGACAGGTCTGTCGCCGCGATAGCCGATGCTGTCGAGCGCCTGGCCGACGGTGATGCCCTCGGCGTCCTTGCGCGACAGAATGTCGTCGGTTGTGAAATCTCGAACATACGCAGCCGAGGCCATCATCGCGGGGGCGAAGCGCGAGCCTTCCTCGTTGGTCCAGTTGATGACGCAGATCGGCGCCTCGGTTTCGATGCCGGCGTCGTTCAGCGTGCGGATCACTTCTAGCGCGCCGAGCGTCCCCAAAATGCCGTCATACTTGCCGCCGGTCGGCTGGGTGTCGAGATGCGAGCCGATGCCGACGGGCGGCTTCGACATGTCGCGGCCCTTGCGCAGGCCGAACATCGAGCCGAGCGCATCGACATGCACTTCGAGGCCGGCGTCTTCGCACGCCTTCCGGAACCAGTCGCGCACCTGCTTGTCTTCGGTGCTCAGCGTCAGCCGCCGCACGCCGCCTTTCTGCGTCGCACCGAACTGCGCGGTCTCGTGGATGGAGCCCCACAGGCGGGCGGAATCGATTTGCAGGTTAGTGGCGGCTCCGCTCATGCGTTCGTTCCAGTGTCGCTGTCATTCCGGGGGCGGTGCTGCCGGGCCGCGCTTCGCGCGGTCCCGTTGCATCGCCCCGGAGTGACGTCGAAGGTTGTCCGGCATCTGTTTCAATGACGCGCCAGCGCGGGCGCGTCAACCGCGAGGCTGCTCTGCGCAACCTCTCGTGCAAGCTCGGCGACGCGCTCCACCGCCACGACCTCGGGTGAGGCGCCCGTCGGTGGAGAAGTCCGGCATTGGAAGGATTTTCCCGATCGATAAAATATATTTATCGAGATCGATTGATAAGGAAGATTAGACTTTATGGCACTCTTGGTGTTGGCTGTCGTCGTCAAGTTTATAGGCAGGTCGATCAAATGACTGTTTTGGTGGCAGCGCAGCAAACTGAAACGCCCGACACCCTCCCGAGCCTCAAGGCCCGGCTCGCCTACCGCAAAGGGCTGGTCGCCCCTACCGCCGGTGTCGCGCCCGGGTTTGTCCAAGGCAATCTCGCGATCCTGCCGGCGGAATACGCCAGCGCTTTTCACCGCTTCTGCCAGCTCAATCCCAAGCCGTGTCCGATCATTGGCATGTCCGATGTCGGCAGTCCGCATATCCCGGCGCTCGGCGCCGATCTCGATATCCGCACCGACGTGCCGCGCTACCGCGTCTGGCGCGACGGCGAGGTGGTCGACGAGCCGACTGACGTGACGAAACACTGGCGCGACGATCTCGTGACTTTCGTGCTCGGCTGCTCCTTCTCGTTCGAAGAGGCACTGCTCGACGAGGGCATGCCGATCCGCCACATCGAGCAAAATGTACGCGTGCCGATGTACCGCACCAATATCGCCTGCGGCGAATCCGGCCCGTTCGCCGGCCCCATGGTGGTCTCGATGCGCCCATTCAAGCCGGCAGATGCGATCCGCGCTGTGCAGATCACTTCGCGCTATCCGGCCGTGCACGGTGCGCCCGTGCATCTCGGCCATCCGCATCTGATCGGTATTAAGGACATCGCCAAGCCGGACTACGGCGATCCCGTACCCGTCGCCGATGATGAGATTCCGGTATTCTGGGCCTGCGGCGTCACCCCGCAATCGGTGATCAACGCCGCCAAGTTGCCGTTCGCGATCACGCATTCGCCCGGCCTGATGCTGGTGACGGATCTGAAGAACAGGAACATGGCCGTGATCTAGTAGGCAGCGTTTGCTGTTTCTTCGGGTTTATCTCGGGCTATAGATTTCACCGTCATTGCGAGGAGCTCGCGACAAAATTGCGTAGCAATTTTGCGCTGAAGCGACGAAGCAATCCAGAAACTTTCCGCGTTGAGATTTCTGGATTGCTTCGCTGCGCTCGCAATGACGGGATTGAGGCGCGGTATCTTGCTCGTGACCGCCTGGTGCTAATGCTCGTGCCCATGCTCCGGCAGCGTCACCCCGAAGACCTTCACCAGGTCCTTCACCTGCTCCGGCGACAGATGCCGCGGGTTCATCCCCCGCAGCAGCAAATAGAGCTTCGCCGTCTCCTCCAGCTCCTCCGTTGCGAACACCGCCGCTTCCAGCGTGTCGCCGGCGACCACCGGGCCGTGATTGGCGAGCAGCACGGACGAATATCTCCCCGCCAATCCCCTGATCGCATCGGCCACAGCGGGATCGCCCGGCCGGTAGTACGGTACGAGCGCGGTGGCGCCGCATTTCATCAAATAATAGGCTGTCATCGGTGGCAGCGCGGCGCGCGGGTCGATCTCGGGCAGCATCGAGAGCGCGACCGAATGGGTGGAGTGCAAATGCACGATGGCGCGCGCGCTCCCGCGGGTGTCGTAGAGCGCGGTGTGCAGCGGAACTTCCTTGGTCGGCGCATCGCCCGAAACCAGCCGACCTTGCTCATCCAGCCGCGATAGCCGCGCCGGGTCGAGGAAGCCGAGCGAGGCATTGGTCGGCGTCACCAGCCAGCCGCCGCCATCCAGTCTGACGCTGATATTGCCGGAGGATCCCGGCGTCAGCCCGCGCTCGAACAGGGACCGTCCGAAGCGGCAGATATCCTCACGCAGCCGCGTCTCGTTGCTCATGGCCGTCATGCCTGCTTGTCTCATGCTTTGGCAGCGCGGCCAAGCCGTGTTATTCGGTTGATCAAGCTGCCACCAAGGGCGGCCGTCCGGGAAACGTTCGCAAGGGTCAGTCGCATGTCCGCCTCCACGTCACAAAGTCAGCGCGTCGCCGTCATCGGGCTTGGCTCGATGGGGTTTGGCATGGCGACCTCGCTGAAGCGCGCCGGCCATGCCGTGACAGGCTGCGACGTTTCGGCCGATGCGGTGACGCGCTTCATGACGGACGGCGGCGCGGGTGCCAAGACGCCGGCCGAAGCAGCCAAGGGCGCCGACATTGTCGTCAGCGTCGTCGTCAATGCTGCGCAGACCGAGACAATCCTGTTCGGCAAGGATGGCGCCGCCGAGACTTTGCCTAAGGAGAGCGTCTTCATATCCTCCGCCACCATGGACCCGGACGTGGCGCGCCGCCTCGCAAAGCAGTTGGAGGCGACTGGTCGGCACTACCTGGATGCGCCGATTTCCGGCGGAGCGCAGCGCGCCGCGCAGGGCGAATTGACCATTCTCGCCTCAGGTAGCCAGGCTGCCTTTGCAAAGGCGCGTCCGGCGCTCGATGCCATGGCCGCAAAACTCTACGAGCTTGGCGACGCCGCAGGGCAGGGCGCCGCCTTCAAGATGATCAACCAGTTGCTTGCCGGCGTGCACATTGCTGCTGCCAGCGAAGCCATGGCGTTCGCGGCCAGGCAAGGCCTCGACATCCGCAAGGTTTATGAGGTGATCACGGCCTCCGCCGGCAATTCCTGGATGTTCGAAAACCGCATGCCGCACGTGCTCGACGGCGATTACACGCCGCGCAGCGCGGTCGAGATTTTCGTCAAGGATCTCGGCATCATCCAGGACATGGCGCGCAGCGCCAGATTTCCGGTGCCGGTGTCGGCCGCCGCGCTTCAGATGTTCCTGATGACGGCCGCAGCCGGCATGGGGCGCGACGATGATGCCTCGGTGGCGCGGATGTATGCGCAGGTCACCGGCGTGAAGCTTCCCGGCGCCAAATAGACAAGAGGATTCCAATGCCCCGTTTCGCCGCCAACCTCTCGATGATGTTCACCGAGGTACCGTTCCTCGACCGCTTCGATGCTGCCGCGCAGGCGGGCTTCACTGCGGTCGAGTTCCTCTTTCCCTACGAGCATCCGGCCGAAGCTATCGGCGAGCGGCTCAAGCGCAATGGCTTGACGCAGGCACTGTTCAACCTGTCGCCGGGCGACTGGAACGCCGGCGAGAAGGGTTTTGCGGCGCTGCCGGCGCGCTTTGCCGATCTCAAGGCGAGCCTCGAGACGGCGCTGCCTTATGCCAAGGCGACCGGCGTCAAGCGGCTGCACCTGATGGCCGGCATCGCCAATCGCGGCGAGCGCGTCGCGATCGAGGCCTTCTATAAGTCGGTGGCCTGGGCCGCCGAATTCTTCGTTCCCCACGGCATCGACGTGGTGATCGAGCCGATCAATGCGCGCAACGTGCCCGGCTACTTCCTCAACGATTTCGGCTTCGCACGCGACCTGATCCAGGAGCTGAGGCTGCCGAACCTGAGACTCCAGTTCGACATCTATCACTGCCAGATCATCCATGGCGACGTGACGATGCGGCTGCGCGAGATGATGCCGATCATCGGCCACATCCAGATCGCCAGCATTCCGTCGCGCAACGAGCCCGATGGCGAGGAGCTGAACTATCCGTTCCTGTTCGCCGAGCTCGACCGGCTCGGCTATGCCGGCTTCGTCGGCTGCGAATACAATCCGCGCGGCAAGACCACCGATGGCCTCGCCTGGTTCAAGCCTTACGCGGGAGTGAAGCCGTGACACTGGCAGCGAAAATTTCTCTTGGCTGCATCGCCGACGACTACACGGGCGCTTCCGATCTCGCCAACACGCTGACGCGCGCCGGCCTGCGCACAGTGCAGACCATCGGCGTGCCGGCGGACGATCTCGCGCTTCCCGAGGTCGACGCCGTCGTGGTGTCGCTGAAGAGCCGCTCGATCGAGGAGGGCCTTGCCGTAGCGCGTTCGCGCGCGGCGGAAAAATGGCTGCGCGGTCGCGGCGCGAACCACGTGCTGTTCAAGATCTGCTCGACCTTCGATTCCACCGATGCCGGCAATATCGGCCCGGTGATGGACGCGCTGCGCGCCGACTGCGGCGACGCGGTCGTGCTGGTGACGCCGGCCTTCCCGGAAACCGGCCGCACCGTCTATCAGGGCAATCTGTTCGTGGGCGCCGTGCCGCTGAACGAGAGCCCGCTGAAGGATCATCCGCTCAATCCGATGCACGATTCCAATCTGGTGCGCGTGCTGGCGCGCCAGAGCAAGACGCCAATCGGCCTCGTCGACCTCGCGACCGTGACGCGCGGTGCAGATGCCGTCCGGGCTTACCTTGCTCGATTATCGGGCAAGGGCACTGGCGCCGCGATCATCGACGGCGTGTTCGACCGCGACCTCGAAACCATCGGCCTCGTCGCCGCCGAGCATCGACTGTCGGTCGGCGCCTCCGGCATTGGTCTCGGCCTCGCGCGCGCGCTGGTGTCGACCGGCAGGGTGAAGTCCGCGGCGGCGAGCAGTGAGTCGGGCGCCGCCGTCGGCGGAACGGCGGCGTGCCTTGCCGGAAGCTGTTCGCAGGCGACGTTGCAGCAGATTGCCAAGGCGGAATCCGTCATGCCGGTGCTCCGTCTCAACACTGACAGTATTATTACGGGAAAGGGCGAAGCCGAGCGCGCGCTGGCTTGGGCCAGGCCGCGACTCGCTGACGGTCCAGTGCTGATTGCATCGAGCGCGACGCCGGATGACGTCGCTGCCTTGCAGGCGCGTCACGGCCGCGACGAGGCCGGTCACGCGATCGAGCAGGCGATGGCCGACATTGCGGAAAACCTAGTGAAATCAGGCGTTCGGCGCTTGATCGTGGCGGGCGGCGAGACCTCCGGCGCCGTCGTCGACCGCCTCAGGATTCCCGGCTTCCTCGTCGGCGCGGAGATCGCTGCGGGCGTCCCGGTGCTGCGTACCGTCGGCGCGGAAGCAGGCGACATGCTGCTCGCTTTGAAGTCGGGCAATTTCGGTGGCGCGGAGTTTTTCTCCGATGCACTTAGGCTCATGCGCTGAGCGCAGAGCATTTTTAGTTTCTCATTCACTTCTTTGACGTTCCGTACTCGAACGGAGTCGTAGTTAACAACTGCTCAGTCGCATTGTTGTTGGATATCGGCGCCGCCCCGTTTGGTTTGACCCCGATTTCAGGACGCGCCACCGCGCCAACGCAAAGAGACGAGCTATGTTCGCCACTATCTCCATTCGCACCAAGATCATCAGTGTCGTGGCGTTCCTGCTGGTCGCAATGTCTGGCATGGGCCTGCTCAACGTCATGAAGATGCGGGCGATCAACGCCAACACCGTCGACATCACCACGAACTGGATGCCCAGCGTGCGCGCGATCGGTGATCTGCGCACCAGCGTCGTCACCTACCGCAACGTGGTCCGTCAGCACATGCTGGCCGAGACCCTCGACGACAAGCTCGCAACGGAGAAGACCGCCGCCACCGTGCTCGAGTCGCTCGCCAAGGCGCGCAAGAGCTACGAGGGGATGATTGCCTCCCCTGAGGAGCGGGCGCTCTACAACGAGTGGTCCCAACTCTGGGATGACTACAAGAAGGGCACCGAAGAGGTTTTCGCACTGTCCCGCAAGGAGGCCGGCAAGCTCCCGCGCGAGGCGCAGGAGCTGAACACCACGAAGGTCAACAAGATCGGCCTTGCCTCGGATGCGGTCCTGACCAAGGACATCGAGCTCAACACCAAGGGCGGCGACAAGGCCGCGGCGGACGCTGTCGACACCTTCTATTACGCCTTCCTGCTGGTCGCGATCATCCTCGGCCTCGCCGTTCTCGCCGGCATCGCCGTCAGCGTTTACCTCGTCCGCGACGTTTCCAACGGCATCAACTCGATCATCCAGCCGATGCAGGCGCTGGGCCGCGGCGACCTCTCCGCCGAAGTCCCGCACCGCGGCGAGAAGACCGAGATCGGCGCCATGGCGGACGTGCTCCAGATCTTCAAGGAAGCGCTGATCGCCAAGAAGGCCGCCGACGAGGCCGCCGCGGCCGATGCCGAAGCCAAGATCGAGCGCGGCCGCCGTGTCGACAACATCACCCACGAATTCGAATCGATGATCGGCGAGATCGTCCAGACCGTGTCGTCGGCTTCGACCCAGCTCGAAGCCTCCGCCTCGACGCTGACTTCGACCGCCGACCGCTCCCTGCGGCTGGCGACCACGGTTGCCGGGGCTTCGGAGGAAGCTTCGACCAACGTGCAGTCGGTGGCCTCGGCGACCGAGGAGATGGCCTCGTCTGTGGGCGAGATCAGCCGTCAGGTGCAGGAATCGGCGCGGATGGCGAGTGATGCCGTCGGCCAGGCGCGTGCCACCACCGAGCGCGTCAGCGAGCTCTCGAAGGCGGCCTCCCGCATCGGCGACGTCGTTGAGCTGATCAACACCATCGCCGGCCAGACCAATTTGCTGGCGCTGAATGCCACCATCGAGGCGGCGCGCGCCGGTGAAGCCGGCCGCGGTTTCGCTGTCGTTGCCTCCGAGGTGAAGGCGCTCGCCGAGCAGACGGCGAAGGCGACCGGCGAGATCGGCCAGCAGATCTCCGGCATCCAGGCGGCGACCAACGACTCGGTCGGCGCGATCAAGGAGATCTCTTCGACCATCGAGCGTCTTTCGGAGATCTCGTCGGCGATCGCGGCTGCTGTGGAAGAGCAGGGTGCGGCTACCCAGGAGATCGCCCGCAACGTGCAGCAGGCGGCGCAGGGCACCCAGCAGGTCTCCTCCAACATCACCGACGTGCAGCGCGGTGCGACGGAAACCGGCACAGCCTCCTCGCAGGTGCTGTCGGCGGCGCAGATGCTGTCGAACGACTCTAGCCGACTGAAGACCGAGGTCAGCAAGTTCCTGACCAACGTCCGCGCGGCCTGAGCTTCGCAAGAACCTGTCGATCTGACGACGAGCGGCGCCCCAGGCGCCGCTCGTTTTCTTTGGCCGGCAGCATGACGGTGCGCGCCGGTAGGATCAATGGTAGGGGTTCACGGTTTCATCGATGGTCAAATTCCGCTTTCGATAAAGGCCGAACGAACACCTGCTCGCGATTTGATTTGAGGCTGCCATGCGAAAGAACGTTCCCGTCACGGACGCATGGCTGCGATGTCGATTTTGCAGCGCGGTAGCAGGGAAGTGAAGTCGGCAAAGCCGCCGAAGATTAGCGTTTTCGGCGGTGCTCGGGTAAAGGGAGACGGGGATCCCCGCGGGGGCGGATTCCGTATTCTCGATTGACCCGGAATTGCCTGGCGCATGATTGCTCTGGTTCGTATTGCCCTGAGCCGACCCTATACGTTTGTCGTGCTCGCGCTCCTGCTCCTGATCATCGGACCGCTGGCGGCGCTGCGGACGCCGACCGACATCTTCCCGGACATCCGCATCCCCGTGATCGGCGTGGTCTGGCAGTACACCGGCCTGCCGCCCGACCAGATGTCCGGCCGCATCACGACGCCGTTCCAGCGCGCGCTGACGACGACGGTCAACGACATCGAGCACATCGTCGCCAACTCCTACAACGGCTTCGGTATCATCAAGATCTTCTTCCAGCCGAACGTCGACATTCGGACCGCCAACGCGCAAGTCACCGCGATCTCGCAGACGCTGCTCAAGCAGATGCCGCCGGGCGCGACGCCGCCCCTGATCCTGAACTATTCCGCCTCCACCGTGCCGATCATCCAGGTGGCGTTGTCGGGCGACGGCCTCACCGAGCAGAACCTGGCCGATATCGGCATCAACAATCTGCGCACGCCGCTGGTCACCGTGCCCGGCGCAGCCATCCCCTATCCGTTCGGTGGCAAGCAGCGCCAGATCCAGATCGACCTCGATCCCACCGCGCTCCAGGCTCGCGGCCTGTCCGGCCAGGACGTCGCCAACGCGCTCGCCGCACAGAACCTGATTACGCCGGTCGGTACCCAGAAGATCGGCACCTTCGAGTACAGCATTCAGCTCAACAACTCGCCGCTCAAGATCGACGAACTCGGCAATCTGCCGATCAAGACCGTCAACGGTGCGATGGTCTATGTGCGCGACGTCGCGACCGTGCGCGACGGCAATCCGCCGCAGACCAACATCGTCCATGTCGACGGCAATCGCTCGGTGCTGATGATGGTGCTGAAGGCGGGCGCGACCTCGACGCTCGACATCATCGCCGGCATCAAGCAGAAGGTGATCGACGTCAAGGACCAGCTGCCGGATGCGCTGAAGATCGGCTTCATTGGCGACCAGTCGGTGTTCGTCCGTGGCGCGATCGAGGGTGTCGCCCTCGAAGGCGTGATCGCCGCGCTGCTCACCAGCGTCATGATCCTCCTGTTCCTCGGCAGCTGGCGCTCGACCGTCATCATCGCGGTCTCGATCCCGCTCTCCGTGCTCGGCGCCATCATCATGCTGTCGGCGATCGGCGAGACGCTGAACATCATGACGCTCGGCGGCCTCGCGCTCGCGGTCGGCATCCTCGTCGACGATGCCACCGTGACCATCGAGAACATCAACTACCATCTCGAGCAGGGCAAACCGGTCGAGCAGTCCATCCTCGACGGCGCCAACCAGATCGTGACGCCGGCCTTCGTGTCGCTGCTCTGCATCTGCATCGTGTTCGTGCCGATGTTCTTTCTCACCGGCGTCGCGCGCTTCCTGTTCGTGCCGATGGCGGAAGCCGTGATGTTCGCGATGATCTGGTCGTTCATCCTGTCGCGCACGCTGGTGCCGACCATGGCGAATTATTTGCTGCAACCGCATGTCCATCACGAGGGCGAGCCGCCGAAGTCGCGCAATCCGCTGGTCTGGTTCCAGCGCGGCTTCGAGGCGCGGTTCGAGCGCATTCGCGGCGGCTACCGCGGTTTGCTGGCCATGGCGCTGGCGCATCGTGCGGTGTTCGTGATCGGCTTCCTCTGCGTCGTCGGCGCGTCCTTCGCGCTGGTGCCGTTCCTGGGGCGCAACTTCTTCCCGGCGGTCGATGCCGGCAACATCCTGATGCATGTCCGGACCCAGGTCGGCACCCGCGTCGAGGAGACCGCCAACCAGCTCGCCGACGTGCAGAAGGCGATCCGCAAGATCATTCCGCCGGGCGAGATCGAGACGCTGACCGACAATATCGGGATGCCGATATCGGGCATCAACATGACCTACAACAACACCGGCGTGATCGGGCCTGCCGACGGCGACATCCAGATCAAGCTCAGGGAAGGCCACAAGCCCACGGACGACTATGTCCGCGAGTTGCGCGAGCAATTGCCGCGGTTGTTTCCCGGCATGAACTTCTCGTTCCTGCCGGCCGACATCGTCAGCCAGATCCTGAATTTCGGCGCGCCGGCGCCGATCGACCTGCAGATTCGCGGCGCCAACAAGGAGGCGAATTTCGCCTACGCGAACCAGCTGCTCAGCCGTATCCGGAAAATCCCCGGCATTGCGGACGCGCGCATCCAGCAATCGCCGAACGCGCCGACCTTCAATATCGAGGTCGACCGCACGCGCGCGCAATATGTCGGGCTGACCGAGCGCGACGTCACCAACAGCCTCGTGGTCAATCTGGCCGGCAGTTCGCAGGTCGCCCCGACCTACTACCTCAACCCCGACAACGGCGTGTCCTATTCGATCGTGATGCAGACGCCGCAATACAAGATGGATTCGCTGAGCGCACTGCAGGCGCTGCCGATCACGGCGACCGGCAACACGCAGGCGCCGATCCTGGGCGGCATCGCCGACATCAAGCGATCGACATCGAGCGCCGTCGTTTCCCAGTACGACATCCAGCCGATGGTGCAGATTTTCGCGACCCCGCAGGGCCGCGATCTGGGCGCGGTCGCGGCCGATGTCAGGGCCGCGATGGCGGACACCGCAAAGGACGTCCCGAAAGGCTCGACCGTCGTTCTGCTCGGCCAGGTCGAGACCATGAACAGCGCGTTCTCCGGCCTGCTGTTCGGACTGCTGGGGGCCATTGTGCTGATCTACTTCCTGATCGTGGTGAACTTCCAGTCCTGGTCCGACCCGTTCGTGATCATCACGGCGCTTCCGGCGGCGCTCGCCGGCATCGTCTGGATGCTGTTCACGACCCAGACCACGCTGTCGGTGCCGGCGCTGACCGGCGCGATCATGTGCATGGGCGTGGCGACCGCCAACAGCGTGCTGGTGATCAGTTTTGCCCGCGAGCGTTACGAAGAACTCGGCGATCCCGTTGCCGCCGCGCTGGAGGCCGGCTTCGTCCGCTTCCGCCCGGTGCTGATGACCGCGCTCGCGATGATCATCGGCATGTTGCCGATGGCGCTCGGGCTCGGCGAGGGCGGCGAGCAGAATGCGCCGCTCGGCCGCGCCGTGATCGGCGGTCTGATTTTTGCAACGATCGCCACGCTGATGTTCGTTCCCGTGGTGTTCAGCATGGTACACAAGAAACAAGGCGCCAAAGCCGCCGCCGCACCGGAGATGCCGCATGCCTACTGAACCGCGCCCGCCGGTCTCGCGCCGGAAGCTGGGCCTATTCGGGGTCGTGGCCGTGATCGGGGCGGGGCTGATCGTCGCCACCGGCATCCGTGCCCGCGAGGATTCCAGCGCCAAACTGAAGGAATGGACCGACGCCCAGGCGATCCCGACGGTGGCGGTCGCGCCGCCGGCCGCCCGCGCGCTCAATCCGACGATCGATCTGCCTGGCCGGCTGGAGGCCTATTCGCGCGCGCCGATCTTTGCCCGCGTCAGCGGCTATCTCAAGAGCTGGAGCGCCGATATCGGCGCCAAGGTCAAGGCCGGCGACGTGATCGCCGAGATCGAGGCCCCGGACCTCGACCAGCAATTGCTGCAGGCCAAGGCCGACCTCATCAGCCAGCAGTCGAGCGCGCAGCTGTCGGAGGCGACGCTGAACCGGCGCAAGACGCTGCTCGCCTCCAACTTCGTCTCGATGCAGGAAATCGACGAGCGCACCGCCGACCTCAACAACAAGAAGGCTGCCGTCAAATCCGGGCAGGCGAATGTCGAGCGGCTGGAGGCGCTGGCCGGCTACAAGAAGATCACCGTGCCGTTTGACGGCGTCGTCACCTCGCGCGAGACCGATGTCGGCGCGCTGATCAATGCCGGCGGAGGCGCGGGGCCGGCGATGTTCGTGGTCTCCGACATCACCAAGCTGCGCGTCTACGTCAACGTGCCGCAGAACTATGTCCCGGCGGTCAGGATCGGGGCGAAGGCCGTGCTGACGATGCCGGAATATCCGAACCGCACGTTCGCGGCGACGGTGGAGGCCTCCTCGCAATCGGTCGATGTCGGGTCGGGAACCACGCGCATGCAGCTCGCGCTCGACAATGCCGGCGGCGAACTGATGCCCGGAGGCTTCGCCAGCGTCCGCCTGTCGCTCGAGCGCGACGCCGTGCCGCTGCACATTCCCTCCAGCGCGCTCATCTTCAACAAGGATGGCCTGCGGGTCGCCACCGTCGGCGCCGACGAGAAGGTGCGGTTCAAGACCGTGACGATCGCCCGCGACCTCGGCAAGGAGATCGAAATCGCCTCGGGCCTCGCCGCCGACGACCGCGTCATCATCGCGCCGCCGGATGGTCTCGCCGATGGCGATCAGGTCCGCGTCGCCGGTGCCGGTGCCGGTGCCAAGGGCAAGCCGGCGACGGCGTCCGAAAAGCAGGACGTGAAGGGGTAGGGGCTCTCATTCCCCTCTCCCCTTGTGGGAGAGGGTGGATCGAATGAGCGGAAGCTCATTCGAGACGGGTGAGGGGTCTGTCTCCGCGGATAGAGACCCCTCATCCGCCTTGCCTTCGGCAAGGCACCTTCTCCCACAAGGGGAGAAGGAAAAGGAATCTACGGTGAAAAGCTAGCCCACCCGCCACTCCAGCACGCCGTCTTCGGCCGTGGTGACATTGCCGAGCGTGCCCACCGGCGTCCGATCCATGTTCTGCAGATGCGCGAGCGTCGCCGCATCATTGGCAGGAATACGCGCGAGTGCGCGCTGATCGGCCTCGGTGCGCATCATGACCACGCCGTGCTCGACTTCGCCCTTGCCCTTGTAGATCACGGTGAAGCTCTCGACCTTGCCCTTGCCTGAGGCTTCAGTGACGAACTCCGGCACCTTGCGGCGGTTGCGGTCGGCCTCGGCCTGGACGCTGACGTCCTGCGTGAGCGCCTGTTTCGGCGCCTCGCGCGACACCACCAGCCCGTGATGCTTGGTAACGAAGCCGCCCTGGCCGTAGAGCAGGCCGAGCTTGCCGCCCTCGCGAAGCTTGCGCACCATCGCGATCGCCGCATGCGTCATGTAGGTGTTGAGCGGAGCGCCGAAAAATGTGAGCCCGCCGGTCACCGTCGGCTGCACGTCGGGACCCAGGCCCAGCGTCCGCCGCGCCATCTTCGGCACGCAGGGAAAACAGCTATAGAGTTCGATGGCGTCGAATTTTTTGCCGTCGCCCTCGACCAGGTCCATCACCGCCTTGAGCACGGCATTTTGCGGATGGCTCTCGTAGAACTGGTCGCGCACCAGGTAGTCGCGCGGCTCTTCCGCCGACGCGCCGCCGAGCGGATAGACCAGTCGATCCTCCGGCACGCCCGCCGCACGTGCCTTCGCCAGTGACGTCAGCAGCACTGCGCCGCCCATGTTGACGGTCGGATTGGCCACCATCAGCTTTGTATACGGCCAGGCAATCAGCCGGTTGTCCGCGGTTGGCGTCGTGATCTCGTCGGGCGAGAAGTGCTTTTGCAGCCACGAATTCGGATTCTCCGAGGCGACCTTCGAATAGGTCGACCACAGCGCGCCGGATTCCGCAAGCGCCTCGCGCGGCGTCTGGCCCCAGTGTGCCGACGTAGCCGATTCATAGAGCGGGTAGACGGTGATCGGGCGGAACACGCCGAGCTTTACCGCCATCGGCTTCTGGAACACCGCGCCGCGCTTCGGCTCTTCGACGTCATGGGCGAACGGCGTCCACGGCAGCGAGATGCCGCCACGCTCGGCCTTGGTCGCGGTCGACTGCGCTTCCGCGCCACAGACCACCGCCACGCTGCACTCGCCGCGCGCAATGCGCAGCGCCGCTTCGTGAATGTAGCGGATCGGGCTCTCGCCGCCGACCGGGCCGTAATAGCAATGCGCTGGCGTGGCGCCGAGCCGCTCGGCGAGTTGCTTCTCGGGATCGCGGTAGCGCCAGCTCAGGAAGTTGACGACGTCGAGCGAGCCGAGGTCGCCGAGCAGCTTCGCCCCGCTATCGGCTTCCGCGCGCCGCACCGCGTGTTCGAGCAGCGCCAGCGGCTCGCGCCCTGCGGCGATGTTCTTCGGCCGGTCGACGATTTCGCCGACGCCGACGATGACGGGAATGCGGTCTTCGGGGAGAGGGGAGTTGGGCATCTGTTTTGCGTTTCTCTTTAGCTCGTCATCGTTGGACCCGTAGGGTGGGCAAAGCGTAGCGTGCCCACCCTCACGAGCCGTGCATTAGATGGCGGGCACGCTTCGCTCTGCCCACCCTACAAGATTTCGGAATCACTCCTCCATCAGCGCATTCATATGCTCCACCGCGTCGGCAAAGTCTTCCTTGAATTCCTGCACCACCGCGCCGGCCGATTTCACGCTGTCGATCAGGCCGACGCCCTGGCCGACGAAATAGCTGACGAGGTCGCGCGCCTGCACATTGCCCGCGGCGGCGGCGCGGTCGATCGAGTTGAAGGCATCGCGGCTGATGATGCTCTGCAGCGGCATCGGCAGCGCGCCTGGGCTGTCCGGGCCGCGGTCCCATGCATCGGTCCACACCGAGCGCAACTGCCGCGCTGGTTTTCCCGTGCGGCCCTTGGAGCGGACCGCGTCGCGGGACGAGGCCGCGATCATCTTCTCGCGGAAGATCTCGGTGGTCTCGGACTCAACCGTCGCCAGCCACACCGATCCAGTCCATGCGCCGGCCGCGCCCATCGCCATGCAGGCCGCCATCTGCGCCCCGGTCATGATGCCGCCCGCGGCCAGCACCGGCACGTTGCGGATCGGCTTGATCGCCTTGATCACCTCGGGCACCAGCACCATGGTCGAGACCTCGCCGCAATGGCCGCCGGCCTCGGTGCCCTGGGCCACGAGAATGTCGACGCCGGCCGCGACCTGCCGCAGCGCATGCTCCTTGGAGCCGACCAGCGCCGCAACCGGAACATCATGCTTGCGGCCCATGTCGATCATTGCCTTGGGCGGCACGCCGAGCGCATTGGCAATCAGCCTGATCGGATGACGGAACGAGACGTCGAGCACTTCGAGCGCGCGCTGCGCATCGAACGGTTGCGGCTGGTTGTCGGCGACGTTGGTCGTCGTCAGTTCGATGCCGTACTTCTTGAGGAGGTTGCGGGTGAAGTCGCGATGCTGCGGCGAAATCCGCGCTTCCAGGCTTTTCCAGGTGACGTCCTTTTCGCCCGCGGTCGAGATGTTTTCCGGGATCAGCACGTCGAGCCCATAGGGCTTGCCGTCGGTGTGATCGTCGATCCATTTCAATTCCTGCTCGATGGTCTCCGGCGAGTGCGCCGTCGCGCCCAGCACGCCAAAACCGCCGGCGCGGCTGACGGCCGCCACCACGTCGCGGCAATGGCTGAAAGCCAGCAGCGGAAACTCAATTCCCAGCATGTCGCAGATCGGCGATTTCATGGCTTTGTCCTCCCGGCGGCGGCATTCATGTGCTGCTCGACTTGGATGAAACGCTAACCCATTACCGGCGTGAATGCCAAGCGCAGCAACTGTCAGAACCTCATCCTGAGGAGCGGCGTCTTCGCCGCGTCTCGAAGGATGAAGGCCCACTGTGGCCTCATGGTTCGAGACGCGCAAGATGCGCGCCTCACCATGAGGATCGAAACATTCCACCTCGCAAAATATGCAAGGCCACGCGGCGCATTTGCGTCTTGCGCTCTGGCGCTGCGGCAGGAATGCTGCTTCCCAAATCAAAGAGAAATTCAGGGAGTCCGCCTTCATGTCCGCCATGCCTTCCGTTACCGCCACCCCAACCGAGACCTACGACGTCGTCGTGGTCGGCGCGGGATTTGCCGGCATGTATATGCTGCACCGGTTGCGCGGGCAGGGCATGACGGCGCGGGTCTATGAGCAGGGCTCCGGTGTCGGCGGCACCTGGTACTGGAACCGCTATCCCGGTGCGCGCTGCGACGTCGAGAGCATGCAGTACTCCTATTCGTTTTCGGAAGAATTGCAGCAGGAGTGGGACTGGAGCGAGCGCTACGCGCCGCAGCCCGAGATCCTGAAATACGCCAACCACGTCGCCGACCGCTTCAACCTGCGTCCCGACATCCAGTTCAACACCCGCGTCGAACGCGCGGAATTCGACGAGGCGGCCGCGTCGTGGTCGGTCTCAACCTCCGACGGCAAGACGGTCACGGCGAAATTCGTCGTGCTCGCCACCGGCTGCCTGTCGAATGCGCGGATGCCCGACATCAAGGGCCTCGATCGATTCAAGGGCAAGGTCTATCACACCGGCCACTGGCCGCATGAAGAGGTGGATTTCACCGGCCAGCGCGTCGGCGTCATCGGCACCGGATCGTCGGCGATCCAGTCGGTGCCGGTCATAGCCGAGCAGGCGAGCCACCTGACGGTGTTCCAGCGCACCGCGAATTTCTCGATTCCCGCCCGCAATGCCGCGCTGAGCGCCGAGGAGCGGCAGAAATTTCGCGACAATTATCCCGAGATCCGGCGCTTCGCGCGCGAGATGGCGAAAAACGGCATCTATACCGAATTGCCCGACCGCGGCGCGCTCGACGACGGCGATAACGAGCGCCGCTCGAAATACCAGGCGCGCTGGGACCGCGGCGGGCTCACCTTCATGTCGGTCTACAACAACCTGGCGCTGGACCAGGCGGCCAACGACACCGCCGCCAGTTTTGTCCGCGAGAAGATCGCGGAGATCGTCGAAGATCCGCAGACCGCAAAGCTGCTGCAGCCGGACAGTCATCCGATCGGTTCCAAGCGCATCTGCATCGACACGGATTATTTCGCGACCTTCAACCGTCCCAACGTGACGCTGGTGGATATCAAGAGTAATCCGATCGAGGAGATCACCGAAAACGCGGTGCGCACGGGCGGCAAGGAATACGAGGTCGATGCGCTGGTGCTGGCCACCGGCTTTGATGCGATGACGGGCTCGGTCGCCAAGATCGATATTCGCGGCCGGAATGGTCAGACGCTGAACCAGAAATGGGCGGCTGGTCCGCGCACATATCTCGGCCTGATGAGCGCGGGTTTTCCCAATCTGTTCGTCATCACCGGTCCGGGCAGCCCGTCGGTCCTGTCGAACATGATCGTCTCGATCGAGCAGCACGTCGACTGGATCGCCGATTGCCTCGCCTATATGCGCGAGCAGGGCCTCGACACCATGGAGGCCGCCATCGACTCCGAAGACAAATGGGTCGACCACGTCAACGAGGTCGCCCACACCACGCTCTATCCGCAGGCCAATTCCTGGTACATGGGCGCCAACGTCCCCGGCAAGCCGAGGATCTTCATGCCCTATATCGGCGGCGTCGGTCCCTACCGGCAGATCTGCAACGACGTTGCGGCCAAGGGGTATGAGGGCTTTGTGATGGAGCGGGCGGAAGCGCCGCGGAAGGTGGCGGCGTCCTGAGTGCGGCTTTCGCAGGGTGGCCACGCCACGCTTTGCCTTCCATACAAGCGTCAGACCTCATCCTGAGGAGCCGCGTAGCGGCGTCTCGAAGGATGAATGGCACCAGCGGGGCCACATGGTTCGAGACGGCGCTATGCGCCTCCTCCCCATGAGGGTCTGATGATTAGCACGTTTTACCCATCATTCGTGCAGCCGACGCTTCAACACCTCGACAAAGCGGTCGGCATCGGCCTCGTCATTATAGACGTGGGGTGACACACGCATGCGCCCCAGACGCGGGGCGACATAGATGCCTTCGCTGGCCAATCCCTCGACGAGTCCCGCCGGCATGCCGCCCTTGAACGCAAGGCTCAAAATGTGCGGCGCCCGCAGATGCGGCTCCGGCATCCCGACGCCGAGCCCGCGCACGCCTGCCGCGATCCGCTCCGTCAGCATCGCAAGGCGTTGCGCGACGGCTGCCGCCCCCCAATCGGCCAGCATCTCCATGCCGATCGCGGCCATCTCCATCGAGATGAAGTGGTCGCGCTCGCCCATGTCGAAACGCCTGGCATCGCCGACGTAATCGAGGTCGCCGAAATACACCGCGTTTTCGGCGCGCACGTTGCGGCGGCCGGCGGAGGTCTGCTCCAGCGGAATGCCGCCCTGATGACGCTTCGCAACGTAGAGAAAAGTGCGGCCGTATGGCCCAAGCAGCCATTTGTAGGTCGGGAAGATCACAAAATCCAGATCGAGCCGCTGCACATCCATCGCCAGCACGCCGGCGCCTTGCGTCGCGTCCACGAGAAAGGCGCCGCCTCGCTGCCGAAGCGCCGCGCCGATTTTCTCGATGTCGATCAGTCCGCCATCCGACCAGTGCACCGAGGAGATCGAGGCCAGGCTGACAGGTGCGGCACCATTTCGCTCGATGCTTTCGAGGATCGCCGATGTCCAGTCGGCATTGATCGGTTGCTTGACCGTCTCGACGGCAAAGCCTTGTGCCTCGGCCCGCAAATGCCATTCCAGTACAGGCGAGGAGTGATCGTTTTCCAGAACGAGGACGCGCGTGCCGCGGCCGGGCGACAGAAGCTTCGCCGCGGTCGCCACGCCATAGCTGACCGAAGGGATCAGCGCGATGTCGGCAGGCTCGGCATGGATCAGCCGTGCGGCCGCGGTGCGCGCCCGTTCATGCTGCGCGTTGGCAAAGCTGGCCTCGATCGTCCAGGGCGCGCCCTTGCGGCCGACCGCGGCACGGCCGGCTTCCAACGTCCGCAGCGGCAGCGGGCTGTAGGAGGCGGCATTGAGGTAGCAGATATGGCGCGGGATATCGAACAGGGTGCGCTGTGATGGCAGCATTCGGATGGATCTCGCTGTGGTGACGCATCCATTATTGCCGATCCCGGCTGTGCCAGCCACAGAAGCATTGCTCCGAGTTGGCATTGCTCCGAGTTCTCTCGCGTGGCGCCTTTTGCCGGCGCTCTTGTAGCGGTGACTGGCACGACTGATATAGGATGCACCACAGTTCCGCCGTGCGGCAGACCACCCCAAAAAGCATGGCCGAGAGAAGCCTGGAGCCGAACCGATGACCGATGCCCCCACCACCGATCCGACCGAATATGTGCCGCCGAAAGTGTGGACCTGGAACAAGGCGAGCGGCGGCCGCTTCGCCAGCATCAACCGTCCGATCGCCGGCGCTACGCACGAGGCCGAGTTGCCGGTCGGCAAGCATCCATTCCAGCTCTATTCGCTGGCGACGCCGAACGGCGTCAAGGTCACGGTCATGTTCGAGGAATTGCTCGCGGCCGGCCACAGCGGCGCGGAATACGACGCGTGGCTGATCAAGATCGACGGCAACCAGTTCGGCAGCGGATTTGTTGCGGTCAACCCTAATTCGAAAATTCCCGCGCTGATGGACCGCAGCGGGCCGCAGCCGATCCGGCTGTTCGAGTCCGGCGCGATCCTGATGCATCTGGCCGAAAAGTTCGGCGCCTTCCTGCCGGCCGGCGGCCAGGCGCGCGCCGAATGCCTGTCATGGCTGTTCTGGCAGATGGGCAGCGCGCCGTTTCTCGGCGGCGGCTTCGGCCATTTCTACGCGTATGCGCCGACCAAGATCGAATATGCCATCGACCGCTACGCCATGGAGGTGAAGCGTCAGCTCGACGTGCTCGACCGGCGGCTGGCCGATAACGAATTTCTTGCCGGCCACGAATACACCATCGCCGACATGGCGACGTGGCCGTGGTACGGCGCGCTGGCAAAGGGCCTGGTCTATGGCGCCGGCGAATTCCTGTCGGTGCACGAATACAAGAACGTGCAGCGCTGGACCGATGCGATCGCGAAACGTCCCGCAGTAAAGCGCGGACGCATGGTCAATCGCATCTCGGGCGATCCCGCGAGCCAGCTCCACGAGCGCCACGACGCCAGCGATTTCGATACCAAGACGCAGGACAAGATCGGCGAGCCTTCGAAGGCGTGAGGCGGGCTTTGGGGCAGGGGGAAACACCATGAGCTTCTTCGAAAAGGGCGCCGTTCGTATCCACTACGAGGAAGCCGGTTCCGGCTTCCCGCTGCTGCTGATCGCCGGCGGCGGATTGAATTCGAACATTTCGGGGATTACCGGCGACTATCCGCCCTTCAACGCCATGAAGGAGTTCGGCGACGAGTATCGCTGCATCGCGTTCGACCTGCGCAATGCGCCGCCCGGCCAATCCTCCGGGCCGCTTGAGATCGATCGTCCCTGGGATTCCCACACCGACGACCAACTCGCCCTGATGGATCACCTCGGCTTCGAGAAGTTCATGGTGCTGGGCTTCTGCATCGGTGGCCCACTGATCTGGAATCTGATCAAGCGCGCGCCGGATCGGGTCGTGGCCGGCGTGCTGGCGATGCCGTCAGGCTCGCGCCCCGAGATGCGCGACCTGTTCTACGACAGCAACATCAAGGGCTGGGCGCCGCAGCTGGTCGAGCGCCGGCCCGACATCACGATGGAGCAGGCGGAAAAATTCCTGACCAAGATGTATCGCACCGATCCGGATTTCGTCTTCACCGTGACGCGGGATTTCGTGCGTCAATGCCGGACGCCGGTCCTGATCCTGCCCGACGACATTCCGGCGCACCCTTATGCGGTCGCAATGGAGAGCGCGATGCTGGCGCCGAATGCGGAAGTCAGCCTGTTTCCGTGGAAGGAGCCGAAGGAGAGGGTGCCGCTCGCGGTGCGCCAGATCCGATCGTTCCTGCGCGCGCATCGGCCGGCATAGGGCTTAATCCGCCAATTTCTCTCCGGAGCCGCCCAGGTCGGAAGGGAAGTCGGCATATTTCGGCAAGCCGTCTTTCACCGAAAGCGTCTTGCTTGCGTAGTTCACATGCAGCGTCGGCTGGTGCGTGTATCCCCGCAGCAGATTGGCATAGACGTCGATCAGGCGCATGCGCGGATGCTCGGTCATGACATGGCCGCCGCAGACCTTGCAGAATTTACGGTAGGAGTTCTCGGTCTTGTTGTAGGTACCGATGTCGGACGCACCCTTGGTGACGCGGACGTCGCCGGACTTCCACAGGCTGAAGGCATTGACTGGCGCGGCCGACCAGGCCTGGCAATCCGCGCAATGGCAGTAGCCGGCAAAGACCGGCGCGCCCGATGCTTCCACCTCGACAGCGCCGCAGAAGCAGCCGGCGGTATATGTCGCAGCGTTGGTGTTCGTTGGCTGACCGGGCGCCAGCAGGTCGTTGTACTCAGCGTGCTTGGACATGAAATTGCGAATGAAATCGCATTCCACCGTCAGCTTGCGCGCCTGTGCCCGTACCGCGTCGAGCGTCGCGCGCGCCAGTTTCGAGCCGACGCCCTTGCCGCCGAGTTCCGGTGGCACTTCGGTATGAACGAGCGTGATCGCGCCTGGCGACTTCCGGTAAGTGACGAAGGCGGTGTGCCCTTCGACGTCGAGCTCAAATCGTTCGCGGGCTTCGTTGTCGCGGAAGCTTTCGGCCATGTGCTTCTCCTTCCGGTGTCTAGACGGTGGTCTTCGCTCCCTCGGCCGGCGGAAACACCAAGCGGTCATCGGTGCGGCAGTAGCGGTCGGCGAACATGCGGCCGATCGGGTGATAGCGGTCCATGTGCACGCGCATCGCGGCGTGGTCCCACAACTCGTCGCGGATGTGGAAGTTGATGCCTTCGCCCATCACCAGCAGCCGGTCGCCGTTGACGTCGATTTCCTTCCAGGTTTTGCATTCCATCGCAAACGGCGCATCCGCCAGCCGCGGCGCTGCGATCTTCGTCGAGGGCGCGACCTTCAGGTTCAAATAATCGGGCTCGCCGATATCGGGCGGGAAGTCGCCGCTGGAATCGTGCATCGCCCGCGCCAGCGGCTCGTCGGTCATGTTGACCACGAACTCGCCAGTGCGGCGGATGTTGATCACGGTATCCTTGATCCGGCCATCCGGCCGCAGGTTGGCGGCGAACATGCACAGCGGCGGATCCTCGCAGAACACGTTGAAAAAACTGAACGGCGCGGCGTTGACCACGCCGGTCGCGCCGATCGTCGTTACCCACGCGATCGGCCGTGGCAGCACGAAGGAGGTGAGCACCTTGTAGCGCTCGCGGGGTTTCAGGTCGCTGGGGGCGTATTGCATGGGGGACTCGCGCAGCTTTGGTAGGGTGGGCAAAGCGCAGCGTGCCCACCATTCAGCCCGGGTGCAGTGTGGTGGGCACGGCGCTCGCGCGCCTTTGCCCACCCTACGCAGACCAGCTTACGGCATGCTCAGTTCGTGCCGGCCGACCACCATCCAGTGCACTTCATCCGGACCGTCGGCGAAGCGGAGGTGGCGGACGTCCTGGTACATTTCGCCGAGCTGGCTCCATTGCGAGATGCCGGTCGCGCCGTGCATCTGGATCGCCTGGTCGATGATCCTGCAGGTGCGCTCCGGCACCATGGCCTTGACCATGCTGACCCAGATCCGCGCTTCCTTGTTGCCGAGCACGTCCATCGCCTTGGCAGCCTTGAGCACCATCAGCCGCATCGCCTCGATCTCGCAGCGGGCCTGCGCGATGATCTGCAGATTGCCGCCGAGATGGGCGATCTTTTTGCCGAAGGCTTCGCGGGTCAGGCCGCGCGACACCATCAGGTCGAGCGCCTTTTCCGCCTTGCCGATGGTACGCATGCAGTGATGGATGCGGCCGGGTCCGAGGCGAACCTGGGAGATTTCAAAGCCGCGGCCTTCGCCGAGCAGCATGTTCTCCTTCGGCACCTTGCAATTGTTGAAGCGCAGGTGCATGTGGCCGCGCGGCGCGTGGTCGTGGCCGAACACATGCATCGGGCCCAGAATCTCGACGCCGGGAGTGTCGATCGGCACCAGGATCTGCGACTGCTGCTTGCTCGGCGGCGCGTCCGGATTGGTCTTCACCATCACGATCATGATCTTGCAGCGCGGGTCGCCGGCACCGGAGATGTAGTACTTCTCGCCGTTGATCACCCACTCGTCGCCGACGAGTTTTGCGGTGGTCGAAATGTTCTTGGCATCCGAAGAGGCGACGTTCGGTTCGGTCATCGCGTAAGCCGAGCGGATCTCGCCGGCGAGCAGCGGCTTCAGCCACTTCTCCTTCTGCGCCTTGGTGCCGACGCGCTCCAGCACCTCCATGTTGCCGGTGTCCGGCGCCGAGCAGTTCATGGTTTCCGAGGCCATCGGATTTTTCGCAAGCTCGACCGCGATATAGGCGTAGTCGAGATTCTTCAGGCCCTGGCCGGTCTCGTCGTCGGGCAGGAAGAAGTTCCACAGGCCTTCCTCCTTGGCCTTGTCCTTGGCCTTCTGCAGTACGGCGAGCTGCTCGGGCGTAAAGCTCCAGCGGTCCTTCTTGTTTTCGCCAAGCCGCATGAACTCGACCGACATCGGGTCGACGGTCTCGCGGATGAACTTCTTGACGTGCTCGTACAGCGGACGAACCTCGTCCGACATCCTGAGATCGTTGAGTTCCTCGCCCGGATTGAGGTTGTAGGTCGTGGTTCGCGGGACATAGGCGTGTTTCATGGATTATTTCCTCCCATTTGCGCAGGACACATCGGTCTGCGGGCGCGCGCTCAGGCTCGTTGGCGGGAATGTAGACGCGAGGGCAGGGCTTGTACAAGCGCGAGCGGAGCGGCGCGATTTTCCGTCACGTGGCAAGCGGTATTGCAGGACCCTCATGCGAGACGCCGCCCTCGCGGCGCCTCGGGATGAGGCCGACGGCTTACGATGCCATCCGGTGCATCGCGCAGATCTTGTTGCCGTCGAGATCGCGCAGGTAGGCGAGGTAGAGCTTGCCGGCGGGGCCTTCGCGAACGCCCGGCGGGTCTTCGCAGGTCGTGCCGCCATTGGCGAGGCCGGCCGCGTGGAAGGCGTCGGCCTGTTCGGGGGAGTTGGCCAGGAAGCCGATAGTGCCGCCATTGGCTGGGGTCGCAGGCTGGCCGTTGATCGGCTTCGACACCGAGAACGTTCCGGTCTTGGTGAAGTAGAAAATGCGGTGGCGGTCCACCTTGGCTGGCCGGACCTCGAGCGTGCCGAGCAGCGCGTCATAGAACGCCTTGGCCTTTTCGAGGTCGTTGGTGCCGATCATCACATGCGAAAACATCTCTTCGATACCTCCCGGTTTTTCAAGGACGAGCAGCCTTTGATGCGTTTGCACTCTTCGAGGGCTCCGACTGCCGTCGGCGGGCACTCTAGACGGCGCCGTTGGCGTTGCACAAGCAGGCGCGCGTTAACCGTTCGGAGGCAGCAGAGTTGCCGGAAGCCTGCAGATTACGGCCTGTTAACCCCGCGCGCGGCCGTTCCTTCCACCCGGCGCGGCGCGACGACGCACCGCGGCCTCTTGAAGCGCGGCCGGGTGAGTTCCTACTTCTGGGATACCAGCCGCGGCGTTCCGCCGGGGGGCTTAGGAGACGACAATGAGCTATCTGAAGACTGCCATTCTGTTGGCCGGTCTTACCGGCCTCTTCATGGGCGTCGGCTATCTGATCGGCGGCGCCAACGGTGCCCTGATCGCGCTCGTGATCGCCGCCGCGACCAACCTGTTCGCTTACTGGAATTCGGACCGTATGGTGCTGTCGATGTACGGCGCCCACGAGGTCGACCAGCGAACGGCGCCGGACCTATTCAATCTCGTGGCTGAGCTTGCCGGCCGCGCCGGCCTGCCGATGCCGCGCGTGTTCATCATGGACGAGGAGCAGCCCAACGCGTTTGCCACCGGGCGCAATCCGCAGAACGCGGCGGTCGCCGTCACCAGGGGCCTGATGCATTCGCTCAGCCGCGAGGAACTCGCCGGCGTGATCGCGCACGAGCTCGCGCACATCAAGAACCACGACACGCTGCTGATGACCATCACAGCGACGATCGCCGGCGCGATCTCGATGGTGGCGCAGTTCGGTATGTTCTTCGGCGGCAATCGCAACAGCAATAACGGTCTCGGCGTCATCGGCTCGATCGCGCTGATGATTTTGGCACCGCTCGGCGCCATGCTGGTGCAGATGGCGATCAGCCGGACGCGCGAATACGCCGCCGACGATCTCGGCGCGCGGATCTGCGGCCAGCCGATGTGGCTGGCGTCCGCGCTGGCCAAGATCGCCAACGCCGCGCATCAGGTGCCGAACCCGGAGGCGGAGCGCAACCCGGCAACCGCGCACATGTTCATCATCAACCCGCTGTCGGGCCACGGCGTCGACAACCTGTTCACGACGCACCCCGCGACCGAGAACCGCATCGCCGCGTTGCAGCAGCTTGCGGCGCAGATGGGCGCTCAGGGCGGAACGCTTTCTGTCAATTCGCGTGGCAACTACCCGCGCCGCGGTCCGTGGGGCCGGGCGTCGTCCTCACGCGGTCCGTGGGGGTGAGCTGGGTCAGTCATTCCGGGGCGCGCCTCTCGGCGCGAACTATGATGTGCAATTGCACATCTGAGAATCCATTTCACCACTGAGCTTGCCGCCAGATAGATTCCGGGTTCTCGCTTCGCGAGCCCCGGAATGACGGTGCAGGCTGCGCGCCAAGCCTCAAAACGCCGTATAGCCGCCGTCGATCACGAAGCAATCCGCCGTGTGATACGACGACGCCTGGCTCATGATGTAGACGGCGATGCCGCCGAAATCGCTCGGTTCGCCGAAGCGGCGCACCGGGATGCGCGGCATGACGTTGGCGACGAATTTCTCGTTGCCCATGATGCCGGCGGTCATGTCGCTCTTGATCCAGCCGGGCAGGATCGCGTTCGCGGTGACGCCGTAGCGCGCGAGCTCGACCGCGAGCGCGCGGCACAGCGCGTTCAGCGCCGCCTTGGTGCCGGCATAGTGTTCGTTACGCGCGGTGCCGAACAGCGATGCCAGGCTCGAGGTCGCCACCAGCCGGCCGAACTTGTCGCCGGCCTCGGCGCGCTCGGTCATGTGGCGGGCGGCGGCCTGGAACACGTGGAATACGCCGTCGAGATTGGTCGCGAACATGCGCCGCCACTCTTCCTCGGTACGGTCGATGAAGGCGCGCCGTCCCCCGCCGCCGATGCCGGCATTGGCGAAGCAGCCGTCGACCCGGCCGAACTTGTCGAGCGTGGACTTGATCGCGGCCTTGACGGAAGCGGGATCGGAGACGTCACAGATCACGGTATCGACCTTGCCGGGGCCGGCAGCCATGGTGGCGGCCGCGCTCTTGTTCTTCTCGGCGTTGCGGCCCCAGATCGAGACGTTGCAGCCTTGGGCGTTCAGCGCCTGCGCGATGCCGAGGCCGATGCCGCCATTGCCGCCGGTGATGACCGCCGTGCGGCCGGAGAGGTCGAAGATGCTCATTGGATTTTCCCCTGGGGTGTTCCCATTTGGTCTGGCGCGCGTTAAGCCGTGCGTCGAGAGATCGTCAGATGTTCAGGTCCAACCATGGACAAGGCGATCTGGAAAATCAAATATGGATCGAGACAGCAAGTCCGGTCTGCCGCGCAACGGAAATAGCGCGTAAACACAAGTCACGAGGAAACCATGCAGTTCAAGCACGTCACGCTCGATTTCGACGGCGCGGTCGCCGTTCTCAAGCTCGATCATCAGGAGGTCATGAACGCGGTCTCGATGGACATGCTGGGCGGCCTTTCCGAGGCGCTCGATGCCATCGAGGACAAGCGGGAGGAGGTGCGCTGCCTGGTGCTGACCGGCGCCGGACGCGCGTTCTGCACCGGCGCCAATTTGCAGGGCCGCAACAACCAGAAGCCCGGCAAGAGCAACGCCGGCCAGTCGCTGGAAATCGGGTTTCACCCGTTCCTGCGGCGGCTCCGCCGGCTGCATTGCCCGATCGTGACCGCGGTCAACGGTCCCGCAGCCGGCGCCGGGATGAGTTTTGCGCTGATGGGCGACATGATCCTGTGCGCGCGCTCGTCCTATTTCCTGCAGGCGTTCCGCCGCATCGGCCTGGTGCCGGACTGCGGCTCGACCTGGCTCTTGCCGCGCATGATCGGCAAGGCGCGCTCGGTCGAACTGTCGTTGATGGGCGAGCGGCTGCCGGCGGAGAAGGCGCTGGAGTGGGGCCTCGTCAACCGCGTCCACGATGACGGCGTGCTGATGGAAGAAGTGATGAAGCTGGCGCATGACCTCGCCAACGGGCCGACGATTGCGCTGTCGCTGATCCGCAAGCTCTATTGGGACAGCCCGGAGAATTCGTTCGAGGAACAGCTCAACCTCGAATTCGAGTCGCAGCGCATTGCGGGCGCGGCGGAAGATTTCAAGGAAGGCGTGACGGCGTTCCTCGAGAAGCGTCCCGCCAAGTTCAAGGGCAAATGATCGAGCAGCAACTCGGACGCTGCGTTGCCTCCTGGTATCCGGGAGCGACCGGCGTCACTGGCGCCGCAAGACTTTCCGGCGGCGCCAGCCAGGAGACCTGGAAGTTCGACATCGTGCACCCGGACGGCAATGTCGGCGCCATCCTGCGCCGTTCGCCGCCGGGCTATGGCGCGTCGCCTTCGCCGTCGCGCGGGGTCGACCTCGATGGCGAAGCCGTGCTGATGCAGCTTGCGTACGATACAGGCCTGCCGTCGCCGCGGGTGATGCACGTGTTGACGCCGGCCGACGAACTCGGCCGCGGCTTCATCATGGTGCGGGTCGAGGGCGAGACCATCGCGCGCAAGATCCTGCGCGACGACGAATTTGCAAAGGCAAGACCGCTGCTGGCGCGCCAGATCGGCAGGATCGCCGCCGGCATTCACGGCCTTTCGCGAGACAAACTGCCGGATATGCGCAGCAATACCACGACCAAGGAAATTGCCGACCTCACGCGCGAATACAAGAAGTCCAACTGGCCGCGTCCGGTGTTTGAACTCGCGCTGCGCTGGCTCGCCGACCACGATCCCGGCCCGTCGCGCGAGGTCACGCTGGTGCATGGCGATTTTCGCCATGGCAATCTCATCATCGGCCCCGACGGGGTGCGCGCGGTGCTGGACTGGGAACTCGCGCATTTCGGCGATCCGATGGAGGACCTCGGCTGGATCTGCGTCAACTCCTGGCGCTTCGGCGAGATCGACAAGCCGGTCGGCGGCTTTGGCACGCGCGAGGATCTGTTTGCGGGTTACGAGGAAGCTGGCGGCAAGGCCGACCCTGATCGCGTGATGTTCTGGGAAGTGATGGGCACGCTGCGCTGGGGCACCATGTGCGGCCGCATGATGCAGCGGTTCCGTAACGCTCCCGATCACCCGATGGAGCAGGCGATGATCGGTCGCCGCTCGTCGGAGACGGAAATCGATCTGCTGCGGCTGCTTGCGCCGCGAGGGAAATAAGATGCAGGACGAACCGACACCCACCGAACTGATCAAGGCGGTTGCGGATTTCCTCCGCAACGAAATCACGCCCGTCATCAAGGGTCACAACGCCTTTAAGCTCCGCGTCGGCATCAACGCGCTCGATCTCGTGACGCGGCAATTGACGCTTGAGCAGGGGAGCGATGCGGCCGAGACCGCGCGGCTGAAGCAGCTATTGGGTTCGGAGGGCTCGCTGATCGAGTTGAATCGCGCGCTGTCGGAGAAGATTGCAAAGGGCGAAGTCGACCTGCAGACGCCGGGACTCAAAGAACATCTCTGGCAGACCACGCTGGACAAGCTCGCCGTCGATCAGCCGAACTACGGGTCGTACAAAAGGGAATTGGGGAACAAGTAGGATGGGTAGAGCGCAGCGAAACCCATCATCTCTCCGCGCAATGAATTGATGGGTTCGCTGCGCTCTACCCATCCTACGAGATCTGTCATTCCGGGTTCGATGCTTGGCATCGCCCCGGAATGACGACTACGCGTTATTTCCCCAGCCACTTCGGCGGGCGCTTCTCCGAAAACGCCTTCGGGCCCTCGATGTAATCCTGTGACGCCGCCATCGCCTTGACAGCGGGATATTCGCGCTGCTCGGCGATCGCCTGTTCCAGCGACACTTCCAGCCCGCGCTGGATCGCCTGCTTGGAGGCGCGGATCGACATCGGCGAATTCTTGCAGATGGTCTCGGCCCAGCGTTCCGCTGCAGCCAGCGCCTCGCCGGCCGGAACCACCTCGTTCACGAAGCCGAGTTCGAGGCCTTCCTTGGCCGAAACGTGGCGGGCGGTGAGGATCATGCCCATGGCGCGCTTAAGGCCGATTTGTCGCGGCAGCCGGTGCACGCCGCCGGCGAGGGCGGCGAGGCCGACGCGGGGCTCGGGCAGCGCGAAGGTGGCATTTTCGGACGCGATGATGAGGTCGCAGGCCAGCGCGATCTCGAAGCCGCCGCCCATCGCGACGCCGTTGACGGCGGCGATGATCGGCTTGTCGCAGTCGAACCGCGAGGTGAGGCCGGCAAAGCCGCCCTTGTCCCAGCCGCGCTTGCCGCCCGCCGCCTGCCACTTCAGGTCGTTGCCGGCGCAGAACGCCTTGTCGCCGGCGCCGGTGACGATCGCGACCCACTGATCGGGATCGGCGGAGAAATCGTCGAACACCTTGTTGAGTTCGAAATGCGCGTCGATATGCAACGCATTGTACACTTCGGGGCGCGACAGCGTGATGATCGTGATCGGACCCTTGCGCGTCACCTTGGAGAATTTCAGATCCATGTTGGCTCCCGTTCGGATTTTCTGTGACAAAGAATATCTGGCCGCAAGTGTAGCGCCGGCCCGGCGTCGGATGCCATCCAATTACGCAAGGCCACTGCGCGTGCCAAGCGTTATTGCCTCGCTTGACTTGATCTTGACTTGGGTCCGGTCTTCCAACCTTAATCGATCCGAGCATGAGCGCCCCGTAGCGCCTAAACGCAAATCAAAACAGACGACAATTCCGGGAGAGACCGCCTTGGATTTCAACCTGCCTGCCGACCTCACGGCCTATCTGGAAGAGCTCGACCGCTTCATCGCGCGCGAGATCAAGCCGCTGGAAGAAGCCGACGACAACATCCGCTTCTTCGATCATCGCCGCGAATGGGCGCGCACCGATTTCGAGAACGGCGGTCTGCCGCGGCACGAATGGGAGGTGCTGCTGCGCAAGGCCAAGAACCTTGCGGACGACGCCGGCCATTTGCGCTTCGCGATCCCGAAGCGCTACGGCGGCAAGGACGGTTCCAACCTCTGGATGGCCGTGATCCGCGAGCATTTCGCTTCCAAGGGTCTCGGCCTGCACAACGACCTGCAGAACGAGCATTCCATCGTCGGCAATCTGCCGATCGTGACCATGCTCGATCGCTACGGCACCGATGCGCAGAAGGAGATGATCGACGGTTCGATCAGGGGGAAGTACCGCATCACGTTTGGTTTGACCGAGCCCAACCACGGCTCGGACGCGACGCACATGGAGACGCGCGCGGTGCAGGCAGCGCGCGACAACGTCAAGGGCTGGATCATCAACGGCGAGAAGATGTGGACGACCGGCATGCATGTCGCCACCCATTGCGCGCTGTTTGCGCGCACCTCGGGCAATGACGGCGACGCGCGCGGCATCACCTGTTTCCTGGTGCCGGCCAAGAGCCTCGGCGTGAAGGTCGAGGAATATATGTGGACCTTCAACATGCCGACGGACCATCCGCGGGTCAGCTTCACTGACGTGTTCGTGCCTGAGGATGCACAGTTCGGCGAGGTCGGCCGCGGCCTGTCGCTGGCGCAGTGTTTCGTGCACGAGAACCGCATCCGCCAGGCGGCGAGTTCGCTGGGGGCCGCCGTCTACTGCATCAACGAGAGCGTCAAATACGCGCGCGAGCGAAAGCCCTTCGGCAAGGCACTGGCCGAGAATCAGGCGATCCAGTGGCCGCTGGTCGAACTGGCGACGCAGGCAGAGATGCTCCGGCTGTTGATCCGCAAAACCGCGTGGGAGATGGATCAGCTGACGCAGGCGCAGGTCGAGCACACGCTCTCCGACCGGGTCTCGATGTGCAACTACTGGGCAAACCGCCTGTGCTGCGAAGCCGCTGACCGCGCCATGCAGGTCCACGGTGGCATGGGCTACTCACGCCACAAGCCGTTCGAGCACATCTACCGCCACCACCGCCGCTACCGCATCACCGAGGGCAGCGAGGAAATCCAGAAGCGCAAGGTCGCGGGATTCTTGTTCGGGTACATGGGCGCGGGGAAGCATTGAGCTTCCTCCGTCATTGCGAGAATCGGTAGGGTGGGCAAAACCCACCCTGCCCACCACAACTTGCGGTGCTCTGAATGGTGGGCACGCTGCGCTTTGCCCACCCTACGAAACGCTTTCAATTCACCTGGCGGTCTTTCCCGGCCCAATACGGGTCGCGCAAGTTCCGCCGCAGGATCTTGCCTGACGGGTTGCGCGGCAAGGCCTCCAGAAAATCGACCGACTTCGGCGTCTTGAAACCGGCGATGCGTTCGCGGGTGAAGTTGATGATCTCGGTGGCAGTGGCCTGCTTGCCCGGCTTCATCACCACGATCGCCTTGACCGCTTCGCCCCATTTGTCGTCGGGGATGCCGATCACGGCGGCTTCGGCCACATCAGGATGATCGCACAGCGCGCTCTCGACTTCGGCGGGGTAGATGTTCTCGCCGCCGGAGATGATCATGTCCTTGATGCGGTCGTGGATATAGAGGTAGCCGTCCTCGTCCATATAGCCGGCATCGCCGGTGCGTAGCCAGCCGTCGGCGCCGAGCGTCTTGGCGGTCGCCTCCGGCAGGTTCCAGTACCCGGCCATGTTGGAGCCGGAGCGGGTGGCGATCTCGCCGACCTCGCGTGGCGGCAGCCGGTTGCCGTCAGGATCGAGGATCGCGAGCTCGATTCCGGGCAGCGCCTTGCCGGCGGAGCGCATGCGTTCCAGGCCCTCGACATGGTCCTCGGGCGGCAGGGCGACGATGGTGCCTGTCGTCTCGGTCATGCCGTACATCTGCACGAAGCCGCATTTGAACACCTCGATGCATTCCTTCAGCAGGGCTGCGGGAATGGGCGAGGCGCCGTAGAGCATGTATTTCAGGCGCGAAAAATCCACCTCGCGCGCGCGCGGCTGCCGCACCACGAACTGCATCGCGGCGGGCACCATGAACAGCTTGGTGATGCCGGACTGTTCGAAGAAGTCCAGCACCTTGGTCGGGTCGAACTCGCGCGCGATCACACCGCGGGCGCCGTGATAGAGGCCCATCACGCCCCAGCCGGAGCCGCCGATATGGAAGATCGGCATCGCCACCAGCGAGACGTCGTCGGTCGACCACTTGTTCCATTCGGGCTTCTCGGCCTCGTTGCCGGTTTGCACCAGGTTGAGGAAGTTGGCGTGCGACAGCATCGCGCCCTTCGGCTTGCCCGTGGTGCCCGAGGTATAGAGCTGGATGGCGATGTCCTTCGGGTTGATCGGCACTTTCGGGTCGTCGGCGCTTGCCGCATCGCGCCACGGCGTAAAGTCCTGCCATTCTGGGGCGCCGCCTTCGGTCGTGATGATGGTGCGGACATCGGGCAATTGCGCCTTGATGTTGCGGACCTGGGTGATGAATTCGGGACCTACGAACAGCACCGGTGCCTTGCAATCGCCGACGATGAAGGCGACCTCGGGCCCGGCGAGCCGCCAGTTGACCGGCGCCATCACCACATTGGCCTTCATCGCGCCCATCAACAGCTCGAAATAGATGTCGCTGTTCTTGCCGAGATAGGCGATGCGCTCGCCCGGCTTGACGCCCAGTGCGATGAGCGCGTTCGCAACCCGGTTGGTCTTGATGTCGAACTCGGCGAAGGTGGTCTGGCGGCCCTCGAATTCGTAGGCCAGCGCATTGCCGCGCGTCCTGGCGCGGTCGCGTACCATGTCGGCAAGGTTCGCCGGTTGTTGCGAAGTGGACATGTCTCTCCCGTAGCGTCTTGTTTTGGTTACGCGGAGTTTGGCGTCATCCGCGGGCAAAGACAATATGGTCTCGTCGTCCCGGCGAAGGCCGGGACCCATACGCCGTGACCTATCGGGAAGGTGATGCGGCCAATTGCCTTCGCAAAAGCTGGCGATGGTGGTTATGGGTCCCGGCCTTCGCCGGGACGACAGCAGAGATCACCCCCGCGAGGCGCGGTCCTTTTCGTTCTGCGCCTTGATGGAGTCGCGGGCCTGGTTCCAGTCGGCGTCGCTCCAGTCGCGCAGCTGATAGAAATTGCCGCCCATCGCGAGCGCCTGCGCGCCGTCCATGGCGATAGTCTCGCCGTTGATCCAGTCGCAGCCGCCGGAAATCAAAAACACCGCGAGGTTCTGCAACTCCTCCATGGTGCCGACCCGGCCCATCGGATTCATCGCTTTGGTGCGCGCGCCGGCCTCGTCGCCGGGCTTGATGCGCTTGCTCATGCCCTCGGTCGGAATTTCGCCCGGCGCGATGGTGTTGAGGCGGATGCCGTATTTGCCCCACTCGACCGCGAGCGACATGGTCATGGCGTGGATCGCCGATTTGCTCATCGCCGACGGCACCACATAGGGCGAGCCGTTGCGGACCCAGGTAACCGTGATCGACACCACGTTGCCGCGGTGCTTGCCGGCGATCCAGCGCCTGCCCACCGCATGCGTCACGTAGAACGTGCCGTGCATGACGATGTTGGCAACGGCATCGAAGCCGCGGGGCGAAAGCTCTTCCGAGCGCGAGATGAAATTGCCGGCGGCGTTGTTGATGAGGTCGGTGAGGGGACCCGAGGTCCAGATCGCCTCGATCATCTCATCGACGGCCATCGCGTTGCGGATGTCGACGCCGTGGCTGACCACGCGGCCTCCATACTGGTCCATCAGTTCGGTTGCAGTCTCGTCGCAAACAATCTTGCGCCGGCCGCAGATGTGAACCTCGGCGCCGAGCTGAAGAAACCGCGCCGCCATGGACTTGCCGAGGCCGGTGCCGCCACCCGTTACGAGAATGCGCCGCCCGGCGAGAAGCTGATCGTTGAACATCGTTTCCACCCACGGGAGTTGCTGTTAATTGGTCGATTGACTAAAACCGGACAAGGGCCTTTCTGTAAAGCAGCAAGTCGGCAAAGCGACAAGAAAGAAGAGTGGAGGATCTCCCATGGAACAACGCGTCTCGATCTCGATCTCGGACGGCATTGCCGATGTCCGACTGGTGCGGGCCGACAAGATGAATGCCCTCGACGCCGCGATGTTCGAGGCGCTGGTCGCCGCGACCGAGCGGCTTGCCCATGAAAAAGGGGTCCGCGTGGTAGTATTGTCCGGGGAAGGGCGGGCGTTCTGCGCCGGCCTCGATATGGGCCGTTTCGCCGCGATGAAGGAGAGCGGCGGTAACGGGATCGCCGGTGGCGAGAAACGTGACCTGTCTGCACGCACGCATGGGTTGGCGAATTTCCCGCAACAGGCGGTGTGGGGCTGGCGGCAACTGCCGGTGCCGGTCATTGCGGCGATCCAGGGCGTGGCGTTCGGCGGCGGATTTCAGCTCGCGCTCGGAGCGGACATGCGCTTCCTGACACCGGACGCGCGGATGTCGATCATGGAGATCAAATGGGGTCTGGTGCCGGACATGGCCGGTACGCCCATTCTCGCCACGCTGGTCCGCGATGATATCCTGCGCGAGCTGACCTATACCGGCCGCATCTTCTCGGCGCAGGAAGCCATGAGATATGGCCTGGCAACGCGGATCTGCGACGATCCGCGGGGTGCGGCGCTGGAGCTCGCACGCGAAATCGCGAGCAAAAGTCCGGATGCGATCCGTGCTGCCAAGCGCATGCTGAACAAGCTGTCCGTCGATCCCGGCCCGGCGCTGCTCGCTGAATCCGTCGAACAGCAGAAGTTGCTCGGCAGCGCCAACCAGACCGAGGCCGTGCGCGCCAACATGGAAAAACGCGCGCCGCGGTTCGCGGAGGCTGGGTAGTTTCATTCGTCATTCCGGGGCGATGCGAAGCATCGAACCCGGAATCTCGAGATTCCGGGTCTGGTCCTTCGGACCATCCCGGAATGACGACCATCGAAGTCATTCCTGGAACCCGACGAAAGATCGGAACGCTACAATGCCAACCTCCCAACTCTTCCACGGCGTCATCAGCGGCCAGCGCAGGCGCAGCCATGACGAGGTCGCCGACCGCGCCGACCGCATCGCCAGCGGATTGCAGAAGCTCGGTGTCAAGCAGGGCGATAGCGTCGCCATGCTGATGCGCAACGACATCGCCTTCATCGAGGCAGCGTATGCAGCGATGCGGCTCGGCGCCTACGGTGTGCCCGTGAACTGGCACTTCAAGCCGGAAGAGATCAACTACGTGCTGAAGGATTGCGGCACCGCGGTGCTGATCGCGCATGCCGACATGCTGCACCAGCTGCGCGAGGCGATCCCGGAAGGCGTCACCGCGATCAGCGTGCCGACGCCGCCGGAGATCATTGCGAACTACAAGATCAACCCGGATCATCTGGCGACGCCCGACTTCGCGATCGATTTCGAATCCTGGCTCACGCAGTTCCCCCGCTATGACGGGCCGGCGGTACCGCAGCCGCAGAACATGATCTATACGTCAGGCACAACGGGCCATCCCAAGGGCGTGCGCCGCAATGCGCCGACGCCGGAACAGGTCGCCAATGGCGAACGTTTGCGCAGCATGATCTACGGCCTCAAGCCGGGCGCCCGCGCCCTGCTGCCGGGGCCGCTTTATCATTCGGCGCCGAACTCGTTCGGCCTGCGCGGCGGCAAGCTTGGCGGCGCGCTGGTGCTCATGCCGCGCTTTGAGCCTGAAGAGTTCCTGCGCGTGATCGATACCGAGAAGATCGACACCATCTTCATGGTGCCGACCATGTTCATCCGGCTGATGAAGCTGCCGGAGGAGATCCGCAAGAAATACGACATGTCCTCGCTGCGCCATATCATCCATGCGGCGGCCCCATGTCCGGCCGATGTCAAGCGCGCGATGATCGAGTGGTGGGGGCCGGTGATCTACGAGTTCTACGGTTCGACCGAGTCGAGCGCGGTCACCTTCGCGACCTCGGAGGATGCCCTGAAGAAGCCCGGCACGGTGGGCAAGATCTCGCCCGGCGCCGAACTGCGCTTCATTGGCGATGACGGCAGGGAATTGCCGCAGGGCGAGATCGGCGAAATCTATTCGCGCATCGCAGGCAACCCGGATTTCACCTATCACAACAAGCCGGAGAAGCGCGCCGAGATCGATCGCGACGGCTTCATCACGTCAGGCGATGTCGGCTACATCGACGCCGACGGCTATGTCTTCATCTGCGACCGCAAGCGCGACATGGTGATTTCGGGCGGCGTCAACATCTACCCCGCCGAAATCGAGGCGGCGCTGCATGCGCTACCGGGCGTGCATGATTGCGCCGTATTCGGCATCCCCGACGCGGAGTTCGGCGAAGCGCTGATGGCGGTCGTGGAGCCGCAGCCGGGCGTGACGCTGGATATCGCCTCCGTTCGCGCCCAGCTCAAGGTCTCGCTGGCGGACTACAAGGTGCCCAAACACATCGAAATCCAGACGAACCTGCCGCGCGAAGATTCCGGCAAGATCTTCAAGCGCCGCCTGCGCGATCCCTATTGGGAGCGGGCGGGGCGGAGGATCTAGCGCGCCAGCGGAGATGGTCGATCCCTCATGGTGAGGAGCGCGAAAGCGCGTCTCGAACCATGAGGCCCCGACCTTGTGGCCATCCTTCGAGACGCCGCTTCGCGGCTCCTCAGGATGAGGAACTTCGCCAGGACGAGTCCGCCGCCATCTTTATCTTGCACTGCGGCAAAAAACTTGCACACTCGGAATTGCCGGGCAGTTTCTGAGGGTGCCAGCCATGTCTTCCCAGATCGTGCCTTCCGAGACCATCCCCACCGAGACCGAAGCCCGGTCTAATCGCGTCGAAGACGCGGAAGACGCGCGGCTGCGGACGGATATCCGCCTGCTGGGGCGGATTCTCGGCGATACCGTGCGCGACCAGGAAGGCGCGGAGGTGTTCGACCTGGTCGAGCGCATCCGGCAGACCTCGATCCGGTTCCATCGCGACGAAGACCGTCTGGCGCGGCGGGAACTGGAAACCATCCTCGACAGCATGTCGACCGCCGACACCGTGCGGATCGTCCGTGCCTTCAGCTATTTCTCGCATCTCGCCAACATCGCCGAGGACCAGAACAACATTCGCCAGATGCGCGGGTGGGGCGCCAATGGCGGGCCGCGCGCGAGCATGCTTGCGCAGACATTGTCCCACGCCAAGGCGGCCGGCTTCAGCGCCGCCGATCTCTTGCGCTTCTTCAAGGACGCCCAGGTCAGTCCGGTGCTGACGGCGCATCCGACCGAAGTCCGCCGCAAGAGCACGATGGACCGCGAGATGGAAATCGCGGCGCTGCTCGACCGGCGCGAACGCATGAAGCTGACGCCGGAGGAAGCTGATGCCAGCGACGAACAGTTGCGCCGCGCCGTGCTGACGCTGTGGCAGACCAATCTGTTGCGCCGAACCAAGCTCACCGTGCTCGACGAGGTCGCCAACGGCCTCTCGTTCTACGACTACACGTTCCTGCACGAGGTGCCGCGGCTGCATTGCGCGCTGGAGGACCGGCTGAACCAGGAGGAGGGGGCGTCCGGCGAAGTGGCGTCGTTCCTGACCATGGGAAGCTGGATCGGCGGCGATCGCGACGGCAATCCGTTCGTGACCGCCGATGTCATGCGCGGCACGCTTCGGCTGCAGTCGAGCCGGGTCATGAACTTCTATCTCGAGCAACTGCATGCGCTCGGCTCGGAGCTGTCGCTGGCGGCGCATCTTGCCGATGTCTCCGACGAATTGCGCGAACTTGCCGGGCGTTCGCCGGACACCTCGCCTCATCGGAGCGGCGAGCCGTATCGACTGGCGGTCTCCGGCATCTATGCCCGCCTGACGGCGACCGCGCTGTGGCTGGAGGTCGAAACCACCCGCCGGCCGGTGGGCGAAGCCGCGCCCTATACGAGTGTGAAGGAGTTCAAGGCCGATCTGGACGTGCTCGATCGCTCGCTGATCGCAAACAATTCCGGCGTGATCGCGCGTGGGCGGCTGCGGCTGTTGCGCCGCGCCGTGGATTGCTTCGGCTTCCATCTCGCCCGGCTCGACATCAGGCAGAATTCGGCCGTGCATGAACGCACGGTCGCCGAACTGTTCGATGCTGCGATCCCCGGCATGTCCTATCTCGCGCTCGGCGAGGAAGCCCGTGTCAATCTCCTGTTAAACGAGCTGCGCAGTGCGAGGCCGCTCAGCTCGGCGTTCGTCAAGTACAGCGAGGAAACGCTGGGCGAACTGGCGCTGTTCCGCGCCGCCGCCGAGGCCCACGCCAAATTCGGCGCCGACGTGATCTCCCAATGCATCATCTCGATGTGCAAGGGCATGTCCGACATGCTGGAGGTCGCGGTGCTCTTGAAGGAGGTCGGCCTCGTCAATCCGTCCGGCCGCAGCGCGGTGAACATCGTGCCGCTGTTCGAGACCATCGAGGATTTGCAGGCCTCATCCGGCATCATGGACCGGATGCTGTCGATGCACGATTACCGCAAGCTGGTGGACAGCCGCGGCAGCGTGCAGGAAGTGATGCTGGGTTATTCCGACAGCAACAAGGACGGCGGCTTCGTCACCTCGGGCTGGGAGCTCTACAAGGCCGAGATTGGCCTGGTCGAAGTGTTCGAGCGCCACCACGTGCGCCTGCGGCTGTTCCACGGCCGCGGCGGATCGGTCGGCCGCGGCGGCGGACCGAGCTATGACGCCATCATCGCGCAGCCGGGCGGCGCCGTGAACGGTCAGATCCGCATCACCGAGCAGGGCGAGATCATCTCCAGCAAATATTCCAACGCCGAAGTCGGCCGCAACAATCTGGAGATCCTGGCGGCCGCCACTCTGGAAGCAAGCCTGCTGCATCCCCGCCAGAGCGCGCCGCGCAAGGAATATCTGACGGCGATGGATCAGCTGTCGGCGCTGGCGTTTCGCGCCTATCGCGGCCTGGTCTACGAGACCGAAGGCTTTGCCGACTATTTCTGGGGCTCGACCGTCATCAACGAGATCGCGACGCTGAACATCGGCAGCCGTCCGGCATCGCGCAAGAAGACCCGCGAGATCGAGGACCTGCGGGCGATCCCGTGGGTGTTCAGCTGGGCGCAATGCCGGCTGATGCTGCCGGGCTGGTACGGATTTGGCACCGCGGTCGAGACCTGGATCGCGGAGCATCCGGAGCAGGGCATGCCGTTCCTGCAGGAACTGTATCGGGAGTGGCCGTTCTTCCGCATGCTGCTGTCGAACATGGACATGGTGCTGGCCAAGAGCTCGATCGCGATCGCCTCGCGCTACGCTGAACTGGTGCCCGATGTGAAACTGCGCGAGAGCATTTTTGGCCGCATCCGGCGCGAATGGCATTCTTCCATCGAGACGCTGCTCGACATCATGGGGCACGAGCGGTTGCTGCAGGGCAACCCGTTGCTGGACCGCTCGATCCGCAACCGCTTTCCCTATCTCGATCCGCTCAACCACGTGCAGGTGGAATTGCTGAAGGAGCATCGCGCGCAGAACCCGGACGAGCAGGTGCTGCGCGGGATTCAGCTGACGATCAACGGCATATCGGCGGGGCTGCGGAATAGCGGGTGACCACTGTCGTTCCGGGGCGCGCGCAAGCGCGAACCCGGAACCTCGAGATTCTCAGGTGCGCAATTGCGCACCATAGTTCGACGCATTCGCGTCGCCCCGGAATGACGACGGAAGCCACTCACGGCTTCATCGCACCCTGCGCGCTGGTGTAGACCGCGTAGAGCGATGACGAACCGCAGATGTAGAGCCGGTTGCGCTGCTGGCCGCCGAAGCACAGATTGGCGACGGTTTCCGGGATGTGGATCTTGCCCAGCAGATCGCCGTCAGGCGTGTAGCAGCGCACGCCGTCCTCGTTCGGATCGCCCCAGCCGACGGAGCACCACAGGCGCCCGGCGGTATCGCAGCGCAGCCCGTCGGTAATACTGGGCTTGGGCATGTCCGCAAACACCTTGCTGTTCGAAAGCTTGCCGGCCGCGAGATCGACGTCGAACACGCGGATGTGCGACGGGTTGTCCGGCGCGTCGGTGAAGCCGGTATCGCAGATATAGAGCTTCTTCTCGTCGGGCGAGAAGCAGAGGCCGTTCGGCTGCACGAAGTCGTCGACCACCATCTTGATATCGCCGGATTTCGGATCGACCCGGTAGACGTTCTTCTTGTCCTGCTCGGCATCGGCCTTGATGCCTTCGTAGAATCCGCCGATGCCGTAGGCCGGGTCGCAGAACCAGATCGAGCCGTCGGCCGCGACGACGGCGTCGTTCGGCGAGTTCAGTTTCTTGCCGTTGTACTTGTCGGCGATGATGGTGATCGAGCCGTCGAGTTCGGTCCGGGTGACGCGGCGTCCGGAATGTTCGCAGGTGATCAGCCGTCCCTCGCGATCGATGGTGTTGCCGTTCGAGTTCATCGACGGCTGCCGATAGACGCTGAGGTGGCCGTCATCCTCCGAGAAGCGCATGATGCGGTTGTTGGGGATGTCGCTGAAGAGAACATATCGCCCGGCCGGAAAGTAGACCGGGCCTTCGGCCCAGCGGAAGCCGGTCGCGACGCGCTCGACCGCCATGGTGCCGGCGAAGGCGGGAAAGCCCGTCGGCCCGAACGAAACCTTCGGCTTCTTCATCGACTCCAGTCGGGCGTCCGGATAGCGGGCGCCGGACAGCGGGCCGAGCGGCAAAGGCGGCGCTGCGGTGGTCGGCACGCCGGTCTGGCCAAGCGGCGCGACGGAGGCGGCAGAAGCCGTTTTCACCGTGACAGCGGAGGCGGCAAGCGCTGCAGCGCCGGTCAATATCTTGCGGCGATCGAAACCGCCGCCTTGCTGGTGGGAATCGGAAAAGGTCAGTGAGCTTGTCATGATTTCCTCCCGTTTTTTTATTGGAAGGAAAACATCCGCCCGCAATCAGGCATAAAGCGGGCGGACTCGCGATGAAGCAATCAGAGATGGTGATGCAGCGCAGCAGACTTGAAGGATGGGTAGAGCGTAGCGAAACCCATCCTTCAGCTGCCTCGTGTTGCTCAGATCGGATCCCAGGGGAAGATGTCTGCCGAGCGGTCGAGCTTGTAGAAGGAATCCTTGAGCGCCGGCATGCCGTGTTCGGCAATGGTCTGCGGCGTCCAGCCTTCGCTGCGATGCACCGAGCGCAGCGGCCGGTTCTGGCTGAACAGGAAAATCTCGTTCATGCGTACGCCGAAGATCTGCCCGGTCACATCCTTGGCGGCATCGGACATGAGATAGGCGCAAACCGGCGCGATCTTCTCCGGACCCATCTGCTTGATCTTCTCGACCCGGGCCTTCTGGGCTTCGGTCTCGGTCGGGATGGTGCCGATCATGCGGGTCCAGGCGAACGGCGAGACGCAGTTCGAGCGCACGTTGAAGCGGCCCATGTCGAGCGCGATCGACTTCGACAGGCCGACGATGCCGAGCTTGGCGGCGGCGTAGTTGGCCTGGCCGAAATTGCCGATCAGGCCGGAGGTCGAGGTGAAGTGCACGAAGGAACCGCTCTCCTGCTCGCGGTAGATCCGCGCCGCGGCGTGAGAGACGTAGAACGAGCCCATCAGGTGCACCTTGATGACGGCCTCGAAGGCCTCCACGCTCATCTTGTGGAAGATCATGTCGCGCAGGATGCCGGCGTTGTTGACGACGCCGTCGAGCCGGCCGAAATGATCGGTCGCGGTCTTGACGATCTTGCTCGCCGGGATCGCTTCGGCCACCGATTCGAAGTTGGGCACCGCGATGCCGCCGCGCTTCTTGATCTCCTCGACCACTTCCTCTGCGGGCGCGGCCGACGTACCCGCGCCATCGGCGGCGCCGCCGGGATCATTGACCACGACCTTGGCGCCCTCGGCGGCGCAGAGCAGCGCGATCTCGCGCCCGATGCCACGGCCCGCGCCGGTGACGATGATGACCTTGTCTTGCAGTGATTTTGCCATTGGGAGTTCTCCTGTTGTTTCCGTCATTCCGGGGCGCGCGGAGCGCGAACCCGGAATCTCGAGATTCCGGGTCTGGTCCTTCGGACCATCCCGGAATGACGGAGGTTGTTACTTCTCGTTCGTAAAGATGATCGTGCCACTCGCCGCGAACATGCCGCCGACACCGTGACAGACCGAGATTTTCGCGTCCTTGACCTGCGCCGGCGCGATGCCGCGCATCTGCCGCACGCTTTCCTGCAGCGCATACATGCCGTACATGCCGGAATGCATGTAGCTCAGCCCGCCGCCATTGGTGTTGAGCGGCAGCTTGCCGCCGGGGCGGGTGTTGCCGTCGGCGATGAATTTTCCGGTTTCCTCATGTGGCATGAAGCCGAGATCGCCGAGCCCGAACAGCGGAAGATGCGCGAAGGCGTCGTAGATCATCAGGTGGTCGACGTCCTTGTGGGTGATGCCGGCCTCCTTGAACGCGGTGGGGCCGGCCACCTTGAAGGCGCGCGAGGAGTTGAACGTCTCCATCTGGCTGACCATCGGCGTTTCCACGCTCTCGCCGGTGCCGAGAATGTACACCGGCTTCTTCGGGAAATCCTTGGCCCGGTCGGCCGAGGTGAGGATCAGCGCGCCGCCGCCGTCGGTGACGAGGCAGCACTGCAGCAGGCGGAACGGATAGGCGATCATCCGCGAATTGAGGACGTCGGCGACCGTGATCGGGTCCTTCATCATCGCGCGCGGGTTCTTGGCGGCCCACTCGCGCTGCACCACGGCGACCATGGCAATCTGCTCATGGGTGATGCCGTGGGTCTTCATGTAGCGCAGCACCGGGATCGGGAACATGCTGGGCGGGCCATAGACGCCGAACGGCGCCTCGAACTGCCCCTGCAGGCTGTCGGCGGGGATCGAGCGCGGCAATTTGCCGATCATCGACTTGCCGCTCTCGGCGTGGGTGATCAGCACGGTCTTGCAGAGGCCCGCTTCGATGGCCGCCGCGGCATGGCGGACGTGCAGCATGAACGAGCAGCCGCCGACGGACGTGCCGTCGACCCAGGTCGGCGTGATGCCGAGGTAGTGGGCGATCTGCTGCGGCGTTTCCACCGCGGTGGCGATGCCGTCGATGTCGGACAGTTTCAGCCCGGCATCGGCGATGGCGTTGAGCGCCGCGTCCGCATGGAGCTGGATCTGCGACATGTTGGGGATGACGCCGAGTTCGGTGGTCTCGGCTGCGCCGACGACGGCGACTGCATTTTTGCGCATGATGCTCAGCCCTTCGCCGGACGGAATTGAGGAAGGGTGATCTTGTCGTCGAGCTTCTCGAACGCGACTTCGAGCTTCATGTCGAGCTCCAGCGCCTCCGGCGTCTGCGGGCAGTCGATGATGTTGCTCATCATGCGCGGGCCTTCGTCGAGTTCGACGACCGCGATCGCGTAAGGCGGCGTGAAGCCGGGCGCCGCCGGACGGTGGTTGATGACGTAGCTGTAGAGCTTGGCCTTGCCGCTGGCCTTGAACACCGAGACCTTGCGCGAGGCGCAGGAGGGGCAGAACGGGCGCGGCGGAAAATAGACGTTGGCGCAGGCGTCGCAGCGCTGCAGGCGCAATTCGCCGGCCTGCGTGCCCTCCCAGAAATGCTGCGTTTCGGGTGTGGGCTTTGGTTTAGCGCGCGCGGGCTCCGCCATATCGGCTGTTCTCCTTGGGAAACGGCGCCGGGGGCGCTTGTTGCGATCTTGATGCGACATTTGACCATTGCCCGTCAACGGTCCAGCAGCGGTGCTGCCGCATGGCTGCATTCCTGCGTTGGAGAGCGCTTGTATGCCAGCGATTTTCCGCGCTAGGGTATTTCTCACTGCGAAACATGTCGCGCGCGCAACGGCGATGGAGACGAGGTGCGAACCATTCGAATTGGCTCCGGCGCCGGCTATTCGGGCGATCGCATCGAGCCCGCGATCGAACTCGCCGAAAAGGGCGACATCCAGTATCTCGTGTTCGAGTGCCTGGGCGAGCGCACGGTGGCGCTGGCGCAGCAGGCGCGGATGAAAAATCCGGAAAGCGGCTATGACCCGCTGCTCGAAGAGCGAATGCGCGCGGTGCTTCCGCTCTGCGCTGCCAAAGGCATCAAGATCGTCACCAACATGGGCGCTGCCAATCCGGTAGCGGCCGCGCGCAAGACCTCCGAGATCGCAAAGTCGCTCGGACTGTCCGAACGGAAGATCGCCGCTGTCGTCGGCGACGATGTGCTCGACGCCTGCAAGGACGGCGATCTGCCGATCATGGAGTTCGACGGCACGATCCGTCAGCTCGGCAACCGGCTGTTGTCCGCCAATGCCTATCTCGGCGCCGAACCGATGGCGCAGGCGCTGGCATCGGGCGCCGATATCGTCATCACCGGGCGGGCGTCCGATCCGGCGCTGTTTCTGGCGCCGATGATCCACGCGTTCGGCTGGGCGATGGATGACTGGAATCTGCTGGGGCAGGGCACCGTCGCCGGGCATCTGCTCGAATGCGCCGGCCAGATCACCGGCGGCTATTTCGCCGATCCCGGCTACAAGGACGTGCCCGATCTGGCGCGGCTCGGATTTCCGATCGGCGAAGTCGGCGAGGACGGCAGTCTCGTCATTACCAAGGTTGCAGGTTCCGGCGGCGCGGTGACGGCGCAGACCTGCAAGGAGCAGTTGCTCTATGAGGTGCACGACCCCGCCAAATATTTCCAGCCGGATGTGGTCGCGGATTTTTCTCAAGTGAAGGTCGAGGAGATCGGACCTGATCGCGTGCGCGTCAGCGGCGGGCGGGGGACGAAGCGGACCGATACGCTGAAGGTCTCGGTTGGCTATGTCGACAGCTACATCGGCGAAGGCCAGATCTCCTATGCAGGTCCGGGCGCATTGGCGCGGGGACGGCTGGCGCTGGAGATCGTCCGCGAGCGGCTGAAGCTGACCGGCGTCGACGCCAGCGAATGGCGGTTCGAACTCGTCGGCGTCGATTCCCTGCACGGCGCGGAAGTCTCCGCGCGCGCCAACGAACCCTATGAGGTGCGCGTTCGTGTCAGCGGCCGCACCGAGAATTTGCGTGAGGCGGTCAGGATCGGCAACGAGGTCGAAACGCTCTATACCAACGGCCCGGCGGCGGGCGGTGGCGCCTGGAAGTCGGCGCGGGACGTGGTTGCGGTGGCTTCGGTGCTGCTGCCGCGCAAACTGGCCAGGCCGCAAGTGCGTTTCGTGGGGGCGTGACGATGAAGCTGCGCGAGATCGCTCATTCCCGCACCGGCGACAAGGGTAACATCTCCAATATTTCCGTCATCGCCTATGATGCGAAGGACTATCCGCTGCTGCTCGAGCAGGTCACGGCGGCGCGGGTGAAAGCGCATTTCGCCGGCGTCGTCCAGGGCGAGGTGGTTCGCTACGAACTGCCCAATCTTTCCGCGCTGAACTTCGTCATGGACCAGGCGCTCGGCGGTGGCGTGACGCGGTCGCTGGCGCTCGACGCGCACGGCAAGTCGCTGAGTTCGGCGTTGCTCGACCTCGAACTCGACATCGCACCCGCACCCGACAACAAGCAATAACAGAGAGCACCAGCCGTCATGCCCGATACGCCGACACTTGCCACATTGGCCGCCGATCTCGACAGCGGCGCGACCACCGCCCGGAAACTGGTGGAGGCGTGCCTCGCCCGGATCGCCGATCCCGCCGGCGAAGGCCAGCGCGTCTTCATCCACGTCGACAAGGAGGCCGCGCTCGGGGCTGCTGACGCCATGGACCGGCTGCGCAAGGCCAATGCCGCGCCGTCGCCCTATGCCGGCATTCCCGTCTCGATCAAGGATCTGTTCGACATCAAGGGGCAGGTGACCCGCGCCGGCTCCCGCGCGCTGGAGGAGAATTGCACGCCGGCGGAGGACGATGCGACCGTGGTGGCGCGGCTGCGCCGGGCGGGCTTCATCGTGATCGGCCGCACCAACATGACCGAGTTCGCCTATTCGGGCATCGGCATCAATCCGCATTACGGCACGCCGAAGAGCGCCTGGAATCGCAGCGTCGGCCACGTCCCCGGCGGCTCGTCGTCGGGCGCCGCAGTGTCGATCGCCGATCAAATGGCCTATGGCGCGCTCGGCACCGATACCGGCGGCTCCTGCCGGATTCCGGCGGCGTACAACGGCATCGTCGGCTACAAGCCGACGCAGGCGCGCGTGCCGCTCGACGGCGGCGTGCCGCTGTCGTCCTCGCTCGACAGTTTTGGGCCGCTGGCGCGCAGCGTTGCCTGCTGCGCGGTGCTCGATGCCGTGCTCGCGGGTGAGGCCGTGCAGCCGTTGCAGCCGCGCCCGGTCAAGGGCATGCGGCTTGCGGTGCCGACCACGGTCGCGCTCGATGATCTCGACGACGAGGTCGCGAAGACCTTCGAGCGCGCGCTGGAGACGCTGTCGCGCTATGGCGCATCGATCGAGCGGATCGAGGTGCCGGAATTTCACGATGTCGGCGTCATGAACAGCAAGGGCGGCTTTGCCGCCGCGGAAAGCTACGCCTGGCATCGCTACCTGATCGTCAGCCAGGGCGACGTCTACGATCCCCGGGTTCGCGTTCGCATCCTGCGCGGCGAAAGCATCAGCGCCGCCGACTACATCGATATCCTCGACGCGCGCCGCTCGTTCATCGCGCGGACGGAAGTGCGCATCGCGCCCTATGACGCGCTGGTGCTGCCGACGACTGCGAACACCCCGCCTGCCATTGCCGACCTCGCCGACGACAAGGCGTTCACCACCGAGAATTTGCGCGCGTTGCGCAACTGCACGCTGATCAACATGCTCGATGGCTGCGCGATCTCGCTGCCGGCGCATCGCGATGGCGAGGTGCCGGTCGGGCTGATGCTCGCCGCCGCAGGCGGCTCGGACCGCCGCATCTTCGAACTGGCCGCCGGAATGGAAAACATCATCCGTGTTTGACCTGACCTTCAACGTCCAGGACAAGGGCGCGGGCACGCCGCTGACGCTTGCGATCGACCAGGCCGTCATCGCCGGCTGGACCGGACGCGATCCGGTGGCGCGCGACAAGCACATCGCCGAGCTCGAAGCGATCGGCATTGCGCGCCCCGCGACAACGCCGATCTACTATCGATGCTCGGCGCGGCGGATCACGCTCGCCGACAGCATCGAAGTCTGCGGCGAAAATTCCAGCGGCGAGGTCGAGTTCGTGCTGATCGGCTGGCAGGGCCGCATCTTCGTCGGCTGCGGCTCCGACCATACCGACCGCAAGGTGGAGAGCTACAACGTCACCGTCTCCAAGCAGATGTGTGACAAGCCGATGGCGTCCGCGCTGTGGGAACTGGAGGACGTCATCGGCCATTGGGATCGGCTGATCCTGCGCGCCTGGGCCACGATCGGTGGCCAGCGCGTGCTCTATCAGGAAGGCACGCTCGACCACATGCTGCCGGTGAAGGAACTGGTCGCGCGCGGCTTTGGGGCTGCGGGCCTGCCCGATGGCTGCGCCATGTTCGGCGGCACGTTTGCGGCCAAGGGCGGCATTCGTCCGGCCGATCGCTTCGAGTTCGAACTGGAAGATCCCGTGCTGAAGCGCAAGATCAGCCACGGATATGACGTGGTCACGCTGCCGGTGTTGGGCTGAGCCCATCCGCACGTCGTCCCGGCGAAGGCCTGGACCCGTAATCCCGGTCGCCTGTTGTTGGAAGAAGCCATCGGCCTCGTGCCCAGCATCATCGCCATGGCGTATGGGTCCCGGCCTTCGCCGGGACGACGACGGAGTTTTCGGAAATCGGGTGGCGTATGCCGGGGGCATTTGCGAGACTTTTCGCCATGAAAGCGACCGCCAGAAATATCGACTGTTCCTCGGAAATCGCCGCCCGTGTCGACGCGATCGACTGGGCGCAGGCGACTGCCGATCTCGATGCGCAGGGCTGCGCCGTCCTGAAGGGGTTGTTGTCGCCGGACGAGTGCGCCGCATTGGCCGCGCTCTATCCAGACGACAAGAACTTCCGCAGCCGCATCGTGATGGGGCGCCACGGCTTCGGCCGGGGTGAGTACAAGTATTTCGCCTATCCACTGCCCGACCTGATCGCGCAATTGCGGCCTGCGCTTTACGCGCGGCTTTGTTCCGTCGCCAATCGCTGGAACGAGACGATGGGGATCGACATCCGCTATCCTGATAGCCACGAGGCGTTCCTGAAGCGCTGCCACGACGCCGGGCAGACGCGGCCGACGCCGCTGCTGCTGCAATATGGCGAGGACGACTACAACTGCCTGCACCAGGATCTCTATGGCGAGCACGTGTTTCCGCTGCAGGTCGCGATCCTGCTGTCGCAGCCGGGGCGCGATTTCGAAGGCGGCGAATTCGTGCTGACGGAGCAGCGGCCGCGGATGCAGTCGCGGGCTGAAGTGGTTCCGCTGGCGCAGGGAGACGCGGTCGCCTTTGCTGTGCATCACCGGCCAGTGCAGGGGACGCGCGGGCCCTATCGGGTTAACCTGCGCCACGGCGTCAGCCGGGTTCGCTCCGGCCACCGCCACACCGTCGGCGTGATCTTTCACGATGCCAAGTGAGCACGGACTTGCAAGCGAGCACGGACTGAATTGACGGCTGATCTGTTCGAGAGCGTTGGCGACATGCGCCCGTCGCGCGAGGCGATGGCGGAGGGTGCCGTGCTGCTGCGCGGCTTTGCGCGACCGTTCGAAGCCGAGTTGCTTCCGGCACTGCGCGCCATCGTCAAACAGTCGCCGTTTCGGCATCTGGTCACGCCGGGCGGTCACCGCATGTCGGTCGCGATGACCAATTGCGGAAATGTCGGCTGGGTGTCCGATAACACCGGCTACCGCTATGACGCCATCGATCCCGACTCCGGACAGAAGTGGCCGGCGATGCCGCCTGTGCTGCAGAGACTGGCGGCTGACGCGGCTGATGACGCCGGGTTCAACGGCTTCGAGCCCGAGGCCTGCCTGATCAATCGCTACGTGCCCGGCGCAAAGCTGTCACTGCATCAGGACAAGGACGAACTCGATTTTGGTGCGCCTATCGTCTCGGTCTCGCTCGGGCTGCCTGCGGTCTTCCTGTTCGGCGGCCCGAAGCGCGCTGACAAAACTGTGCGTTACCGGCTAGAGCACGGCGACGTCGTCGTCTGGGGCGGGCCGTCGCGGCTATTCTTTCACGGCGTTGCGCCGCTGGCCGACGGCGAGCACGCCGTCATGGGCGGCCAGCGCATCAATCTGACTTTCCGCAAGGTGCGCTGATCCCACAAGGGAGAAGGGGAGAAACGTTCCATCCACGGTTCCGCTGGTCTATGTTCCTCGCGCCGAGGGGGGCCACATGACCGCATCAGAAGCAACGTCCGACACCAGTACAAGCGCAACCGGCACAGGCGTGTATCTAGCCGTCCTGCAACTGGTCTTCGCACTGGGCTGGACCACTTACGTCATCTATCTGCCGAAACTTTGCGCCGACGTCGGCATCGCGCCGTCGGCGGTGATCCTGATTCTGATGCTCGATCAGGCGATCTTCACCATTGCCGACACCGCGATGGGAATTGCCGCGGACCGGATCGCGCCGTTCGTCGGCAAGCTCGGCGTTTTCGTGGGCGCGCTGACCGCGATCTCCTGTACGGCGTTCATCGCCCTGCCGTTCGTGGCCGGCACCGGGCCCGGCGCGCAGGTCTGGTTCATCGGGCTGGCCCTGATCTGGGTCGTGACGTCATCGGCGTTGCGGGCGCCGCCGCTGACATTGCTGGGCAAGTACGCCGCGCGGCCGGCGATCCCGTTTCTTTCGGCGCTGGCGATGGTCGGTTACGGCCTGGCGGGGGCGATATCGCCCTATCTCGGCGTGGTGCTGCGCCACCACGATCCGCGATTGCCATTCGTGATCTCGGGCGTGGTGCTGCTCGTTACGACGCTCGCCCTGTCGCGGGTCGAACGCGGCCTTGCGCAGGCACCGGCCGTCGCGAAGAAGCCGCCAGCGCCGGCAAAATCGCTTGGTCAGGTGCCGATGTTCTTCATCGCCTCGATGGTCATCCTGGCGCTGGGCTATCAGTTGCACTTTTCGATCAACAGCACGCCGTTCTACCTGCGCTTCGCGAAGCCGGACGACCTGCAATGGCTGATGCCGGTGTTCTGGATCGGCTTCAACATCGCGATGTTTCCGGCGAGCGTTGTCGTCAAGCATCGCGGCGGGCTGATCGTGATGGGCGCCGCAGGCCTGTTGGGCGCGCTCGCCATTCTTGGCGCCGAGATGGCCGGCAATTTGAACATGCTGATCGTGGCGCAGTTCGTTGCGGGTGCCGCGTGGGGCTGCATGCTGATGGCCGCGGTTTCGGCCGCGTTGGCGATTGGCGAGACCGGTGCGGAGGGCAAGGTGGTCGGCCTGGTGTTCTCTGCGCTCGCGCTCGCGACCTTTGCGCGGATGGCGGCCGTCGCCGGCGGCCTGCAGCGACTGCCGGAGTATGCGCCGCTGTTGCAATGGGCGCCGGTCGCCTGCTGGCTGGTCGCCGGTGTGGGCCTGCTGGTGATTGCGGCGTCGCGAATGCAGCGGAGTGTGGTGGAGCAGGTTTAGTCTCGCCGTCATTCCGGGGCGATGCGAAGCATCGAACCTCAGGTGCGCAATTGCGCACCGGGGAATCTCGAGATTCCGGGTTCGGTCCTTCGGACCGCCCCGGAATGACGCGCAATTACGGCTTCGGCGGATGAATGAACGCCCACGGGCTCACTTCCGAATCCGTCGGCACTTCCACCGAGATCAGATATGGCCCGCCGTCGGCGAGCGCTTTCTCCAATGTAGGACGGAAATGATCCGGCGAGGTCACGCGCGCGGCGCCGACGCCGAAGGATTCGGCCAGCTTGACGAAATCCGGATTGACCAGGTCCGATGCCACGACGCGGCCGTCAAAATGCTGGCGCTGGTCGCGGCGGACATTGCCGTAGGCGTTGTTGTTGAAGACCAGCGTCACCACGCCGATCTTGAACTGTACCGCGGTAGAGAGTTCCTGGACCGCGAACATGAAGCCGCCGTCGCCGGTGATCGCGACCACGGGCTTGTCCGGATTGGCAACCTTGGCGCCGAGGGCCGTCGGGAAGCCGGAGCCGAGCGTGCCCTGGTAGCCCGACGTGATGAAGGTGCGCGGCTCGTAGACCGGGAAGCCGTACCAGGAGGCGAAGCCGACCTGCGACAGTTCATCGGTGACGATCGCATTCGCCGGCAAGACCTCGCGCAGGATTTTCAGATAGGCCATCTGCGGCTGGATCTTCTGGATTTCCTGCTGCGCCGCTGCGGTGGCTTCGCGGATCTCGGCGCGCCGGCCACTGGTCTTGCTGTAGCTAGACTTCTTCACGGCTGCGACGAGATCGGCGGTGCCGGCTTTGGCGTCAGCAACCACTGGTGCGTCGGATACAAGCCGGCGCATTTCCACTGGGTCGATATCGATGCGAACCGATTTCAATCCCGGCGGCTGGTACGGCCAGCGGAATCCGGATGCGGGCAATTCCATCCGCGTGCCGATCCCGATCATCAGATCGGTGTTCGGCCAAAGCTTGTAGGCGGCGGCCATGGTCAGGCCGAGTTCGTGCGCATTGGAGACGATGCCGCGCCCGCTGCGGAATGCCACCACGGGCGCGTCGATCATCTCGGCGAGTTCGAGAATCTCCTCGCGCGCATGGATCGCGCCGCTGCCGACCAAGATCATCGGCCGCTTGCTGCCCTTGATCAGTGCTGCGGCGGCCTTGATGCGATCAGGATCGGGCTGCGGCGCGGGCAGGGGGGCGAGCACGGTGGAAGCGCCCACCTGCGCGCGCTGGGTAAAAACGTCCCACGGCATTTCCAGCGAAACCGGGCCGCGCCGGCCCGACATCATTTCCTGAAACGCGCGCGATACCATCGCGGGCGCCGTGTCGGGATATTCGATGCGGTCGGCCCATTTGACGAAGGTACGCAGCGTCGCCAATTGATCCGGCATCTCGTGCAGATGGCCGCGGCCCTTGCCGAGGAAATTCGTCGGCACCTGGCCGGTGAGGCACATGACAGGCTCGTTGCAGCCGAAGGCGGTGAGCAACGCGGCGCTGGCGTTGAGCACGCCGGGGCCAGGCACCACGCTGAACACGCCGGGCTTGCCCGATGAACGCGCGTAGCCGAACGCCATGTAGCCGCAGGCCTGTTCGTGCCGCGCGCCGATCACCTTGAGCTGCGCCTGATGGAAGGCGTCGAACAGGCCGTAAATCTGCGCGCCCGGCAGGCCGAACACGGTGTCGACGCCATGCGCGACAAGGCCATTGACGATCGCTTCGCCGCCGGAGGTTGAATTCATTGTACTATCCACTCGCTTGTCACTAGCTTTTCAGGATTGATCAGGCTTCGTCGGCCACGCCGTTCTTCAGCACGCCGACCCCGTCGGCTTCCACCTCGATGACGTCGCCGGGCTTGAGATAGCGCGGCGGATCGAAGCGCGCGCCGGCGCCGGTCGGCGTTCCCGTCACGATGACGTCGCCTGCTACCAGCGTGGTGAAGGTCGAGAGATAGTTGATGAGGTAGCGGAAGCCGAAGATCAACCGCCCGGTGCGGTCGTCCTGCCGCGTCTCGCCATTGACCCGCGTGGTCAGGCGGATGTCGGCGATCTGGCTCTCATTGGTGTACGGCACCAGCCACGGGCCGAGGCTGCCGGTGGAATCGAAATTCTTGCCTTGCGTCACGTTGAACTTGGCGTGCCGCACCCAGTCGCGGATGGTGCCCTCGTTGCACAACGTGATGGCGGCGATGTGATCCAGCGCATCGGCCTCCCTGATGTGCCGGCCGGCCTTGCCGATGACCAATACCAGTTCGCCTTCGTAATCGAGCTGCGTGGAAGCACGCGGGCGGATCAGCGGCGCGTTGTGGCCGACGAACGAGCGCGGCGTCCGCATGAACATGCTCGGATATTTCGGTGCATCCTGGCCGTCCTTGTACTCGGCGTTGCGGTCCGGATAATTGACGCCGATGCAGATGATCTTTTCCGGCGCGGGGATCGGCGGCTGCCAGTTGATCGCGTCGAGCGCGTGGTCCGGCTGGTGCCGCGCGCCTTCTTCCGCAAGCCTCATCAGGGCGTCGGCGGCGATGGCCTCGCGCAGCGTCGGATAATCCTTCCCGAAACGCGCCGAGAGATCGACGATGCCGGCATCGGTCACGGCGCCGTATCTCTGCGCGCCGTTGACGGTGAAGGTGGCGAGGCGGGGAGAGGCCATTAGAACCGTGATCCAAAGGGTTTGAAGTCTTGGCCGATATATCTCGGCAACGACGGTGCGCTCCCTCTCCCATGGGGAGAGGGTTGGGGTGAGGGGGGACGGTCTATCGTTGGTCCGCAACCCCTCACCCGGATCGCAAGGGCGATCCGACCTCTCCCTATGGGAGAGGTAAAGCCGAAGTCGCGGCAAGTGTTGTTGTGGCTCATCTCAGTCCGCAATCGTGACATCGGCGACGAAGGCCGGGTCGCGCACCGCTTGGCCCGCGAAGGGCGTGCCCTCCTCGAACCAGGAGCGTGGCGCAGGTGCGCCCCACAGCGTTTGCCGGCGCGGGTCCTTCAGCGACCAGCGCAGTGGTTCGTGGTCGTGATCGCCGGTGAAATAGTCGCTGGTGTAGAGCTCGAGGCGGTGGCCGTCGGGATCCCTGACGTAAAGAAAGAATGCGTTCGAAATGCCGTGGCGTCCGGGGCCGCGCTCGATGTTCTTCAGGTAGCCGCTGGAGGCCATTACGTCACAGAGATGGAGCACGTTCATCGCCGTCGGCACCCAATAGGCGAAGTGATGCAGGCGAGGGCCGCGGCCGTTGGTAATGGCGAAGTCATGGACATCGCCCTTGCGGTGCATCCAGGCCGCGGCGATCCGCCCGTTCGGGCCGTCTTCCTCGCCATATTCGGTCAGGCGGAAGCCGAGCCGGGCGTAGAAGTCGACGGTGTTCTGCACTTCCGGCGCGAAGACGTTGAAATGATCGAGCCGCTGCGGATGGCAACCCTTGTAGAGATCGTAGCGCCGCAAGAGATGCGGGCGCTTGTCCATCGTCGCATAGAGTTCGAGCTGGAAGCCGGCGGGATCGGTGAATTGCAGCGTGCGGCCCTGGAACGGCTGGTCGGCGAACGCATAGGTGATGCCGTTCTCGGAAAAGAAGCTCGCCGCCTTGTCGAGATCGCCATCATTGCCGACCTTGAAGCCGAGGCGGCTGCAGGCGGCCACAGCGGCTTTCCGCAGCACCAGCGAGTGATGCTGGTGCTCCTCGGAGCCGCGCAGGTAAACGGCCTTGTCGTCGGCGTCCTCGACATGCAGGCCGACGGTGGTCTCGTAGAACGCGCGGCTCTTGTCGAGATCGGTGACATCGAGCACCGCGTGGCTGCAGCGGATGATGTTGAAGGGGGGATCGAAGATGTGCGTCGGAACGGGCATGTGGTTTCCCTGCTTGAGGCGTCATTCCGGGATGGTCCGAAGGACCAGACCCGGAATCTCGAGATTCCGGGTTCGATGCTGACGCATCGCCCCGGAATGACGGTGGCTGTTACACTCCCAATTTCTGAATCTTGTGCGTCCCGCGCGCGAGCGAGACGTGTTTGGTTTCCATGTAGAAGTCGAACGAATAGTCGCCGCCGTCGCGGCCGATGCCTGACGATTTCATGCCGCCGAACGGCGTCGGAAGGTGGCGGACGTTTTCGGAGTTGAGCCAGATCATGCCGGCCTCCAGCGCATCGGCGACCCGCAGCGCGCGGCCCATGTCGCCGGTCCAGACATAGCCGGCGAGGCCATATTGGACGCCGTTGGCGATCTCGACGGCGTCCTTCTCGTCCTTGAAGGTGAGCACGGTGAGGAAGGGCCCAAACACTTCCTCCTGCGCCACGCGCATTTTCGAATGCGCTGACGTGACCAGCGTCGGCTGCACATAATGCCCGCCGCCGGGCCCGTCATGCGGCTTGCCGCCGACCGTGATCGTGGCGCCGTCCTTGCGGACCACGTCGAAATAGCTGCAGACCTTGGCGAGATGCCGCTCGTGGATCAGCGGTCCGATCTCGGTGACGGGATCGAGGGGATGCCCGACCTTCAGGGCCTTCACCCGTGCGGTGAGCTTCTCGATGAATTTCCCGGCGATGCCTTCCTGCACCAGCAGCCGGCTCGACGAAGTGCAGCGCTCGCCGTTGAGCGAGTAGATCATGAACACCACCGCATCGAGCGCGCGGTCGAGATCGGCGTCGTCGAACACGATCACCGGGTTCTTGCCGCCGAGTTCGAAGTGCACGCGCTTCAGGGTCGGCGCGCCCTGCGCCATGATCGCCGAGCCGGTGGCGCTTTCGCCGACGAAGCCGATCGCCTTGATGGCGGGATGTTCGGTCAGCGCCTTGCCGGCTTCCTCGCCCATGCCGTGGACGGTGTTGAGCACGCCGTCGGGCAGGCCCGCCTGCTTTGCCAGTTTCGCCAGCAGGTCGGCCGTCACCGGCGACCATTCCGCGGGCTTGTGCACGACGGTGCAGCCGGCCGCCAGCGCCGGGGCAATCTTCCAGGTCGACAGCATGAACGGCGTATTCCATGGCGTGATCACGCCGACCGGGCCGATCGGCACCCGGGTCGAGATGTTCCAGTGCTCTTCGCTGGGGGTACTGAGGCCGTCGCGCGCCTCGGCGCATTTGTCGGCAAAGAAGCGGAAGTTTTCGGCGGCGCGGATCGCTGCCTTGGCCATGAAGCGGTGCGCCTGGCCGGTGTCGATGCATTCGAGCACCGCGATATCGTCGGCGTTGTCCTCGATCGCGTCGGCCACGCGATGCAGCAGCTTCTTGCGCATCGTGGCCGGCATGTCGCGCCAGGATTTGAATGCGAGGTTAGCTGCGGTTGCCGCACGATCGATGTCTTCGGCATTGCCACGCGCGACCGATGCCAGCACCGCGCCATCGACCGGCGACCTGGTCTCGAATGTCTGGCCCGATATCGACGGCACGGTCTTGCCGTCGATCATGTGCCCGATGCCCTCGGACTTGAGCTTTGCGAGCAGGGGAGCTGCGCGGTCGCGGTTGGCCTGAAACACGTCCTTGGGCGTCGCTTTATCCATGGGCCGTCTCCACCTTCAAGGCTTCGTGGATGTTGTTGCGTTTCCAGCTGGTCTCCTTGTCGTTGATCTGCATGTCGAACGACAGCGCGAACTTGCTGTCCGCGAACACCGGATCGAGATAGGCCGACAGGACCTTGAAAATATGTTCGCCGGCTTTCTTCCGGGTCGCGAGGTCGCGCCCCTCGCCAAGCCGCAGCACCATGTCGAGGAAGCCAAAATTTTTGCTGCCGTCGGCGATCGCATAATGATCGCACCTGACGGCGCGGACGCGGATGCCCCCGAGCGGGAAGATGCCGGTCTCGACCGCGGCCTTTCGGACCACCTCCACGACGAGGCCCATGTCGACGCGGCCGTCGAGATTGGCAGAGTATTCAAGCGTGAAATGCGGCATGGGCTATGGCTCCGACGATCGTTTGGGCATAGGGCGAAGTAACAGCTCAAGCAGCCGGGCCATCAAAAAATAGCGGGTGCCGAAATTTGTTTAACATGTTAAGTTATATCAGGCAAACCGGTTTGACGCTTGCTGCAGCGCAAAACTTTATCCCTTTCTCTCATCAATCATTTCGAATGGCGGACGACGGAAGATGACAGGCAAGAGATCGCCGGGCACATCGCGTGCGAACGATGGCAGGGCAGGCGAGGGCCGCGGCGTGCCGATGCGTGAATTCTCCCGCTCGCTGCCGATGGCACTTCTGCGCGCGCGCGAAGCGGTGATGCGGCAATTCCGGCCGTCGCTGCGCAATCACGGGCTGACCGAACAGCAATGGCGGATTCTGCGCGCGCTGACGGCCGTGGACAGCATCGAAGTCACGGAATTGGCGCGTGTCGCGTTCCTGCTTGGGCCGAGCCTGTCGCGGATCCTGCGCGATCTCGAAGCGCGCGAACTGATCGAACGCCGCGCTGCGGAGGCCGATCTGCGGCGCGGCGTGGTGTCGATCTCGCCGAATGGCCTGAAGCTGATCGAGGCCGTCGCGCCCACGTCGGAGGCGATCTACGCCGAGATCACCGGCCGTTTTGGCGCCCGCAAGCTCGCCGAACTGCAGGACATGCTTGGCGAACTGGAACGCAGCCTTGCGGAGATGGGCGTGACTGACGAGGCCGACGCCGAGGCCGAGGAGTAATCACAAATCTGCATGATGCTACCGGCCCCATGCATAGCGGGCGGGCAAATGATTGCGATCATTTGTCAAATGCGACTGTGGCGGTAGACATGCGCGGAATTTTTCGCTCAAGTGCCGGCCAAGCCGGTCGTGAAAACCGGTGCGGGAGTTCGAAGGGTTCGCCGCCGACAGCGCCGGCTTCCCGACGCAAGGACAGGGCGGCAATCCGGATATGGTCACCATCCAGGTCAACAACCTGATCGATTTCGTTGCCGAGGTTTTTTCCCATTCGGAATCCTCGCCCGAAGAAGCCCGGCGCATCGCCACTTATCTGACCACGGCCAATCTCACCGGTCATGACAGCCACGGCGTGATCCGGGTTCCGGTCTACGTCCGCTGGAAGAAGACCGGCAACGTCATTCCCAACCAGACGCCGGAGATCGTCGTCGACACGCCGTCGCTGGCCGTGGTCGACGGCAAGTTCGGCTACGGCCAGACGGTGACGCCGTTCGCGGTGCGGACCGGCATCGAGAAGTGCAGGAAGGCGGGGCTGTCTGCCGTCGCGCTGCGTAACGCCGGGCATATCGGCCGGGTCGGCGACTGGGCCGAGATGGCGGCGGCCGAAGGGCTGGTGTCGGTTCACTTCGTCAATGCCGCGGGCTCGCTGCTGGTGGCGCCCTATGGCGGCGTTGAGAAGCGGCTGTCGACCGCGCCCTATTGCGTCGGCATTCCGCGAAAGGGGCAGGATCCGATCGTGCTGGATTTTGCTACCTCGGTCGTTGCCGAAGGCAAGGTGCTGGTGGCAAGCCGCGGCGGCAAGAAGCTGCCGGCCGGCGCGCTGGTTGATGCCGACGGCACGCTGAGCGAGGAGCCGTCCGTGCTCTACGGCCCCTACACGCCGGACGGGCCGCGCGACCATACCAAGGGAACAGGTGCGATCCGCGCGTTCGGTGAGCACAAGGGCTCGGGGCTTGCGTTCATCTGCGAACTTCTCGGCGGTGCGCTCACCGGTACCGGTGCGACGTCGGGCGGCCGGCAGTTTGCCAACGGCATGCTCGCCTTCTACATCGACCCCAAGGTGATCGACACCAGCAGTTACTTCGACGAGGAAATCTCGCGCTATACCGACTTCATCCGCCAGACCAAACCGATTGCCGGCATCGAGAGCGTGCTGGTGCCCGGCGATCCCGAACGGAAGACGCGCGCCGAGCGCACCAGGAACGGCGTGCCGCTGCCGGACGATACCTGGGCGGCGATTGTAAACACCGCCCGCGAGGTCGGCGTCAGCGAGGCCAGCATCCAGCGGGCTGCATCATGATTCTCCGTCATGGCGAGCGCAGCACGCGCTCCTAGCCATGGCGGGAAAGTTAGATCAACAGGAGGAATAGAGAGTGACAACCAACAACGTCAAGAAAGTCTGGGCTTCAGGCAAGGCCGTCGTGAATGCGTGGCTCGCGATCCCGTCGGGCTTCTCCGCCGAAGTGATCGCGCAATGCGGCTTCGACAGCGTGACCGTCGACATGCAGCATGGCGTTCAGGACTACCTTTCGATGGTCCAGTGCTTTCAGGGGATGAACGGCCATCCGGCGACGCCGATGGTCCGCGTGCCCTGGAATGAGCCCGGCATCATCGGCAAGGTGCTCGATGGCGGCGCCTATGGCGTGATCTGCCCGATGATCAACACCCCGAAAGAAGCCAAGGACCTCGTCCAGTTCGCCAAATATCCGCCGAAGGGTACGCGCTCGAACGGCCCGATCCGCGCCGGCATGTACGGCAGCGCGGGTTCGTACCAGCAGACCGCCAATGACGAGATCGTGCTGCTGCCGATGATGGAGACCAAAACGGCGGTGGAGAACATGGAAGCCATCCTGGATGTCGAGGGCATCGACGGCGTCTATATCGGCCCGTCCGATCTTCGCTTCTCGTACGGTATGACGCCGAAGCTCGACGGCGATGAGCCGGAAATCCTCAAGATCTACGAGAAGATCATCAAGGAATGCGGCAAGCGCGGTCTCCATCCGGGCATCCACTGCTCGGGCGCGGAAGGTGCTTCGCGCGCCATCAATATGGGCTTCAAGCTGGTTACGCTGTCGAACGAAGTCGGACTGATGTCGACCTACGCCAGAATGCAGGTGAACCAGACCCGCAAGGACTCCGGCGGCAAGGCTTAGGAAACGAAGACGCGATAGGGAGTGGCGAGTAGCGGATCAATCCACTACTCGCTGCTCGCCAACCCTGAGGAGGTACCCAATGGCCCCGGCACCCGTCATCCGCCTGCATCCTGACGACGGCGTGCTGATCGCACGCTCGAGCCTGCCGCCCGGCATGGTGGTCGCCGATGGCGTCACCACGGTCGAGCGGATCCCGGCCGGCCACAAGGTGGCGATCAAGCCGATCGCCGTGGGCGAGCCGGTCCGGCGTTATGGCCAGATCATCGGCTTCGCCACCGCGCCGATTGCGCCGGGCCAGCACGTGCATACCCAGAACTGCGGCATGGGCGATTTCGCCAAGGACTATGCGTTCGGCGTCGACGTCAAGCCGGTGCCGAATTTCGATCTGCCCGCGACCTTCGAGGGCATTCGCCGTGGTGACGGCCGCGTGGCGACGCGCAACTATATCGGCATCCTCACCTCGGTGAATTGCAGCGCCCATGTCGCCGGCATCGTCGCCGACATGTTCAAGAAGAATCCATTTACCGGCGACAATCCGCTGGCCGATTTTCCAAATGTCGACGGCGTGGTGGCGCTGACCCACAAGACCGGCTGCGGCATGACGCAGGACGAACCGCTGGCGCTGCTGCGGCGAACACTCGGCGGCTACGCGCGGCATGCGAATTTCTCCGCCGTCGTCGTGCTCGGGCTCGGCTGCGAGGTCAACCAGATCGGCGGGCTGATGCAGGAGCAGAAGCTTGCCGGCCGGCTGCGCGCGATGGACATCCAGGAAGTCGGTGGCACTCGCAAGACGGTGGAAGCCGGCGTCGCCTTCGTGAAGGAGGCGCTGACCGACGCCAACAAGGTGAAGCGCGAGCCCGTGCCGGCCAGCGAGCTGACGGTGGCGCTGCAATGCGGTGGCTCCGACGGTTACTCCGGCGTGTCGGCCAATCCGGCGCTGGGCGCAGCGAGCGATCTCTTGGTCGCCCATGGCGGCACCGTGATCCTCTCCGAGACGCCGGAGACTTATGGTGCCGAACATCTGCTGACTCGGCGCGCGGTCAGCCGCGAGGTCGGTGAGAAACTCGTCGGCCTGATGCGCTGGTGGGAGGAATACACCAAACGCGAGGGCGCCGAGATGAATGCCAATCCGAGCCCCGGCAACAAGGCCGGCGGCCTCACCACGATCCTGGAGAAGTCGCTCGGTGCCATGGCCAAGGCCGGCAGCACCAACCTGGTCGACGTGCTCAACTACGCGGAGCCGATCACCAAGAAGGGTTTTGTGTTCATGGACACGCCCGGCTACGACCCGGTGGCGGCAACCGGGCAGGTGGCGGGCGGCGCCAATCTCGTCTGCTTCACCACCGGCCGTGGCAGCGTGTTCGGCTGCAAGCCCGCGCCCTCGATCAAGCTCGCCACCAACACGCCGATGTACCAGCGCATGGAAGACGATATGGACGTCAATTGCGGCACCATCCTCGACGGCGAGGAAACCGTGCAGCAATGCGGCCAGCGTATTTTCGAGCTGATGCTGAAGACGGCATCGGGCCAGCCGACCAAGAGCGAGAGTTTCGATTTCGGCGGGGCAGAGTTTGCGCCATGGGTGCTTGGGGCGACGATGTAAGGGATGAATTCGTCGTTCCGGAGCGATGCGCAGCATCGAATCCGGAACCTCGAGATTCCGGGTTCGATGCTGCGCATCGCCCCGGAATGACGACTAAAAATCCGCACTTCCCGTAGGCACATCGTGCCCGTTGTTAGTGCTTGATCGTGCCCGGAACCGGTGTTCTGCTTAAAAAATCCGCTGGAGTTCTCGGTCCGTGTCGATCTACGTCGCACTGCATCACGTCACGCACTACAAGTACGACCGACCGATCGATCTCGGCCCGCAAACCGTTCGCCTGCGTCCGGCGCCGCATACGCGGACGCCGATCCTGAGCTATTCGCTCAAGGTCACGCCATCCAATCACTTCGTGAACTGGCAGCAGGATCCGCAGGGAAATTGGCTGGCGCGGTTCGTCTTTCCGGAGAAGGCGAGCGAACTGAAGATCGAGGTCGACTTCACCGCGCAGATGACGGTGGTCAATCCCTTTGACTTCTTCGTCGAGCCAGGCGCCAACGCCTTTCCGTTTCAGTATTCCAGCGATCTGAAGACCGAGCTTGCGCCGTATCTGGCGACCACGGAGCAGGGGCCGCTGTTCGCCGCGTACCTCAAAGAGCTGCCGCGCGAGGCCGACAGCACGGTCAATTTTCTGGTCGACCTCAACGCGCAGCTTCGGAACAGGATCAACTACGTCATCCGCATGGAACCGGGAATCCAGACGCCGGAGGAGACGCTGGCCCTGGGCTCGGGATCATGTCGCGACTCGGCGTGGCTGTTGATCCACATCTTCCGGCACCTCGGCCTCGCCGCACGCTTCGTCTCCGGCTATCTCATCCAGTTGCGTCCCGACATCGATCCGGTGGAAGGGCCGCGCGAGGTCGAAAGCGATTTCACCGACCTGCACGCCTGGGCCGAGGTCTATCTTCCGGGCGCCGGCTGGATCGGCTTCGACGTCACATCGGGCATGCTGACGGGCGAGGGCCACATTCCCGTTGCCGCCACGCCGCACTACCGCTCGGCGGCGCCGATCTCGGGCAGTGCCGGCTTCGCCAATGTCGATTTCAGCTTCGAGATGAGCGTCAAGCGCATCCGCGAGGCGCCGCGGATCACGCGGCCGTTCTCGGATGAATCCTGGGCGCGTCTCGACAGCCTTGGCGAACAGGTCGATGCTGATCTGAGGCGCGACGACGTGCGGCTGACCATGGGCGGCGAGCCGACGTTCGTTTCCGTCGACGATCTGGAATCGCCGGAATGGAATATCGCGGCGGTCGGTCCGACCAAGCGGGCGCTGGCCGACGAACTAATCCGGAAATTGCACGCACGTTTCGCGCCGGGCGGGCTGCTGCATTACGGACAGGGCAAATGGTATCCGGGCGAGAGCCTGCCGCGCTGGGCGTTCGGACTTTATTGGCGCAAGGACGGGGTGCCGATCTGGAAGAATGCCGACCTGATCGCGAAGATCGATGATCCGCGCAAAACCGACATCGCTGACGCGCAGCGGATGATAGAAGCCATCACCACCCGCCTCGGTCTCGAAACCGGCTATATCATGCCGGCCTACGAGGACCCTGCACACTGGCTGCAGAAGGAGGCCGCGTTGCCGGTCAACGTCGATCCCGGCGACTCCAGACTGGCCGATCCCGAAGAGCGCAAGCGCATGGCGCGGGTGTTCGACGAAGGGCTGAACAAGCCCAACGGATACGTGCTGCCGATCCATCACGCGGGCGCTGACGCCAAGGGCTGGCTCAGCGAACGCTGGAAGCTGCGGCGCCCCCATCTTTTCCTGATTCCGGGTGATTCTCCGCTCGGGCTGCGGCTGCCGATGTCGTCACTGCCGCATATTCCTCCGGAAGAGTATCCCTACGTGGTCGAGCAGGATCCGATGGAGCCGCGTCTGGAGCTTGCGGTCGAGGACAAGGACACTGAAGCCGGCGTAGTGACGGCGAAGCCTGAGCCGAAACCGAAAGAGAAACGCAGGCTCAAGCCGGTGCGCACGGCGTTATCAGTCGAAATCCGCGACGGCGTGCTGTGCGTGTTCATGCCGCCGGTGGAGCGGGTCGAAGACTATCTCGAACTGATCGCGGCGGTCGAAGCGGCAGCCGAGGAGATGCAGATCCAGGTGCATGTCGAGGGCTATGGACCGCCTTACGATCCGCGCGTCGAGGTCATCAAGGTGACGCCCGATCCCGGCGTGATCGAAATCAACGTACAGCCGGCACAGAGCTGGCGCGAGGCGGTCGACATCACGTTCGGCCTGTATGATGACGCCGCCAAAGTCCGGCTCGGCGCCAACCGCTTCCTCGTCGACGGCCGCCACACCGGTACCGGCGGCGGCAACCATGTCGTGGTCGGCGGCTCCACCCCGCAGGATTCACCGTTCCTGCGCCGGCCTGATCTCTTGAAGAGCCTCGTGCTGTACTGGCAGCGCCATCCATCGCTGTCCTATCTTTTTTCCGGCATGTTCATCGGCCCGACCAGCCAGGCGCCGCGCATCGACGAAGCGCGCCATGACGGGCTATATGAGCTGGAGATCGCGCTGGCGCATGTGCCGCCGCCCGATATCGAGGCGCCGCTGTGGCTGGTCGATCGGCTGTTCCGGCACATCCTGGTCGATATCACAGGCAATACCCATCGCGCCGAGATCTGCATCGACAAGCTCTATTCGCCCGACGGCCCGACCGGCCGGCTCGGGCTGGTCGAATTCCGCGCGCTCGAAATGCCGCCCGATCCGCGGATGTCGCTGGCGCAGCAACTTCTGATCCGCGCGCTGATCGCAAAGCTCTGGCGCGAACCCCAGCAGGGCAAGTTCGTGCGCTGGAGCACCACGCTGCATGATCGCTTCATGCTGCCGCATTTCCTCTGGGAGGATTTTCTCGGCGTGCTCGAGGAACTCCGGCAATCCGGCTACGCGTTCTCGCCGGAATGGTACTCCGCGCAGCTCGAGTTTCGCTTCCCGGTGTTCGGCCGCGTTCATCATGGCGGCGTCGCGCTGGAATTGCGCCAGGCGCTGGAGCCCTGGCACGTGCTCGGGGAAGAGGGGTCACCCGGCGGCACCGTGCGCTATGTCGACTCGTCGGTGGAGCGGTTGCAGGTGAAAGCTTCAGGCTTCGTCGAAGGCCGCCATGTCGTGACCTGCAACGGCCGGCGGATGCCGATGACCTCGACCGGCCGATCCGGTGAGGCAGTCGCGGCGGTTCGCTTCAAGGCGTGGCAGCCGGCTTCGGGACTGCACCCGACCATCCCGGTCCATGCCCCCCTGACCTTCGACCTGATAGATACCTGGAACGGCCGCTCGCTCGGCGGCTGCGTTTACCACGTCGCCCATCCCGGCGGTCGCAGCTACGATACCAAGCCGGTCAATTCCTATGAGGCGGAAGCAAGGCGTCTGGCCAGGTTTCAGGACCACGGCCACACCCCGGGCAAGATCGACCCGCCGCCGGAAGAGCGCACAATTGAATTCCCATTGACGCTCGACTTGAGGACACCGCTACTGCCATAGCGTTTTCCAGCGGGAAACGCGTCAAAAAATAAGAGACCGCGACGGCGATTCTGATCTATTCAGAAGCCTGCCTTACGGGGAGTGGGGATGTCAGGCCAAGGACAAAATCAGGAGAGCAGGGCGCGTCCCGGCCAGCGGCGGATGGCGCAGTGGACGCGGGACTATGCCCGGCTGCCAGGTATTCCCGACGAGTATATCGGACCGGACGGCGCGCCCCGGGCGGCCTGGACCCGGTTTTTCGATGCTTTTGCAGCCCTTTCCCCGGCCGATATCGAGCGGCGCTTCGCCTCCGCCGACCGGCATCTGCGTGAAGCCGGCGTCACCTACCGCGCCCCCGGCGATACCTCGGATCGGCTGTGGCCGCTCAGCCATTTGCCGCTGATCATCGACGAGGCCGACTGGCAGCAATTGAGCATCGGCATCGCGCAACGCGCGCAGTTGCTCGAAATGGTGCTCCGCGATCTCTATGGCGAAGGCAAGCTGATCGTGGACGGGGCGGTGCCCGCCGCCGCGGTTGCCGGCAGCAACGAATACCTGCGGTCGGTCTGCGGCATCAGGCCGCCGGGCGGCCGCTATCTGCATCTCTATGCGGCCGATGTCGGCCGCGGCCCCGACGGGCGCTGGTGGGTGCTCAACGACCGCACACAGGCGCCCTCTGGCGCCGGCTATGCATTGGAAAACCGCCTGGTGCTGTCGCGCGCCTTTTCCAATCTCTACAAGTCGATGAATGTCGAACGCGTGGCGCCGTTCTTCGAGGCATTCCGCGACAGCCTGCGCGCCAGCGCCGATCGCGACGAGCCGCGGATCGGGTTGCTGACACCGGGCACCTTCAGCGAAACCTTTTTCGAGCACGCGACGCTCGCGCGCTATCTCGGCTTTCTGCTGGTCGAGGGCGACGATCTCGCCGTCAGCGGCGACCGCGTTCACATCCGCACCGTCGCGGGCCTGAAACGGCTCGACGTGCTGCTGCGCCGGGTCGATTCCAATTATCTCGATCCGCTCGAGCTCGACGCGTCTTCGCATCTCGGCGTTCCCGGCCTGATCGACGTGCTGCGCAAGAACGGCGTCGTCGTTGCCAACATGCCGGGCTCCGGCGTTCTCGAGGCAAAGGCGCTCTTGGGTTTCCTGCCGAACCTGTGCCGCCGCCTGCTCAGCGAGAATTTGATGATGCCGCACATCGCGACCTGGTGGTGCGGGCAGAAATCCGCGCGCGAGGAAGTGCTGTCGCGACTGGAAGATTTCGCGATCGAGGGCGCCTATGGCCGCGCCGTTCCGGGCTTTTCCAATAGTGGTCCGGTGCTCGCCGGCGAGCTGCCGCCGGCCGAGCGCGACCGGCTGCGCGATGCGATCGCCAACCGCGGCATCGATTATGTCGGCCAGGAGCTGGTGCGGCTGTCGACGACACCGGTGTGGGAGCAGGGACGGATCACGCCGCGGCCGTTCGTGCTGCGGGTGTTCGCCGCGGCAACGCCCCACGGCTGGGCCATCCTGCCCGGTGGTTTCTGCAGGATTGCCGAGGAGCCCGATGCCCGTGCCGTCTCGATGGGCGACGGCGCGCGGTCGGCCGATGTCTGGGTTGTTTCCGACAAGGCGGTCTCGGCCTCGACGCTGCTGCCGGGGGCGGACGCCGTGCGCATCAGGCGCATCGCCGGCGTGGTCCCGAGCCGTGCCGCGGACAATCTGTTCTGGCTCGGCCGCTATCTCGAGCGCGCCGAGGCGACGCTGCGGCTGATCCGCGCGCTCGGCTTGCCGATGCGCGACCCCGTGAAGGGACCATCGACCGCGCTGCCCTCGGTCGAGCGGATCCAGCGTATTCTCGTGACCTGGGGCGCTGCCTCGGCAGGGACGCGGACGAACCACGCGAGGGTCGTCGCCGAGGCGCTGCAAAACCCGGACAAGTTCGGATCGGCGCTGTCGTTGGTGCGATCGGCGCAGCGCACGGCAAGCTCGCTGCGCGAGCGGCTTTCGCCCGACGCCTGGCAGATCATCACCGAGATGGTGGAACGGCTGGCGTTGCAGGTCGACGACGATGACAGCGTCGTCAGCGCCGCCGAACTGACGTTGCAGGAACTGGCAAGCCTTGCGGGTCTGGCGCAGGAGAACATGAATCGCGCCGCCGGATGGCGTTTCCACGACATGGGCCGCCGCGTCGAACGCGCCATCAATACCGCGCGGTTCACGCGGCAGTTCGCCTATGACGAAGCCGGCGACGAGGACCTCGATGTGCTGCTGACGCTGGTCGATTGCCAGATCACCTATCGTTCGCGCTACCTGGTCGGCCCGGCGCTGGCACCGGTGCGCGACCTCGCAGTGCTCGATCCCTACAATCCGCGCTCGGTCGCGTTTCAGGTCATCGCGCTCAATGACCACATCGCAGCGTTGCCGAGCCTGAAGGAGCACGGCCTGATCGAGCGGCCGCAGCGGCTCGCGGTGGCGCTGCAGGCGATGCTGGCGACGTCGGAGGCCGCCGCGCTGGATGTCAAAACCCTGTTCTCGCTGGAACAGGACCTGCTCAACCTCGCCGACGCCATCGGCCTGCATTACTTCCCGCACGGACCCAATGCGAGCCGGCCGGAGAAGCTGACAGGCCTCGCGTGATCTACGATATCAGGCACGTCACCAGTTACAGCTACGAGAGCCCGGTGAGTTTTGCGCGCTGCTCGCTGCGTCTCGAGCCGCTCAGCGGCGACGGGCAGCACCTGATCTCGCACACGGTCGACATCCGCCCGCGGCCGGCGTCGCGCACGGTGCGGAGGGATTTTTACGGAACGCACACCGAGAGCGTCGTGATCGAAGCCGCGCATCGTAGTCTCCGAATCGATTCCAGGTCGCGGGTTTCAGTGTCGCGCCGTGCGCCGGCGCGCGATGCGCCGAGCCCGTCCTGGGAAACCGTCCGCGATGTGGCCTTCGAGGCCACCAGTCTCGGCCCGGCCTCGCCGGTCGGCTACGTCTTTTCGACTTCGCTGGTGCCGGTGCTGACATCGGTCACCGCCTATGCGGCGTCGAGCTTTCCGCCGGGCGGTGGCATCGTCGCGGGCGCGGCGGACCTGATGCACCGGATCCGCCACGATTTCAGATACGACGCGAAGGCGACGGTGATCTCGACGCCGCTCCGCGAAGTGTTCGAGAAGCGCCATGGCGTCTGCCAGGATTTCGCCCATGTGATGATCGCGGGGTTGCGGGGCCTCGGTCTGCCGGCGGCCTATGTCAGCGGCTATCTGCGCACCATCCCGCCAGCCGGCCAGCCTCGCCTGCAGGGCGCCGACGCAACCCATGCCTGGGTGTCGGTGTGGTGCGGCGAGGACATCGGCTGGATCGGGTTCGACCCGACCAACGATCTGCTGGTCGAGAACGATCACATCATTCTGGCCATCGGACGCGACTTCTCCGACGTCTCGCCGGTCGACGGCATCATCGTCGGATCGCGCAAGCAGAAGCTCAACGTCGCCGTGGACGTCCTGCTGGTGGAGTGAAGATGTGAAACTCGTCATGCCCGGGCTTGTCCCGGGCATCCACGTCTTGCTTCACTCTATGACGAAAGACGTGGATAGCCGGGCATAGGCGAGCGAAGCGACGCCGTCCTTCAGAAGGCTACGCCCGGCCATGACGAAGGAAGAGGAGTCTTCAAGTCCCGGTCTTGCGCACTTGCTCAAACGTATCGGCCCGCAGATTGCGGAAGAACGTCTCGACTTCGCGCGACAGGGTCTCGGCGGTGGCCGTCAGTTCGCTGGATGCGGTGAGGACGGAAGCGGCTGCCGTATTCGTGGTGCCGATCGCCTCGCTGAGCGAGCCGATATTGACCACGAGGGTACCGTTGCCTTGCGCCGCCAGTTGTGCGTTCGACGAAATCTCGCGGGTCGCCGAATCCTGCTGTTCGATCGCGCTGGCGATGATCGACGTGACCTCGTTGATGTCGCGCACCGCATTGCCGATCTCGCGAACGGCCTCGACGGAAGTCCTGGTCGACGACTGGATCAAGCCGACGTTCTGGCCGATCTCGGCCGTGGCCTTGGCGGTTTGCTCGGCCAGCGCTTTCACTTCGTGCGCCACCACCGCAAAGCCGCGGCCGGCGTCGCCGGCGCGTGCAGCTTCGATGGTCGCATTCAGCGCGAGAAGATTGGTCTGCTCGGCAATCGTTTGAATCAGGGTCAGCACGCCGTCGATGCGCTGGGTCGCCGCCGCGAGGCCTTCGATTTCGGAGACCGATTTTTCGGTGCGCTGGCCCGCCTGTTCGACCGCACCGGCCGACTGGCGAACCTGGCGGCCGATTTCCTCGACCGACGCGGAAAGCTCCTCGGCGGCGCTGGCCACGGCCGACACATTGCTGGAAGCCTGCTCGGTGGCGCTGGACGCCGCCACGGCGCGGCCGCTCGCTTCTGACGAAACGCTGGCGATGGTCTGGGCGGTATCGCGCATCGAGGTCGCATTGTCAGTGACGGCGCGCAGCACGCCGCCGATCGCCTCGCGGAAAGCATCCACCGAAGCCTCGATATGGCGGGTGCGCTCGTCGCGCGCCTGGGAATCCTCCAGCACCTGCGAATTGAGGTTGCGGTTGCGATCCATCGCTTCCTGGAAGATCTTGATCGCGCGGGCCAGCGCGCCGATCTCGTCGGCGCGGGCGGTATGCGGCACCTCCACCCCTTCGGCGCCGTCGGCGACCTGCTTGATGGTCGCGGTGATCACCGAGAGCGGCCGGGCGATCGAGCGGGCGATGATCAGCACGCCCATGACGACCACTGCCAGGGCGAAGATGCCGAGGCAGGTCAGCACAAACGCCATCGTGTGGTTGGTATCGGTCTGCTGCGCGAGCTTCTTGCTGCGTTCGGCATAGACCCTGGACAGCGCCTCGAGGTCCTTGTTCAGCGCCGTGCGCACTTCGCGGTTGGCATCATTGTCGCCCCACTCGCGGCCTGCGGCGGCATTGATCTCGACCCCGCGGCGGACCAGCTCCTTGCGGAAATCGACGAACTGTTCGATGCGCTTCTTGAAGGTGGCGAACTGCTGGGCGTCGTCGGCCTGGACCAGCGCCTGCCAGTTCTTCACGACCTCGAGGATGCGCGCGTTGAACTTGAGCAACCCGTCGCCGTATTTCTTCACCGTGGCTGGATCCGACGACATGTAGACGCCGCGCGATTCCATCACGACCGCGTAGACCAGCGAGTTGACCCGTTCGACGTTGAGCGCGGCGCGGCTCGCATTCGCCACAGCTTCCGTGAGTTCGGCGTTCTGGCGGGTGTTGTAGTCGGACAGGGCGGTGATGACAGCGACCAGCACTGCGAACAGCGCGAAGATGGAGTACAGTTTGGCTGCGAGCGAAAAGCGGGACATGGCACTTCCACGAAATGAACGAAGGGATTTTGAAATTTCAGCCATGTGGCACTCCAAGAAGGGCCGGTCGAGCACCGTCAGCCGCGGGAAAAGTTTGCAGAATTTTTATGGAAATTGTCTTAATGCGCGAGTTCTTTGTATCTGCAACCAAATAAAATAATTGATGTATTTCAGCGGCTTGATTGGAGTCGAGCGCTTCTAAACAAATGTAAGACAGTATAAGTCCGTGCGACCAGACCGCACACCCCGTCTACCGGAATGGAGCGTGATCTGCAGATGCAATTTTTGCATGTTGGAGCTGTCTCTTCGGGGCGGGATGATAGTGTGGAGCAGCAGCCCTTCGACACAGAGGGCTGGCCGGAGCCGATATGATCTATCGCCAAGCCATACATGCCACGTCTTATACTTTCGACGGTTTGTGCGAGCTGCTGGCAAAAGCAACTCCCCCGCGGTCGGGCGACCGCCTCGCCGGAATTGCGGCTGACAGCGCGCAAGAGATGATCGCGGCGCGGATGGCGCTCGCAGATGTCCCGCTGAAGCTGTTCCTCAATGAAGCGGTGGTCCCCTACGAGGACGACGAGGTCACCCGGCTGATCATCGACAGCCACGATGCGGTGGGCTTTGCCGCGATCTCGTCGCTGACCGTGGGCGGTTTTCGCGACTGGCTGTTGTCCGACGCCGCGACCGGCGAGACGCTGGCGAAAATCGCGCGCGGCATCACGCCGGAAATGGCCGCAGCCGTCTCCAAGCTGATGCGCAACCAGGACCTGATCCTGGTCGCCAAAAAATGCGCCGTGATCTCGGCCTTTCGCAACACCATCGGCCTGAAGGGCCGGATGAGCGTGCGGCTGCAGCCCAACCATCCGTTCGACGACACCCGGGGTATCACCGCATCGATCCTCGACGGCATCCTGCTCGGATCGGGCGACGCCTGCATCGGCATCAATCCGGCCAGCGACGACCCGGCTGTTATCGGCGACCTGCTGCGGCTGCTCGACGGCATCATCGGCCGGTTGCAAATTCCGACGCAGAGCTGTGTGCTCACGCATGTGACCACCACGCTCGGATTGATCGGGCAGGGCGCGCCGGTCGATCTGGTATTCCAGTCGATCGCGGGCACCGAGGCCGCCAACCGCAGTTTTGGCGTCGACCTGGCGCTGTTGCGCGAAGCGCAGGCAGCGGGGCTGTCGCTGCGCCGCGGCACGGTCGGCGAGAACGTGATGTATTTCGAGACCGGGCAGGGCTCAGCGCTGTCCGCCAACGCCCACCATAATGTCGATCAGCAGACCTGCGAAGCGAGGGCCTATGCCGTTGCGCGCGCCTTCGATCCGCTGCTCGTCAACAGCGTCGTCGGGTTCATCGGCCCGGAATATCTTTACGACGGCAAGGAAATCATCCGCGCCGGCCTCGAGGATCACTTTTGCGGGAAGCTGCTCGGCCTGCCGCTCGGCGTCGACGTCTGCTACACCAACCACGCCGAGGCCGACCAGGATGACATGGACAATCTGCTGACGCTGCTCGCTGCCGCCGGCGTGACGTTCATCATGGGAGTGCCGGGCGCCGATGACGTAATGTTGAACTATCAGTCGACCTCGTTCCACGACGCCCTCTATATCCGCGATCTCTTCGGATTGAGGCGGGCGCCCGAGTTCGACGACTGGCTGGTTCGCGCCGGCCTTGCCGACGCCAATTTCCGGCTTGCGGGCAGCGCGGGCCAGCTGCCCGAATTTGCCTCCCGGCTGATCGCCTGACTGCTTCCGGATTCGATGCAACCATTGAACCCCGCGCGGGTTAGAACCGACTGTCATGCGCGCATGGAACACGGTCATATTCTTGAAGAATTTCTGGCCCAGATTCCAATGTCGTGCTTAAATTTGCGGAAGCTTTGTCTGAGGAAGTTTGATGAGAGCTGAAGGCATCGACACGGCACGACGCATCCTGTGCGTCTTTCCGCGCTACACGTCTTCTTTCGGTACGTTCGAGCACGCCTATCCCCTGACCGATGGCGTGCAAGCATTCATGCCGCCGCAAGGCCTCCTGCTGATCGCGGCCTATCTGCCGGCCAACTGGCCGGTGCGGTTCATCGACGAGAACATCCGCCCCGCCACGAAAGAAGATTTCGAATGGGCGGAAGCGGTGTTCGTCAGCGGCATGCACATCCAGCGCCAGCAGATGAACGACATCTGCCGCCGCGCGCATGCGTTCGACCTGGCGGTCGCGATCGGCGGGCCGTCGGTGAGCGCGTGTCCGGATTACTATCCCTCGTTCGACTATCTCCATGTCGGCGAACTCGGCGACGCCACCAACGAACTCATTGCCCGGCTGGCGCACGATCCGTCACGCCCCGAGCAGCAGGTGGTGCTGACGACCAAAGACCGTCTGCCAATGACCGAGTTCCCGATTCCGGCCTATGAGCTGGCGGATGTGAAGAAATACTTCCTCGGCAGCATCCAGTATTCGAGCGGCTGTCCGTATCAGTGCGAGTTCTGCGACATTCCCGGCCTCTACGGCCGCAACCCGCGCCTGAAATCGCCGCAACAGATCATCGCCGAACTCGACAAGCTGCGCGAATGCGGCGTCACCGGCTCGGTCTACTTCGTCGACGACAACTTCATCGGCAACCGCAAGGCGGCGCTGGACCTGCTGCCGCATCTGGTCGAATGGCAAAAGCAGACCGGCTACGTGATGCGGCTCGCCTGCGAGGCGACGCTGAACATCGCCAAGCGGCCCGAAATTCTGGAGAAGATGCGCGAGGCGTTCTTCGTCACGGTGTTCTGCGGCATCGAGACGCCCGATCCCGACGCGCTGAAGGCGATGCACAAGGACCACAACATGATGGTCCCGATCCTGGAAGGCATTCAAACCATCAATTCCTACGGCATGGAAGTCGTCTCCGGCATCATCATGGGGCTCGATACCGACAAGCCGGAAACCGGGGATGCGCTGCTGCAATTCGTCGAGCAGTCGCAGATTCCGCTGCTCACGATCAATCTTTTGCAGGCGCTGCCGAAGACGCCGTTGTGGGACCGGCTGGAGCGCGAGGGCCGGCTGGTCAATGACGACGACGGCCGCGATTCCAACGTCGAGTTTCTGCTGCCCTACGATCAGGTGATCGATTCCTGGCGCAAATGCATGGAAGTCGCCTACCAGCCGGAAAAGCTGTTCGCGCGTTACCAGTATCAATGTGACTACACTTACTCGCAGCGGATCAAGGTTCCGGTATCGCCCGAACAGAAGAGCTGGGCCAACATCAAGCGCGGACTGGTCATGCTGCGCAACATCTTCTGGAAGGTCGGCGTGCTCGGCGACTACAAAAAAGTGTTCTGGAAGTTCGCTCTCGGTCGGCTCCGTCACGGCGATATCGAGGGCCTGATCGGCCCGGCGATGATCGGACATCACCTGATCATGTTCGCGCGCGCAGCGTCGGTCGGTCAGCAGAATGCGTCGAACTATTCGATCCGGCTGCGTGAGGCCTCGGTCCCTGCCGAGTAGCAAATCATGAAAACGCCGGCGCCGCCGACCCGCTCGCTCGAAGACCTGCGGGAACTGACGCCGGCGCGCGTCGGCCTCGGCCGGGCAGGCGCCAGCATGACGACCGACGCGCTGCTTGCCTTTACCCTTGACCACGCGCGCGCCCGCGACGCGGTGCATACAGCCTTTGACATCCCGAAGCTGATGGCTGGACTGGCGGGTCTCGGGTTGCAGGCCAGTCAGGTTTGCAGCCGGGCGGGCACGAGGAGCGACTATCTGCGCCGGCCCGACCTCGGGCGCATGCTCGATCAGGCTTCCCGCCGCGCGCTGGCAGACATCGGCGCGGGCGCGAGCGAGTTGGCCATCGTGATCGGCGATGGCCTGTCGCCGGCGGCAGTCAATCTTCACGCGGTCGAACTGGTACGCCATCTCGGCCCGCGACTGACGGAGGCGGGAATCGGGACCGGCAACGTCGTGATCGCCTCGGGTGCGCGCGTGGCGCTGGGCGACGAGATCGGCGCCGCACTCGGTGCGCGGATGGTGGCGATGCTGATCGGCGAGCGTCCGGGCCTGTCGGCGCCGGACAGCCTCGGGGTCTATCTGACCTTCGCACCGCGCATCGGCCTCACCGACGAGAAGCGCAATTGCGTGTCCAACATTCACGGCGCCGGCCTGAGCTACGATGAAGCCGCCTTCAAGATCGCATGGCTGGTCCGTGAAGGCTTGAAGCGGCAGCTCACCGGCGTGGCGCTGAAGGATGAAAGCGGAACCGGCCTGATTGCTGCAAGACCAATGGATTGATCCCCAACAATCACACCGGGCGCCTCGCGTCAGGGTTGTGAGCCAGATCGCTCCTGATATAAGCCATCGAGGGCGGGCTGAGAAAGAATCATGGGGAAGACGAGGGCAGTTCCGGCTGCCGCAGGCAAATTTGCGCGTGGGGACGCGTTCCGGCTGGACATCAACGCGCTTCGTGCGCTCTCGGTGGTCGCCGTCGTTGGCTTTCATTTTCAGATACCGGGTTTTGCCGGAGGATTCGTCGGCGTCGATGTCTTCCTGGTGATCACCGGCTACCTCATGACGGCGAAGGTGCTGAACGAGCTGAAGCTCGGCGGGTTTTCGTCGTGGACTTTCTGGATGATGCGGCTGCGCAGGATCTATCCCGCGCTTGCGGTCCTCACCATGGTGACCGTCATTGTCGGCTGGTTCGTGACCTTGCCGGCGGAGTATATGAAGCACTTGCTGCAGGCGGTATCTGCGCTGACTTTCTTCTCGAACTTCGCCTTCAAGAGCGACAGCGGCTACTTCGCCATGGCGGCCCAGACCAAGCCGCTGCTGCATACCTGGTCGCTGTCGCTGGAATGGCAGTTCTACTTCTTCATGCCCTTGATCGTTGGCCTGGTGTGGCGGCTTGGGTCACGCGCCACGTCGAGGATCGATGCGGTGATCGTTGCGCTGCAGGTCTTCGCGGCCCTGTCACTGGCGTGGTGCCTGTGGACGAGCCAGCAGGATGCGACGGGATCGTCCTTCTTCACCCTGCAGGCAAGGGCGTGGGAGCCGTTGGCCGGCGGACTGATCGCGGCCGCGGAACTCCGGCGGCGGTCGGAAGGAACGCCATCGCCGCCGTGGCTGGAAACGAGAACCCTGTCCCTCGCAGGCTGGCTGCTGGTCGCTGGCTGCATCGCGTATCCTTTGCCCGAAGCGCAATGGCCCGGCGCACTGACGATCCTTCCGGTCCTGGGTGCGGCCATGATCGTGGCGGCACGGCAAGCGAGCCGGGCGGGCGGCCTGCTGGACGTGCCCGCGATCCAGCGCGTGGGCGACTGGTCCTACTCGATTTATCTATGGCACTGGCCGATCTGGGTCTTCGCCCTTGGCTGGCTGTCCGTGCGCGGACATGACGCGGGCGCCACGCAGAAGGCGTTGATGGTGGTGGCGTCGCTTGTGTTCGGCGCGGTCTCGTACCGGATTGTCGAGCAACCCGTCAGAATTCGGCGCGGCTTCTGGACGCAGCGAAGGCTGGTCGCCGGGACGAGCGTCTCGATCGTGTTGCTGGGCAGCTTCGTGTCGCTGGTCTTCCTGAACCAGGGTTTTGCAAACCGGTTGCCCGGGTACCTGCTGTCGGCCGAATTGGCGAGAAGGACAAACACGCCACGTGACGAGTGCTTCAGGAACGCGAACTCCGTCAAGAAGACGACAGAGACGTACTGCAGTTTCGGCATCGAAAAGGCGGCGGTCAGGTCGTCCGCTATCCTCTGGGGAGATTCGTTTGCCAATCAGTACCTCGAGCCAATTTCGTCGGCTGCGATGGCCAACGGGATCCACGGGCTGATCGCAACGCAAAGCGCGTGCCGGGCCTTTGTCGATGAAGCGACGACAAACTCGGGGGATCAGAATGCGTGCCCGGAATTCAACCGTGCGACGCTGGAATTTGTCTTGAGCCGGAGCGAGCCGAGCATCGTCGTGCTTGGAAGCAACTGGGAGAGTGCGGACGAGATTTCAGTGCTGACGGGCAGGCTGCTTTCCGCAGGCAAGACCGTCATCCTGATCATGCCGCTGCTGCAGCTCGGCTTCGACCTGCCGCAGCGATGGATCGAGAACCAGATCCGCGCGGGCAGGGCGATCGACGAATGGAAGGTCGAGGCCGGTTCCGAACTGATGAAGCAGGCGTTCCGCAGCGAGATCGTCCGGGTCCTTGACAGGCACCGCGATGATCCACGCCTCATTGCGGTGGATCCGCAGTCCGTGGTCTGCGAGCAGGACTATTGCTATCTGGTCCGGAACGGGCAGGCCAATTTCCGCGACACCGCACATATCTCCAACGTCAATGCGAGCCAGTACGCGGGTTTGTTCGATGCTGCCTTTAGAGAGGCCTTGGCGCCCGGCGCTGAAGCCGCAGGTGTGACAAATCAGAGACTTGGCGCGCATTTTCGACATCTTTGAGCCCATTTAACCCACCCCGCGCGCTTGCCGGATGCAGCTTGGGCCTGTAAAACGGCGCCGGTTAATTTACCGCGTGATTTCAAGGGCTAGCGTTGATCGGGCAGGGCTGAACAAGCCGCGTCGCGCACCCGAACCAAGCCGCATAAAAAGGCAGGCTTCGCCAACAGGACGACGTGAGAACTGGACAGGGTATGCTCGACAAGAACTCCGAAAGTCACGTCCACGTCGAAGCCATCGAGGAGCCGCCGCCGCCGGGCAAGAGCATCGCCTTCGGTCTCGAGCGCATGGGGCTGATCGCGGTCAAGGCGCCGATCCTGTCGATGATCATTCTGGCCGTGCTGATCGTGGCGGCGATCTTCGGAATCCAGCGGATCAAGATCGATGATTCGCTGAGCCAGTTGTTCCGTTCCGATTCGAAGGACTACAAGCAGTACGAGGCCGTCACCAAGCGGTTCCCGGCGACCGAATTCGACGTGCTTGTCGTGGTCGAAGGCAAGACGCTGCTGGCGCGCGAGAACCTCGAAAAGATCCGCGACATGGTCACCGACCTGCAACTGGTCGAGGGCGTACGCGGCCTGGTCTCGCTGTTTTCGGCGCGGCAGGCGCCGGAACCCGGCAAGCTGCCGGCAGCATTGTTTCCGCCCGAACTGCCGGAGGGCGCGGTCTACGACAAGTTTATCGAAACCGTCAAAGCCAACGAGATCATTCGCGGCAAGCTATTGTCCGAGGACGGCACGCTGGCCCTGGTCGTGCTGTCGCTCGAACCGGGCGTCGTTTCATCGAACGATCTCGGCAAGGTAGTCGGCGAAATGCGGAAGATCATGGCCGACGACCTGTCGGGCAGCGGTCTCAACGCCCAGCTCTCCGGCGTTCCAGTGATGCAGCTGGAGATCCGCAACGCGGTCAAGCGCGACGGGCTGACCTACAACATCCTCGGCATCGTCGCCGGCTGCATCATCGCGATCATCTTCTTCCGCAAGATATCGTTCATGGTGGTTGCGGCCTTTCCCCCGATCATCGCGATCCTGCTCGCGCTCGGCGGCCTCGGCTGGGCCGGCTTCAATCTCAACATGTTCCTGAACGTGATGACGCCGCTCATCATGGTGATCAGCTTTTCGGATTCGATGCAGCTCACCTTCGCGGCGCGCGACCGCCTGATTGCGGGCCAGGACAAGTTCACCGCGTTCACCAACGCCGTGCTGGTGGTGGGACCGGCCTGCGTGCTGACCCATGGCACCGCCGGAATCTCATTCATTGCGCTGCAATTCTCCGATTCGGAACTGATCCGGAAGTTCGGCGAGGCGGGACTTGCCGCCACCATCATCGCGCTGGTTGCAGTACTTATGCTCGTTCCGGTGTTCGGCGTGCTGTTCGTCCGCAACGAGAAGATCTTCGCGGTGAAATTCCAGAGCGCCGATGCTGGCGTGCAGGCGCTGCGTAATTTCTGCTACTGGATCGCGGTCCGCATGGTCGGCCGTCCCGGACTGTTCAGCCTGCTGGCATTGCTCCTCGTGGCCGGCCTCGGCATCATCTACGCCACGCTGGAGCCGCGCTATCGCCTCGCCGATCAGGTGCCGGACAAGCGGCAGGCGGTGGCGGCGTCAAGCCGTCTCGACGCCAAGCTCACCGGCGCCAATCCGATCGACGTGCTGATCGAATTTCCCAAGGGCGTCTCGCTCTATGCACCGGATACGCTGAAGACGATCGCCGAAGTCCACGCGATGGTCGAGAAATCGGCGGGCGTCGGCAACGTGTGGTCGCTCGAAACCCTGCGCCGCTGGCTCGCGGAGAAGGCCGGCAGCAGCGACGTCGAGACGCTGAAGCAATATGTCAGCGTGATCCCCGAGCACCTGGTCCGCCGCTTCATCTCGGCCGATCAGGACGCGGTGGTGGTGTCGGGCCGCGTTCCCGATCTGGATTCGAGCGAGATCCTTCCCGTCGTCGACAAGCTCGACAAGGCGCTCGACAAGGTGCGCGCCGAGCATCCCGGCTTCGAAATCGCGGTCACCGGCCTGTCGGCGATCGCCGCGCGCAACAGCGCCAACATGATCTCGAAGCTCAACCACGCCCTCACCATCGAGTTCATCATGGTCGCGGTTTTCATCGGGCTGGCGTTCCGCTCGGTCGTGGTGATGCTGTCCTGCATCCTGCCCGGCATCTTCCCGGTCGTGGCATCGGGTACCGTGCTGTGGCTTCTGGGAGAGGGGCTGCAATTCGCCAGCGTGGTCGCGCTGACGGTATCGTTCGGCCTCGGTCTCAGCGCCACGATCCACTTCCTCAATCGGCTGCGTCTGGAGAGCAAACCCGGCGTCAGCGCGGAACTGGCGGTCGAGCGCGCCACCGTGCTGGTTGGTCCGGCGCTGATCCTGACCACGGTGGTGCTGGCCTGCGGCCTCGTCGTCACGGTGTTCTCCGACCTGCCGTCGCTGCGGTTGTTCGGCTGGCTCAGCGCGTTCTCGATGGTTGCGGCGCTGGTCGCGGATCTCTTCATCCTGCGGCCGACATCGATGTACCTGATCAACCTGTCGGAAAAGATTCGCGGCGTCGGCGCCCACGCCAAACCGGCGAAGTAGGGCGGAGCGAGGTTTCGGACGAAAGCCTGCTGCGGACTTGTTCCGCGGCGGATGGCGCACGCTTTCAGGGTTCGAGTACGACCTTCCCGATGGCTTGGCGCTGCTCGACGCGCCGTAGCGCCGCGGCAAATTCCGACAACGGAAGCCTCGCGTCGACCTGCGGACGCAGCTTTCCCGCCTCGTACAGCTGGAACAGTTGTTCGAACAATTCGCCGACTCTCTCGCGCGCCGCCGGATCGGCCCTGGTCTTTCCCCACGCCATGTAGAAGCCCCAGTACAGTCCGATCACCGTGAGGTTCTTGACCAGGACGAGGTTGGCGGGAATCTCGGGGATGCGCCCCGAGGCGAAGCCGATCGGCAACAGCCGCGCCAGCGGCGCGACGCAGCGCAGCGAATTGTCGAATACGTCGCCGCCGACCGGATCGAACACGACGTCGGCGCCACCGCCGCCCGTGATCTTCAGCACGGCTTGACGAAAATCCTCGCTCGTATGGTCGATCGCGTGATGCGCGCCGTGCTGCAACGCTGCAGTCGTCTTGTGCGCTCCGCCCGCGGTCGCGATGACCTGCGCGCCCATCGCCCGGCCGATTTCGACCGCCGCCAGTCCGCTGGCACCGGCTGCGCCGTGCACCAGCAGATATTCTCCGGGCTGCAGCGCGGCACGCCAGACCAGGCCGGCGTAGGCGGTGGCGTAGATAGTGGGAAACAGCGTCGCCGCGGCGAAGTCCAGCGCATCCGGAATCCTGAATACATTGCCGGCGTCGACGATTGCCTGCTCCGCAAAGCCGCCCGAGGGTAATCCGGCGCAGACGCGGTCACCGATGCGCAAGTGCGTGGTTGCACCGTACGCAATCTCGCTCACGATGCCTGCGATTTCCGTGCCCGGCACGAACGGAAGCTGCGGCCGGTTCTGATGCCTGCCCGCGATGAACAGCAGGTTGGCGAAACTGACGCCGGCCGCGCGGACCGCGATGCGGACCATGCCCGGCTCGAGCGCAGGCGAGGCTGTCTCTTCAAACCGAAGGTCGTCGATTCCGCCGAACGCGTGGCCAATCACCGCGCGCATGCTAGCCGTCATCCCTGGCGCCGTGGCGGCCCGCGCCCGCGGCGAAGCGCGCGGCGCCAGATCGCGCTTCCCGCTGTCGTGCTTCCTGCGCCAGCGCGGTCTCCAGCGCGATCGCGTCGGCTTCCGGCAAGTTCCATTGCCGGATCGCCGACATCCGATCGGACCGCATGGCGATTTGTGGAAAGGCCGCGATCTCGCGCGCCAGTTCGATCGCTCGTGGCAACGCCTCGCCGTCGGGCGCCAGCCGGTCGGCGAGCCCCATCGCCACCGCCTCGGCGCCCGATACCTTGCGGGCGGTCAGGAGCATGTCGAGTGCGCGTCCGGCGCCGATCAGCCGCGGCAACCGCACGGTGGTGCCGTCGCTCATCGGCACGCCCCATCGCCGCGACAGCACGGCGAACGTCGCACTGGTCTCGGCGACGCGCAGATCGCAGCGCAGCGCGATGCCAAGTCCGCCGGCGCAGGCATAACCGGCGACCGCCGCGATCAGCGGCTTGGAAAGCACATCGTGGCAGGGCCCGTCGGGATCGCCGGCCCACGGCTTGTAATCACGGCCCGCGGCGAGTTCCTTGAGGTCGGCGCCGGCGCAGAAATGTCCGCCGGCACCGGTCAATACCGCGACCAGCATGTCGTCCGACGCGTCGAATGCGCGAAGCGCCCGGGTCAGTTCCGCCGCCGTTTCGGTGTCGAGCGCATTGCGGACCTGCGGCCGATTGATGGTGAGGACCATGACCGGACCTTTCACGTTCACAAGCAGCTTGCCGCTCCCGGATGCCATGCCTGCTCCTCCCGCGATTTCTCCGCGCACGTCTCTTCTACAACTAGATACTGAGTAGTATGTTACGTGCATCGTGTTCGTCAATCGGAGCGTGGGGAGAAACGGGTTGGGCAGGCTGGACCGGAAGATCGTCGCGGAAGAACCGCCCGCGGATCGCAGGATCGACATTCTCGATGCCGCGGCGCGCGCCTTCATGCGGCAGGGTTTTGCCGCCACGTCGATCGACCGGGTCAGCGACGAGATCGGCGCCACCAAGGGCGCGGTCTATTACTACTATCGCAGCAAGTCGGAGCTGTTCTTCGCAGTGCACCGTCGCGGCATGGAACTTACCGCTGCGGCGATCCGGCCACCGTTCGAGAAGCAGGCCTGCGCACGCGAACGACTCCACGGCATGGCATTCGCGCACACGCTCCTGATCATGGATCAGTTGCCTTATCTGCGGGTCATCGCGCAGGGGCTGGAACTGCATCTGCTGGAGCGCACCAACGAGCGCGAGCGGGCAGACCTCGCCGAGGTAGGGGCGCTGCGCGAGGCCAACGAAAAACTTTACATTCGCGTGATCAGGGAAGGGGTAGCTTCCAGCGAATTTCGCTCCGTCGATCCGAAGCTCGCGGCGAAGCCGCTGCTGGGCGCGTTGAACTGGACCTCGCGCTGGTATCAGCCAAGGCCAGGGGAGACGCTCGCCGCGAAGAAGCGACTGGCGGAATCGATCGCCGAGTTTGTCGTTGCAGGCCTGGAGAAACGACCATGACGTCAACCGAACTGGCTCCCCGCAGGATGGCACCGGACGCTGCCGCCTACCGCGCCGTCGAGCACATCTATCACTCCTACCTGACGGGCCTGATCTTGATGCTGGCCTCGCGCGCCGGCGCGTCGCGTGCGGCCGAGGTGGTGTTCCGCACCTTTCGGCGGCAGCAACTGGCGCGTTTCCTTCCCGGATTGAAGAAACTCGGTCTCGACACGCTTCCGCATGCGGTGGCGTGCGCGCAGTATCACTATCTCTCCAACCAGGTCGGCGGCGTGAAGGTCGAGTATGTCTACGAGAACGACCGCAAGGCCTGGGTGCGCTATCCGCCGCCGCGCTGGATCTGGTCGGGTACCGCGATTTGCGGCATCCCATCGGAAGTATCGCGCGCGATGCTGCGGGGATGGCACGCCAACAACGGCGTGGTGCTCGGAAATCCGCGGCTCGGCTTCGTCTGCACCGGGCAGACTGTCGATGGACAGCCGGGCCTCGAAGGCTACTACAAGGAGTGGGACCACGATCTTGCGCCCGAGGAGCGCCTGCAGTTCTCGCCTGGCGAACGCTGCCCGCCGTTCCAGGCCGATCTCGCGCCGCATCTCGCCGGCAACACGTGGCCGGAGGAACGGCTGCAAAAGGTTCTTCGCAACTACGCGATGGAGTACATCACCTCGATCGTACCGGAGACCATCAGGGTGCTCGGTCCGGAGGAGGGCGGCCATCTCGCAGGCGCTGCGGCCCGGCTGGTTGGAATGCACACCTTCGACGAGGTCGCAGCGCTGCTCGGCGGTGTGGAAGCGGGCGCTGCCGGTTTCGCCAGGGCGTTCGCGCGGCTGGCACAAGGCCAGGACGACGATGCGGAATTGCAACTGGAAGGATCGCGAGCCAGCGTGCGCCAGACCTCCTGGCGACTGATGGCGGAACGCGAGGCGCTCTCGCCGGCGGTGTTCGACGCCTGGAACGAATTATGGATCGGCGCGGCGCTGGCGCACGATCGTTTCATGCGTGTCGAAGTAACGGAACGCCGCGACCGCGGCGATGCACATTGGCACTGGCAGTTCAGCTAAGCTGTTCGGAGTGGACACCGCAACGCTGGCCACGGCCTGATCCTGAAACGAAAAATGGCAGCGCCGTGGACGCTGCCATTCATGCTGCCTGAACGGGCAGGTAATCAGGTCTTGATGATCAGGTCTTCGTCATCGTGATCTTGACGCCGCGGATCTCGCCCTTGGAGTCGATCTGCACGGACTGCTTGTTGCCGTTGGTGCGCAGATTCAGGTTGGCTGCGAATCCGGAGGCCTCGACGAACACTTCGATCTGGCCGCCGCCGGCGGTGCCCTGCAAATTGCCGAAGATGTTGCGGCTCTTTTCGCTCCAGTTGCCGGAGATGCGGTCACCCTGGCTGGTGACGTCGCTCGACAGGTCGAACTTGTAGCTGTCGCTGGCGCAGTGCAGGTTCTGCTTGAGGCCGAGGCCGTTGGCGTTGACCTTGTAGTCGGCCTTGCAGCGGATGTTCTCGGTGGTGCCATTGGAGAGTGCGACGGTGCCGGAGCCCGCCCAGTTTCCGTCAAAGCCGGCAAACGGCCCTCCCGCCTGGGCGTGGCTTGCGGTGGCCGACAACATGAGCGCGGCGCCGACGCCGGCAACAGCGAGTGCCTGACCGAGCAAGCTGGAACCAAACAGTTTCATCGTGAGTTTTCCCATCAAATTGACGTTCTTTCACAAGATACGTCGCGCCGCATCCAAGATTTAGTGTCCAGGCAGTATCTTAGGTTCAAAAGACAAAATGCCGCGCATCGAACGTGGCCCGTCGGAATTTCAAAGACAACTCGCACGATCTGTCCGGCAGGATCTAGCTTTGCGCAGGCTGATCTGCAACAGTCAATCGCGAAGACAAGCACCGCGAAAATACTGTCGAAATCACAGTTAGTTGCGTTAGATCGCAAGTTCGTCGCAAATTTGGCCGCATTTGCCAGTGCTTGTCCTGTGTCCGTTGCTGCATTACGCGGCGCCTGCCATCCAGGAAAATCCGTCCCGGCGATGCCGAAGCGCCGATCGGGAACAGGATTTCTTGCTGCCGAAGTGAAGGAATACGATGCGTCATTTTCTCCTCGCTCTCACCTTGTTGTCGATCCCGCTTTCATCGGATGCCTTTGCCCAGGCGCGCGGCGGAACGGCGGAGGAGCAAAAGGCCTGCACCCGCGACGTGCAAAAGTTCTGCCGTCCGGTGATCGACCAGGGTGATTTCACCATCCTGGCGTGCCTGAAGGAAAATCGCCCCAAGATCAGCCCCGCCTGCGACCAGGTTCTCAAGAACAACGGGCAATAGGCCGCATCCGCGCCTGCTATCCGCCACGGAAGCCCATTCTCGGCTCCATGGCGGGAGCGACGCCGGGCTGACAAGCCCCGGACAGCATTGGTTTTGGCGGCGTATTCCCCTATATGGGGCACGCGATCTCCTCGCGTGCGCTGATCATCGGCGCATGTCGCCAATCCAGATGAGTAGCCAGTTCCCGATGACCAGCGCGAGCGACCTGCGATCCGGAAAGACCCACCGCGACGAGAATTTTCCGGTCGCGTCGTGGATCATTCACCCGCGTCACCGGGCGCTCATTCTCTCATACTATAATTTCGTCAGGACGGCCGACGACATCGCCGATCACGCCACACTCAGTGCGGACGAAAAGCTTCGCTATCTCGACCTGCTCGAAGCCGAGTTGCTGGGCAAGGGCGACACCCAAAAGGAAGCGGTCAATCTGCGCAATGCGCTCGCCGAACGCGCGATGGCGCCGCGCCATGCACTCGACGTGCTGGTCGCGTTCCGGATGGACGTCACCAAGCTGCGTTACGAGAACTGGGACGAGGTCATCCACTATTGCCGCTATTCGGCCATGCCGGTCGGCCGCTTCATGCTCGACGTTCACGGCGAGAGCACTTCGACCTGGGCCGCGTCAGACGCGCTGTGCGCCGGCCTGCAGATCAACAACCACCTGCAGGATTGCGCCAAGGACTACAAAAACCTCAACCGAATCTACCTGCCGCGCGATGCGCTGGCCGCAAGCGGCGCCTCGGTGGAGATGCTGGGAGAAGCGAAGTCGCCGCCGCAATTGTTGCAGTGCCTGCACGGGCTGGCGGTGCGCACCGAAACCTTGCTCAATGAAAGCAAATCGCTCAGCGCCGAGGTGAAGGATTTCCGGCTCGGGCTCGAAGTCGCCGTGATTCAGACGTTCGCCGAGAAGATCGTCGGCATGCTGAAGGTGCGCGACCCCCTGAGCGAACGGGTGCATCTCAGCCCGCTCGAACTGCTGGGACAGAGCGCCATCGGCATCGCCGGCGAGGTCATCAGCCGCGCGGTGGGACGCCGTCCGCAGGCAAAACCGGCGGCCGGCGCATGACGTTGCAGACGGCGGCGGCCAACGCAGACCACGCCACCGCGGCGTCCGGCAGTTCGTTCTATGCGGCGATGCGCATGCTGCCGCGCGCGCAGCGCCAGGCGATGTTCCAGATCTACAGCTTCTGCCGGGAGGTCGACGACATCGCCGATTCGCACGGGCCGCGCCCGGAACGGCTGGCCGCGCTGCAACAATGGCGCGACGACATCGATGCGCTATATCACGGTCATCCTCCGCCGCGTCTGCAGGATTACGCAGCCTCGGTGAAAACCTTCGGCCTCAAGCGCGAGGATTTCCTCGCGATCATCGACGGTATGGAGATGGACGTGCCACAGGATATTCGTGCGCCGGATATGGCGACGCTCGATCTGTATTGCGACCGCGTTGCGAGCGCCGTCGGGCGGCTGTCGGTGCGCGTGTTCGGGCTGCCCGAGAATGACGGGATCCTGCTCGCCCATCACCTCGGCCGCGCGCTGCAATTGACCAACATCCTGCGCGACATCGACGAAGACGCCGGCCTCGGCCGTCTGTATCTGCCGCGCGAAGGCTTGCTGCTGGCCGGCATCACCAGCGACAATCCGCAGAAGGTGACGGCCGAGCGCTCGCTGCCGAAGGTGTGCCAGGGGCTGGTCGAGCGGGCCAAGGCGCATTTCGAGAAGGCCGACGAGATCATGAAGCGCAATTCGCGGCGCAAAGTGCGCGCGCCGCGGATCATGGGGAAATATTACCGCGCGATACTGGATTTGCTGATTGCCCGGGGCTTTGCCGCTCCGCGCGAACCGGTTCGTGTCAGCAAGATGGCCAGGATCGCTATCCTCCTCCGTTACGCGATTATCTGATGCAGAAAACCGTTCATATCATCGGTGCCGGCATTTCCGGCCTCTCGGCGGCCGTGCGGCTGGCCAACGCCGGCTACAGCGTGCACGTCCACGAGGCCACGCAGCAGGTCGGCGGCCGCTGCCGGTCCTATTTCGACGCCGCGACCAACCTCACCATCGACAACGGCAACCATCTGCTGCTGTCCGGCAACCGCCACGCGCTGGCCTATGCAAAATCGATCGGCACCGAGGCGGGGCTGGTCGGACCGAAGCGCGCGCAGTTTCCGTTCGCCGATATTTCCACCGGCCAGCGCTGGCTGCTCGATCTCGGCGATTCCAGGCTGCCGCTGTGGGTGTTCGATGAAGCGCGGCGCGTCCCCGATACGAAGATTGGCGATTACCTCAAGCTGGCGCCGCTGATCTGGGCCGGCACCGACAAACTGGTCGGCAACGCGATTCCCTGCGACGGCACGCTCTACCAGCGTCTGGTGCAGCCGCTGCTGCTGGCCGCGCTCAACGTCGATCCGCCCGAGGGCTCGGCGGGCCTTGCCGGTGCGATCGTGCGGGAAACGCTGCTGGCGGGCGGGCAGGCGTGCCGGCCGCTGATTGCGCGCGAAGGACTGAGTGCGGTTCTGGTCGAACCCGCGATCAAGCTGCTGCAGGACAAGGGCGCCTCGGTCCGGCTCGGTCATGAATTGCGCGAACTCGTCATGTCGGGCGGCAAGGTCGGCGAACTGAAGTTCGTCGGCGACACGATCGCGCTCGGGCCCGACGATGCCGTGGTGCTCGCGGTGCCGCCGCGTCCGGCCGCCGCGCTGCTGCCGGGCCTCAAGACGCCGTCGAAATTCCGCGCCATCGTCAACGCGCATTTCCGCTACGACCCGCCGAGGGATGCGCCGGCGATACTCGGCGTCGTCGGTGGGCTGGTGGAGTGGCTGTTCGCATTTCCGCAGCGGCTGTCGGTCACCATCAGCAATGGCGACCGCCTCGTCGACATGCCGCGGGAAGAACTTGCGCTGGCGATCTGGCGCGACGTCTGCAAGGCCGCCGGCCTGCCGGGCGACCTGCCGCTGCCGCCGTGGCAGATCGTGCGGGAGCGCCGCGCCACCTTCGAGGCCACGCCGGAGCAGAACGCGCTGCGGCCCGGCCCGGCGACATCATGCAAAAACCTGTTTCTCGCCGGCGACTGGACTGATACCGGGTTGCCCGCAACCATCGAGGGATCGGTGCGGTCGGGAGACCGAGCCGCCGATCTGGTCCTGGCGCGGTCGTAAGGCCAGAAGCCAGAGAACACGCTGCGTGACCGGCTTCACAGAGCCCGTCACGAAAATAGGGATGTGTAGCAACATGCTTTCCGTCGACCACAGAACTGCCGTCAATCCCATTGCGCCAATTGCGCCAGTCGATCCCGTCGCGCTGGAGCGGAGTATCTCCTCCGCGACCGACGCACTGCTCGAATACCGGCAAGCGGACGGACACTGGGTGTTCGAACTCGAAGCCGACAGCACGATTCCGTCGGAATATGTCCTGCTGCGCCACTATCTCGCCGAGCCCGTCGATAGCGTGCTCGAAGCCAAGATCGCGAACTATCTGCGCCGCACGCAAGGCAACCACGGCGGCTGGCCGCTGGTGCAGGACGGCCCGTTCGACATGAGCGCGAGCGTCAAATCCTACTTTGCGCTGAAGATGATCGGTGATTCCGTGGATGCGCCGCACATGGTGCGCGCACGCGAGGCGATCCGCAGCCGCGGCGGCGCTGCCCGCGTCAACGTCTTCACCCGGTTCCTGCTGGCATTCTACGGCGTGGTGACCTGGCGCGCGGTGCCGGTGCTGCCGATCGAGATCATGCTGCTGCCGATGTGGTCGCCGTTCCACCTGAACAAGATTTCCTATTGGGCGCGGACCACGATCGTGCCGCTGATGGTGCTCGCCGCGCTGAAGCCGCTGGCGAAGAATCCCACGGGCGTCGGCATCGACGAACTGTTTCTGGAAGATCCCAAGTCGGTCGGGACGCCGCCAAAGGCGCCGCATCAGAGCTGGGGCTGGTTCGCGCTGTTCAGCACGCTCGACAAGGTGCTGCGCGTCGTCGAGCCGCTGTTTCCAAAGAAGCTGCGCCAGCGCGCGATCGATGCGGCGCTCGCCTTCACCGAGGAGCGGCTCAACGGCGAGGACGGCATGGGCGCGATCTACCCGCCGATGGCCAACATCGTCATGATGTACGAGGCGCTCGGCAAGGGGCCGGATTTTCCGCCGCGCGCGATCACCCGCAAGGGCATCGACAAGCTCTTGGTGATCGGCGAGCACGAGGCCTATTGCCAGCCCTGCGTCTCGCCGGTGTGGGACACTGCGCTGACCTGCCACGCGCTGGCGGAAGCCGGCGGCGGGGACACGCTTGCGAAGATGAAGCAGGGCCTCGACTGGCTCAAGCCGCGGCAAGTGCTCGATCTCAAGGGCGACTGGGCGGTGAAGGCTCCCGACGTCCGTCCGGGCGGCTGGGCGTTCCAGTACAACAACGCCCATTATCCCGATCTCGACGACACCGCGGTGGTCGTGATGGCGATGGACCGCGAGCGCCGGGCCACCGGCAGCAAGGAATACGACACGGCGATTGCGCGTGGCCGCGAGTGGATCGAGGGGCTGCAGAGCCGCGACGGCGGCTGGGCCGCCTTCGACGTCGACAACCTCGAATATTACCTCAACAACATCCCGTTCTCCGACCACGGCGCACTGCTCGATCCGCCGACCGAGGACGTCACCGCGCGCTGCATCTCGATGCTGGCGCAGCTCGGCGAGACCGCGGAGACCAACAAGGCGATGGCGGACGGGATTGCCTACCTGCGCCGCACGCAGCTGGCCGAAGGCTCGTGGTATGGCCGCTGGGGCCTGAATTACGTCTACGGGACCTGGTCGGTGCTCTGTGCGCTTAATGCCGCAGGCGTGAGCCACCAGGACCCGATGATTCGCAAGGCAGTGGACTGGCTGCTCTCGATCCAGAACCAGGACGGCGGATGGGGCGAGGATGCGGTCAGCTACCGACTCGATTACAAGGGATTCGAGGGCGCGCCGTCGACTTCCTCGCAAACGGCATGGGCCTTGCTTGGTCTGATGGCGGCCGGAGAGGTCGAAAACCCCGCGATTGTACGGGGCGTGGAGTACCTAAAAGCCACACAGACGGAGAAAGGGCTCTGGGACGAGGCGCGCTACACGGCTACGGGCTTTCCGCGGGTATTTTATTTGCGATACCATGGCTACTCGAAGTTCTTTCCGCTCTGGGCTTTGGCGCGGTATCGGAATTTGAGAAGTACCAACAGCAAGGTGGTAGGGGTCGGGATGTGACTTTGGGGGCGGGGGCCGCCGCGATCGTGGAAAATTCGGTTGATCGCAATTCGAATGATCCGCGACCGGTTTTGATCGTGACTGGATTGGTGCAGGAGGCCCGCATTGCGGCCGGCCCCGGCATGATCGTCATCTGCAGTTCCAGCGATCCCCGGCAATTGCGCGCGCTGCTGGCAACGCTGGATTCCACGACTTTCAGGGGTGTCATCTCGTTCGGCGTCGCCGGCGGGCTCGATCCGTCGCTCAGGTCGGGCGACGTGGTGGTGGCCACCGAGGTGCTGTCCGGCGATACCCGCTTCCTGGCCGGCCTGGCTCTTAATGAGGAAATGATCGCCCGCGCCGCGCTGCGCCGCCGGCGCGTGGTCCGTGGCGGCCTCGCCGGCGTGGAACAGGTGATTGCGGCGGCGGCCTGCAAGGCCGCGCTGCATTCGGAAACCGGCGCGGCAGCCGTCGACATGGAGAGTCATATCGCCGCTGCCTACGCCGCGGAGGCGGGGCTTCCGTTCGCCGCCCTGCGCGTGATCTCCGACCCCGCCAGCCGGGCGCTTCCTGCGATCGCCAAGAACGCTATCAAGCCGAACGGCGACATCGATCTCCGCAAGGTGCTGAGCGGGGTCGCGCGCAATCCGGCGTCGCTGCGCGCGTTGGTTTCGACCGGCATCGATTTCAACCGCGCCTTGCGCTCGCTCCGCGGCTGCCGCGGTTTTCTGCACGGCGAAGACGGGCTCGCCGCCGCGAATATCTGATCCGCGTCGGCGTTATTTGGCTTCCTGACAGCGTGGCCCTGGTTCGTTGCGACCGGGATGTGAAACCAAGCCGCCTTGCCATGGGCGGCAGGCTGGCGCCGTGACGCCCTCATTTCCTCCCACTGCCAACTGCCGCCTGACGTGCAGCCAACTCTCTATATTGAGGTGGGGCGCCTTCCTGCCCAGCCGCCACCGGAGCGTGGGCGCCTGACCGGACGAGCGGCTTTCTCGGGGTCGTGCCTACCGCAGAGCCCGCAGAACGCTTGACAGGCGAAGGTATCCAAATAACAATGAATGATGATCCTGAGTTCATGAATTAAGGTTCATCATGGCAGTTGCCTCTGTTCGCCTCAATCAACTCGTCGAAACCCAAGCGCGCATTCTGGATGCTGCCAGGGAAGCCGTGGCGCTCAGCGGATGGAAGGATGCCCAGATCGCCCTGATCGCGGCACGGGCAGGGGTCGCCACAGGCAGCGTGTACCGCTACTTCGACTCGAAGGCGGACCTGTACGCGCAGGTGCTTGGGCTGGTCTCCGAGCGCGAGGTGGCCGTGGTCGCGGCGATCGCCGAGGCCGAAGGATCCGCGTCCCAGTGTCTGGTGGACGCGATCTACACCTTTGCGATCCGCGCGATGCGCGGCCGCCGTCTGGCCTACGCGCTGATCGCCGAGCCATGCGAAGCGGAGATCGATGCGGCGCGCCTGAAATACCGGGCAGCGCTTGCCGACCAGATCGCGAGGCTGGTCCGGCGTGGCATCGCCAGCGGCGAGTTCATCGAGATCGACGCGAACGTGGCGGCTTCCTGCGTGACCGGCGCTTTCATGGAGGCGCTGGTCGGTCCCCTGGCGCCGGAGGCGGCACCCGATTCGGACGCGGCAAAGGCGATCGCGCAGGAAATCGCCGGACTTTCCGCGCGCATGCTGTTTCGCCGCGCCGCGCCCGAACTGAAACTCGTATCGAAGGTCTCGCCATGAACACGCGTGCCCAGCCGGTTGCGTTCGCGAGCGCGGAAGCCGGTCCGCTAGCAACCCACGAAGTTCGCAATCAGGCGCGGCCCGCGCTCGGCTTCAATGCATTCGACGATGATCGGGCGTTGACCGGCCTGGTCGCGAAGTTCGCGCCGTGGGCAAAGGAGAAGCTTTCCGCACTCGGTGCCCACGCCGGCTGCGAATCCGTGCAGGAGGCTGCGCGGCTGGCCAACGAGCACGAGCCAAAACTGCTGACGCATGACCGATACGGCAATCGGAACGACTGGGTCGAGTTTCACCCGGCCTGGCATCAATTGATGGCGCTGGCTTTCCAGAGCGAGGTCCATAGCCTCGCGTGGTCGGCGCACGCGCCGAACGGACATTTCGCGCGCGCGGGCCTGAGCTATCTCTGGAATCAGATCGAGAACGGTGTCGGCTGCCCCACCGGGATGGCCTATGCCGCGATATCAGGCTTTGCCGGCAAGCCGCAGTTTGCGACGTGGCGGGAGCGAACGCTGGCGGCGGACTACGATCCGCGCCGCATTCCCGTCGAGGCCAAGCGTGCGGCCGTCATCGGCTATGCGATGACCGAGAAGCAGGGCGGCTCCGATCTGCGCGAAACCCAGACGACCGCGCGATTCGTCGAACGCGGCGTGCATGGCGAGATCTATTCGATCACCGGCCACAAATGGTTCTTTTCCGTGCCGGTCGCCGACGGGTTCTACACGCTGGCGCGGACCGAATACGGCGTCAGTTGTCTGTTCGTGCCGCGCCTGCTGCCCGACGGCAGCGCCAACCGCGTGTTCATCCAGCGGCTGAAGGACAAGTGCGGCAACCGTTCGAACGCGTCGAGCGAGATCGAGTACCACGACACCTGGTCGATCCTCGTCGGCGAAGAGGGGCGCGGCATCCGCGAGATCCTTTCGCATGCGCATCTGACCCGGCTGGATTTCGCGGTAGGCTCCGCCGGGCTGATGCGGCAGGCCTTGAGCCTGGCATTGAGCCACGCGCAAACGCGAACCGCGTTCGGCAAGCCGATGTCCGAGCTTCCGATGCAGCGCAATGTCCTCGCCGATCTCGCGCTCGAGAGCGAGGCGGCGATGCTTGGCGCGCTTCGGGTGGCGCGTGCGACCGACGCCATGGAAACCAGCGAGCATGAGCGGCTGCTGGCGCGGGTCGCGACGCCGGTAGTGAAGTTCTGGAATTGCCAGCGTGCACCGGCTTTCAGTTACGAATGCCTGCAGGTGCACGGCGGCAACGGCTTCATCATGGAGAACGCGATGGCGCGCCTTTACCGCGAGGCTCCGCTGAATTCGATCTGGGAAGGCACCTCGAACATGATGTGCATGGACGTTCTGCGCGCCATGCAACGGGATGCACGCTGCCGTGACGCCTTCATCGACGAGCTGCGCGCGAGCAGGGGTTCTAGCCGGATCTATGACAGCAATACGGACGATCTCGCCGATCGATTGCGTGCACGATACCCCGATGACGGGCATGCGAGGGCGCTCGTCACCCGGATGGCGCACGCGTTGCAGGCTGCCGAGATGTTGCAGCACGGCGATGCTGATGCCGCCGACCTCTTCGTGCGGTCAAGGCTCGGCATGGATGGGCTCCATGTGTTCGGCGCGCTTCCGTCTTCGGAAGGCCTTGCCCGCATCGTGGAGCGTGCCTCCGTCATCCGCCATTAAGGGGGCTGCGGTCGCGGCAAGCAACATGGCTCGAACCGAGATTTGCTCCGTCAACGACATCCGCGCCGCCGTGGGAGAGGCGGAGTGGGCGGCGCGCGTCGATCTCGCGGCGTGCTACCGCCTGGTGGCGCTCTATGGAATGACCGACCTGATCTACAATCACATCAGTGCACAGGTCCCCGGGCATGATGATCAATACCTGATCAATCCGTATGGCATGCTGTACGAGGAAATCACCGCCTCCAGCCTCGTCAAGATCGATATCGAGGGCCGAACCCTGCTGCAGCCCGATCACGGCTATAACGTCAACGTCGCCGGCTTCTACCTGCATGCCCCGATTCACCGGGCGCGGCCCGACGTGAAGTGCGTCCTTCACACCCACACGAGGGCAGGGACGGCCGTCTCTACGCTTGCGGAAGGACTGCTTCCGCTGTCCCAGACCGCGATGCGGTTTCACGGGCGGATCGCCTACCACGACTTCGAGGGGCCCGCGATAGATCGGGACGAGTGCGACCGCGTCGTCGCCGATCTCGGCCGAAACAACGTGCTGATCCTGCGCAATCATGGCCTGCTGGTTTGCGGCCATACGGTTCCGCAGGCATTCAACGCCATCTATTGGCTGGAGCAGGCCTGCCGCATCCAGATCGACGCGCTGCGGCCGGCCGCTCCACGCGCCGACCGAGACCGCGATCGACAACGCCGTGACGTGCTTTGCGGGCACCGAGATCACGCTGGACAATGAGCGCGACACCAATCCGGTATTGAACGGGGCGGCGCAAAATCAGCAGGCCGGTTACGGCCTGCTGGAATGGCCGGCGCTGCGGCGAAGGCTCGATCGTATCGACGGGAGCTATGCGCAGTGAGCGCTGATCTCGCGGCATTGAAAATCGGCTTCATCGGCGCCGGGCGCGTGGCGCAAACGCTCGCGCCGGCGTTTGCTCACGCGGAGCTGAACGTCGCGGCATTCCACAATCGCGGCCCCGATGCGGCGGAGCGCCTCGGATCTAGGGTACCGTCGGCCCGGCCGATGGCCGATGCGCAAGAGGTCGTGGACAGCTGCGATGTGGTCTTCCTGACGGTCAGCGACGACGCGATCCTGCCGGTCTGCCGCGGTTTGCGTTGGGACGCGCGGCACCGCGTCGTCCATTGCAGCGGCGCGACCGAACTGGCCGCGCTGGATCACGCGAAATCCGCGGGCGCCCTGACCGGCGGATTTCATCCGATGCAGATGTTTGCCAATCCCGACGTCGCGCTTCAGGGCCTGCGCGGCTGCACCGTCGGCATCGAAGCCGAGCCCGATTTCAGGTGCGAACTGGAAGCGCTCGCGATCAGCATCGGCTGCGAGCCGCTGGCGCTGCCGCCTGGCGTGAGGCCGCTCTATCACGCCTCGGCCTACTATGTCGGTCCGTTCCTGATCGCGCTGCTCAAGGAAGGCGTCGACCTCTGGAAGAGCTTTGGCGCCAGCGAGGCCGACGCGTTGCGCGCCATGATGCCGCTGCTGCGGGGGACCGTCGCAGCCGTACGGGATGGCGGCCTCGCCAACGGCATGGGCGGCTGCGTCGCGCGCGGCGATGTCGGAACGATCGTCAAACACCTCCACGCATTGGATGAGCGCTTCCCATCCTCGGGCGCGCTGTACCGCGAGCTGGCGCTGCGCAATGTCCCGCTCGGGATCGAACGCGGCACCCTCAGTTCACAGCGCGCCGCAGAGATCGAAGGACTGCTATCGAGGGACCCGGACAAGCTGGCGGTCGTTCCATGACAGTTCGCGAAACACGCGCAAGGAAAAGGGCCCCGGTTCGCTGAGAACCCGGGGCCCTTGATCTTTTGGCTCCGTTCCGCTCAGGCGGCGGTGGAGGCCTTTTGCTGCTGCTTGGCTGTTGCCGCAGCGGCTTCGTCGCGTCGGATCTCCGAGAGCTTCTTCTGCACCTGTTCGGAGAAGATGTACTGCGCCGGGCGCTGGTGGGAGAGGTCGATTTCCGGCGCCAGCGGGCCCGTGGTGCGGATGCCGCGCAACGCGACCCACATCGCCTTCAACGGATTGACCAGGGCCGCATTGGCCGCGGTCGGCTCATAGCCGCAATGCGCCATGCAGTCGGCGCACTTCTCGTACTTGCCGGTGCCGTAGGAATCCCAGTCCGTGGTCTCCATCAATTCCTTGAAGGTCTTGGTGTAGCCCTCGCCGAGCAGATAGCAGGGTTTTTGCCAGCCGAAGATGTTGCGGGCCGGCATGCCCCACGGTGTGCACTCATAGCTCTGGTTGCCCGCGAGGAAGTCGAGGAACAGGCCGGAATGCATGAAGTTCCACTTCTTGCCCTTGCCGAGCGCGAACACGTCGCGGAACAGCTTCTTGGTCTTGGTGCGGTTGAGGAAGTGCTCCTGGTCCGGCGCACGCTCATAGGCGTAGCCCGGCGACATCGAGACGCCGACACCGAGCTCGGTGGTGAAGTCGAGGAACTTAGCGATGTCCTCGGCGGCGTGGCCGTCGAAGATGGTCGCGTTGACGTTGACGGTGAAGCCGCGCGCCTTCGCGGCCTTGATCGCGGAAACGGCGCGGTCGAACACGCCCTTCTGCGACACCGCCTTGTCGTGGTGGTCCTTCAGGCCGTCGAGATGCACCGAGAAGAACAGATACGGCGAGGGCTCGAACAGATCGAGCTTCTTCTCCAGCAGCAGTGCGTTGGTGCAGAGCGAGACGAACTTCTTGCGCTCCACGAGGCCGCGCACGATCTCGCCGATCTCCTTGTGGATCAGCGGCTCGCCGCCGGGAATCGCCACCATCGGTGCGCCGCATTCCTCGGCCGCGTCCCAGCACTCCTGCGCCGACATGCGGCGGTTCAGGATCGCATCGGGATAGTCGATCTTGCCGCAGCCGACGCAGGCGAGGTTGCAGCGGAACAGCGGCTCGAGCATCAGCACCAGCGGGTAACGCTTCCGGCCAAGCAGCTTCTGCTTGATCAGGTACCCGCCGATACGCATTTCCTTGAAGAACGGTATAGCCATTGAGTGAGTTTCTTTCTGGACTTGAAAGCCCCGAAGTGAATCAGCCCGCAGCAGTCAGTTCGGCCGGAAGCCGGAACTCGATGTTCTCTTCCCTGCCGGGAAGCACCGACACCTTGACGGGTCCGATACGCCTCAAAGCCTCGATTACGTCGTCGACCAGAACTTCAGGCGCCGAGGCGCCCGCCGTAATGCCGACGGCCTTTGCATCCTTGAGCCAATCGGGATTCAACTCGCTCCCGTCGGCAATGAGATAACTCGCGACGCCGACCTCGGTGCCGATTTCGCGAAGCCTGTTTGAGTTGGAACTATTGGCGGCCCCCACCACCAGAATGACGTCCACCAGTTTGCTCAGGTCCCTTACCGCAGATTGGCGGTTCTGTGTCGCATAGCAGATATCCCGGATGTCGGGGCCTTGAATATCTGTAAAACGGGCCTGAAGTGCCGAAATTATGTCTTTTGTGTCATCCACGCTCAGGGTGGTCTGGGTGATATAGGCCACCGGGGTGTCAACCGGCAGCGTCAGCGCCGCCACGTCGTCGACGTTCTGGACCAGCGTCACCGGCCCTGGAACCTGCCCCATGGTTCCCTCGACCTCGGGGTGGCCGGCATGACCGATCAGGATCAGGGCCCTGCCTTTCGACATATAGCGCTTGCCCTGGTTGTGGACCTTGCTGACGAGGGGGCAGGTGGCGTTAAGGACCGGCAGGCTGCGGCTGGCAGCCTCTTCCTCAACGCTGCGGGCCACGCCGTGGGCGCTGAACACGGTCACCGCATGGGGCGGAACCTCGGACAGATCCTCGACGAAGATCGCGCCCTTGTTCTTGAGGCTTTCGACCACGTATTTGTTGTGCACGATTTCGTGCCGCACATAGACCGGCGGACCGTATTTCTCGAGCGCGCGCTCGACGATTTCGATGGCACGCACGACGCCCGCACAAAAGCCCCGGGGCTGGGCGAGATAAACTTCCATGGCTCGTCCATTATTCAAGTTGCGATAGGCCCTGAACTCGCAGATTCACCCGAAGGCCTCCGTGCAGCCGGTCACACCCGGATACTGCAATATCCGCACCATGACCGGTTGCTGCAGGTAGCCCCGTCCAAGCGCATGGAAGCAGGGACTATGTGTCAAATATTGTGCAGATAGAAAAGGTGTCTCGCGCAAAGGTTACTGCGTTTGAGGTATTTTGATACCTATTTGCGTCGCTTTGTCCCGATGAGTTCCCTCACGGCTTCGTCACTTTCTCGCCCACCGAAGCGGTCTATACCGGCTGCCGCACGGTCGTCTGGCCCGGGCCGGTCGCGCTGGTTCCATCCGGCGGAAATGACCAAAACAACATTAGATCGCCTGCCGGAACTCGGCTAGACAGCGGGCGTTTTCGCCGAGCCTCCTTTTCAGCTTCAGAAAGAAACGAAGTGCTGACCAGCATTGTTGTCTCGATTGTCAGAACCTGCACGCGGTTTGCCACTCTCGTCGTCCTCCTCTCGATGGTCCTTGCGATCGGGGCGAGCTACTACGCGGCCCGCAACTTTTCGATCAACACCGACATCAACAAGCTGATCTCCCCCGATCTCGACTGGCGCAAGCGCGACAACCAGTTCGAGCACGCCTTCGACCGCGAAAAACTGATTCTGGCGGTCGTCGAGGCGCCGACGCCGGAGCTGTCCAGCGCCGCGGCGCGGGTGCTGACGGCAAAGTTGGCGGGCGACACCCAGCACTTCGAATCGGTGCAGCAACTCGGCTCGGGCGAGTTCTTCGAGAAGAACGGGTTGCTGTTCCTGCCGGTGGAAGAGGTCGGCAAGGTAACCAGCCAGCTCGAAGCGGGCGCGCCGCTGATCGAAATCCTGGCCGGCGATCCCTCGATTCGCGGCCTCACCGGCGCGCTGGAGACCGGCCTTGCCGGCGTCTCGCGCGGCCAGGTCAAGCTCGACAATACCGAACGACCGTTCAACCTGATCAGCCAGACGGTCGAGAACGTCCTCAACAAGGGGAGCGCAACGTTCTCCTGGCGCGAACTCGTCGACGACAAGCCCCTGACGGATGCGGACAAGCGCTCCTTCATCGAGTTCAAGCCCAAGCTCGACTACAACGCGCTCGAACCCGGCAAGGACGCCACCGACGCGATCCGGCAGGCCGCGAAGGACCTGGACTTTGCCGGCCAGTTCCAGGCGCGCGTCAGGCTGACCGGCCCGGTTCCGATCGCCAACGAGGAATATTCGACCGTGCAGGAGGGCGCGATCGTCAACGCCGTCGGCACGATTCTCATCGTGCTGCTGATTCTCTGGCTCGCGCTGCATTCCGGCAAGATCATCTTCGCGGTGTTCCTGAACCTGTTCATCGGCCTCGCCATCACGACCGCCATCGGACTGATGATGGTGGGATCGTTGAACCTGCTGTCGATCGCGTTCGCCGTGCTGTTCGTCGGCCTCGGTGTCGATTTCGGCATCCAGTTCAGCGTTCGCTACCGTTCCGAGCGGTTCAAGAACGAAGATCTGGCACTCGCGCTGGAGAACGCGGCCAGGCGTTCGGCCGTTCCGCTTTCGCTCGCGGCCATGGCGACCGCCGCCGGCTTCCTGTGTTTCCTGCCGACCGACTACAAGGGCATTTCCGAACTCGGCAAGATCGCCGGCGTCGGCATGATGATCGCGTTCATCACCAGCATCACGGTGTTGCCGGCGCTTTTGAAGCTGCTTCACCCGCCCGGTGAAAGCGAGCCTGTCGGCTATGCGTTCCTCGCGCCAGTGGACGAGTTCCTCGAAAGGCATCGCGTCATCATCATCGTCAGCACGCTGCTTGTCGTCGTGGCCGGTCTGCCGCTGCTCTATTTCCTCAAGTTCGACTTCAACCCGATCAACCTGCGCAATCCGAACGCCGAATCGATCGCGACCTTCCTCGATCTGCGCAAGGATCCCAACACCGGCGCCAACGCCATCAACGTGCTGACCAATTCGGAGGACGACGCCAGGAAGATCGAGGCGCGTCTTGAGAAAGTGCCTGAAGTCCTTCGCGTGATGTCGCTGAATAGTTTCGTTCCCGAGGACCAGCCGGCGAAGTTGAAGCTGATTGCACAGGCCGCCAAGGTGGTCGGGCCGGCACTCAACCCCGACCAGGTCGATCCGGCGCCCACGGACGCCGAGAATGTGGAAGCGCTGAAGGGAACGGTCGCGAGCCTGCGCAAGGCGGCCGGCGACGGCAAGGGGCCGGGCTCGGTCGCGTCGCGGCGGCTGGCGGATGCGCTGGCGAAGCTTGCCGAGCGCGACCAGGCGACGCGAGACAAGGCGCAGGAGATTTTCGTCGCCCCGATGAAGATCGTGTTCGACCAGCTAAAGAACACTCTGCAGGCCGGACCGGTGACGTTGAAGACGCTGCCGCCGGAACTCGTCAACAGCTGGCGGTCCAGGGACGGGCTGATTCGCGTCGAGGCGTTGCCGAAGGGTGACCCCAACGACAACGATAACCTCCGAAGGTTTGCGGATGCGGTGCTGGCCGCGGAGCCGAATGCGATCGGCGGGCCGGTGTCGATCCTCAAGTCCGGCGACACCATCGTCAAGGCGTTCATTCACGCCGGCATCTGGGCGCTGGTGGTGATCAGCCTGTTGCTGTGGGTCACGCTGCGCCGGGTCACCGACGTGCTGATGACGATGGTGCCGCTGCTGGTGGCCGGCGCGGTGACGATGGAATTGTGCGTGCTGATCGGACTGCCGCTCAACTTTGCGAACATCGTCGCGCTGCCGCTGCTGCTCGGCGTCGGCGTGGCGTTCAAGATCTACTACGTCACGGCCTGGCGCGAGGGCCGGACGAACCTGCTGCAGTCGAGCCTGACGCGCGCGATCTTTTTCAGTGCGCTGACGACCGCGACCGCGTTCGGCAGTCTCTGGCTATCCAGTCACCCCGGCACCGCCAGCATGGGAAAACTGCTGGCGCTGTCTTTCGTCATCACGCTGGCTGCGGTGCTGCTGTTCCAGCCCGCGCTAATGGGCAAACCGCGCGATGTCGGGGAGTAGGCAGATATCGCCGACATCGCCGGGCTGGCCCGCCGCCTGCTTCTGACCGGGGGCGGCCTTCGGCGCTGTCGGCGCCGGGTTCGCCGCACCTGTGGTCTTCGGTGTCGCCGGAGCAGGGGCTGCACTCGGTGTCGCGGCCTGAGCACCGGCTTTCGGGGTCGTGCCGGGCTGGCCCTTCGGCGCACCCTTGGCCATGCTGTTGGCGGGACTCGAGGGAATCGGCGGCGCGACGCGGGTCCAGGTTTCGCCGCCGCAGAGGAAGCCGAGCACGCAGCCTTGAATCTCGAGCTGGTCGTTCCCGACCGGCTTGATGGTCGAACTGTAGAGCTGGCCATCCTTGGCGTTGTAGACTTGGCCTTCCCAGGCATTGACGCCGGGCTTCTTCTTCATGTCGATCAGGATCGGCATGCCGAGCGTCGGCCTGCTCTGCTTTGCGGCGTCCGGATTGTTCTTGTCCTTGCCGCCCGGGGTCTTTTCCCAGGCCACGACGCCCCACATGTTGCCGCCGCACTGGGCGACACGAATATTGGCTACGCCGTCGGCGACCTTCCAGTCGCCGGTGGGATCGGCGGCAAGGGCCGATGAAAGTCCTGCGGTCAAAAAGATTCCAGAATAAGCTACTGTACGCACGATCATTCTTGGGCAGTGCACCATGGTTCAAACCTATCCTTGAGGCAGTTCATTCAAATCGGGGGTCAAAACGCCGCATTGAGCGTTTTCAGTTGACGAAATGGCCATCAACCGACGTATGTAGCGAATGCCAAGTTCATATCTAGACGTTTCCGAGTTGTTTGTGGAGCGGCAGGCGCAGCGCAGTTCCATGCATGCGCGCCATCTGAATGAGCAACTCGTCCGAGTGCTCAAGACCATCGGCTACGATGTGGGCTTTCAGAAGGGTCAAGGTCAATACCTGTTCGATCGTGAGGGCGCCCGCTATCTCGATCTACTCAGCGGATTTGGCGTTTTTGCGATTGGCCGCAATCATCCGGCGCTGCGAGAATCGCTGAAAAGCGTCCTCGATAGCGACTTTCCCAACTTGGTTCAGCTTGATGTCTCCACGCTCGCCGGCGTGCTGGCGGAACGCCTGCTGGAACATGTCCCATATCTGGACAAGGTGTTCTTTGCCAATTCCGGCGCCGAGACGGTAGAGGCCGCGATCAAGTTCGCGCGAGGCGCCACGGGGCGTCCCGGCATCGTCTCCTGTTCCCATTCCTTTCACGGCCTGTCGTACGGCGCGCTGTCCTTGATGGACGATGCGAATTTCCGCGCCGGCTTCGAGCCGCTGCTGCCGGGCTGTGTGCAGATTCCGTTCAACGATCTCGCAGCGCTCGAGCAGGCGCTGTCGTCGCGCCAGGTCGCCGCCTTCATCGTCGAGCCGATCCAGGGCAAGGGCGTCAACCTGCCCAGCGATGATTTCCTGCCTGGCGCCGCCGCGCTCTGCAAGAAGTACGGCTCGATCTTCATTGCCGACGAAATCCAGACCGGCATCGGCCGCACCGGAAAATTCCTCGCGGTCGAACACTGGAACGTCGAGCCCGACATGGTGCTGCTGGCAAAGGCGTTGTCCGGCGGCCACGTGCCGGTCGGCGCGCTGCTGACGCGCAAGAGCATCTTCGACAAGATATTCAACCAGATGGATCGCGCGGTCGTGCATGGCTCGACCTTTGCGAAGAACGATCTGGCGATGGCGGCCGGCATCGCCACGCTCGACGTGATCAAGCAGGAGAGGCTGGTCGAGCAGGCCGCCAAGCGCGGCGCCGAGCTTCGCCTCGCGCTGACGCGGATGGTGCCGGGCTATGAATTGATGAAGGAAGTGCGCGGCAAGGGGCTGATGATAGGCATCGAGTTCGGTCCGCCGAAATCGCTGCGGCTCAAGGCGTCCTGGAATTTGCTGGAGACCGCCAACAAGGGCCTGTTCTGCCAGCTCATCACGGTGCCGCTGTTCAAGGACCACAAGATCCTGACCCAGGTCTCCGGCCACGGCAGCCACACCATCAAGCTGCTGCCGCCGCTCGTGATTACGGAAGAAGATTGCAACTGGATCGAAAAGGCGTTCGACGACGTCATCGCCGCCAGCCACAAGGTCCCCGGTGCGATCTGGTCGCTCGGCAAGACGCTGGTCGACAACGCCGTGCGGAAGTCGGCGTAAAGTGGAGATTCGTAGGGCGGATTAGCGCGTAATCCGCCGCAAGTCTCACGAGCCGGCGGATTACGCCTTCGGCTAATCCGCCCTACGATGCAACAATTGTCGATCGGAGAAGCGACCATGAGCAACATCACCGGCGGCTGTCATTGCGGTGCGATCCGCTATCAGGTCGAGGGCGATCTGATCGTTCATGCGCTGTGTCACTGCAGCGATTGCAGGCGTCACGCCGGCGCGCCGGTCGTGGGCTGGACGATGTATGCCGAAGACGCGGTCAAGGTGACGAAAGGGCAGCCCAAGGTCTACCAATCATCCGAGCATGGCCGCCGCCACTTCTGCGCCGACTGCGGCACGGGACTCTTTTACGTCAATGCGACCATCCTGCCCGGGATCATCGACATCCAGAGCGCGACCTACGACGACCCCAACGCCGTCCCGGCGATGGTGCACATCCAGACCGCCGAGCGGCTGAACTGGATGGAGCGCGCGCACGAACTGCCCAGCTTCGAGCGCTATCCGCCGCAGGCATAGCGGCCCTGCGGTTTCTCGTGCCGAGGGCACTCGTATGAATCGGGAAAAGAACAATTCGCTGGAGGCCGGGCAGCGATAGTCGCGTGCTGCCGCGATCCAGGTGAGGGGAAAAAACTTCGCGCCGCGCACGGACCGCGCGCGATTTCTCACATCGCAGTGATGGGCGATGCGCCTGCCTGACTTTCGCATTCGCGGCGCCCACATGGATGAGGGTCCACAATCAAAAGGATACCCGCCATGACGAAGTTCATTCCAGTTGTTGCCGCCGCGCTTCTCGCGACCACCATTGCAACGCCGCTATTCGCGCAGGCCGCGATACAGGAGCCCGGCGCATTTGCGTTCTATCATCCCAACGCGGACGTGCTTGCGGGCCGCTACGCGGTTCGCCCGGCCGATCAGGCGTTTGCTTATTACGGCTCCGCCGTGCCCGCACGTGATCGCCTGTCGGTGGCGCCGCGGTATCATCGTCGTCCGGTGCGATAGCAGCTACGGTACTTCCATCTCGCGCGCGGGGGCAGCGCGGCTTCGCGAAATCGCAGCGAATTTTCGGTGTTGACGATTTCGCGAGTGGCGGCCCGTGTCAGCCGCTATGGGCTTCGAACGCCTGTAGCGCCCTCAGCAAATTCTCGGGAGCCTCTTGTGCCACGCAGTGGCCGATGCCCTCAAACTTCAATTGGCTCGCCGCGGGGATAAGCGCCACGGCGCGTGCGGCCATCTCTTTATATATCGCCCAGGACTTTTCCGCGGTCGCAACGCGCACCGGGCATTCGATCTCGGTTAGCGACGCGAACGGGTTGCCGCGCGCATCGCCAACGTAGACCTGCTCCATGGCCTCGAAGATCGGCCGCAGGATCGCCGATTCCAGTTCCGGCGTGCAGCGCAGTCGCACCCGGCCGTCTTGCTGTGCGACGAAGCCGTGGCGGATGTAGGCTCGCAGCGACGATACCGTCCAGTCGGCGAAGGCGGGTGCGGCCCGGTAGCGCTCGAATACGGCTTCCGCGCTCTCGAACTCGGCCTGGCGCCGCAACACGCCGTGCACCGCGCCGGTGGCGAAGTCGCTCAAACCGCCGGTACGTTCCGCGCGTGGATCCATCACGGTCGGCTCCATCACGAACAGGCGCGAGAAGCGTCCCGGCTTCAGCTTCGCTGCCAGCAGCAGGTCGGTCGCGCCGGCGCTGTGTCCGATGCCGTAGATGTCGGAAAGGCCGAGCGCCTCGATCGCGGCGCAGACGTCCTCGGCAAAATCCAGGAAGTGATAGCGATCGGCGGCAGGCTTCTGGCTGTCGCCATGGCCGCGGCGGTCGAGCGCATAGACGGTGTAATCGGATGCGAGTTCGCGCGCGACGTCGTCCCATACCTCTGCGACGAAGCCGGTGCCATGCATCAGCAACGCGGGCGGCTTGCGTGAATTCTCCTCGCCCCACCGCGCGAGCGCGAGGCGTTGGTCGTCAGTCCCGATCGAGAAGCGATGCGGGTTCGTCAAGCGCGCGCGTCCTCGATGATCATCGTCGCAGCTTTCTCCGCGATCATCGCGGTCGGCGTGTTGGTATTGCCCGAGGTGATCGTCGGCATCACCGAGGCATCGGCCACGCGCAAGCCCGCGATACCATAGAAGCGCAGGCGCTCGTCGACCACGGCCATCGGATCGCTGGCCGTGCCCATCTTCGCAGTCCCGACGGGATGGAAGATCGTGGTGCCGATGTCGCCGGCAGCTTTTGCCAGCGAGGCGTCGTCGTCGCCGACGCCGGGGCCGGGCAGATATTCCTCCGGACGATACGGTGCCAGCCGCTTCTGCTTCATCAGCCGCCGCGTGGTGCGGATGGCGTCTGCTGCGACCTGGCGGTCGTCGTCGGTCGAGAGATAGTTCGGCGCGATCGACGGCGCCTCGTCGGGCCTGGCCGAGCGGATGCGCACGGTGCCGCGCGAGGTCGGCTGCAGGTTGCAGGCGCTGACGGTGATCGCGGGAAATCGATGCAGCGGATCGCCGAATTTATCCAGCGACAGCGGCTGCACGTGAAACTGGATGTTGGCGCGCTCGCGATGCGGATCGGAGCGGGTGAAAATGCCGAGCTGCGACGGTGCCATGGTCAGCGGCCCGCGCCGGCGGAAGGCGTAGTCGAGCCCCATCATGCCGCGCCGGATCAGGTTGTAGTAGGTCTCGTTCAGCGTGCGCACGCCGAAAACCTTGTAGATCGCGCGCTGCTGCAGATGGTCCTGCAAATTGCGCCCGACACCGGGCTTGTCGAGCACGGTATCGATGCCGAGCGGCGCGAGCCAGTCAGCCGGTCCGATGCCGGTGCGATGAAGCACCTGCGTCGATCCGATCGATCCCGCGCAAAGAATGACTTCGCCTTTGGTGCGCGCCTCGACGACCTCGCCACCTTGCATGAAGCGCACGCCGACCGCACGTCCGTTCTCGACGATCAGCCTGTCGACCAGCACATTCTTTTCCAGCCGGAGATTGGCGCGGCTCAAGACCGGCTTTAAGAAGCCGCGCGCCGAGGACCAGCGGCGGCCGCGCTTCTGGTTGACGTGGAAATAGCTGGTGCCTTCATTGTTGCCGGTGTTGAAATCGGGAATGCGCTTGATGCCCATTTCCTCGGCGGCATCGCCAACCGCGTCGAGAATGGCCCAGGACAGCCGCGGCGCCTCGATCCGCCAGCCGCCGCCGACACCGTGATGTTCGCTCTCGCCGAGGAAATGATCTTCCAGCCGCCTGAAAACCGGCAGCACGTCGTCGTAGCCCCAGCCGGTAAGGCCGAGCTGGCGCCAGTGATCGTAGTCGGCGGATTGGCCCCTCATCGAGATCATGGCGTTGATGGCGGAGGAGCCACCGATCACCTTGCCGCGGGGATAGGCCAGCGCGCGGCCGTTGAGCCCGGCCTCCGGCTCGGTCTTGAACATCCAGTCCGACCGGGGATTGGCGATCGCAAAGAGATAGCCGACCGGGATGTGAAACCAGATCCAGTTGTCGTTGCCGCCGGCCTCGAGGATCAGGACGCGGTTTCTCGGGTCGGCCGATAGCCGGTTGGCCATGATGCAGCCGGCGGTGCCAGCACCAACCACGATGTAATCGAAATCGCCTTCGAGCCTGCGCGCCATCCCGGATTCCATTTTTCGTCATGCCCGGGCAAAAGCGCGAAGCGCGTCTTCGCGCTAGGCGTCCCGGGCATCCACGCCTTCGTTGGCCGTTTTAGTCAGACGTGGATGGCCGGGACAAGCCCGGCCATGACGACGATGAGAGGGGGTGCGGTACCGTCTGGGCCATTGGGTGGACCGGCCCTTGCATGCTAGAGAGGCACCAGCGTTTCAAAACCGAGGTTCGAGAATTCCCATGCCCATCGTCAACCGCGTCGCCGATCTGCAACCCGATATCCAGGCCTGGCGCCGCGATATCCATGAAAATCCCGAATTGCTGTACGACGTTCACCGCACTGCAGCATTCGTGGCGGATCGCCTGCGTGAATTCGGCTGCGACGAGGTCGCCACCGGCCTTGGCAAGACCGGCGTCGTCGGCGTGATCAAGGGCAAGCAGCCCGGCAAGGGCGAAATCAACGTCATTGGGCTCCGCGCCGACATGGACGCGCTGCCGATCGAAGAGGCGACCGGTCTGCCTCACGCCTCCAAGACGCCCGGCAAGATGCACGCCTGTGGCCATGACGGCCACACCGCGATGCTTTTGGGTGCAGCGCGGTATCTGGCCGAGACAAGGAATTTCGCCGGTGACGCCGTCGTGATCTTCCAGCCGGCCGAGGAGGGCGGCGCCGGCGCCGCCGCGATGATCAAGGACGGGCTGATGGACCGGTTCAAGATCGAGCAGGTCTATGGCATGCACAACGGCCCGGGCATTCCGGTCGGCTCCTTTGCCATCCGCCAGGGTCCAGTGATGGCCGCGACCGATTCCATCGACATCCGGATCGAGGGCCTCGGCGGCCACGCCGCGCGCCCCAACAAATGCATCGATTCCGTCCTGGTCGGCTCGCAACTGATATCAGCGCTGCAGTCGATCGTGTCGCGGACCATCGATCCCCTCGACTCCGCCGTGGTCTCGATCTGCGAGTTCCATGCCGGCAATGCGCGCAACGTCATCCCGCATACCGCCGAACTGCGCGGCACCGTGCGGACGCTGACGCCGGAAGTCCGCGAAATGGTCGAGAAGCGGGTGCGCGAGGTGTGCGAGGGCGTGGCCCAGATGAGCGGCGCCAGGATCGACCTCGTCTATGAGCGCGGCTATCCCGTCACCAGGAACCACGCCGAGCAGACCGATTTCGCCACGCAGGTGGCGAAGGAAGTCGCCGGCGCCCAGAACGTCCACGAGATGCCGCCGCTGATGGGCGCGGAGGATTTTTCCTACATGCTGGAAGCCCGGCCCGGCGCCTTCATCTTCTGCGGCAATGGCGACAGCGCGGGGCTCCATCATCCTGCGTACGATTTCAACGACGAGGCGATCGTCTACGGCACGTCGTACTGGATCAAGCTGGTCGAGAACAAGCTGGCGGCAGCGTAGGTCCATCGCGGAGCAGGCTGCGGAACGCGGGAAAAACTCCCGCGTTCGCGCTTGCCAAAAGGAGCGGCCGCTCAATAGCGCTGCGGCACGTACATCTCCGGTGGGACCGGGCCGCGGCTGTATTCCGGGTTGCGCACGCGCTCGGGCAGTACCACCGGCTCGCGCCTGATTTCCTGGTAGGGAATTTGCTCGAGCAGATGCGCGATGCAGTTCAGCCGCGCCTTTTTCTTGTCATCCGCCTCGACGATGTACCAGGGAGCCTCGGGAATGTGAGTGCGCTCCAGCATCGCTTCCTTGGCCTTGGTGTACTGTTCCCAGCGGCTGCGCGATTGCACATCCATCGGACTGAGTTTCCACTGCTTGAGCGGATCGTGGATCCGCATCGTGAAGCGCAAGTACTGCTCCTCGTCGGTGATGGAGAACCAGTACTTGATCAGGATGATCCCGGAACGAACGAGCATGCGCTCGAACTCGGGTACCGAGCGGAAGAATTCCTCGACATCGTCCTCGGTGCAGAAGCCCATTACGCGCTCGACGCCGGCACGGTTGTACCAGCTGCGATCGAACAGCACGATTTCGCCGCCGGCGGGCAGATGGGAAACGTAACGCTGGAAATACCATTGCGTGCGTTCGCGCTCGTTCGGAGCCGGGAGCGCGGCGACACGGCAGACACGCGGATTGAGCCTTTGGGTGATGCGCTTGATGACGCCGCCCTTGCCGGCGGAATCGCGGCCCTCGAAAATCACCACCACCTTGAGATTGTGCTGCTGCACCCAGCTCTGCAATTTGACCAGTTCGCCCTGCAGGCGGAACAATTCCTTGAAATAGATGCGACGGTCGACGGTCTCTTTCTCGGTGTGGTCGGAGAACTCGTTGGTCAGCGCGTCGAGGCGATCGTCGTCGATCTCAAGTTCCAGTTCCTCGTCGAAGCTATCCAGCATTTCCTCCTGAATGCGGTCGTGGATTGGAGTGGTGCCGCTGAGGGGCAGTTTGGTCATGGATTGCTCCGGTTGGTCGCGAGCTGCAGGTGCAGACGCGAATGATCGACGATGCGAGGGAGGCAGGGCCGCCGCAGTCAAAGCAGAAGGCCGGACCCCACCTCCGGGTTCCCTGTCGACAGCGTGGTCGCCACCGGTCATTTTGACGCCCCCTCGAAGACGACAGGCCTTCAGGTTTGACGGAGGGTCTTGAAGCCCGGATGACAGTTGCGCCGTTATACCGATTGCACTTGTGCCGTGCATGGCGTCGCGGGGCAGCCGCTGGGTGCGATGCCGAGGACTTGTCCGAGACAATAGGGCAGGGAAGAAAGGGTCGCGCGCTGCACGGCGCCCGGGGCAGGTAAACCGCGCAGCGCGTCGACCGTATGGGAAGTTCCTGGCGTGAACAGGAAGTCCCATATTTCTCTCAGAATGCGAGAGGGGTATTGATCAATTAAAGGTTGTGAGCGCGAATGTCAATTTTTGTCGTTATATTTCACAGGAATTGCGGCTTTGCGGAAAGTCAGGCCGCGCGTGCCGAGCGTCGCAGCACGGCCGCCGCAATCTTCAGGTCGCCGACGAAACGCTGGTATTCGCGCACTTTGGCCTCGGCGTCGGGCAGTCGCAACAGATAGGACGGATGTACCGTCACCAGCGCCCTGGTATCCGTGAGGTCGATCACGCGCCCGCGGGTCTTGTTGATGGGCGTCATTTTACCGAACACGCTTTGCGCCGCGGTCGCGCCCATCGCCACCACCAGATCGGGTTTGATCGCGGCCAGTTCGCGTTCGTACCATTGCCGGCACGCCTTGATCTCCGGTGTGTTCGGCTTCTGGTGCAGGCGGATTTTTCCGCGTGGCACGAACTTGAAATGCTTCACCGCATTGGTGACGTAGACCTTGCTGCGATCGATGCCGGCTTCTTCCAGCGCGCGGTCGAGCATCTGTCCGGCGGGTCCCACGAACGGCTTGCCGGCGAGGTCTTCCTTGTCGCCGGGCTGCTCGCCGACCAGCATGATCCGCGCCGTTTGCGGACCCTCGCCGAACACGGTCTGGGTGGCGTCCTTCCAGAGCGGGCAGGCGCGGCACTGGGCTGCTTCCTCGCGCAGGGTTTCGATATCGCCATCGGCGTGTTTCTTGGTCATATCGGTCTTGTCCGGTTCCAGCCGCTTCTGCGACTTGTGCGGTTCGGTCGCCGCATTCGTGATCATCGCGTTGGCGGTTCGTTCGGCGCTTTCGATCAGCGGCTTAATCAACGAAGCCTCCGGCAGGTTCCGCCAGTATTTCCGGGGCATCTCGTTCTGCATCGCCTTCACCTTCAGCCGTGCCGGGTTGAAGATCGAGGCGTAGTAGCGCCGCCAGGTCTCCTCCAGCCGGTCCTGTGTCGGCGCCTCTGATTTGGCCACGCCCGGCGTGATCGAGACCGCATGGCCGTCCCAATGCGCGCAGGCGTCCGGTGTGAGGATCGACCAGGGCATGTCGGCAAAACGGCGCGCGAAGAACGGCGCGGCGAGTTCGACGATATGATGCTCCGGCTCGAACCAGGCGACGAAATTCGCTTTATGCTCGCGGCCGACTTCGCGGAAGCGGACGAAGGCGTGCATCTTGTGCTCGTCGCGGCGTACGGCCTTGGCCATCGCCGCGATCTCGGCCACATCAGGGTCGGTCGCGATGTCGAGCAGGTCGTGATGATGCCGCAGCCGCCACAGCAGGCGATACAGCAGTGCGAACCGCTCGGGGTTGCGATGCAGGATCGCAGTCTGCGCCAGTTCGACAAATCTGGCCGATACGCTGAACGTGCCTTCAGGCGCTTCCAGCGGCGGCGCCGTCGGCGCAAACAGTTCGGGCGCATCGCCCGCGACATTCCAGGTCACGTCAGCCGGTTTTACGTCGTTCAGCGCCAGCGCACGCGCGGCTTTGCGCCACCCGTCGAAATCGGTCTCGCTGTCGAGGGTGATGATGTGCATTGTCGCTCCTCCTTGACGGCTTTATTCAAAACCCAAATCCCAGTTGCGTCGCTTTCGGCTTGAACCGCTCCGCCAATCCCGCGCCATCGAGCAGATGAGGCGGTGGGCGGTGGTCACTCAGCACGATGAACGGCAGCGCCTTCTTCTGAGGGATATGCAGCCGCGCCAGATCAGCAACGCGGATCGATGTCAGGCGGCGCGTGGCGATGATGCGATCCACTGCCTTGGTGCCGAAGCCCGGCACCCGCAACAGCTCCTGCCGGCTGGCGGTTGCGATATCGAGCGGAAAGCGGTCACGGTGGCGCAGCGCCCAGGCGAGTTTCGGATCGATGTCGAGTGGCAGCATGCCGGCGGCTTCGTCGACGATCTCGCCAGCGTCGAAACCGTAGAACCGCATCAGCCAGTCGGCCTGGTAGAGCCGGTGCTCGCGAATGAGCGGCGGCGATACCAGCGGCAGCGCGCGGCTGGCGTCGGGGATCGGGCTGAAGGCCGAGTAATACACCCGCTTGAGCCGGTAAGAGCCGTAGAGATTGGCGCTGGTGTCGAGGATGGTTTTGTCATCGGCCGCGTCCGCGCCGATGATCATCTGCGTGCTCTGGCCGGCGGGCGCAAAGCGCGGCGGCTTTGTCTTCGTCGCGGTCCTGGCGTTCTCTTTGGCTTCATCGAGCTTCAATCGCAGCCGGCCCATGGTGCGGCGGATCGCGCGCACGTCCTTCTCGGGCGCAAATTTGGCCAGGCTGTTTTCCAGCGGCATCTCGATGTTGATGGAAAGGCGGTCGGCATATTTACCGGCTTCCGCGATCAGCGCGTCGTCGGCCTCGGGGATGGTCTTGAGATGGATGTAGCCGCGGAAGTGATGCTCCTCGCGCAGTTTTCGCGCGACAGAAACGACCTGCTCCATGGTGTAGTCGGCGCTGCGAATGATGCCGGAGGAGAGAAACAATCCCTCGATGTAATTGCGACGATAGAAGTCGAGCGTCAGCTTCACCACTTCGTCGACCGTGAAGCGGGCGCGCGGCACGTTGGAAGAGGTGCGGTTGACGCAGTATAAGCAGTCGTAATTGCAGGCGTTGGTGAGCAGCACCTTCAGCAGCGAGATGCAGCGTCCATCCGGCGCGTAGGAATGGCAGATGCCCATGCCGGGCGCGGTGGAGCCGAGGCCCTTGCCGTCGCTGGAATCCCGCTTCTCCGTGCCGGAAGAGGCGCAGGAAGCGTCGTATTTCGCAGCATCGGCCAGGATTTCCAGCTTGCGTTGCACGTCCATGGTTGAATCCCTTTGATTTCGTTTGTGAATCAGCCGGGTCTCGATCCCGATTGACTCTGCCGGTGCTGTTAGCTTTATATTAGAACATATCATGAACAAATGAGCCAGCTTCTGGTTCTCCTCGAACTGAAGCGGCCCACATTTTCCAGGAGCGGCGCATGAGCGGTGCACGCACAAGCACGCTTGCGACTTTGCGCGGGCGTATCGAACGCCTCGAGGCGCATGGCGATGCACATGACCTCAACAAGGTTCCGCTCGGGCATGCGGGGGCGGACACGGTGCTGCGGGGCGGGCTTGCGCTTGCAGCGGTGCATGAAGTTTTTGCCGAGGGACACCAGAGTGCGACGGCTACCGGCTTTATCGCCGGCCTCTCGGCGCGGATCTCGCCGCGCCGGCCGTTGGTCTGGATACGGCAGGATTTTTCGGAACTGGAATCCGGCGCGCTGTCGATGAGCGGACTTCGTGAACTCGGTCTCGATCCGCGGTTGCTGGTGACCGTGCGCGCCGCCGACACCGACGCCGCGTTGCGGACCGCGGCCGACGCGCTGGCCTGCGATGCGCTCGGCGCCGTCGTGCTGGAAGTGTGGGGGCAGGCGCGTCAGCTCGACCTCGTCGCCAGCCGCAAGCTCACGCTGGCAGCGCAAGCCTCCGGCGTCACCGCACTTTTACTGCGGGTGGCGGCGGAGCCGCGGCCCTCGACGGCGGAAACAAGATGGATCGTGCGCGCGGCGCATTCGCCGCCTGCGGCAGCTTCAATGCCTGCGGCGCCCTGGAGCGCCTGGGGCGCGCCGGTGTTCGACGCGCAACTGGTTCGCAATCGTCATGGCCCGGTCGGCCGCTGGATCATGGAATGGAAATGCGATGAGTGCCTCTTCTTCGAACCGCCGGCGTATCCTCAGCCTGTGGCTGCCACGCCTGCCCATCGACCGCATCAAGCGCAAGCTTTCGGCCAGCAACGCCGCGCTGGATAAAACCCCCAGCGTCGTCGTCGCCAAACAGCACAACGCCATCCTGATCCATTCGCTCGACGATCTGGCCGTGCGCGCCGGCCTCTCCATCGGCCTGCCGCTCGCCAATGCCCGCGCGATCTGCCCTGAATTGACGGTGTTCGATGCCGACGAGGTCGCCGATCGCAAGACCCTCGACGACATCGCCGACTGGTGCGACCGTTTCACGCCGCTGGTGGCGCTCGATCCACCGTACGGGCTTTATCTCGACATCACCGGCTGCGCCCATCTGTTCGGCGGCGAGCGCGCGCTGCTGCAAATCGTGAGCGGCGCGCTGGCCCGGCGCGGCTTTACCGTCAGCGCGGCGATCGCCTCGACCTCGATTTGCGCCCGCACGCTGACGCGACAGGCGTCGGGAAAAGTCATTGCGGATAGCGAGGAAGCCATCGCCGTCAGCCCGCTGCCGGTCTCGGCGCTCGGTGCTGGCGATGCCATCACCGCCGGCCTGCGCCGCGCCGGCCTGAAGACCATCGGCGACATCGCCTCGCGCGCGCCGCACGAAATCACGGCGCGTTTCGGCGCAGGTTTCACCACTTTGCTGGCGCAGGCGCTGGGGCACGGCGATGCGCCGATCAGTCCCCGCAAGCCGCTACCGGATTACATCGTCGAAAAGCGCTTTCCCGAACCGGTCGCCACCGAAAACGTGATCGCGATGAATTTGTCCGCGCTTGCGGTCATGCTGGTGACGGCGATGGACAGGCAGGGCAAGGGCGCGCGGCGGCTGGAAGCGAGCTTCTTTCGCACCGACGGCGCGGTGCGCACGATCGCGGTCGATACCGGGCGTCCGGTCACGAGGGTAGAGGTGATCGACCGCCTGTTTCGCGAACGGCTCGATGCGCTCGCCGATCCCCTCGATCCCGGCTTCGGCTTCGATCTGATCAGGCTTTCTGCCAGCCGCACCGAAATCGTGGTGCAGCAGCAGCGCGATCTCGACGCCCATGTCCATGACAGTGACGAGTTGTCGGCGCTGATCGACCGCATCGCCGCACGCATCGGGGGCAAGCGCGTGGTCGTGCATCTGCCGCAGGAGACCCACATCCCCGAGCGTGCCGTGATGGCCATGCCCGCACAGCATCATCTGGCGGCCGCAGCGCAGGCTGCCTGGCCCGAGCGTATCGAAAGCGAGCCGCCGCTGCGACCGTTGCGGCTGTTCGACCGGCCGGAGCCGATCAAAGTGCCGTTCGCAACCGTGCCCGACGGTCCGCCGCATCAGTTCACCTGGCGCCGCGTGACGCACACGGTAGCGCGGGTGGAGGGGCCCGAACGCATCGCGATGGAATGGTGGAAACCAAACGGCGACGGCCCGACACGGGATTATTTCCGCATCGAGAACGAGGCGGGGCTTCGCTTCTGGATCTTTCGCGATGGCCTCTATGAAAGCGAACCGGTCGGCGAAGAAGGGGAACCGGCGTCACCCGGGTGGTTCGTACACGGGCTGTTCGCATGAACGCCCCGGTGAACATTACCGGCTATGCCGAGATCGGCATCACCACCAATTTCTCGTTCCTGCGCGGCGGCTCCGATCCGCGCGCCTATGTGCATCAGGCGAGCGAACTCGGCATTCCCGTCATCGGCATCGCCGACCACAACACGCTGGCCGGCGTGGTCCGCGCTTACAAGGAACTCGACAATCCCGAGGTCAAGTTCAAGCCAAAGCTGCTGATCGGCGCGCGCATCGTCTTCATCGATGGCACGCCCGACATCCTGGTCTATCCGCGCGACCGCGCCGCCTATGGCCGGCTCTGCCAGTTGCTCACCCGCGGCAAGCGCGGTGACGGCGTCACGCGGATCGAAAAGGGCGACTGCCATCTGAGGTTCGATGACCTGCTGGAATTTTGCGAAGGCCAGCTTCTGGTACTGGCGCTGCCGCACCGCTTCGATGCGGCGGGCGCGCAGGAAATCCTGCAGCGCCTGAAGAACGCTGGCGCCGATGGCGTCTGGCTCGCGGCGAGTCTCCTTTACCGCGGCGACGACAGGCGCCGGCTGGCGGGGCTGCATCGTCTGGCGCTCGCGGTGAAAGTGCCGCTGCTCGCGACCAACGAGGTGTTGTACCACCATCCCGCCCGCCGCCCGCTGCAGGACGTGCTGACCTGTATTCGCGAGAAAACCACCATCGATGCCGTCGGCCGGCGGCTCGAAGCCAATGCCGAGCGTTACCTGAAACCGGGGCGCGAAATGGCGCGGCTGTTTCGCGATATTCCGGATGCGATTGCGGAGACCATGCGCTTCGCCCGGCGCATTTCGTTTTCGCTCGATCAGCTCAAATACCAGTATCCCGACGAGCCGGTGCCGCCGGGCAAGACCGCGCAGCAGCATCTGGAGGATCTGACCTGGGCCGGCGTCGACAAATATTTCGGCGGGGAGATCAGTGACACGCTGCGCGCCACCTTGCGCAAGGAACTCGCGCTGATCGCCGAGCTAAAGTACGCGCATTATTTCCTCACCGTGCACGACATCGTCCATTACGCGCGCAGTCAGAACATCCTCTGCCAGGGCCGGGGATCTGCAGCGAATTCCGCGGTCTGCTACGTGCTCGGCATCACCTCGGTCGATCCGACCAAGGTCGATCTCCTGTTCGAGCGTTTCATTTCCAAGGAGCGGCTGGAGCCGCCCGACATCGACGTCGATTTCGAGCATTCGCGGCGCGAGGAGGTGATGCAATATGTCTACCGCCGCTACGGACGCCACCGCGCCGCGATCATTGCCACCGTCATTCACTACCGGCCGCGCAGCGCGATCCGCGATGTCGGCAAGGCCCTGGGGCTGACCGAGGACGTCACCGCGGCGCTGGCCGACACCGTGTGGGGAAGCTGGGGCAAGGGCCTCAACGAGATGCAGGTTCGCCAGGCCGGGCTCGACCCTGCCAATGCGATGGTCGAGCTTGCGGTCGCGCTCGCTACCGAACTGATCGAGTTTCCACGGCACCTGTCGCAGCATGTCGGCGGCTACGTGCTGACGCAGGACCGGCTCGACACCTATGTGCCGATCGGCAACGCCGCGATGGACGACCGCACCTTCATCGAATGGGACAAGGACGACGTCGACGCGCTGAGCATGATGAAGGTCGACGTGCTGGCACTGGGCATGCTGACCTGCATCCGCAAATGCTTTGACCTGATCGACAATCACAAGGGGAAGCGCTGGGAGCTGGCGACCGTGCCGCAGGATGACAAGCCGGTCTACGACATGCTGTGCCGCGGTGAATCGCTCGGCGTGTTCCAGGTCGAAAGCCGCGCGCAGATGAACATGCTGCCGCGGCTGAAACCGCGGACCTTCTACGATCTCGTCATCGAAGTGGCGATCGTGCGCCCGGGGCCGATCCAGGGCGACATGGTTCACCCGTATCTCCGGCGCCGCAACGGCATCGAGAAGCAAAGCTATCCGTCGCCGTCATCAGAGCACGGCCCGCCGGATGAGCTGTACAAGGTGCTGCACAAGACGCTCGGCGTGCCGCTGTTCCAAGAACAGGCGATGCGGATCGCGATCGAGGCGGCGAGGTTCTCGCCGGAGGAAGCCAATGGCCTGCGCCGCGCGATGGCGACCTTCCGCAATGTCGGCACCATCGGCAAGTTCGAAGACAAGATGATCGGCAACATGATCGCGCGCGGCTATGCGCCGGAATTCGCCAGAAACTGTTTCGAGCAGATCAAGGGCTTTGGCTCCTACGGTTTTCCGGAAAGCCATGCCGCGAGCTTTGCCCAGCTCGTCTACATCTCGTCATGGCTGAAGCATTACCATCCCGACGCCTTCTGCTGCGGCCTGCTCAATTCGCAGCCGATGGGCTTTTACGCCCCTGCCCAGATCGTCGGCGACGCCCGCACCAACGGCGTCGAGGTGCGCGAGGTCGACGTGTCCTTCAGCTTCGCGCAGAACACGCTCGAGGAGGGCGATGGGAAATACTGCGCGGTGCGCTTGGGTTTTCGCCAGATCGACGGGTTCAACTGGGTTGATGAAGATGAGGAGCGGCTGAAAAAAAGCCAGCTGTCGTTCCGGGATTCTCCACCGTCGTTCCGGGGCGTCGCGATAGCGACGAACCCTAATGCGCAATTGCGCATTGCGAAACCTCGAGATTCCGGGTTCTCGCTTCGCGAGCCCCGGAATGACGGTGCGGATGCGAACGACTGGGCCACCCGCATCATCGCCGCGCGCACGCGCCGGCCCTTCACCTCGCTGGAAGAATTCGCCCGCGACACCGCACTTCCAAAACGCGCGCTGATCCTGCTGGCGGATGCCGATGCGTTCCGTTCCATCGGGCTCGATCGCCGCGCGGCCCTTTGGGCAGTGCGGCGGCTGCCCGACGACGTGCCGCTGCCGCTGTTCGAGGCCGCAGTCGCGCGCGAACAGCCCGACGAGAACGCACGGCCGCTGCCTGAGATGCCGCTGCCGGAACAGGTGGTCGCCGATTACCAGACCGTGCGGCTGTCGCTGAAGGGCCACCCGATGGAATTTTTGCGCGCGATGTTTGCACGGGAGAAAGTCGTTGCCTGCACCGAAGTCAATCATCGCAACGACAAGCGCCGCGTCCGTTGCGCCGGCGTGGTGCTGGTGCGGCAGCGGCCGGGCAGCGCCAAGGGTGTCGTCTTCATGACGCTCGAGGATGAAACCGGCATCGCCAATATCGTGGTGTGGCCGAAGGTGATGGAGCAGTACCGCAAGGAAGTGATGGGCGCCCGGCTCATTCTGGTGGAGGGCTATATCCAGAGCAGCCCGGAGGGGGTGACGCATCTGGTGGCGCAGCGGATGTTCGACCGCTCCCACGACCTGATCGGCCTCGCCAACGATTCACTCAGCCGCAAGCATCCGCTGCCGCCTGGCGCCGCGCTGATCGAGCCGCTGAACGACGACCGCCGCGAACACCCCGACAATCCCGCGCAAAAGATCCGCCATCCGCGCGACGTCCGCATCCTGCCGCCGTCACGGGATTTTCACTGACGCGGCTACCAGTAGATCAATCCCTCCTGTGCCGGCGCGCTCATGCTTCTCGCAGACAATGACGTATTTCTCGCCGACAGTGCCGCGAGCCTCAGCTTTTCGGCGCAATGGGCAGCCAGCGCCTCGTACAGCCTTGCCTCCATCAACGGGGCGTATTCCTTGCTGGACGAGGTTGCATCGGCGGTCGCGGATACCAGCGCGCTGATCTGGCGGATCAGCAGATATTCGGTCGATGGCTGCATGACCTTCTCCTTCGATCACGGTTGCGACCAGATGATTCCCGATTTCGGCTCACCGCAAGCCGGCAAGTCACAGGAACCGTCATCCCGGGTGCGACAGATTGCGCGCGCGTCAGCGATGAGCCGCCTTCACGGGCTCGCGATCTTGTCGGCGCGGAAATAGACATCGGCCTTCATTCCTACCGTGAGCTCACTGGCGCCCGTTAGTCCAACCGTGACCCTGATGACATCGAGTTCGGCCTGGTTGCGCGATCCCGGCGCCTCGAGACGGCCGGGCTCGACCAGCGGCGCGATCGACTGCACGCTGCCCTCGAACTCGCGATCGGGAAACGCCGCCGCGCGCACGGTCACCGCTTGCCCTGATCTGACCGACCCGAGGTCGCGTTCGTCCAGCTCTGCACGCACGCATAGTGCCGAGAGGTCGGCGAGTTGCAGCGGCGGCTGCGGCGAACCCGGCGATACCACTTCGCCCACCCGGACGTTGACCTGCAGCACCGTGCCGTCGACGGGTGCGCGCACCGTCATCTTGTCGAGCACGGACCGCGCCACGGCGGATTCCGATCGTGCGATGCTGAGCTGGCCCTCCAGCGAGGTCGGCAGGGCGCCGTCGTCCTCGGCGGTACGAAGCTCGTCCTGCCGCGTCGATAGTTCGTTCTGGGCGCGCGTGAACGCCAGGCGCGCCGCGGTCAGGTCGGCGTCCGATCCGCCGCCGGCCCGTCGCCGCGCGGCCGTCCGGTCAACGGCCGATCGCGCGTCATGCAGCGTCCGTTCAGCTTCGGCCACGGCATCCAGCGCCCTGCGCCGCGTCCGCGCGCTGCCGGTCGCCGATTTCTCGTCCCGCGCGCGTTCGCGCAACGCTACCTGGGTCTCCGCCGCCGCCAGCCGCGCCCGCAGTTCCTCGTCCGCGAGCTGGATCAGCGCTTCGCCGGCAAACACCTTGTCGTTGGTCTTGACCAGCACCTTCTGGACCACCCCGACCACGGCCGTTGCGACCTTGATCTGGCCCGAGCAGGCCTCGATGCGGCCGGGCGCCACCGCCTGCCAGCGCTTTTCCGGCGGGGTCTCGGCCGACACGCCCCATTTGGCCGGCCCGACGGGGGCGATCGCCGTGATCGCGTACAGCGCTCCGGCACCCGCAATCAGGGCCATGACGGCGACCAGGGCGGTCCGGCGCTTCGACATGATCAGTGGTTCTCCAGCGTTTGACGAATGCCGCCGCGTTCCTCGGCAATGATCCGCCCGTCCTCGATATGAACGACCCGGTCCGCGAATGGCAACAGACGCGGATCATGGGTCACAATCAGCACGGCGTGTCCGCGTTCCCTGGCGATCTCGGCGAGCAGCTTCATGACCGCCTGGCCGTTGGCGCCATCGAGTGCGGCCGTCGGCTCGTCCGCCAGGATGATGGACGGGTTTCCGACGATGGCGCGGGCGACAGCTACCCGCTGCTGTTCGCCGCCGCTGAGTTCGCGCGGATACGCCTTTATCTTGTGACCCAGGCCGACCTTCGCCAGTGCCTCGCGCGACCGGACCTTGGCCGCCCTCGAGCGCTCGCCGCGGACATCGAGCGCGAGCCTCACATTGTCGGTCGCCGACAGCGTCGGAAACAGGTGAAACGACTGGAAAACGAAACCCACATGGTCGCGCCTGAGGCGCGCCAACTCCTCGGGATCGAGGCCGGCGGTCGAATGCTGGCAGACGCGAACCGTTCCCTCCGTCGGCGTCAGCATGCACCCGAGGATGGACAGCAGCGTGGTCTTGCCACTGCCGGAAGGTCCCATCAGCAGAGTGAGCTCGCCGCCGTTCAGCGCCAGGCTCACGCCCTTGAGCGCCGCCACTTTTCCGGCGCCGCTGCCGAGCTCCTTGGTCAGGTTGATCGCTTCGAGCAATGGTTCGGTCATCGCGTGAACACCACCGCGGGTTCGATGCGGGTAACCTGAACGATTGCCGCGATCGAAGATCCGATGCACATGACGAGGGTCAAGACGAACAGCCCGACCATCAGTTCGGGCGTGATGACGATCGGCAGCGCCGTCCCCGCGGTCAGCCGCACCACGGCGTCGCCGGCCAGCGCGGCGAGCGAGAAGCCGATGATTGCGCTCAGCACCGCCTGCCAGAGGATGACGTGGTAGATATATCGTCGCGAGGAGCCTATCGCGCGCAGGGTAGCGAATTCGTTCAGGTGCTCCTTCGTGCTCGCATAAAGCGTCTGGGCGACCACGACGGTGCCGACGATGACGCCGAGCAGGGCGCCCGCGAACAGCGCAGCGCCGGCGCCGGTGCCGAACAGCCAGAATGAGCGGCTGCGTTCGCGAAACTCGGCCGGAGTGAGCACCTCGATATTGGCTGCGTTCGCCATCAACTGCTTGCGCACGCGATCCGGATCGGCATCGGCGCTCAGGCGAATAATGAGATAGGTCGCCTTTGCGGATGGAACCCCCGTATAGGCCCGCGCCCGGTCGATATCCATGAACACGAACGGCGTCGTCGTAAACGAACGAATGCCATCGGTGACGGCCGCCACCTCCACTGGTTGCTGGCGGATTTCGGCGGTCGCGCCGATCCCGGAAACGCCAAGGCGATCGAAATAGGTGCGGTCGACCGCGACAGCCTTGGCGCTCGCCAATGCCTCGATCCGGCCTTCAACCAGATTCCACGGCTGCAGCCCGCCGGACCGCAGGTCCGAACCGATGACGAACACCGGAGTCACCGCCCCGCTGGGCATGCGCCAATCGGCAAAGCCGATCACGACGGGAATGGCGTCCGCCACGCCATTGATGGCCAGCGCGCGATAACGCTCGCGCGTGTTCAGCAGGGCAGGGTCCTCGAAGGCCTTGGTTCCGCGCGGCATGACCCAGAGATCGGCGGACGCATGGTCGATCATCGTCGTCACCATGCGCCCGAAGCCGAAATAGAGGCCCATCTGGATGGTAACGAGTACGATGGAAAACACGATCCCGATCACGGTCGCAACGAAACGCAGCCGGTCGTGAAACAGGTTTCGAAACGCGATGGTGAAAACCAATGGCATGCTACCGTGGGCCGATTACTTTCTGTCCCATGTCAATTTGGTTTTCGATGATCGGAAAAGCCAGCCGTAGATTGCGGGGGCAGTCCACGGATGCGAGGTAGCGGAGGGAGGCGAGGTCGGGCGGAGCGGATGGAACGCCAGCACTTCGCCCGCAATCCGCCGCCAACGTGACGATTTGGTGGCGCGTTCGGCAATATAGTTCTGAATGCAGCATCCCGCGGTTGCACTGCAGCGATGGTGACAGGGCGCTAAATCAAGCCGGATAATCCAAGGCGGACGATCCATCAGGCTCAGTCCGACTTGCCGCCGCCATCGTCCTTCGCGATATCGGCCTCTTCCTTCACCAGCGTGAGCAGCGTCAGCGTCAGGAATGTGAACACGGCCACCGTAACCGCGACATCGTAGCTGCCGAGCCCGACCGAGACGCCGATCGCGCCGGTGGCCCACAGGCTCGCGGCCGTCGCCGTACCCTGCACGGTGTTACCCTGCTTGAGGATCGCGCCGCCGCCGATGAAGCCGATGCCCGTGATCAGACCTTCAATAACTTTCGACAAGCCGTCAGGTGAATTTACGAGGAAGCTCTCGCTGGCCTGGATGAACCCGCAGCTTGCCATCGCAACCAGCGGGAAGGTCCGAAGGCCCGCGCTGCGTGCCCGTTTCTCGCGGTCCCACCCGATCGGAACTGCAAGCGCAAAGGCTAGGGCCAAGGTAAGAACATGAGTACCGATCTGAAATTTGTCCAAGCTCGTCCCCGCAAAAACCAAATGTCACAGAGAGCGTGATACGCGACAGGCGCGTCACGCGACAATGCGACGTTAGGCTTCAGCGCTTGGCGGTCATGGAACCAGTCGGGCGAGCAGGTGTTATCTGTCGGCGCTTGGTATGTCCCGATCAGGGCAGGAATTTTGTCAGGGCAGGAATTTCACGCCGTAGGTCCGGCCGCGGCGCCAGACCACTTCGCAGCCCTGCTGCTTGGGATGTTGCGGCACCAGCGCAAGCACGAAGGTGTCCCTGACATCGATGGCGGCATCGGTAACGATCTTGGCGCCGTTCGGCGAGGCGTCGAGCACGAAGCATTCGATCTTCGTCACCCCGTCGTCGACCGACATCCAGGTCCGCCGCTTTTGCAGATCGCGCCGCGGCTCGCGCGGCACCTTCGTCCGTTGTTCGTCAACGATCATCCTGACCATCCGTGGTTGGGCGCGATCGGCCATCCGATCGTCGAAGCATGCGGTCAGTCTGGCGGTGACTTCGTAAGGTTCCCTTGAGTGGTTTCGTTAAAATTTATCGTTTTATGGAGGATGTCATCTCCACCGGCAGGTCTGACAGGTGTTGCCTGTCTTTGGATACCGCCGCTGAGCTGGCTGTGGTCACTTCGGTGCGGTAGCGCGGAAGATGATCTTCGAAGGCGTGGGCAACGCACAGCGCAAGGCTGGCCCAGACCGCGGCGCTGAAATACAGCGACATCCAGGGGATCTCGTCCTTCCACTCGGCGTGATCGTGCGTCACGACCCAGCGCGTGCACACGTCACGCAGTCCCTCGCGCGGGCTCAGGAGGCTGGAGCCGTCACCGACTTCTGTCCGCCAGCGGCTCAGATACATCGGGACATCGACGGTCATCAGAAACGCGAGGTAGCCCACGATCCCGACAATCGAGACGGCGAAGGCCATGTGAACCAGCCCGTCGAACTCCGGCAGCAACCGGCAAAGGCCGATCCCGATGATGAAGAAGGCGACCGCCCACAATGAATTCTCGATGGCGTTGTAGAGATAGTGGGTCGTCAGCACCGCATACCAGGAGAAGCACTCCGCGATCAGGATCAGCGGCACGATCACCCAGGCTGCGATCAGGACGATCTCGGAGCCCGTCATCGTGCCCAGGAGATGCAGGATGACCGCCCACTGCGCCACGAAGGCGATCTCGGCCACCGTTGCCACCGAGCGGCCGACCACAACGCTGGACAGCCAGGTGTCGAACAGGCAGATGCGCTGGACGTCCGCGCGCGGCAGCAGCGATCTGAACGCGCAGCCGAACACATAGGCCGCGCTGAGCAGCAGCATGGCTCCAATCGACGTGCTGCCGGCACTCGCTGTCGCCTGTGCAGGGAGTTCGCGATACAGCACGAACCACGCCGCAATGTTTGCGCCGCTGACCACGGTGAGGAAAACCCACCAGCGCCCGACGGGATTCGACCAGGCCAGCGAACCCGATCGCGCCTCGACTTCCAAGCTCATTCACCGCTCCGCATTTCATCAAACTGTCATGTGTCTGAAGAAATACTGTCACGAATCGCTGGCGGTCTCGACAAGAGTTATATGAAAGATTTATGACAACGCGCAGCCGACGAATTCTGCCGTTGATCCCTCATGGTGAGGAGGCGCGCAGCGCCGTCTCGAACCATGAGGCCCCGCTGGTGCCATTCATCCGTCGAGACGCGCTACGCGCTCCTCAGCATGACGTCTGACACATTTAAGCAAGACAGGGATCGCACAATCGTAGGGTGGGCGCAGCGTGCCCACCATCAACGGCACGTCGGGAAGGGTGGGCATGCTGCGCTTTGCCAACCCTCATTCCCTGTCGTTCGCTAGAAATTCACCCGGTTCGAGATCGCGCCGTCGACGACGAGATTCGATCCTGTCGTGAACGACGATACCGGGCTCGCGAGAAACACGGCTGCGCTCGCGATCTCCTGCGGCGTCGCCATGCGGCCGGTCGGGTTGCGTGCCATCGCATCCTCGAAACGCTTGGGCATGTTCTGCTCCACCATGTTCCAGATGCCACCCTTGAAATAGACTGTGCCCGGCGACACCACGTTGACGCGGATCTTTTTGGGCGCGTATTGCCGCGCGAGACCCTTGGCCATGTGAATCAGGGCCGCCTTGATCGGTCCGTAAGAACTGGCGGTGTCGGCCTGCGCCGCCGATATCGATGAAATGATGACGCAGGCGGCGTCGCCGTTTTTCTCGCCGCTGGTTTCGAGAAACGGCCGCGCGGCTTCGAACGCATTCACCGCGCCGAGCACGTCGAGCCGGAAATTCTGCTCCCACGACGCGGCATCGCCGCCTTGCGCCATGGCGCCGGCATTGGAGAACAGCATGTCGATGCTGCCCAGTTCTTTCGCTACATCGGATATCCATGATTTCAGCGCGGCAGCATCTGTGATGTCGACGGGTGCTCCGACAGCCTTCACGCCCATCGCCTTCAGTTCGGCAACCGTTGCGCTGACCTGATCGGCGTTGCGCGCGCAGACCGCGACACCGGCGCCTTCGCCGGCCAGCGTGCCGGCAATCGCCCGTCCGATGCCACGCGTGCCGCCGAGCACCACGGCGTTTCGTCCCTTCAAACCCAGATCCATACTGTTCTTCCTTTTTTGATCCCTTGCGCATTGTAGCGGTTGGCCTGATGCAAGGGCAACGAAGGATGCAAACCTCGGGTGCGTTGCGCCGCGAAAACGTAGCCTCACATCCAATTGTCATCCCCGCGCAGGCGGGGATCCAGTATTCCAGAGACGACCATGATTGAATCGAGAAGCCTCGGCGTACTGGATCCCGCCTGCGCGGGGATGACGGCCCGTGCTTGGGAGTGATGGCGCCTACTCCGGCGCCGCGCCGACCGGCGGGCCGCCGGGCGGGCGGTGCAGGAAGGTGATCGTCAGATAGGCGCCGACCCAAGAGCCGATCGCGGCGAAGGCGACGTACATCCAGTTCTCGGTGTAGCTGATGACCGCGTAGGACGAGAGCACGTACCACACGCTGCTCCAGGTCGCGGCCGGCACGCGCTTACGTGCCACCACGGCCGAGGTGAACATGACGTAGACCGCATCGGTAGCGGCAGTCGCAAGGAATACGGCTCCCGCCGTGAGAGGATCGAGGGCAGCCATTGCAACTCCTTCCGTGGTCGGGCAGAAATTCTCGAAAGCTAGGCAAGAGGCGCGCGAATGCAAAGCCCGGGAAGAAGCCCCCACGAAATCCTTCGCGACATCTGGACTTCCGCTGGTGGGGAGGCTGCCGCGCTTGACGCGCTGACGCTGACCGGCGACGAGCCGCAATTGCCGTCCTCGTTTCGCGTCGCCGCCGCCGCGCAGGTGAGCGTTGCCGCCACCGGACTGGCGGCCGCAGAAATCTTGAAAATGCGCAGCGGGCAGGCGCAGGACGTGACCGTCGATATGCGCCACGCCGTCGTCGAATGCCGGAGCGAACGCTATCTGCGTGTCGACGGCAAGCCGCCGCCACCGGCCTGGGATGCGATCGCCGGCATCTACAGGACCCGCGATGCCAAATTCGTGCGGCTGCACACCAATTTCCCGCATCACCGCGATGCCGTCTGCAACGTGTTGAACTGCAGGCCGGAACGCGATGACGTTCAGGCCGCGCTGCTGCAATGGGACGGCGAGGCGTTCGAGACCGCGGCCTATGCCGAGGGCGGCGTCGTCGCGCTGATGCGCTCGCACGACGAATGGTCGGCGATGCCGCACGCCCAGGCGCTCGCCGGATTGCCGCTGATATCGATCACGCAAATCGGCGAGGCTGCGCCAAAGCCGTGGCCGGCTGGCGATCGTCCGCTCGCAGGAATCCGCGTGCTCGATCTGTCGCGCGTGATCGCAGGTCCCGTGGCAGGACGAACGCTTGCCGCTCACGGCGCCGACGTGCTGCTGATCTCAGGGCCCGACCTGCCGGCGATTCCCTGGCTCACCATCGACACCGGTCGCGGCAAGCTGACGAGCTTTGTCGACCTCAAGCGCGAGCAGGGGCGCGGCGTATTGCGCGAGCTGCTGGCCGGCGCGGATATTTTTTCGCAGGGCTATCGCCCGCGCGCGATTGCAGGCCGCGGCTTCGCGCCTGACGATGCGGCCCGCATCAACCCCGGTATCATTTATGTCACCTTGTCGGCGTATGGCCATGCCGGGCCGTGGTCGGAGCGCCGCGGTTTCGATTCGCTGGTGCAGACCGCCACCGGCTTCAATCATGCCGAAGGGCAGGCGGCGGGCGTCGACGGTCCAAAGGAATTGCCGGCGCAGATGCTCGATCACGCCACCGGTTACTTCATGGCGTTCGGCGCCATGATGGCGAAGGCGCGTCAGGCGCGCGAGGGCGGCAGTTGGCACGTCCAGGTATCGCTGGCGCGGACCGGACAATGGCTGTGGAATCTCGGCCGGCTCGCCGACGGGCTTGCGCAAGAGGATCTGAAAGGCGAAGCGGTGACGCCGTTCGTCGAGGAGGTTGCTTCGGGCTTTGGTGCGCTGCGGTCAGTCAGGCACTCGGCGCTGCTGTCGAAAACGCCGGCATTCTGGGCCCGCCCGGCGATGCCGCTCGGCAGCCATCCGCCGCAATGGCCGCCGCGGGACTAAAGCGTTTTCGAGCGAAGTGGACACCGGTTCGCGTGAAGAAAACGCGTCAAAACAAGAATCTAGAGCTCCGTTCCGATTCAATCGGAACGGAGCTCTAGTACGTATTTCCACGGGCTTCGAGGCGGCCTGTCCAAACTTTTAACCTCGACCTTACGCCATTCGCGTTTTTTCTGTTGTGCGAAACCTCAAATGAGCCCTATTAGCGCAGGGTGAGACAAATTGTCGCTCTATAACCGGCGTGTCCAACAGAATGCTCCAACGATTGCAAATGGTTAGACGAGTGAAGTGGGCCGTGGCGGCAGCGCTGTTGGTGCTCGCCGGCGTGGCTGTCTACGGCTTCGTGCCGTTTGCGGGCGCCAAGCGCGGGCATTCGGAAGTCTCCAGCCAGTCGCGCAAGGGCTTGAGCCGCTATACGCCGAGTCCGGCGGAATGGGCGAGCCTCACCATTCAGCCGGTCACCGAACTGGCGTTCCGCGCCGAGCACGTCACCGAAGGCAAGATTGCGATCGATGAGGACCGCTCGACGCCGGTGTTCTCGCCCTATGCCGGCCGGGTCACCAAGGTTCTGGCGCGGCCGGGCGACACGGTCGTCAAGGGTCAGCCGCTTTTCGTGATCGAGGCGCCCGACACTGTTCAGGCCCAAAACGATTTCATCGCCGCGATGGCCGCGATGAACAAGGCGAAGTCCGCGCTCGATCTCGCGCAACTGCAGGGCACGCGCGCCAAGGATCTGTTCGAAGGCAAGGCCGTTCCGCTGAAGGACTACCAGCAAAGTCAGGCGACGCTGATCCAGGCGGAAAACGACATGCGCTCGTCGCAGACGGCGATGGAGGCGGCGCGCAACAAACTGCGCATTCTCGGCCTCACCGACGAGGACATCGCGACCTTCCAGGAAAAGCGCAGCATCAATCCCGAGACCACCATCTTCGCGCCGATCGCCGGCACCGTGGTCCAGCGCAAGATCGGCCCCGGCCAGTACGTCACCGCCGGCGCCAGTGACCCCGTCTATGTGATCGGCGATCTCTCCACGGTGTGGCTGACCGCCTTCGTCCGCGAGACCGATTGCGCCAATATCGCGGTCGGGCAGGAAGTGACGTTCAACGTGCTGGCGCTGCCGGGCAAGACGATCCCGGCGCGGATCAACTACGTCGCAACCGCCATCGATCCGACGACGCGCCGGCTGATGGTGCGCGCCACCATCGACAACAGGAAGGGCCTCCTGAAGCCCGAGATGTTCGCCAACGTCACCATCTATTCGGCCAGCGATCATCCGGCGGTCGGCGTGCCGAAACAGGCGCTGATCTACGAGGGCGACCAGGTCCGCATCTGGGTCGCGCGCGAGGACAAGTCGATCGAACTGCGCCAGATCAAGCCCGGCCTCACCAACGGCGACCTGGTCGAGGTGGTCGGTAATCTCAAGCCCGGCGAGCAGATCGTCACCAAGGGTAGCCTGTTCATCGATCGCGCCGCCTCCGGCAGCTGACCTATGTTGAAAGCTCCGGTCTGAATGGATCGCCTGGTAGCCCTAGCAGTCAGCCGCCGCTATTTGATGGTTGGCATGTTCGTCGCCGTGATCATCGGCGGCCTGCTTGCCTTCAGGCAGCTCAACATCGAGGCCTATCCCGATCCGACCCCGCCGATGGTCGACATCGTGACGCAAAGCCCGGGGCTGTCCTCGGAGGAGATCGAACGCTACATCACGATCCCGATCGAGACCCAGGTCGCCGGCATCAAGAACCTGCGCACCATCCGCACCATCTCGCTGTACGGATTGTCCGACGTCAAACTGCAATTCTCCTTCGACTACACCTATGAAGAGGCGCTGCAGCAGGTGCTGAACCGGCTGTCGCAGCTTGGGCCCCTGCCGGGCAACGTGCAGCCGGGCATTTCGCCGCTGAGCCCGACCGGCGAGATCTTCCGCTACCGCCTGAAGGGACCGCCGAACTACAGTGTGCTCGATTTGAAGACGCTGCAGGACTGGGTGTTGCAGCGCCGCTTTCGCGCCGTGCCCGGTGTCATCGACGTCACCGGCTGGGGCGGCAAGACCAAGACCTATGAGCTGCAGGTCGACTTCAACAAGCTGGTCGCCAACGGGCTGACGCTGCCGCAGGTGCTGCAGGCCGTCGCCAACGCCAACATCAATGTCGGCGGCAACACCGTCAATATCGGCGCGCAATCCGCCGTGGTGCGCGGCGTCGGCCTGATCCGCTCGATCGACGACCTGAACAACACCATGTTGTCGCAGTCGGGCGGCAATCCGGTGCTGGTGCGCGACGTCGCCCATGTCACGATCGGCGAGAAGCCGCGGCTCGGGATCGCCGGCCTCGACCAGGACGACGACATCGTGCAGGGCATCGTGCTGATGCGGCGCGGCGAGCAGAGTTCGCCGACGATTGCCCGGGTCGAAAAGCTGGTTCGCGAGATCAACAATTCCTCGATCCTGCCGCCCGGCGTGAAGATCGAGCGGATCTACGACCGCAAGGACCTGATCGACATCACCACCCACACGGTGCTGCACAACATGGTGGTCGGGATCATCCTCATCGTGCTGCTGCAGTGGATATTCCTCGGCGACCTCCGCAGCGCGCTGATCGTCGGCGCCACGATTCCGTTCGCGCTGTTCTTTGCCGTCATCATCCTCGTCCTGCGCGGCGAATCCGCCAACCTGCTGTCGGTCGGCGCGATCGATTTCGGCCTGATCGTCGATGCCACCGTGATCATGGTGGAGGCGATCTTCAGACGGCTCACCCAGACCACCGCGCTGTCGGAGGCCGAGCGCAGCCACATCTCGTTCGACACCACCATGGGGATGAAGAGCCACGCCATCATGTCGGCGTCGGCCGACGTGTCGCGCTCGATCTTCTTTGCCGCTGCCATCATCATCGCAGCCTTCCTGCCGCTGTTCACGCTGAGCGGCGTCGAGGGCAACATCTTCGGGCCGATGGCGCGGACCTATGCCTACGCGCTGGCCGGCGGGTTGATCGCGACCTTCACCGTGACGCCGGCGCTGAGCGCGATCATCCTGCCGTCGCACCTGGAAGAGGCCGAAACCTGGATCGTGAAGAAGCTCGACCGGATTTATGTGCCCGTGCTGCGTTGGGCGGTGGCCAACCGCCGGATCGTGCTGACCGCTGCGGCAGGCCTTGTGGTGCTGACCATCGTGTTCGCGCGGATGCTGGGGCTGGAATTCCTGCCCAAGCTGGAAGAAGGCAATCTGTGGATTCGCGCCACGCTGCCGCCGACCATCTCGCTGCAGGAGGGAAATTCCTACGTCAACGAGATGCGCAAGATGATCCGCGCGCGCCCCGAAGTGGAATCGGTGGTCTCGCAACACGGCCGTCCGGACGACGGCACCGATGCCGCCGGACTCTTCAACGCCGAATTCTTCGCGCCGCTGAAGCCGAACAGCGAATGGCCCGGCAGCCGCGACAAGGACGATCTCACCGCGGAACTGCTCGGCCAGTTGCAGGACAAATTCCCGGGCGTCGAGTTCAACTTCTCGCAATATCTGCAGGACAACGTCTCGGAGGCGGTCTCCGGCGTCAAGGGCGAGAACTCGATCAAGCTGTTCGGCAACGACCTGCAGGCGCTGACCGACACCGCCAACAAGATCAAGTCGGTGCTTGCCACGGTGCAGGGCGTAACAGATCTAGCGGTATTCACCTCGCTCGGCCAGCCGACCATCCAGATCGACATCGATCGCGCCCGTGCCGCGCGCTACGGGCTCTCGCCGGGCGACATCAACGCCACCATCAAGGTCGCGGTCGGCGGCGACAGCGCCGGCGACCTGTATGAACCCGGCAGCGACCGGCATTTCCCGATCATCGTCCGGCTGGCGCCGGAGTACCGCAAGAGCGCCGAGGCCATCCACAATCTGCGGATCGGCGTGGCCGGGCAGGGCGGCGCCATCACGCAGATCCCGCTCAGCGAGGTTGCCTCGATCAACCTGATCTCGGGCGCCGCCTATATCTACCGCGAGCAGCAGGAGCGCTATCTGCCGATCAAGTTCTCGGTCCGCAACCGCGATCTCGGCAGCGCGATCCAGGAAGCGCAGGAGAAGGTCGCAGCCCAAGTGCAACTGCCGCCGGGCTCGCGGATCGAATGGGTCGGCGAGTTCGGCAATCTGCAGGACGCCATCAAGCGGCTGTCGATCGTGGTGCCGATCAGCCTCGCCTTGATCGGCGTGCTGCTGTTCTTCAATTTCGGCTCCATCGTCGACACATTGCTTGCCATGAGCGTGATCCCGATGGCGATTTTCGGCGGCGTGCTCGGGCTGTTGATCACCGGCATTCCCTTCAGCGTGTCGGCGGCGATCGGCTTCATCGCTCTCTTCGGCATCGCCGTGATGGACGGCATCATCATCCTGTCGCAGTACAACCAGCTGATCGACGAAGGCTATGAGCGGATGCGCGCGGTGATCCGCGCCGGCGAGTTGCAGTTGCGGCCGGTGCTGATGACCTGCGTGGTGGCTGGCGTCGGGCTGCTGCCAGCTGCGCTCTCGGAGGGGATCGGCTCGCAGGTGCAGAAGCCGCTGGCGATCGTGGTGGTCACCGGCATGATGCTGGCGCCGATTGTCATCCTGGTGACGCTGCCGGTGCTGATCTCGGTATTCTCGCGCCGCGCGAGGTAATCCGGTGACTACTGCCCGGACGGCGTGCGCAGGCCGTGCCAGGCATCGCGCACCTGGTGGTAGTGCACCTCAGGCAGATAGTCCGGCGTGTTGAGGCCGAGCGTCTTGACGTCGAGCCGGCCGATCGCGCTGAGCAGGGTGTAGGAGGCGATGACGCGGTCGCGCTGCGCGCCGATCAGGCGCGCCTTCGCCAGGATCAGGTCCTGCTGCGCGTTCAGCACGTCGACCGTGGTGCGCTGGCCACCCGTGGCCTCGCGCTGCACGCCCTCGAGAGCGACAGTGGCGGCGCGCACTTCCGCCTCGGAGGCGGTAACCGCGATCTTGGCCCCCTCGTTGGCAACCCATGCGCCGACTGCCGCGGTCCGCGCCTGGTTACGGAATTGATCGAGCACCAGCCGGCTCTGGGCCGCGATTTGCTTCGCCTGCCGGGTCTGCGATGCGGCCATGCCGCCGTCGTAGATCGGTTGCGTAAGCTGGCCGGTCACCGACGCCTGGTCGGTCCCTGAACTGCCGAGGGTGGGATCGGACTGCCTGCTGCGGCTGGCGTTGCCTTGCAGCGTGATCGTCGGCATCAGGCTGCTTTCGGCGACGCGGATCGAAGTCGTGGCGACGTCGAAGTCGTAGCTCGCCGCCATCACCGCGGGGTGCTGACGGAAGGCAAGGCCGGTGGCGTCATCGCGGCTGCGCGGCAGCATCCGGTCCACGCTGTCGGCGGGGCGCAGCGCGTTGGGCGCGTTGCCGATCACCTGGGTATAGGTCGCCTGGCTGACAGCGAGGTTTACCTCGGCGGCATTGAGGTCGGCGCGGCCGCGGCTGAGACGGGCCTCGGCCTGTGCGGCGTCGGTCGGGGTGACGTCGCCGGCGTTCAGGCGCTTCTGGGTGATGCCGAGCGTTTCCTGCAGGAACGCGACGTTGGCGCGCTGCGCCTCGACCAGCGACTGGTTGGCGAGAACATTGGTGTAGACAGTGACTGCGTCGAGCAGCACGCCCTGGCCGACATTGCGCAGGGCCTCGCGGCCGGCCTGCACCTGCAGTTCCGCTGCGCGCACGCTGTTGGCAGTCTTGAAACCGTTGAACAGCGTCTGCGTCACGGTGACGCCGACGGTCCATGGCTTCAGGTTTGCGGACTGGATCGTGTTGTCAGGCAGCAGGTTCCGCACCGACTGCAGGCCCGCGGAGAGACCGGCAATGATCTGCGGCCGATACCCCGAAAGCGCCTGCGGCACGTTCTCGTCGGTGGCGCGCTGACGCGCCCGCTCCGCGTTGAGTTGCGGATTGGTCTGATAGGCTTTGACCAGCGCTTCGGGAAGGCTTTCCCCATGCGCCGCCGCCGCGGCAAACGTGACGCAACCTGCTAGCGCGAGGCAAATGCCCGATCGAAGCACGCGCAATTTGACGTCGCCAACCCTGATGGCACGCTCAGTCATTTGATCCCGTAGTCGAACACGCGAACGTGATAACTCCAACTCGAGCCATCGCGCTCAATCCTTTTGTTTGGGCATGATCCTTGCGAAGCGATCAGTGCTTCATTTCCAGATCATGCGTCACCCGTCCGCCCCCGCCGACGATCCCACACGTCTACTGTTTAGGGGGCGTCGCCGCCACAGGCAAACCGCCGCGCGACAACAGTTACCGCGATTCGGTGAACTCGGTGCTTGGCTGTTGCCGGTTCGTCACAGACGAATGTTGGCGGTAAATGCGCTATAGCTGTCGCGTGGCTGCCGTCCGATTCCAGGGCAGTAGGCTGTTCAGCTTTGCCCGGGTCCGTTGCGCGATGCCGAAGTTGTTTTCCGATCCCGAAGCGATCGCGGAGGATATCATCCGCGATGTCGGAACCAGGCTCGTGGTCGGGCTGCCGCTCGGGCTCGGCAAGGCCAACCACGTCATCAACGCGCTCTACGCCCGCGCTGCGGCCGACCGCGCGATCAACCTGACGTTCTTTTCCGCGCTGACGCTGGAAAAGCCCAGGCCCTCGAGCCTGCTCGAACGGCGCTTCATCGGTCCGGTGATCGACCGGCTGTTCGGCGGCTATCCCGATCTGACCTACGCCACCGCGTTGCATAAGGGCGAACTGCCGCCGAACATCAGCGTGATCGAGTTCTTCTTCCTGGCCGGCAAATGGCTGCAGGTGCCTTACGCGCAGCAGCACTACATTTCGGCAAACTATACCCACGCGGCCGATTATCTGCTGACGCGCGGACTGAACGTCGTCACGCAGCTCGTGGCAAAACGCGTTGTCGACGGCGTCCCGCGCTACAGCCTGAGCTGCAACACCGACACCACGCTCGATATCCTGCGCGCCCGGCGCGAAGGCCGTGCGTCGTTCAGGTTGATCGGGCAGGTGAACTCCGAATTGCCGTTCATGCCCGGCCCCGGCGATCTTGCGGCGGATGAATTTTCCGCGGTGCTGGACAGCCCTGAGACTGACTTTCCATTGTTCGCGCCGCCGGCCGAGCCGGTCAGCGACAGCAGATACGCGATCGGGCTTCATGCCGCGAGCCTCGTGTCCGACGGCGGCACGCTGCAGATCGGCATCGGTCAGGTCGGCGACGCGCTGGCGCAGGGGCTGATCGTCCGTCATCGCGACAACGGGCAATTCAACGCCATCATGAAGCGGCTCGCGCCTTCAGTCGTACAGGGATCGCCGCTGCAAACCGGACCGTTCGAGAAGGGAATCTACGGCGTCAGCGAAATGCTGATCGAGGCGTTTCTCGGCCTGATCGATGCCGGCATTCTCAAGCGTGAAGTCGATGGCGTGACGCTGCACGGCGCATTCTTCCTGGGGCCGAAGTCGCTCTATCGCGCGCTGCGCGAGATGCCGGCGGAGCAACTCGCGCGAATCCAGATGATGCCGGTGTCCTACACCAACCAGCTTTACGGCGACGAGGATGCCAAGCGCCGCGCTCGCGTGGATGCGCGCTTCGTCAATACCGCGATGATGGCGACGCTGATGGGCGCCGCGATTTCGGACGGCCTCGAAAACGGCCAGGTCGTGAGCGGCGTCGGCGGCCAGTACAATTTCGTGGCGCAGGCGTTTGCGCTTCATGGCGCGCGCTCGATCCTCGCGCTGGAAGCAACGCGGCAGGCGGGCGCGAAGACGCTCTCCAACATCCGCTGGAGCTATGGCCACCAGACCATCCCGCGGCACCTCCGCGACGTCTTCGTCACCGAATACGGCGTCGCCGATGTCAGGGGTAAATCGGACGCCGAGACCATCGCGGCGATGCTGGAGATCACCGACTCGCGTTTCCAGGACGAACTCGCAAAGACCGCCAAGGATGCCGGCAAACTGCCGAAGAGTTTCGAGCTCCCGCGCATCTATCGCGAGAATTTTCCGGAGCGGGTCACAGAGGCCCTGAAACCCGCGCGCGAAGCCGGGCTGTTGCCGTCATTCCCGTTCGGCACTGATTTTACCGAGGTCGAGCAGCGGCTGATCCCGGCGCTGCAGCTGTTGCGCGACGCGCAGCGGGCTCCATTGCGTCTGCCCGGATTGCTGTGGCAAGGCATGACCCAACCGCCGGACGCCGCGAAGCGCGAATGCCTGGCGCGGCTCGGGCTCGATCGTCCGACGACGTTTGCCGAGCGCGGCTACCGCGCGCTGGTCAATGCGGCCCTGGCGCGGAGTGGGGCGAAATAGTGTCTCGTCGTCCCCGCGAAGGCGGGGAGACCCATACGCCGTGCCGGCTGCAGTTGAGCACTACGGTCGCCAGCTTCCTTCAACAACAGACGACCGCGATTATGGGTCCCCGCCTTCGCGGGGACGACGCTGAATGTGTGCCCGTCTACCTGTTCTTGTTCACCGGCTTGCGCTTCTCGATGAACGCGGCCATGCCCTCGGAGCGGTCTTCCAGCGCGAAGGTCGAGTGGAACAGATTGCGCTCGACGTTCATGCCTTCCGACAGCGGCGTTTCAAACGCGCGGTTGATGGCTTCCTTGGCCATCGCGGCCGCGGGGCGCGACATCGACGCGATCTTTTCCGCGGCCGACAGCGCCTCTTCCATCAGTTTGTCCGCCGGCACGACGCGGCTGACGAGGCCGGAACGTTCCGCTTCGGCGGCGTCCATCATGCGTCCGGTGAGGCAGAGATCCATCGCCTTGGACTTGCCGATCGCGCGCGTCAGCCGCTGGGTGCCGCCGATGCCGGGGATGGTGCCGAGCGTGATTTCCGGCTGGCCGAATTTCGCGGTGTCGGACGCGATGATGATGTCGCACATCATGGCGAGCTCGCAGCCGCCGCCGAGCGCATAGCCGCTGACCGCGGCGATGGTCGGCTTGCGGCAGGTGGCGACGCGATCGCCGCCGATCGCAGTAAAGTCGCTGGAGAACATGTCGATGAAGGTTTTCGGCTGCATCTCCTTGATGTCGGCGCCGGCCGCGAATGCCTTTTCGCTGCCGGTGAGCAGGATGCAGCCGATTGCATCGTCCGCCTCGAGGTCATCGACGGCGGCGGCGATTTCGCGAAACACGCCGAACGACAGCGCGTTGAGCATTTTCGGGCGATTCAGCGTAATGATGCCGACCGCGCCTTTGCTCTCGACAATGATGTATTCGAACGTCGACATGATGTACCCCGCCTGATCGATTTGGCGGGCAATTTGCCCGCTGGCGGCATCGGCTTCAAGTGGGGCGATGGCGCCGGACGCAGCGTTGCTGCGCCCGATGCGGGGCGCTTAAGCCATGAACATGCGTGCTGCGGACGCCATCGTCAGCAGGGTACCGAAGGCAATGAAGATCTTTCCGATCAGCGAGGTCTTGTCCAGGCTGTCGCTGCCCGAGACCTGGACGGTGCTGTCCTGCTGCGCGGGTTTGGCCTGTCCCATCGCCACCGTCTGCGAGGCCGCCGGCTCCGGGGCTACCGTCTGGGAGGCACCGGTCTGTAAAGATGGGCTCTCCTGCAAAACCTTGTCGACGTCGTTGAGTTGATCCGGGGTGGCCACCGCCGCACCCTCGGCCGGGGCCTGCCCGTCTGCCTGATTATCCGCGGAGGCCAACAGGATCGTGCTGGCCCTTGTCGACATCGCCTGGGCGCTGTCCCCGATCCCGCCCTGCGCCGCATCGGCCGAATTCATCTGCGCGTAGGCGTTGGCGGCCGATTCCGACATCGCCGGCCGGGCATCTGAGCTTGCGGCCTTTTCCGTCGCCTTGTCGGTCTCGGCGGATTTGGCGGCCGTCCGCGCGTGCTTGCGATAGGCGTGGCGCTTTTTCTTCAGGGATCGCGAACTGGATTTGGTGGACTTCTCGGAACTTGCGCTTTCCGACTTCGAGGCGGCGGCGCCTTCGCTGCCTGCCGCCGTCGCCAGCGAGGGCCCGGCGATGGATACGAAGAGCCCTGCAGCTAACATCAGGGCCCCGGCCGCGCTGGCTTTGACCGTCATATGGAATCTCCCATTTGCCCGCCGCCCAAGCGGGAGAAGAGACCGCGCCGCATGTCCTCAGCGCGGCAAAAAGAGGGTATCTTCGGGCAACACCGGGCAAAAGCTGGGCAATTTGGCTGTCTGATGCGATTGCCCCGGCACTGTCCATGACGCGGAGCTTTGCGGGGCGGCGCGGTGGATGCCAGCCCCGCCAATCGATGCTATGAGCCTGCCCGTTTGGGCACGGTCATCCGATTCCTGGCAGGGCCCTTGCGTCGCGACGCTGATCACGACCTCGTGATCTTCGCATCTCGACGTAACAAATTGATAGGTCGACCGAATTGCAGGGTAGGAGCGCGGGTGCGCGAGCGGGATGACGAATGGACCGGCCTGATGCGGTCGGCCATTGCAGGCGACAGTGCGGCGTATCATCGCCTGCTCAAGGCCGTCACGCCGGTGCTCCGGGCAGCAGCGCGTCGTGGTCTGGCGCGTGCAGGGCAACCCGTCGATCAGTCCGAGGACATCGTGCAGGACATTTTGCTGGCGGTCCATTTGAAGCGGCATACCTGGGACGTCAGTGCCCCGTTCGCCCCGTGGCTGTTTGCGATCGCCCGCAACAAGCTGATCGATGCGCTGCGCCGCCGTGGCCGGCGCGTTTTCGTCGATATCGACGATTTCGCCGAGGTGCTTCCAGGCGAAGCGCCAGCCGAAACGGCGTCGGCGAGCGAGGTCGCGGCCCAGCTTCAGGCGCTGCCGGCCCGACAGCGCGATGTGCTGCAGTCGATCGCGGTCGAAAGCGCCTCGATCAAGGATACGGCAGCGAAATTTTCAATGAGCGAAGGCGCCGTGCGGGTGGCGCTGCATCGCGGGCTGGCCAGCCTGACGGCGAAGTTACGGGAACGGTGAGAATGGATACCGATCGTCTCATTCGAGCGCTTGCTGCCGACAACGCCTACCGTGCGCGGCCCGTGGGGTATGCACTGATGCTGGCGCTGCTGGCGGCTGCGCCGATCTCGCTTCTGATGTTCTTCACCGAACTCGGCGTCAGGCCAGACGTGATGGTTGCGATGCGCAATCCGTTCTTCGACCTGAAATTCGCGGTGACGCTGGCGCTGGCGATTTCGGCGATCGCCGTCAGCCTGCATTTGTCGCGGCCGGAAGCCTCGCTCCGCGGCTTCGGCTGGCTGCTGCTGGCGCCGGTCGGGATTTTGGCTGCGGGGATCGGCGGCGAGATGATGATGCCGCAGCGGCTGCCGATGATGACCCGGATGATCGGCAAGAATTCCTGGATCTGCATGACGGCGATCCCGGTGCTGTCGCTGCCGATCCTGGCCGGCGCGCTGATGGGCTTGCGTCACGGGGCGCCGTCGCGGCCCGCGGTAGCCGGTGCCGTCGCCGGGATGCTGGCGGCGGGATTGGCGGCGACGCTCTACGCCTCGCATTGCACGGATGACTCGCCGCTGTTCGTGGCGACCTGGTACACGCTGGCGACGGCGCTGGTGACGGCGATCGGCGCGCTGGCCGGATCGAAGCTGCTGAAATACTAGAGCTTCGGTTCTGACGGAAATCAGAACCGAAGCTCTGGATTCCTGTTTTGACGCGTTCTCTTCGCGCGAACCGGTATCCACCCCGGATCAAGTCCGGGGCAGGCTTTCGCTTGAAAGCGCTTTAATCCTTCGCCACCGGCGCGTTCTGCTGCATGCGATGGAAACGCAGCACCTGCTGCGCGGTGGACGGCCGCAGCCGCTCGTAGGTGTCCTTGCAGGCGGCGATGTCGGTGGGGTCTCCGCCGGCCAGTTCATCGCGCATGTCGATGATCATCTTGACGGTTGGCCACGAAAGTCCCGCGACCTTCGCCAGAATCATCACGCCTTCGGCCCGGCTTTCGATCATCATGTTCTCGGCGATCGCCACCGGCATGTTGGCCATCGCCGCGATCGAGGCGTTGGCTTCGTCGAATTTCCCGGCCTCGGCAAACGACGCCACCTGGGATTCGTCGAGCCGGCCGTCGTCATACAGCGACTTGATCAGGGCGTGGGCGATTTCGGTGTTCCTGGTCATCGTCGAGGTCGCCGAGCGCGCGCGCCGCGTTGCCTCCTTGACGGCGGTCGGCACCCGCGCGGCCTGCTGCGGGTTGGCGGCCTCCAGCCGCTGCCGCACCGTGTCGGACGCCTTCGCGAGCAGCTTCAAATAGAGATGTCGCGGCATCGCCGGACACTGGCCGACGCTGATCGTGAGATTGTCGTCGCCTTCGGCGCGGCTGACCAGGCGGGTGAAGCCGCGTTCGGTGAACTCCGCGCCGGGATTGTTGACGGTGCTCTGGATTACCTCGTCGTTGCCGCGCTGGACCAGCACGTCGGTGACGGCGCCGCTCAACACCCTTCGCGTCGAGATCGCCATCAGATGCGCCTGGCTCTTGCTGCGGGCGTTCTCGATGAGGGTCTTGTCGTCGAGCCGGTTGGATTGCGACAGCACCGGGCCCGCGACCTCGATGACGTCGTCGAAGGCGAGCGCGCGGATAGTGAGCGGCGGCGCGGTGTCGATCGGCGCGAGACGGTTGGCGAGCAGCGCCTTGGCCGATGTTTCGATGTGATCGATCAGGCACTGGAACACATCGTCGAACAGCCCGATCTGCTCGTCGGAATAATCGATCGCGCCGTTGATGAAGAGATCCGTCACCCGGCGCAGGGTCTCGACCCGGCGGGCGACGGTGCCATGCGCCAGCGTGCTCTGCAGTTCGTCGAGCAGATGTCCGGGATGAGTAGCTGTTTTCGAACTCATGGCTCTGTCCTGGAGAAAAAGCCGGCGGTGGATTCTCCGCCACCGGAAAAATAAAAATACTGGATCAGGCGCTGGTGATGCGGTTGCGTCCCTGCGCCTTGGCTGCATAAAGCGCGCGGTCGGCGCGCGCGAGGAATGTGTCCGAGGTTTCGTTCGTCTTCAGCGTCGCGACGCCGGCGGACATCGTCACCTTCATGCCCGGCGAGAATGCGCTCCATTCGAGATCGGCGACGATCGCGCGCAGCCGGTCGAGCGCCCGGGCCGCGCTGTTCGTATCCATGTCGGGCAGCACCAGCAGGAATTCCTCGCCGCCGTAGCGGCCGAAGCGGTCCACGCTGCGGATGTTGGCGAACATGGTGATGGAGAACGTCCGCAGCACCTCGTCGCCGGTCGGATGGCCATAGGCGTCGTTGATGCGCTTGAAGTAGTCGAGGTCGATCAACGCGACGGAGCAGGGCGATCCGCTGCGTTCGGCGCGGGCGATTTCCTCTTCCAGCATCCGCATGATGCTGCGGCGGTTGGAGGCCCCGGTCAGTTCGTCGAGTTCGGCAAGTTCCTCGATCCGCTTGTAGGCCGCCTTGAGTTCGAAGCTGCGGTCGTAGAGCATCTTGCGCATGGTGCTGCCATACAGTCCGACGAAGGCGCATTGGCCGATCGTGAGGACGTAGGAAAGCATCGCGGCGACACGCTCGGTCGGGGTGGCGATCGGCAGGCCGATCGGCGTGCTGGTGAAGAGAAAGATCGGCACCAGGCCGATCATGGTGAGCGTCCAGGCGATGATGGCTTGCCGGGAGGTCATCCGCAGCGCGCCGAAGCCGAATATCAGGAACACGACGCTGAGGAAGACAAAGCCGATCTCGGGCGCCGCAAGCAGGAAACAAAGCTGGATCGCGACGTGGCCGCCAACCTGGTAGATCGTGAGGTAGTGATCCTCGAACCGGTCGTTGAACCAGGCCTCCGACAGCACGACAAAGACCGAGACCAGTCCGACGCCGACCAGGAAATAGGCCGACGGAATGATCATCGGGATGGTGCCGGCGTAGGCATAGACCACCAGGACCAGGGTGATGAGGGAGTAGCTGACGGCCTGCACGGCCAGCATCTGGCGGCGCTGGCCGGTCCGGCGCTTCAATAGCTCGACCGGCAGGCGAGTACCGTGCGCCGCCGCACTGTTGGAGCCTTGCTCTTGAAGCAATGAAGCTGCGCTGCTCATGTCCCGTCGCGAATGGAGGTCGCCGGACGAAACTTTAGGGAACAAAGCCTTTAGTTTTGGTATCTTTTGGCGCCGATTCCGGGGCGCGCAGATCTCCCACGATGCTGTTTCGTAACGGAAATCTGCCAGATTCCGATAGTGTGGAACCCGGACCCGGGAACCGTTCCCAAGCCGATGGTGCCCTGTTGGCCAACCCTTGGTATGGTCGTATGGGCGCCGTGTTCGCCGTGAGAGTAATTAAGTATTATGATACCAGTTTCGGGGCTTCGTTCGTTCTTGCCGGCACCTTCGCTGGGCCAAGACCTTTTGTGGCATAGATCACACATGCGCTTGGGACATTGCCGTAATGTGAAGAATCTTGCCTGTCCCGTCGAACCGCCGGCCACCCCTCTCAGACCAACCTTGCGAGACGGCCATTGAGTGCGGCACAGGCGGCTTCAGACGAAATTCTGATCGCCCGGATCGCTCAAGGCGACCGGCTCGCCATGCAGGTGCTGTACGGAAGGCACCATGTCAGGGTGTTCCGTTTCGGGCTTCGGCTCGTGAGGGACGAACAGATCGCGGAAGATCTCATCAGCGAGGTTTTCCTCGATGTGTGGCGTCAGGCCGGCAAGTTCGAAGGCCGATCCGCCGTTACCACCTGGCTGCTGGCGATTACGCGTTTCAAGGCCCTGTCGGCACTGAGACGCCGCAAGGACGTTGGACTGGACGACGAGACTGCGAACGCCATCGAGGATACCGCCGACGATCCCGAAGTGGTGGCGCAGAAGAAGGATACGGGTGAAGCGTTGCGCAAGTGCCTGACGGCACTTTCGCCAGAGCATCGGGAGATCGTCGATCTCGTCTACTACCACGAGAAGTCCGTGGAAGAGGTGGCCGAAATCGTCGGTATTCCGGAGAACACCGTCAAGACGCGCCTGTTTTATGCGCGCAAGAAATTGGCCGATCTGCTCAAGGCAGCCGGCATAGAGCGAGGTTGGCCATGATGGCGGCGAGCAGGCAAATGCTGGATCGAGAGCCCAGCGAAATCGAGATGCTGTTGCCCTTCCATGCGGCCGGCACCTTGAGCGCGCGGGATGTACGCCGCGTCGAGGAGGCGCTCGCCAGCGATCCCGAACTCGCCCGGCAATATGCCGTCATCGGCGAGGAATATGCCGAGACCATCAGCCTGAACGAGAGCCTGGGGGCGCCGTCGGTGCGCGCCATGCAGAAGCTGTTCGCGGCGATCGACGCCGAGCCGGTGCGCAAGCCGCAGCTCTCGGTCAGCCTGTCCGCCCGCGTATCGGAGTTCTTCGCAAAGCTGTCGCCGCGCACGCTGGCCTGGTCGGCCGGCGTCGGCGCCGTTGCGCTCCTGTTGCAGGCCGGCGTGATCGGCGCGGTGCTGATGAAAAGCCAGACCGCGACGTTCGAGACGGCATCGCTTAGCATGAACGAGCCGTCGTCAGGGCCGATCACCCGCGACCTCGGCAGCAGCGCTGCGCCGCCGCGGGCGCTGGTGCGGTTCGCGCCGGAAGCGCGCATCGCCGACATCACTGCGCTGCTCGACAAATATCAGGCTTCGATCGTCGGTAACGCCAATGGTGACATGTTCCGCCTGCAGTTCAAGGCGATGGGCCGGGACGACGCCGCAAGCCTGCTGAAGAAGCTGGAGGGCGAGAAGATCGTCAAGCTTGCGGTGGCAACGCCGTAAGCTGCGCCGTGCGCCCCGCAAGGCGAGGTCCCATGCTTCATGATGGCTCCAATTGGCGGATGAGGACGCGGCGCGGCGTATTGATCCTGTCAGCGGCGTTGTCGCTGGCGTTCGCGGCTTCCGCGGTACATGCGCAGAACATCATGCGCTCGCCCAATCTCAATGTCGGCTCGCGGACGCCGACCATCAACCCAAACATCGCGGCCCGCCCGAATCTCGGCGTCGATACCGTCGTGCGAACGCGCCCCGACCTTGGCGTGCGGTCGACGCTCTCTGCCACGCGGTTCCCGTCCAGCCAGAACACGGGTTGCCCGGCCGCCTCTCGCGGTCCGGACGGTGCATGCTCGGTGGCCTCGGCCGACGGTGGCAAGGATAACGGCAAGGGTGGTTCTGCCAAAAAACTGGCTAAAAAGGGGAAGGGCGGTGCCGACAAGGGCAGTTCGCAGGCCGCGGTCAATCTGCGCTCCCTTCCGAACGAACTCGTTGCGGAAATCGACGGCTCGCTGTCCACGGCCGAGGCCGATGCGCTGGCACGGCGTCATGGCCTGGAGCGCATCTCGTCCGAGAACCTCCCGCTGCTCGGCAGCACCATCGGTCTGTTCCGGATCGTCGACCAGCGGCCGCTCGAGACCGCGCGCCGCCAGTTCGCCGCCGATGCCAGCGTGCGGTCGGTGCAGCTCAATTTCCGCTATTTCCTGCAGCAGCAGAGGAAGACCACGACCGAGGGCGATGCCGCGCAATATGCGGTCGCGCAGCTTCGGCTGCCGCAGGCCCACCAGCTCGTTCGCGGCATGAACGTCACCATTGCGGTGATCGATTCTGGCGTCGATGCCAGACATCCAGAACTCGCCAATTCGGTGGCCGACAATTTCGATGCGCTCGGCAGCAAGGAAGGCCCGCACGTCCACGGCACCGGGATCGCGGGGGCGATCGTCGCGCATGCCAGGCTGATGGGGAGCGCGCCGGAGGCGAGGCTGCTGGCGATCCGTGCGTTCGGCGGGGGATCGAAAGGCGAAAGCACGTCCTACGTGATCATCCGGGGGATGAACTATGCGGCCGAGCACGGCGCGCAGATCATCAACATGAGCTTTGCCGGCCCGAAGGATCCGCTGATCGAGCGCGCCATCGCCGCGACCGCGGCCAGGGGTATCCTGATGGTTGCCGCGGCCGGCAATGCCGGTGCGAAATCACCGCCGCTCTATCCCGCCGCCAATCCGAACGTGATCGCCGTGAGCGGCACCGATGCGCAGGAGAAGCTGTTTGCGGCGTCGAACCGCGGCAATCACATCGCCATTGCGGCGCCCGGTGCGGATATCTTCCTGCCCGCGCCCGATGACAAGTACCAGATCACGTCAGGCACCTCGTTTTCCGCCGCCTATATCAGCGGGGTCGCGGCGCTGATCATGGAGCGCAATCCTGCATTGAATCCGAACGATGTTCGCGCGATCCTGATGAAGACCGCCCGCGACCTCGGCACTCCCGGCCGCGACGACCTGTTCGGCGCGGGTAACGCCGACGCGTTCGCCGCCGTCACGGCTGCGGCGGCCGCGGCGACGGTTCCGCTGGCTGCTACCGGCAAGCCCGCCGGAGAAAATGCCGCAGCTTCAGATAACGCTTCCGTGAGCCGTGCGCTGAACGATGCCGCGCCGTCGATGGCATCGGAAAAATCCGCTGCAAACGCAGGCAATAAGCCCGCTGCGCAGTGAATTCCGGGCAATTGTCACCGAACTGACGAGCTAAAAAAATCGCCGTCCGTCTTGAACGTTCGGCAGGGTGTCGCGACTTAAATATGTGGGAGCGGTAATTCCCCCCATTGGCTGTATTCGGCGCGAGCGCCCATCCACCCCAAGCGCCCCATATAGCTTTGACCCGTCCGGTTGTCCCCCCGGACGGGTCTTTCATTTTTGTCGCCGATTTTCCGCTTGGGTCGTGCGCGATGCGCCGCGTCGCCGCATGCACTGGACAACGGCGAAGTTTTCCACAGAATATCCATATTGTATTCGACTGATTCGTCCCGGTTGCGTCTGCGTCCGTCTCTCTCATTGGGGCTGATTAATGACACACCGAGACGTGGCCTTGGGCCGCGAGATCGTCGCGCGCTGGTGCAATCTGGCCGAGCGCCGGCTGGAATATCTAACCGAGCTATGGGAAACCGGACGCTGGCGCCGCTTTCACAGCGAAATTCAGTTCCTGCAAAACATCCAGGAAGCCAAGGCCGCCGTCGAAACCTGGCGCGGCCTGCTGCATCGTGAAGCATCGCTCGACAACAACTCGATCGACCTGGCCTGGCTTGGCCGCCGCCGGACCACGCCGCTGCCGCTGACGCCGTTGCCGCGCGATGAAGGGTTCGGGCAGCCGGTCGCCCGAGTGCAACCGCTGCCGCAGCCGGCACCGAAGGCTGTTGCGCCACCGCGCGACGTGCCGGGCAAGGTTGCGGCCGTGCCGGAAAGCCCGCGCGTTGTTGTCGAACAGGCGCCGCCAACGCCCAGCGCGGCAGTGGTGCGCCAAATGCCGCTGCCGGCCGCCCGCAAGCTGGATGCGGTGAAGGAGCGCTATCCGCTGCTGCGCAACGCGATGTAGCCGGAGCGTTTGCGCAAACTGGCGAGACGACTACCGGCGTACCGCGTTGCCGCCGACCGCCACCTGCGCGTAGCGCTGTGCGCCCTCGGCAGCAAGGTCGGTCGTGATGGTGCGGGCGTGATCGAGCCCGACCACCGCACCGCGCGGCGTTTCCGAAATCATGTTGTTGTTGACCAGCGCCGTTCCGGCGCCGGGCATCACCGAGACGCCGATGCCGACGAAGGCCTTGCGGATCACGTTGCCGGTGATGGCGACGTCGCGCAGATACTTGCCCCAGCCGGCGATGATCCCGAATGACGGCGCGTTCTCGATCACGTTGCCGGTGACGGAGGAATCCGCCTCGACATAGATGCCGATCCCGGCATCGTCGTCCGGCGCGGTGCCGATCGGCCGCTTCGGCAACAGGTTGCGGATGATGTTGCCCTGCACGACCGCGATCCGTCCGCCCTCGTTGAAATTGCAGACCGAGACGCCGACGGCTGCACCGTCGACCGTGTTGTTGGCGATGACCGCGCCCTCGAACGCGAATTCCGAATAGAGCGCGACCTCGCGGACATTGCTGACGCTATTGCCTGATATCTGGATATTGGACGCCGAGTTGCCGCGCACCGCGGAGTAGTCGCAATTCCTGATCCGGTTGCCCCGGACGATCACGTTGCCGGCGCGGTAGGCGTTGATGGCGTTGCCGTACTGCCCGGAGCCGCCGGGCCCGGCCTTGATGTCCTCGATGCGGTTGTCGAGTACCAGCGTGCCGTCGTCGCCGATCGAGGTGCGCAGGATCTCGATGCCGTTGTCGTTGGTGTCGATGATCGTGTTGCGCGAAACGATCAGGCCCTTGGCGTCGAACGACACCACCGCCGTGGTCGCGATCTTCGTGAAGATGTTGCCGGAGATGTCGCCGGACGCCTGCTCGAGCCAGACGCCGTTGCCGCCGGAGCCCGTGATTTCGCAATCGGCAATGCGGACGTCGCGGCCGCCGAGGCAATGCACCAGACCGCGGCGCTGCGGCAGGGCAATGCCGCCGCCATCGAGCGTAAGACCGCTCAAGCCGACGCTGCTGGCGCCTTCACCCTGCAGCATCGAGGCGCCGCCAGTGAAGACGAGCTTGGTTGCGCCGCGTACGCCGACCAGTTGCGTGCCGCTTTCGAGCCGAAGCATGCCGGTGCGATAGACGCCGGGCGGCAGCGCCAGCGGCGCTCGCGCGCGCGCGGCTTCATCGATCGCGCGTTGCAGCTTTGCGGTTTGATCGTCCGGACTGCCGGGGCGGACGCCAAATTGCGTGACGTCGCGGCCGAGCGTGGAGGTGAGGGGAGCGGCGCGCGCGGCATCGGGCGACATCGCGAGCGCGCCCGCTACGCCGGCGGCGGATCCTCCAATGAGACGGCGGCGGTTCATGTCCATGTCAATGATCCTCGCGCAATGCCGGTCGCGACATTCGCGTCCCCACAGGTATCGCGCAAATGCGGTCAGGCATGGTGAAGACGTGGAGAGAACGCGTCGATTGTTAGGGGTAGGGTTAATGTTGTGTACGACGGGGGTGTGTAGGGTGGGCAAAGCGAAGCGTGCCCACCAGATAACCCGCGGACGAAATGGTGGGCACGCTACGCTTTGCCCACCCTACGAAGTTCTTCGCGTCAGCCGCACCATTTCCATCAGCATCGCTTCGCCGGCATCGACCAGTTCGTCGAGCGTGATCCGCGAAAATCCCTTGCGCCTTGCGGCGCCGCCGCGCGCCAGCGGCGGGATGTGGACGAAGGCGGCGAGGCGCGGGCCGTTGTCGCCGGCGACGGCCTCGATCGCGCGCCAGCTCAGATAGTTGCAGAGGTAGCTTCCGGCATCGCGCGAGGCGCGGGCATCGATGCCGGTGGCCATCGCCGCGCGCAGCAGTTTTGCGGTATGGGGGCCGAACCTCCGGGCATCGGCGCCATCAGTGATCGAGCCCTTGCGCGAACGTGCCTGCGCGGCGTCGGGCCACAGCATGGTGACGGCGTTGCGGGCGCGGGTTTCGATGCGGAGATAGCCGGTGCGGCCGGCCAGGCCGAACATCAGCAGCGCGTGCGGCTGGTGCTTTGCGAGCGCGAGCGGCAATTCGCGGTCGACCGCCTGGTAGGTCACCGGGAAAATATGGCTCGACAGTTCGATCTCGCCGAGCGCGGGGCGGCGCAGCCGCGCGAGCCGCGCCACCAGCGGCTGCGTCGGATTGTAGGGCGCGCCGGGAAACGGACCGAAGCCGGTGATGAGGATGCGAAGCCTGTCGCTCACTTCAGCATCTCCGCGATCTGTTCGGCGGCGACCGCGGGCGTGATGCGGCCTTCCGCAACTTCGGCCTCGGTCTTCTTGACCCTGGCGCGGATCGCGGGATCGGCGCGCAGCCGCGCCATCATGCGCTGTTCCAGCATCGACCACATCCATTTCACCTGCTGCTCGCGCCGCCGCGCGGCGAACTCGCCGGACGCATTCATGGCGGTGCGATGGTCGAGAATCTTCTGCCACAGCGCGTCCATGCCGGTGCCGGTCAGCGCGGAATATGTCAGCACCGGCGGATGCCAGTGTTCCGAGCGGGGGCTGAGAATATGCAGCGCGCCGCGATATTCGGCCGCCGCCAGGTTGGCGCGCTTGATGTTGTCGCCGTCCGCCTTGTTGATCGCGATCATGTCGGCGAGTTCGACCAGCCCCTTCTTGATGCCCTGCAATTCGTCGCCGGCCCCGGGCAGCATCAACGCGAGGAAGAAATCGGTCATGTCGCAGACCGCGGTCTCGGACTGGCCGATGCCGACGGTTTCCACCAGCACCACGTCGAAGCCGGCCGCCTCGCACAACAGCATCGCCTCGCGGGTTTTTGCCGCGACGCCGCCAAGCGTGCCTGATGACGGCGAAGGCCGGATGAAGGCGCTGTCCGAATTCGAAAGATGCGCCATCCGCGTCTTGTCGCCGAGGATGGAGCCGCCGGTGCGGGCCGAGGAGGGGTCCACGGCCAGCACCGCCACCTTGTGGCCGCGCTCGATCAGGAACATACCGAGCGCGTCGATGGTGGTGGATTTGCCGACCCCGGGCGAGCCGGTGATGCCGACGCGGATCGCCTTGCCGGTGTCGGGCAGCAGCGCCTGCACCAGTTCGCGAGCCGAAGTCTGGTGATCGGAGCGCCTGCTCTCGATCAGCGTGATGGCGCGCGCCAGCGCCGCGCGCTGGCCGGCGCGGAGGTCCTTGGCGAGCTTCTTGATGTCGGCGGAGGGATTCTTCGGCAGGGTCATGCCCTGCTTTACAACGGCCGCGCCGGGCAGGCGAGGGGGCGCGGCCTCGGGTTCAACGGGATGTTGCGGCGGGCGCGGCTGACGCCGGCTTGAACCGCCGCCATCCCCACACCAGCACCGGCCAGATCAGCGCCCCGATCGCCATGGCGGCCAGGATGGCTGCAATCGGCCGCTCGAAGAACGGCAGCACGCTGCCGTCGGACTTGATCAGCGAAGTCACGAAGCTCTGCTCGATCATGGTGCCCATCACGATGCCGAGCACCATCGCGGCGACCGGATAGCCGTTTTCGTCCATGACGTAGCCGATGATCCCGAAGGCTGCGACGGTGACGACGCCGAACATGTTGTTGCCGATCGCGAACGAGCCGACCGCGCAGCACAGCATGATGACAGGCATGACGCTGGAACGCGGCGCCCGCAGCACGTGGCTTGCCAGGCGGATCATGATGATGCCGAGCGGGATCATGATGATGTTGGCGATGATGAACATCAGATAGATCGCATACATGCTCGACGCCTTCTCGGTGAACAGCGTCGGGCCGGGATTGAGCCCCTTCATGTAGAGCACGCCGATTGCGATCGCCGCGATGGTGTCGCCGGGAATGCCGAACAGCAGCGACGGCACCCAGCCCGAGGCGATGCTGGCGTTGTTGCTGGCGCCGGCTTCGACGAGGCCCTCGACATGGCCGGTGCCGAACTTCTGGGGTTCCTTCGAGAAGCGCTTGGACATCGCGTAGCTGACCCAGGCGGCCATGTCGGCGCCGGCGCCCGGCAGCACGCCGATGATGATGCCGATGAAGTTTCCACGCGTCATTTGCCAGTGATATTTCCTGGTGAGCTTCCACTGGCCCGCCAGGATGCTCCCGAACCTGCGCTTCGGAATCGGCGGCGGTTCCGGCGTCAGCATCGCGCGCATCACCTGCGCCACGGCAAACACGCCGACCAGTGCCGGGATCGGCTCGATGCCGCCGAACAGGTCGGTCATGCCGAACGTGAAGCGCGGCACGCCGCCGGGATTTTCAATGCCGATGCAGGCCACCAGCAGGCCGATGAACATGGCCGCGATGGCCTTCACCGGGGAGGAGCGTGCGACCAGCGTCGCGCACATCAGGCCGAGGAAGGCCAGCCAGAAATATTCGAAGGTCGAGAACGACAGCGCGATTTCGGCGAGCGGCGGCGCGAGGATCATCAGCGAGAGCGTGCCCGCGATGCCGCCGACGGCGGAGAACCAGACGCCGGCGCCGAGCGCGAGTTCGGCCTCGCCCTTGCGGGTCATCGCATAGGCTTCGTCGGCGTAGGCCGCGGAAGCGGGCGTGCCGGGAATCCGAAGCAGCGCGCCGGGGATGTCGCCGGAGAAGATCGCCATGGTGGATGCCGCGACGATGGTCGCAATCGCGGCGATCGGCGACAGATAGAAGGTGACCGGGACCAATAGCGCCGTCGCCATCGTCGCGGACAGGCCGGGCAGCGATCCGATCACGAGGCCGTATACCGACGCCGCGAACATCGCGATGATGACTTCCCAGGTGGAAATGAGCGCAAACGCTTGGGCTAAGGTGTCGAGCATCGGTCACCACGGCATCGGCAGCAGCCCGGCCGGGAGCGGCACGCGCAGCAGTTTACTGAAGATCAGGTGGATGCCGATCGGCGCCAGCACGGCCAGCGGCAGCGAAAGCTTCGGCCGCGCCCCGAGCGCGGTCGAGGTTACGAAAACGATCAGCGCGGCCGTGATGATGAAGCCGAGCCGCTCGGCGACCGCCACGTAGAACAGCAGCAGCGCCGGGGGCAGTAGCGCACGCAGGCCATAGAGCTTGCCGGGCGGCGGCTTCTTCGCCTGCTCGCCCTCGACCGGGATCAGTTCCTCTTCCTCTTCGAAGGAGTGACCGATCCCGAACGCGATGGCGAGCCCGCAGAGCGCCAGTCCCGTTCCGATCACCAGCGGGAAGACGTTGGGGCCGACCGGCTGCCCCGGCACCGGCGGCAGCTGCCAGCCGCCATAGGCGGCTGCTGCGCCGAGGCCAACGAGAAACAATCCCGTGACGCGATCGGGTAGACGCATGGACAGGCTCCGCGGGTTCAGACGATGTCAGGCGACCGAAGATCAGGCCTTGCAGGATCAGGCCTTGGAGAGACCCGCGGCCTTCATCGCAACCCCCATCTGGGCATCGCCCTTGTCCATGAAAGTTGCGAACTCGGCCGCGTCACCCCAAACCGTTCCGAAGCCACGGTTGCTCATGAAGTCCTTGAACTCCTTGGAGTCGTAGACCTTCTTCAGCGATGCGGTGAGCTTCGCCGAAACATCTGCCGGCAGGCCCTTGGGACCGGCAATGCCGCGCCACGCGCCGGTCGAATAGTCGATGCCCATCGCTTCCTTCAGCGTCGGTACGTCGGGGAAGGCGGGATTGCGCGCCTTGGCCATCACGGCAAGACTGCGCGCCTTGCCGGCCTCGATGATTGCGCGCCCTTCCGGCACGGAGCAGGTGGTCAGGTCGAGGCCGCCGGCTGCGAGATCCTGCATGGCGGGCGCAGCGCCGTTCGACGGCACCCAGGCCACGTGGTTCGGCGCCAGTCCCATCGCCTGCATCCAGCCGACCAGCGCCAGATGCCAGATGCCGCCCTGGCCGGTGCCGGATGCTTTCATCTTGCCGGCAGGCGCGGCCTTGATCGCGTCGGCCAATTCCTTGACGGTCTTGTAGGGCGAGGTGGAAGAGACCTGGATGCCGGGCGGATCTTCGTTCATCAGCGCCAGCGGTGTGTAGCTCTTCGGCGCGAGTTCGGTGAGCCCCTGCCAGTGCATCATCGAGATTTCGACCGTCAGCATGCCGATGGTGTAGCCGTCGGGCGCGGCCGTCGCGATTGCGGAATGGCCGACGACGCCGGAGCCGCCGGTGCGGTTGACCACGTTGAAGGGCTGGCCGAGATCCTTCTCCAAGAGCGCCGCCACGATGCGCGCGGTCGCGTCCGTGCCGCCGCCGGCGCCCCAGGGTACGATCACGGTCACCGGCCGCGCCGGATAGGCCTGCGCCGAGGCTGGCTTCAATCCCAATCCCGCGACGGCGGCTGCTGCGGCGGATGAAGCCGCAAATGCGCGGCGCGTAATCTTGGACATTGGTGGACCTCCCTGCGGCGCCCGTGAATCCGGGCGCTCTTGTGATGTTCGTATTGTAGGCGGCTTTGCGTCGTGGTCGCAAGGCGTTGGACGACAATGCTGTACTGATCGGAAGCGTGCCATCCGCAGTTGGAGGCAGTGATCAGGAAAGACGCGCAACTTGTATCGTTGTGGCGTCAGGCACACCTTCGCGCATCAGGCGATCTGCCGTTACTGCACATAACAGATGCACATCGGCATACTCAGCCTCAGCGTGGACCGCTGCCAGACGTGATAGGCGCTCGACTGCGAACAGAGGTTCTACGGCCGTTCTGGGCTGGCATCTCGGGAACTTTTCCGGGCCGATGCGGCCGTCAATTCCCGCTTTCGCGCCGCAATAATTCCTCAATTCGGGCAGCCAATACGCCCGCGCTTGGGGGTCAGAGCATGGGGAGGCTTCATGACTGACAGCGACTATTGGAAGGAGCGCCGAAACATGGTGGCGCGCTACCGGGCGATGGAGCAGGAAACCACGGATCCGCTCGCGGCGCGCTTGCTACACGACATCGTTTTGGATTTGGAAGCAGAGTTGGAAGGCTTTGGGCAAAGCATCAGCCTTGATGCTGCTGCGTAAGCACTGACACATCCTGCATCAGGATGTTCTATCCCGGGGGCACTGCGCAAGATTGCACGGTGCCCCTTTCGTTGGCGGCGCTATTCCGCCGCCTCGCTGTGGCCGAGCCTGGCGTTGAGCTTGTGGATCAGTTCCTCGGCGGCGTCCGAGATCACGGTGCCGGGCGGGAAGATCGCCTCGGCGCCTGCCGCATAGAGCGCGTCATAATCCTGCGGCGGCACCACGCCGCCGATGATGATCATGATGTCCTCGCGGCCATGCTTCTTCAGCGCCGCCTTGAGTTCCGGCACCGCGGTGAGATGCGCTGCCGCCAGCGACGACACGCCGAGGATGTGCACGTCGTTCTCCACGGCCTGCCGCGCCGCCTCGTCGGCGGTGGCGAACAGTGGCCCGATATCGACGTCGAAGCCGACATCGGCAAAGGCCGACGCGATCACCTTCTGGCCGCGGTCATGGCCGTCCTGGCCGATCTTGGCGACTAGGATGCGGGGGCGCCGGCCCTCGGCATTCTCGAACGCATCGATCAGTTCCTGAACCTTCTCAACCCGGTTGGACATGGCGGACGCCTCCCGCTTGTAGACGCCGGTGATGGATTTGATTTCGGCGCGGTGCCGCCCGAAAACCTTCTCCATCGCGTCCGAAATTTCGCCGACGGTAGCCTTTGCGCGCGCCGCGTCGATTGCGAGCGCCAGCAAATTGCCGTTGCCTTCGCCGGCGCTGCGCGTCAGTGCGGCGAGCGCGGCATCGACTTCCTTCTGGTCGCGCTCGGAGCGCAGCCGGCTCAGCTTGTCGATCTGCAGCCGCCGCACGGTAGAGTTTTCCACCTTGAGCACGTCGATCGCGGCCTCGTTGACCGGCTTGTACTTGTTGACGCCGATCACGGCCTGCCTTCCGGCGTCGATCCGTGCCTGCGTCTTGGCCGAGGCTTCCTCGATCCGCAGTTTCGGCACGCCGGCCTCGATCGCTTTCGCCATGCCGCCGAGCGCCTCGACCTCCTGGATGTGGCCCCAGGCCTTGGCCGCGAGATCGCGGGTCAGCCGTTCGACGTAATAGGAACCGCCCCAGGGATCGATGATGCGGTTGGTGCCGCTTTCCTGCTGCAGGAACAACTGCGTGTTGCGCGCGATGCGGGCCGAGAAATCCGTCGGCAGCGCCAGCGCCTCGTCGAGCGCGTTGGTGTGCAGCGATTGGGTGTGGCCTTGCGTTGCCGCCATCGCCTCGATGGTGGTGCGCATCACGTTGTTGAAGACGTCCTGCGCGGTCAGCGACCAGCCGGAGGTCTGACAATGCGTGCGCAGCGACAGCGAGCGGGGGTCCTTCGGGTTGAACTGCTTCAAGAGCTTGGCCCACAGCAACCGTGCGGCCCGCATCTTGGCGACTTCCATGAAGAAGTTCATGCCGATCGCCCAGAAGAACGACAGCCGCGGCGCGAAGCGGTCGACATCGAGGCCGGCGGCAAGCCCGGCGCGCAGATATTCGACGCCGTCGGCGAGCGTATAGGCGAGTTCGAGATCCTGCGTCGCGCCAGCTTCCTGCATGTGGTAGCCGGAAATGGAAATCGAGTTGTACTTCGGCATCTTCTGCGAGGTGTAGGCAAAGATGTCGGAGATGATCCGCATCGAGGGCGCCGGCGGATAGATGTAGGTGTTGCGCACCATGAACTCTTTCAGAATGTCGTTCTGAATGGTGCCCGACAGTTTCTCCGGCGGCACGCCCTGTTCCCCGGCGGCCGCGACGAACAGCGCGAGGATCGGCAGCACCGCGCCGTTCATAGTCATCGACACGCTCATCTGGTCGAGCGGGATGCCCGCAAACAGCGTGCGCATGTCGTAGATGGAATCGATTGCAACGCCGGCCATGCCGACGTCGCCGGACACGCGGGGATGATCGGAATCGTAGCCGCGATGGGTGGCGAGGTCGAACGCGACCGAAAGGCCCTTCTGCCCGGCGGCGAGGTTGCGCCGGTAGAACGCGTTGGAATCTTCCGCCGTGGAGAAGCCGGCATACTGCCGGATGGTCCAGGGCTGGTTGACGTACATGGTCGGGTAGGGGCCGCGCAGGTAGGGCGCGATGCCCGGCCAGGTCTCGAGGAAATCGATGCCGTCGAGATCAGCCTCGCTATAGCCCGGCTTGACCGGGATACCCTCGGGCGTCAGCCACGGCTCGGCGTGACCTGCGGGAGCAGCGGGCGCGGTGGATTCAAAGGCGATATCTGCGAAATTCGGTATGCGGCTCATGGTACCCATCTTAGCACATGTGGCGGGCGGAGATCGCCACCCCTAATCATGGTCCGGATGCTGATGGCTGGTGATGGTCGCCATCTTCTCCGGTCCGTAATTCTGCAGCGTCGTCTGGCTCGGCAAATTGGCGATGCCGACCACCCAGCCGAGCCGGGATTCGGTTCCATATTGCCGCGTTGGTACCACCCGGTCGGGGCGGTCGAACGTGCCGGTCATGATCTCGATCCGGGGGCCGCCGATCAGCCGGTAGGTGAGGGGCGTGCCGCAGGCGGCGCAGAAGTCGCGCTCGGCGATGGACGAGGATTGGAACGTCGCCGGCTTGCCCCGGGTCCAGGAAAAATGCGCGTGCTCGATGTCGGCCAGCGAGGCGAACGGCGCGCCCGATGCCTTCTGGCACATCCGGCAGTGGCAGATGCCGACCTTGGACGGCGGTACCGATAGCGCGAAGCGCACCGCGCCGCACTGGCAGCCGCCGGTCAGCACCGCTTTGCTGGTCTCCGCCATGCTCACTCCATCCGCCGCCAGGCATCCTGCAGCATTGCCAGTGCGTCGCCGCCGGCAAAGATGAAGTCGGCAACGCCGGCGGCGCGCAGCGCGGCTTCTTGTTCGCCGGGCCGCCCTGCCAGATAGATATGGCGGGCGCCGGCGGCTTGAAGGGCTTTTGCCGCGGGTGCCGCGTGTTCCGCATAGACCTTGTCGGACGAGCACAGGCAGGCGATGTCAGCGCCGGAAGCCTTGAACGCTGTGGCAAGCGCCGCCGGATCGGCAAACCCCTGCGTGTCCAGCGCCTCGATGCCGCCGGTCTCGAAGAAGCTCTTTGCAAACGTGGCGCGCGCGGTGAAATCGGCGGGCGTGCCGAGATTGGCAAGAAAGATTTTGGGCCGCGCGCCGGATGCCTTGAGCTTCGCATCCGACTTGTCGCGCAGCGCCTCGAACGGCGCGGCGAGCCGGATCGGCAGCAAGGAATCGAATTTGAATTTCGCCTCGCCATAGGCCGGCAGCACCACTGGACTGGCATCGAGCACGGCGACATCGGCCTCGTGCAGGTTCGGGAATTCGCTGGCGCCGGTCAGCACGTCGCGGCGCTTGGCGATGTTCGTCTCGCGCACGGCCCGCGTCGCAGCGACCTTTTTCTGGATCAGGTTCTGTTCAAGGGCCGCAAAGATGCCGCCGGTCTTCTCGATCTCCTGGAACAGCGACCAGGCGGCTTCGCAGAGTTGCTTCGTCAGCGTTTCGATGCCGCCGGAGCCGGCCGCAGGATCGCTGACTTTTGCGAGGTTGGATTCTTCCAGCAGCACCAGCTGCGTATTGCGCGCGGCGCGGCGGGCGAACGGATCGGGCAGGCCAACCGCCAGCGTGTGTGGCAATACGGTGATGGCGTGGGCGCCGCCGAGGCCGGCAGAAAACGTCGCCATCGTCGCGCGCAGCATGTTCACGTACGCGTCGCGCTGCGTCAGCATGCGCCAGGCGGTATCGGCGGCGACGAACAGCGGTTTCGGCGTCAGGCCGCAGGCCTGTTCGATCCGCGCCCACAACAGCCGCAGCGCGCGAAATTTCGCCAGCGTCAAAAATTGATCGGCATCGGCGGCCAGCCGCGCATAGACCATGCCCTGCGCGTCTTCGAGCGCGACACCCGACTGTTCGATCGCGCGCAGATAGGCGACACCGCAGGCCAGCACGAAGGCGAGTTCCTGCACCTCGGATCCGCCGGCATCGTGGATCACCCGCCCATCGGCCGCGGCGAGCGGGCCCTTGAAGCCCATCCCGGCAAGACCCTGGACCGCGCCGGTAATGGCCGGCACGATCTCCGCCCAGCTATAGGGGCTGAAGCCCCAGACCGCACAGGACCCGAGCGGGTCGAGGCCGAAACGGATATCGCAGGCCGCGGGATCGATGCCTTTGCCCTTGATGTATTCGGCGAGGTGAATGGCCGCCATCCGCGACTGCGGGCCGATCTGCAGCTCGATGCCGATGCCGGCGTCGAGATAGATGCCGTCGAGAACCGTTGCTACGGCCTCAGCCGACGGATCCAGCCCATAGCCGTGGGCGCTGGTGGCGCCTGCAAACACCAGGGTCAGCCCGGTGGCGCCGTTCTCCAGGTCGTGCAGCGCTTGCGCGTTGGCCGCTTTCGCATCGGGATGATCGATCCGCTGCATGATCTGCCAGGGCGCGGCGGCGGGACGGCCGGCGACCGGCGCAGCACCTCGCGCGCGGCGATAGATCGGGTCGATCTTCAATCCATCCGAGGTCTTGCTGGCAAGCTTCTCGAACGGCGCGCCTTTCAGCACCCCGTCGACCAGCTTGCGCCAGTCCTCATAGGTGGCCGGAGCGAAATCCTTCGCCAGCGTCAGTTCGTCGGTATCGGTGGGGGTCATCCAGCCTGCTGTTCCCTGATCGTCTCTTTGATATTTGGGCCGAAATTGCCACGGCACGGCCGCCATGCCAAACGGTTGTTTCAGGTCGTTTTCCGGTCAGTCCGGCTCGGGCAGCCGCTTTATACCCTCGGTCGAAAGCTGCGCCAGCGCGTCGGTGACGCGGCGTCCCGCAATGACACGGTCGGGCACGATCTCGGCCAGCGGCACCAGCACGAAGGCCCGCTCGAAAGCCCTCGGATGCGGCAGCGTCAGCTCCGGCTTGTCGAGCCTGACATCGTCGTAGGCGATCAAATCGAGGTCGAGGGTGCGGGGACCCCAGCGGGTCTCCTGCGCGCGGTCGCGCCCGAACTTCTTCTCGATCTTTTGCAGCGTGAACAGCAGCGCATGCGGATCGAGGCTGGTTTCGATCCGGATGCAGGCGTTGGTGAAGGGCGCCTGGTCTTTTTCGCCCCAGGGCGGGGTGGAATAGTCGGACGACCGCGCCAGCAGGGCCGCCTGCGTCATGCCGCAGATATGGGAGATGGCCTTGTTGAACGTCGCGCGGACGTCGCCGACATTGCCGCCGAGCGCGATCAGCACGTCGGCCATGTCAGGGCGATTGCCGCTTGCGCGTCAGCACCACGCCGACATCCTCAAAGATCGCGGCGATCGGCGCATGCGGCTTGTGGACCGTGACCTTGACCGCGTCGATGCGCGTAAACGCCGCGAAGATCGCATCCGCGACGGCGCCGGCGGCGCGCTCCAGCAGCTTGTAATTGGTGTTCTTGAACGCCGCCGTCGCGGTCGAAACCACGCTCGCATAGGACACGGTATCGGACAAATGATCGCTGCGCGACGCTTCCGACAGGTCGGCGGAAAGCTCGAGGTCGATGACAAAGCGCTGCCCGACTTCGGTCTCGTGCTCCATCACGCCGTGGCGGGCATGGATGACGACGCCGGTGATGAAGATCGTATCGCTCATTCCTGTTCCCTGATTGCGGCCGCCACGCGCAGCGCCTGTACGGTTTCGGCGACGTCATGGGCCCGGATGATGCGCGCGCCGCGTTGCGCCGCCAAAAGATGAGCCGCGATCGATCCGCCAAGGCGCTGATGCGGCTCCGACGGCGTCACCGTGCTGATGAAGCGCTTGCGCGATGCGCCGACCAGGAGCGGCAGACCGAAGGTCTCGAACTCGGCGAGCCGCGCCAGCGCGGTCATGCTCTGCCCGGGCGTCTTGCCGAATCCGATGCCGGGATCGAGCACGATCCTGTCGAACGCAATGCCGGCGCCGGCTGCGATCTCGAGCGATCGCGCGAAGAAATCGGCGATGTCCTGCATGATGTCGATGGCAGGATCGGCGCGCTCGCGGTTGTGCATGACGATGACGATGACGGGCACGCGGCGCGCGGCGACAAGTCCGGCCATGCCGGGATCGCGCTGCAGGCCCCAGACGTCGTTGGCGATCAATGCGCCCTGATCGAGCGCCCAGGCGACGACGGCGGACTTCATGCTGTCGATGGAGACGGGGATGCCGAGCGCCACCACCTCGGGCAGCACAGTCTGCAGGCGCTTCAGTTCTTCTTCCGCGGAAATCGGCTCCGAGCCGTAGGGTCGGGTGGATTCCGCGCCGATGTCGATGATGTCGGCGCCCTCGGCGATCATCCGTTTGGCCTGCGCCAGCGCGCGCTCGGGGGCGGCGAATTGCCCGCCATCCGAGAACGAATCCGGCGTCACATTGAGCACGCCCATCACCGCCGGATACGGCCTGGACAACAGCCCGGACAGCACCGAATGACCGGCCGGAGCGGCCGCCGCAGAGGGGCTGGGCTTGGTTGCGATCATGCGGTGGCTTTGCGCGGTCCGCGCGGACGAGTCAAGGCAGCATCCGCTGGCAACCAGCCGGTTGGCTGGCCCGTTGAAGGCCTCCTCCAGTCCGGGCGGGCCTCCGCGCGAAGCTGCCTCAGTAAGTGATCTTGGGCTGAAGCTTGCGTGCCTGTTCGATCAGTTGCTCGACCGATTTTTCGGAAGGCAAAACCCGTACAAGTCTGCGCCTGCTGTTCACGTCCTTCATGTTCTGCGCCAGCCGCGCCGGATTGCGCAACGCGAGTTCGCGCACGGTGGCGACGCCGGCCGCACGCACCAGACCGACCTTGGCCCTGCCCATTCCGGGAATCCGCATGTAGTCGGAAAAGTTGGCCCATTCGAGCAATTGCTGCTCGCTGATCCCGGTCTTCGCCGCCAGCGCCTTGCGGCCTTTGACCGTACGGGCGGCCTCCAGCAGCGCAGCCGTGGTGCGAATGCCTTGCGACTTCAGTTTCGATGCGGAGATGGCGGTCAAGCCCTCAACCGCGGAGAGTGGATATGTCATGACAATCGATTAAAAAATGAATGTGCTTAGGTGGCTTTTTCCGCGACAGCACTACCGATGCCGGCCTTCGCGGCCAGCCGCCCAACCAAATCGTCCATGTATTGCCCCGCCCTCAGCCGGTTGCACCGGGTCGCTTACTTGCAAATTTCATCTTGAGCGTCCGCGATTTGAAATTCAAGCGATCAGCGCACGTCAGGACGGGTCGGTTCTTGATTCGCGTGGCAAGTGTTGCAGCATTGCAAGAGTGAGTGTCGGATTCTCACTGAACTTTTCACGCATCACGCGATTTTTTCTGTCGGGCGCCGCAAAAAGTATGAGAACCGCGGATGACGAGGCCCACGTATCGACGTCTTGGCCATGCGCTGACGGTTTCAATCGATGGGCAGGATGCGATATGATGGTGCGACCTGGCAACGAAACTCGCCCGATGGGCGCGAAGAGGCGATGTGATGGCGACCTCCGATAGCAAGATGGATGATACCGACGAGAGAATTTTCATCGGGAAGGGCGAACACGCCGCCTGGTTGTCGCTCGCGCTCGCCAACCGGCACGGTCTCGTCACCGGCGCGACCGGAACCGGCAAGACCGTATCGTTGCAGGTCATGGCGGAAGGGTTTGCGCGCGCCGGTGTTCCCGTATTCGCGGCCGACATCAAGGGCGACCTGTCCGGGATCTCGGAGGTCGGCGAGGCCAAGGACTTCATCCTCAAGCGCGCCGGCGAGATGGGTCTCAAATTTCAGCCGGACCAGTTCTCGACTGTGTTCTGGGACGTGTTCGGCGAGCAGGGGCATCCGGTCCGCGCCACCGTCACCGAAATGGGCCCGCTGCTGCTGGCGCGGATGCTCGATCTGAACGACGTGCAGGAAGGCGTGCTCAACGTCGCATTCCGCGTGGCCGATGAGAACGGCCTGACGCTGATCGACATGAAGGATCTGCGATCGCTGCTGGACGCGATCGTTCCGGTCGGCGGCAAGAAAACCGCGGATGCCGAGGAAGATCCATTTGCCGGGATCCGCAAGGCCGCGCAGAGCTTCGGCAACGTCAGCAAGGCGACGGTTGGAACCATTCAACGCCAGCTGCTGGTGCTGGAAAACCAGGGCGCAGCGAAATTCTTCGGCGAGCCGGCGCTGGAGCTGAAGGATTTCATGAAGACCGACCGCGAAGGTCGCGGCATGGTCAACATCCTGGTTGCCGACAAGCTGATGGAGAGCCCAAGACTCTACGCCACCTTCCTGCTGTGGCTGCTGTCGGAACTGTTCGAGGAACTGCCGGAAGCCGGTGACCTGCCGAAGCCCAAACTCGTGTTCTTCTTCGACGAAGCGCATCTGTTGTTCGACGATGCACCGGACGCGCTGATGGACAAGATCGAGCAGGTGGTGCGCCTGATCCGCTCCAAGGGCGTCGGTGTCTACTTCGTTACGCAGAATCCGATCGACGTGCCGGACAAGGTGCTGGCCCAGTTGGGCGGTCGCGTGCAGCACGCGTTGCGCGCCTTTACGCCGCGCGACCAGAAAGCCGTGAAAGCGGCCGCGCAGACTTTCCGGCCCAATCCCAAGCTCGACACCGCCCGCGTTATCATGGAACTCGGCAAGGGCGAGGCGCTGGTGTCGTTCCTGGAAGGCGGTGGCACCCCGACCATGGTCGAGCGTGTCATGATCCGGCCGCCGACGGCACGGATCGGGCCGATCACGCCCGAGGAGCGCAAGGCGATCATGAGCAGGAGCCCGGTGAAGGGCAAATACGATACCGCTGTCGATGCAGAGTCCGCCTATGAAATGCTGCAGAAGCGCGTGGCGGGCACGGCTGCTACAGCGGATGAAACGGGCAGCGGCGCAACCGGCGGCGGAATGCTGGGCCAGTTGGGCGCGATCGTTGGCACCATCTTCGGCACCAACGTCAAGCGCGGGCGCCTTTCGACCGGCCAGGTCGTTGCGCGTGACATTACCCGCTCGGTCACCAACAAGGTGATCGGCGGCCTCGCTGCCGATCTCGGCAAATCGGTCGGCGGCTCGTTCGGTGCATCGGTTGGTCGCACGCTGGTGCGGGGCGCGCTCGGCGGGTTGTTGCGGCGGTAGCGGCGGGCGGGCTACAACCTCACGCAGGCAACAAGGCCCACAGCCAGGGATGATCAGCATGTCCAACGCGCAAATGCAGCCGGTCCTCGATCATATCGACGCCGATTTCGACAACAGCCTGGAACGGCTGTTTGCGCTGCTGCGGATCAAGTCGATCTCGGCCGATCCGGCCTTCGCCGGCGATTGCAAGGCGGCCGCCGACCATCTGGCAAAGGACATCGCCACGCTCGGTTTCAAGGCCGAGGTGAGGCCGACGGCGGGACATCCCGCGATCGTAGCCAAAGCCAATGGCAGCGCCGATGGCCGGCCGCACGTGCTGTTCTACGGCCATTACGACGTACAGCCGGTCGATCCGCTCAATCTGTGGCACCGTCCGCCGTTCGAACCCGTCGTCACCGATCACGCCGATGGCCGCAAGATCATCGTTGCGCGCGGCGCCGAGGACGACAAGGGGCAGTTGATGACCTTCGTCGAGGCCTGCCGCGCCTGGAAGAAGGTCACGGGCTCGCTGCCGGTCGACGTCACGATCCTGATCGAAGGCGAGGAGGAAGTCGGCTCGAAGAATTTCGTGCCGTTCATGGAGGCGATCAAGGACGAGCTGAAGGCGGACTACGCGCTGGTCTGCGACACCGGCATGTGGGATCCGAACACGCCCGCCATCACCACCTCGCTGCGCGGCCTGATGTATGACGAGGTCACCATCAAGGCCGCCAACCGCGACCTGCATTCCGGCGTGTTCGGCGGCGGCGCCCGCAACCCGATCCGCGTGCTGACCAATATCCTCGGCGGCCTGTTCGACGACGACGGCCGCATCACCATTCCCGGCTTCTACGACGGCGTGAAGGATTTGCCGCCGGATATCCTGGCGCAGTGGAAAAACCTGAATCTCACGCCCGAGTCGTTCCTGAAACCGATCGGGCTTTCGATCCCGGCCGGTGAAAAGGATCGCCTGCTGATCGAGCAGATATCCTCGCGTCCGACCTGCGACATCAACGGCATCGTCGGCGGCTATACTGGCGAGGGCTCGAAGACCGTGATCCCGGCGGAAGCTTCCGCCAAGGTTTCGTTCCGTCTGGTCGAAGGCCAGGACCCGCAGAAGATCAAGAAGGCGTTCCGCGACTATGTCACCGCGCGGCTTCCGGGCGACTGCAAGGCCGTGTTCACCGAGCACTCCAGCGGGGCTGCGATTGCGCTCGACTGGAACATGAAGCCGCTCGCGGCCGCCAAGCGCGCGCTGACCGAGGAATGGGGCAAGGAGGCGTTATTGGTCGGCTCCGGCGCCTCGATTCCAATTGTTGCGGATTTCAAGCGCACGCTCGGTCTCGACAGCCTTCTCATCGGCTTCGGTCTCGACGACGACAATATTCATTCGCCGAACGAGAAGTACGACCTCAAGAGCTTTCACAAGGGCATCCGCTCCTGGGCGCGTATCCTCGGCGCGCTCGCGGAGCTGGCGCGCTAAGCTGCGGCGTGACCAGGGACTGGATCTGGAAGGCCGCCGTCGCAGGTTTCTGCGGTAGCGCCGCGCATTCGCTGTTGATGTACCTGAAATGGCGGACCGGCCTGCTTCCCGATTTTCAGCCCTATGAGAATCTTCAGGCTGCGCTCGGCCGTCTGACAGGCGCCGAGGTCCATCCGGTCATCCCATGGGCGCTGTCGTTCCTGAACGGATCGACGGTTCTCGGTTTCTGCTTCGGGCGGTTTTACTCCCGGCTGCCCGGCGAGGGCGGTGTGGCAAAGGGCGCTGCATTCGGTGTCTTGGGCTGGGCGGTAATGGGATTTGTGTTCTTCCCGCTTTTGGGAATGGGGGCGTTTGCCGCCAATCTCGACCTCGGCATCTGGCCGGCGATGTTTTCGCTCGCGATGCTTCTCACTTACAGCATCATCCTCGGCATCGTGTACGCAGCCCTCAATCGAAAGCAGGTTCTGGCCGATCGATGATGGGTTTCGCTGCGCTCCACCCGTCGTACGGAACTCGGAGTAGAGCGGCGTTTGGATTCGTGTAGGATGGGTAGAGCGCAGCGAAACCCATCAATCCGGCACGCAAGCAGGTCATGACAGCGTACCGTCGCAACTTCATCCCCGGCGGCTGTTTCTTCTTTACGGTAAACTTGGCCGATCGGCGACGGCGGTTGCTGACCGAACACGTTGATGCGCTACGCACCGCGTTTTGCGAGACGCATCAACGTCACCCTTTTACAACCGACGCCATCGTGGTTCTCCCGGATCATCTGCACGCGGTCTGGACGTTGCCTGACAGCGATCGGGATTTTGCGACGCGCTGGCGGCTGATCAAATCGACGTTTTCACGCCATTTTGCCGTTGATGAGCCGATTTCAGCAAGCCGCGCCGCCAAGAACGAGCGCGGCATCTGGCAACGGCGTTATTGGGAACACACCATTCGCAATGAGGAGGACTTGGCGCGTCACATCGATTACGTCCATATCAATCCGGTCAAGCATGGCCTTGTGAAGCAGGTCAGGGATTGGCCGCATTCATCGTTCCACCGGATGGTGAAGTCTGGGATTTATCCCGAGGATTGGGCGGGTGATTTTTCAGATCTGGGCGGGAGTTTCGGCGAGCGATGATGGGTTTCGCTGCGCTCTACCCATCCTACAAGAATGCAAATGAAAACGCCGCCCGGAATTGGGCGGCGTTTTTATTCAGTAGTGCAGAGGTCGTTAGACGCAATAGTACACCACAATCCGAAAAATACAATCCGGTAGCGAACTTCGGCTGGCGAGCCCTGCACCGGAGCGGCAGCAAGGCGGCCGTCACGCGTGCCAGTCATGCTGTTGCCGGCTACGGCGCTGGAATTGCCAGCAACGTCGAGATGCCGCGGCCGCGGATATCGTAGACGCGTGCGAAGACGACGTCGTCGCGCTTGATTTCCACCATGACCGGTGCGGTGAGGCCCTTGCAGTAGAATTCGCCGAGCGTCATTGCGAAGTCGGCGGACTGGCTGTCCCAGCCGATCGTGAATTCCGGTCCGAGCGCGACCTGCGCCGGCCTTTGCGGGCCGCACACCGCGACCTTCCATTTGCGTCCCTGCGGCGGCGATTCCTGCCGCTCGACCAGGTCTTCGCGCAGGCCGTCGGAGGCCTGCTTCAGCGCCAGCCCCCAATAGTCCAGCATGAAGAAATTGTCGGCGGCACGCACCGTGCCGGCGATGTGATTGAAATGAGTGTATTCGTAAGGGTGCAGCCGGATCATCTCGCTGAGCGGCAACAGCAGGCCGAACGAGAACACCGCCATCGCCGCCGGTTGCCAGCGGCGGTGATTTTCTCTCAGCCAATCCATGGTCCAGGCGAACGCGGCGCCGGCAAGCACCGCCATCGGCGGGATGACGAAAATGAAGTGCCGGATGCCGTTGTAGAGTGCCGGGCGCTTCACCATCGCAATCACCAGCGGCAGCGTGGCCGCCATCGTCAGCATCAGCAGGATGGTCTTGCGGCGCGAAGGTACATCCTTGCGCGACAGCGACATGAAGGTGACCACGATGGCCGCAACCAGCAGACCAATCAGCACTTCGGGAAGCTGCAGGGCGAACAGCGTCGGCAGGTACGACCACGGCATGTCGGGGACCGACACCAGCGCACCGTCGAACATTTCCTTCCAGGGCTTCTCGAAGAAATGCGAGAAATAGGTCAGCGCCTGCAACGGATTTCCGGGCTTGATGATCGACCACGGCCACACCAGCCCCATGATCAGGTATCCGAAGACCAGGCCCGGCAGCAGCACGTAGACGACATGACCGAAGCGATAGACGGCGTTGCGCGTCCCCCGCGTGCGGACTTCCTCGATCAGAAGCGGCAGGAAACCCACCATCGCATAGATCAGCGACAGCCCGCCGAGAATCCGGCAGCCGATGGAGAGGCCGGCGCCGAGGCCGATGATCAGGACCGTCCGCGGCGAAGGCTTCGGATATTCCTCGGCGAGGCGCACCAGGCCCAGCATCAGGATCACCATCGAGACGGCAAACGGCGCATCCTTCGGGTTCATGAACATGTGCCCGTAGAAGGTCGGGCACAGTGCAAGCAGCAGCAGCGTCGCCAGCCCGGCAAGCGGGCCGCCGACGCGCCGCGCCAGCCGCCACGTTACCGCAAGGCCGATCAGGCCGACGACGGCGCCGAGCAGGCGACGGGTTTCGAACAGTTCCAGTGGAATGATCTTGTGCAGCAGCGCCGCAGCCATGTCGAAGCCGCCGCCATACATATAGAGATTGGCAAACGAGAGCGCGGCCGTGTCCGTAAAACCGGAACCGAACATGCGCAGCAGGAGGTCCGCGTATTCGGCGTGGGTGTAGTCATCCCAGCCTAATCCGTAGTCACGAAAGGTCAGACCCGCGATCAAAGTGACCGCGGCGAGCACGAAGACGGCAAGGTCGTCGCAGGTCCGCTCCACCGAGCGCCGCGCGGGCGTATCGAGGGCGGAAGTCGTGATCGATGACATGGATTGGTAACCCGGCGTGTCCCCTATGGCCCAACTACGGAGCTCTTGAGCCTCATTCCCCGGTACCCATATAGCGTAGTTCCATTACCAAGTAATTGGGAATTGTGGCGTAAAGCCCTGATGCATTGCAACAAAAGGGCGGTAAATGATAGGCGGTACAACTACGGCCGGCCCGCTGAACGGGACCTGAATGATGCGGACCGCCCGTGCCCACAAACCTCCATGCGGGCAACGTGTTGTTGCGGAACGCTGTGCTCAATTGCCGGTTGGCGATGCACGCAATATGACGCTATCGTGGCATGGGCGGTTTGCGAGCTTATAGGACGCGGCTGCGGGGGTTGGTTCGATGATGTTTGTGATGTTGGTCGTCGGCATCGGCCTTGTTTTGACAGGCCTGCTGGCGATCGGCTTTGGAATTCCGATCAAGGAATTCAGTACCGGCAATACCCTCATCGTGACAGGCGTGATGGGCGTTTGCACCGGCGCGATCATGTTCGCGCTCTGGATCGCTGTCAGGGAACTCAAGAACGTCGCGGGGAGGCTCGGTCCGGTCGCATCGCAAACGGACGCCGAAGCCGCGATCGCGGCTGCGCTGGCCGGCGGAGAAGCCGCTTTCTCCTCCGGCCGCGACCAGCCGGCCGCGCCGCAGGCAGGCAGCGCGCCGGTCGCAGCTCCGCCGCCGTGGCAGGATGAGGATGTCCTCCGCGACCATCCGATTCCCGAGCCCATGTTTCCGGAAGACGCAGTGCCTCCACCGCCGCAGGCTCCCAAGCAGAAGCGCAATCTGTTCTTCTCGTCGACGTCGCGGAAGGAGCGCGACCGGACGCAAACGCGGACCAGTGAGCCGCTGCCGCTGGACATGCTGTCGTCGGATCTCCGGCCCAGCCCGCCGGTAGTCGACCCGGTCGAGCCCCAGCCCGCGCCGTTCAACGATGCACGGGCCAGGGCGGATCGCGCGAGGTCCGGCGAGAGGCCGCCGCGGCGCGGCCCGCGTGCGCAGATGTCGTTCGATGAGGACGACGCCGGACCTGCCCGAAACGAGGATCAGCCGTCCGTGACGATCCTGAAGTCGGGTATCGTCGATGGCATGGCCTATTCGCTGTATTCCGATGGCTCGATCGAGGCCCAGATGCCGGAGGGCCTGATGCGCTTCGCCTCGATCGACGAGTTGCGTGCGCACCTGGATAAGCGGGCCTGAGCGGGCAATACTTGCCGCAAAGGCCAATATTGAAAATAAAACCCCACCTTCTTGTCAGGTTCCCTGTAATCCGTTCATAATCGCCAAGTGATACTGCAAGTGATACTGCAAGTCGTCTTAGATTCAGCCGGTGTATAGAAGCGGCCGGATACTGTCCCAATCGCAGCGGCCGGTAGGCATTCGCGATCCAGGAAGGTTGAGCCATGAACGATACCGCCGGCAAGACGACCGTCGAGCTGACCGCCAATATCGTCTCGGCCTATCTCAGCAACAATCCGACGCAGGCCTCGGAAATTCCGAACCTGATCAGCCAGGTGCATGCCGCGCTGCTGCGGGTGTCGACCGGCCGCGTCGACGCGCCGCTGGAGCCGGCCAAGCCGGCGGTATCCGTGAAGAAGTCGATGACACCCGAATATCTGGTCTGCCTCGAGGACGGCAAACGCTTCAAGTCGCTGAAGCGCCATCTGCGCACGCAGTACAACATGACGCCGGAGCAATACCGCGACAAATGGGGTCTGCCGCCGGACTACCCGATGGTCGCGCCGAACTACGCCGTGGCGCGGTCGCAACTCGCCAAGAAGATGGGCCTCGGCCAGCAGGCGCGGAAGCAGAAGTAATCAAGAAGCTCTAGGAGGCCGCGGCCAGCGTCTCGCGCGCGTCGGTGCGAATCCGCTCGACCATCGACCGCAGGCCGTTGGAACGCTGCGGCGTCAGGTGCTCGCGAAATCCGAACTCGTCGAATACGGCAAGCGCATCGGTCGAAAGGATCTGCTGCGGCGTGCGGCCGGAATACAGCGTCAGCAGGATTGCGATCAACCCGCGCACGATGTGGGCGTCGCTGTCGCCGAGATATTTCAGGCGCGGTTCGCCATCGCCGCTGCGATCGATCTGCCGGGAGAGCCAGACCTGGCTGACGCAGCCGTTCACCTTGTTGGCGGCGGAATGCTCCGCCTCCGGCATCGGATCGAGCGTGCGGCCGAGTTCGATGACGTACCGATAGCGGTCGTCCCATTCCTCGAGCAGTTCGAAATTGTCCCTGATCTCGTCGATCGTCATCGTGGTCCGCGTCCAATCCCAAAAGGATTATATAGGATGCGGTTTGATCGAAAGCGACGAAAATGGAACCGGTTCCGTGGCCTTATTTGCGCTTATTTTAGTGCGGCGCCAGGCCCCGGTATTCGACCGCCATATCGTCATCTGTCAGTGTTTCACGGGGGGACGCATCCGTGGCCGTAGCCTCGGCGTCCACGCTACCGATCGAGTTGGTGTGATCGGGCGACTTCTTGTCGGCGATGATCTTGTACAATTGGCGGGCGCCGTCCTGCGCGCGCTGGCCGATCGCGGTCGCGGCCTGGCCGCCGACCTCGCAGGCCGCGGGCTGGCGCTTGCAGAACTGCCCCATGTCGGAGACGGCCGCGGTCGCGGCAGATACCGCCTCCGAGGCGCCGATCTGCGGCAGCTTCTCGGATTCCGGCGTCGTGTCCCTTGGCAGGAGCACGAGCACGAGCCCAAGCCAAAACGCCATGCGAAGCAGAAAGAACATCTCGCGACCCCGGTCGTCTCTTATGATTCCGTTGCGGTTGACCCGCTGGTTTGTTCCTGACTAGCAGCCGTCGATAAACCTCAAATGTTTGCATTGAGATAAAGCCCGCGAAATTTCCCGGCAGGCTGGAACGATTCGATTCGACGTAAATTTTTGATTGACGACGCAAGAAGGCCACGAGTGGCGCGTCCACCATTTCGAAACCATAGATCGCACGAGCCGGAAACCAAGCGTTCACCATCCGCGTTGAATGAGCGGCGCGCGAGGCGCGAAACTTGCGCGAATACGCGGTGTTCGACGGCGGTCCGCCGAGCCTTAGCGTTCGCTTAATTTCGCTCTGACACGGTGGCGCGAAGATCAAGGGGGCGTTCCGGCGCGTCTTTCTGACGAACAAGCCGAAGCGCAAGAGCAGTGATTGTTTTGAGTATTATCCGCGATTGTCTCGATGCGCTGCTGCATCCCTCGGCACGATATGACGCGCTGACGCGCGCCCGTCATCGCGCGTTCATGGCGCCGCGGCTGCTCGGCAGCCTGGTCGCGCTCGCAGCTTTTCCGGTCTATCTGGCGATGCGCGGGGCGCCTACAGCGATCGAAGTCGCGGCATTCGCCTGGCTGATCGCGCCCATCCTGCTGTCCTGGTTCCTGTCGCGCACCGGCCGCTATGAGGGCGCGCACGTGCTGTCGTCGCTGGCGATGGCCGGCCTCGTGATGATGGTCGCCGTCAACACGGGCGGCATTGAATCATTCGCCGCGATCTGGCTCGTCGTCGTTCCCCTGGAAGCGGCGCTGTCGGCATCGCGCCGCGTGGTTGCGTTCGCATCGGCCGTAGCGCTTTCATGCGCCGCCTTGCTGATCGCGCTCGGATATTTTCACCTGTTGCCGATATCGGAGCCGAACGCTGCGCTGCGCGGCTTCCTGATGGCCTCCGGCGTGGTTTCTGCGATCCTCTATGCGGGAGGACTGGCGTTCGGTGCGGAATCGCTGGCGCGGACGTCCGTCTCGCTGCTCAACATCGAGGAAGAACGCTACCGCCTGCTTGCGCTCAACATGAGCGACGTGATTTCGCGTCATGGCCCGAACGGTACCGTGCAGTTCGTTTCGCCCGCGGCGGAAGCCTTGCTCGGAACATCCGTCGCGCGGCTAACCGGCTACGGCCTGTTCGATCGCGTCCATGTCGTCGATCGCCCGGCGTATCTCACGGCACTGTCGGATGCGGCGCGCGGCGGCGAATCGCGCAGCGTCGAGTTCCGCATTCGCCGCGATACGGTTTGTGGCCATGAGATATCAGCCGATTTCATCTGGGTCGAGATGCGTTGCCGGCCGCTCGATCAGGCCGCGTCGGAGGCCGAGGTGGTCGCCGTGATGCGCGACGTCACCGACCGCAAGATGCAGCAGCAGGCGCTCGAACTGGCGCGCACCGCTGCCGAACAGGCGGATGCGTCCAAGACCCGCTTCCTCGCCACCATGAGCCACGAATTGCGCACGCCGCTCAACGCCATCATCGGCTTTTCCGAGATGATCGTGCAGGAAGACGTGCTGATGGTCGATGCCGCCAAGCGCAAGGAATACGCGCAGCTCATCAATGATTCCGGCCAACACCTGTTGTCGGTCGTCAACGGCATCCTCGACATGTCGAAGATGGAATCCGGCAATTTCGAAATCTCGCCGGAGCCGTTCGGGCCGCGCTCAGCATTGCTGCATTGCTGCAACCTGCTGGCGCTGAAGGCGCGGGAGAACGGTGTCGACCTCATCACCCGCGCGTCGGACGATCTTCCCGTGATGAACGGCGATCCGCGGGCGTTCAAGCAGATTGCGCTGAACCTCGTCGCCAATGCCATCAAGTTCACCGAACGCGGCGGCAGCGTGACCGTCTCGGCTACCGTCGAGGGATCGCGGCTGATGCTCCGCGTTGCCGATACCGGCGTCGGCATCGCCGCCGCCGACCTGACGCGGATCGGCGATCCGTTCTTCCAGGCCGGCAAGACGTTCGAACGGCGGCACGAAGGCACCGGCCTCGGCCTGTCGATCGTGAAGGGGCTGGTCGGATTGCACAATGGCGAGATCAGCGTGCAGAGCAAACTCGGCGAGGGGACCACGGTGTGCGTGGCGTTGCCGCTTGACTTCGCACCGCCATCGGCGCCTTCAAATAACATCGCCACGCTGAAACCGGCGCTGCGTTCCGGATTACAGGAGTTGGCCAAAGAACCGATAAAGGAATTGACGCCGGAATTGACGAAAGAGTTGCCCCATCAGGTGAAGAAGCGTGCCTAGACGTACTGACGACGACGAAGAAGTGCCGCGCCGGCGCCGCCGGAGTGCGAAGGCGGCTGCGATCGAGGCCGAGGAGGAGCGCGGCCTGGTGATGCGCATCTTCCTGCACAGTCCGAAGGACGTGGTCGCAGGCCTGATCGCGGCGACCGCCATTTGCGCCATTCTCACCAATGCGCTGTTCCTGCAGGCCGGCCGTCATCCGTCGCCGATGTTCGGCGGCTCTGTGGTGACGCTGCCGCCGCCGCAGGCCGCCGTCGCGAACCCGTTGCCGCGCCCGCGCCCGGTCGTCGAGGCTGATCCGCCGGAGACGAGGCAGGTGGAGGTGAGGGGAGCCGATTCCAGAAATGCCGACGCCAGGAATGCTGACGCCAGGAACGCCGATGCCATGACCAATCTGGTGGTCAAGTCGACCAGCGCGCCCGCCACGACGCCTGCCAACGTGGCCCGGCCGCCGGCGCCGATTCCTGCGACCGCGCACAGCGCAGGCGCACGCCGGGTGGCGGCGGTACAGCGCACGCTCACCCAATATGGCTACGGCCAGTTGAAGGCGACCGGCGCGGTCGGGTCGGATACCCAGGCCGCGATCGCAAAATTCGAGCGCGAGCGCAAGCTTCCGGTGACCGGTCAGATGTCCGATCGGCTGGTGCGCGAACTGTCGGCCATGGTCGGGCACCCGATCGAGTAGCTTCCCGCTTCCCGGCAGTCTATCGTCTGACCATGAGATTGAAATCATCCATCTGGGTGGCTGCCTATCTGCGCCGCTGCCAGAACGAGGGAATCTTTGGCGCCGTGCGCAAGCGCGGCGCGGAGGAGGCCGGCGCCGTCTTCGTCAAGGTGGCGCTGCTCGACGGCAACGCCATGCTGTATGCGCCCGCGCCGCAGACCTTCTATGACGAGAGCCGGCCGAGCGAGCGGCTGTTCGCGCCGGCCTCGCCGCAGCCGGTGCCGGAACAATCCGTGGAGGAACGCCTCGCCAAGGAACTCCGCTTCGATCCGGACGCATGGATCGTCGAGACCGAGGACCGGGCAGGGCGGCACTTTCTGGATCTGGCGAAGGCCTAGCGCCCAACTTTAGCCCAGTGGCTTCATCCTTCGAGACGCATCGCTCTGCGATGCTCCTCAGGATGAGGTCCTCGTGGTGAGGAGCACGGCTGCGCCGTGCGTCTCGAACCATGTGGTCGCACGCCAGGTCTATGTAACAAATCTAGCGTTTCGATCCGTCGGTGCCGGTGCGTATACCGGGCGCGCTTCCGGGCTGCACGGTGGGCCGCGCCGGCGAGGCCGCCATGCGCGCGCGACCGCGCTCGTCGTCGTAGAGCGAGGGACGATATTTATGCCTCGCGACCGCCATGGTCGAGCCGCGCCACGCCGCCAGCATGACGAGGGCCGACCGCTCGCTCAGCCGGTCGTAGAGCCGCGACAGCCGGTAGACATTGTGCACGGACGAGCCGAATTCCGGATCGAGGAACATCAGGATGCGCTGGAACGCGGCGCTCGGCATGTCCAGTGCGCGCGCCGCGCACGCCAGTGGCTCGCGGCCCGGATCGTTGACGACCTGCTCGGCGATCCGCGCCGGCAGGATCAGGGCCTCGCCGATCTCGAGCGCAAAGTTTTCCTTGTCCTCGGCGAACGCCGCCATCTCCAGCGTCTGGATCGCGCGCACCGCGCGCGCGGCCGGAATTCGCGCCGAAGCCTTCAGCGGTGTCTCGCAGATGTTGTGCAGGATCAGCGCGCGCTCGCTCGAACTTGCCGCAAAGAACATGTCGCTGATTTCGGCGGCATCGTTCGGCCGCATCGAGAGCGTGGACGCCATTCGCAACTGCGCTTCGGTCATCTGCGGCTTCTCCGGCGGCGCAACGACCGGTGCGGTGGCGATCGCGGCTGCTACCGGCAGCGGCTGGTGCGGACGCCGCAGCCCGAGTTTTTCCATGACTTCCGCCGGCGTCCCCGGGTAGATCGCCAGCCGCGCACGAACGGCGGCGCGGGTGGCGTCGTCGACCTGGTCGATCAGGCGGGACGTCAGTTCGATGAACTGCCGTTCCTCGTCGTCGGAATGCGCGCTGGCCTGCACGTAGAGGTCGGTCAGCACGCGCAGCAGGGTCGGGCGAATGTCGACGCCCTCGCGGCGCGAGAGCGTCATCAGCCCGTCGAAACCCGGGAATAATGGAGCTGCGGTCATGTCAGGTGTACGCGACTTGGGGAATCCTTCGCGTCAGCCTACGCACGGCCCTTTAAGGCTTGGTTAAGGAAAACAGCCCGTGAAGAAATCCCGTAAGATCTTATGCATCGGGGACGCGACCCCGTAACTGTACCGGCTGCGCAAATTAAGAAGCCGTTAACCACGTTCTGTTCTGAATAATGGCATGTCGCCGGCCAGATCGCGTCTTGGTGGCAACCAGAGAGAACGGAACATGGGCACCATCATTGAATTTCCGGCGGATGCGGCTTCGCGACGGCCGGGACCGACCATGGATGGCGCGCCACGCGATGGCCTGGGAACCGTACTGATCCTTCCTGTTGTCCGCATCGAGCGCCAGGTCGCCGAAACCGGTGACGGCCGCGGACCGGAAGAGGGGACAGCACCCGGTCGCCGTCGCCGTCGGCGCACCTGAACGACGGACGTTTGAAATGCCGGCGATGTGCCTTCCGATCCGGACTACCGGGCTTCGGTCGCTCCCGGCTCTGATCGTGCTGTTCGTTAGCGCAACCCTTGCCGGCTGCAGCGGCGGCGATTTCGGCCGCACCCGCGCCGACATGCGCAACGACGACATGCACCGCTGGCTCGGTGTGGAGGCCACCGCAAGCGTCGGCCTCAAGTCGTCGCAATTCCAGCTCACCGAAAACGAGCGACAATTGCGCGATCTCGCCTATCCCCTGATCGAGCCGCCGCGTTCGCGCCCGGCCTGGAAGAGCGTGTTCGGCGATTACCAGCCGCTGCCCTCGCCATGGCGGCAGAAGGTCGTGTTCGACCGCACCATGTACGGCCGCACTTTGATCGACGAGCCGCACCGATCGCACACCTCGCGCTATCAGCAGCTCATCGAGGACGTCCGCAACGACATCACGCGGTTCGAGCCGTTCTTTGCGTCGGCCGGGCGCGTGGCCGAACTCGACCGCAAGCGCAACGCCGGCCTCCGGATGGTGTCGGAATTGTCGCCGCGCGAGCAGGCCGACGCGGTCGCGCGAATGGAAGAGAACACGCTGATCGTGCAATGGGTCCAGCAATGCCTGGAGCAGCGCATCTCCTCGTATCGCTGGGCGCTGGAGCGCCTGGTGATCCAGGCACCCGACGGCATCGCCGCCGACGCCGACCGCCTGATCGGCGAACTCGCCGCACTGACGGCCAATGCACCGGTCGCCGCCCAGCCGGTGATCGGGCGGGCGGTCACGGTGAAGGGCTAGTCGATCACCGCTGACATCGCGCGAGTCGTGTGTTGCGCTACTTGCCACGGCCCTTCGGCGCTGGCGCTGGGGCCGGCGCGGGCGCCGGCTCCGGCTGCTTCACGGGCACGGGCTCGGTCTGCAGCTTGCAACTCGATGCCGCGAGCGCCGCCTGTGCCTGCGGCATCAATCCCGGCTCGGGTGCCAGCGCCTTCAGCACGATCAATCCCGTCGTGGTCGGCGAATCGATGATCAGCCGGTCGGCGGCGGTGACTTCCTCATCCTCGGGCAGTTCGGCGTGCTGCTCTTCCGTCATCAGGTCGAGTTCGATCACCTTGCGGCCGGCCGAGCGGTCATTGATGGCGTAGTAAGCGACTTCATTGCGCGTGTAGAACGACACCGACGTATAGGCCTGGCTGACCGGCACCGTGAGTTTGAGCGCGCCGTCGGTGAGGTCGTAGCGGCAGATCGCGACTGCAAAGGCCGGGTCCATGAACGGCATCGGCGCGTTGCCGGGTTCGGCGGGCGGCAGCGCCGTCACGGCGTTGAGCTTCGTCATCGACGTCAGCCGCGAATAGGCGTCCTGGGTCGCGATCCGCGGCAGCGCCAGCACGCTGACCAGATGCACCACGCCGCCCAGCAGCACGCCCGCGATGATGGCGAACAGGATGCGGATCATGGGCAGCCCACCGTCGCGATCGAGGGCATCGGCGCGTCGCGCTGCGTCCGCGTCGCCACGCCAACCGGCGTATCGTAGAGCCGCAGCATCAGCGCGTAGCGTTCGATGCCGCCGGTCGGCAGCCAGTTGCCGGCGCGCGCCCGCGCCGCCACCCGGATCTCGAACTGGCCGTCGGAGCCGCGGACGATTTCCTGGCTGGTGAAGCCGTAGCGCTGCAGCGAATTCGCAACCAGGTGTCCCTTGCGGTCGAACAGCGTCAGCGTCCAGAACCGCGCCGCCGGGGTCACGCCGCTGACGACCACGTCGCAGCGCCCGTCGAGCGGCTTGTTGTTGTCGTCGGTCGTGGCGGAGAAGGCGATGCCGTCGCCGGTGCCGATCGGCAGTTCACCGCTGCGGGCGATCGAGGCGCGCGAATAGGGGTCGACCTCGGCGGTGCCGCTCTTCGGCCGCGCGGTCCATGCGCCGATCGTGAGCGTGCCGAGGTCGGTGCCGCGGGTCGCCGTCATGTAGGTCGAGCCGAGGCCGACGACGGTGGCAAGCGCCAACGCCAGCAAGGTGAAGAAGATCAGCCGCAAGGGCCAGTGCTCCGAAATCTCAGCGCATCCGAATCTGGTTCAGGCAGGTTGAACCAGATTCCGGTGCGCTTCATCTTGTTCAGGCATGTTCCAGGTGGAAAACGGGTTTCCACTACTGCCGATCATGCGGTTTAGTTCTTCTGCTGCTGCACGGGTTGGTCGCCCGCGGCGGCAATATAGTTCTCCGGGAAAGCCAGCGCGCCCGAGGTGACCGGCCTGGCGGGCTGCTTCGACGTGTCGGTGGCCGACGTCTTGGCGGCGGCCTTGCCGGCGTCGTCGAGCAGCTTCTCGACCCGGACCAGGATGTCCGCGCCGCGCTTGGTCAATACCGGCGGCGGACCGGGCTTGGTCTCCAGTATCCGCGGCGCATTGGCGGCCGCAGCGGCCGCGACGGCAGGCGACGGCTGCTTGCCCATCCCGACCCCCGGGATCTCCTTCACTTCCACGCCCTGGTGGGCGACGACCATGATGTCGTGCCAGGTCTGCGCCGGCAGCGAGCCGCCGGTCATGCGGTTGGTCGGCGAGTAGTCGTCATTGCCGTACCAGACCGCGCAGCTGAAATTGCCGGTGAAGCCGGCAAACCAGGCATCGCGATAGGCGTTGGTGGTGCCGGTCTTGCCCGCGGTCGGAATACCTTCGATCGCAGCGCGGCGCGCGGTGCCCTCGCTGACGACATGGCTCATCATGCCCGACATGTCGGCCGCGACCGAAGCGGGGATCGCCTGCACCGGCTTCTTGCCGTCGCGGTCGAAACGCCACACTAGGTCGCCGGCGCCGGTGCGCACTTCAAGGACCGCGTGCGGCTTGGCCGACTTGCCCTTGTTCGGGAATGTCGCATAGGCGACGGTGTGCTCGAGCACGGTGACTTCGTCGGAGCCGATCGGCATCGACGGCGTATCCGGCAGCGGCGCGGTGAGGCCGAACTTTCGCGCCACCTCGGTGATCTTGGCGCGCCCGGCCTTGGCGGGATTCGGCGACTTGCCGCCCAGTGCGATCGACAGTTTCACGGGCACGACGTTGATCGAGCGGGTGATCGCCTGCGTCAGCGTGACCGCGCCCGAATAGTTGTGGCCGTAGTTCTGCGGGCACCAGTTGCCGATGCAGACCGGGCCGTCGACCACCTTGGAGTTCGGAGTGTACCCGTTCATCAGCGCAGTGGCATAGACATAGGGCTTGAACGACGATCCCGGCTGTCGGTACGCGTCGGTCGCGCGGTTGAACTGGCTGGCGCCATAGTCGCGTCCGCCGACCATGGCGCGAACGCCGCCGTCGAGATCGGCGACCACGGCGGCGGCCTGCGTCGCATGATAGTCGCGGCCGAACTGGCGCAACTGGTTTTCGACCGCTTCCTCGGCGGCGCGCTGCACGGTCATGTCGATCGCGGTGCGGACCACGAAGACGCGTTCGACGTAGGATTTCGGGAAGGTGTCGACCAGCTTGCGCATCTCGTCGAAGGCGTAGTCGAGGTAGTAGTTCGGCGAATTCTCGTCGCGGCGGTCGACGGCGATCGCAGGGTTGCGCCGGGCGCCGAACACCTGGCCCTCGGTCATGAAGCCGGCATCGACGAGGTTGTCGAGCACGACGTTGGCGCGGGCGCGGGCGGCGGGCAGGTTGATGTGCGGGGCGTATTTGGTCGGCGCCTTGAACAGGCCGGCCAGCATCGCCGATTCCGCCAGCGTGACGTCGCGCGCCGACTTGTTGAAGTAGAAATGCGCCGCGCCGTCCACGCCGAAGGTGCCGCCGCCCATATAGGCGCGGTCGAGATAGAGTTTCAGGATCTCATTCTTGGTGAGGCGGGTCTCCAGCCAGATCGCGAGGAACGCTTCCTTGACCTTGCGCTCGATGGTGCGCTCGTTGTTGAGGAACAGGTTCTTCGCCAGCTGCTGCGAAATGGAAGAACCGCCCTGGCGCACGCCGCCGGCCTGCGCGTTGGTGACGAGCGCGCGCGCGGTGCCGGCGATATCGATGCCGAAATGGTCGTAGAAGCGGCGGTCTTCGGTGGCGAGCGTCGCCTTGATCAGATTGTCCGGAAAATCCTCCAGCGGGATCGAGTCGTTGTGCTTGATGCCGCGGCTGCCGATCGGATTGCCGTAGCGGTCGAGGAACGACACCGCGAGATCGGACTTCTTCAGCCAGTCGTCATCGGCGGTTTCGCGGAAGGCGGGGACTGCGAGCGCCAGCATCACGATCAGGCCGGCGAGCCCGATGGTGGCGGCTTCCGAAAGCGGCTCGACAAAGACCCAGCGCTTCCAGCGGCCGACATAGAAGCGGTCCATGAAGGTGGAATAGCGCTCGTAAAGTTCCCGCAGGCCCTTGCCCGACGAAAACAGCGTCGAATCGATGCGGGCGTCCAGATCCAGGAAAAAGTTCCGGATCTTCTGATTCCAGTCAGGCGGTAGGATCTGGCGCACCGGGACCTTGGTCGGTTCGAAACGGCTCGCGCGCCCACCCTGGGCGCTGTCGAGACGTCATGCTTCGATCTTGCGGCAAACCCAAGGCGTTTTCAGGACCCTTGGGGGACTCATGATTGTTGTATCCGAGCGGGGGCTATAAACCAATGCTCTCGCTCACCATTTGGTGGTCAGCCCTAACGTGTTCCAGCCCTTTTTGCGCACGTATTCGGCCCGCTTGCGCCCGGGTTGCTTCAACCCCTAGAAGGGCTGCAGCCGAATGCGATCCGGAAAATATCGGGATTTATGACCGCACCGCCCAAACGAGCTTCTGGACAGGAGGGATTCTTCTGGAAAACCAAGACGTTGGAAGAGATGTCCAACGCCGAATGGGAAAGCCTGTGCGATGGCTGCGCGCGCTGCTGCCTGGAAAAGCTCGAGGACGAGGATACCGGTAAAATCTACTTCACCCATGTTTCCTGCAAGCTGCTCGATTCGGGACTATGCGCCTGCAAGGACTATCCGAACCGCTCCGACAAGGTTCCGGATTGCGTGCGGCTGACGCCGGAGAACGTCCGCACCCTGAACTGGCTGCCGCCGAGCTGCGGCTACAAGCTGGTCGCGGAGGGGCGCGATCTCTATTGGTGGCATCCGCTGATTTCGGGCGATCCGAACACCGTCCATGAGGCCGGGGTCTCGGTGCGCGACAGGGTGTTCGGCACCGAGGACGAGATTCCGGATGAAGAACTCGAGGATCACATCGTGCAATGGCCCGGCCTGTTGCCGAAGCGGGCGCGGCTGAGAAAGCGGCCCTGATCACACTTTCCAGTTTTATTTGTTGTTTCGGCCGCCGCGCGCTCGCTATTCAACGCGCAACCGATGCTTTAGCATGGTTGCAGTTTTCAAGTCGAACATCCTTAGGATTTGCGCCAGATTGCGATTCTTCGTCAGTGAGATGTCCCTCAATTTTTGAGGTGCGCCATGAATACTGGTCCGGTTCAGCCGATCCCGACGGACGACGACAGCAAGCCGCCTGAGCCGACGCCTGCGCTCTGCCTTTCCGGCGGCGGATATCGCGCCATGGTATTTCATATCGGCGTGCTCTGGCGCCTCTATGAGACGGGGCAGCTGAAGAACATCAAGCGGGTGTCGAGCGTGTCGGGCGGGTCGATCACGGCCGGCCAGTTGGCGCTCGCCTGGTCTGGCCTCAGTTTCAAACCTGACAGCGTAAAGAGCGATTTCATCCCCAGCCTGGTCGAACCGCTGCGCAACCTTGCCGGTGTCACGATCGATGCGGAGTCGGTCATTCTGGGTGCGTTGCTGCCCGGCAGCATCGGCGACCGCATCGCCAAGGCGTATGACGAGCACCTGTTTCATGGCAAGACGCTGCAGGACATGCCCGACGCGCCGCGCTTTGTCATCAATGCGACAAATGTTCAGTCGGGCGTGCTCTGGCGCTTCATGAAGCCGTACATGCGCGATTACCGCGTCGGCAAGGTCAAGAGTCCAGGGGTTCCACTGGCGCAGGCCGTCGCTGCTTCATCCGCTTTTCCGCCGGTCCTGTCGCCGTTCGAACTGCGCCTGAAGGATGCGGATTTCGAACCAGGCACGGGAGAGGACCTGCAACGGCCGCCATTCACCACGCGCGTGGTTCTCACCGATGGCGGCGTCTACGACAATCTCGGGCTGGAGACCGCATGGAAGCGGCACCAAACGGTTCTGGTCAGCGATGCCGGCGGCAAGATGGAAGCCGAGGAAAAGCCGGAAACGGACTGGCCGCGACATTCCTACCGGGTTCTGAACCTGATCGACAACCAGGTGCGCTCGTTGCGCAAGCGCCAGGTCATCGACTCCTTCAAATCAGGAACCCGCAAGGGCACTTACTGGGGCATCCGCACCGACATCAGGGATTACGAACTCCCCGACGCGCTCAACTGTCCGCTGGATCGCACCACGCAGCTTGCCGAACTTCCGACGCGCCTGAAGCGGCTCGATGCGAACACGCAGGAGAGGCTGATCAACTGGGGCTATGCGGTCTGCGATGCGGCGCTGCGCAAGCATGTGGCGCCGGAGCTGAAGCCGAAGCCGGTGTTTCCGTATTCCAAATCTGGAGTGTGAGGCGGAGCCCGAACGTGGCAAAGAAGAGCAAGCAGCGAGCGCCGGCGAGGCGGCCGAAATCAGCCAAGAACGCTGCTGCGGGCTCCCGGCAATCGGAAGGATCGGCTGCAGGGGCAACGCCTGCAACAGGGGCCGCGGACGATACGAGTCCGACCGCGGCGCCAGACTCCAAAGCACCTGCGAATGCACAAGCCGCAGACGGGCGGCCGCAGCAATTCTCGATACCTGACGATTTGGTTGAACACATCTTGCTGGGACCCGCTGGTGATCGCCGCGTGCTGCAGGATTCTCCGCTATTGGGAGACGTCTGGGCTGCCTACGCGCTCGACCCCGGCAATGTTCAGGACGTCTTGATCACGCCGCACCGAACCGCGACGGCAGCCAGTGTCGCCAGCATCATTCCGTATGGTCTGAGGCTGCGGGCAGGGGACCGCGAAAGGGAGACCAACCCACAGCCGGCACCCCGAGACAAGGAAAGCCCGAAAGTCGCGTACTTGCAGGGGCTGGTTGGGGCAAGACTGTACTTCGATGAAGTGCTCTGCATTCTCGTTCCGTTGACGCAATGGTGGCGTCAGCCCAAGGTCTCCAACCGCATCGTCGAGGTCGCCGAACACAAGGAAAGGCTGGAAAGACTGCTCAGGCGCGATGTCCGCAAGCAAGGCGTCCCGGAGCCCGCTTCGGAGAACTTTTCGTCGCTCGAACGTTATATTGCGCTGGCCGGACTGATCTATTGGGTCAATAAGCTGGAGCGTCCGGAGGGCTCCCAGCGCCCAAAAAAAGCGCCGGGTAGTCACAAGCTGCCACCGCTTCCGCCGCTCCCGGAGTCGAACTTCGAGGATGCTTTCGCGAAGTACCAGAAATTCGTTCCCGAGATCATCGAGGGCATTCTTGATGCCTATCCGGCAGTGTCGAAGAACGCCAAGGTGCTGATGGAATTGGCGCGTGCCGACAAGGTCGATGTCATCGACGCAGATGTCGAAGGTTACATTTTTCAGATTTCGCTGAATCGTAATGCCACCGCTGCTCTCGATCGCTCCATTCCAGCGGTGAAGGCCGATGCGGCGAATTCCCTTTTCAACGTGAAGTGCAAGAACATCGTCTGGGCAGTGCTCGATTCCGGCATCGATGACAAGCACGCCGCCTTCATTGATCAGGGTCGATCGCGCGTCAGAAAGACCTTCGACTTCACCACAATCCGGGAGATCGTCAGCAACGAGGAGTCGGATGTCGATCCGGCGGAGCGCCAGCGACTTGCCGATGCTGCCGGAATGACGCCGGACGAAGTAACGAGCCACCTCAAGAAAATTAGTGAAGATGCCAAGGCGAAACGTCCGATCAATTGGGCAGTCATTGAAAAGCTGATTACGCTCAAGGATCCGGCAACGCCATCCAGCCCGCATGGCACCCACGTCGCAGGAATCATCGGGGCGTCGGGACGAAACATCGGACAGTACGACGGGATGTGTCCTGACATCCGCCTTTACGATTTTCGGGTGCTCGGTCAAACCATGGAAGATACCGAATTCGCAGTCATCGCGGCGCTGCAATACATTCGTTACGTGAACGAGCGACACAGCTACATCACGATTCACGGCGCCAATCTCAGCCTGTCCATTCTGCACAACGTTCGCAACTATGCCTGCGGGCGCACGCCCGTGTGCAATGAATGCGAACGGCTGGTGGAGAGCGGCGTTGTGGTGGTCGCTGCTGCGGGTAATCGAGGCTACCAGAAGTTCGCTACGAGGGATGGTGGCGTCTTCGAGGGTTACGCTGCCTTCAGCATTACCGATCCGGGAAATGGCGATAGCGTAATTACGGTTGGGTCCACGCATGGAAACTGGCCACACACCTATGGCGTGAGCTTCTTCTCCAGCCGGGGCCCGACCGGCGACGGTCGATTGAAGCCGGACCTCGTGGCGCCAGGAGAGCGCGTGCAATCCTGTGTCACCGGCGGCAATCACAACGAATGGGGTCCTGAGTCCGGTACCAGCATGGCGGCCCCGCACGTCAGTGGCGCCGCTGCGATGTTGCTGGCGCGTTACGAAGAGCTGATAGGGCAGCCGCGCCGGGTAAAGAAAATCCTGTGTGAAAGTGCGACCGATCTCGGCCGCGAACGTAGTTTCCAGGGCAACGGCATGCTCGATGTCCTGCGTGCCTTTCAATCCATTTAGGGAGGCATGAGATGTTCTTCAGTCTCGATGTATTGCGTGCGCGCAAGGGCGATTGCCTGATGCTGCACTTCGGCTCGGAGCAGGATCCGCATCTGGTGCTGATCGACGGCGGTCCTTCGGATGTTTACGGGCCGTTTCTCAAGCCGCGGCTGCAGCAAATCCACGAAAAGCGCGGCTTCCAGCAACAGGAGGCGCTGCCGGTCGATGTCGTCATGGTGAGTCATGTCGATGACGATCACATCAAGGGAATCCTCGATCTCACCAGGGAGCAGCGAGGCAAAAGTCCGGACATCCGGCTCGACGTAACAAGCCTGTGGCACAATAGTTTTGACGATCTGCTCGCGACCAGGCCCGATGAAGTAATGGCTGGGTTCGGTGCCGCGTCCGTCTCCGCCACTGCTGCGGGTGAGGCCGGCATTGATTCTGGAAGCGTGCTCGCGAGCTTTGGAGCCAAGATGCGGATGAACGGCGAGGTCGAGGACGAGACCACGCATCAGACGGTCGAAGTTCTGTCCAGCATTCCGCAAGGCCGAACGTTGCGTGATGATGCCAAGGCGCTCGGGTGGAAGCCCAACCACAAATTCAGGGGCAAGCTTATCCTCGCGGCTGAGGCCGTGAAGTCGGTAATGCTCGGCGATCTGAAGGTGACGGTGGTGGGCCCAATGCAGCCTGAACTCCTGGCGTTGCAGAAAGCGCACGACAAATGGCTGCGCGCCCAAAAGGAAACGAAAAAGAAATCGCCGGAAGCGGCGTTAGCCGCCTTTAAGGATGAGTCTATTCCCAATCTGTCCAGCATCGTGGTGCTCGCCGAACTCGGTGGCAAGAGCATGCTGCTGACGGGCGATGCCCGCGGCGACAAGATTCTTGAGGGAATGGAGCTGGCCGGGCTTATCAAGAAGGGCGGCGAGAGGCATGTCGACCTCCTGAAAGTGCCGCACCACGGCAGCGACAACAACATGGAGTCCATCTTCTTCAAGCGTGTGCCAGCGGATCACTACGTCTTCTCGGGCGACGGCGAGCACGGCAATCCGGAGCGGAAGACGTTGCAGATGCTGCTGGACGCGCGGGGCGCCGACGCCGCCTACACGATACATTTGACCTATCCGATTGCCGACATCGACGCCGGCCGGAAGACGGATTGGAAAAAGGAGCAGGCCAGGGAAAAGGCCCGAAAGAAAAAGAACCCGTCGTCCAGGAAGCCGGTGCGGGAGGACTGGTCTCCCGAGGAGCACTCCCTGACCGCCTTCTTCCAGAACAACCCGAAAATGGCGGCGAAGCTCTCGATCGTCGATAAGAAAAAGCCGCATCTGATCGATCTGCTCCAGCCTTTGAAGCTCGTGGTCGATTGACCGAAGAATTGAACCAGGAGGCCGCCGGAATCGCGGCGGCGCCGGGGGCGCCCGGGTCAAGTGAGGCCAGACCAGCCCCGCAGCAACGCGATAATCCCCGTGCGGGATGCACCCATGCGCCGACGGCGCTGCCGCGGAGGCGATTTGCGCTCTATGGTGCAGCGCAAATGGCGATTCCATCTCGGCGGCTGCGGTCGCGCGGAACATTATTGCATCCGAAATGAACAAGCACGAACGGCAAGGGCATCAGCCTGCCGACCAGACGACATTGCCCGATGACATCGGCGAGGAGCTCTCGCGCATCACGACCGAGGTGATCGATGTCAGCGATGCCCCGCCGATCGCACCACCGGCGCCGCTGACCCAGGACGAGGTCCGCACCATCCTGATGAGCCTGTTGCTGACGATGTTCCTGGCCGCGCTCGACCAGACCATCGTGGCGACGGCGCTGCCGACCATCGGGCGGCAGTTCAACGACGTCAGCAACCTTTCCTGGGTGATCACGGCCTATCTGCTGGCGTCGACGGCGGTCGCTCCCGTGTTCGGCACGCTGAGCGACATCTATGGCCGCCGCGCCATGATCACGGTGTCGCTGGCGCTGTTCACCGCGGGCTCGATCCTGTGCGCGGTCGCGCCCAACATGACGGTGCTGATAGTCGCGCGCGGCCTGCAGGGCCTCGGCGGCGGCGGCATCATGCCGGTCGTGCAGACCGTGATCTCCGATGTGGTCTCGCCGCGCGAGCGCGGCCGGTACCAGGCCTATTTCAGTGGCGTCTGGATGGCGGCAGGCCTGCTCGGACCCGTGCTTGGCGGCGTGTTTGCCGAGCATCTGCACTGGTCGATGATCTTCTGGATCAACGTACCGCTTGCCATCGGCGCGCTGTTCCTGCTGCTGCCCAAGATGGGCAAGATCCCGGTGTTCCATCGCCGCCGCAAGGTCGATTGGCTCGGTGGCGTGCTGTTGATGGCGTCCGCGGTCGTGGTCATGCTGGTGCTGAGCTGGGGCGGCCACCGTTACGCCTGGCTGTCGCCGGCGATCATGGCGATGATCGGTGCGTCGATTGCGCTTTTGCTCGCCTTCGTCTGGCACGCGCGCAATGCCGAGGAGCCGTTCCTGCCGCTGCCGCTGCTGGGCGGAACGGTGGTGCCTTACGCGATGGTGGCCGGCGGCTGCGCGCTGGGCGCGATCACGGCGCTGACGGTGCATCTGCCGCTCTATTACGAGGTCGTCTACGGTCTCAGCGCCAGTGAAGCCGGGCTTGCGCTGATCCCGCTTGCCGCGGTTTCCACCTGCGGTGCGGCGATCGCCGGACGGACCATGGCGCGCGCCAGGCACTACAAGCGCGTCGCCATCGCCGGCACGTCCGCGGCCACGATCTTCGGGCTGGTGCTGAGCGTGACGACGTTGCCGCTGTGGGGCCTCTTGATCGTGCTGTCGCTGTTCGCGCTGGGGCTTGGCACCACGTTCCCGGTCAGCGTGGTCTCGCTGCAGAATTCCGTGGCCCGCGCCCAGATCGGCACCGTGACCGGCGCGATGAACTTCTTCCGCTCGTTGATGGCGTCGTTCATGGTCGCGGCCTTCAGCGCGATCCTGCTGATGGCGCTGGGGCCGGGCATCTCGCTCGGTGAGCATCGGGGTCCGGCGAATGCCATCCCCGTCGCCGACATGCTCACCGCGTTCCATTACGTGTTCGGCGCCGCCACCGCGCTGCTGGCCTGCGCGGCGTTGTGCATCATCCTGATGGAGGAGCGGCCGCTCGCCGGCCCCTCGACGCCTGCGGAGATGGCGGAGTAATAAGATACCGCCGTCTCGAAGCGCGCCTACTTTGCATGGGGTTGTTTTCGATTATTTTGTTTAGGCGTTCCGGCCCTCAGGTCCCCGGCCTCGAGACCTCGGTCTCCTTGCTGGTGATGAACTCCAGCAGCACCGGAATGCCTTCCTTCGTTTTCTGGATGCCACGCTTGATGGCGGGGATGATGTCTTCGGGCTTCGTCACCCGCTCGCCGTAGCCGCCGAAGGCGCGCGCCATCGCGGCGTAGTCGCCGGAGATGTCGGTCGAGCGGTATTTCTCGGTCGAGATCGGCATCACCTTCAGCTCGATCGCCATCGAGAAGTTGTTCAACAGGATCGACATGATCGGGATCCGCTCGCGCACGGCGGTCTCGAAGTCCATGCCCGTAAAACCGATCGCGGCGTCGCCCCAGACGTTGATGCAGAGCTTGTCGGGCTTTGCGAGCTTGGCGCCCATCGCAAGGCCAAGGCCGTAGCCGAGCTGCGTGGTCTTGCCCCAGCCGATGTAGGACAACGGCTCGACCGCCTTCCAGAACGGCGAGAGCTGGTCGCGCGGGCTGCCCGCATCGTGGGTGATGATGGTGTTGTTGATGTCGACGGTGTGTTGCAGGTCCCACAACACGCGGTAGGGGTTCAGCGGCGCGTCGTCATGCGTCAGCTTCGGCATCCATTTCGCCAGCCACTCCTTGTGCGAGGCCGCGATCTCAGCCGCCACCGCCGTCGCATCGCGGTCCGACGCGACACTCTTGCCGATCTCCTCCAGCAGGGCGTCGAGCACCAGGGCGGCATCGCCGACCAGTCCGACCCTGGCCTCGACGTCCTTGTTGAGATGGTTCGGATCGAGCGTCGAATGGATGATGGTCTTGCCCTTCGGCATGGCGATGCCGAACGAGGTTTCGGTGAACGAGCAGCCGATGCCGAAGATCACGTCGGCTTCGCCGAGGAATTTCGGCACCGCCCGCGGCACCGCAAGCCCGCCCGATCCGAGCGACAGCGGATGCGTCTCGGGAAACGACGACTTGCCGCCCAGGCTGGTCGTGACCGGGATGGCGAGCCGCTCGGCCAGCCGCCGGAGTTGCGGCCAGGCCTTGGCGTAATGCACGCCCTGGCCGGCATAGATCACCGGCCGCTTGGCGCCCACGAGGAGGGCGGCCGCTTCCTTGATATGGACCGGGTCGGCGCCGTAACGCGTACGAAGTACCGGCGTGTAGTTCAGCGGCTCCGGCACTTCCTCGTTCCACATGTCGGCGGGGATTTCGACGATGACGGGCCCGCCGCGGCCGTTCTTCAGCTTCGTGAATGCCCGCCGGAAGATGTTGCAGACCTCGGCGGCGATGTTGATCGGCTCGGAGGACTTCGAGAACGCCTTCATCGCCTGGCTGGAATTGAAGTTCGGGTCGATGTTGGCGAGTCGCCGCGCATAGCCCATCGGCAGCACCAGCACGGGAACGGATTCGCCGTAGCACTGCGCCACGCCGCCCATGGCATTCTCGGCACCCGGACCGTGCTGCATGCAGAAGGCGCCGATAGACTGGCCCGAGGTGACGCGCGAGATCGCATCCGCCATGTGAACGCCGATGCGCTCCTGGCGCACCATCACCGGGCGGATATCGGCGGCGGCGGCATATTCGATGAGGTGGTTGACCGGGTAGCCGCAGAGGATTTCGATGCCCTCGCGCTTCATGATTTCCGCGATGGCGGCGCCGAGCTTCATGACGGTCTCTCCCTCGATGCAGGCCCGGTTGATCCAGCCCTTTGTGACAGTAGGAACAGGATTTCTCAGCCCGGTAAAGCGCGGGTGCAGCTTTCGCGCGGAAATGCTGGTATGCGTTTGGCTGACCTGAGCAACCGCGGCATCGCAGTCACCTCCCTCAAATAGAGGCAGCCGCAAGCACCAAGGCATCCGCCGGGACTGGTGCACGAGAAGGCGAGGCGGGGATCGATGCAGGCGCTAGCCGGTTTCCCTGCCTGCCTGCTTGCAGCGCTCGCATCATCGCGATCCGAGCGTCAGGAGATGCAAGCTCGCGAGGTCCCAATCATCCGGCCTTCTTGGCCCGGGTGGCGGTGCGCGCCGGCTTCTCGGCCTTTTTCGGCGCTTCCTTGGCCGTCTCCTTGGCGGCGCGCTTGCCGCTGCCGCTGATCGGCAGCAGCATCTCGCGCTGGCCGGCCGCGGCCTTGCGCGGCTTCTTGGCTTTGGATTTTACCTGAGCCTTTTCCTGCCCCTTCTCCTGGCCCTTGGTGGCAGAGGCGAGCTGCTTTTCGCCGGCGAGGCTGCGCTTGAGCGCGTCCATCAGGTTGATGACGTTGCCGGTGCTCTTCGGCGCGGCCTTCGCCCCGGTGCTGATCCCGCTGCGCTTCTGGTTGATCAGGTCGATCAACGCCTGCTCGTAGCGGTCCTCGAATTGTTCGGGCTCGAACGATCCGGATTTCTGCTCGACGATATGCTTGGCGAGGTCGAGCATATCCTTGGTGATCTTCACGTCCTGGATGTCCTCGAAATATTCCTTCTCGCTGCGGACCTCGTAGGGGTAGCGCAGCAGCGTTCCCATCAGTCCCTTGTCGAGCGGCTCCAGCGCGATGATGTGCTCGCGGTTGGTCAGCACCACGCGCCCGATCGCGACCTTGTCCATGGCGCGGATGGTTTCGCGGATCACCGCGAAGGCGTCATGGCCGACCTTGCCGTCGGGCACGAGATAATAGGGGCGGATCACATAGCGGCTGTCGATATCGGATCTGGGAACGAATTCGTCGATCTCGATCGTGCGGGTCGATTCCAGCGCGATGTCGTCGAGCTCGTCCTTCGACACCTCGATGTAGGTATCGGTGTCGACCTTGTAGCCCTTCATGATGTCTTCGTTGGCGACTTCCTCGCCGGTATCGGCGTCGACCTTCGCGTACTTGATGCGATGGCCGGTCTTGCGGTTGATCTGGTTGAACGAGACCTTCTCGGTGTCCGAGGTCGCGGGATAGAGCGCGACGGGACAGGTCACGAGAGACAGGCGCAGAAAACCCTTCCAATTGGCGCGGGGGGCCATGGGCTACTCCAAAATACGCAACGGACAACCTGCCAAGAATAACACCTGAGGAGCCCGTCCGAAACATGGTGAAGGCGCAAATCCCGCAACGGCGTTAACTGCATCCAACGCGCTCCTGCGACGAATTGGACGCAGTGGTTGCCAGGCACGGGCCCGAAAATCCGGAACATCATTTCGCATCGGACGTTGCTTCGGACAGGCGGTGTCGAAGCATTCGCTGGCATCACAGGCACTCAAATCAAACGGAGGCTCCATGGCAACGCAACGGCATGGCCAGATCGTCGAAACCGCAACCGAGGCACGGCAGGCCGAACCCGGCCCGTCCGTACTGGCGCTGCTGACAGTCTCGACCGGGCTCGCAATCCTGATCCTGGGCGTCGTCTGGTTCGTGTTCTTCCGGACCTGAGCGAGATCGGCCAGGCATCCGTCGGGCGCCCGGTACCCATCCAGGTACCGTCATCGAGGCAGCCCTGAACGCGAGCAGCCTTGTCTGGCCTCAAATTCGGCCCCTTGGGGCATCCGATCCGGCATGCTAGGCGTCTGTGCCGGTTCCACAGGGGTTACACCCCGGCGACTGGCAGCATGAAGAAAAAGTAACATTGCGCCATGTTCCCCGTTCATGGCCCGTTCACGCCGGTTAGCCTCATCATGAGATCTGATTTCGTAAGGCTCACCATTGGAGGCCAGCTTGCGCCTGCTTGTTGTTGAGGACGATCCGGATCTCAACCGTCAACTCACGACGGCGCTGACGGATGCCGGTTATGTGGTCGATCGCGCGTTCGACGGCGAGGAAGGGCATTTTCTCGGCGACAGCGAGCCCTATGACGCCGTCGTGCTCGATATCGGTCTGCCGAAGATGGACGGCATCTCGGTGCTGGAGGCGTGGCGCCGCAACGGGCGCGCGATGCCGGTGTTGATCCTCACCGCGCGCGACCGCTGGAGCGACAAGGTGCAGGGCTTCGACGCCGGCGCGGACGATTACGTCGCCAAGCCGTTTCACCTCGAAGAGGTGCTGGCGCGAATCCGTGCGCTGCTGCGCCGCTCCGCCGGTCACGCCCAGTCCGAATTGACCTGCGGTCCGGTCTCGCTCGATACCCGGACCGGCCGCGTCAGTGTATCCGGCAACCCGATCAAGATGACCTCGCACGAGTACCGGCTGCTGTCGTACCTCATGCACCATACGGGGCGCGTGGTATCGCGCACCGAACTGGTCGAGCATCTCTACGACCAGGACTTCGACCGCGACTCCAACACCATCGAGGTGTTCGTCGGCCGCATCCGCAAGAAGCTCGACGTCGACATCATCCAAACCGTGCGCGGGCTTGGCTATCTGCTGACGCCTCCATCGCCCGGAGCCTGATGCGCTTGCTCTTTTGCTTGAGCATGGTCTTATCCGAACACCGGCCTCGATCGATCGGATCGTCGCCCAAGGATAGGTCGTTCGGGATCATGCTCTGATGCGCGGAAGTTCGCTCGCCACGCGGTTGTTCCTTTCGGCGACCGCGTGGGTGGTCGTGATCCTGTTGATCACCGGCGTCGTGCTGTCGTCGGTCTATCGAAATGCGACCGAGCGCGCCTTCGATCGCCGCCTCAATCTCTATCTCCGTACCCTGGTTGCCGAAGTCGCAACGCCGGACGAACCGCCCGACCGTCAGTTTCAGTCGCTCGGCGAGCCGCTGTTCGAACTGCCGCTGTCCGGCTGGTACTGGCAGGTCGTCCGCACCGACGAGAAAGGCGAGACGCGGGCCTCGCGGTCGCTGTGGGACAAGTCGCTGCCGAAACTGGAGGAACAGGGCGCGGAGCTGACCGCCGCCGGTATTCGCCTCGGCTATGTCGACGGTCCCGAGGGCCAAAGCCTGCGGGTGGTCGAGCGGCCGGTCGACCTCGGCGCCGACGGCAAATTCCTGGTCAGCGTCGCCGGTGACGCCAGCGAGATCTCCGACGAGATTCGCGCCTTCGACTACTATCTCGGCGGCACCTTTTCGGCGCTCGGCATCGTGCTGCTGCTGACCACGATCTTCCAGGTCCGCTTCGGGTTGGCGCCGCTGAAGCGCATTTCGGAATCGATCGCCGATATCCGCTCCGGTCGCGCCGAACGCCTCGAGGGCGAGTTTCCGGTCGAGATCGCGCCGCTGGCGCGCGAGACCAATGCGCTGATCGACGCCAACCGAGAAATCGTCGAGCGCGCGCGCACCCATGTCGGCAATCTCGCCCATGCCATCAAGACCCCGTTGTCCGTCATCGTCAACGAGGCCGCCATCCACGCGGTCGATCCCTTTGCCAGCAAGGTCCTGGAGCAGGCGGACGTGATGCGCGACCAGGTCGCGCATCATCTGGAGCGCGCGCGGATCGCCGCGCGCGTCACCATCGTCGGCACCGTCACCGAGGTCGCTCCCGCCCTCGAGGCGCTGCGGCGAACCATGGAAAAGATCCATCGCGACCGTGGCATCACCATAGGGCTCGACGCCGATCCGCGGGCGAAGTTCCGGGGCGAACGCCAGGACCTGGAGGAGATGGCCGGCAATCTCGTCGACAACGCCTGTAAATGGGCTTCCTCGCAGGTCCTGATCGAGGTGGCGGTCGAGCCGCCAGCGGAACCCGGTACGGGCCCGCGGCTCCGCATCGTGGTCGATGACGATGGCCGCGGATTGTCCGCCGCCGAACGGGCGCAGGTCTCGCGGCGCGGCCAGCGCCTCGACGAATCCAAGCCGGGCTCCGGGCTCGGGCTCTCGATCGTGGTCGATCTTGCGGCCCTGTATGGCGGCAGCCTGTCGCTGGGCGACGCCCCGATCGGCGGCTTGCGGGCGGAACTGGTGCTGCCGGGCGTTTGAGTGTGGACCGGGAAGCTGCTGGAACCCCCATCTTGCTCCCGATTTGGTCATTCCTAAACGGGTTCTTAACGCGCGCGCTTCTAAGATTGATAGCGGACGCGTTGTGCTGTCCGCGCGATACTACCAGATCCACACCGGGCGAATGAGCCAGACATCGACAGAGCGGCTGAGGGACTATCTCGCCCAGCTCCCGCCACAGGCGCAGGCGCTGCTGATGCGGGAGTTCGAGCGCGCCATCGAGCGCGGTGAAGACGTCGTCGTCGCCAACTTCGTGCTCGAGCAGTTGCGCAAGGTCGTCCGTGGCGCCGAGGAAGACGACGATGCGCGTCCGCGGACCGACGATCCCGCGCGCCTGTTGTACGGTCCGCTCGAGCCGTTTCTCGTCGAGGGAAATTTTCCGGTGCGGGCCGGACAGATCCGGCGTGCCTCGCTGCTGCCGGTCTGGCAGTGGCTGAGTCGCGATGCCGTGCCCGAAGCCGCGGCCGCATTCGAAAGGGCGCTGGCCGAGATCCGGCTGACCGGTTCGAACGCAGGCCTCGAAGCTGCGACCCGCAAATTCCAGCTTGCCGTAGCCGAAGCGATCGTAGCCGTCGCCACGCCGGCAGCGGGTGACGACAGGCAGCGGACGCTGACCCGGATCGGTCCGCTCAATGTCGTCGAGGATCTGCTGTTGATCGGCGCGGTGCTGCGCGGGCGCGAGGCGATGGATTCGCTTGGCAGCAAGCTTCCCAGGCAGATGCGGACGCTGGCGGATGCGCAGATTGCAACGGTGACCTCGGCGCTCAACGCTCCCACGCTGCAGACGCCGCAGATGCTGCCGTTTGCGCTGTCGCTGATCATGCAACGGCTCGCCGCGCCGTGGCAGATCATCCGTCTTGCGATCAAGATGGCTGGATCGGACGACGAGATTCGCGTTGCGGCCACGCCCTACGGCGTCGCTGTGACGATTGCGCTGCACGATCTCTCGTACCTCGCGGCTTGCCTGCGCACGGACATCAGGCGCGGCCATCTCGCCAATGTAGGCGACCAGTTGAAGATCCTGCACGACGGCGTGCGCGGCCTGCGTACCGAGCTCGACCTGCGCAACGATTCCGCATGGGGCCGGCAGTTGACCTCGATCCGGGCCGATATCTCCAACTCGCTGCAGTCCGAGATCGAGAGCGTACCTGGGCGTGTCCGCCGCATCCTGCGCCAGCGCGCCGACAAGGACATTGCTGCCGCGCCGAAGATCGACCCGTCAGAAGTCGAGGACGCCGTCGCCCTGATCGACTTCGTGGCGGTGTGCCGCAACTATGCCAGCGAACTCGCGATCAACGAAGTGACACTGCGGACCTATTCCGATCTGCAGCAATACGTCGAGAAGTCCACGGAAGGACTGGTGCAGGCGCTGCGCGGCGGCGACACCAGGGCGCGCGCGTACCGGCAGATGCAGGTCAACGCGGCGATCCGCTTTTGCGAAGTCCTGTTCGGCCACGACTATGCGTCCCTGATGAGCCGGGCTGCGGAAAATGCCGTCACCGGCGAGCGAAAGCCGAGCCGGGCCGGTCAGGCCAAATAGCCCCGCCCGGGCATGCCATCGGCCGTTCCGGGCCTGCGGTTCCCACCTGCCGCAATTGTCAATTGCCGGGGTTACCGCCGGTGGTGTAAAGCGGCGCATCGGCGCTTAGTCCTATTCTAAATGCGTCGTTTCGGCCGGGAACTGCTTGATGACGCTGTGGTTTGTGTTCGCGCTGATGACGGTCGCGGCGATCTTTGCCGTGCTTTGGCCGTTGAGCCGCAGCTCGGTGGCAGCGGTCGGCGGTAACGAGGCTGCCGTCTACAGGGACCAGCTTGCCGAGATCGATCGGGATGCGGCAGCCGGGCTGATCGGGGTAACGGAAGCCGAGGCCGCGCGGGTCGAAATCGGCCGCCGGCTGCTGGCCGCCGTGGATGCCGGGCGCGATTTGCCGTCCCGGTCGAATCTCGGCCTGCGCCGCGCATCGGCTATCCTGGCGCTGGTGGCGCTGCCGGTTGCGGCGGTGACCTTCTATCTGTCGCTCGGAACGCCGCAACTCGGCGATTTCCCGTTGGCGTCGCGCACCCGCACCGCGGATACCAATCAGCCGCTCGACAACATGGTGGCGCAGGTCGAGGCGCATCTGGAGAAAAATCCGACCGACGGGCGCGGCTGGACCGTGCTGGCGCCGGTGCTGGCGCGGCTCGGCCGCTACAACGACGCCGTCCGGGCCTATCGCAATTCCATCACTTACGCCGGCGACAGCGCCGAGCGCCGCGCCGATCTCGGCGAAGCCCTTGCAGGCGCTGCGGGCGGGGTGGTGACGACGGAGGCGAAGGCCGAGTTCGAGCGTGCGGTGGCGCAGAACGCCGATGACCCCAAGGCAAACTATTTCCTCGGGCTGGCGGCCGAGCAGGACGGCCGGCCGGCGGATGCTGCCTCCATCTGGCGCGGCATGCTCGCCAAGGCACCCGCAGATGCGCCGTGGCGGCCATTGCTGCAGGCAGCTCTCGCGCGGGTCGGCGGCCCGGCCCCGCCGGCGCTTTCCAACGACGCGATGGCCGCTGCCAAGGACATGAGCGAAGACGACCGCGGCGCCATGGTCCGCGGCATGGTTGATCGGCTGGCGACGCGGCTGAAGCAAAACGGCGACGATGTCGAAGGATGGCTGCGGCTGCTGCGCGCCTATATGGTCATGGGCGAACGCGACAAGGCGGCGAGCGCGCTCGGTGACGCACGCCAGGCGAATGCCAACGATGCCGAACGCTTGCGCCAGCTCAATGAGGGCGCAAGGAATCTCGGGCTAGATGGATAGGCAGGATGCGCCAGGACCGGGGCGAAGACAGAGGATATTCATGACCCGCAAGCAGCGGCGTTTGACCATGATCGGCGGTTCGCTAGCGGTGCTCGCGGTTGCGGCGGCGCTCGTGTTGAACGCGATGCGCGACTCCATCGTGTTTTTTTCCACGCCGACGATGGCGGCCGAGAAGCAGATCCCGCCCGGCAAGCGTTTCCGGCTGGGCGGAATGGTTCAGCCCGGTTCGCTGGTGCGTGGCGACAATCTTGCGGTCAACTTCAGCATCGCCGACGGCAGCGCCACGCTGCCGGTCGCCTACAAGGGAATCTTGCCCGACCTGTTTCGCGAAGGGCAGGGCGTCGTCGCGGAAGGCGTGCTCGACGCTGCCGGGGTGTTCAAGGCCGATGCCGTGCTGGCGAAACATGACGAGACCTACATGCCCAAGGACGTCGCCGATGCCCTGAAGAAGCAGGGCCATTGGAAGGACGATTATGGCGCCAAGCCGGGCAACGCTGCCGCGCCCGCGCCGACTCAGGGGGCGTCGCGGTGATCGCCGAAGCCGGGCATTACGCGCTGGTGCTGGCGCTCGCGCTGGCGCTGATCCAGTCCACGGTGCCGGTCCTCGGTGCGCGCTGGGGCGATCATGCCCTGATGAACGTCGCGCGCTCCACGGCGCTGGCGCAATTGCTGTTCGTGGCCGCGTCGTTCACGGCGCTGGTGACGCTGTACATTGTGTCGGATTTTTCCGTCGTGAACGTGTTCGAGAACTCGCACTCGATGAAGCCGCTGGTCTACAAAATCACCGGCGTGTGGGGCAATCACGAAGGATCGATGCTGCTGTGGGTCGCGATCCTTGCGTTGTTCGGCGGCCTGGTCGCCGCCTTCGGCAACAATCTGCCGCTGTCGCTGCGCGCCCATGTGCTGGCGGTGCAGGGCTGGATCGCCAGCGCGTTCTATCTGTTCATACTGGTCACCTCGAATCCGTTCCTGCGCATCGCCAGCCCGCCGATCGAGGGCAGGGACCTCAATCCGGTGCTGCAGGACATCGGCCTCGCGGTCCATCCGCCGATGCTCTATCTCGGCTATGTCGGCTTCTCGATCTCGTTTTCGTTCGCCGTAGCTGCCCTGATCGAGGGCCGGATCGATGCAGCCTGGGCGCGCTGGGTGCGGCCATGGACGCTGGTGGCGTGGATTTTCCTCACGCTCGGCATCGCGATGGGATCGTACTGGGCCTATTACGAACTCGGCTGGGGTGGTTGGTGGTTCTGGGATCCGGTCGAGAACGCCTCGCTGATGCCCTGGCTCGCCGGCACCGCACTGCTGCATTCGGCCGTGGTGATGGAGAAGCGCAACGCGCTGAAAGTCTGGACCGTCCTGCTTTCGATCCTGACGTTCTCGCTGTCGCTGCTCGGCACCTTCCTGGTGCGTTCGGGCGTGCTCACCTCGGTGCACGCGTTTGCGACCGATCCGGCGCGCGGCGTGTTCATCCTGCTCATCCTCTGCCTGTTCATCGGCGGCAGCCTGTCGCTGTACGCCTGGCGCGCGTCGGCGCTGAAGCAGGGCGGGCTGTTCGCGCCGATCTCGCGCGAAGGCGCGCTGGTGCTCAACAATCTGTTCCTCACCTCGGCCTGCGCGACCGTGTTCATCGGAACGCTTTATCCGCTGGCGCTCGAGGTCTTGACGGGGGACAAGATTTCGGTCGGCGCGCCGTTCTTCAACCTGACCTTCGGCCCCTTGTTTGTGCCGCTGATGGTTGCGATGCCGTTCGCGCCGCTGTTGGCGTGGAAGCGCGGCGATCTGCGCGGTGCGGCGCAACGGTTGACGGCCGCGGGCGTTGCGGCGCTGGTCGCGATCGCCGTCCTGTGGGCGTGGACCTGGGGCGGTCCCACGCTCGCGCCGCTCGCGATCGGACTGGCGGTGTTCGTCATCGTCGGGGCGTTGAGCGACCTTGCTGAACGCACAGCGCTGTTCCGCGCGCCGCTGGCAACTGCGATGGCCCGCGCACGCGGCTTGCCGCGCGCGACCTGGGGGACGGCGTTTGCGCATGCCGGCGTCGGCGTCGCCCTGATCGGGATCGTCTGCGAGACCACCTGGAACAGCGAATATATCGGTACGATGAAGCCGAACGATGTCGCCAACGTCGCCGGCTACCAGTTGAAGCTCGACGGCGTCTCGCAGCGGCAGGGCTCGAATTTTCGCGAGATGATCGCCCAGTTCTCGGTCACCCTCGACGGCAGGGAATTGCGCGTGATGACGCCCTCGAAGCGCAATTTCACGACGCGGGGGTCATCGACCACCGAGGCCGCGCTGCTGACGCGCGGCGCCAGCCAGCTCTACGTTTCGCTCGGCGAGACCAATGCCGAGGGCGCCATCGCGGTGCGCATCTATCACAAGCCGCTGGTGCTGCTGATCTGGTGGGGACCGGTGCTGATGGCGTTCGGTGGGCTGCTGTCGCTCTCGGACCGGCGGCTGCGCGTCGGTGCGCCAAAGCCTGCGAAGGGCGCCCGCGTGCTGCAGCCGGCGGAGTGAGCCGTTGAGAAAGCTCCTTGCAAGCGTATTCGTGATCGCCGCGATGCTGGGCGCTCCGGCTGCCTACGCGGTGCAGCCCGACGAGATCATGGCGGATCCAGCCAAGGAAGCGCGGGCGCGCGACCTGTCGCGCGAGCTGCGCTGCATGGTGTGTCAGAACCAGTCGATCGACGATTCCGATGCGCCACTGGCGCGCGATCTGCGGCTCCTGGTGCGCGAGCGTATCGCATCCGGCGACAGCGACAGCCAGGTGATCGATTTTCTGGTGGCGCGTTACGGCGAGTTTGTGCTGCTGAAGCCACGTTTGACGCCGCACACCCTGCTGCTGTGGTTGTTGCCGCCGCTTGCACTGCTCGGAGGCGGGCTGGCGCTGTGGGTGTTCAGCCGGCGCCGCGCGCAATCATCCGGCCCGGCCGATCCATCCTTGCTCAAATTGAGCGAAGAGGAGGAGGCCAGGCTGGAGCGCCTGATCGCGGCGGAATCGCCACCGGAAAAGCCGGTTTAGCTGGCCTCCATTGCAAGCGGACGGGTTTCGGCTATGACTCCGGGCGACAAGAACAACATCGCCAAAGGGGGAAACCGGACATGGCTCTTTCACTCTACGACGCCACCGTGGCGAATTACCTGCAGACCCTTGGCGCCGTCGGCGGCTTCCTCGAACGCGGCCTGACCCATTTTCGTGAGAAGAACATTGATCCGGAAACGATGGTCGAGGCGCGGCTGGCGCCGGACATGCTGCCGCTGCGCTTCCAGATCATCTCCGTCGCGCATCATTCCCGCGGCGCCATCGAGGGCGTCCAGGGCGGAGAATTTCGTCCGCCATCGTTCAAGACGCCGTACGATTACGCCGGATTGCAGGGGCTGGTCGCGGAAACCCGCGAGGCGCTGTCAGCCTGGACGCCCGAGGCCGTCGAGGCGCTCAGTGGCCGCGACGTCGTCTTCAATCTCGGCGAGCACAAGCTGCCCTTCACAGCGGAGGGCTTCCTGATGTCGTTCTCGCTGCCCAACTTCTATTTCCACGCCACCACCGCCTACGACATCCTGCGCACCAACGGGGTTCCCCTGGGCAAGCGGGACTTCATGGGCCGGATGAAGATGAAGAAATAAGTAGGCGGCTTTCGGCGCACGCCGGGGCCGCTCTGAACGCTTCCGGTATGGCCGCACCGGCCGGGGTCTCCTGGCCGAAAGAGGTGCTTTTCGCCCTGCGAAAGCCGTTTTTCGGTCAGCGCTAAGCCATTGATAGGCTGCGCTAACCTGCCGCATCCATAACTTCGTCCATTACAAAAGTTTAATTCGTTGGCCAGCGCGCGGTAAGGCGCGAGACCCCATCTTGGGTGCGTCAGGTGCTCGCCTCGCACCACCGAAATTCTGGCTCTGGAGACCTTAGCAACATGACCGAACGCCCCGTCAACCTGTCCTCGCTTTCATCCAACGGCGCACCGCGTCGTTCGCTGTTCTCGGCGCGCAAGTTCGCGCTGATGGCCTCCGTCGTCGCCGGCCTCGGCGCCGCGGTTTACGGCTTCACGCCTGCGCAGGGTCCGGTCGATGTTTTCACCAGCGCGGCGCATGCGCAGGTCAACAAGGAAGTTCGGCAGGTTGAACGTCCGATCGGCTTTGCCGACATCGTCGAGCGGGTGAAGCCGTCGGTGATTTCGGTCAAGATCAACATCGCCGAGAAGACCGCCAAGAATGACGACGGCGCCAACAAGGATGACGACTCGCCGTTCCAGCCGGGCTCTCCGATGGAACGCTTCTTCAAGCGTTTCGGCGGACCCGATGGCATGCCCCCCGGCATGCGCGGCGGTCCGCGCGGCGGCCGTGGTCCGGTGACCGGCCAGGGTTCCGGCTTCTTCATCTCGGCTGATGGTTTCGCCGTGACCAACAACCACGTGGTCGATGGCGCGGACAAGGTCGAAGTCACCATGGATGACGGCAAGACCTACACCGCGAAGGTGATCGGGTCCGATCCGCGCACCGACCTCGCGCTGATCAAGGTCGCGGGCCGCACTGATTTTCCGTTCGCCAAGCTGTCCGATTCCAAGCCGCGGATCGGCGACTGGGTGCTCGCGGTCGGCAACCCGTTCGGCCTCGGCGGCACCGTGACCGCCGGCATCGTCTCGGCTTCCGGCCGCGACATCGGCAACGGTCCGTACGACGACTTCATCCAGATCGATGCGCCCGTGAACAAGGGTAACTCCGGCGGTCCGGCGTTCGACACCAACGGCGAAGTGATGGGCGTCAACACCGCGATCTACTCGCCGTCGGGCGGTAGCGTCGGCATCGCGTTCTCGATTCCCGCATCGACGGTCAAGAACGTGATTGCCCAGCTCAAGGACAAGGGCTCGGTCAGCCGCGGCTGGATCGGCGTTCAGATTCAGCCGGTCACGGCCGACATCGCCGACAGCCTCGGCATGAAGAAGGCCGAAGGCGCGCTGGTCGCGGAACCGCAGGCCAACGGCCCGGCGGCCAAGGCCGGCATCCAGTCGGGCGACGTCATCACCGCTGTGAATGGCGAACCGGTCAAGGATGCGCGCGAACTCGCCCGCACCATCGGTGGCCTGGCGCCCGGCAATGCCGTGAAGCTCAACGTGCTGCAGAAGGGCCAGGACAAGGTCATCAACCTCACGCTCGGCCAGTTGCCGAACACGATCGAGGCCAAGGCCAACACCGGCCAGGACGACAAGGGTAGCGCCAGCAAGGGAACCGGCGTTCCCAAGCTCGGCCTGACTCTCGCCCCCGCCAACAGCGTGGCGGGCGCCGGCAAGGAAGGCGTCGTGGTGACCGAGGTCGACCCGAAGAGCGCGGCAGCCGAGCGCGGCTTCAAGGAAGGCGACGTCATTCTCGAAGTCGCCGGCAAGAGCGTCGCCAATGTCGGCGAAGTGCGCGAAGCGATCGATGCGGCGCGCACCGACAACAAGAACAGCGTTCTCATGCGCGTGAAGAGCGGCGGTTCGTCGCGCTTCGTGGCAGTGCCGCTGGCCAAGGGTTAAATCCAGATGGAGGGTTTCGCCGGCATTCGTCGCCCCCGCCGACGGCTCCTTCCGGGGAGCGGGCCCAAAGCCCGCTCCCACAAGCTACCTTCCGATAGAACACGCCCCCCTCTGTCGGAAGGGTCTAAGGGCGGTGGAGTCCCCCAGCTTCACCGCCCGCTTTTTTCACTTGAGCGAGAGAATGGCCGGTCGCCTTGCATGTGCAGGGCGGCCGCGCCATGGTGAGAGAAAGCATGTACCCCGTGACCGCAACTGCACCGCAAATGCGCCTGTTGATCATCGAAGATGACCGCGAGTCCGCCGACTATCTGGTCAAGGCGTTCCGCGAAGTTGGCCATGTGGCCGATCTCGCCAGCGATGGCGAGGAAGGGCTGTCGATGGCCGACGGCGGCGACTACGACGTGCTCGTGGTCGACCGGATGCTGCCCAAGCGCGATGGCCTGTCCGTGATCGGTGCGCTGCGTGAGAAGGGCAATCGCACCCCGGTCCTGATCCTCTCGGCGCTCGGCCAGGTCGATGACCGCATCAAGGGCCTGCGCGCCGGTGGCGACGACTATCTGCCGAAGCCCTATTCGTTCGCCGAACTGCAGGCGCGCGTCGAGGTGCTGTCGCGCCGCAATGTCGGCCCGGCCGAAGAGACCACCTACCGGGTCGGGGATCTCGAACTCGACCGGCTTTCGCATCGGGTTGCCCGCGGCAAGGACGAGTTGACGCTGCAGCCGCGCGAATTCCGTTTGCTCGAATATTTGATGAAGCATGCCGGCCAGGTGGTGACCCGCACCATGCTGCTCGAGAACGTCTGGGATTATCATTTCGATCCGCAGACCAACGTCATCGACGTGCACATTTCGCGGCTGCGCTCGAAGATCGACAAGGGCTTTGACCGGCCCTTGCTGCATACGATCCGCGGCGCCGGATACATGATCCGTGACGGCCTTCGGTAAACTGATCCGGACCACCGCGTTTCGCCTGACGCTGGTCTATCTGTTCATGTTTGCTCTGTTTGCCGCGTCGCTGCTCGGCTATTTTGCCTGGAATACGCGAAGGCTGATCACCGAGCAGATCACCACCACGGTCAACGTCGAAGTCGCCGAGATTACCGACATCTACACGCGCTGGGGCCTGCGCGGCATCATCGGGACGCTCGGCAGCCGGGCGCTGCGGCCGGGCGCCAATCTCTATCTCGTCACCACGCCGGCAGGCGTGGCGGTCGGCGGCAATGTCGGGTCGCTGTCGCCGGGCGTGATGGCTTCGACCGGCTGGTCCGAGACCGCCTATCGCCGGATGGAGGAGCAGGACGCTGCGGATCATCGCGCCCTCGTGTACGTCACCGAACTCGCCAACGGTTTCCGCCTGCTGGTCGGTCGCGACCTTGAAGAACGCCGCCGGCTGTTCGGCATCGTCGCCCACGCTGCGCAATGGTCGTTTCTGGTCGTCATCGTTCTCGGCATCGGCGGCGGCATCTTCGTCGCGCGTCGGGTGTTGCAGCGCATTGACGCCATGACCGGCACCGCCCAGCGCATCATGGCCGGCGACCTCTCCGGACGGCTGCCGGTCGGACGCAGCGGCGACGAACTCGATCGTCTGGCGGAAAACCTCAATGCGATGCTGGAGCGTATCGAGGCCCTGATGACGGGCCTGAAGGAAGTTTCCGACAACATCGCCCACGACCTGAAGACGCCGCTGACGCGCCTGCGCAACCGCGCCGAGGAGGCGTTGGCCAGTTCCGGCAGCGAGGCGGAGTATCGCGCGGCGCTGGAGCGGACCATCGAGGAATCCGACGGCCTGATCCGCACCTTCAACGCGCTGCTGATGATCGCGCGTGCCGAGTCCGGCCAGGCGCGCGGCAATATGGACGATTTCGACGCCGCCGACGTCGCCAGGAGCATTCACGAACTCTACGAGCCGCTGGCCGAAGACGACGGCATGACGTTGCGTGTCAAGGCTACACCCGCGACCCTTCACGGCAACCGCGAGCTGATCGGCCAGGCACTGGCCAACCTGGTCGAGAACGCGATCAAATACGGCAAGCCGTCACCGGTGGTGCAGCCGCTGGACCCAGCCGCCGCCGCACGTACCCGGGAAATCCTGATCGAGGCACGGCGCGAGGGCGACACCGTGCTGCTCAGCGTCACCGACCATGGACCCGGCATTCCCGAATCCGATCGCAAGCATGCGGTGGAGCGTTTCGTGCGGCTCGAAGCCAGCCGGACGCAGCCCGGTTCCGGTCTCGGCCTCAGCCTGGCATCGGCGGTCGCGACGCTGCATGGCGGCGAACTCAGGCTCGGCGATTCGCTCCCGGGGCTGACCGCGACGCTGGCGATCCCGGCCATTGCGGCCGGCGGTGACAGGCTTGCGGCTCAAACGCCGGATGTGCCACAGAAGGTGGCATGAATTCCTCTGCATTGGCCGCGCGGTTCGTCAGCGGGCCGCATATCACCGCTGCCAGCAATGCCGAAGCGCGCCTGGGAGAATGGCTTGCCGAGCTCGAACCCGAGCAGTCGGCTGCCATCGGCGCGTGGCTCGATCGCCCGTTCGCCCGGGCCATCCTGCTCGGCATCGTCGAGTTCTCGCCCTACCTGTTCGACCTGATCCGCGCCGATGCCGCACGGCTCGGCCGGTTGCTGGCGTGCGACCCGGAGCCGCACCTGCGGGCGCTGATCGAAAGGACCTCCGGCGACGTGCTGGCGGCTGCGAGCGAAGCCGACGTCATGCATCTGCTTCGCCGCATGAAGGCGGAAGCCGCGCTTTTGATCGCGCTGTGCGACATTGGCGGGGTCTGGCCGGTGATGCGGGTGACGGCGGCGCTGACCGATCTTGCGACCGTCTCGGTGCAGACAGCGCTGCGCTTCCTGCTGCGCCAGGAAGTCGCGCGCGGCCGGATGACGGCGGCCAACGACGACAAGCCGGAGGAGGGGTCCGGGTTGATCGTTCTGGCCATGGGCAAGATGGGCGCGGGCGAGCTGAACTATTCGAGTGACATCGATCTGATCGTTTTTTTCGATCCCGCGGCCACCTCGCTGGTCGCCGACATCGAGCCGGCGCCGTTCTTCGTGCGCGTGACGCAGGCGCTGGCGCGCCTGCTGCAGCAACGCTCTGGCGAGGGCTACGTGTTTCGCGTCGACCTGCGCCTGCGGCCCGATCCGGCCTCGACGCAGGTCGCGATTTCGACCGACGCGGCGCTGCACTATTACGAGCGAGAAGGCCGGACCTGGGAACGCGCGGCGATGATCAAGGCGCGGCCGTGTGCCGGCGACGCCAAGGCGGGCGAGGCGCTGGTTGCCGAGCTCGCACCGTTTGTCTGGCGCAAGCATCTGGATTTCGCGGCACTCGCCGACGTCCACGACATGAAGCGGCAGATGCAGACCTATCGCGGCCAGAGCGAAATCGCGGTCGAGGGCCACAACGTCAAGGTCGGCCGCGGCGGCATCCGCGAGATCGAGTTTTTCGCGCAGACGCAGCAATTGATCGCCGGCGGCCGTCATCCGCAGCTGCGCGTGCGCCCTACGCTGACCGCACTCGAGATTCTCGCGACCAGCAACTGGATCACGTTTCAGGCGCGTGACGAACTGACGGTAGCTTACGAGTTCTTGCGCCGGGTCGAGCACCGGCTGCAGATGATCGCGGACGAACAGACCCATGCGTTGCCCGATGACGCCGAGGCCATCGAGCGTTTTGCGAATTTCTTCGGCTACGAGAATCGCGCAGCATTCGCCGAGGATTTGCTTGGCCATCTGAACATCGTGCAGGGACACTACAGCAAGCTGTTCGAGGGCGATCCGACCGGCTCGGAAAGAATGCCCGAGATCAACTATGGCGGTGGACCGGACGATGCCCGCCTGCTTGAACATCTGACGACCCTCGGCTTCAAGAAGCCGGTGATGGTGGCGGGAACGCTGCAGCACTGGGCCGAAGGCAACTACCGCGCGCTCCGCAACGAGGCGACCAAAGCCGCCTTCATCGAATTCATTCCCGGCCTGATCGACGGCATCGCGCATGCCGAAGACCCCGACGATGCCGTCACCGCGTTCGACCGTTTTCTTGGCGCTCTGCAGCGCGGCGGGCGGCTGATTTCGCTGCTGCGGGAGAACCGCGATCTCGTCGCGCTGGTGGCGCTCATTCTGGGGGCCGCGCCACGGCTCGGCGACATGCTGGCGCGTCAGCCGCAGATCATGGACGGGCTGATCGATCCGCGCTTCTTCGGCGCCATGCCGGACCAGAAGGAGCTGTCCACGCGCTTGGCGGCGACGCTGAAGGATGCCAGTTCCTACGAGGATTTCCTCGATCGTCTACGGCTGTTCGGGCAGGAGAGCCTGTTCCTGATCGGCACGCGAATTCTCTCCGGCACGGTCTCCGCCCAGCAGGCCAGCGTGGCCTTTGCCGACGTGGCCGAGGGCATCGTGCACACCGTGCACGGTCTCGTCACCGAGCAGTTCGCGGCCCAGTATGGCCGCATCAAGGGGCAGGAGACGGCGATCCTGGCGATGGGCCGGCTCGGCAGCCGCGAGATGACGGCATCCTCCGACCTCGATCTGATCCTGCTTTATGACTTCGAAGAAGACAGCCCCGACTCCGACGGCGAAAGGTCGCTGCACGGCGCGCAGTATTTTGCGCGGCTGACCCAGCGGCTGATCTCGGCGTTCACGACGCGAACCAATTACGGCGTGCTCTACGACGTCGACATGCGGCTGCGGCCGTCCGGCCGCGCCGGGCCGGTGGCGTCGCGAATCGATTCCTTTGCCGACTACCAGGAGCGCGAAGCCTGGACCTGGGAGCACATGGCGCTGACGCGGGCGCGGGTGATCTCGGCTTCGCCGGCATTCAGGAAAAAGATCGAGGACGTTATTGCGAGCGTGCTGACACGACCGCGCGATCCCGCCGGCACGGCTCACGACGTCGCCGACATGCGCCGTGCGATCGCGCTGGAGAAGGGCGAGGATGACATCTGGGACCTCAAGCTCGCCGCCGGTGGCCTGGTCGATATCGATTTCATCGCGCAGTTTCTGCAGCTCGTTCATGCCTCGGCCAAGCCGGAAATCCTCAGCGTCTCCACGCTGCAGGTGCTCGACAACGCCGCGCGTCTCGGCGTGCTGCCGCAATCCGATGCCGAAATCCTGCGCTCGGCCGCGCGGCTCTATCACGATCTGACCCAGATCATCAGGCTGTGCGTCACCGAGAAGTTCAACCCGGAAACGGCAGGAGAGAATTTGTTGCGCGTGATGGCGCGCGCCGGCGACACGCCGGATTTTTCGACCCTGGAGGCGCGGGTGCGCGAGACCGAGGCCGAGGTGCGGCGGGTGTTTCAGGCGCTGGTGGGCGGAGAGTAGGCGGACCGCGACCGCGGCCGACCGCTTCTGCTATCACAACGTCCGCGCTGCGTTGCCCTTGAACAGGATCGGGCCGGTCGGCCGTCCGATCGGAGAGCCGCCTTCAGGCTCGAGCGTGATCTCGAACAGCTGGTTCTGCACGGTCTCCGGCAACGATTCCAGGTTCAGCTGCAGCGTGCGCGACTGACCCGTGATGCCGATCGATTTCGGCCCGACGGCGCGATCCCACAGCGTCCAGACCTGCAGCGTGCGCCCGGGCGGAACCTCGATCGGGCGCAACGGGACGAGCTCGACCCGGCCGTTGGCAAATGCGTTGACGATGGCCCCGGCCTCTCGCGTCGTGTCGTTCACCAGCACGGCGACGTAGACCGGCTTGCTCTGCGCCAACGCAATCAGGTCGTTGCGAAGATGGCGCGACGTCGTCAACGCACCGACCATGATCGTCGCAAACAGCAGCGCGGCGAGCGCTCCGCCGATCCCGGCGAAGCGCCAGAACTTGATGTCGTCCCAGAGCGTGGCGCCGCGCAGCGCGGCGCGCGCCGAGGGCAGGGCGTCGATCGGCGCGACTTTTGTCGCGTCCGCAATCCGCTGCCACAGCGCCGGGCTGGGCGGTGTTTCCTCGGCGGTGGAATCGAGGTCGGCAAGCCGCTCTCGCCAGGCGCTGACGGCGCGGGCAAAGCCGTCATCGGTCTCGATCCGCCGTTCGGCCGCGGCGTGCTCGGCGTCATCGAGGAGACCCATCACATAATCGGCGGCCATTGCGTCATCGGCATCGGGCTGGTTCATCCCATGCACTCCTGCAACGCAAACAGGCTGCGGCGTACCCAGCTCTTTACCGTACCGAGCGGCACTTTAAGTCTTCCCGCCAACTCGCCGTGGCTCATCCCGTGAACATAGGCCAGCACCACGACGTCGCGGCGCGGGCGGTCGATCTGCTCGAGGCAGCGGCGCAGCGCGCTGGTCTCCGGCAGCCGCGACAGCGCGACTTCGCAGTCGATATCCTCGGCACCTTCGCTAGATGAATCATAGCGGTGTTCGTTGCGATGGATGCTGAGCGCGCGGTTGCGCACCACCGCATAGAGCCAGCCGCGCGCACTGCCGCGATGGGGATCGAAGCCGGCCGCGGCGCGCCAGATCCGGATGAAGGCATCGTGGACCGCTTCTTCCGCGAGATCCTGCCGGAACAGGATGCGACGGGCGACGCCGATCATGCGCGGCGCCTCGCTGTTGTAGATCACCTGCAACGCGGAGCGATCGCCCGCCGCACAACGGGCCAGGGCGGCGGCGAGTTGCGCCTCGCGCTCCTGATCGAGAACGGCGGGGTCGCGCGCCGTGATCGTGCCATTTCCGGTCATGTCTATGCCCTTGCATAATTGCTCTACCATCCCGCTGCGGCATTTGGATGCACAGCCGCAAAATTATTTTCGGCGCGCTGCATCCGTTTCGCCATGCCGCCGGTACCCGCTGTGTCGGTCCCGAGAGGATCGCAGCAACAGAGGGAGCCTCACGATGAATTTTCGTTCGATTTTGGCCGCTTCGGCGGCAGTATTGCTGTCGTCGGCCGCCGCCAACGCCGCGCAGGTCGCCGCGCTGGTTGGTGGTGACACCATCGCCATGGTCGATACCGCGCAGAAGAAGGCGACCGGCTCGGTCAAGGTGACCGGAATTTCCGGCGCTCTGGTCGGCATCGACGTGCGGCCGGCCGACGGCATGCTGTACGGACTGGTCGATGACGGAACCGTCGTGACCATTGCGGCGGACGGCAAGGCCACCATGAAGTCCAGGCTCGACACCATGCTTGCCAAGGGCGTCGCCGCGACGGTCGATTTTAACCCTGTGGCGGACCGCCTGCGCGTGATGGGCGCCGACGGAATGAACCTGCGCGCCAATGTCGATGACGGCAAGGTGACCAAGGACGGCGACCACAAGTACGCCGAGAGCGACATGCACAAGGGCGAGAAGCCCAACATCGTGGCCGGCGCCTATACCAATTCGGTCAAGGGCGCGAAGGAGACGGCGTTGTTCAACATCGATGCCACCATCGGCGGCCTGATCAAGCAGGCGCCGCCGAATGACGGCGTGCTCGGCGCGATCGGCAAGCTCGGCATCAAGGCGAGTGACGCGGCGTTCGACATCTGGTCCGACGGCGCCGGCAAGAACGAAGCCTGGCTGATGGCGGGCAGCACGCTCTACAGCATCGATCTCGCCACCGGGAAGGCGACCGAGGCCGCGAAAATCACCGGTGTCAGCGGAACGGTGAAGGATATTGCGATCATGGGAATGTAGGAGCTTCCCGAAGCACGACGATCGAAGGCGCCGCTCACTTCTCCCTCGCCCCGCTCTTGCGGGGAGAGGGTCGGGGTGAGGGGCGCCTCCACGAGTCCGATGCCAGTTTGAGGAAGCGACTTACGCCTTCTTCAGCGTCTCGAGCGCGTCGCGCACATAGGGATCGAGCCCGGCACCGCCGCTATCGAGATGCGCAAAGATCGCCTTGCGCATCCGCGGATCCCAGAACTTCCTGATGTGTTCGGCGATGCCGGGCACGGCCTTGTCATGGCCCTGGCTCTGGAAGAATTTTCCGATCTGGTTGGCCATGTAGATCAGTCGATCAGGCGACATGGGTAGCCTCCGCAACGCCAGCGTTCTGTGCAACCGCGATCCGCGCCGGATGCGTGAAGATCTCAAAACCGTCGGAGCGGGCGATGGCGGCGAGCGTGATGCCTGCGGCGTCAGCCGTTCGTACTGCCAGCGCGGTTGGCGCCGATACTGCGACCATCAGCGGTGCGCCGATCGCAGCTGTCTTTTGCACCATCTCGACCGAGACACGGCTGGTCAGCAGCACCATGCCGTCGGCGGCCGAGACGCCTGATTGCGCCAGCGCACCGGCGAGCTTGTCCAGCGCATTGTGACGGCCGACATCCTCGCGCAACGCGACGATGCCGCGCGAAGGCATCCAGAACGCGGCGGCATGCACCGCGCGGGTTTCGACATTGAGCACCTGCAATGGCGGCATGCTCGCCATCGCCGCCATGATCTCGCGCGGCGAAAAGCTGGTGCCGCTGGTCACCACCGCGGCCGGCCGCACGGCTTCCGCAATTGAATCGATCCCGCAGATGCCGCAACCGGTCGGCCCGGCGATATGGCGCCTGCGCTCGTTGACGCGCTCGGCTTGCGAGGGCGCCAGCCACATGCGCAACTCGATGCCGTCGTCGAGTTCCACGATGTCGAGCGATTCCACCTCGTCGGGGGACTGTACGATGCCTTCGCTCAAGCTGAAGCCGATCGCGAAGTCGCGCAGGTGTTGCGGCGTGCCCATCATGACGGCATAAGTGCCGCCATTATAGGTGAGGGCGATCGCCGTCTCCTCCGGAATCAGGCGCGTACCTTCACCGAGGTGACCGTCGCGCCAGACCTGCCGATCGGCGGTATAGACCGGACGAGGCATGCCTTACTCCGCGGCTTCGGCCGGCGCGATGCGGCGGGAGTGGCGGGCCTGCTCGTCATAGGCCTTCTGCCAGTCGCTCGGACCGTTCGACGGCGAGATCTGTACAGCCGTTACCTTGTATTCCGGACAGTTGGTGGCCCAGTCCGAAAAGTCTGTCGTGATGACGTTGGCCTGCGTGTCCGGATGGTGGAACGTGGTGTAGACCACGCCCGGCGCCACGCGATCGGTAATCTCCGCGCGCAGCGTGGTTTCGCCGGCACGGCTCTTCAGCCGCACCCAGTCGCGGTCGCGGATGCCGCGCTGTTCGGCATCGTGCGGATGAATTTCCAGCAGGTCCTCGCTGTGCCAGACCACGTTGTCGGTACGCCTTGTCTGCGCGCCGACATTGTACTGGCTGAGGATGCGTCCCGTCGTCAGCAGCAGCGGGAATCGTGGCCCGGTGCGTTCGTCGGTCGCGATATATTCGGTGATGATGAACTTGCCCTTGCCGCGGACGAAGCCGCCGATATGCATCACCGGCGTGCCTTCCGGCGCCTTCTCGTTGCAGGGCCACTGCACCGAGCCGAGTTCCTCCAATTTGGCGTAGGAGACGCCGGCGAAGGTCGGGGTCAGCGCCGCGATCTCGTCCATGATCTCGGACGGGTGATTGTAGTGCATCTCGAAGCCCATCGCCCTGGCAAGCCCGATGGTGACTTCCCAGTCGGCAAGCCCGTTGCGCGGGGTCATCACCTTGCGGACGCGCTGGATGCGGCGTTCGGCATTGGTGAAGGTGCCGTCCTTTTCCAGGAAGGTCGATCCGGGCAGGAAGACATGGGCGTAGTTGGCGGTCTCGTTGAGGAAGAGGTCGTGGACGATGACGCATTCCATCGACGACAGCGCCGCCACCACATGCCTGGTGTTGGGGTCCGACTGCAGGATGTCCTCGCCCTGGACATAGAGGCCCATGAAGGTGCCGTCTATCGCGGCGTCGAACATGTTGGGAATGCGCAGGCCCGGCTCCGGATTGAGCTTGACGTTCCACATCGTCTCGAACTGGTCGCGCACCGCATCGCCGGAGATATGGCGATAGCCGGGCAGTTCGTGCGGGAACGAACCCATGTCGCAGGAGCCCTGGACGTTGTTCTGCCCGCGCAGCGGGTTCACGCCGACGCCGGGACGGCCGATATTGCCGGTCGCCATCGCGAGGTTGGCGATCGCGATCACCGTGGTCGAGCCCTGGCTGTGCTCGGTGACGCCGAGCCCGTAATAGATCGCGCCATTGCCGCCGGTGGCGAACTGCCGTGCCGCTTCGCGCAGCAGCTTCGGATCGACGCCGGTCATGATCGCGGTGGATTCCGGGCTGTTCTTCGGCAGCGCGACGAAGGCGGCCCAGTCCTCGAACTCGCTCCAGTCGCAGCGCTCGCGAACGAAGGCCTCATCGACCAGGCCCTCGGTGACGATGACGTGCGCGAGTGCCGTGACAACGGCAACGTTGGTGCCGGGCATCAGCGGCAGATGCAGCGCCTTGACATGGGGCGATTCCACCATCTCGGTGCGGCGCGGATCGACCACGATCAGTTTTGCGCCATGGCGCAGCCGCTTCTTCAGCCTCGAGGCGAAGACCGGATGCGCGGCGGCCGGATTGGCGCCGATGATCAACACGACGTCGGTGTGCTCGACCGAGTCGAAATCCTGCGTACCGGCCGACGTACCAAAGGTCTGCGACAGGCCGTAGCCGGTCGGCGAATGGCAGACGCGGGCGCAGGTATCGACATTGTTGTTGCCGAAACCGGCGCGGATCAGCTTTTGCACCAGGTAGGTTTCTTCGTTGGTACAGCGGGACGAGGTGATGCCGCCAACGGCGTCGCGGCCGTATTTCTGCTGGATGCCCTTGAATTTTGCTGCGGCGAAGTTGAACGCCTCGTCCCAGGACACTTCCTGCCAGGGGTCCTCGATCCGCTCGCGGATCATCGGCTTGAGGATGCGCTCCTTGTGCGTTGTGTAGCCCCAGGCGAAGCGGCCCTTGACGCAGGAATGGCCACGGTTGGCCTTGCCGTCCTTCCAGGGAACCATGCGCACGACTTCCTCACCGCGCATTTCCGCCTTGAACGTGCAGCCGACGCCGCAATAGGCGCAGGTCGTGATCACCGAATGCTCGGGCTGGCCGATCTCGATAACGGATTTTTCGGTCAGCGTCGCGGTCGGGCAGGCCTGCACGCAGGCGCCGCAGGAGACGCATTCGGAGCCGAGGAAGCTTTCGCTCATGCCGGGCGATACCCGGCTGTCGAAGCCGCGGCCGGAGATCGTCAGCGCGAACGTGCCTTGCACTTCCTCGCAAGCCCGGACGCAACGCGAGCAGACGATGCACTTGGAAGGATCGTAGGTGAAGTACGGGTTGGATTCGTCTTTCGGCATCCAGTGGTCATTGCTGCAGCCGTCAGACTTATCGTCGAAGGACTTGGCGAACACATGGTTCTCGCCCTCGCAGCCGTAGCGAACATCGCGCAGGCCCACCGCACCCGCCATGTCCTGCAATTCGCAGTCGCCGTTGGCGGCGCAGGTCAGGCAATCCAGCGGATGGTCGGAGATATAGAGCTCCATCACGCCTTTGCGCAGCCTCTTCAGCCGCTCGGTCTGGGTATGGACCACAAGGCCGTTCATGGCCGGCGTGGTGCAGGAGGCCGGCGTTCCGGCGCGACCCTCGATCTCGATCAAGCACAGCCGGCAGGAGCCGAACGCGTCGACCATGTCGGTGGCGCAAAGCTTTGGGATCTGCGTCCCGGCTTCCATGGCCGCGCGCATGATCGAGGTGCCCTCGGGCACGCTGACGCTTTGCCCGTCGATGGTTAGCGTCACCATCGTCTCGGATTTCGAGCGGGGCGTGCCGTAGTCGATTTCCTGCATCAACGACATCGTCAGTCTCCTATTCCGCGGCCTGCAGGGTGGCCGGTGCCGGGCCAAAATCTTCCCGGAAATGTTTCAACGCGCTCAGCACGGGGTAGGGCGTGAAGCCGCCCAACGCGCACAGCGAGCCGAACTTCATGGTGTTGCAGAGGTCCTCGACCACCGCGAGATTTTCGGATGCGCGCTCGCCGCGGATGATCTTGTCGATGGTCTCGACGCCGCGAGTCGAGCCGATCCGGCACGGCGTGCACTTGCCGCAGGATTCGACCGCGCAGAACTCCATCGCAAAGCGCGCCTGTCTTGCCATGTCGACGCTGTCGTCGAACACGACGATGCCGCCATGGCCGATCAGGCCGTCGCGCGCGGCAAAGGCTTCATAGTCGAACGGCGTATCGAACAGCGCGCGGGGAAAGTAGGCGCCGAGCGGCCCGCCGACCTGTACCGCGCGAACCGGACGTCCGGTAAGAGTGCCGCCGGCGATGTCGTCAATCAGTTCGCCGAGCGTGACGCCGAACGCGGTCTCGAACAGGCCGCCATGCCTGATGTTGCCGGCAAGCTGGATTGGCATGGTTCCGCGCGAGCGGCCCATGCCGAAATCGGCATAAGCCTTGGCGCCGTTGTCGACGATGAACGGGATCGCCGCGAACGACAGCACGTTGTTGATGACGGTTGGCCGGCCGAACAAGCCCTTGTGCGCCGGCAGCGGCGGCTTTGCGCGGACGATGCCGCGGCGGCCTTCGAGGCTCTCCAGCAACGAGGTCTCCTCGCCGCAGACATAGGCGCCGGCCCCGACCCGGACCTCGAGGTCGAAAGTGTGGGCGGATCCGACGATGCGTTCGCCGAGATAGCCGGTGCGTCGCGCCGCCATGATCGCAGCGTTCATCGCGGCAACGGCGTGCGGATATTCCGAACGGATGTAGATGTAGCCCTTGGTGGCGCCGACGGCGATGCCCGCGATGGTCATGCCTTCGATCACGACGAAGGGGTCGCCTTCCATGATCATGCGGTCGGCGAAGGTGCCGCTGTCGCCTTCGTCGGCGTTGCAGACGATGTATTTGCGGTCGGCGCTGGCCTGCGCCACCGTCTTCCACTTGATGCCTGTCGGAAAACCCGCACCACCACGTCCGCGCAGTCCCGATGTCGTGACGTCGGCAAGGATCTCATCCGAGGTCAGCGTCAGCGCGCGCTCCAGCCCCTTGTAGCCGTCATGCGCGCGATAATCCTTGACGGAGCGGGGATCGATCACGCCGCAACGTGCGAACGTCAGTCGGGTCTGCCGCTTCAGCCAGGGGATCTCGTCGGCGATGCCGAGCCGCAGGGCGTGCGGGCCATCGCTCGCCATCGCATCGAACAGCGAGGGGACGTCCGCCGCGGTTACCGGGCCATAGGCGACGCGGCCTTTCACCGTCGCGACCTCGACCATCGGCTCCAGCCAATAGAGCCCGCGCGATCCGTTCCTGATGATCTCGATCGGCAGTCCGCGCTTGTCCGCCGCCTGCTCCAGGGCTGCGACAACTTCACCGGCTCCGACGGCCATCGCGCCGGCGTCGCGCGGAACGTAGATGCGCATCTTCATCGCTGCGCCTCGGCAACCAGTGCATCGATCCGCGCTTCATCCAGCCGTCCGACGACGCGGCCGTCGAGCATCGCCGACGGCGCGGTGGCGCATAGCCCGAGGCAATAGATCGGCTCCAGCGTCACGCGCGCATCGGGCGTGGTGTTGCCGAGCGCAATGCCGAGCTTCGCTTCGGCTCGCGCGGCCAGCGCATCGCCGCCTGCGGCCTGGCAGGCCTCGGCGCGACAGATTTTCAGCACATGGCGGCCGGCGGGTTCGCGGCGGAAATCATGATAGAACGTGAACACGCCATGCACTTCGGCACGCGAGAGATTGAGCGCGGATGCAATCATCGGAATCGCGGGCTCCGGCACGTAGCCGAAGGCTTCCTGAAGCGCGTGCAGGATGACGATCGTGGCGCCTTCCAGCTTTTCGTGCTCGGCGATGATCTCGGCGCCGCGCGCTTCAGTCCAGGGTTCGAAAGCCGATGTCATCCGCACTCTAAATCAGAGGTTACATGGTCCTCCCATGAGAATTGGAATCTCTCAAAACATCAATAAAGCTGTCCCGTGGGGCGATTGCAAAGCGCGATTGATCGCCATCGAGAATGGAGCGATACGAAAAGCCGATCGTTGCAACGGCAGGCGATTTCGATCGTTAACGGCGGCTGCGAGATCTGCTTAATCGTTGGCGCCGTGGATGGCGTCGATGACCGCCGAGGTGACTTCCGTCGTCCTTGCCTTGCCGCCAAGATCGGGCGTGTGGAAGCGCGAATCCGCGGTGACGCGCTCTATCGCCTGCATCAGGCGTTTTGCGGCAGCGGGTTCGCCGAGATGCTCCAGCATCATCACCGAAGACCAGAACGTGCCGATCGGATTGGCGATACCCTTGCCGATGATGTCGAAGGCCGAACCATGAATCGGCTCGAACATCGACGGGTAGGTCCGCTCCGGGTTGAGGTTCGCCGTCGGCGCAATGCCGAGCGAGCCGGCGAGGGCGGCCGCGAGGTCCGACAGGACGTCGGCATGCAGGTTGGTCGCCACCACGGTATCGATTGTTTCCGGTTTCATGACCATCCGCATCGTCATGGCGTCGACCAGCATCTTGTCCCAGGTCACGTCCTTGAACTCGGCCGCGATCTCGGTGGCAATCTCGTCCCACATCACCATGGCATGACGCTGCGCGTTGGATTTGGTGACGACGGTCAGCAGCTTGCGCGGCCGCGATTGTGCCAGCCTGAACGCAAAGCGCATGATGCGCTCGACGCCGGCGCGCGTCAGGATCGAGACGTCGGTTGCGACTTCGAGCGGCAATCCCTTGTGCACGCGACCGCCGACGCCGGCATATTCGCCTTCGGAGTTTTCGCGAATAATTACCCAGTCCAGTTCCTTGCCGTGAACGTTGCGCAACGGGCTGGTGATGCCGGGCAGGATGCGCGTCGGACGGACATTGGCGTACTGGTCGAACGGCTGGCAGATCGCCAGCCGCAAGCCCCAGAGCGTGATGTGGTCGGGGACATCGGGCGCCCCGGCCGAGCCGAACAGGATGGCGTCGTGCTTCCTGATCTGGTCGCGGCCGTCCTCCGGCATCATGATGCCGTGCTTCTTGTAATACTCGGAGCCCCAGTCGAAATGATCGACCTGGAATTTGAAGTTGCCGTCGCGCTGCGCCAGCGCATGCAGGACCTCGACGCCAGCGTTAACGACTTCGGTTCCGATGCCGTCGCCCGGGATGGCAGCTATGGCGAATGTCTTCATCGATGGTCTCCAGATTGCAGATGGTCGCTTGACGGCCAGGGGTGCTGGCCGCTGTTGTTGATGGATGGTTCAAGTTCCAGTTCAGTTTCCCTTGGCGCCTGCGGCCTTGATCACCGCTCCCCACCGCGGCACCTCGGCGCTCAGGTGCGCCTTGAGCGCGGCCGGCGTCGCCAGGTCAGCCGGGACCGGCTCGGTGCCGAGGCTCGCAAAGCGTTCGATCACTTTGGGATCCTTGAGGGCTGCCTGAAGTGCCGCGACGAGCTTGTCGGTGACATCCTTCGGCAGTCCCTTCGGCGCCCACATCGCGTGCCAGGCCGAGGCCTCAAAACCCTTGACGGCTCCCGCATCGAGCGGCGGCAGATCGGGCAATGCCGGGACCTTGGTTTTGGTGGTGACGGCGAATCCCTTGATCTTGCCTTCCTTGATCTGATTGGTGGTGTTGGTGGTCTGGTCGCACATCAGGTCGAACTGGTTGCTGAGCAGGTCGTTCATCGCCGGTCCCGTGCCGCGATAGGGAACGCCATTCATCTGCACGCCGAGGTCCTTCATCAGCATCAGCATGCATAGATGCGAGGCGGAGCCGATGCCGGCGTGTCCATAGACTGCCTTGTCGCCGGTGCTGCGGATCCACGCCAGCAGCTCGGTGACGTTGCTGGCCGCGAGCGCCGGCTTCGACACCAGCGTCATCGGCACGTCGGTGATCCGGCCGATATGGTCGAAGTCGTTGACGACGTCGTATTTGAGGGAGTCGTAGAGCGCGGGTGCGGTCGCATGCGCGATGTGCCAGATGGCGAGCGTGTAGCCGTCAGGCGCGGATTTCGAGGCGCGCGCCATGCCGATGGTTCCGCCGGCGCCGCCGACATTCTCGACCAGGATGGTCTGGCCCAGCGTTCGGCCCATCGATTCCCCGATGAGGCGCGCCACGGTGTCAGTCGGGCCGCCAGCCGCTGCCGGAACGATGATGGTGATCGGCTTGGCTGGAAAGTTGCCCTGCGCCGTCGCCGGGTTTGACGCCAGGATGGATGCTGCGGCGATAATGGCGCCGGAAAGGATCGTGCGACGATTGAACTGCATTGGTCGCTCCCTCAGGTGTTTTCTGGTTGGCCGATCCGCTCGTGGGATCAGCAATCTGGCCAAGCTACGGCCAAGTGCCACGGCCCTTCAATTGGCATACGATTATACAAATATTTGATATAATTGACTTGAAAGGGAGGCACCATGGACCTGCACCAGCTTCGCTGTTTCGTCGCGGCGGCCGAGGAACTGCATTTCGGCCGCGCCGCGCACCGGCTTGAAATGATGCCGTCCGCGCTCGGGCGCTACATCCGCTTGCTCGAGGACGATCTCGGCACCAGGCTGATGACGCGAACGACGCGCAGCGTGACGCTGACCGACGATGGCGCCGTCCTGCTGAAGGAGGCTCGCCTGCTGCTCACACAGGCGGACAGTCTTGCGGCGAGGTTTCACGCCAGCGGCCGGAAGCAGGGGGCCACCATCCGCGTCGGCGCGATTGACAGCGCCGCCGCCGGACTCTTTCCAGTGCTGCTGCATGATTTTCGCAAGCTTAGGCCGGACGTCACGGTGAAGCTGACGGAGGACAAGACGATCCGGCTGCTGCCGCGGTTGATCTCGGGCCGGCTCGACATCGCCCTGGTGCGTCCTCCGGAGAGGCCGGACAAACGGCTCGAATTCCTGTTTCTGCTGCACGAGACGGCGGTGGTCGCCGTCTCCGAACGTCATCCGCTGGCATCGAGAAAACGCGTTAGTGTTGCCGATCTCGCCGAGCAGCCGCTGATCGTCCCGGAGCGCCGGTCGCGGCCGCATAGTCACGACCTCACCATGAAGCTGTTTGCGCAAGCCGGCATGCATGCGCGCGTGGTGCAACTCGCCAACGAGAAGCAGACCATCGTCAATCTCGTCGCGGCCGGGCTGGGCGTTGCCATCGTGCCGCGATGGACGTCGCGCATGGTCGCGCGCGGCGTTCGATACATTCCGCTCGCGGCATCCGATATGAACCGGTTGCCGCTCGCCGCCGCATGGGCGCGCGGCACCCGCGATCTCGTCCGGGATGAAATGCTGGAGATGCTCAGCGCCTCCCTCAGGCGCTATGCGAAGGAGGCTTGAACACACGCGATGGAAATGTCGATAGGGGTCCGCAATGAGTCGATACGGAGATTGAATTGCTCCCTCAAATCGCCCGCGCCGGCCGCCGCTTTTGAAGTAGGGATGCCCGCCCGGCCGTGCTATTCGTGGCTAGCGGACCGACACTTGAGGTCCTGTTTTCCGAGGTTTCCTCATTGATCGACAAGCTCGAACTTCTGCTGGCGCTCGCGAAGGAGCGGCATTTCGGGAGGGCCGCGGAAGCCTGCGGCGTGACCCAGCCGACGATGTCGACCAGCCTCAAGCAGCTCGAGGAAATCCTCGGCGTCGTGCTGGTGCAGCGCGGCTCCCGCTTCCAGGGTTTTACGCCGGAAGGCGAACGCACCCTCGACTGGGCGCGGCGTATCGTCGGCGACACCCGTGCGATGAAGCAGGAGATCAACAGCCTCAAGGACAAGCTCTCCGGCGAGATCAGGATTGCCGCGATTCCGACGGCGCTCGGCATGGTGGCGTCGCTGACGACGCCGTTCCGCGCGCGCTATCCCGATGTGCTGTTTCGCATCCGCTCCTGCACCTCGGCCGAGGTGCTGGGGCTTCTGGAAAATCTCGAGGTCGATGCGGGGCTGACCTATACCGAGAACGAGCCGATCGGGAAAGTTCGCACCATTCCGCTCTATAACGAGAGCTATCGACTGCTGACGGCGCCCGACGCCATGTTCGGCGATCGCGAGCAGGTGACCTGGAAGGAGGTCGGCCAGGTGCCGCTGTGCCTGCTGACACCGGACATGCAGAACCGGCGCATTATCGATCGCGCGCTGCGTTCGGTCGGCGCGGAGGCGACGCCGACGCTGACGTCGAACTCGCTGCTGGTGCTTTATACGCACGTCAAGACCGGGCGCTGGGCCAGCGTGATGCCGGCGAAGCTCGCGGAGACGCTGGGGCTGGCCGATGCTGTCCGCAGCATTCCGATCGTCGATCCCGTCGTCGATTACAGCGTCGGTCTGGTGATTACCCAGCGCGACCCGATGACGCCGCTGATTGCGGCACTGGTGCAGGTCGCGCGCGAGGTCGCACCCAGCCTGGAATAAGCGGGGGTCAGGCGGCTTCGGAAAGATTCGCCTTTTCGCCTTGCTGACTGCGCGGCAGCGTGATGCGCACGACGGTGCCGCTTCCGAGCTTCGAGCGCAGCCGCATCGAGCCGCCATGCAGGCTGGTCAGCGAGCGCGCGATGGCAAGGCCCAGTCCCGAACCCTGATAGGTCTTGGTGAGCTGGCTCTCGACCTGTTCAAACGGCTTGCCGAGCCGGCGCAGCGAATCGGGTGCGATGCCGATGCCGGTATCTGCGATCATCAGGACGATCGAATCCGGCAGCACATGGCTGCGCACCGTGACCCGGCCGTCGTCGGGGGTGAACTTCACTGCGTTCGACAGCAGGTTGACGAAGATCTGCTTGACCGCGCGGCGGTCGGCGAGGACGGAGATGGTGCTTCCGATATCGGCATCCAGCGTCAGGTTCTTGTCCTCGGCGCGCCCGGACACCACGCGCAGCGACTCCGCCAGCAGTTGCGACAGGTCGAGCGGTTCCATGTCGAGCTTCATGCGGCCGGCCTCGATCTTCGACATGTCAAGGATGTCGTTGATGACTTCGAGCAGGTATTTTCCCGATGTCAGGATGTCGTGGCAGTATTCCTGGTACTTGTCGGAGCCGAGCACGCCGAACATGCCGCTGCCCATGATCTCGGAAAAGCCGATGATGGCGTTCAGCGGCGTGCGCAATTCGTGGCTCATGTTGGCGAGGAACTTCGACTTGGCCTGGTTGGCTTCCTCGGCGCGGTTCTTCTCCTGCGAGTATTTTTCGGCGAGATCGGCCAGTTCGGCCTGCGAACGCTTGAGGTCGAGCACGTTGGCGCGCAGGCGGCTGTCGTTTTCGATCAGCTTCTGCTCGTGCGCCTTGATCCGGGTGATGTCGGTGCCGACGGAGACGTAGCCGCCGTCCTTGGTGCGGCGCTCGCTGATGTGCAGCCAGCTGCCGTCGTCGAGCTGGGCTTCGAAGGTGCGCGCGCCCGGCGTCTGCACGCCGGTCTCCTGCAGCCGGGTGCGGACTTCCGGCATGCTGCCGACTTCGATCACGGTCTCGTAGGACGTGCCGGGGGCTACCGCCGTATCCGGCAGCTTGTGCAGGCGCTGGAAATGCGAGTTGCACAGCACGAGGCGGTCGTCGGCATCCCACAGCACGAAGGCCTCCGGGATGGTTTCGATCGCATCCCGCAGCCGCAGGTCGGCTTCCACGGTCTTTTCGGCGAGGCTCTTCTGCTCGGTGACGTCGACGGCGATGCCGATCAGGTGCAGGCTGTTGTCGGCCATGGCCTGGCTGAGCTCGCAGCGCACGCGCAGCCAGATCCAGTGGCCGCCGGTATGCTGCATGCGGAAGCTCTGGTCGATGTGGTCGATCTTGCCCTGGATCATCTGGTCGGCGATCGCGAACAGGTCGATGTCGTCGGATTTCACCAGCGCATTGACCTCGCCGAAGGTGAGGAGGTCGTTGCGGGATTCGAGCCCGAGCAGGGTGAACATCGACTGCGACCAGAAAATCCGGCCGCGCGACAGGTCCCAGTCCCACAATCCGCAGCGGCCGCGGTTGAGCGCGGTGTCGATCCGGCCGCGCACCGCGTCGTTGATGAGGTCGCCCTCGCGGGCGCGGGTGGATTGCCAGTGGAAGGCGAAGCCGAGGATCAGCACGACGAAGCCGGTGGTTGCCGACAGTGTCACCGACAGCGCGGCATCCGAGCCCCAGAACGGATCGTTCTTTTCCTGCACGACGATGACCTGGCCCGGCAGCGACTTGATCAGCCGCGAAGTCGCCATGGCGCCGTTGCCGTTCGGAAGCGTGATGTCGCTGACGACGCCCTGCTGCGCCGGCGCGGCCAGCAATTGGGCCATGCTGATCACGTCAAGCGCGTTTTCGCCGTCGCCGACGCCGCTCGGGGCAGGGAGACGGCCGAGCACGCGGTAGTCGGCGCCGGTGATGATGACGTGGCGGCCCGAGGCGACAGCCCAGTTCGGAATCATGTCAGGCAGCAGGCTCTGCAGCCGCTCGAAGCTGGCGGCGCGGTCCTGCCGCGAGGAAGCGAGGCGGTCGAGGCGTTCGGTCAATAGATCGGTGAGGGCGGAGACGTCGCGCTTCATCGCGGCGCGCTTCTGCCGGCTCTGGTCGATCACCTGGACGAACGCGCCGAGGCAGATGGTGATCAGGAACGCAATGATGAGCGTCGGCACGGCGCGGCGAAGCGCCGGCTCTGCGGTGAGGAGCCGGTGATAGGCAGGCTTCGCGATCGACTGCGCCAATCCCTTGATCGAATCGGATTGGACGCACGCGTTCGCCGCATGCGCGCGCGTCATGCTCTAGACCCCCGCCGAAGGCTCTTTGCACACAATTTCCGGAAGAACCCCATGTCTTCCGAATCATAGCGATTTGAATCCAGATTTTTGGGGCTGTCGAGAGTCAACGAATTGTTAACGCGAAATAAATCTTGTCCAACGCGAAATTGAACCGCCGAAAGCGAGTCCGAAACGGGAACGAAGCGCGGCGTCACATGCGCTGCGGCTCGGCGTGACTGATGACGCGCTTGATGGTCGGGAACGCGCGACGCAGCGCGCGCTCGATCTCGTCGACTTTCTCATGAACCTTGATGACGCTCATCGACGGCGCGGCGCGGCAGTGGAAGTTGACGATTTCGCCGGCGTCGGTGTCGCGGACCCGCACGTTGTGGATGTCGTGAATCGCGCCATCGCCGGCAAAGCGTGACAGCGCGGCCTTGATGGTCTCGACGCGTTCGGGCGCAGCGTCGGTGCCATGCGGCAGTTCCGGCTCCAGCGGCTCGATATGGGTGTCGACCTCGACGTCCTCGCCGAAATCCTCGCGGATGCTGCGCTCCAGGTCATGGGCGATGTCGTGCGCGGCGTTGAGTTCCATGTCGCCGTCGACTTCGAGGTCGATGCTGACCGTCAGCTTGCCGCCGAGGTCGTGTACCGTGACGTGGTGGACGGCGAGGCCGGAATTGCGGGCGATCACCATGATCCGTTCGCGCACGCTCTCATTGTCGCGCGCGACAGGCACGGCGGTGAACGTCAGGTCGGCGTCGCCAAGCGCTTCGCTGACGGCCTGCTGCGCCGTCTTCTTGATCGCCTCGACGCGGTCGATCGGGTAGGTGCGCGGCACCTTTGCGATGGCGTCGATGAAATAGGTCGGCCCGACCATGCGAACGCGCAGGCGTTCGACGTCGACCACGCCGGGCACGTTGCGGATGGCGACCACAGCCTTCTCCGAGACGCCATCCGGCGCGCGATCGAGCAGGGTTTCGATGGTGGAGCGCCCGAGCCGCAGGCCGAGAATCGATATCATCACGGCAACCGCGATGGCGGCGACCGAATCGCCCCAAGCATAGCCGAGGCCGGTCAGCGCCAGCCCGATGATGACGGCGGTCGAGCCGAGCACGTCGGAGGCGAAATGGAGCGCGTCAGCCGCCAGCGCCTGGCTCTGCGTGGCGCGCGCCGTGCGATGCAGCGCCCGCGCGCGCCAGAAATTGACCGCGATGTCGATCGCCAGCACCACGAAGGCGATCGCCGACAGCGTCGGCGGCGGCGCGCCCTCGCGCAGGCGGCTCCAGGATTCGACCAGGATGCCGCCGGCCAGTACGTAGAGCAGGGCGATGACGAACAGCGCCGACAGGCTCTCGAACTTGCCGTGGCCGTAATGGTGTTCGTCGTCGGCGGGCAGGTCCGATACCCGCACCACCAGCCAGGTGATGATGGTCGCGATCACGTCGACCGAGGAGTGCAGGGCTTCCGAGATCAGCGCCAGCGAGCCGATCGCGATGCCGACCGCGAATTTGGCCGCGGCCATGCTGGCGCTGGCGAAGATCGAGATCGCGGCGACGTTGGTCTTGATGGAGGAAGGGCCTGTCATGGGCGGCGGTTTAGCAGGGCGTCGGTCAAGATCAAAGCGGAGTGGCGGAGGCGCTATCGCAACTCACTTGCAGGTGTGCTGTTGCGAACTGTTACGATTCTAAACGGCCATACTGCTTCACATAAGAGAACAGTCGTTGCGAACGAAGCGCCATTTCTCCATATACTCGGATTGTCATACCCGCCACCGGGTCTCGCCTTCGGCGAGCCCGATGACAGGCTCCGGCGGGTATCCAGTACGCTGCGCTCTCCCGTTTCAATCACGGTTGCCTCTGGAATACTGGGTCCCCCGCCTTCGCGGGGGACGACAAGTGAATGTGCGTCCGCGTTCTCGCGGCATGTCTCGCCCGAGTTGTTCGAATTCTTCGCCCCACGAAGAGAGGGCGCAGGGAATGCCGGGTGCTTGCTGCACCCGCGGTCTCGCGTGCAATAAGTGCGAAGAGTTGCGCACACGAGCATACAGGTACAGTCGGAGCATTCCGGCATTCCCTGCGCAGTGGTTTTACGGCTTATGCCGGGCTCTCCCTGGAGACGAATTCCTCTTGCCTCCATCGCTGCCGGCTTGACGGCCGATCGTCTCCGGTAGGAAACCATCCGCCACCGACAGCTTGACGCCAGCCACGGGCGCCAGGACCACACGGTTTTGCCGTACGCTTCAGCGCCGTACGTCTTGCGCGGCATGCTCGCTCACGGAAATCCGCCCTGCGAACATGATGACGCGCCCGACGCTGCCGCGTCCACCGCAACCCGTCCCAACGTTCGTGACAATGGCCGACGCCCCTCTGGCGGGACGGGATGGCGAGAATTGTAGGGGTGATTTGGGGTAATCGCGAAAGGGAATGTTTTTGCCGCTGGGGCTGGACCGGGCAAATCACTTTGAAGCCGCTACAGAAATTCGATTTTACGCGCACACGGCAGATTGCCCGACGGGCAGAAATTTGCGGTCCATGCGGCGTATCGGTGCGCTGGATTGTCAACCGTCAACAGGCCGCAGCATTTCGCGTGCGTTTCAGCATCCATCAAGGCGGGAACATTTGGCAACAGGTAAAGTTATCTCGTTTCGGAAATTGTGTATGGCCCCAACCGTGCCGCGACGGATATCTTTCGGCTGGGCCGAACGGTGCCCTGAACTGCAAGAGAGGAAAGCCCATGCTCAGGAAATTGATGTTGGCTGCGTTCGTTCTGACATTCGCGGGCGGCGCAGCGTTCGCGCAGGACGCTTGCGAAACCAAGGCTGTCGGCAAGGATGGCAAGCCGCTCGCCGGCGCGGCGAAGACGTCGTTCATGAAGAAGTGCATGGCCGATGCCTGCGCAACCAAGGCCGTAAGCGCTGATGGAAAGCCGCTTTCGGGTGCAGCTAAAACCAGCTTCCTGAAGAAGTGCGAGAAGGGCGCCTGAGCCGCGAGATATTCATTCCTCGCGGGATTGCCGAGGCCGGAGGTCGTTGAAGGAGCGCGGCACGGAACTGTTTTTCGCGAGGTGCGTTTCCGTTCATCGAACATCTGGAGGGTGTCATGAACGGAATCATCTATCTGATCGGACTCATCGTGGTCATAGGTGCGATTCTTTCATTCCTGGGCTTGCGATAACCTTGCAGGCAATCGTCGTTATCGATCAGGGCCATGTGGTGCCGCCGCATGGCCCTGATTTTTTTGGCTCGGTTCGATAGCGGTTGAATTGATGCGTCGCGCGAATTCGTGTGCGATGCCAGAACTCCCGCTTGTGGACCTTGCTCGTGGATAGCCGGGACAGGCCCGGCCATGACGAAGACGCGCAATCCGCAGCGCTCCAGCGTCTATCTGAATGTTGCATGAACCCTTTGCGCGCTTGTGCCGAAGGTGTCGGTCTGGGTGTCGAAGGTCACACTCATTGCACGCCCATGACCAACCGCATTGAACGGTGTCTGCTCGACGCTGCGACTGAGGTTTGGTGTCCAACCAAAGGAGAGCAACACCATGAAGTCCAATATCATGAAGCTGGCGGGCCTCACCGCCGTCGCGCTTGTCGCCATCGCGTCTTCGGGCTCGGCATTCGCGGGCAGTTCGCCGTTCTGTTTCGCGGGCGGTCCAACACCGAAGCACGTCTGCGATGCGATCAAGGCCAATCAGAAGCCGAAGAACGCCGTTGCCGGTCCGGGCTTCAAAGCCGTCGGAAGCAATGGTGCGGGGATGAACTCCGGCCGTTTTGGTCGCTGATGTTCCGGTAGGGCGCGAGCGGTGGTCAGGCGATTCGGTGCCGGTGCGTCCGGCATCGTAGCGCCTGGCTGCGGGCGGCAGCGCGCGCAGGAGCGCCATGAAAGAACCCCGCGCGATGCGGGGCTCTTTGCTTATACCTTCATGTTGCTTATTTCTTCATGGTGCCGCCGGGCGATGCGGCATCACCCTTCTTCCCGACAGAGCCGGCAGTGCCCGCACCCTGCGTGCTTGGATCCCTGGAGGAAGGCATCGAACTTCCCGTGGTCGTGGCGGGCGTACCGTCGTTCTTCATGGCCGGGCCGCCACCCGTCGTGCTGCCGTTCATGCTGTCTCCCGTGGTCGTCTTCGACCCTGCCGGTCCGCCAGCCTTCGAGTCGCCGCCTGCCGTGTTCGGAGATTGGGCGAATGACATGGTGCTCACGAGCGCCAGGGTCGCAGCCAGTCCCACAATCGATTTAACCTTCATGTTCGTTTCCTTCCGCTTCTGCCCTTGAAGATGCAATCCGATATCGGTGCGTTCGTTCCTACGCACGAGTTGGCAAGATGGTCAGGGCTCGGGAAGTGTTCAAAAGTGAACTGATCTCGGGGCGGAAACAGCATGGTGCTCGCCATAAACGGACGACGGCCAAAATGTCTTAAGCGATCGTTAGGTCATCGCTGCTTAACTGGGCCAATGAAGGCTATTGTCGCGGCATCGGTATTCTGTATCGTTTTCTCGCTGGCGGACCGTGCGCTGTTCGCCGGCCGGCTCGTCGAGTCCGTGCCCGTGTTTGCAAAGGCGATCGCCAAGGGCTTTTTCGGCTGAAGCGCCGGCCAGCCTTTGGATCTTCTGCAATAGATCAATCCGATTGCCGCCGACGAACCAGCGACGGGCTCTCCGCGCGTACGGCGGGTTCGCGGCCGAGCCTGGATCGCAACTCCATGAGGTCCACGAAGACGTCGGCCTGACGCCGCAATTCGTCGGCGATCATCGGTGGCTGGCTCGATATCGAGGAAACCACCGTCACGCGGACGCCGCGGCGCTGGACTGCCGCGACCAGGGGGCGGAAGGAGCCGTCGCCCGAGAACAGGACCATCTGGTCGATTTGATCGGCAAGCTCCATGGCGTGGACCGCAAGCTCGACGTCCATGCTTCCCTTCACCTTGCGGCGACCGCCGGCGTCAATAAACTCCTTCACCGGCTTGGTGACCACGGTGTAGCCGTTGTAGCTGAGCCAATCGGTCAGCGGGCGGAGCGACGAATACTCCTGATCCTCGAGGACCGCGGTGTAATAGAACGCGCGCAGCAAGGTGCCGTGGCCTTCGAACTCCCTGAGGAGGCGTTTGTAGTCGATGTCGAAGCCGAGCGTGCGCGCGGTTGCGTGCAGGTTGGCGCCGTCGATGAAGAGCGCAAAGTGATTGGGGCGGAACGACATTGATGTTGACCAGCGCCTTGTTTGCCAACAAGAGCGAAGCGACTTCTCGTCTCAAGCTCTGGTTGGATTGACTTGAACAATAAAACTTAGATTGCAACGGCATTCCACGAGCAACATGCCGTGCGCAACACGTCGTGCGCACACGGCAGCAAGTTATATTCCATTACTTAAGGCTCAAATTGTGTTTTCGCCTTGCGAAACATGCGGCCTCAGGGCCGTCTATGTCGGTTTTCAGCAAATTTTGTTCAAATCTTTGAACCCGCAAGGGGATCCGATGACATATTACCACCGAGCAAATTGTAAGGATAGCAATGCCGCATCGATTGCCTGTCTTCGAAGCCCTGTTGGAAAAGCGTGGTCGCGCGTGGCGATGGAGCGTTTGTACGGCCGAAGGACAGGTCGTCATGCAGGGGGCGGAAAGCCGACGGGCATCTGCCAGATACCAGGCGAACCGAGCGCTTTTCCAGATGCTGCTGTGCGCCCCTTATGCATATGTCCATCGGCGCAATGGCAGCCGCAAGGCGGGCAGCCAATCCGGCCATTCACGTTCCAGCACCTGATTCCGCGACGGCCGCGCGCCGCCCGCGAAGGCGTGGAGGTTCGGTTTCGCCGAAGCCGGCTACCAGACAGGGTTGAGCAATGCCTGACCGGCATCGCATAATCTCCCAGCCATCCGGGAGAACGGCGATGCAAATGCGGGTCTTTGGGCGGACGGGAATGCAACTCTCGGTGCTGGGCTTTGGCTGCGGCGCCGTCGGCGGAATCATGGTGCGCGGCGACCCTGCCGACCAGGAGCGCACCGTCGCGCGGGCGATCGCAGCCGGGGTCAATTACTTCGACACCGCGGTTTTGTACGGCGATGGCGAGTCGGAAACTAACCTTGGCCGCATCCTGCAGAAGCTGAAGCCGGCCAATGCCGTGGTCGGCACCAAGGTCCGGCTGGCGCCCGGCGAGTTCGGCCGCATCGGCGATGCCGTAAGGGAATCGCTGGAAGGCAGCCTGGCGCGACTGCGCCTCGATCGGGTCGACATCCTGCATCTCCACAACAGCATCACCGACAACGGCGGCGGCTCGGCGCTGAGCGCCCGGCAGGTGCTCGACGAGGTGGTGCCGGCGTTCGAGCGCCTGCGTGAGCAGGGAAAGATTCGATTTCTCGGGATGACGGCCGTCGGCGACACGGCGGCACTGCATCAGGTGATCGAGGCGCGCGTCTTCGACAGCGCCCAGATCGTCTACAACATGCTCAATCCGTCCGCCGCGGAAGCGTTGCCGCCGAACTATCCGGCACAGGATTACGGTCGGCTGTTCGACAAGACCACGGCCGCCGGCGTTGGCGTGGTCGGCATCCGCGTGCTGGCCGGCGGCGCATTGTCGGGCTCGGCCGAGCGTCACCCGATCGCCAGTCCGCCGCCGGAGCCGATCGGTTCGGCCATGAGCTATGACTCCGACATCGAACGCGCGCTTCGTCTGCGACCGCTGGTCGAGGAAGGGTTCGCCGCCAGCCTGACCGAAGCCGCCACGCGGTTTGCATTGTCTCATCCGGCGATGGGCACGATTCTGGTCGGCATGGCGACGCCGCAACAGTTTGAGGACGCGCTCGCTGCCGTGGAAAGAGGACCGCTACCGCAGGCCGCGCTCGACCGCCTGTCTGTGTTGAGGCAGGCGTTCGCCGGCGAGGCGCGATGACGTTGCGGTCCGTCGCTCGGGAGGCGACTTCGCGCGGCGCGGATCGGATTGCGAAGTAACCGCCGATGCATCCGGCTGTCGATGCCGGTAGACGTTCTTTGGCCGAACGCCAAAGTGGCAGATGACGGCATCGATGCTCTCACCCGGCCGTCGGAGCCTTCGTCCATGCTGTGCCAGCCAGGCCTGGATCCTGGCGATGGAAGTCCGGCCGAGCCCGGCCATCTCCGAAAGCTCGCGCCTCGTGTGCAGCGATATGATCTCGGGAAGAAACAGGATGCGATCGGAAGCGCGCCGGACGACGAACGATGCGTACGGCGCATTCGTTACCAGCTGGACGATCCTGGCCGGCAGATCGGTGCCGGAAGTGACGGCAATGTCCTTTGCTTTCGTCATATCAAGTAGCTTGAAAACCTTAGGTTGAAACAAGAGGTCGGCATTTTTGAATCGTTTCCAGGTTGACCGCAATAAAATTGAGGTTCGCTGCGTCAAATCATCACGCGACGCGCTCTGCGGACACAAGGATTTAGAATTAGAACAATTTTAGATCTGCAATTCTGAGGATCGATTTGAGTCGATTGCTCAATCGCGTGTCGTTGCCCAGTTATCACAGATGCAATCCGTCGCGCGCCTGCGCCATCACCTTAGATGACTTCTACTCGCCCATTCCACGTCGAAGGCTAGAACGACTTCGTGGGTGTTGGGGTGGAAGTATGATTTCTTGGACTGGGAATATTGTGCGCGCTGTTTCATTGGGCGCGGTGAGTTACCTTGCTCTGTCTCCGGGTCTTGTGAGTGGTCAGAAAGCGTTCGCGCAGTCGGCCCTGCCGCCCGTCACGGTGGATGCGCCAAGCCCGCAACGTGCGCGTCAGGCAGCACCGAGATCGCAGACTTCCTCATCGCGCGTGCAACGGCGCGCGGCTGCGCCGGCGCCGCGCCGTGTGGAGCCCGTCCCCTACGTAACGCCGTCTACCGGAACGCTCGATGCGTTGCCTCCTCCTTATGCTGGGGGACAAGTCGCAAGCGGCGGCAGTCTCGGGCTTCTCGGCAATCGCGGCGTGATGGATATGCCGTTCAGCCAGACCAGTTACACCGCGGAGTTGATTGCAAACCAGCAGGCGCGCACGATCCGCGATGTGCTGGCGAATGATCCGTCAGTTAGGGTCATTCAGGCAGCGGGCGGTGGCGCCGACAGCTTGTTTATCCGCGGCTTCTACTATGACAGCGGCGACTACGCCCTGAACGGCCTTGCAGGGATCGCGCCATATTATTCCACCGGTGCGAATTTCATCGAGCGGGTCGAGGTCCTCAAAGGTCCAAGCGCCGTCCTCAATGGCATGACAGTCGGCGGCACCGGCGGCGCCAGTGGCGGCGCGGTCGGCGGCATGGTCAATCTCATCACCAAGCACGCACCTGACGTGGATATTACCCGCTTGACGGGTACGTATTCATCCAAGACGCAGTTCGGAGAGAATATCGACGTCAGCCGCCGCTACGGCGAGCGCAAGGAGTGGGGCGTCAGGCTGAACAGCACCTATTCGAACGGCAATACGCCGTGGAATCGCCAGAAGGACGAATTCGGCAACGCGGTGCTGGGGCTGGATTATCGCGGCGAGAATGTGCGCATGGAAGCCGACATCGGCTACCAGGCCGACGTTCTCAAGCCACCATTGCGTTTCTTTTCTCTTGCCTCTCCCATCCTTCCGCCGCCGCCGAAGGCCGGGACCAATTTCCAGGTGCCGTGGGCCTATTACGAGCCGACGGATTTCTTCACGACTGCGCGCGGCGAGGTGGATGTCCTGGACTGGCTGACCGCGTATGGCGCGTTCGGCTATCACGACAGCAACATCAACTATAAATTTCCTTCCCCGATCATCAGCAATGCCGCGCCCGGTGCCAACACCGGACCTTTCCAGCTTGGCGGACTGCGGTCGAATCCGCTCGCCGGCAGCGAGCGGTTCGAGACCTACGCCGGCGAAGCGGGCCTCCGCGCCAATGTCGACGCCGGCCCGGTCAATCACGCGGTGAGCATGAATTATTCGATCAACGATCGAACCTATCGGCAGCGCGTCTTGTCTGCATTCAACCCGTCGCCGGCGACGCAGAGCGTGCTCTACTGGAACCTGTACAACGAGCCGACGAACCTGGCTCAACCGGTTTTCAACGTTCTGGCCGCAAACCAGCGTACCAACGTGCAGCTCGAAAGTTTCGGCATTGCCGATACGATGTCGCTGCTGAACAAGCGCATTCAGTTCACCATCGGCGTGCGCAACCAGACCGCCGGAAGCGAGGTCACCAATCTCATTCCGCCAGGCACAGGCAGCAGGCCGTATCAGGAGGCGTCCGCGTTGACGCCCGCCTACGCGCTCGTCGTGAAGCCGGTCGAGAACATCTCGCTCTACGCAAACTATGTCGAGGGCTTTCAGACGCCGCACATCGTGACCGGTGCGCAATACCAGAATCGAAACGCGGTTTTCCCGCCGGCAAAGACGACGCAGGCCGAGACCGGCGTCAAGATCGACACTGGCCGCCTGACGACGACCCTGAGCCTGTTCGAGATCGAGCAGCGAAGCATCGTGCAGACCTTCATCGGCGGCCTGCAGTATCAACTGCCGAACGGCAGGCAACGCAACCGCGGCGCCGAGCTCAATGTGTTCGGCGAAATCACGCCCGAGATACGGGTGCTCGGCGGCGTGACGTTGATCGACGGCCGGCAGGTCGACACGGCCCGGACGTCGGCAGCCGGGACGAATACCGACGGCAAGGTCGCGATCGGCGTCCCGGCCGTCAGCGCCAACGTCGGCGCCGAATGGGATACCTGGTTCGTTCCAGGGCTGACGTTTACCGGGCGGGTGATCTACACCGGTTCGCAGTATTACGATGCGGCGAACCTGATCTCGCTGCCGGAATGGACACGGGTCGATATCGGCGCGCGCTACACCTTCCTGTCGCCGTGGAACGGCAAGCCGATCGTGGTGCGCGCCAACATCGAGAACGTCGGCAACCGCGCCTACTGGGCGTCCGCCTACAGCAGCGTGCTGACGCTCGGGGCTCCGCGCACCTATCTGCTGTCGACGACGTTCAACTTCTGAGGGGAGGGCTGCGAAGCCGCGCTTACGCGCGGCACCGCGTCCGGGATGCCATCGGCAGCCTACAGCGCCACCACGATCTTGCCGAGGTGCTTGTTGGCTTCCATGTGTTCGAACGCCTTGCCGATCTCGTCAAAGGGATAGACCTTGTCGATCGGCAATTGCAGTTTTCGCGATTCCACCGCGCCCCAGATGTCCTTGCGGACCTCGTCGTAAATTTCGCGGATTTCCTCGATGGTGCGGGTGCGGAAGGTGACGCCGATATAGTTGATGCGGCGCGCGGCGTGCAGGTCGAAGTTGAAATCGCCATGGGTGCCGCCGAGCCGGCCGACATTGACGATGCGGCCCTTGACCTTGGTCGCCTTCAGATTCTGGTTCGCGACCGGGCCGGAGACCTGGTCGACGATGAGGTCGACGCCCTCGCCGCCGGTGGCCTGCAGCACCTGGTCGACCCAGCCGGGATCCTTCGAGTCCACCGCGAGGTCGGCGCCGAATTCCTTCAGGCGGCCGCGCCGCATCGCATCCGTCGACGAGCCGATCACGAGTTTGGCGCCCTTGAACTTTGCAATCTGCATCGCCATCAGGCCGACGCCGGAACTCGCGCCCTGGATCAGCACGGTCTGGCCCGGCTGTAGCGCGCCGTTGGTCACGACGGCGTTGTGCATGGTGGTGATGGCGACGGGAAGGGTGCAGGCCTCCTCGAAGTTCATGTTCGAGGGGGAGCGGAACAGGCGGCGATGATCGGCAAGCATATATTCCGCGAACGCCGCCGCGCCCGAGCCCATGATCTTGTCACCGACCTTGACGCCCTTCGCATCGGGGCCGAGCTCGGCGACTTCACCCGCCCATTCCATGCCGAGCACGGTGCCGACGCCGCCCGCGCTGCCGTGCACATGGCCCTTGGTCATCCCGAGGTCGGCGCGGTTGAGGCCACAGGCGTGGACCTTGACCAGCACTTGCGTGCCCTTCGGCGAGGGTTTTGCGACGTCGGCGATTTCAGCGCCGTTGGCACCGTAGACATAGGCTTTCATGGGCTTCTCTTTATTGTTCTTCCGCTGGTATCAAGCCGCCTATTCGGCGGCCTGGCGTTGCGCGCCCGACACCATGGCTTCGAGCCGGCTCTGGATGATGGCCTCCGCGTCGCGCATGATGCGCGAGACCAGTTCGGCGCAGGTCGGGATGTCGTGGATCAGGCCCTGAACCTGGCCGGCCGACCAGATGCCTTCGTCGGCATCGCCGGTCGCATAGACCATCTTGCCGCGGGCGCCGGCGACGAGTTCGCGGACGTCCTCGAACTTGGCGCCTTCCTTCTCCATCGCGACCACCTTGGTCGAGATCGCGTTCTTGGCGACGCGCGAGGTGTTGCGCATGGTGCGGAAGATCAGTTCGGTCTCGCGCTCGTCATTGGCGACGATGCGTTCCTTGACCAGCTGGTGGATCGGGCTCTCCTTGGTGCACATGAAGCGCGTGCCCATGTTGATGCCCTCGGCACCCAGTGCGAGCGCGGCAACGAGGCCGCGGCCGTCGCCGAAGCCGCCCGAGGCGATCATCGGGATCTTGATCTTGTCCGCGGCGGCCGGGATCAGGATCAGGCCCGGCGTGTCGTCCTCGCCGGGATGGCCGGCGCATTCAAAACCGTCGATCGAGATCGCATCGACGCCCATGCGTTCCGCCGACAGGCCGTGACGGACGCTGGTGCATTTGTGGATGATCTTGATGCCGTGCTTCTTGAACTCGGTGACGTGTTCCTGTGGCTTGTTGCCCGCGGTTTCCACGATCTTGATGCCGGCCTCGATGATGGCCTGGCGGTATTCCGCGTAAGGCGGCGGCTTGATCGCGGGCAGAATGGTGAGATTGACGCCGAACGGCTTGTCGGTCATGTCTCGGCAGCGCGCGATTTCCTTGGTGAGATCTTCCGGCGTCGGCTGCGTCAGCGCCGTGATCAGCCCGAGCGCGCCGGCATTGGCAACGGCCGCGACCAGTTCGGCACGCCCGACCCATTGCATCCCGCCCTGGACGATCGGGTGCTCAACGCCAACGAGTTCGGTGAATCGCGTCTTCATGTCTGCCCTCTGTTTCCTCCGCCGCGGGACACCGCGTGCGACTTTTGTGAGATTTCGAGCGGCAGGATGCCGTCACCCCCTGCAAAAGTCTACCGGGCAGGGCAGGGATTAGGGCAACGCCATCATGCAAAAGCGGGGAGTTTGTTTCCGCGGGATGGATAATTGCGCAAAGCCTCGCGGCGTTGCGAGAGATCCGCTGTTCGCAGTCTTGCTTGGCGCGCGTTGCCTGTGCCGCGTTGAGGCAACGCTCTTCACGGTAAACTGACACGCACTACAAGTGCGGTTGTGCTAATCTACCTGGACAAGTTCTGCGTATGTGCGGTCCAGGCGCATGCCCGAGGATCCAGACAGGAAATGCCCCCCACCCGAGCGGCGTCGGCTAATTGCACTGGCGGTCGCGGCAGGATTGGTGCTGGGCATGGCGGGCCCCGTATCCGCCCAGTTTTTCAATTTCGGAGGATATCAGCAGCGGCAAGCGCCGCAGCGCGGCGGCGGCTGGTTTGGCAACGAACAACGCGGTGGCGGCTGGTTCGGTAACGAGCAGCGCGGTGGTGGCTGGTTCGGCAGCGACCCGTTTTACCAGCAGCCGTACACGCCGCCGCCCCGGCACAGCCGGCAACCGGCCCCGGCGCGCGAGGACTTTTCAAGGGCGCCGGCGCCGGAGAAGCGCAGCACAATAGCCGAGCGCCACATCCTGGTGCTCGGTGACTCCATGGCGGACTGGCTCGCCTACGGGCTCGAAGGCGTTTATGCCGACCAGCCCGAGATGGGCGTGATCCGCAAGCACAAGACGGGTTCCGGCCTGATCAAATATCAGCCGAAGGGCAGTCCGGCCGATTGGGCCACGGCCGCCAAAGGCATTCTCGCCACCGAAAATGCGGACGCCATCGTCGTCATGCTCGGGCTCGATGACCGCGTCGCGATCCGCGAGCCCGCATCCGAAAAGACGGACAAGCCGGCGGAGAAGAAGGACACCAAAGCCAAGCCGGACGGCAAGCCTTCGGACGAAAAGACCGCGGCAAAGGCCGATGGTGCAGCCAAACAGGTGGATTCCGAACTGGCACCGGAGGATGTCGCCGACACCAACGGCGTGCGGCCAGGCGCAACTCCGGAGAAGACCGCAGGCTCGACGAGTGGGTTGCGTGAGTTCCGCGAGAAACGCTGGGACGATTTGTACCGGGACAAGATCGACGAGATGATCGGCGTGCTCAAGGTCAAGGGGGTGCCGGTGCTGTGGGTCGGGCTGCCGGCGGTGCGCGGCACCAAGGCGACGTCCGACACGGCGTTTCTGGATACGCTCTATCGCGAAGCGGCGGGCAGGGCGGGCATCACCTATGTCGATGTCTGGGATGGGTTCGTCGATGAGGCCGGGCGCTTTCTGCAGCAAGGCCCCGATTTCGAGGGGCAGATCCGAAAGTTGCGGTCCTCCGATGGCGTGTACTTCACCAGGGCCGGCGCGCTCAAACTCGCACATTATGTCGAGCGCGAACTCAGCCGGCTATGGGCCGCGCGCTCCGCGCCGATCGTGCTGCCCACCGAGCCGGCGATCCCCGACGCCAGTGCGCGGCCGGATCAGCCGGCGCCGCGTCCGCTGGCCGGACCGGTCGTTCCATTGGTCGGCTTTACCGTGAGCGCGGACAAATTACTGGGCGCTCCCGGCGCTCGGACAGTGACGATCGACGCGGAAGCCGCACGGCTCTTGATCAGAGGCGAGCCGCTGCCGGCTCCCGCCGGGCGCGCTGACGATTTCGCCTGGCCGCGACGCGAAATAGGACGCGATGGAGCCAAGGGCGAAACGCCGATGGCGTCGACATCGCTCGATGCCAACGCTCGGGCGCAGGCGGCACCGCCAAAGCCGAAAAAACCTCGCCGCTAATTCTCGCCTGGCTATGTCTGCAAGCGTGTGGAACTGCGCGCGCCTTCAGCCGCCGGCTGTGGCTCAATGACAACACTTGACATCAAATCGTGCAAATGAAGCCGCAATAGCGCTGGCCTGACTTCGTTCCGCCCCGATTGGATCGCGACCCTTGGCGTGTCGGATTCGGTAAGCGGGGGACGAAATGTTTTCCAGCAGCTGTGCCAGTAGTTCGTACGTCGACATCAAAGCCGGCCCCGTTGGCATTCGCGCGGCTTTGAGTTCGGGCTCCGGTCCGCGGCGCATCGCGCAAGGCTTCCTCATCATCGTTGGCGCCGCTTCGCTGGCGGGCTGCGTACAAACCCATGTTGCCGCCAACAAGTCCGAAGCGGTCTCGCCAGTTCGCCAGGCATCCCAGCAAACCAGTCGGGGCGCATCGCTCACACACCGGCGCGTGGCGGCCGCGAGAAAGCACGCGCCTGCCGCGTCGAACAGGAAGCCGGCCGCGACAGAGGGCGCATCGCACGGCATCGCCAGTTACTACTGGCAGGGAACGAAGACCGCTTCCGGCGAGAAGTTCAACACGAACGACTTGACCGCCGCCCATCCGACGCTGCCGTTCGGCACCCGGTTGCGCGTCACGAACGTCGGCAGCGGGCAATCCGTGACGGTGCGCGTCAATGACCGCGGCCCGTTTATCCGCGGTCGGGTCGTCGACGTTTCCTATGCCGCGGCCGAAGAACTGGGAATGGTTGGAGACGGTGTCGCAAAGGTCAAACTTGACGTCGTCGAGTAGCGGCATTGGCCGTGACGGTCGGAAGACGACGTCCGGTCAAGCTTGCTGAGAGGAGGGAGTTCCGATGAATTCCATAACGGCCACGAAAGAAACTGGACCCGACGATGTCGTGGTCGCGCGAGCGGATGAACGGCTTGTGCACGCCTACGACCAGATCGCGCGCGCCGACGAACAGCTCGCGCGCCTGAACGAACAACTGGCCAGGCTGGAGCAGGAACCGAAGCAGCAGCCTTCGGTAGCTGCCATGAGTCACCGGCCGTCGCGCGGCGGACGGGCGCTGCGCGGCATCGTCGGATTGCTGTTGGCCGCAAGCGTCTTTGGCATCGCTTTCGTTTCGCAGTCCTCCTACGGCGATGCTGCCAAGTCGACCCTCGCGAGGTGGGCGCCGCAGCTCATGGCCCTGCCGTCCTGGATCGAGAAACCGGATGAGGCCGCGCAGCCGGGTCCGTCGACCGTTCAACTGGCCGCGGCGACCCCCACGCAGGACGCTGCGCCGGCGGCCCCGAGCACGGCCGAGCTGGCGCAGATGCTGCAGACGATGGCACAGGATATCGCAAACCTCGAGCAGGGAATCGGGCAGCTCAGGGCAAACCAGGAACAGATCGCACGCGACAACGCCAAGGCTACCGAAGAGCTCAAGGCGAGCCAGGAGCAAATGACGCGCCTGATCGCCAAACTTTCGGAGCAGAGCAGGGTCGCCGAGCCGAACCTGCGGTCTAGAACATCGACGGCATCGGCGCTTCCGGTACCGCCGGCAGCGGCGCCAAGACCTGTGCCGGTGCGTCCATCGCCGCAGGCCCGCGCGCGGCCGCAAGCCCCGATGCAACTGCAGCCCGACGACGACCAGTAGTCGGTAACGGAAGCGCAGCGAGGTTGGAAACGGTCTGATGCGGGTCGGCAAGACACCGGCTGCGCACTTATTTTTGCATCGTCTTCCGGCAATCGACCGTCTAAAGCTTCGGTTCTGACTGAATCAGAACCGAAGCTTCAGGTTCTTGTTTTGACGCGTTTTCTTCACGCGAACCGGTTCCCACTTCGCTTGAAAACGCTATAAGGTTCGGCGATGTCGCGACTCGTGGTTTTCTCGCTTGCTTTTTCCTTGCTGCTGCCGGCCGCCGCGTCGGCTGCGCCACCCCATAAAAAGCCGGCGCCGCGCTGGCAGGGCTACGGTTTCCTGCCGGGCTACAAGCAGCCACCGAACAACACCCTTCCGGCCTACAAGGATCCGGCTTCGCGCATGGCGTTCAAGAAACGGCGCCCCTGGTATATCGATCCGGTCCCGCAATATTACGGCTCGGACGGCGCCTGGCACTATTTCGGCCGGCCAGGCTTCTACGGCGGCCGCTACAATGGCGGCACCTTCGGCCCCTGCTGGACGCGGACGCCGATCGGGCCGATCTGGAATTGCGGCTGACCAGGCGGTCGCCTGCAGCCCTTTCCGTTCCGATTGAATCGGAACGGGGCTCCAGATTTTTGTTTTGACGCGTTTTCTTGACGCGCACCGGTTTCCACTTCGCTCGAAAACGCTCTAGCTGAACAAGGACACGAACACCTCGATGTGATCGGCCGCCGCAACCATCAGCGCGTCGTAGCTGGTTTTGCCTTGGGCTGCCGCTTTCAGAATGTATTCGGCCAAATAGGCCTTGGCGGCCGGCGTGGAATACTCCACGGGCACCTTGGTCATGGTGTCCTCAAGCACCCGCTTCATGATTGAAATGAGCTCGGGGTCGAATTGGGGCATGACTATTGCTCCAGATATGGCCGGTAACCACTGCTGGTTCTGCAATTCCCAACGTCGCGATATTTTCAGCCGCGGCGGCAGCGGTCGAGTCAACAATTCGGGATGGATGCGTTTGGGCGTGTCGCACATCATGCTCACGTTCACATGGCGGACGGGATGTTTCGCGGGTCCATATCCCGGTGCGATGCCGTGCAGTCGATCTCACCACGCGTGATACCGATGTCAGCAAGCTCGCTGTCCGTCAGGCTATTCAACTCGGCACGCAGCTTTTCGCGCTTGCGCCACTCCTGAAATGAATTCCAGTATGCCTCGAAAGGACTGTAGAACTGCCGCTTTGCGGCTGCCGGTCCCAAGTCGGTGGTCGCGTGGATCGTGCTCATGGCAATGTCCTGCGTGGATGGCTTCTCCCCGCAAGGTGCCGCTAGACGCGCTGACGCGCTTAACCGGAAGCTTACATTTCCCTTACCTGTGGCTTATTCTTCTGGCGGGTCTCGGAGATGTCTTTGCGCCGCAGCCATTCAACCGGTTCAAGACCCGGTTCGCGCCGCGCCAGGGAGCGCGCAGTTTGCGAAGATGAGATGATCAAGAATACCGGGACGGGCGTATTATATCCGATGAGGCGTTGAAAGCCGCATCGTGCGTTTTTAACGTCCTCCCAGGTTCCGCGTGCGGAAGCGATTTCCCGCTGCAAGCAGTCAACTTTTGCGGTGATTTCGCTCCTCGCACTTGACGGACCCGAGACGCCGCCTGCGATACGCGATCCGAGATGACCGAATGGGGCTGAGGCCGTTTGTCTTCTGGAGGGTTGCAATGGTCCCGACGCTGGAAACCGAACGATTGACAATGCGGGCCTGGCGACAAACGGACTTTGAACCATTTGCGCAATTCTATGCTGATCCAGCCACTGCGGCGTTTGTCGGAGGGACCTGCAACCGAGATACGGCCTGGCGTCGAATGGCCGCTTACGCGGGCCATTGGTCCCTTCGCGGGTACGGATTCTGGGCGCTTGAGGAAAAGAGGTCGGGCCAGTTTGTGGGTTATGCCGGACTATGGTTTCCGGAAGGCTGGCCTGAACCCGAAGTCGGTTGGGGTTTGCTGAGATCTGGCCAAGGCAAGGGGCTTGCCACTGAAGCGTCCCTGCGTGCTCGTCAATACGGTTACTCAAACGTCGGCTTCAAAACTCTCATCAGCTTTATTGACCTCAGGAATAAAGCCTCGTGCGCGCTCGCCGAACGCATGGGAGCCAAATGCGAAAAGACAGCGACTCTTTTCGGATCAGAGGCAGGCATTTTCCGTCATCCGCCGCCGGAATAGTTTGAACTGAGTTGACGCTTACCTGCAACCGGTAGAGAGGCCGGCGGCGGCTTCAGGCAGACAGGACCTCGACGCTCTCGCTCAGCTTTCGGTTGACGATATGGACCGTGCGGTCGATTTCGGCGTCGGGCACGTCGAACTGAGGCGAGATCAGCTTCACCAGCAGTTCGACGCGCTCGACGCACGGCGCGCCACCAGCGCGCGTCACCGCGCCGGCGCAGTTATGCGAGCGATGCTTTACGACAGGGTAGACCGAATATTACGAAGGTCAGGCCGACGCGGCCAGCTTCAGGGGCGTAGCCTCGTCGTCGAACGCGGTCGTGATGTCGCGAATGCTGACGACGCCGATCAGGCTGTAATTGTCGATGACCGGCACGTGGCGGATGTGGTGCTTGCTCATGAGTTGACGGACATGCTCGAGCGAATCCGTCGACGTGCAGGAGACGAGCTGCTGCACCGAAATGAATTGCGATACGCGCATGCCGACGCCGGCGGCGCCATGCTCGGCAACCGCGCGCACCACGTCGCGTTCGGTGAACATGCCGACCGCGGTATTGCCCTCGGTGCGAACGACATCCTTCACCACAAGCGCGCTGATATTGCTGGAGCGCATCAGTTGCGCGGCAATGCCGACGGTCTCGTTCATGCGAACCGTCGCGACGCGGGCGGCTTTCTTGCGTAGGATATCTCCGACTTGCATGGCAACCTCCTGGGGTGAAAGACACGGTAATTCTGGTATACATAATGCCAAATGTCAACGCGCTCGGTAAGAAAATCTTGCGTTCGGGCAAAAGAACACCGGTAGCGTCCGCATTCGAGCGCGCAGCGACGAAAAAAGGCCGCGCCATCCGCGCGGCCCTCAATCTCGTGGTCTAAAGCTATTGTTATGGAGCGATCTGACGGGCGCTGCGCTCGCTCAGGCGACCGCACTCCGCAGGCGGGTATAGCCTTCCTGGATCAACGACCAGAACAGCGCGATCATTCCGAGGATCATGATCGTGCTCACCAGCGGGTTGGAAAGGAATACGCCAAACGATCCCTGGGATCCCAGCAACGATTGCCGGAAAGCCTCCTCCGCCTTGTCGCCAAGCACGATGGCCAGCACCAGCGGGGCGAGGGGATAGTTGCACTTCTTGAGCAGGTAGCCGATCACGCCGAACACCAGCATCAGCATTACGTCGAAGGTCGAACTGTGGACCGAGTAGGCGCCGATCGCGCACAGCACCAGGATCAGCGGTGCAATGATGCTGAAGGGCACGCGCAGGATCGCCGCGAAGATCGGCACGCAGGTCAGCACGACGAGCAGGCCGACAATATTGCCGAGATACATCGAGGCGATCAGGCCCCAGACGAATTCCTTCTGTTCGACGAACAGCATCGGTCCGGGCTGCAGGCCCCAGATCAGGAGGCCGCCAAGCAGCACCGCGGCCGTCGGCGAACCGGGCACGCCGAGCGAGAGCATCGGCAGCAGGGCCGCGGTGCCGGCGGCATGCGCCGCGGTCTCCGGTGCGACCACGCCTTCGACCTCGCCCTTGCCGAAATTGTTTCCGTTCTTGGCGACGCGCTTGGCAATGCCGTAGCTCATGAACGAGGCCGGAGTGGCCCCCGCCGGCGTCACGCCCATCCAGCAGCCGATGAAGCAGGAGCGCAGCGAGGTCATCCAGTAGGCGGGCAGTTCCTTCCAGGTCTGCAACACTACCCGCAGATTGATCTTGGCCTTGCCGCCGCGGAAGGCGAGCCCTTCTTCCATCGTCAGCAGGATCTCGCCGATGCCGAACAGACCGATCACGGCGATCAGGAAGTCGAATCCGTTCAGCAGTTCGGTAAAGCCGAACGTGAGCCGCAACTGTCCGGTGATGGAATCGAGGCCGACGGCGGCCAGCGCAAAGCCGATCATCATGGCCGCGATGGTCTTGAATGGCGGCTCCTTGCTGAGGCCGACGAAACTGCAGAACGCCAGGAAGTACACCGCAAATTTTTCCGCAGGCCCGAACTGCAGCGCAAAGCCTGCGACCAACGGCGCAACCAGCGTAATCATGATCACGGCGAACAATGCGCCGACAAAGGAGGAGGTGAAGGCCGCGGTCAGCGCTTCGCCGGCCTTGCCCTGCTGCGCCATCGGATAGCCGTCGAAGGTGGTCGCCACCGACCATGGCTCGCCGGGTATGTTGAAGAGAATTGACGTGATCGCGCCGCCGAACAGTGCGCCCCAGTAGATACAGGACAGCATGATGATGGCCGATGTCGGCGGCATCGAGAACGTCAGCGGCAACAGGATCGCGACGCCGTTGGCGCCGCCGAGCCCCGGCAGCACGCCGATGATGACGCCGAGCACGATGCCGAGCACCATCACCATGATGTTGAATGGCTGCAGCGCGACGGCAAAGCCGTGAAACAGATTGACGAGTTCTTCCATCTCGGTAATCCAGTCCTGACTGTGCGTCGATGTTACAGGCCGAGCCACTCTTCGACCGGTCCCTTTGGAAGCGGGACCATGAACCAGCGCTCGAAAATGAAGTAGGTGACGATGGGCATGCCAAACGCCACCGCCAGGACGGTGATCCAGCGGTATTTGCCCAGCCAACGCATGAACCATGCGATGAAGACGATCGAAGCGACGTACAGCCCGATGAAAGGCATGGAACCGACATAGATCGCTGTGGGAATGACGACGCTCAGCACCTGGCGAATCTGTCCCCACTCCGCGAACACCGCGTCGTCATGTTCGCGAAGCCCGTTCCACAGATTGATGGCGCTGGACGCGACAATGAACAGCCCGATGTAGAACGGAAAGAAGCCGGCGCGCGGGCCCTCGGCGCCCCAGTTGATGCCGGCCTTGAGGCTGCCGGCGATCACGATCACCCCGAACAGGGCGATCAGCAGCGTGACGCCTGCTTCCACGAGCTTGTGGGGCGGGCCGGAATTGCTCGAACTGCCTGTTGTCATCGAAACTCCATGCGGAATCGAGCGTGCGATTCCATTGCCCGCCGTCTACGTCGCTACTACGATCGATCAGTGCTTCCTGGTCAGTTGCTCGGCGCGAGGAAACCGGCATCCTTCATCAGCGTCTGATGACGCTTTTCCTCACCCTCGACCCATTTGGCGTAGTCGGCCCCGGTCAGGAAGGTCGTGTTGAACGCGCCGCTCTTCATGAACTCCTGCCATTCCGGCGTGGCGCGTACCTTCTTGAAGAGGTCGATGTAGTATTCGACCTGGTCCTTCGTGGCCCTGGGCGCCATGAAGATACCGCGCAGCATCAGGTATTCCATGTCGAGGCCCTGCGACTTGCAGGTCGGAATGTCCTTCCAACTCTTGCCGTCCGCGATCGGTTCGTCATAGGCCATCGGCTGGGCGTCGAACACGCAGAGCGGACGCAGCTTGCCGCCGCGCCATTGCGCGACCGCCTCGATCGGATTGTTGACGGTCGAATCGACGTGGTTGCCGACCAGTTGAACGGCGACTTCGCCGCCGCCCTTGTAGGGAATGTAGGTGAACTTGCTGCCGGTGGCCTTCTCGACCGCGACCGTGATGATCTGGTCTTCCTGCTTCGACCCGGTGCCGCCCATCTTGGTCGAGCCTTGCGGCGCGGCCTTCACGGCGTCGATGTATTCCTTCGTGGTCTTGTACGGCTTGTCTGCGTTCACCCAGAGCACGAATTCGTCGAGCGCCAGCATGGCGACGGGCGTGAGGTCCTTCCAGTTGAAGGGAATGCCGGTCGCGAGCGGGGTGGTGAACAGGTTGGAGAGCGTGATGATGATCTTGTGCGGATTGTTGGCGGCTGACTTGACGTCGAGGAAGCCTTCGCCGCCGGCGCCGCCCGACTTGTTGATGACGACCAGCGGCTGCTTCATCAGATTGTGCTTGGTGACGATGCCCTGGATGGTTCGGGCCATCTGATCGGCGCCGCCGCCGGTGCCGGCGGGAACGATGAACTCGACAGGGCGCACCGGCTCCCATGCAGCCGTGGCTGGAGCCGTGATCCCGCCCGCGTACAACGCCGCAATCGCCCCCAACGCAAATTGTGCAGAACGCTTCATGTGTTTCACTCCCGTGGAAACTTGGTTTTGCCGGTCTTTGCCAGCTTGTAAGTTCATTCCCGATCAAACGTTTCGGGTCTTCTTGCACCTCTGGTCGTCGCGCCGCAATGATTGCTTCATCGCAACCGGTGCAGGCTCTGATTGTAGGAGGGACCGACCGGCGCGGCATACGCTCCTTTCGGCCAATTGAGGGTTGAACGCAAAAAATGCGGAGGGGACGGGGGCGCTGCCCATCCTCGCTGATGTCTCGTTTGCCGTCCTTGAAGGACTGCGCATACCCATCCCCTCGATGCGCTCTTCTTCGCCGTGCGAGCGTTGGAGTTATTCTTGTATATGATATGCCAGCGCGCAACTGTTTTTTTCGTACCGGTCGGACAAGTCGGTCATGGGCTGCGAATTTGGTGAACCGGCGTATTTCAATGACCCGCCACATGAGGCTTGCGAGTGCAGGTCCGAATGCTGCCTGGCGGCAGTTTACGTTTGCGTCGCAGAAAACTGCGCCTGGCATTCCAGAACAAAAAGGCCGCCGGAAGCCGGCGGCCTTTGTATGTTAGGTACAAGGCTCGTTATTCCGCCGCCTGCTTCCGCGGTGGGGCGAGGGCGCCTGAATCGTGGATTTCCGCCACCTGATGATCGCTGAAGCCGAGCACCTGGCGCAGGATCTCGTCGGTGTGCTCGCCGAGCAGCGGCGAACGCGTCACCTCGCTCGGTGAGTCCGACAGCTTGATCGGGTTGCCGACCGAAATGTACTTGCCGCGGGTCGGGTGATCGATCTCGACCACCGTGCCGGTGGCGCGCAGCGACTGGTCTTCCGCCAGTTCCTTCATCGACAGGATCGGACCGCAGGGGATGTCGTCCTTGTTGAGGATCTCCATCGCCTCGAACTTGGTCTTGGTCATGGTCCACTGCTCGATGCGCGCGAAGATCTCGTTCAGCCGCGGCAGCCGGGCCGGCGGCTTGGCGTAGTTCGGATCGGTCTTCCAGCCGGGTTCGCCGATCACGTCGCAGATCTTCTCCCACACCGGGGCCTGGGTGATGAAGTAGATGTAGGCGTTGGGATCGGTCTCCCAGCCCTTGCACTTGAGGATGCGGCCGGGCTGGCCGCCGCCGGAATCGTTGCCGGCACGCGGCACCGCGTCGCCGAATGCAACGCCTTCGCCGAACTGGCTGTATTCCTTAAGCGGGCCATGGGCGAGGCGCTGCTGGTCGCGCAGTTTTACGCGCGCGAGATTGAGCACGCCGTCCTGCATCGCGGCAGTGACCTTTTGGCCCTTGCCCGAGTGCGTGCGCTGATAGAGTGCGGTCACGATGCCGAGCGCCAGATGCAGGCCGGTGCCGCTGTCGCCGATCTGCGCGCCGGTGACGAGCGGCAGTCCATCGCGGAAGCCGGTGGTCGAGGCCGCGCCGCCGGTGCACTGGGCGACGTTCTCATAGACCTTGCAGTCTTCGTAGGGCCCGGGCCCAAAGCCCTTGATCGAAGCCACGATCATCTTCGGGTTGATCGCCTGGATCTTCTCCCAGGGGAAGCCCATGCGGTCGAGCACGCCGGGGCCGAAATTTTCCACCAGCACGTCGCAGCTCTTGATCAGCGCGGTCAGGACTTCCTTGCCCTTGGGGTTCTTGGTGTCGAGCGTGATCGAGCGCTTGTTGTGGTTGAGCATGGTGAAATACAGGCTGTCCACGTTCGGGATGTCCTGCAGCTGGCCGCGGGTGATGTCGCCGACGCCCGGGCGCTCGACCTTGATCACGTCGGCGCCGAACCAGGCCAGCAACTGCGTGCAGGTCGGGCCCGACTGGACGTGGGTGAAATCGAGAATACGAACGCCCTTGAGCGCCTTTGTCATCGTGTTTGCTCCTTCTACAATCTGTTGCCGTCATGCCCGCGAAGGCGGGCATCCAGTCATCACCGTCGGTTCAGTCGGACGCAGCCGTCTCAAACGATGGTTCGGCGGTTACCGGATTCCCCGCCCGCGCGAGGAACGACGCCGATGGGTTGATCAGTTCACTTCTTTTTCAGCACGCTCTGCGGATTGAGGTTGCCGATGCGGCCGCTCTCCGAGCCCGCCGTCGGATCAATGGCGGCATTGATCAGCGTCGGCTTGCCGGAATCCATCGCCGCATTGACGGCGCGCTTCAATTCGTCCGGCGTCGTCGCATGGACGCCGACGCCGCCGAAGGCTTCCATCATCTTGTCGTAGCGCGAGCCCTTGACGAACACGGTGGGGGCGGGGTCGGTGCCGGCGGTATTGACGTCGGTGCCGCGATAGATGCCGTCATTGTTGAAGATGACGATGCAGACCGGCAGCTTGTAGCGGCAGATCGTCTCCACCTCCATGCCGGAGAAGCCGAACGCGGAGTCGCCTTCCACCGCGAGCACCGGCTTGCCGGTCTCGATGGCGGCCGCAATCGCATAGCCCATGCCGATGCCCATCACGCCCCACGTGCCGACGTCGAGGCGCTTGCGCGGCTGGTGCATGTCGATGACGCCGCGCGCGAGATCAAGCGTGTTGGCGCCTTCGTTGACCAGGATGGCGTCGGGCCGCTCCTTGATGATGGTGCGCAGCACGCCGAGCGCGCCGTGATAATCCATCGGCGAGTTGTTGTTCATCAGCCGCGGCGCCATCTTGGCGACGTTCTCTTCGCGCTTCCTGGCTACCGCGCCGGTCCAGTCGGACGGCGGCGCCGACCAGTTGGCGCCCATGCCGGCGAGCAACGCCGAAACGCACGAGCCGATGTCGCCGACGACGGGCGCTGCGATCTCGACGTTCGAATCCATTTCCTTCGGCTCGATGTCGATCTGGATGAACTTTTTCGGTGCATCGCCCCAGGTCTTGCCCTTGCCGTGCGACAGCAGCCAGTTGAGCCGCGCGCCGATCAGCATCACCACGTCGGCGTCCTTGAGAACGGTCGAGCGTGCAGCGCCGGCGCATTGCGGGTGCAGGTCGGACAGCAATCCCTTGGCCATGCTCATGGGCAGGAACGGCGCGCCGCTCTTCTCGACGAAGGCGCGGATCGCATCGTCGGCCTGGGCGTAGGCCGCGCCCTTGCCGAGAATGATCAGCGGACGCTTCGCCCCCTTGAGCACATCGAGCGCGCGCTTGACCGCATCGGGCGCCGGAATCTGCGCGGGCGCCGCGTCGATCACCTTGACCAGCGACTTGTTACCCGCCTCGGCATCCATCACCTGGCCGAACAGTTTTGCGGGGAGGTCGAGATAGACGCCGCCGGGACGCCCCGAAACCGCCGCGCGGATCGCACGTGCAAGGCCGATGCCGATATCGGCGGCGTGCAGCACGCGGAACGCCGCCTTGCACAACGGTTTTGCGATGGCGAGCTGATCCATCTCTTCATAGTCGCCCTGCTGCAGGTCGACGATTTCGCGCTCGGACGAGCCCGAGATCAGGATCATCGGAAAACAGTTGGTGGTGGCGTGGGCAAGCGCAGTCAGGCCGTTGAGAAAACCGGGCGCCGAAACCGTGAGGCAGACGCCGGGCTTCTTGGTCAGGAAGCCGGCGATCGCAGCGGCGTTGCCGGCGTTCTGCTCGTGACGGAAGGAGATGACGCGGATGCCTGCGGCTTGCGCCATGCGGCCGAAATCCGTGATCGGGATGCCGGGCACGCCATAGATGGTGGTCAGGCCGTTCAGCTTCAGCGCATCGATCATCAGGTTGAAGCCGTCGGTCAGCTCGCGCTCACCCTCGGCCTTTGATGGATCGATGCTCTTGGCTGCAGTTACGGACATTCCACTTCTCCCTGATCGCGTTAGTAGGACGGGTTGCCCGTCTTCTGCGTGGTTACGTAAAGAGTTCCTGGCCGTGCGCTTCGACATACGCCGCAAGGCCCAGTGTGTGGTCGCGCGCGCGCTTCTCCGCCAGTTCGGTGTCGCGCGCTTCCAGCGCCTCGATGATCGCCATATGCTCGGGCAGGGAAGTCGCGGTGCGATCGGTCCGGCCGATCGTAAGTTGCCGGTAGCCGCGCACGTGCAGCAGGATGTCGTTGGTCATGTCGACGAGTACCGGCGATTCCGAGAGCGAAATCAGCGCCTGGTGGAAGGCGATGTTGGCCTTGGAGTATTCCTCGACATGATCCTGCGGCAGACGATCCTTGCCGAAGTCCTTGAAGAAGTCGCGCAGCGCCGTGATGTCCTTCTTGCGCGCGGTGGTCGTGATCAGCCGCGCTGCCATGCTCTCGAGCGCGGCCCAGGCGCGGATCATGTCCACGATTTCGGTCTTGGTGCGGCGAACCACGACGATGCCGCGGCGCGGCACGGTCTTGACGAAGCCGTCCTGCTCCAGCATCGCGATCGCTTCGCGGATCGGAGTGCGGCTGACGCCGAGGCGCTCGGACAGCGCGCGCTCATCGAGCATCACCTGCTCGGGCGTCGCATAAATGTCCATCTTGAGAATTGCTTCTTTCAAGGCTTCATAGGCCTTGTTTTTGAAGCTCGTCTCAGGCGCAATCCGGACGATTGCAATGTCAGCCTCAGCCATGGCAGGCGGCGCCTTGGTTTGTTTAGGTGCGGGCACGACTCGTCTCCTCCGTGTTGGAGACGTCTTCTTAGCAGAAGAAACTCTGCAATATTTTTGGCATACCAAATGCCAGAATGTCAAGGAGCCCTTGTTTTCAATGCTTCTGCGCAACGGTTTGTCTTGACAATCTCATTACTGGCATACCAAATGCCATCAAAATCAGCCCAGGAGGAAGCCAAATGTCGAATTCAGCAGACGCGGCCCGCAAGATCGCTGAGCCCAGCGCCAAAGAGGCTGTCCGCCGGGTGCTCGAAACCGTCAAGGCTGAGAAGCGCACCAGCCTCACGGCGCCGGAAGGCAAGCTGGTGTGCGACGCCTACGGCATTCCGGTTCCGAAGGAAGGCGTGGCCAAGTCTGCCGCCGAGGCCGGCAAAATTGCTTCCGGCATGGGCTTCCCGGTGGTGATGAAGATCGTCTCGCCGGACATTCTCCACAAGACCGAAGCGGGCGGCGTCATGGTTGGCGTCAAGACCGCAGCTGATGCCGAGAAGGCCTACGAGACCATTCTCGCAAACGCGAAGAAATATAAAGCCGACGCCAAGATCGACGGCATCCAGGTCCAACAGATGCTGGCCGGAGGCACCGAAGTCATCGTCGGCTCCATCACCGACAATTCGTTCGGCAAGCTGGTGGCGTTCGGCCTCGGCGGCGTGCTGGTCGAGGTGCTCAAGGACATTACCTTCCGCCTCGCGCCCGCGAGCAAGGACGACGCGCTGTCGATGCTCGACGGCATCCAGGCCCATGACATGCTCAAGGGCGTGCGCGGCGGCGATCCGGTCTCACGCGACGCGCTGGCCGACGTCATCGTCAAGGTGTCGCAACTCGTCAGCGACTTCCCCGAAATCGTCGAGCTCGACCTCAACCCGGTGTTCGCCACCAAAAAGGACGCGATTGCTGCCGACGTGCGCATCGTCGTCGATTTCGACTACAAGCCGCGCCCGGCGCCACGCCCGACCGAGGAAATCGTTGCCGCGATGAACCGCATCATGCAGCCGAAGGCGGTTGCGGTGATCGGCGCCTCCGCCGAGGACGGCAAGATCGGCAACTCCGTGATGAAGAATCTGATCAACGGCGGCTACAAGGGCGACATCTATCCGATCCACCCGAAGGCCGACGAGATCCTGGGCTACAAGGCCTACAAGAGCGTCAAGGACGTGCCCGGCGTGATCGACACGGCGGTGTTTGCGATCCCGGCGAAATTCGTGGCCGGCGCGCTGGCCGAATGCGGCGAGAAGAAAATCCCCGGCGCCGTCCTGATTCCGTCGGGCTTTGCCGAAGCGGGCGCGCCTGAACTGCAGGCCGAGATCGTCGAGGTCGGCAAGAAATACAACGTCCGCCTGATGGGCCCGAACATCTACGGCTTCTACTATACCTGGTCCAACCTCTGCGCCACGTTCTGCACCGCCTACGACGTCAAGGGCCACGCGGCGCTGTCGTCGCAGTCCGGCGGCATCGGCATGGCGATCATCGGTTTCTCGCGCTCGGCGAAGATGGGTGTGTCGGCGATCGTCGGCCTCGGCAACAAGTCCGACATCGACGAGGACGATCTGCTGGCGTTCTTCGAGCAGGATCCGAACACCAATTTGATCGCGCAGCATTGCGAAGACCTGAAAGACGGCCGCGCGTTTGCGGAAGCCGCCAAGCGCGTCTCGAAGAAGAAGCCGGTGGTGGTGCTGAAGGCGGGCCGCACTTCGGCCGGCGCCAAGGCGGCCTCGTCGCACACCGGCGCGCTCGCCGGCAACGACAAGATCTACGAGGACGTGTTCAAGCAGTCGGGCGTGATCCGCGCCCGGTCTTTGCGCCAACTGCTCGAATTCGCGCGCGGCATGCCGGTGCTGCCGACGCCGAAGGGCGAGAACGTGCTGATCATCACCGGCGCCGGCGGTTCGGGCGTGCTGCTGTCGGATAGCTGCGTCGACAACGGCCTGTCGCTGATGTCGATGCCGCCGGACCTCGACGCGGCGTTCCGGAAATTCATCCCGCCGTTCGGTGCGGCCGGCAACCCCGTCGACATCACCGGCGGCGAACCGCCGATTACCTACATCAACACCGTGAAGCTCGGCCTGTCGGATGAGCGGATCCACGCGCTGATCCTCGGCTACTGGCACACCATCGTCACGCCGCCGATGGTGTTCGCCCGCAACATGGTCGAGGTGAAGAAGGAGATGGAGGCGAAAGGTTTCGTGAAGCCGATCGTCGCCTCGCTCGCCGGCGACGTCGAGGTCGAGGAAGCCGCGGAATATCTCTATCAGAACGGCATCCCGGCCTATGCGTATTCGACCGAAATGCCGGTCGAGGTGCTGGGCGCCAAGTACAAGTGGGCGCGCGGCGCGGGCCTGCTGTAATACGGGGTAATTGCCCGCGACAAACGCGAAGCGTTTGCGAAGGAAACGACGCGAGGAAGCAATCCATCTTTCGCTATATTGCGTGATGGATTGCTTCAGGCAACCAGACCGGAATGCAAGGCCTTCACCGCGGCTTCCCGGCTCTCGACCGGAACAAACAAGCTCACTGAATGCGGCGACATCACATATTTGTCGGCGGTGATCCCGTGCTGCTGCAGCACCTGGATTGCCCTGAACGGCAGGTCCGAGGAGACGCCGCCGAAGCAGGTCAGGCTCACCGAACTCAGCGTCTTGCGCTGCTTGCGCAAATCCCTGGCGCCCTCGAGCGTACGCAGCATAGCGTCGAGCCATTCCGGGTCGCAGGTCAGCATGATCCGGGTTTTCCCGTCGGTGAAGGCCGAGGCCAGCAGCTGCGGCCATGACAGGCTGTATTGCTTGAGGTGCTCGGCGAATTTCTCAAAACCTTGATTGAGATCGGCCGAGTCGATCTCCACGTGCTCGATGCGGGCCATCGAATTGACGGCCAGGACCTTTCCGGTTTCCATCCCGTTGACCTCTTTCATTACGGTCGTGCTGTCATCGGTGCTGCCGGATCGCTTGATGACCAGCGGCACGTTCTGGTTTTGCGCCAGCTCGACGCTGCGAAAATGCAGGACCTTGGCGCCCCAGAAACACATTTCGGAGAGCGCGGCAAAATCCAGCCGGCGCAGCGGCATCGCGTTCGCCACGATGCGCGGATCGGCCGAGCAGACGCCATCGACCTCCTTGATGATCTCGCAGCTCTCGGCCTTCAGCGCCGCGGCCATCGCGACCGCCGTGGTGTCGCTGCCGCCCCGGCCCAGCGTGGTGACTTCCTTGTTCACGGGGTTGACGCCCTGAAAGCCGGCCAGAACCACGATGCGGCCGCGATCGAGTTCTTCGAGCACGCGAATGGGCCGCACATCGAGAATGCGCGCCGAGGAATGGGATTGATCGGTCATCACGCCGGCCTGGCTGCCGGTAAAACTGATCGCGGGAACGCCGAGATCGGACAGCGCCATGCTCATCAGCGACATGCTGATCCGCTCGCCCGTCGTCAGCAGCATGTCGAGTTCGCGGCGATTGGGATGCGGGCTGACCTGATAGGCCATCCTGATCAGTTCGTCGGTGGTCTTGCCCATCGCCGAGACGATCGCCACCACGCGATGGCCGCGGCGATGCAGGTCGGCGAGGCTGCTCGCGACCGCGCGGATCTTTGCCGGTGTTTCGAGGCAGGCGCCGCCGTGCTTCTGCACGATGATGGGATGGTTGGGCATTCGACCTGCAGAAATTCCTCGAGGGGTGGCCTACGGCGGAAAGTCTCGTTCAAACCAGGTTCAGTCAGCTTGCTTCATCCAGCGCACGATCGCGGGCCAATATTCCTCGAGCGTTCGTCTTCCCATGAACAGACTCAGATGATTGCACGGCGCGACCTGATGGCAAAGCGCCTCGGGAGCGGTTCCCACCAGTCGTTCAACCGCAAGTGCCTGCTCCGGGGCGACCACGTCGTCGGCGCTCCCGGCCAGCAGGTAGATCGGAAGCCGCAGTCGCGCGAGGTCGATCCTCTGTCCCAGCGCGACGAAGTTGCCGCGGGCGAGTTCGTTGCGCTTGTACAGTTTCTCGACGACTTCGAGATAGTATTTGCCGGGGACGTCGATGGTCCAGGAATTCCATTTCCTGAAGCTGGCCTCGAGTGGTGCGAATTCCGGCGAGCCGATCGGGTGAGCGGTCTGCAGGATTTCATGAATGTGTTTGGTGTCGGTCGGGTTTCCCCAGAATTTTGCGATGCTGCGGCCGATGACGAGGCCGTTGCCGGAATTGACCAGGCCCTGAAACACCGTGAGTGGAGTGGCCTCGGCGACCGCCGACAGTCCGCAATGCGCTGCAGCAAGATCGATCGGCGCGCCGACCATCACGAGCTTGCGCACCTTGGCGGGAAAGCGCGCCGCATAGATCAGGGACAACCAGCCCCCCTGGCAAAGCCCGACCAGATCGACCCGGCCGCCGACTTCGTCGACCAACACGTTGAGCGCGGCGAGATACTCGTCGATGCCGAGCGAGCGCATGTCGGGATTGGCCGAGCGCCAATCGGCCATGAACAGCCGTTCAATGCCAGCGCCACGAAGCGCCTCGACCAGGCTGTGGCCCGGCGCGAGGTCTGCAACCGCAGCGCCGTGCAGCGCCAGCGGCGTGCAAAGGAGGGTAGGGATGCCGCTATCTGCCGTGGTGAAGTCACGGAGGCGCACGCTGTCCAGCTCCAGCGCCATCTTGCCCGGTGTGGCGCCTTCCGGTTCTTGTGCGGTGCGGGCATCGTCGGTAGCGGGAGAAAATTCCCAAAGGTGCGCGGCCATCGATGAGGCGGTTTGAACGGCCGACGCAGCGGCGAGCGCAGGCCACAGGAACGCCGCGTAGGGGAATTGATCACCTGGATCCCGACCCATTTGCATAATGCCCGGTTCGTTCCTTGCCGCGTTGAGCTAGTTCGATTTCGCGGAGGGAACAAGATAAAAACAGCGCGGCCGCGTCGCGATGTTGGCTCGCGGGCTACCCGAGCTCAAAGCTGGTGACGCCGAATACCCGCTCCAGCCGCAATGGCGGGATCGCGCCGGTATACATGCGCGCCGTTTCGAACACCGGTGCAAGCCCGAGACCTTGCGCCAACGCGATCGCTTCATGATTGGTGCCGGGAACGTCGAGAAATATTTCGCCGCCACCCACAGCGGACAGCAAGGCCTGCAGAACGATCTCGGCGGCGGCGCGGTCGTCGGCCACCAGCGGCCCGATCTTGCGGCCCGTTCGGCACGGGCGGATTACGCCCCAGCCGGCAAGCCTGCCATCGCGTACGACCGCGCGGCCGACATGCCCGGGCGTTCCGATCCATGATCGCAGGAACGCAGATCGCGGAGCGGGGAATACGGTCGCGTCGTAGGTCTCGAAGTCAGCGAGCGGGATCTCGCTCAGCGCCGTGATCCCCGCCATCGGCCTCTCGGGCGACGGCACGACGCTGCCGCCGTAACGGATATTGGCATAAGCGAGTTTGAATCCGGATTTCCGGTAGTTCTCCTGCTGCGCGACCACGCCGTCGAGCCCGATCACCCGGGAGCCGGCGTGCGCGATGGCCGCGTTCCATACCTGCAATCCCAGGCCACGTCCGCGCAGGTCCGCGCGAACGATGTAGAAGCCGAGGAAGGCGAAGCTTGCATCGTAGTTGACGCAAGACACGGTCGCGGCCGTTTCGCCGTTGAGTTCGCCGATGAGAAAGCCCTGCGGATCGACCGTTGCAAAGCAGGCTGCATCGGCAAGACCGGGATTCCAGCCTTCAGCCGCGGCCCAGTCGATGGCGACAGAGATTTCTTCCGGCCGCATCGGGCGGATCAGCAAGCCGTTGGTGGCGGGCGATTGTATCGATGGGCTCATGGGCCGATATCACCACGACGACGTCGTAACGGCAATCAGCGCTTGCCGGCGCGCCAGCCCATTTCCCAGAAGTCGGCTTCGAGCCGGGTGGCTTCCCTGAAGATCGCGATCAACTCCGCCTCGCGGGCGGGCGTGACGTAGCGCTTTGCGAGGCCATCCAGGTGCGCGCGCGCGTTCGCCGCGACCTCCTGATAGGGGCCGCCGGCATACTCCGCGATCCAGACGCTGTAGGGGTTAGTTGCGGCGAGCGCGTTGGGCCGCGCGGCGAGCCGGGTCGCGATCTCCGCATAGCCGATCACGCAAGGCGCGAGCGCGACCTTCAGCGCCAGCAGATCGCCGCGCATGCCAGCATCAAGCACATAGCGCGTATAGGCCAGCATCTCGGACGCCGGCGGCGCTTGCTCGAGGTCGGTGGGCGACAGGCCCCAGCCGGCGCAGAGCTTTATATGCAGGTTCATCTCGACGTCGAGAATGGCCGAGAGGCCGCCGGCCGCTTCGCGCATGTCGGCAAGTTGGGGAGACTTGTAGACCGCGAGCGCGTAGGCGCGGGCAAACTCGATCAGGAACAGATAATCCTGAACGAGATAGTGACGAAACGCTGCCTCGGCGAGCGAACCCTCGGCCAGCCCCTCGGTAAAGGGATGCTCGGTATAGGCCCGCCACTCGGCGGCGGCAGCGGTCTTAAGTTGCTCGAAGAAACTCATGATCTCTCGCGGGGTTGGTTCAAGGAGTGTCCTTGGACCGCTACCGTGTCACAGCCAACGTCGCGGGCCAAGCGAATGTCCGCACTTCCCGCAAGCACGGACATTCGTCAAGGCGATGCGGATCGTAGAGCTGCTTCTATCTCACGGCGATCGGCGACACCGTGGATCCCGAGCCGCCCTGAATCTTGAGCGGTTGCATCACGAAGGCGAATTCGCTGACGCCCCTTTGCGCGAGGTCATCGAGCTTGAGGTTCTCCAGCAGATGGATACCGTTCACGACCAGCGCGACCTGGTGCACCGGAAGCGACAGCTGCTTGTCGGGGTTGGGCGAGACCTCGACCGGCCAGTTGTCGGCGCCGAGCAGCATCGGCTCTTTCGTGGCCAGCCAGAGCGCGGCCGGCACGCCGATGCCCGGACAGGATTTCACGTAACGCGGGTTGTCCTTGCCATAGAGCTTGCCCCAGCCGGTGTGGATGAGGACCGCATCGCCGGGCTGCAGCGTCAGGTTCTGCTTCTTCAGTGCGCCCTCGAGATCTTCCACGGTGATCTCGTAATTGTCGCCGAGCATCTCGACGCCCTTGAAGCCCGCGACGTCGATCAGGACGCCGCGCGTGAACAGCGCTCCGACATTATGGATGCCGAACTTCTTGAAGCCGCCGCGATCGACGTTCTCATCGACCTTCTGGCAATTGTACCAGCTGTTGAGGTGGGTCTGGTGCGCAAAGCCGTCGAACTGGGTGCCGACCTGGCCGAGTTCGGTGATGATGATTTCTTCGTTCGAGCCGCGCATGTTGGAGAACTGGTTCATGAACGTGCGCTTGGTGTGGACGTCGAAGCGCCGCGTGCCGAAGAAGGCCATGCTGGGACCGAGCACGTGCGCGAGCTCGAACACCTCGCCGGACTTGATCAGCTTGGCGGCGTTCATCACCGCCGCCGGCTTCTGGTGGTTGGCCGAACCGCGCTCGTCGGTCGCACCCCATTTCGACGGACAGCGCTTGCTTTCCTCGGGAACGGTCCAGCTCGGCGCCTGCGCGGTGGCGGCGGCCGAAAACGCAAGCGTGATCGCTGCACCCAATATGAATGCCTTCATCGGTATCCTCCCAAAAAAGGGTGCTCTGGAATCGGCCCCCTTCGCAAATAATGCGAACCTCATCCGGGCGGTTTCAAGTCATGAAGTGTGGCTGAGACCAAATGCGATCCAAGATGGCGCCGCGTTGAAGACTTGCAGGACAGGGGATTTGCCGCAGCGCAACTTGCGCCAGCCTTGAAGTGCCAATCAAGCCGGCATAGGCTCAGCTTCCAAGATACCTGCCACCATCTTCAACGAGAAGCGGGACACGATCCTACCGATGCAGCCCTCCGAGCGGCAGCCGTTCCCCCACCGCCGGGGCCTGATCATCGTCGCGACATTGGCCACCGCCTATGTCGGCAGTCACTTTTTCCGCGCCGCCAACGTCACCATCGGCCTCGACCTGATGCGCGATCTCGCGATCGGGCCGGAAACGCTCGGCGCGCTGACCGGCGCGTTCTTCTTTGGCTTTGCTGCGATGCAGATCCCGTGCGGCTTCCTGTTCGACCATTTTGGTCCGCGGCGCACCGTAACCGGTATGCTGATCCTCGCCACGACCGGGGCGGCCATCTTCACGCTGGCGCCGACCTGGCCGGTCCTGCTCAGCGGCCGCGTGCTGATGGGCGCCGGCTTCGGCGTCATGCTGATCGGCAGCATGGTGGTGATCTCGCGCTGGTTTCCGCCGGATCGCTTTTCCACGCTCACCGCCATGGTGCTTTCCATCGGCCTCGTCGGCAATTTGATCGCGACCACGCCGCTGGCCTGGGCCTCCGAAGCCGTCGGCTGGCGCGTCGTGTTCGGTGCCGTCGTCATCTTCATCGCGCTGGCGACCATCGCGGTCTGGCTGGTGGTGCGCGACGCGCCGCCCGGCCATCCGTTTCTGGACCGCACGCCGGAGACACCGCGCCAGATGCTGCAAGGCCTCGGCGAGGTGCTGGGCAACCCGCGCCTGCGGCCGATCCTGGCGATGAACTTCTGCAACTACGCCTGCACCTTCACCGTGCATGGATTGTGGGGTGGGCCGTTCCTGCGCGAGGTGTATGGCCTGACGGCGATCGAGGCCGGCAACGTCCTGCTCGCCGCGGTCGTCACCTACCAGTTTGGCATCATATCCTTTGGCCCGCTGGATCGCATTCTCGACACGCGCAAGTGGATCGCGGTCGGTGGCACGCTGGCAACCATCTCGATGCTGGCGATCCTGGCGCTTGCGTCGCACCCGCCGGTGTGGGTGCCGATCGGCGCGATTCTCGGCATGGGCTTCTGCAGCGCCGCCAGCACCATGGTGATGACACATGGCCGTGGTATTTTCCCGGACCGGCTGATCGGCCGCGGCGTGGCGACCATCAATACCGCCGTGATGTTGGGTGTCGCCTGCATGCAGACGCTCTCCGGCATCATTATCGGCGCTTTCGAGCCGCTGGCCGACGGTGCGCGCACGGAAAGTGCCTACCGCGCGCTGTTCGGCGTGCTCACGGTGGTGCTGATCATTGCAGTCGCAATTTACAGCCGCTCGCAGGACATCAAGCCCAGCGACGAAATGCGCGCCCGGCGGAACCAGCTCAAAGCTTGAGGTTCAGGCCCAGATGTACTTCTGTGGCGCCGGTGTCATCGGCGGGGATTCGTACAGTATGAAGGAATATCGATGAGCGTCGGATTGATGGCGCTGCTCGACGATGTCGCGGCGATCGCAAAGGTAGCCGCAGCTTCCCTCGACGATGTGGCGAGCCAGGCCGCCAAGGCGGGCGTAAAGGCCGCCGGCGTCGTCATTGACGATACCGCGGTGACGCCGGGCTACGTGATCGGATTCGCCGCAAAGCGCGAACTGCCGATCGTGGGCAGGATCGCGGCGGGATCGCTCCGCAACAAGCTCCTGATCCTGCTTCCTGTCGCGTTGGCGCTGAGTTATTTCCTGCCCTGGACGATCACGCCGCTCCTGATGCTTGGCGGCGCCTATCTCTGCTACGAGGGCGTGGAAAAAGTACTCGAAGCCGTCATGCCGCACCAGGCCCACGCGCACGAGGCCCAGCTCGGCACGGTGGCGCTGAATCCGAAGACGCTGGAGGACGAGAAGATCGCCAGCGCGATCAAGACCGACTTCATCCTCTCGGCGGAAATCATGGCGATCACGCTGGCAGCGCTTCCCGCGGGCGGCTTCGTGAAGCAGGCGCTGGTTCTGGCGGTGGTCGGGATCGGCATCACGGCCGCCGTATATGGCGCCGTCGCGCTGATCGTCAAAGCCGACGATGTCGGCATGGCGCTGGCCCGGAACGACGGCGCCTCCGTTCTTGCCGGTGTGGGCAGGGGACTCGGCCGCGCCGTTGTTCGCGGAATGCCGGTGTTCCTCACGTTTCTCAGCGTCGTCGGCACCGCGGCCATGATCTGGGTTGGCGGCGGCATCGTGCTGCATGGCCTCGAGGCATATGGCCCGCCGTCGATCGGGACCGCGGTTCATGCCGCCACCGAAGCCGCGGCGCACGTGCTGCCGGCGGCCTCAGGCCTGCTCGAATGGATCGCCCATGCAGCGATATCGGGCGTGCTCGGATTACTGGTGGGCGCGGCGACAATTCCGATCGTCGGATACGCGCTGGCGCCCGCCTGGAAGCAGCTCAAGCGTCTGCTGCCCGGCGCGTCCCAAGGCTGATAGCTGGCGAAGTCCGGCCGTCAACGCGCGGCGTGGTAGACGTCACGCAGGACGTTGGTCTCGAGTTCGAGATCCTCGAGCCGATGCTTGACCACATCACCAATGCTGATGATGCCGGCGAGTTTGCCGTCGCGCAGTACCGGCATGTGGCGTACGCGATGGTGCGTCATCAGCTTCATCACCCGATTGACGCTCTCGTCCGGGGATACGGTGGTGAGGCCGTGCTGCATGATGTCCTTGACCTGCATCGACCCGGCTTGCTCGCCATGGCGAGAAAATGCGTGGACGATTTCGCGTTCGGAAACGAGACCGAGAATGGCGTTCTCTCGCGTCACCACGAGAGCGCCGATGTTCTTGGCGCGGAGCCAGTCGGCCGCTCTCTTGACGCTGGCTTCCGGAGCTATCGTTTGGACGTCAGTTCCCTTCAGCTTCAGAATGCTTTCGATGGTCATCGTCTCCTCCCATCGTGTGGACTGGCCGCCTATCTCATCTCACCCCACGATGGGGGCATGCCATGCAATTCGCTCCCCTCTGCGAGCAGGCATTGTATCACGTCGGCGAGAAACAGTCAGCGAGCATCGCCGCCTGGACCTCTCAAAGATGCCCAATGGGGGATGGCCGGACTGCCGAGTCCGCCGGGCGAATGCCGGTAGGCCGGTTCGCCGCTTCACATCCAATTGATTGAGCGTCCCGCATCGCGGGAGAATCCAGATCCGTTGGCGTAGCCCATGCCACTCCGATGATGGCCGCAGGCCGGCCAACGGGAGAGCGAGGTCTGAGACGGCGAGCCGGCACCGGCAAGACCATCTATCCCTTCCTGTCCGGGCATCCCGACGCTATTGGTTATCGCGGCTGGATTGGTACGAACCGGAACAAGAAACGACAGGGGAGTCTGACATGATCGATATCGGTTTCATCGGCCTCGGCACCATGGGCCGCCCCATGGCGGGTCATCTGCAAGCTGCCGGCCACAAACTGTCCCTGCATGACGTCGCGCCGATTCCGTCGGAGCTGGTCGCCGCGGGCGGCGTGGTCTGCAAATCGGGCAAGGAAGTCGCAGCGCAAGCCGATGTCGTGATCATCATGGTACCGGATACGCCGCATGTCGAAGCGGTGCTGTTCGGGCCGGGCGGCGTCGCGGAGGGACTCTCGAAAGGACAGATCGTGGTCGACATGAGTTCGATCTCGCCGCTCGCCACCAAGGAATTCGCAAGGAAGGTCGAAGCGCTCGGCGCCGATTATCTCGACGCGCCGGTGTCGGGCGGCGAGGTCGGCGCCAAGGCCGCAAGCCTGACCATCATGGTCGGCGGACCGGAGCGGGCGTTCAACACCATGAAGCCGGTGTTCGACAAGATGGGCAAGAACGTCACCCTGGTCGGCGCCAATGGCGACGGCCAGACCACCAAGGTCGCCAACCAGATCATCGTCGCGCTGACGATCGAGGCGGTCGGCGAGGCGCTGCTGTTTGCATCGAAGGCCGGCGCTGATCCGGCGTTGGTGCGGCAGGCGCTGATGGGCGGCTTCGCGTCATCGCGGATTCTCGAAGTGCATGGCGAGCGAATGATCAAGCGAAACTTCGAGCCGGGCTTTCGCATCGAGCTGCACCAGAAGGATCTCAACCTCGCGCTGGAAGGCGCGCGTACGCTCGGCCTCTCGCTGCCCAGCACGGCGCTCGCGCAGCAATTGTTCAGTTCCTGCGCCGCGCATGGCGGCAAGGCGTGGGATCATTCGGGCATGGTGCGCGCGCTGGAGATGATGGCGCAGCATCAGGTGGCGCAGGGCTGATTAGTCAAGGCTGATTTGTTCCGCCGGACCATGGCGGAACTGACAAAAAATCGGTCACATCAGCGGCAAGCGGAACCGGAACATCTCGTTCCGCCAGTGGTTGAGACGCATCGTCAAAGCCACTGGAGGACATGATGTACAATCGACTTGCCGTTTCCGCACTTGCCGCCTCGCTGCTGATGTCGGGCGCAGCCTTTGCCCAATCGACCACTGCCCAGGGTGCAGCTGACGGCGCCGCCGCAGGCGGACAGGTCGGCGGCCCGATCGGCGCGATGGTCGGTGGCACGGTTGGTGCAGCCGTCGGCGCAGCGGTGGAAATCCCGAATGCCGTGATCACCGGGCTCCCGCGTGACCGGTCGGTCGTGGTTCGCGAGCGCGTGGTCGTCGGCGAGCCGCTGCCGGACACCGTCGTGCTGCGGCCGGTGCCGAGCCACGCGGAATATAATTATGCGGTCGTCAACGAGCGCCGCGTGATCGTCGAGCCGCGCACGCGCCGGGTCGTCAAGATCATCGACTAACATACCCCGCATTCCGCAGATCAATCCTCGCGGGCCTCGTGCCCCGCGGGGGTTTTTGCGTCAGGACGTTCCCATTCGCAGTCGTCGCACGCGCCTGATCGCCCAGTCGAGAGCCGCGGCGATCGCGAGGCCGGCGCAGGCAGCCAGCACATCGACGATGAAGTCGCTGAGCCGTGCGTGCCGTCCCGGCATCCAGTGCTGCAGCATTTCGAGCAGCCCGATCATGACGAAGGAAAGCGCCGCCGTTATCCACAGGATGCGGCTGTACGCCAAACCAAATGCCAATCCGACCAGGATAAAGGCGAGGGCGTGTTCACCGTTCTGACCGAGATCGGAGGCGTGAGGTCGATAGGTCGGCGGCCCGAGCGTTGCGAAGGTCACCGCAGCGGCCAGGAGCCAGGCAATCGCCTTGAGAATGAAATTCATCAAACTGCTATTCATCGCGCCCGGATAGCACGTACGCCAGCCGGATGCCGATCACACCGCCTTGAGGTCATTGTAGGGTTAATGGGGGCAGTTCGCTCCTAACGACTGTCTTATGTTTCCCTGATTATAGCGGTTCCCGGACGCCCATGCCGTGCATGAAGCGTTCCCTGATCTGCACGGGATCGCGGCGGGTGGTGCCGGTGCCCGGCTTGTCGTCAATGCGCACGCCGATCAGCGTTGGCCCGGTGGCTGACATCGACTGTTCGATCAGGCGTTCGAAATCCTCCTCGTCGGCGGCCCGCGTACTGTTGCTGAGCCCGCTGGCGACCGCGATGGCGACGATGTCGGCGACAGCGGCTGCCGGCGTCGGTTGCGCGCCGGTGATCTGGTAGATGCCGTTGTCCATCACCACCATGGTGAGATTGCTCGGCGCCAGCGTCGCGATCGTCGCGAGCGAGCCCAGTTGCATCAATAGCGAGCCGTCGCCTTCGAGCGCGAATACGCGCCGATTGGGCTGCGCAAGTGCCACGCCGAGCGCAATCGGGAAGGCGAGGCCCATGCTGCCGAGCATGTAGAAATTCTGCGGCCGGTGGCCGGCGGCCCACAGGTCGAAATTGGTGTTGCCGATGCCGCCGATCACGGCCTCTTCGTTGTTCAGCTTCGCGACCAGCCGTGATGTCAGATCGAAGCGGTTCATGACCTTGGTGTTGCGGACAGGGTTGTTCATGACGGTTTTCCTGGCGGCGCTCACTTGTCGAAGACCTTGCCGCCGGTCAGCAACGGGGAGAGGATCAGCGCCACCGGCGCCTGGGTGGTGATGGCCTGCTTGATCGAGCGGTCGACGATGAACTCGAGCTCGTCGAGCCGGGTGGCGGTATGGTGCTCCATCGCGAGCGAATCCAGCACCGGGCGCATCGTGCGGCACACCAGCGACTGGCCGTAGTTGAACTCGCCGAGCGTGCCGCGTTCGGACACGAACATGATCAGCGGGATCTGGTAGGGCACCGCCAGCGACGCCAGGATATTGGCGAGCGTCGCGAACCCGGACGTCTGCATCAGCACCGCGCCACGCATGCCGCCCATCCACGCGCCGGAAACGATGCCGACCGCTTCCTCCTCGCGCGCGGTGGGGAAGGTCGTGAAGAACGGATCGGCGTGCAAATTCCTGATCAGTGTCGTCAGGACGCGATCGGGGACATAGGGGACCAGGCGGATGTCGTTGCGCTTGAGCGTTTGCAGCACCACCCCATGCCAGCTTTTCTCGGTGGCTCCGGGCGAGGTTTTTTCCTCTGCAACCGCCATTCTGGTTCTCCCTTTTCGCGACGATTGTTTCGTTCGCGCTCATCCTTCGAGCGCCGAAACTTGACGTCCGCGGCGGGATTGTCAACATGTCCCGATCGTATCGGTGTCCTGCGTCTTGCGGCGCTGCGGCGGCGTGCGACGATGTGAGATAACAAGAAAAAATATCGGGAAGGGATGCCATGGGCAGGTGGTTCCGCTTGGCTGCCGCGGTAGCGGCTTTGTTTTCCGTATGCGGCGCAGCCTCCGCCCAGACGGCGTTTCCGTCCAAATCCGTGCATATCATCGTGCCCTATCCCGCCGGCGGGGGCGTCGATGTGTTGACGCGTACGCTCGGCGAGGTCGTCGCCAAGCAATGGGGCCAATCCGTTGTGGTCGAGAACCGCCCGGGCGCTGGCGGTGTGATTGCCTCGCAGGCGGTCGTGACTTCTCCGGCCGATGGCTACACCCTCATCATGGTGGCCAGCGGTCACGCCACCAATCCGCTGCTGTATGCGAAAATTCCCTACGACACGTTCAAGGATTTCACGCCGGTTTCGCTGCTGGCGTCGTCACCCAATATCCTTCTGGTGCGCGCCGACTCTCCGTACAAGACGCTGGCGGATCTGATCTCTGCGGCGCGGGCGAAGCCGGGAAGCCTGTCCTTTGCGCACGCCGGCAACGGTACGTCGACGCATCTGGCTGGCGAACTCCTGAAGAACCTTGCCAAGGTCGTTCTCACTGCCATTCCCTACAAGGGGGGCGCGCCTGCGATCAACGACCTGCTCGGGGGACAGATTCCGATGTCGTTCAACAACGGCCCTGAATCGGTCGGGCAGCTGCAGGCAGGCACGCTTCGCGCGCTCGCCGTCACGACAGCCGATCGCGCGCCGTTCCTGCCCCAGGTGCCCAGCATGTCGGAGGCCGTGCCGGGCTACGATACCGGTGTCTGGTGGGGCCTGCTCGGACCGGCCGGGATACCGCCGGATGTGCTCGCAAAGCTCTCGCAGGATTTTGTCGCGGCCCTGAATACCGATGCCGTGAAGGAACGCCTGGCCAAGCTCGGCGCCCAGCGGATCGGCAGCACGCCGCAGCAATTCGATGCCAGAATCCGTGCCGATTACGAGAAATGGGCGCCGATCATCAAGGCGGCCGGCATGAAGGCGGAATGACGTCTGCTCCGATTGTTTCGAATGTGGACGCCTGATAAAGCGATGGCGCAGCGTGTCCTTGTCGCCAATTCAGCCAGCTCCCAAACTAAAGGTTGTCCAGAGAAATGACCGTCAACAACAAGCGCGTGTTCTATGTCAAATATCTCGCCAACGATATTTATGTCGATATCCTGAAGGCGCGTCCCGACGTGCGGCTCGACCGGCTGGAGAACGACAGTCCCGATGCGGTCGCAGCGCCGATCCTGTCGGCGGCGCATGCCTATCAGGTCGGCGCGGCGCGCGACGAGATCGCCCCGCATTTTCATGTTCATGCCGATCTCCTGAAGCGCGCGCCGAACCTCCTGATCGTGTCCTCCAACGGCGCGGGCTTCGACCCCGTCGACGTCGACGCCTGCACGGCGGCGGGCGTGCTCGTCGTCAATCAGTCGGGCGGCAACGCCAACTCGGTGGCCGAACACGCGCTCGGCATGCTGCTGACGCTGTCCAAGCGCATCCTCGAATCCGACCGCGCATTGCGGCGCGAGGCCAACGTCAATCGCAACGCGCTGATGGGCAACGAGGTGCAGGGCAAGACCATCGGCATCGTCGGCATCGGCAATGTCGGCCGCCGCCTCGCCGAACTGTGCAAGGGCCTCTTGCACATGAAGGTGATCGCCTACGATCCGTATCTCACCGCTGAAGAGATCGCCGCGCGGGGCGGCGAGAAGGTCGAGCTCGACGATCTGATGCGCCGTTCGGATTTCGTCTCGATCTCGTGTCCGCTGAGCAAGGACAATCGCCGCATGATCGGCGCACGCCAGTTCGCGCTGATGCAGCCGCACGCCTTCTTCATCACCACCGCGCGCGGCTTCATTCACGACGAGGAGGCGCTTTACGATGCCCTGCGCGACAAGCGGATCGCCGGCGCCGGCCTCGACGTCTGGGACAAGGAGCCGCCGCCGCCGGACCATCCGCTGCTGCAGTTCGACAATGTGCTGGCGAGCCCGCATACCGCCGGCGTGACGCAGGAAGCGCGGGTCAACATGGGCAGGATCGCGGCCGAACAGATTCTCGATGCACTCGACGGCAAGCGCCCGCCGCGCATCGTCAATCCCGAGGTGTGGCCGGCCTATGTCAAGCGCTTCGAGCGCACGTTCGGCTTTGCGCCGAAATAGCCCAACATCTCCTTGAGAAATCAGCGATGGCCGAACCGGCAGCGCGCTTTTACGAGTCCCAGGGGCTGCAGCTGCACTATGCCGATTGGGGCAATGAGGCCGCGCCGCCGCTGATCCTGATCCATGGCGGGCTCGACCATTGCCGCAACTGGGATGCGGTCGCGAAAGAATTGCAGCCGCATTTCCATATCGTGGCGCCCGACCTGCGCGGGCACGGCGATTCCGAGTGGGCGAAGGGAAGCAGCTACAGCCTGTCCGATAATGTCCATGACCTCACGCGGCTTATGCGGGTCCTGAATGTGCAGGATGCCGCGATCGTCGGCCATTCGATGGGTGGAATGATCGCGCTGGCCTATGCCGGGACCTATCCGGACCGGGTGTCGCGCCTTGCCGTGCTCGACGGCGCCTTCCTGTCGGGCTCGCAACCCGCCCCGATCGCCGAAAGGATGTCGCGGTGGATCGATCAGCTCGAGCGCATCTCGGAACACGAACCGAGCGCCTTCAAGACGATCGAGGAGGCGGCGCAGCGGCTTTCGGCGCGCAACAGGCGCTTGACGCCTGAGCTGGCGCTTCATCTTGCCCGCCACGGTGTCCGGCAGAACGCCGACGGTCTCCACCGCTGGAAGTTCGATCATTATCAGCGGGCGAGGGCGCCGTACCGGCTGACGCCGGAGGACTACGCCGACCTGTGGTTGCGCGTCACCTGTCCCACCCTGCTGATGTGGGGCAGCGAAAGCTTTCTTCCCGATCCCGAGGCCGCCGGTCTCCTTGCGCATTTCAGGCAGGCCGAACTGGTAAAACTCGACGGCGCCGGACACTGGCTGCATCATGATCGGCTGGGTGAGGTGCTGGCGTCGCTGCGAGGATTTCTCGGGGTGCCGTCGTGACCTGCTGTGCTGACGCGTCAGCCACCGCGATCTAGAGAAAATCGAATCTAAAAGCCGTGCCGCATGAAATCACCCGCCCGGCCGTCGGCGCTGGAAAATGAGCTGGCAGCAGAATACTCGGCGTTCCTGCGAGTTCCTCGAGCAGTTTGATGCGCGTCGCAAGCGCCGCTTCGCGGTCAAAATCCGCCGCGTTCGACAGCCAGGGTGCGGCGCATTGGATCGGGTGATGGATCACGTCCCCGGAGATGACCGCGCGATCGGAGCCGCCGCTGAGGTCGATCATCATATTCCCGATGGTGTGGCCGGGTGCCGCAACGAAGCGGAGCGCGGCCTCGCGATCGTCGAACACGCAGTGATCGGTGTCGACAAATTCGGCCTGTCCGGTCGCAACGACGGGGAGGACCGAGTCGACGAATGATCCACGGTTGACCACGCTTCCGGGGTTCGACCGATGCTGCCGATCCCAATGGTCATATTCCGTGCGTCCCATCAGGTAGCGCGCTCGGGGAAAGGTCGGTACCCAGCTTCCGTCGACCAGTCGCGTGTTCCAGCCGACATGGTCGACATGCAGATGGGTACACATGACGAAGTCGACCTCGTCAGGGTGCACGCCGAGCGCCTGCATGTTTTCGAGATAGGGCTGGTTGAGCCGGTGCCAGAACGGTGCGCCCGGACGTTCCTTGTGATTGCCGCAGCAGGTGTCGACGATCGCAGTCCACCGCGGCGTGCGCACCACATATGAATGGTGGCTGAGAATGAAGCGGCCTGTTCCTGGCTCGATGAATCGTTCATCGAGCCAGGACCGGTTGGCCGCGATGACCTCGTCGGTGACGTTGGCGAACAGGAACTCCTTGTCGAGCGGGAGTGCCGCGATCTCGACCAGCCGATCGATTCGCATGTCGCCGATTTTCAATTGCCGCACTGACGGTCTCCACGGATGAGCCAGAAGTCGGGAGGGTCTGCCGATGCCTCAGTTTCGCAGCAGATCGCCGAAGCCAACCCATCGCGCGCCATCGAAGCGGATCAGCTGCAGGCTCGTCATCGGTGTGTAGCGTTCCGACGTATTGTTGACGGCGGTGCCGTTGATCAGCATCGGCAACCGTAGATCCTTCAAACTGGTCGCCTGCTTTATGACGTTGGCGCGCGTCAGGTCGTTGCCGGCCGCCTTGAGCGTTGCGACCAATGTCTGCGCGATCGTGTAGCCGTAGACGTTGAGCCAGTCGCTCTTGTTGGCATCGGGCATATACTTGTTCATGAACGCCAGCCACTCCTTGTAGCCCGGGTCATCCTTCAATCCGGGATCGGTGCTGTCCTTCAGGTATTGGCTCGAGATCACGCCTGTCGAATTCTCGCGGCCGGCCGGCTCGAGCACGCCGCTGATCGATGCCGATACGTTGGAGAGGATCGTCGTCGGCTTCCATCCGATCTCGCCGATCTTGCGGATTGCCTGCGCAGCAAATTTCGGCGTCGCCGCCAACAGCACCACATCGGCACCGCTGCTCTTGAGCAGCAATATCTGGGTGTCGATGGTAGGCTGGGTGGTTTCATAGGGGGCCCTGGAAACGATCTTGTCGCTGCCGCCCATCCCTTCCTCCAGCGCCTTCAGGTAGTCCTTTCCCAGATCGTCATTTTGATAGAGGACGCCCACCTTCGCATTCGGGTGGCTCGCCTTGATGTACTTGGCGTAGGCGATCGCTTCGTCGCGATAGGTCGGTTGCCACGCCACGGTCCATGGGAAATTCTTCGGGTCATCCCACTTTGCTGCGCCCGAGCCCAGAAACAGTTGTGGCACCTTCCTGTCGTTGAGATACTTGTGCACGGCGCTGTTGGTCGGTGTGCCGACGCCGCCGAATATCAGCAGCACTTCGTCGCTTTCGACCAGTCGCCGCGTCTGCTCGACGGTCTTGGGAGGGCTGTAGGCGTCGTCGACGATGATCATCTGGATGCGCCGCCCGTTCACGCCGCCCTCGTCATTGACCTTGTTGAAATAGGCTTCGGCGGATTTGGCAATCTGCGCAAAGGCGGAGACCGGGCCGCTGAGTGGGGCCGTGGTTCCGATCTTGATGGTCTTGTCGGTTGCTCCGATGTCGTATTTCGGAGTGGATTGCGCCTGCGCCGGGATCGCGAGCATCGATAATGCGATGCTCATGGCGTGCAAATGGATTCCTCGAAAGCGGCGCATCGGTATTCCTCCCTGCATTCTTCCGCCTCTCTGGGGCGGCTCGGCGATCGTCCCAGGCATAAACGAACGATCGTTCGTCTATTGACTATCGAACGATCGTTCGTTAGTCAACGGGGATGATTGCGAACGCCTCAAACGCCGCCGACATGGCCGCGCCCTCGACCCGCGAGCGGATTCTTGCGGCAGCGCTGGAGCTGTTTGCTGAAAGCGGGTATGGCGGCGCGTCAATGCGCGAACTGGCCCGGCGGGTCGGCGTCAGGGAAAGCAGCCTCTACAATCATTTCGCGGGCAAGGCGGCCATCCTCGAGGCGATCGTCAGCGAGTACGGGCCCGCGAGTTCGGCAAGCCGCCTGGAAGAGCCGCGTTACCGGCAGCTCAGCAGTCAGCCCGCCGCGTTCTGCCGTCAGTTTGCGCTCGATCTCGTCGCGCAGTGGTCGGACCCGCGCGAGCACCAGTTCCAGAAGGTCATTACGGCGGAACGCAACCGCGTGCCTGGCATCCGCGCCAAATTCGCCGATCAATTCTATTCGCGCGAACAGCGCCTGATGACCGACTATTTCCGCGGTTTCGCGCTTGCCGGCTTGATCTCGACGACGGACCCGCGCGAGATGGCGCGGCTGTTGTCAGCCGGATTGATCTACATTCGCCTCGAACATTATGTCATGGGCGCGCAGCCTTCGCCGCACGCGAACGTCCTTGAAGCTGTCGATCACTTCCTCGCGTTCTTCCTGTCTCTGCTTGGGGCCGGAGACGGAGAATCCGGCGCGGCAAATCCGGGGAAGGCAATCGCAAGAAAAAGAAAAGCAGGGAAAGAGACGCGGGGCTGATGCCACCCGGCGCGGCGTGGCCCGGCGCAAAGACGATGTGAGGCAAAGCATGTCAGACAAGATCCGTTACGTTCGCCAGCCAAGCGCGGAGTCCGCAGGCGAGGCACCGGGGCGCGGGCGCCTTCGGGGCCGCAGGATTCTTGTCGTCGGCGGCGGGCAGCGGACGTTCGATGCCGCTACCGACCCCGTCGGCAACGGCCGGGCGATGTCGCTGTTGTTTGCGCGGGAAGGGGCCCAGGTCGCGGTGGCCGACGTCAACCGCGCCAGCGCGGAGGACACCGTCCAACGAATTGCAGCCGAGGGCGGTCAGGCGTTTTCGATTGAGGCCGATATCGCCCGCGAGGACGATGTCAACCGGATGATCGACGAGGCGATGGATGGGCTCGGCGGCCTCGACGGGATGGTGCTCAACGTCGGCATCGGGGTCGGCGCGCTCGGCCTCGACGGCGTGGATCTGAAGGAGTGGAACGACACGTTTGCGGTGAACCTGACAGGGCCGATGCTGTGTTGCCGGAAAGCGCTCAAGCGTTTGGCCGACGGATCTTCGATCGTGTTCATCTCGTCGATCGCGGCGCTCCGCTCCGGTTCGCGGCTGATCGCCTATGACACGTCGAAGGCCGCGCTCGGCGGCCTGATGCGGAACGTCGCCAAGGAAGGCGCAAGGCGCGGCATCCGCGCCAACATCATCTATCCAGGTCTGGTCGATACGCCGCTCGGGCGTCACACCAGCGCCGGCCGGCCGTCGCGAAGTGCGTCCGGCGCGCCATTTGGACGGATGGCAACGGGCTGGGAGATCGCCTATGCGGCACTGTTTTTCATCTCCGACGAGAGCGTCTACGTTAACGCCCAGGCGTTAGCGGTCGACAGCGGCATCACCGGATTATAGGTCCGAATCGGGAGAGAAAATTCCTTTCGCGGGCGGTTCGTTTCCGGCAACAAAGCCACTGCGGATCGCCGTCCGGACGAGGCGTGCATTGCTATTTTTGCAGGGATATCGACTACTTAGCCGCGCAGGACCATTTTCCGTGTGCGCCCAGTTTGAGGGCCGCACAGGGAAGATCACGAGATGCGACAGGTTCAAACAATGCTGCGCGGTGCGTCGTCCCGGATCGGACGCCGGCTGGCCCAGATCGTCGCCATCGCCGCTGCGAGCCTGCCGGCCGCCGGCGCATAGATTTCTCTCCGACGCGCCGGTCTGGACAACCCGGTACCGTCGGTGGAATAACTGTCGGCGTGAAGGCCGTATACACCGAACTGCATCGCAGCCACGATCCGCAATTCTTCCTGGTGCGGGGCGTCGTCAAGCGCACCACCGAGCAGCCCGAGCGCGCCGATCGATTGCTCGCGGGCTTGAAGGCCGGCAGGCACGATCTGGTCGCGTCGACGGTTTTCGGCCAGGGGCCGCGCGCACGGGTCCACAGCGCCGAATATCTCCGTTTTCTCGAACAGGCCTGGGACGACTGGGTTGCGCTGGGCGATGCCGGTTCTGAGATGATCGCCAACGTCCATCCCGTTCGGTATGGCGCGACCTACCCGACCCACATCGTCGGCCGCCTCGGCTGGCACACGGCCGACACGGGATGTCCGATCGGGCCCGGCACGTGGGCTGCGGCATGCGCGGCGACCGACGTTGCGACGACGGCTGCACAACTCGTCATCGACGGCGAAGACGCGGCTTACGCGCTGTGCCGTCCTCCCGGTCATCATGCCTTTGCCGACATGGCGGGCGGCTTCTGCTTTCTCAACAACAGCGCGGTGGCGGCGGCGCAGCTTCGGCTGAAGCATGAGCGCGTCGCGATCCTCGACGTCGACGTGCACCACGGCAACGGCACGCAGGGCATCTTCTATGAGCGGGCAGACGTGCTCACGGTGTCGATCCACGCCGATCCCGTCTTCTACTATCCATATGTGTGGGGATATGCGCATGAGCGCGGCGCGGGCCCCGGGCTCGGCGCCAATCTGAACATTCCGCTGCCGAAGGGCACGGGCGATGACGATTATATGAAGGCGCTCGACGAGGCCGAAAAGACCATCCGCGCCTTTGCGCCGGGGGCGCTCGTGGTTGCGCTCGGCCTCGATGCCTCCGAACGCGATCCGCTGGCTGGACTTGCAGTGACCACCGAAGGCTTCCGGCGAATTGGCGCAGCGATCGCGCGACTCGGCCTTCCGACGGTGCTCGTCCAGGAGGGCGGCTATCTCTCCGACATCCTCGGCGCCAACCTCACCGCCGCGCTAGGTGGTTTCGAGGAAGCGCGCTAGCCCGCGAGGAATCCGCCATCGACAGCGACGACGGTGCCGGTGGCGTAGCTCGACGCCGGCATGCACAGGAACGCCACCGCGCCGGCGACGTCCTCCGGCTGGCCCCAGCGCTTGAACGCGGTACGGTCGGCGATGCGGCGATAATGCACCTGATCCTGCCGCCCGGCTTCGTTGATGCTGGTCTCGATGTAGCCCGGCGCCACGGCGTTGACACGAATGCCTTCCTCCGCCCACGAAAGCGCAAGCGCCTTGGTCAGCATCACGACCCCGCCCTTGCTGGCGCAGTAGGCCGGGATGCGCGGCAGCGCCAGCGTCGCGTTCATCGACGCGATATTGACGATCGAGCCTTTGGTTCGCGCCAGCGCCGGGCGGAACGCCATGCAGGTCCGGAAGGTGCCGGTGAGGTTGACGTCGAGCACCTTCATGAAGGTCGCGATCTCGTATTCCTTGTCGCGTGCAAGGATGCCTGCGCAATTGACCAGCGCGTCAACGCGTTCGTGCGCCTTCGCGAATGCCTCAACGGCCTCGTCGCTGGTCACGTCAAGCTTCTGCACGGAGAGCCCCGCGCGCGGACGAAGTTGCGAGCGCGAGATTGCGGCATCATCGACGGCCGTTGCCGTCACGGTGGCGCCGAGGTCGCAGAAGAGATTGCAGATCGCAGCGCCGATGCCGCCGGCGCCTCCGACGACGGCGGCATGAAAACCTGGCGGCAGTGAAAACGGGGCGGTCATGGGGGCTTCCTTGATGCGTTCGCGTCAGGCGCGCGGTGGCGCGGTCGATTCCCGGACGATCAGGGAATAATCGACCTCGTGATGCATGATGGTCTGTTCGCCGGCCAGATGCCGGACCAGATATTCCCCGGCGCGCTGCCAGGTGTCGCCGGTCGGAACCTGGATGGTGGTGAGGCTCGGCCTGAGATGGCGGCTCCAGTCGAGATCGTCGAAGCCGACGACCGAAAGGTCGCGGGGGACCGCGAAGCCGCTGCGTTCGGCTTCCAGCAGCACGCCATAGGCGATCACGTCGTTGCCGCAGACCACGGCGGTGGGCCGGTCGGCCAGATTGAGCAGGTAGCGCGCCGCCTCGCGCGCGTCGTCGAGCGTATAGGGCACCTCGATGTGCCATTGCGGCGGCAGTTCGATTCCATTCTCTGACAATGCGCGGCGAAAGCCCTCGACGCGCGCGCTGGCGCGATCGTTGTTCCGCTGCAGCGCCGACACCACGCCGATCCTGCGGTGACCGAGTTCGACGACATGCATCGCGGCGCGATGCGCCGCCGCCTCGTTGTCGGTGCCGACGCAGGGGTAGGGGCGATCCGGCCGGTAGACCCCGACATTGACGAAGGGGACGGCATTGTCGGCGAGCAGCTTGCGCAGCGTATCGTGGTGACAGTCGCCGCGCAGGACCAGGCCGTCGACGCCGCGGCTGATCAGGTTGCGTGCCTGCTCCAGCTCCGCATCGAGATCGTAGCCGCTCGTCGTCAGCAGTAGCATGTAGCCGACCGATGACAGGTACTTCTGCAGCGACGCGATGCCGCGCGCGAACATCGTGTTGTCGATGGTTGGAATGATGGCGCCAAGTGTGCGGGTGCGCCGCGACGACAGCGCGCGCGCCGAAGCGTGCGGGATATAGCCGACCGATTGCACCGCCTCGTCGATGCGGCGACGCAATTCTGCGCTGACGGAGTCCGGGCTGTTGAGCGCGCGCGAGACCGATGCCGTCGAAACGCCGGCGCGCGCCGCGACGGCGCGGATGCCTTGTTTCGACGACCTCCCGGACTGTGCCTCTGTCACGTCGCACTCGCCATCTGTAACGTTACATCGACAATGATGGCGCCAATCCAGTAATCTGTCCAGCAAATACGGGACTTCCGCGCGCTTGACAGTGCGCAGTTAGGGCGTAGTCTGTAACCGTTTACATATTCGATCTGGCAAACCAGACACGGGTGGACGCAAGGGAGGAATACATGTCCGGAAGCACAGTAGCGACGCGTGTCGCGGTGACCGTCGTTGCGTTGGGAGCCGTCACGACGGCGGCCGGCGCGGCCGATTTCGACTGGAAGAAATTCCAGGGCAAGACCGTGACCTTTCTCGCCAACAACAATCCGGTGTCGCAGGCGCTCCTGACCAACAAGGATGCCTTCGAGAAGCTGACCGGCATGACGCTCAAGGTCGACGGCTACCAGGAGCAGCAAATGCGTCAGCGGCTGGTCACGGTCATGAACGCACGCAGCGACGAAATCGACGTCTTCATGACGTTGCCGTCGCGCGAGGGACCGCAGTTCGCCGCCGCGGGCTGGTATGGCGACCTCTCGGCGCTGGCCAAGAACGCGGTGGCAAAGGACTACAATTATGCCGGCCTGAGCCAGGCGTTGCTGAAGGCCGGGACCTTCGACGGCAAGCTCACCAGCATGCCAATGAACATCGAAGGACCGATCCTGTATTACCGCACCGACATCCTCAAGAAGTGCGGTGTCGAGAAGCCGGCGACCATCAAGGACCTGGAGGCCGCCGCGCAGAAGATCAAGGCGTGCGACAGTTCGATCACGCCGTTCGTGTCGCGCGGCCTGAAGCCGGCGGTCGCCTACACCTTCAGCAACATGCTGCACAATATCGGCGGCAGCTACATGGCCAACGGGAAGTCGAATCTCTGCTCGCCGAAGGGCAAGGAGACGCTGGATACCTATAGCCGTCTGCTGCGCGATTACGGCCCGCCCGGCGTGGTCAACTACAGCTTCCAGCAGATATCCGCGCTTTATCGCAGCGGCCGCGCCGCGATGTCGTTCGAATCCTCCAATGAGCTGCGCACCGTGATGGAAGGCGGCGAGCGGCTGAAGGACACCGGCCTGGCGCCGTTCCCGGCCGGCGAGGCGGGGCAGGTGCCGACCGCGATCGGGTGGGGTATGGCGGTTTCCGCGCACAGCAAGCAGCCCGAGGCCGCCTGGTACTTCGTGCAATGGGCGACCAGCCCCGAGATCCAGATGCGCATGGCGTTGCAGGGCATCGCGCCGCCGCGCCCGGCTGTCGCCAACGATCCGGAATACCGCAAATGGATCGATGAGCAGCCCGTGCGCAAGGAGTGGCAAGCCGCGCTAGACGTGCTCGCCACCAAGGGCTCTTCCGAGGTGGGCTATCCCATCGTCGCCAACCCGCAATCGCGCGAGTTTATCGGCCAGGCGGTGCAGGACCTGATCCTCAAACAGAAGACCGTGGATCAGGCCTGCGCGGACGCCGACAAGGGTCTCGACGAACTCATCGCCCAGAAGTAGCGCGTCGGCGCTGCTTCCTGGGGCGGACCACCACACGGACCCTGTCGTCATGGCCCATGCCGCCAACGCCGTAACACCGGACCGGCAGCGCACCGAACTCGCGGCGCTGTCGGCTCCTGCCGTCATCTTCACGCTGGCGATGATCGCGTTTCCGGTCGTCTATACCATATGGCTCAGCTTCCATTCGTTCTCGTCGACCGGGCGTCAATCCTTCGTCGGCCTTGGCAACTATGCCAAGCTGATCGGCGACGGCGAATTCTGGCATGGGCTCTGGGTCACGCTGGCGCTCTATGTCCTCTCGCTGGTCCTGCAACTGGTTTTGGGCATCTGGCTCGCGCTGGTGCTGTTCAATGCCAAGCGGCTGCCGGGGATCGTGCGCTCGCTGTTCATTTCGCCGTTCATGATGCCGCCCGTGGTCGCCGGCATGATGTGGCTCGTGATCCTCGATCCGTCGCTGGGCGCGGCGAACTTCCTGCTGCAGAGTGTTGGATTGCCGCCATCGGAATGGCTGGCCTCGCCGGTCTGGGTGATCCCGACGGTGGCGATGATCGATACCTGGCAATGGGCGCCCTACGTCGCCCTGATCGTCCTCGGCGGATTGCAGTCGCTGCCGCCAAGCGTTTACGAGGCGGCGCAGATCGACGGCGCATCCGCGTTCAAGACCTTCTGGCGCATCACGCTGCCGCTGCTGCTGCCGACGATTGTTACCGCGACGATCCTGCGCAGCGTCGATCTCTTGCGGTTCTTCGACATCATCTACATCACGACGCAGGGCGGACCGGGCAACGCCTCCAACACGCTCAATATCTACGGCTTCCGCGTCGGCTTCGAGTTCTTCAACATCGGCTATGCCAGCGCATTGATGCTGACGCTCACCGCCATCGTGTTCGGCGCGGTGCTCGCCTTCAATCGCCTGCGCGGCGCAGTCGCCTGGTGAGCTGACCGATGAATGACGCCCCGATGAGCGATTCCCTGATCCGCAAGCTCAATGTCGTGCAGCTGGTGCTGGCCGGCATCCTGATCATGACGCCCACGGTGTGGATGGTGTTGTCGTCGTTCAAGCCGTCCTTCGAGGTCACGGCCTATCCGCCGACCCTGATCTTTTCGCCGACCATCGAGAATTACAGCCAGCTGATGAAGACGACGCCGTTCTTCTCCTACACCGTCAACAGCCTGATCGTGACGCTGGGATCGGCGGGGCTCGGACTGCTGTTCGGCATTCCCGCGGCGTTCGCGGTGTCGTGGACCCGGATATCCTGGCCCGCGGTTCTCACGCTCGCCGCCCGCATGGCGCCGGGAACGCTGTTCCTGCTGCCCTGGTACGTCATGTTCCGTCAGGTCGGGATGATCGGCTCCTACACGGCGCTGATCCTGAGCCACGCCGTGATCACGCTGCCGATCGTGATCTGGGTGTTGCTGCCGTCATTCGACAACATCCCGCGCAGCATCTTCGAGGCGGCACAGGTCGATGGTTGCAGCGTCACGCGCATCCTCTGGAAGATCGCGTTGCCGCTGGTGGGATCGGGGATCGCGGTCGCCGCCATCCTCTCGTTCGTGTTCTCGTGGAACTATTTTCTGTTCGCGCTGGTGCTGTCGAATGGCGACAGCAAGACGCTGATCGCGGCCGCGTTCAATTTCGTCGGTGAAGGATCGACCCAATGGGGCGCGCTGATGGCCGCCGCGACGCTGATCGCGCTGCCGCCGCTGCTTCTCGCCACGGTGGTTCAACGCTGGCTGGTGGCCGGGCTGACGCTGGGCGCGGTGAAGGGATAGCAGGAAGTGCAATGACGGTACTCGATCGGACCAATGCCACGATGGAAGCGGCCGTGTTTCATGGCGGCGAGCGCATCACCATCCAGCGCGTCGAAATTCCCGATGTCGGCACTGGTGAAGTGCTCGTGCGGGTGTCGCGTACGGCGCTGTGCGGCTCGGATTTCAAGCTGTGGCACAAGGGCGCCGAGTTTACCGCCGGCCACGAGATCTTTGGCGTCGTCGAACAAGCCGGGCATGCCATGCACGGCCGCCGCTGCGCCGTCTATATCCCGGTTCACTGCGGTCGCTGCGCCGCCTGCCGCCGCGGCGACACCCAGATGTGCCTGGAGATTTCCAGCCTGATCGGCTGGAACCGGCCGGGCGGGTATGCCGAGTATCTGCCGGTGCCCGAGAACTGCCTGTTGCCGGTGCCTGACGACATCGAAGACAGCCTTGCGCCGCTGCTGCTGGATACGATCGGCACGTCCGCCCACGCGGTGCGCTTTGTCAGCCGCGTCGTACCGCCGGATGAAAGCGGACCGGTGCTGGTCACCGGTGCCGGTCCGGTCGGACTGGGCGTCATCCTTGCGCTTCGGGACGCCGGCTACGGCGACATCCACGTTTCGGATCCAAATACGGAGCGTCTCGGAATCGCGCAAACCTTTGGCGCGCAGAGCTATCCCGTCGGCGACACCAGCAAGCGCTTCGCCCTGATCATGGAATGCTCCGGCGCCCATGCCGCGCGCAACCTCGGCATCGAACTGGTGTTGCCGCGCGGAGCGCTGGTGCTGGTCGGAGAGAACGCGGCGCCCTGGACGATCGAGGAGGGCAAGATCTTCCGGCGCAAGGATTTCTATATGATCCGGACCTTCTACTTTCCGATCGGCGATTTCGAACCGAACATTGCGCTGCTGCGCCGCTACAAGGACGAGTATCGCGTTTTCGTCGACGGCGAATTCGGATTGCAGGCGCTGCCGGAGAATTTCGCCCGGTTCGCCGAGGGCAAATTGATCAAGCCGGTTCTCGCGCTGGAGCCGCGCTGATGGCCGCGATTTCGATCCGCAACCTGGTCAAGCGCTACGCGAACGTCACGGTCATTCCCGATCTCAACCTCGAGATCGCCGACCACGAGTTCGTCGTTTTTGTCGGGCCGTCGGGCTGCGGCAAGTCGACGTTGTTGCGGATCATTGCCGGACTGGAGCCGATCACGGGCGGCGAGCTCTATATCGGCGACAAGCGCGTCAACGCCATTCCGGCCGCGCAACGCGACATCGCCATGGTGTTCCAGGATTATGCGCTCTATCCGCATATGCGCGTCTACGACAACATGGCGTTCGCGCTCGAACTGCGCGGGATGTCGAAGCCGGATATCGATGCGCGGGTGCGGCAGGCGGCGGCCATGCTGCACATCGACGCCTATCTCGACCGCAAGCCCAAGGAACTGTCCGGTGGCCAGCGCCAGCGGGTCGCCATGGGCCGGGCCATCGTGCGTAACCCGCAGGTATTTTTGTTCGACGAGCCGCTGTCCAATCTCGACGCCAAATTGCGCGGGCAGGTGCGGGCCGAGATCAAGTCGCTGTCGCAACAGCTGCGGACCACGATGGTCTTCGTCACCCACGACCAGATCGAGGCGATGACGATGGCCGATCGGATCGTCGTGCTGCAAAACGGCGTCGTGCAGCAATACGACACGCCGGAGATGGTCTATGAACGCCCGGCGAACCAATTCGTCGCAGGGTTCATCGGTTCGCCGACGATGAACTTCCTGCCCGTCGAACTGAACCACGACAATGCCACCTTTTCGCATGACGGATCGCCTGCACCGCTCGACGCCGCGGCGCGTGGCAAACTGAAGGCTGCGGGAGGCAAGGGCGTGCTGGGCGTGCGGCCCGAACATTTCGAGGTCGTGCCCGACGAGGCCTCCAGCATCTCAGCCCTTATCAAACTGGTCGAGCCGCTGGGGTCGGACACGCTGATCCATTTCGATATTGCGGGTGCGGAGGCGATTGCGCGCGTCGATCCTTCGCTGAAGCCGAAGCTCGGCGAGCGGCTGTCGTTGCTCCCGAAGGCCGACAAGGTTCACCTGTTCGATGTCGAGACCGGCCGGGTATTGCCATGACCAGGCCTGGATCGCCCAGGGGCGTGGATCAGTCGACCGCGTTCGACGTGCTTGCGGGGCGCGCGAAGAGCACGCGCGTAATCTGCCTTGGCCTTTCCGCGCTCGATCAGATCTGGCGCGTGCCGGAGTTTTTCTCGGGCGGAGGCCAGAAGATCAGGAGCCCGGAGTACAGCACCGCCGGCGGCGGAATGGCGGCAACCGCATCCGTTGCCGTCGCCAGGCTCGGCGGCATCGCAGCGTTCTGGGGCCGCGGCGGCGACGATGCGGCCGGCCACGAGATGCGCAAGGCGCTTTCGGAGCAGGGGGTCGACGTCGGTCAGTTCCGGCTCTTCGCAAACGGCAAATCCTCGGTGTCCGGCATACTGGTGGATTCCGCGGGCGAGCGGCAGATCGTGAATTTCCGCGGCGAGTTTCCCGAACCGGCGGACTGGCTTCCGCTCCAAGAAATCGACCGCGCATCGGCGGTTCTTGCCGACCCGCGCTGGGTCTCGGGCGCGAAGGCGCTGTTTGAAACGGCGCGCGCAAAGGGCGTTCCAACCATCCTCGATGCCGATGTCGCCGATGCGGCAGTGTTCAAGACCTTGCTGCCGCTGACCGATCACGCGGTGTTCTCAGAGCCGGCGCTGGCCGGCTTTGCCGGCTCGACCGACGACGCCGCGTTGGCCGCTGTTGCGAAGTATGGATGCAGCGTTGCGGCGGTCACGCGAGGCGGCGATGGCGTCACCTGGCGCGAGAACGACGCTGTTCGCCACCAACCGGCCTACAGGGTCACCGCCATCGATACGACGGGAGCGGGTGACGTGTTTCACGGCGCCTATGCGTTGGCCATCGGTGCCCGGCTCGCGGCAGATGAAGCCATGTCGTTCGCCGCAGCCGCGGCGGCGCTCAAATGCACCCGGCCGGGCGGACGCGCCGGCATCCCGACGCTTGAAGATTGTCTTGCATTTCAAAGGAACGGCTAATGAGAACGATCGGAAAAACACGCGGATTGGCGCGGCTCGCGGATGCCGACGGTCATTTTCGTATGGTGGCGCTCGACCAGCGGCCGCCGATGTTCGACGCCATCGCGCAGGCGAAGAAGATCACCAGGGATCAGGTCGCCTATGCCGACGTGACCGCGGCCAAGCGGCTGCTGGTGGAAGCCCTGGCGCCGCATTGCAGTTCGATGCTGTTCGATCCGAATTTTGCCGTGCCTGCCGCGATCGATCTGCTGCCGGCGCGCTGCGGGCTGATCATGACCCTCGAAGAGCATCGGGTCGAGGAGACGCCCGGCGGACGCAAGTCGCGCGTCATCGACAACTGGAGCGTTGCAAAAATTCGCGCGATGGGCGGTGACGCGGTAAAGGTGCTGGCCTGGTATCGGCCCGACGCGGAACCCGCGGTCATCGAACATCAGAAGCGCTTTGTCCGCGAGATCGGCGAGGAATGCAGCCGAAACGATATTCCCTATGTGCTCGAACTGCTGGTCTATCCCTTCCTCGGCAGCGCCAATCACACAGCCGATTATGTCGAATCGCCGGGCAAGCTGCCGGCCCTGGTGATCGAAAGCGTGCGCGAGTTTGCAAGGCCCGAATATGGCGTCGATCTTCTCAAGCTCGAAAGTCCGCTTGCGGCCAACAGCCTGCCGGCGCGGGATGGCGGCAAGGCGGCTGCCTCCGCGCAGGCGGAATTCGACGCGATCGGCGACATATGCCGGGAGCATCGCTTGCCCTGGGTTCTGCTCTCCGGCGGCGCCGCGCGGGACAAGTTCGAACTGGTGCTGCAATACGCCTATGCGGCGGGGGCGGGCGGCTTCCTGGCGGGCCGAACCATCTGGCTCAATGCCGTGCGGTCCCATTTTCCCGACCTCGCCGCCGTTGCCGCCGAGTTGCGGAATGAGAGCGTCGGGATACTCGACCGCCTGAGCGAACTGACGAAATCCGAAGCCAATTCCTGGACCGCGAGCTATCCGACGTTCGATCACGTCAAGGCGGAGGGAGATTTTGCGCGGGCCTACTAATCCGGCCTCGCGCGTTATTCGATGACGATGCGCGGCGGCGGCCGGTGCGCTGCGCCGGTCACGATCGAAGTCCAGATATCGCGCGCGATGCCGATGTAGTGCTGCGCATGGATGCCGTCGGGCTCGACCGCGACGATCGGGCGACCGTCATCGGAGGTTTCACGAATCTGGATATCGAGCGGGATCTCGCCCAGGAACGGAATGCCGCGGCTTTCGGCTTCCGTTCGCGCGCCGCCATGACCGAAGATCGGCGTGACGCGGTTGCAGGCCGGGCAGCAGAAGCTCGACATGTTTTCGATCAGGCCCAGAATTGGAATGCTCACCTTCTCGAACATGGCGATGCCGCGCCGCGCGTCGATCAGGGCGATGTCCTGCGGCGTCGAAACGATGACGGCGCCAGCCAGCGGCACCTGCTGCGCCATGGTGAGCTGGGCGTCGCCGGTGCCCGGCGGCAGATCGACCACGAGAATATCGAGATCGTTCCACGCCACTTCGCGCAGCATTTGCGTAATGGCCGAGATCACCATCGCGCCGCGCCAGATCATGGCGCTGTCTTCCTCGACGAGGAAGCCGATCGACATTACCTTGACGCCGAACCGCTCCATCGGTTCCAGCATGCGCGGGCCGATCTGCCGCGGCTTGCCGCGCAGGCCGAACAACTTCGGCAGCGACGGGCCATAAATGTCGGCGTCGAGAATGCCGGTCTTCAGTCCGAGCGCAGCGAAGCCGAGCGCGAGATTGCAGGAGGTGGTGGATTTGCCGACGCCGCCCTTGCCGGAGGCAATGGCAATGACATGCTTGACGCCGGGAAGGCCGGCGGCCTTCGACGTTGCGCGCGCTTTTAAGTCGGGAGGGGATGCGGACACGGGCTGCTCACGATCCGGGCGGACCGTCCTTCTTCGCTTCGCGCGCCCTCAGGTAATCTTCCGTCGACATCACCGGCGGGCGCTGCGGGGCTGAGTGCGGATCGAAACTCTCGTTCACCACGGCTTCGACGCGGCAGTCCGCGCACATCTTGATGACGTCGAGACGTTTGGCGTTGGCGCCCTGGAACATCCAGTGCTTCTCGCCGCCGAGCTTGGCAAGCACGCGCTCGATCGAACTCCTGGTGCCGAAGGGTTTTCCGCAGGCGATGCAGTTGAACGGCTCTTCCTCCTTGAGCACGCGAAGCGGCGTGTCCCAGGCCTGGAAGTCGAGACGCGGCTCGATGGTGATCACTTTCTCGGGGCAGGTGGACTGGCAAAGTCCGCACTGCACGCAGAGACTCTCGGTAAAGCGCAGCATCGCGCGATCGGGGTTGTCCGACAGTGCCCCGGTCGGGCAGGCGGTGACGCAGGCGTGGCACAGCGTGCAACCGTCGATGTCGAGCTTCACGCCGCCGAAGGGCGCGCCCGGCGCCAGCGGCACGACATCGACGGGCGCGGGCGCGGCATGGTGAAGTTCGCGGAACGCCGTTTCGAGCACGCCGCGCTTGGCGCCGCGCGGAACGAAGCCCGCGGGCTTCTGGGTCGCGATGCCGCGAGGTGCAGCGTCGAGCGCGGCGCGCAGTTGATCGGGATCGTCGGTCTCGATGATACGCACCAGACCAGCGCCGAAGCCGAGCGCTGAAACGATGCTGTCGGATGTTTCGACCGCGCGGCGCAGTGCGGTGATGTCGTGGCGCGGTTTGCCGCGGGTTACGATCGCGGCACCGCTGCCGCCATAGGCAAACGCCGCCGCCAGCATCTCCGGTCCGAGCTGCGTCACCTCGTTGACCTGCAGCGGAAGCACGTTTGCCGGCAGGCCGTCGCCGAACCGCGCCAGCGCATCGATGATGTCTGCGCCGTGTTCGCCGTCATGAAACAGCACGACGGCGTCGCTTCCACCGGCCTTGCGATAGGTCTGCAGCAGCGTCCGCAGCCGCCGCATCAGCGCATCCGCGCTCGGCAATGCATAGGATGCCGCACCCGTCGGGCAAACCGATGCGCACGAACCGCAGCCGGCGCAGACGTTGGCGTCGATCGCCACCGCATTGCCGTTCGGCGTGATCGCGCCGGTGGGGCACAGATCGAGGCAGCGCGTGCATCCGGTGATGGACGAACGCGAATGCGCGCAGAGTTTTTCCTCGAAATTGATGTAGCGCGGCTTGTCGAAGGTGCCGACGAGGTTGCCGGCGTCCGCAATTGCGCGCTCGACGGCAGCCATGTCGCGCGGATCGGCGCGCAGGTAGCCCGGGCGCAGGTCATGCGCGGGAAACAACGGCGTGCCGCCCGAGAGATCGAGGATCAGATCGCAGGTCGAGGTCGCGCCGTCACGCGACGATCCGAACACGAGCTTCGCGCGCGAGGACGGCTGCGGCAGCGCATAGTCGTCGATCGCAAGCTCGAACTGCCCGAGATGGCCGCGGGCATTGCGGATGGTGCCCTTGAGGACCGGGAATTCGTTTGTCCGCCGCGGCGTTACGTCGCCGGGCCTGCTGAGCAGCACGGTAATGTCCAGGCGATCGGCGAGACGCTGCGCCGCCTCGATGGCGACCTCGTCGCGGCCATAGATCAACACCACACCGGTGCTTTCGAGCGTCACCAATGAAATCGGTGGCATGTCTTCGCCCCCCGCGGCAATCAGCGCCGCTGCCTTCGGGCCCGCGGCGGCGGCGTCTTTCGACCAGCCGCCGGTCTCGCGGATGTTGACGAAGGTAAGCTGGGCCTGCGGAGAACTCTCCGCGACTTCGCGAAACAGCGGGGCTTCCTGCGTACAAGCGATTGTGATCGGTGAACCGCTCGCAAGCGCCTGCTTGAAGCGGTCGAGTTCGAGCCCGCAAAGCTGGTTCGCCTGGGTGATGTCAGCCGTGCAGCCGCGCGCAATCGCTAGCGGATCGAGCGGCATGGTCTTCTCGCAACTGCATATCAGGAGGCGAGACGCCGACGCACTCATTATAGATACCCTGAACCTTGTCCACCAAACGGACCGTTGCTTCGTCCCACGGTTCTGCGGTAACCGCTCCGGGAAATATCTGCAAGCTGCAATGGCCGCTCGCGCGACCGGCCTGCGCGGGATAGCATACTCCCTCCGTTCGTGAAGTATTCAGGGATTAGTTCTGCGTGATCGCTCGTCCAGGGCATATGGAACAGACGCTCGACCTGCCGCCCGGTTATACTTTGGTCGCGTTGCGCGAACTCGGCGATGCATTTGCGCATGGCTGCGACATCGCGGCAGAGGCGGGCGCCGGGACCCTGGTATGGGTGCGACGTTACGACCTTGTCGAGTTCGCCGTCGTGCTGGAGCCTGACGAACCGCTCAAATCAGCGCGGCGCGCTTTCTTCGCCGGCATGAATGCGGTCGCGGATGCGATTGCCGCGCATTGTCCGCCGGAGCGGGAAGTGAGCTTCGATTGGCCGGATGCGATCCGGTTCGACACCGGATTGCTCGGCGGCGGGCGGCTCGCCTGGCCGAAGGACTGCGCGGAGACTGAGGTGCCGGCATGGCTGGTGTTCGGCGTGCTCTTGCGCGCGGCCGACATCGCGCATCTGCCGGAGATGCAGGCCGCTTCCGGCGTGTCCCTGCTGAGCGAAGGCTTTGAACTGATCGATACCGACGCCATCATCGAAAGCTTCGCGCGCCACCTGATGACGGCGTTCGATCGCTGGAACGAGCGCGGATTCGAGGCGATCGCGCGGGATTATTTGGAGCGGCTTCCCAAGCACAAGGCGGGTGAGCGCAGGGGCATCGACTTGAATGGCGACCTGCTGGTGAGCCTGCCGGCCGGCGGCGGGGCGCCGGAGCGGACCGGCCTTGTGGATGCGCTGGAAAAGGCTAACTGGTATGATCCGCAGTCACGCGGTCCGAAATTCGGATGAGGCGGACATGCTGAAACTTCCGCGCACCATCAGGCTGGACCCGTCGGATACGTTCGTTTTCGAGCGGGCGGCGGAACCCGGCGAGTGGGCGGTTTCCGGTGCGTTTGTGTTCTGGAACAGGGAGCCTGAAACGCTGGGTCAGAAGCAGCGCGTGGCGCTGCGTTCGGGTTTTCTCGGGATCGATAGTTTGGGATGGTCGACGCTTGCCATCGTCACCGAAGCCACCGAAGCCGAAAGACAGATGATGATCGAGCGCCTCGCGGCGCAACTGATGGAGAAATTCGGAGCCCCCGATGCCGATGCCGCGCGCGTCGCCGCCGAGGAGGAGATCGCATTCGCGGCCTCGCTGTGCGAGCACCCGCCGCAGACCCTGCTTGCGGTGCAGCGCAGCGTCGAGAATGGCGAAATCCGCGAACGCTTCCGCACCCTCAAGCCGCGGCAGACGGCGGCGGATGCCGATCGGTTGCACGCCCACGCCAGCGCCTTTACGTTTCACGAGGTTGAAGGCGAGGCTGAGCCCGCAGACGAGGTCGATCTGCTCGGATTGATCAGGACCGACCGCAAGACCGGGGATCGCACATGAGGGAGTTCTGGGTCGCCTCGGGCCATCATTTGACGCGCCGTGCCGATCACGGCGGGCTGGTCGCAACGCCTGAACTGATCATCGCCTATCTGGCGCGGCCGGAATTGATGCCGCCGGCGGACGCCTGCGAGGCGGAGAAGAATCTGCACGCAAGTCTGCTGGCGGACCCGCTTCGCCCCGTTTCGGCCGCAGACATCGGTGTTCTCGCCGACGCCGACGCGCGCGAGAACTGGAGCTTCATGATGAATTTCCGCGACCGGCTGATGGCGGCGCCGTCGCTCGAGGCGGTCTATGTCGCGATGGCCCGCAAGGGCGCGGGTGATCTGCCGCCGATCTTTCTGTCGCAGCTCTGCCACCTGATCCTGCGCAATGCGCTCGAGGGATGCGAGGATCCTTACGTGCTGCGCGCCGCCGAGCTGTTCTATCGCAGCCAGCTGGCGGCTTCTCATGAAGGCACGTTGCTGCTGGCCGATGCGGAAGTCATCGAGGCGGAGCAGCATGCGCAGCACGACCTGCATGCGTCGCCGCTCACGGCCCTGCTGCAGCCGAAGACGTTCGGCGAGATGGACGTCATGGATGACGACAACGCCTGGACCTACTGGTCGCGTTCGGACGCGCATGCGATGGCGATGAATATCGGCGGCAATGCCAAGGCCCGCGCCGGGCTCTGCCGGGTCATCGAGCGGTGGATCGGCCATCTGCTCGGCATCGCCGTCAGTGTTGAAACCGTCGCCTCGATCGAGGATCGCGACTGGCGCTGGTTCATCGGTCTCGACAGCGAGGCGACACGCATCGGCAACGCGCTGTGGCGCGGCGAGCGCATGGACAACAGCGTTGCCGAGCGCATCGTCGCCCTGATGCGGCTGACGTTCGAGGATGCGCGACTGGTGGACGAGCGTGTCGGCAACAAGCCGGTCTATCTCATCCTCGCCATGGGCGCGGACAAGGTCGTGCGGCTGAAGCCGCAGAATCTGATCGCAGGGCTGCCGCTTGCGGCGGCCGCGAATGTCGCGTGATCGGCCGCGAAACGGAGGATCGGGCAGGCAATGACGGAAGCATCCCGCGAGGTCGGCGTCGTCTTGCGCCGCCGTACGATCGACAATCCCTGGATCGACCATGTCTGGTCGCCGGCGATGGTTTTGGACGAGGTGCCAGCGACGGCGCCGTGGACCGCGCTGTCCAAGGAGCCTGATGCGACGATCTTTTACGCTGGCTCCGCGAGCATTGAACTGTTCAGCGCGGAAACCGCCAATTATCGCGACAATCTGGCCGACGGTGAGCCCCGGATCTGGGTGGCGCTGCGGCGCCAGGACGGCGGGCCCGAACTCGAACTGACGAAAGTTACCGCCGATCCGACCGAAGGCGAGGCGATGTTCGAAAGCGGTTGCGATGTCATTGGCACCGTTCCGATGCCGCCCGAGATTGCGTCGTGGATTGCTGAGTTTGTCGATCGATTCCATGTCGAACGCGTTTTCCACAAGCGCAAGCGGGATCGCGCGCGGGGTGATCGTCCGCGAATGCCCGGCGGCCGGCCGGACGAGGGAACAGGGCGCACATGAACGATCCGGACAGACCCGAGCAGGACAAGGGCTTTCTGGCGCGCTGGTCGCAGCGCAAGCAGGAAGCCAGACAGCCGGAGCCGAAGCAGGAGACGCCGGTCGCTGCTGCGTCCAATGTCCCGGCCGAAGCGCCTGCCGAAGTCGAAGCGGAGCCGGAATTCGATCTTTCCAGCCTGCCCAAGCTTGAGGAGTTGACGGGAACGACCGATATCACCGCCTTTCTCAAAAAGGGCGTGCCGGAGCACTTGCGGAATGCCGCACTGCGAAAGTCCTGGGCACTGGATCCGGCGATTCGCAACTACGTCAATCCTGCACTCGAATATGCATATGACTGGAACACGCCGGGCGGAGTTCCCGGTGGTGGCGAACTGGGCGCAGGCGTCGATGTCGCACGTATGGTTTCGCAAATTATGGGTCAACCGGCGGTTGAAGCAGCAAATTCCGATCCAAATTCCGGAAATGAGGCGGACATTACACTTGCGCAATCATCCGACGGCGATGCCGCGCAGTATGAATCGCAGGTTAAGTCTTTGAGACAAATTGAAGAGCCGACAGCTGCGATGGAACACAGTTCTGACACAGAAAAAGCTGCCGGCGAATCAACGCCTGAAATCGCTCAGAAAACGACGAGTTCCGCTGCGCCGCAGCAGCCGGTGCGACGTCATGGCAGCGCAAAGCCGATTGGTTAGACAAAAGTTTTTTCGGACATAGGCAAAGCCTATGTTAGAGATTCCTCCTTGGAATAATTCCAGTTCTAAGTTGAGTAGCCCGAGGGACACGGGTGGGCGGGGGAGAAATCGGTAGCACCATGCGTGACACCGGTCTGGAACTAGCAATCAAAGCAGCAGGTGGTGTCGCTTCGCTGGCGCGGGGAATTGGCATCGCGCAGCCGTCTGTTTCTGCATGGTCGCGAATTCCCGCGGAGCGGGTTCTCGCCGTTGAGGCACTGACGCAGGTGAATCGTTTTGTACTCCGTCCCGATCTCTACGGATCATCCGAGAGCCAGGTGACACCGAAACCGGAAATCGACGAGATCGATCTGCTGCGTGCCGCGGAATACGGCCTGCTGTCGCTGTTGCTCGGCAAGGCGCCGGACGCCGACACGCTCAGGCGCGTCGCGATGTTGAAGGGCGACGGTTCCGATCTCGGCATGGCGCATATCGAGCTTGCTTCGGCGGCTGCGGCGACCGACGACCGCGCCGTCAGCAAGGAGTTCTTCGATCTCTTCATCGGGCTCGGCCGCGGCGAACTGCTTCCCTATGCGTCCTATTATCTGACCGGTTTCCTGCACGAGCGGCCGCTGGCGCGGGTGCGCGAGGATCTCGATGCGCTCGGGATCGAGCGCGCAGGCACCTCGCGGGAGCCGGAAGATCACGTCGCGATCCTGCTCGAGGTCATGGCGGGATTGGCGCGCGGCGATTTCGACGCTGACTTCGCGCAGCAGTCGCGCTTCTTCGATCGTCATCTCAAGCCGTGGGCGGCGCGAATGTTCGCGGACCTCGAGATGTCGCAATCGGCGCCGTTCTACCGCGCGGTCGGCCGCGTCGGCCGTGTCTTCATGGAATTGGAATCGGAGGCCTTCACGCTGTCCGAGTGACGGTAAAGGCAAGCCTTAAGAGGAGATTGCAATGAGTAAGCCATCTGACAAGGGCAAGGCGCCGTCTTCAGGCGTCGACCGGCGCAGCCTGTTCCTGATGGGCGGGTCGGCCGTCGCGGCGGCGGCTGTCGTGCCGCTCGCAGGCAGCGAAGCCGAGGCGGACGAGTCGCAATCCGAGCGCGTCAAGGCGCGCTACAAGGAAACCGACCACGTCAAGAATTTCTATCGCGTCAATCGCTATTGATGGGACGAAGCAAATGTTGACCAAGCGAAAAGAAGGATCCGCGGGCAGGGCGCGTTTGCAGGGTGTCGCCGCCGGTCTCGCGTCTGGCGTTCTCGACCGCCGTACGTTCCTGCGACGCTCCGGTTTGGCTGCCGGTGCCGGCGCCGCGATCGGATTGATGCCGCTCGGCTCCGTGCGCAAGGCGCAGGCCGGCCCGAAGATCGTCGGCGCGCCGACGGAAATCAAAAAGAATATCTGCACGCATTGCTCGGTCGGTTGCACCGTCATCGCCGAAGTGCAGAACGGCGTCTGGGTCGGCCAGGAGCCGGCCTGGGACTCTCCGATCAACCGCGGTTCGCATTGCGCCAAGGGCGCGTCGGTGCGCGAACTCGTGCACGGCGACCGCCGCCTGAAATTCCCGATGAAGCTGGTCAACGGCGAATGGCAGAAGATCTCGTGGGATCAGGCCATCAACGAGATCGGCGACAAGATGCTCGAGATCCGCGCCAAGTCCGGCGCCGACTCGGTCTACCTGCTGGGCTCGGCGAAATTCTCCAATGAAGGCGGCTATCTGTTCCGCAAATTCGCGGCCTTCTGGGGGACCAATTCGATCGATCACCAGGCCCGCATCTGCCACTCGACCACCGTCGCCGGCGTTGCTAATACCTGGGGCTACGGCGCGATGACCAACTCCTACAACGACATCCGGAACTCGAAGACCATCGTCTTCATGGGCTCGAATGCCGCCGAAGCGCATCCGGTTTCGCTGCAGCACATCCTGACCGGCAAGGAGCTCAACCGCGCCAACGTGTTCGTGCTCGATCCGCGCTTCACCCGCACGGCCGCTCACGCCACCGAATATGTCCGGTTCCGCAGCGGCACCGACATCGCCGTGATCTGGGGCATGCTGCACCACATCTTCAACAATGGCTGGGAAGACAAGGAATTCATCAAGCAGCGCGTATACGGCATGGATCAGATCCGCGCCGAAGTCGCGAAGTGGACGCCGGAGGAAGTCGAGCGCGTCACCGGGATTCCCGGCGAGCAGATGAAGAAGGTCGCCGAGACTTTCGCCAAGCAGAAGCCGTCGACCTTCATCTGGTGCATGGGCGGCACCCAGCACACCGTCGGTACGGCCAACGTCCGTGCGTATTGCAACCTGCTGCTGGCGACCGGCAATGTCGGCACGTTCGGCGGCGGTGCCAACATCTTCCGCGGCCACTGCAACGTGCAGGGCGCGACCGATATCGGCCTCGATATCACGACCCTGCCGCTCTACTACGGCCTGGTCGAGGGCGCCTGGAAGCATTGGGCGCGGGTCTGGGAGGTCGAGTACGACTACCTGCAGGCGCGCTTCGATGAAGTGCCGGCCAAGGCGGGCCGTCCCGCCCGTAACCGCAAGCAGAACATGGAATTGCCGGGCATCCCGTGGACCCGCTGGTTCGATGCGACGCTCGCCAACCCCGATGACGTCGACCAGCGCGACGCCGTGAAGGGCGTGGTCGTCATGGGTCACGGCGGCAATACCGTGCCGCGCATGACCGAAATGGTGAAGGGCCTGGAGAAGCTGGAATTGCTCGTGGTCGCCGATCCGCATCCGACCACCTTCGCCGCGATCTCCGAGCGCAAGAACGGCACCTACCTGCTGCCGGCCTGCACGCAGTTCGAGACCTCGGGCTCGCGCACGGCTTCCAACCGCTCGATCCAGTGGGGCGAGCAGATCGTCAAGCCGATATTCGAATCGAAGGACGATTACGAGATCATCTACCGGCTTTCGGCGAAGCTTGGTTTTGCCGATCGGATGTTCAAGAACATCAAGGTGGAGAACAATCGTCCGCTGCCCGAGGATGTGCTGCGGGAAATCAACCGCGGCGGCTTCTCGACCGGCTATTCCGGCCAGTCGCCGGAGCGATTGAAGGCGCACATGAACAACCAGGGCAAGTTCGACCTGGTGACGCTGCGCGCCAAGGCCGACGAACCCGAGATCGGCGGCGACTATTACGGCCTGCCGTGGCCGTGCTGGGGCACGCCGCAGATCAAGCATCCGGGCACGCACACGCTCTACAACACCAACCTGCACGCCAAGGACGGCGGCGGCACGTTCCGCGCCCGCTTCGGCGTGATGTACGAGGAGAAGCAGCCGGACGGTTCGGTGAAGAACGTCAACCTGCTGTCCGAAGGCTCCTACAGCAAGGGATCGGAGCTGACCGACGGCTATCCCGAGTTCACCTACGGCGTGCTCAAGAAGCTCGGCTGGGACAAGGACCTCACCGAAGCCGAACTGGCGACGATCCAGAAGATCGGCGGCAATAATCCCGACAGCGTCGGCTGGGCGGTCGACCTTTCCGGCGGCATCATTCGCGTCACGCTCGAACATGGCGTGATGGCGTATGGCAACGGCAAGGCGCGCGCGGTGGCGTGGAATCTGCCCGATCCCGTGCCGGTGCATCGCGAACCGATCTACACGGCACGTCCCGATCTCGTCGCCAAATATCCGACGCGTCCGGATGGCCGTCAGTTCCGCATGGCCAATCTCGGCTTCTCGATCCAGAAGGCCGCGGTGGAGAAGGGACTTGCCAAGCAATTCCCGATCATCCTGACCTCGGGACGCCTGGTCGAATACGAGGGCGGCGGCGAAGAGACCCGGTCGAACAAATGGCTTGCCGAATTGCAGCAGGACATGTTCGTCGAGGTCAACACTTCGGACGCTTCCGAGCGCGGCATCAAGGATGGCGCCTGGGTCTGGGTGACCGGTCCTGAAAACGGCTCGAAGGCGCGGGTCAAGGCGCTGGTGACCGATCGTGTCGGCAAGGGCGTGGCGTTCATGCCATTCCACTTCTCCGGCTACTTCCAGGGCGTCGATCAGCGCAGCAAATACCCGAAGGGGGCCGATCCGATCGTGCTCGGCGAAAGCGTCAATACGATCACTTCGTACGGCTACGATCCGGTGACCGGCATGCACGAGGGCAAGGTGACCCTGTGCCAGATTCAAGCGGCGTGAGAGGAGAAATAGATCATGGCTCGCGTCAAATTTCTTTGTGATGCCGATCGCTGCATCGAGTGCAACGCCTGCGTCACGGCCTGCAAGAACGAACATGAAGTGCCGTGGGGCATCAACCGCCGCCGCGTCGTCACCATCAATGACGGCAAGCCCGGCGAACGCTCGGTCTCCATGGCCTGCATGCACTGTACCGATGCGCCCTGCGCCGCGGTCTGCCCGGTGTCGTGCTTCTACACCACCGCCGACGGCGTGGTGCTGCACTCCAAGGACCTCTGCATCGGCTGCGGTTACTGCTTCTACGCCTGTCCGTTCGGCGCGCCGCAATATCCGAAGGTCGGCAACTTCGGATCGCGCGGCAAGATGGACAAGTGCACCTATTGCGCGGGCGGGCCGGAGGCTGACTCCACGCCGGCCGAATACGCCAAATACGGCGCCAACCGCCTCGCCGAGGGCAAGCTGCCGATCTGCGCCGAGATGTGCTCGACCAAGTCGCTGCTCGCCGGAGACGGCGCGATCATCGCCGAGATCTACAAGGAGCGCGTGATGAAGCGCGGCTACGGCTCGGGCATGTGGGGCTGGAAGACGGCCTACAGCGATTCACCGACCGGCTGATGCCACGGCCGCAGCACTTCGGCGCTGCGGCACTCGCGTAATTCGAAACCGAAAGGCGTTGTGCAAATGCCAGGCTCACTTTCATCTCTCAAGCTCGCGATCTTCGCCCCGCTGTTTGCGGCGTTCGCGCTGCTGTTCGTGCTCAGCCATCCCGCGGCGGCGCAGATTTCCTTCAAGCCGACCGCCGAGGCGGTTCAGGAGGACAAACTCCTGAATGCGCTGAAGGAGGGCGACAAGATCAGCGGGCGTGTCTCCATTCCCGACCGGATGGCATCCAGCCTGATCCAGCCCGCCGGCCGTGACTGGCGCGACTTCCATCGCAGCAAGCTGCCATGGATCGGGGGTGTCTCCATTCTCGGAATGCTGGCGCTGCTGGCGATTTTCATGATGGTGCGCGGCCGCATCCGGCTGCAGCGGGGTTTTTCGGGCAGGACGATCCTGCGGTTTGCGAGCTTCGAGCGTTTCACCCATTGGCTGACGGCGAGCTGCTTCATCATCCTGGCGCTGTCAGGCCTGAACGTGAGTTTTGGCCGCACGCTGATCCTGCCGCTGTTCGGACCGGAAGCCTTTGCGAGCATGTCGGCCTGGGCCAAGCTCGCGCATAATTATTTGGCGTTCCCGTTCATGCTGGGTCTCGTGATCATGTTCCTGATCTGGATCAAGGACAACATCCCGGGCAAGGTCGACCTGGAGTGGATCAAGCAGGGCGGCGGCATTCTCGCCAACGACAAGCATCCGCCGGCCAAGCGCTTCAATGCCGGCCAGAAGGGCATTTTCTGGATCGTGATCATCGGCGGTGCGCTGATGTCGGTATCCGGCTGGTTCCTGATCTTCCCGTATCTGCCGGGGAACGTCACCGCGCTGCAGTTCTGGACAGTGATCCATGCCGTGATCGCGATGCTCTTCATCGCCGCGATGCTGGCGCACATCTATATCGGCTCGGTTGGAATGGAAGGTGCGTTCGACGCGATGGGAACCGGCGAGGTCGACGTGAACTGGGCCAAGGAGCACCATTCGCTCTGGGCCGATGAACAGCAGCGCAAGGCGGGCGCGCCGCCCGACCGTACGCCGCATGCCGTCCCGGCTGAATAGTCGGTCCGGCTCACGTGAAATGTGAGCCGGCTCAAGTCAAATGTGAGGAAGGACCATGAAAGTCTTTTTTGCGGCGCTGGGGTTTTCGTTCCTTGCCGCCGTTGGTGTTGCGATGGTGCTCAATACCTTCCAGGAGTCGAGTTCCGTCGCCTATTCCACGAGCGGCGCCAGGGTCGGCGATCCCGGCCATAATCTGATCGGGCCGAGCTGACGCCGGCGGTGCGCACGCCCGACGTCAGCGTGGCATGGCCGGTCGAGATCCGGCTGTTGAAGGACCGCCGCGCGCTGCAGGTGTCGTTCGACGACGGCAGGATCTTTGATCTACCAGCGGAACTCCTTCGGGTCACCAGCCCGTCCGCCGAAGTGCAGGGGCATTCCGAGGCCGAGCGCAAGACCGTCGGCGGCAAGCGCAACGTCACCATTCTTTCGGTCGATTCCGTCGGTAACTATGCCGTCAGGCTAGGATTCGACGACATGCACTCGACCGGCATCTACTCCTGGGGATTCCTGCGCGATCTCGGATTGAACGCCGAGCGGCGTTTTCAGGACTATCTCGACGATCTCCAGGCCAAGGGCCTCGACCGCGACAGACCGGGCATGCGCTAGGCCGATGCGCATGCGAGTGATTGCCGCCTACGCATTGCTGGCCAAGGGAGCGCGGTCGGCGCTTCTCGCGCTTGCCGTCCTGTCGATCGGGGCAACTACCGCCGCCGCGCAACTGCGCGGCCATGGCGGGCCGGTGCGGGCGCTGGCGATTTCTCCCGACGGGCTGAGCGCGATTTCCGGCAGTTTCGACTCGACCGCCATTCGCTGGTCGCTGGCGCACAATGCCGCCGAGCAGGTGCTTCGCTTCCATTCCGACGCCGTCAACGCGGTCGCCTGGCTCAGGGACGGCCGCACCGCGACCGCCGGTGCCGACGGGCGAATTGCGATCTGGACCTCCGGCAGGCCCGAACCCGACGCGGTGCTGGAAGGCCACACGGCGCCGATCGTGGCGCTTGCGGCTTCGTCCGATGGGATGACGTTAGCTTCGGCTTCCTGGGATCACACCGTTCGGCTGTGGCCGCTCGCGGGTGGCGCGCCGCGCGTGCTCGAGGAGCATACGCAGAACGTCAACGGCGTGGCGTTCACCGCGGACGGTCGCGCGGTGGTCAGCGTCAGCTATGACCAGAGCGTCCGCATCTGGCCGCTGTCCGGTTCGCAGCCGCCGACGGTCGTTGTGATGCCGACGCCGCTCAACAGCGTCGCAGTCGGCGCCGACGGTGAAATCGCGGTCGGTGGCGCCGACGGCAAGGTGTACTTCATCGCCGGGAACGGCACGCGCGCAGGCGAGGTGCAGGCTGTGCCGCGGCCGGTGATCTCGATTGCGATCTCGCCCGATGGCGCGCAGGTCGCGGCCGCCAGCATCGGCGGTGCGGTGGCGGTGATCGATCGCAAGGCGCGCAGCCTGGCGCGTACGCTGGTCGGTCCGGGACTGCCGGTCTGGTCGGTGGCCTTTATGCCCGATGGCCGAACGATACTCACCGGCGGCGCGGACAATATCATCCGACGCTGGAACCCGGCGACGGGCGAGCCCGTCGATACGGTTCTCGTCGAGACGACGGGAGATCCGCTGGCGGCCTACGCCGGAGACCGCGGGGCCGATATTTTTCGTGCCTGCATCGCCTGTCACACGCTGGGCGCCGATCAGGCCAACAGGGCAGGGCCTACGTTGTCAGGCATCTTCGGCCGACGCATCGCGACTGCGCCGGGCTACAATTTCTCCGATGCGCTCAAGCGTCTCGATATCGTCTGGACGCCCGAGACGGTCTCCAAACTGTTCGAGGTTGGGCCGCAGGCCTATACGCCCGGTACCAAGATGCCCGAGCAGCGCATCGGCTCGGAGCAGGACCGCGCCGCGCTGGTGGAATTTCTGAAGCGCGCGACGCGGCGATAGGCGCAATCTGCCGATCCTATGGTTGCGCCGGATGCGGCGGCGCCGTGAACACGAACGACATGTCCTCGTATTCCTCGATAGGCAGCTTGGCGACCGCGGGCGATTTCTTTGCCGACGCCATGCCTGTGGTCATGGCGGCGAGGCGGTCGTCCGAGGGTGAATGCAAGTGCAACAGGCTGGTGACGGCGAGCAGGGCGACGGCCACGAATCCGGAAATCAACAGACGCGTCATGGAATGCTCCATCGGCTCGAAATGAATAATGCAAGCAGACTTGCGCCTTCTGCATTACGGCCAACGGCTGCAATCAGGTGTGGTCTGCCTCACCTATCACGATCTTGTTTCGACGATGTGACCCGTCTCATGCCCGCTTATGGGCGATGATGAGTGCGAGATGCCCGCTGAGGTTGGTGGGGTGAGTGTTTGGCACGCAGTGCGATTCACGGCGCATCATGGCATCGATCGGGAGTGGCAACGAACCGGGTTCCACCGGCTCTGATCGGGCCCGTATTTCCGGATGCCGGCGCCTCATCGCCGCAGGCGCAACCACACCGGCGTTCGTGCGTTGGGGACCGATGGAGGCATCGAAACATGAGCACTGAATCGAAACCGGCGATCTCTCACAACGCGCTCGTTCTCATCGGCGACGGACAAAGGGCTCTCTTTCTGCGCAACAGAGGCACGGCGCAACAGGTGAGGCTTGAGGTGGAGCAGATCCTCGAACAGGACAATCCCGCGACCCGCGAGCAGGGCACCGATCGTCCGGGCCGATCCATTGCAAGCGTCGGTTCGGCGCGCAGCGCGATGGAGGAGGCCGACTGGCACCACATCGCCAAGGAGCGGTTTGCCGGCGAGATCGCGGACGCGCTCTATCGCTACGCCCATGACAATCGATTCGACAATCTCGTCGTCGTTGCGCCGGCAAAGATTCTCGGCAATCTCAGGAAGGCGTTTCATGCCGAAGTACGTGACCGCGTCAAGGGTGAGATCGCCAAGGAGTTGACGTCGCATCCGATCGCTGAAATCGAACGGCTGGTGGCAGCCTAGTCCTGCCGCTGATCTATGCTGGGGGTGCTGACCCGGCGTTCAACAATTGCGAAACCGCGGTGACGAGTTGCGCCGGCGCGAAGGGCTTGGTGAGAAGGATGCTGTTCGGCACGCCCTTCGAGGGCCACTCGTTGGCGCTATCGCCTGTCATGTAGACAATCGGCATGTCGGGCCTGGTCTGCCTTGCATGGCGGGCGACGGCCCAGCCATCCCGCGCGCCCTTGCCGAGATTGATGTCGGTCACGAGCGCGCGGAAATCGGGATTCGCACCGTCAAGCAGGTCGATCGCTTCTTCGCCCGACGAAGCCAGCGCGGTCTCGAAGCCACCATCCGTCAGGGCTTCCTCGATGACGCCCTGTATCAACTGGTCGTCTTCGACGACCAGGATCATGATCTGATTTTCCAACGCGCTCTCCCCTCGCTGCCGCGTCGCAGCGCGCACGGGGATGTAAGCCTCTGGGAGCAGATTGGTTCCGGGCTCGCGAGCAAAGGTTCCACCGAAATCACGAAATTTTTCCTGTCTGCTCGAGACTCATCGCCAGAACGCGGGCGACGTGGATGGCTTCGCGCGCAGCGCCATCCCTGATCTGATGCCTGCAGGAAGTCCCGTCAGCCACGATCAATGTGCCGGCGTCGGCGCGGCGTACCGCCGGCAGCAACGACAATTCGGCCATTTCGATCGAGGCCTGATAGGTCTCGGCGCCATAGCCGAACGCGCCGGCCATGCCGCAGCAGCTTGATTCGATGGTCTCGACGGCGAGATCCGGAACGAGGCGGAGCACCTTCTCGACCGGCTTGAACGCGCCGAATGACTTCTGGTGGCAGTGGCCATGCACCACGGCCTTTTCGGCAACGGGGCGCAGCGGCAATTTCAGGCGGCCCGCTTCGGCCTCGCGCACCAGGAATTCCTCGAACAGCAGGGCATGTGCGCTGATCGCCTTGGCTTCGTTGTCGGAGCGCAGCGACAGCAATTCGTCACGAAGCGTCAGCAGGCAGCTCGGCTCCAGGCCGATGATCGGAACTCCTCGCGCGGCGAATGGCGCATAGGTCGCGACCAGTCGATCCAGTTCGGCGCGGGCCTGATCGACCAGGCCGGCCGAAAGGAACGTGCGCCCGCAGCACAGCGGCCGCGCGCGATCGACCGGCTTCGGCAGATGGACGCGATAGCCGCCCTCGACCAGCACGCGCAGCGCCGCGTCGAGATTTTCTCGTTCATAGGCGCGGTTGAAAGTGTCGGCGAACAGCACGACTTCGCGGCCGGCTTCGGGCCCGGCCACCTCGGTGGAGGCGAATACATCGCGCCGGAACGCGGGCAGGGCGCGCTGCGCGCTGATGCCTGCGAATTGTTCGAACAGCCTGCGCAGCAGAGGGCTGCGGTTGCGCCAGTTTGCGAGCGGCGCGAAGCGTGCCGCCAATCCCGCGTAGCGCGGCAGATAGCCGACCAGCCTGTCCCGCAATGTCAGGCCATGTCTCCTTGCCCGCGCCGCCAGCACCTCGATCTTCATCTTCGCCATGTCGACGCCGGTCGGGCATTCATGGCGGCAGGCCTTGCAGGACACGCAGAGCTTCAGCGTCTCCATCATCGCGTCGGAGGCGAGCGCATCGGGGCCGAGCTGACCGGAGATCGCAAGCCGCAGCGTGTTGGCGCGGCCGCGCGTGACATCTTTCTCGTTGCGGGTGGCGCGATAGGATGGACACATCACGCCGCCTTCGAGCTTGCGGCAGGCGCCGTTGTTGTTGCACATCTCGACCGCGCCCTGAAAGCCGCCGCCGGCGCCGGGATAGGCCGACCAGTCGAGCACGGTCTGCAATCCATCGATGCGGTAATTCGGCGGATAACGAAACAGCCTGCGATCGTCCATCTTCGGGGAATCGATGATCTTGCCGGGGTTGAGCACCTTGTCCGGATCGAAGCGCTGCTTCACTTCCCTGAAATCGGCAATGATGCGCGCGCCGAACATTCTTTCGTGGAATTCCGAGCGCACCAGGCCGTCGCCGTGCTCGCCGGAATGCGAGCCCTTGTACTCGCGCACCATCTCGAAGGTCTCTTCGGCGATGGCGCGCATCGCCTTGACGTCCTTGTCGAGCTTGAGGTTCAGCACCGGGCGCACGTGCAGGCAGCCTTCGGACGCATGCGCATACATCGTTCCGCGGGTGCCGTGCCTGGCAAAGATGTCGTTGAGCCGCGCGGTGTAATCGGCGAGGTGCGGCAGCGGCACGGCGCAATCCTCGACAAAGGAGACCGGCTTGCCCTCCTGCTTCATCGACATCATGACGTTGAGGCCGGAGGTGCGGAAATCGGCGATGGCGGTCTGGGTCGCGGGTTCGACGACATCGACCACGCCGCCCCATTTGCGTTGCGGGTTGTTCCAGCCGAAGCCGAGATCGGCCATCAGTTCGGAGAGCTGCCTGAGCTTCGCCAGATTGTCGGGCTGGTCTTCCTCGGCGAACTCGACGATCAAGAGCGCATCGGGATCGCCACGCACGGTGGCGTCGATCACGGGCCTGAACATCGCGATGTCGCGGCCGAGCGCGATCATGGTGCGGTCGACCAGTTCCACGGCGATGGGCCGCAGCTTCACCAGGTGCTGGGCGGCATCCATCGCCTCATAGAAGCTGCCGAAATGGCAGACGCCGAGCACCTTGTTGCGGATCACCGGCCATAGCTTCAGTTCGACCTGGGTCGTGAAGGCGAGCGTGCCTTCGGAGCCCACCAGCAAATGCGCCATGTTGTTCGCGGCGTTGCGCGGCACCAGCGCGTCGAGATTGTAGCCGCCGACGCGGCGCTGCACTTTTGGGAATCTTTCCGCGATCTCGGCTGCCTCGCGCTCGCCGAGGCCGAGCATGTCGCGAAACAGTCGCACGCCGCTCTGCGGTGCATCCACGCCCGCCAGATCGCGCGGCACTTCGCCAAAATGTAACTGCGTGCCGTCTGCGAGCGCCGCATCCATCGACAGCGTGTTGTCGCGCATGGTGCCGTAGCGGAGCGAGCGCCCGCCGCAGGAATTGTTGCCGGCCATGCCGCCGATGGTGGCGCGCGATGCCGTGGAGACGTCGACCGGAAACCACAGCCCGTGTTTCCGGAGTTGCCGGTTGAGATCGTCGAGCACGATGCCGGGTTCGACCACGCAGGTGCGGTTCGCGACGTCGAGCGAGACGATCCGGTTCAGGTGTTTTGAGAAATCGACGACGATGCCCTCATTGACCGTCTGTCCGCATTGCGAGGTGCCGCCGCCGCGCGGGGTGACGACCCGCCCGTCGTCGCGCGCGATCGTGAGCGCCTGCAGCGCCTCGTCCATCGTCCGCGGCACCACCACGCCGAGCGGCATGATCTGGTAGAACGAGGCGTCGGTGGCGTAACGGCCGCGGTTGAAGGGATCGAAGAAAACGTCACCCGAGATGGCCGCTTTCAGGCGCGCTTCGATCTTCGAGGAGCTTGCGTCAGGCATTTTTTGTCCGGTAATCCAGCCACTTAGAGGGCTTTTGTCACTCTCAACTATATGATCCGGTGCGGTTAGTCGAGCACCAGCCGTCGCCGGTAACGATGGATATGATTTCACGTTCTCGCGGCTGGAAATGCCCGAGGCTTGCATTTCGTTGGCCCTCTCGAAATCGAGGGCGCAGGGAAGACCGGGTGCGCGCTGCACCCGCGGTCTCGTGTGCAGTTGCGCACAAAAGGACGCGCACACGAGCATACAGGTTCAGCGGGAGCATCCCGGCCTTCCCTGCGCAGTGGCTTTACGGCTTACTTCGTGATCTCCCCGGAGAACGGCTCTTTTGCCTCCGTCACCCCCAAGGAGCTTGCTCCTCGAGAACTTGACGCCAGCACCGCGACGTCAGGACCACACGACTTCGCCGTACGCGTCATGCGCGCTCGTCTATTGCGCAATCCGCGTCCACCGCATCCCACCGCGCGTTCGTGACGATCGCGAGCCGCCCCTCGTAACGGGTGAGACGGGCGGATTTGTGCCACTGATTTGCCCGACGTCGCCAGCGAGAATTTGCCCGTCGGGTTGCTTTGTCGCAGCCTTGATAATTGCCCTCACAACATCTCGCCGTCATTCCGGGGCGCGCCTTGGCGCGAACCCGGAATCCATTTGGCGGCAGTGTGGGTTGCGAAATGGATTCCGGGCTCGATGCTTCGCATCGCCCCGGAATGACGGAATCAAGAGCCCGCTTCAGCCCGGCAGCAGGTGCTTCGGCAAGTTGAAGGCGAGCTGGTAGAGTGGCAGGTCATCGATGGTGCCGTGGTCGTCCGCTGGTAGCGTCTTGCGCAGATGATGGAGGGCGTCGCGGACCGCGGCCTCGTCCATTCCCTCGATCAGGAGCAGGGCGGCGAACGAGCCGTCGTTCTTTCTCATGCCCTTCTCGCGCGTTTTGATCGAGGTCTGGGCGAGATCGGTGAGCAGGACGCGGGCGGCGATGATCCGGTCGAGACCCGCCAACTCGGCGGTGACCGCGGCGACGTCCCAGGACGGCGCGGCATCGAGGCGCAAGGGGGCGATGACGCCGCCCTGGCCGGTGCCCGCGGAAGCGGCGATGCGGCCGCCGCCGCGCGCGAAATTGCCGAGCCGGGGCATGATGCTCTGCGACCATGGCGTCGGCGCGTTCAGCCGCGCCAGATAGTCCGGACCACCGACGACGCGTTCGTCCTCGAGTTCATAGAGGATGAAGTAGCGGTTGACCGCCGCGCCCAGCGCACGGAAGATGCGGCAGGCCAAAAATCCGGTGACGCCGACGCGTTCGGCGGCGTGTTCGCGCGTGATCCAGTGCGCCCAATCGGTATGATCCTGTGGCGCGAGATCGCTCCAGATGGCGAGATAGCCGTTTCCCTGCATGTGACGCTCCCCCTGTTATTTCGGCCCGACACGAACAGCCGACGGCAGCGAGGCCGGCAGCTGGCCGGCGCCCTGCAGCGCGGCCTGCATGGCGACGATGTAGCCGTAGGGGCCGAGGCCGGCGATCACGCCCTTGACCGCGGCGGAGAGCTTGGAGTGCCGGTGCAACTCGTCGCGGGCGTGGATGTTGGAAATGTGCACCTCGTAGATCGGCCCCTCAAAGATCTTCATGGCGTCGTAGATCGCAATCGAGGTGAAGGAGTAGGCCGCGGGATTGATGATGAGGGCGTCCGCCGAGGTGCGGGCGGACTGAATCAGGTCGACCAGCTCGCCTTCGTGGTTGGACTGGTGGAACGCCAGTTGGGTGCCGGTGAAGGCGGCGAACTCTTCGCAGGAGGCCTTGATGGATTCCAGGGTGGTCGACCCGTAGATATGCGGCTCGCGGATGCCGAGCATGTTCAGGTTCGGGCCATTGAGGATCATGATGCGCATGGAGTGCCTTTCACGGGGTGATGCCGGGGCACTCTAGCCGATTGCGGGAACATGTCAGCCGCTGAACCATGTGGCGTGCCGGCGCCGGAGCGCCGTCGGCAGGCCCACGCGCAAAACCGCCGGCGGCGAGGGCGCCGCCGGCGGTTCGCTGGCGATGGCCGGTCAGGCCGCCTTGCGCGCCGTCTTTGCCACGTGGGTGGCGATCGCATCCATCAGCGCCGGCGACAGGCAATCATACGGCTCCAGGTCGAGCTCCTTGAGGCGCGATCTGATGCCTGCCATCTCCGAGGGGGCGACGCCCGACTCGATCACGGACGACACGAATGCCGCGAACCCCGGGGCCGCCGAGCCGGCTTCCTGGAACAGTTCGGGGTGGATGAAGTCGAGGCCGTAGAACGGATGGCCCTTGTTCTCGATCCGCCCGTACATGTGCGTGCCGCAGCCCTTGCAGGCGTAACGCTGGATCGTCGCTGACGTATCGACGATCTGCAGCTTGTCGCCGTTTTCGAGCACGGTCAGATTCTCGCGCGGCACCACCGCGACCACCGAGAAGGTTGCGCCCTCGGGTTTCCAGCACTTGGTGCAGCCGCAGGCGTGATTGTGGGCGACATCGCCCTTGATGCCAACCTTGACCGGCTTGTCCGCGCACTTGCAGACGAGGGTGCCGCCGGCAAAGCTGCCAGAACCCTTCTTGACGCCGTTGTCGACCGATGGGTGGATATGAACAGTCATGGGCCTATCCTCCTGTGCTTGACGCTGTTTGATTCAGAACACGACGACCGAACGGATCGATTTGCCTTCGTGCATCAGATCGAACCCCTTGTTGATGTCCTCCAGCTTGAGCACGTGGGTGATCATCGGATCGATCTGGATCTTTCCGTTCATGTACCAATCGACGATCCTGGGCACGTCGGTGCGGCCGCGGGCGCCGCCGAATGCGGTGCCCTTCCACACCCGGCCGGTCACGAGCTGGAACGGCCGCGTCGCGATTTCCTTGCCGGCTTCCGCCACGCCGATCACCACCGAGACGCCCCAGCCGCGATGGCAGGCCTCGAGCGCCTGGCGCATGACGGTGGTGTTTCCGGTGCAGTCGAAGGTGAAGTCGGCGCCGCCGTCGGTGAGCGTGACCAGGTGCGCGACGATGTCGCCGCTGACCTTCTTCGGGTTGACGAAATGGGTCATTCCGAAGCGGCGGCCCCATTCATCCTTGCTGTCGTTGATGTCGACGCCGATGATCTTGTCGGCGCCGACCATTTTGGCGCCCTGGATGACGTTGAGGCCTATCCCGCCAAGTCCGAACACGACCACGTTGGCGCCCGGTGTGACCTTTGCGGTGTTGACCACCGCGCCGACGCCGGTGGTGACGCCGCAGCCGATGTAACAGCTCTTGTCGAACGGGGCGTCTTCGCGAATCTTCGCCACCGCAATCTCCGGCAGCACGGTGAAGTTCGAGAACGTCGAACAGCCCATGTAGTGGAAGATCGGCTTGCCCTTGTGGCTGAAGCGCGAGGTGCCGTCCGGCATCACGCCCTTGCCCTGGGTGGCGCGGATCGCGGTGCAGAGGTTGGTCTTCTGGCTGAGGCAGCTTTTGCATTGCCGGCATTCCGGCGTGTACAGCGGGATGACGTGGTCGCCCGGCTTGACCGACGTCACGCCGGGGCCGACCTCGCGGACGATGCCGGCGCCTTCGTGGCCGAGGATCGAGGGAAAGATTCCTTCGCTGTCGAAGCCGTCGAGCGTATAGGCGTCGGTGTGACAGATCCCCGTCGCCTTGATCTCGACCAGGACTTCGCCGCCCTTCGGACCATCCAGATCGACTTCGATGATCTCGAGCGGCTTCTTGGCCTCGAACGCGACTGCTGCGCGTGTCTTCATTCTCAACTCCACTCTCGCTTTTCGAGCCGCCAAGGGAAGGTGGCGTGAGCAGCCCCTTGCAGGTCTCGAAGGATCATTTCTTGCCCATGCAGGTGTTCTCCGCCTGGGTGTAGGCGTCCGGCTTGTCTTCCTTCTTGGCCGGCCGCACGCGCCCGATGGCGTCGTTGGCACGGGCACGCAGATAGATGTAGATGTCGTCCATGTAGCAGGCGACGTTCGGATTATCGCCGAGCGCCGGCATGACGGAGTTGCCGTTCGTTCTGCCGCTCGCGACCACGCCGACGAAATCGCCGTAGCCCATGGTCTTGAGCGAATCCATGAGGGCAGGGGCGTAGGTCGATCCCATCCCGTCGGGGCCGTGGCACACGTGGCATTCCGAGTGATAGCGGCGGTATCCGGAGTAGGTGTACCAATCCACCGTACCGTCGGCTGCAACCTTGAAGGTCGGATTGCCCTCCTTGTCAAAATACTTCCCGTCTTCGGACTTGACGGCAGCCGCATCGCCCGCGTTCTCGGCGAAAGCAATTCCTCCTGATACCACGACGATCATCGCAGCACCCACCAGCCAGACTGTACGCAAGAGCTTGTCCTCGAAGTTCGGTGAGAGGCGAACCGGCGCATGGAGCAGTTCCATGCGCCGGTTCGAGTTTGGCTCAGCCTACTGAGGCAGTGCGAACACAGTCAGCGTGCCGCCGAGCGCAGTGTAGTTGCTCAGCGCGGCATAGCCGCCGACGGCACCGAGGCCGGCGGTCGGATCGGTCAGGCCGGCCGCGAGCCCGATGCCCGCCCAGCCACCGACGCCGGACAGCACTGCGACGTACTGCCGGCCATCCCGCTCATAGGTGTTGACGTTGCCGATGATGCCGGACGGGGTCTTGAACTTGTAGAGCTCCTTGCCCGTCTTGGCATCGACTGCCTTGAGGTAGCCTTCGAGCGTTCCGTAGAACACCACGCCGCCGGCGGTGGCGAGCGCACCCGACCACACCGAGAACGGCTCCGGGTTCGACCAGACGATCTTGCCGGTCTTGTTGTCCCAGGCGATGAAGTTGCCCATATGGCTCTCGCCGGGGGGCGGATACATCGACAGCGTCGCCCCGACATAGGGCTGGCCCGCGGTGTAGCTCACCTTGAACGGCTCGTAGTCCATGCAGACGTGGTTGGTCGGCACGTAGAACAGCTGCGTATCCGGCGAATAGGTGGCCGGTTGCTGGTCCTTGGTGCCGAGGGCTGCCGGGCAGATGCCCTTGGTGTTCTTGTCCTCGCCGCCCTTTTCGGTCGAGTACTGATCGACGACCTTGGGACGTCCGTAGGTCGGCGAACTCTTGTTCATGTCGACGCCGGTGGTCCAGTTGACCTTCGGATCGTACTTCTCGGCGACCAGCAACTCACCGGTCTCGCGGTCCATCGTATAGGCGAGGCCGTTGCGATCGAAGTGAGTGAGCAGCTTGCGATTCTGGCCGTTGACCTGCTGATCGGTGAGGATCATTTCGTTGACGCCGTCATAGTCCCACTCGTCGTGGGGCGTCATCTGGTAGACCCACTTGGCCATTCCATCGTCTGCGTTGCGCGCGAAGATGGTCATCGACCACTTGTTGTCGCCCGGCCGCTGTTTCGGATTCCAGGTCGAGGGGTTGCCCGAGCCGTAGTAGACGAGGTTCAGCGCGGGATCATAGGACAGCCAGCCCCATGTGCAGCCGCCGCCGATCTTCCACTGGTCGCCCTGCCAGGTCTTGATGCTGGAATCCTTGCCGATCGGCTTGCCGAGGTCGGTCGTCTTCACAGGGTCGACCAGGAGCTGTTCGTCCGGACCGCTGGAGAAGGCACGCCAGACCTGCTTGCCGGATTTGATGTCGTAGGCGGTGACGTGACACTGCACGCCGAACTCGCCGCCGGAGATGCCGATCAGGACCTTGTCCTTGACGACGAGCGGTGCGGAAGTTCCGGTCGCGCCCTTGCTGGGATCGCCGTTCTTGCTCGACCATTCCACCTTGCCGGTCTTGGCGTCGAGCGCCACCAGGGTGGTGTCGGCCTGGTGCAGGAAGATCTTGCCGTCGCCATAGGCCACGCCGCGGTTGACCGTGTCGCAGCACATCACCGGGATGACGTTGGGATCCTGCTTGGGTTCGTACTTCCAGACGATCTGGTTGTCCTTGGATAGGTCAAGAGCATAGACCTTGTTCGGGAACGGCGTGTGGACGTACATCATGTTGCCGATGACGAGCGGTCCGCCCTCGTGGCCGCGCAGCACGCCGGTCGAGAACGTCCAGGCCACCTGCAGTTTTCCCACGTTCGCCGCGGTGATCTGGTTGAGCTTCGAAAAGCGCGTATTGGCGTAGTCACCCGCCGGCTGCACCCAGTCCTTCGGGTTCTGCGACATCTTGATCAATTCGTCGTTGGCTATGGCCGCGCCTGCCGTAAGCGCCGCCAAGGAGCCAAGACAAGTTGCTATCAGCACTTTGCGCATTGCATCCTCCCACTGGTGAATTCCCGGGTTCCGTCGAGACGGCCCACGTTCCATTTTGTCCCGCACCGTATCCCGTTCGGTCATGGGAAACTTGCCCAAGAGGGAAGGGCATTTGCTCCAAAGCGAACCGCGACGAACTTTCTGGCTTCCAGCCGCACACGACCCTGACGCGGACATCATGCGGCACTGCAATGAAGCGAGCCGGCGGATCGCCTGTGTCATCGCCGTGGCGAGGTTTCCCTTGACGGCGCGGAAACTAAGTCAGAGGATTATGAAGTGGATGCCGGGACATACGTTGCTAAGGCAACAACGACTGCTCAAACGACTGCTTTCAATTGAGGTGGATGCCGCTTCACCGTGACCGATCTTTCGCGGGCCACAGTCGGGCCACACTTACTTTCTCGAATTCAAGTACCCTCGAATCGGTGGCTGGAAATGTCTGACACGGTCCACTCGCTCACTACCTCCGGTTTATCGCCGAAGAAGCAGATTCAGTGCTGGTCAGAAGCGCTGACGGATCTCTGCGGCCAGTTCGACATCGACCCGCTGAAGGCGTCGACGCTCGAAGCGCGGGTCAACTACACCACCGTTTCGAAGTTGAAGCTCTGCCAGATCGAAGTCAGCCAGCACCGCATCGCGCACACGGTGTCGCGTGCGAAATCGAGCGAACACCCCTACGTCAAGATCCTGTTCCAGACGCATGGAACGTCCTACTTCGAGCAGGAGGGCCGGCGCTTCGAACTGATGCCCGGCGATTGCCTGGCCTATGATGTATCCTGTCCGCACACGATCATCAGCCCCGCGCTGACGCGGCATGAGGTCGTCATCGTGCCGAAGGCGTTGCTGCAGGAGCGCGGCTTTCACACCGCGAAGATGTCGGCCTGCAAGCTTTCGGCACGCACCGGTACCGGTCGCATCGCCCACGACTTCGTGCATGCCGCGTTCGACCAGGCTGCGCGATTGTCGCCGAACAATGCCGTCGTCGTCGCCGACTCGCTGATCGATCTGTTGCTGCTGCCGCTGCGCGAGGCGGACGCGACGTTCGATCGCGGTGGTCCCGAGGCGATGTATATCCGCGCGCAGGCTTTCATCCGCGAACATCTGCGCGATCCGGATCTGTGCATCGACCAGATTTCCTCGGCCCTCGGCTGCACCAAGCGCTACCTGCACATGCTGTTCAGCGACCGCGGCATGACCGTCAGCGATTATATCTGGCACGCGCGCCTGCAGAACTGCCGCCACGAACTGGAGACGCATGCCGGCAAGACGGTCACGGATGTCGCATTTTCGTGGGGCTTCTCGAGCTCCTCACACTTCAGCCGGGTGTTCCGCAAGTATTTCGGAATCGTGCCGTCTTCGATCCACAAGGCGCAGCACGGCATCTCGTCGTCCGACGCTTCCTAGATCCAGGCAGCAACGGTCACGTGTTTGCTGGTGCAGCCCGGCGGCGCGCAAGGCGCGATCAACCCATCGGCGCATTTGGGCAGACGCTCGGTCGCGGCTTCGAGCCTCGCTTCTCGACCGGCACGTTGCAGTTGTCGATTCGCTGTTCGTCGTTCCACTTCCGGCCGAGGCGCTCCTTTCCGGTCAGCGCTGCCGGGGAGCTGGCGGAAGCCGGTGCCGCTTCGCCGCGCCGCGAACTTTCCTCGGCGGTTGCCGGCAATGCGAGGCAGATCGCGAGGACTGCGCCGATTGTGCCTGTGGACCATGATCGCATGACGGCCTCGCATCCGGTTTGTGATCGCGAAATATTCGCGTGCCCGATTAGACAACAGCGAGATTTCGTCGGCCACCCGGAACCTGCAGCTTCCTGATCGGTTTTGCGTTCGTCCTGCTGCGCCGGGGCACGCGTGCCGGGAGCAAAGGAGAAGCAGATGAAAACGAAAATACTCATTCTCGCGGTTTGCACCCTGGTCGGCCTTAATGCCGGCAGCGCATTCGCCGGTCCCTGCGACAGCGGCGGCCGCGCCGCAAACCTGAAGGACGCGGGTTCCGGACCTGCATCAACCGGCAGCAGCCAGACGACAACCGGCATGGCTTCGGAAAAGGAACATCCGCCGACCGGTGCGATGAATCGCGCCGCCGGCGATGCAGCTGCTTCCTCGCAGGACGTTCAGAAGCAGATGCAAGGTCAGCCGACCGCGGCGCAGGAGGCGCAGGGCGCCAAGCCTGACGCGAAGGTGGCCGACAAGGACTGCTGAGCACGTGCCTGACTGCCTCGCGCGACGGAAGGCATGGCAACGCGACGCTTTCATTGCAGCGCTTTGACTGGGAGCGAAGCGGACTTGTCCTGGAGCGAAGTATCGCAGCACACAACGGACGCCGAGTGGCTGTTCCGCACTTGCGCTACGTCCGCCAGAACCATAGGTTCAGCCGCGGCGCGAGCATCGCGCCAGACTAGCTTGTTGGGAGGACCCGATGACTTGGAAGACTCCGAAGATTGTCGAAGTGCCGGTGGGCATGGAAATCAACATGTACGCCTGCGCAGCGCGCAAGTAAGCAAGTAAGTAAGACTGCATCGGAACGATCTGCCCGGCTCTGGCGCTGTGTCGCTACGGGCCGGGCGGACGTCAGGTTCGAGCCGACCGGTTCGAGATTTCAAGATCAGCCTTCAGGGCCCTCACTGAAATAGATCAATCGTCGCCAGTTGCCGCGTGCAGAACGCTGTGCAGCGCCGCCTGGCCCTGCGTCGCGTCACGGCGCGCCGCGCGGCGCCCGGGACACGAACTGGGGGCGCTTCGAGAATTCCAATCGGGCTGTATGGCCACGCGCTCCGATTCGTCGCCCGCGTGCCTGCAATATGGTAGGGTGCGTCGTCGGTCAGCGGTATTGTCGCTTTGATTCCATTTCATCCCCGTGGCTTTGTGGATGCCAATTCGTTCGAACACTTGCCGGGCAGTTGTCGTGTGTCTCGCCGCGCTGCTCCCGGGCGGTGTGTGTGCGGAGGGCATCGATACCGAGCATCTGTTCGGCTTCATGATCGGCACCGATGTCGGCAATGTCGGCGAGCGCGAATTCCAGAGCCAGACCGACGGACGGTTTGCCAGGAACGGCGGAACCTACCGGGTGGGCGGCCAGGAGTTCGAACTGGAATTCGTCCCGGTCAGGAATCTCCGGGTTGAGCTGGGAACCAGCTTTGCATCCCATTACATCCGCAGCGTTGCAGGCTTCGAGGACCGGCGCCAAATGTCCTGGGAGGGCGTTTCCCTGGACCTCCGCTACCGGTTTCTGGAGCGGGACGAATCGCCATTCGGCTTTACCTTTGCGGTGGAACAACACGCCAGCCGCATCGACGAGACCTCGGCCACCCGGGTGCGAAGCTACGGGACTGAATTTACGGCGGCGTTCGATCGGGAGCTTGTTCCCAACGTCGTGCTCGCCGCCCTCAACCTGACCTACCAGCCGGAATGGACACGCGTCGTCGCTACCCGGGCCGCCGAACAAGAATCCACCATTGGTGCCGCCTTGGGCCTGATGGTGCAATGGCGGCCGGGTTTCTTCCTCGGCGGCGAGGCGCGTTACCTGCGGCACTACGAAGGGATCGGTCTGCAGGAACTCGGCGGCCAGGCGCTGTTCGTTGGCCCAACCGCCTATTTCCAGATGTCGCGGCGCACGCGGTTGACCGCGGCCTGGAGTACGCAGGCGTGGGGACGCCCGGCCGGCTCGAATGCGACGCTCGATCTCACTAACTTCGAGCGACACCAGGCGCGGCTGATCTTCGGCGTGAATTTTTGAGACGCGAGTTGGACGCCTCCGAGGTATTCGGGAACCCGATCTTCAGGGCTTTTTGTGAAACATAGCGCTGCCGCCGGCGTAGCTCTTCATGGTATCCTTTCACGAACCAGCCTAGGGATTTGAGGCATGAATGCGATCGATTTGGTCATAACCGTATGCGCCGTACTGTCGCCGGCCACCTGCGAGGAACGCCATCTGGTGTTTACGTCGGATGTTTCGCCGCGACAATGCGTGATGGCTGCCCAGCCCTACATCGCGAAATGGGCGGGCGAGCATCCGAAATGGAATGCGGTCAGGTGGCGTTGCGAATATCCACGTCCTAACGACAGGGCATAAGGACGAAGTTTCACCGGCAAGGATTACTTGTTGCAATCCTTCAGGTCCTTGTCCGCGATCGAGAACACCGCATCGGCCTTGATTTCGATATTGCGGACGACGCACTGCCTTGCGTCGCGATAGCTGACCCTGGCATCGTACTGCCCAGGTTCGACGCCCATGATCCGCAGGCGCTCGTCGTGGTCGACCTCCTTGTCCTTGTCGTTCAGGGTCTGGTTCGGCCCCCAGGCATCCTTGCCGGCCGGCGAAAGCTGAAAGCCCGAGATTGTCTCGGTGGTCAGGTTCCAAAGCCGGATACCCTTGCCCTTGCTCTGCGCGGCGAGATCGCCGGCGCCCGCGAACAACAGCGCCACGGCCAGAATCCATCGCATTGCTCAAACCTCCCCTTGGCGGTTCCACGGCGAACTTGATGCCTTGATCACCTTATCAGGCGTTCCCGGTTTTTCACCTTGTCGAAATTTCTGGCCCGGTCGAGCCCGATTGGCGCGATCAACTTTGCTGAATCAACGTCGGCGCCGTCGAAATCCGTTTCGATCGTCGTAATGCCGGTCAGGTCGGCTCCGCCGAGCTGGGCGCCCTTGAGCGAAGCGCCCGTCAGGTTGGCGCCTTTCAGAACGGCGAATTCGAGATCGACGCGGGATAGATCAGCGCCGCGCGCATCCAGCCGTTCGAGATTGGCTGACTTCAGCACCGCGCGCATCAGGCCCATCGACTGATTACGCATGTCGGCGCCGAGATTCGCATCAGCGATCGAGGCGCCCACGAGGCTCGCGCCGCTCAGGTCGGCGGCGACCCGCGCCCTGGCGAGATCCGCGCCGTCGAGACGGGCGCGCGCCATCTGAGAGGCGAACAGAGTGGCGCCTTTCAGGCTGGCGCCGGTGAGGTCAGCCTCGAGCAGCCACGCCTGGTCAAGCACCGCGCGATCGAGCTGTGCGCCGGCGAGCTTCGTCCTGTTGAGCCGCGCCGCGCGAAAAATTGCGCCGGACAGATTGAGCCCGGAAAGATCGAGGCCGGATAGCCGCTTCCCCGTGAAATCGGCCGGCGAAGTGACGGTCGCGGCGGCAAGCGCAGCCTCTACTTCCGTGCGGGTCATTTCGGCGGAGACCATATCGGGTGACGACAGGTCGACGTGACGCATCATGTCCTGCGCCATTGCCGTCATGGTCATCAGACCAAGGCCGAGCGCTGCGGTTCGAAACACGCGTTTCATCGTCAACTCCGCCGACGAGGTATCCTAGCAGTCGCGTCGACCAGTGCCTATCGGACATCGCGGCCTGTCAGGTCGCCGTCAATCGGGCAATTTCCGCCTTGATCGCCGCGATCTCGGCTTCGCTTCGCGCGCTGCGCGGTGTCGGGATCGGCAGTTCGGCAACAATGTGTGTCGGTCGAGGCGCCAACAGGAACACGCGGTCACCGAGACGAACCGCGTCGTCGACGTCGTGGGTGACCAGAAGCGTCATCACGGAGCGGCTATCCACCAGCATCGCGATCTGTTCGCGCAGGCGAGTGGCGAGGGCCTCGTCGAGCGATGCGAACGGCTCGTCGAGGATGAGGAAATCGGGTTCGATGGCGAACGCGCGGGCGAGCGCGACGCGCCGGGCGAGGCCAAGCGACAATTCGCCGGGGAAATGGTTGCGGTGTTCGCTCAACTCCAGAATGCCGAACAGTGCGGAGAGTTTTGTCTCATCGATTAGCGGCGCGACCAGCCGCACGTTTTCCTCGACCGATCGCCAGGGCAGCAGCCGGGGCTCCTGGAACACCATGCCGATCCGGACGCCGGGAGGGTGAGAAACGCGCCCCTGATAGTCGTGGTCGAGCCCCGCGAAGATTTTCAGCATGGTGCTCTTGCCGCAGCCGGACGGACCGACCAACACGCCAACCTCGCCGGTGCCGAGCGCAAACTTGAGGCCGGCGATCACGGCGTGTCGTTCGCCTGCGGCGTTACTGTACTCCTTGCTTGTGATGTCGACTTCAAGCCGCACGGGGCCGCCACCGCGATAGCCGGGCCTCAAATGGCTGTACCAGCAACGTTTCGATGACGAGCACGACCGCGGCGAAGCTGAGCGAGTAGGCGAGCAGAAGCGGGATGTCGAACAGCTGGAAGGCGACGCCGATCTCGAAGCCGACGCCGTTTGGACGTCCGAGCAATTCCGCGACCAGCACGATCTTCCAGACGAGCGAAAGTCCCGATCGCGCGGCGGCGGCGATGTAGGGCGCCAGTTGCGGCAGGATCACGTGCCGGAACGCCCGCCAGCGCGGGATCGCAAACACGGTCGCCATTTCGTCGAGGGAAGCGTCGAGCGCGCGTGCGCCCTCGCGCAGGGTGACGACGGCGGTCGGAAGCTTGTTGACGGCGATGGCGGCGATCGCGGCCGCCTCCGTCAGCCCGGCCCAGATGTAGGCCAGCACGATCACGACGAGCGCCGGCAGGTTGAGCAGCAGGATCAGCCAGGGATCGCAAATTCGATCGGCGAGCCGAACCCGGCCCATCAAATAGCCGATCGCGGATCCCAGCGACATCGCAAGGACGAACGCGAGCGCCACGCGCGCCAGTGTGGCTCCGAGATGGAAGAACAGCGCTCCGGATCTGGCTTCCGCGATCATCGCCGCGACCACAGTCGGGGGAGGTGGCAGCTTCACGTCGCCGATCAGCAGCGAGGCGATCCACCAGGTCGCAACGAACACCGCAAATGACAGCAGGCGCGGCACCTCAATCTCCGGGAATCGCGTGATAGAACGTACCGGACTCCAGTTCCTGTGCCGGACCGACCAGTTCGCGGCCGCCGATCGCGGCCAGCACGCGGTAGAGGATGCGGGCGTCAGCTTCCTCATCGGCGATGGGACGACGCGGAATGCCTTCCCGATAGCGGTCGCGATAGGTTCGCAGCGTGGCGGCGTCGGCGGCCCCGGTCAGCGGCGCAATCGTCTCCCACTCGGAATCCGAGCTCGACAGGATCTCCTTTGCCTTGCGGGTCATGGCGATAAATCGCGCCATCGTATCCTGGCTGGTGCTGGCCCATTTTTCGTCGAAGACGTAGCCGATCATCGCGGTGCGGCCCTTGGCCCCCAGCTTCGGCAACAGATCCTCGATGCCGGCCACGCGGCGAAAGCCCTTTGCTTCCATGACGGCGCAGAAATTCCAGTAGTTCAGGGCCGCATCCATCTCGCCGCCCAGCGTCTTTGCCATCAGCAGCGGCGGCGCGCCGTAGGCGATCGTCGCGTCCGACTTGAGGTCGATGCCTCCCTGCTTCAGCCACGCCTGCAGCAACAGCCAGTTCTTGTCGATCGGGCCGCCGGCAACGGCGAGCTTGCGGCCCTTGATATCGGCCAATGACCGGATCGGTGACGAGGCTGGCACCATGACGGCGCCGAGCGCGCTCGAATACGGATAGAATGTCAGCTTTGCGCCAAGGGTGCGTTCGCGCGACACCCAGAGCCAATCGGAGACGATGATGTCGGCGCTGCCGGCGCGAAGCGCGATCTTGCCCGCCTCGGGGCTGGCGAGTTCAATCGCCTGAACCGAGAGATTGGCCTGCTTGTCGAGACCATGCGCGCGGATCACGGCAAGTTCCCATGCCAGCGTTCCGGTTTTTTGCACCGCAACCCGCACGGCGTCCGCGCCGTGGCACGTGCCGATCTGCGCGAAAGCCACGTAAACTGCTGCCAGCAACATGCGAAGACAATGTGTCATGGGTGCCTTGGGCGTCTTCCGCCAGCATCTTTTCAGCAGGACTTTCATAGCATAGCTTTCATGCTTCGCAGCCGGAGGGAAGAGCATGAGAGCGGCCGGATCGGTACGACGTATTGTCGCCGCGTCGGCGGTGCTGATGATGACGGCAGCGACGGCGCGGGCCGAAGACCTCAACGATTATCCGACGTCGGCGCGCGCCGAATACGTCTTTGGCTGCATGAAGGCGAATGGCGAAACGCGGCAGGCGATCGAACAGTGCTCCTGTTCGATCGACATCATCGCGTCGCTGCTGCCTTACGCACGCTATGTCACGGCTGAAACCGTGATGAGCATGTCGCAGGTTCGGAGCGATCTCGGCTCGCCATTCCGCACGTCCGCGCAGGCGGCTGGTGCACTCAATGATCTCAGGCGCGCGCAGGCCGAAGCCGAAGTGAGATGCTTCTAGCGCTTGATGCGCTCGATGCCCGCACGCCGCGGCGCGTCACATGCCGGAATCCTCGACGTTCCATTCCTTCTGGAAGACGTGGCCTTCGGTATCCCTGGCCTCGGCGCGGAAGCGCTTCGCGCCATTCGAGACATAGGTGAAGCGGATATTGGGATCTTCCGAAATCGAGATTCCGCCTTCCATCGCCAGCACCAGACTGTCGTCCTGCCACAGCCGCAGCTCGTTGACGAAGAAGGCCGGGATATAGAGCTGCGTGACCTGATCCATCTGCAGGCCGGAATGGCTGGGATGACCGATCATGATCTGCGCCTCGCGCGTACCGCTGGCGGGACCCTGGCCGGATCGCGCGAATTGGCGGTATCGCATCTGGCCGAGCCGGGCCTTCGCTTCCAGCGCGTTCTTGGCGGCAGGGGCGGAGCAGCCGCCGGAAGCCTTCACGTAGGTCTTCGTCATGTAGAGCTTGCCGTCGCTCAATTCGGCCACCGCATGAACGTCGGTGTAGTTGTTGACGCGCACGCGTGTCGAGATTTCCGTTACATTGGCGTTCGGCCCCAGCTCGAACTTCGCCGCCATCGGCGCCGGGTTCTGATCGATGACCAACGTAATCCTCAGTACGCGACGGTTGTCACCGGCCGGAAGCCTGGTTCGCAGGGTGACAGGAACGATCGCTGCGTCCTCGGCGCGGTACGGCATCTCGATGCCGATCACATCGGCGCCGTCGTTCATCGGGCGATTGTTGAAGATATCCTGGACGAGGCCGGGCCATGGATCGTTGGCCCCGGGCGTTGCCGCTGGCGCCATTTGTGCGCCGAGCACGATGGCGCTGCAGAGCGCGCTGGCGATGCAGAGGAGGCGGAAACGACGTCCGGGCATGGCGGCGATCCTTTGCTGGGCCGCGTCAAGATAGAGCATCGGCCGGACTATTCCCATTCAATTTCTGAATAAGCGGATGTTGCATTGCGCGCGTTGTAATCCCCGAACAATTGCCAACGCGGCTGCTCCGAGGCGGCGGCAGTGCCGGCGGCGGCCGTTATCGGTTCGCCGCGGGCGATGAGGGCGCGAATATCGTTCGCCAGTTTCGCTAGGTAGCGGCGCTGGTCGACAAGTGCCGCCGGCCATTCGCTCACCGGTCCGTGACCGGGAACCACGCGTTGGGCGGGAAGGCTGCCGAGTTCGTCGGTGACCTTGAGCCAGCCGCGAAGGCTGCCGTCCAGCACGGGAATGTGGCCAAGGAACACGAGATCGCCCGCGAACAGGGTACCGGTTCGCTCATCGAGAACGGTGAGGTCATTGTCGCTGTGCGCGGTCGACCATGTCTTCAATGTCAGGGGTCGCGAGCCGAGATCGAGTCTAGTCGTTCCGGCGACCAGGAGGGTGGGCGAAATCATGCGCACGCCCTCCATCAGTTGCTCGCCCATGATCCGGCGAAAAGCGTCGGTGTAGAACGGCCCGCGCACGGCCAGCGCCTGCGGCAGGTTCCGATGGCCGACGAACACGGTTCCATCGCTTACGAACGCGGCGTTGCCAAAGACGTGGTCCGGGTGGCCGTGCGTGTTGATGACGTACCGGATCGGCTTGTCGGTGCGAGCCCGGATCGCCGCCAGCAGCCGCTCGCCTTCGCGAACGCTGCCGCCGGTATCGATCACCGCAACCGCGTCGTCACCGACGATGAACCCGACATTGGCGGTGGCACCCTCGTTCTCGCGGGTCATCAGCGCGACCTCGCCGACATGCACGAATATTTTCGGCGCGACTTCGCTCACAGGCAATTCCTGCTGCTGCGCCCGCGCTAGGGTCGATGCGCCGAGTACCATCAGAAGAGCGAGAACCGACACGCGATGAGCCATGTTTCTGCCTCAGTCCGACCCGGAAGCGATCGGTCGCTTCGTCTTCTCCGTCAAGCCAGTTTGCGCCGCAACAAGCAACGCGAACCCGCCACGGGGTTTATCCCTGTTGCACGCGATGGCCCGCTGCGCAATCGTTGGACCCCGGCCCGTGTTGATCGAGAGGAGATCGCGATGACAAAGGGTGCGCGACGTGGTGGATTGCTGCTGCGGGTGATGGCGATCATGGCAGTGCTTGCCGGCAGTGGCATCTGCCGGGCGCAGACCAGTGACGGCGCCGGCCCCTCGATCGAGCTGGTCGATCCCAAGGTGCTGAGAGTATGCGCCGACCCGCACAATCTGCCGTTCTCGAACGACAAGGGCGAGGGGTTCGAGAACAAGCTCGGCGAGCTGTTTGCGGAAAAGCTGCAGAAGAAACTCGACTACATGTACTATCCGCAAGCAACGGGGTTCGTCCGGATGACGCTTGCCGCGCATCGTTGCGACGTCATCATGGGCTTTCCGCAAGGCGACGATCTGGTCCAGGGCACAAATCCCTACTACCGAACGGCGTATGCGCTCGTCGCCAAGCCAGGCAGCGGGCTTGAAGATGTCACCACGCTCGGGGACAGCCGCCTGAAGGGCAAGCATATCGGCATCGTTGCCGGTACGCCGCCCGCCACCAACATGTCCGTCAATGGCTTGATGGCGGACGCCAGACCGTATCCGCTGGTGGTCGACACGCGCGTCGAGTCATCGGCGGAAACCATGATCAACGACCTGACTGCAGGAAAGATCGACGCCGCCATTCTATGGGGACCACTGGCCGGTTTCTACGCCAGGAAGACGAACCCGCCGCTTCATGTCACGCCGCTGGTCAAGGAAACCACCGGGCCGCGGCTGGTCTATCGGATCGGCATGGGCGTGCGCGGGGCCGACCAGAACTGGAAGCGGCAACTCAACAGTCTGATCCAGGAGAACCAGCCGGCCATCAACAAGATACTGCTCGACTTCGGCGTTCCCTTGCTCGATGAGAATAACCGGCCGATCGGCGCGGAGACGGCGACGAAGTCGCCATGATGCGGCGGCTGGCGTGGGTGGTCGTTGCGGCCCTCGCGCTCGCGAGCGAAGTTTTCGCGCAGCAAGTGCCGGAGCCGGACGGGTATCGCACCGACGACTATCGCGCGCCGGTTCCGGCAACGCTCAAAGGCGCCCGCGTTCTGGCGACCGCGGAGGCCGAAGCGATCTGGCGGGCCGGCAGCGCGGCTTTCATCGACGTGATGCCACGTGCGCCAAAGCCGCCAAATCTTCCTGCGGGCACAGTGTGGCGCGACAAACCGCGGTTCAACATTCCCGGCAGCGTCTGGCTACCCGACACCGGCTACGGCAGGCTGGCGGAGGCAACCGAGGACTATCTGCGGCGCGGGCTGCAGCGGGCATCCGGCGGCAACAAGGCCGCGTTGCTCGTGATCTACTGCCAGGAGGATTGCTGGATGTCCTGGAACGCGGCGAAGCGTGTACTGTCGTACGGCTATTCCAACGTCGCCTGGTATCCGGACGGAACCGAAGGCTGGGAACGCGCCAGGCTGCCGGTGGTGGAAGCGCAGCCCGAACCGAGGGCGCACGCGGAAAAATCACGCAAGGACAACTGAGGGAGCCCGCTACTCCATCTCCTGCTGGATCACGCGACCGAGCGCGAACAATCGCTGGTCGATCGCGGTCGGTACTTCGCAGACGAATTTCACCACGCGCTGCCGCTCTTCGAAAATCCGGGTTTGCCAAACCAGCTGATTTCCGAGTTCTTCGATCTTGCTCTGGTCCGGCGAGGACGATCCCTGCAGCGCCTGCATCGCTACGGCATCGGCCTGGATCTTTTCCGCAGCCGTGCGCTGCTTGCGGGTGATCCGTTCCAGCCCGTTCAGGACCGACGAACGCTGTGCGTTGAGGGTATCGAACAGGCCGGTGAACAGGAGCTTGCCAGCGGTCGCCTTGTCGGCCGAGCTGCCGAGAAACTCGGTGATCGCCTTCTGGGCGTCCTCGAGCGACGTGCGTCGGGCTGCAAGTCTCGGAACGAGGGCGCTCACCTTGGGGTCGTCCTTCCACTTGCCCTTGATGTCGTCAAGCGGCGGACCGGCCCACACCGCGGCCAGCGAGATTTCCGGCACCTTGGCCTGGATGCACGGCCAGTCCGGATAGCGCGGATCGGCGGCATGGCCGAATTCGATCGATGCCGCGGCGAAGAGGAACGTCCCGATTGCGATCAGCCGTCTCATGTTTCGCCTCCCGCAGGTCCGCGGCGGATCAGGCCACGTGAAGGGTCATAGGCGTAGATTGCGCCGACCATGAAGGCCGCCGTGCAGCCGAGGACGACGCCGAGCGAGATCCAGTTGATCTTTCCATACAGCGCGAAGCGTATCAACTCGACCGCATGGGTGAACGGGTTGAACTGGCAGACATAATAGAGCAGGGGGCTGCCCTCCTGCACCTTCCAGAGCGGATAAAGCGCCGAGGAGGCAAAGAACATCGGGAAGATGACGAAGTTCATGACGCCGGCAAAGTTCTCGAGCTGCTTGATGCCGGACGAGATCAGCATGCCGAGCGCGCCGAGCATCAGGCCCGAGAGCACCAGCATCGGCAGCACGGTGAGATAGCCGATAGGCGGCGGTGCGATATCCCAGAACCAGGCGATCAGCAGGAACGCGTAAACCTGCAGCAGCGAGACCGCGGTTCCCGCCACCAGCTTGCAGAACAGCAGATACCAGCGCGGCAGCGGGCTCACCAGAAGGGTGCGCATGTTACCCATCTCGCGGTCGTAGACCATCGAGAGCGACGACTGCATGCCGTTGAACAGCTGGATCATCGCCATCAGCCCGGGCGCGATATAGACCTCGTAGAGGATGTAGGTTTCGTACGGCGGGATGATGGAGATGCCGAGCACCTGGCGGAAGCCGGCGGCGAAGATGAACAGCCACACCAGCGGCCTGACGAGGGCGGAAACGAACCGTTCGCGCTGGTGCACAAAGCGCAGCGCCTCGCGCCAAACGATGCCGTTCAGGCAGACGACGTATTCGGCGAATGAAAAGCCGCGGCGAGCCTGTCCTGCTGTGGTGGAGCTCATGGCGTTGCGCTCCCGGGTTCAACTGCTGCGCCAGTCAGGCGCATGAAGGCGGAGTTGAGATCGCGCCCTCCGGCAGCAGTGATCATGTCCTCGACCGGACCGTGCGCAAGCACGCGGCCCTGATGCAGCACCACGAGGTCGTCGCCCGGCATGATCTCGTCGAACAGGTGCGTGGCCCAGAGCACGCCGATGCCTTGCTCGGCAACCAGCCGGCGGACGTGGTTGAGGATATCGGCGCGGGCCTTGACGTCGAGGCCGACGGTCGCCTCGTCGAGCAGCAAGAGCGACGGGTGGTGCAGCAGCGTGCGCGCGATTTCGAGCCGCCGCATCTGGCCGCCGGAAAGGTCGCGCACCTTGCTGCCGGCGCGGTCCGCAAGTCCGATCCGTTCCAGCACCTCGCCGCTGCGCACACGTGCCTCGCGCCTCGCGATGCCGTGCAGGGCGGCGTGATAGAGCAGGTTCTGCGCCACCGTGAGATCGAGATCGAGCGTGCGGGACTGGAACACCACGCCGAGCAGGCGCAACGCCTCGCTCGGCGAACCGCCGATATCATGGCCAAAAATGCTGATGCGCCCGGCCTGAATGCCGAACAGCCGCGTGATCAGCGCGAACAGCGTGCTCTTGCCGGCGCCGTTGAGCCCAAGCAGGGCCGTGAAGCTGGCCGGCGTCACGTCGAAGCTGACATCGATCAATGCGCGTCGCGGCCCATAGGAATGGCTGACGCCTGCGATCGACAGCGCGGGAACGGCGGCAGGATCGCGCCGGGGCGCATTGTCCGGCGGCATCGCGCCGGCGATGGGTGCGTTGCTCGCCATCATGGCTCGGCAAACGTGATTCCCCAGGGCAACTCGCCGACCTGGATTGTCTTGATCACCTTCTGCGCGGCGACGTCGATGACCGAGACGTCATTGGATACGCCGTTGGTGACCAGCAGATATTTCTCATCCGGCGTGAAGGCCATGTGCCAGACCCGCTGGCCGACCAGAAGATATTTGGTCACCGCCTTCGTGGCGGCATCGACGACTGCCACACGATTGGCCGGGCCGAGCGCGACGAAAGCCGTCTTGCCGTCCTTGGTGATGCCCATCCCGACCGGCTGGATCGCCTCGCGCCGCAGGCCGGGGATATTGAAGTTGATTTTTCCGGTGACGGTGCGCTTGGCGGGATCGATAATCGAGACCGTGCCGCCGATCTCCGACGACACCCACAATTCGGACATGTCGCGCTTGAACTCGGCAAAGCGCGGCCGGGCATCGACCAGCACGTTGGCGACGATCTGGTGTGTCGCAGTGTCGATGAAGTGGGCCATGTTGGTGGTTTCGGAGGTGTTGATCAGGATCTTGCCGTCGGGGCTGAGCGCCATTCCTTCAGGCTCGACGCCGACCTGTACATCGCCGACGCGGACGCGCTTTTCGAGATCGATGATGGTCACCGTGTTGTCGTTCTCGTTGGCGACGTAGAGCGTCTTGCCGGCGGCATCCTGGGTGAACAGTTCCGGATCGGGACCGGAAGGCAGGCTGTCCACCACCTGCTGGGTCGCGGCATCGATCACCTCGATCTTGTCGTCATCGCCGACCGCGACCATCACGAACTTTCCGTCTCGCGTGAACTCGATGCCGCGTGGGCGCTGGCCGACCTTGATGGTGTTGATGACGGCCCATTTGTCGGTATCGATCACCGAGACCGTGTTGCTCTTCTCATTGGACACATAGGCGAGGAAGGCCAAAGCGGGCGAACCGGCCGCAAGCCACACCGCCATTCCGGAAAGCAGATACCGACGCCACATCCGCGATCTCTCCGTCATCCACTCAGTTTGCACCTGGTTTCGGGCCGGTCGACGCCGAGCGTGTCGAGCTCGGAGAATTGATGCAGGAAGCCTTCCTGCGGCGAGACCGAGACGACCATGCGTCCATCGACCAGCAGGATGGGCTGGCGAAGCTGCAGGTTCCAGTCGCGCAGCGTCAGCCGCTGACCCTTGAACGCGGCGATGGAGAAATCCGCGCCCTTGAGAAAGTCGAACAGCGGTTTCGGATCGCCGGAGTTGGTGCGCGATGCGGCTTCGCCAACCATGCGCGCTGCAGTCCAGGCCTGCATGTCGCGCGCCGTCATGCGCCGCGAATTCAGTTTGAAGAAGCGGTTCTGCATCTGGATCGCGCCCCACTGGTCGTGCGCCGCGTCCCAGCTCGCCGGCACCAGGCCCGCCGAGCCGGCGACCGGTCGCGCGTCCCAGGTTCGGTAAGGCAGATATGACGCGAACACCTCGCTTTCGTCGGCGGCGACGAGAACGTCATGGGCGGGCGCCTGCTGCGTGAATACCGGCATCTGGCGCTGGATCAGCGTCACGCCGCTGTCGGTGCGCCGCGCGCCGCCGGTGTCCTCGAACACGCGTTCCTGGACGATCTTGGCACCGAAGCGCACCGCCGCGCGCCGCAGCGCGTCGGCCCAGAGCTTGTCGGCCGGGTGTGAGCCGACCACCAGCAGCCAGCGGTTCCACTTCTTCCACGCTAGATACTGCGCCAGCGCATCGGCGAGCATCGAGCGGGTCGGGGCGACATGGATGACGTTGGCGCGGCAATCCTGCTCGCGCAGCCGGTCGTCGGTGGATCCGGCATTCAGCAGCACGGTCTTGGTGCCGCGAAGCACATCGGCCGCCTTCAACAGCGCGTCCGCAGGAAGATCGGCGATGATGAAGCCGTTGCGCGCAGCAAGCGCCGTTGCAGCCTTGGCGATGTCGTCGCCGTCTTTCAGCCGAACTTCCTCCAGCGTAAAGCGCTGATTGAGGAACCGGCCGGTGGTGTTGTTATCCTCGATCGCAAGACGCGCGCCGGCGACGCCGTCATTCTCCGCGGACTGTTCGGCAAGCGACAGTTTCGGTTTGACGCCGGCCTGGCCGAGATAGCCGATGCCGATCTCGACCGGGTCGGCCGCAAACGCGTGGCTGGCCAGAAGGCTCAGGCCGATTGCACCGACCAACCGTCGGATCATGGACGCTCCCTGATGCACTTCCTCGACTTGACGACGATGGAGGAACGCTTGTCCTTGCAAGCACTCTTGACTTGAAACATGACCGAATTGCCCTAGCTTGCAAGTCCGCATTTCGTCGTTGGACGACCGTCGAGGTCGGAGATCACGATCATGAGAGCGCTGTTTGCATTTGTTGCGCTGATGCTGCTGGGCTCGATGCCGGCCTGCGCCGAGCCACCGAAGCTTGCCATCTTCGATTTCGAACTGCTGGACACCAGCCTCGAGGGCGAGATGAGGGGGCCTCAGACCGACGAACACGATCGGCTGATCCTCATCAGCGATCTGGTCCGCAGCAAGATGGCGGAGTCCGGCAAGTTCCAGTTGCTCGACATCTCTCCGGTAAAGGCGGCCGCCGAGGGTAGCAATCTGCAGGCCTGCGGCGGCTGCGACGTTCAGTTTGCGCAGCGGCTCGGCGCCGATCTGGTCATCACGGGGGTGATGAAGAAGATCTCGACCCTGATCCTCAACCTGACCATCTTCGTGCGCGACGTCCATACCGGGCAACTCATCACGGGGATGAACGCCGATTTTCGCGGCAACACCGACGAGTCCTGGACGCGCGCGACGAGTTACCTCGTGCGTAACAGGTTGCTGGCGCCGAACTACGGCAAGCCGCAGCCCTGAGACGAGCTGCGAACTATTCACCCCTTCAGCCGCGCGGCGTGCCAGCGCAGGTGATCGGCCATGAAGGTCGAGATGAAGTAGTAGCTGTGATCGTAGCCGGGCTGGCGGCGGAGGGTGAGCGGAATGCTCGCCTTCTCGCAGGCGGCTTTCAGCAATTCCGGGCGTAGCTGCTCGGCGAGAAACGTATCGGCGTCGCCATAGTCCACCAGCAGTTCGGAGAATCTGGCGCCATCCTCGATCAGCGCCACGGCGTCATGCTTGCGCCAGGCCTGCTTGTTGTCGCCGAGATAGCCTCCCAGCGCCTTGATGCCCCATGGCACCTGCGAGGGCGCCACGATCGGCGCGAACGCACTGGCGGCGCGGTAGCGATCGGGATGGCTGAGCGCTGCGGTCAGCGCACCGTGGCCGCCCATGGAATGACCGAGGATGGACTGCCGCGCGGTGTCGACGGGAAATTGGGCTGCGACCAGTTTCGGCAATTCGTCCGTGACATAGCTCCACATGCGGTAGTTGCGCGCGAACGGCTCCTGCGTTGCGTCGACGTAGAAACCGGCGCCGAGGCCGAAATCGTAGGCGTTCGCGGGATCGCCCGGCACCTTCTCGCCGCGCGGGCTGGTGTCCGGCGCGACGAAGATCAATCCAAGTTCGGCGCAGGCGCTGCGGAATTCGCCTTTTTCCGTGACGTTGGCGTGGGTGCAGGTCAGTCCCGACAGATACCAGACGACCGGCAGCCTTGCGCCGTCAGGATGAGAAGGCACATAGACCGAAAAGGTCATGTCGGTTCCGGTTGCGCTGCTGGCGTGCTTGTACACGCCCTGCACGCCGCCGTGCGCCTTGTTGAGAGAAACGGTTCGCATCGTCATGAATTCAGCACTCCAGCACCGCGCCGCGGCAGCTCAGGCCACGCGGTTCTCGATGGCCAACCGCACCAGTTCGGCTGACGTCCGCACGCCGAGCTTCTGGCGCATGATCGAGGATGTATTGGCGACCGTCTTGTAGGAGGAATGAACCAGCCACGCGATTTCGGACAGGCTTTTCCCCGCACTGAGCAGGCGCAGGATTTCCATCTCGCGCGCGGTCAGTCTTGCAAGCGGGCTCTGGGCGAACGAGGGTTTCGAAAACGCGATGCTTCTTGCCATTGCCGGCGGCAGATAAGCGCCGCCCTTTGCGACTTCGCGGATCGCTTCGACGAGGTCCTGGGGATCGCCGGATTTGGAGACATACCCTTTGGCGCCGACCTCGATGGCGCGCGCGGCGAACACCGGATCGTCGTTCATGCTGAACATGATGATCCGTGCCGACGGGTCGCGGCCGAGAATGCGCCGCGCCAGTTCGAACCCGGACACCGTCGGCAGGTTGATATCGAGCACGCAGATATCCGGATGCTGCGCGTCGAAAACGCGCTCGCCACCTTCCGCGTCGAAGGCTTCCAAAATGTCGATGTCAGGGTCGTCCGCAAACAGCGCGCGACAGCCCGAGGCCACGATGCGATGATCGTCAACGATCAGAACGCGCATGATACTGATCCCCGAATACGCCGCGCCAGTCCCGTTGCTGCACCGCCGCATCGGATGAGACGCAGGCACCGGCGCGATACTCGCCGTGGATAGCCATGCAACCCAAGCGGTGTTGCTGTACGCTTCGATTAGACAGACGCCGATTTTGTCTGTCAACGCTCCCCGCGAGGGGGAACTGGCGTCGATTTCACTCTGGGGCAAGCGTCATTTCACTCCTGGACAAATCCCATGTGGCAAAAGCTCTCCTTGCGCGCCCGGATCAATCTGCTGCTCGCGCTGGTGCTCATGCTCGGCTTGGCCATCAACGTGACACGCCTCGTGCTCGAGGCCGGGCCGCGCGTGCGGGCAGAGGATCAAAGCGTCGTACGGTTGGCGCGAGAATTCATCGATACGATCGTTCCGGGGCTGAACGAGGCGCCGGATCCCGAAGCGCGGCTGGACCAGATCGTCCGCGACCTCAACCGGCTGCGTCACGTCAGTATCACGCGGCAGGGTGAAGCGATCGAGCGATCCGGCGCCGCAGAAGGCGCTGACGGCAATGCCGATGTGCGCTCGCCACCGGCATGGTTTGTCACGCTGGTCCACCCCGAGAAGACCACGGTGAACGTGCCGATCTCGATCAAGGGGAAACCAGGCTCGCTGCAGATCACGTCGCACCCCAACGACGAGATGGCGGAGATATGGGATGGAATTGTCACCCAGCTGCAGATCGGCACCGTGATTGCGCTCGTTCTTTTTCTGATCACGGCCAGGGTGGTCGGCCGGGCGCTGGCGCCGATCCAGACGCTTTCGGACGCAATGACAAAGATCGAGGCCGGCGGCTACGACACGCGGGTGAAGCCGGATGGCCCGCCGGAGCTCACCGCGATTTGCGACAAGCTCAATCACCTGGCAGCGACGTTGGGCAACGCGGTCGACGACAAGCGGCGGCTGGCCGAGCGCATCGTCTCGCTGCAGGATGTCGAACGGAAGGAGATCGCGCGCGAACTGCACGATGAATTCGGTCCCTATCTCTTTGCCCTGCGGGCCCACGCCAGCGCGCTGACGCGATTGGCGGACGGTGGCGCGCCAGGTGCGGAGGCCACGAGAAAGCACGGCACCGCGATATTGGAGCAAGTGAACGCATTGCAGCAGACCAATCGCAGGGTGCTTGAAAAACTGCGGCCGGTCGGGCTGTCAGAGCTCGGGCTTCGCGAAGCGCTCGGCGCGTTGTTGCGTCTATGGGGAGAATCGCACCCCGATGTCACGATCGAGACCGACATTTCGCAGTCGCTGGGCGATACCGGCGAAACCGCTGACCTGACGATCTACCGCACCATCCAGGAAGCGCTGACCAACGTCTTTCGCCATGCGGGCGCCACCTGCGTCAGCGTAACCGTTGAACCAGCCGAACTGTCGACGGGCCGGGCGGTTGCCGGCCGCGGCGGCGCGCTGGTGCGGGTTCGTGATAATGGCGCCGGATTGAGAGCGGATCACAGGCTTGGGCTCGGGCTCACGGGAATGCGTGAGCGCATCCTGGCGCTGGGTGGTTCGCTCACGATCGCTTCCGGAGATCATGGCGTAACTGTGGAGGCCGTGGTCCCAAGTGACGCGCATAAGTGACGCGCGTTTTTGATGTCGGGAATTTTTCCCATTTTTCCCGGGACGTTTTGAATGGTGCACCTCCTGATTGACGCCCTAAGATCATCCGTAACCGACCGGCGGGGACCAGTGACCGGTTGGGAATGGGGATGAAAACCGATGGGCGCTCGATTCCTGTTTATTGGGACTGCATCGCTATGTCTCGTTGCCGGAACCAGCGGCCCTCAAGCCCAGACCGCGGCTGCACCCAGAGACGACGAGGTATTGCCCGCCATCGAGGTGGTTGCGCCAGCGCCAGCCGCAAGGCCGGTGCGCAGCACTCGAGGCAGAACTGCACCCCGTACGGCGGCCGCCACCAGGAACGTGCGCCGTGTTCTGGTCTACCCGACCGCGCCGACGCCGGTGGCCGGCGTGGGCATCGATGTCGACAAGGTGCCGGCTGCCGTCAACGCGGTTGGCGCTGCGCAGATCGCGCGTACCGACTCGCTGGACATCGCGGTAGCGCTCCAGCAGCACGTGCCGGGCCTCGTCGTCAGCGACACCACCGGAAACCCGTTCATGCCGGACGTGCAGTTTCGGGGATTCGTTGCATCTCCGGTCGCCGGCACGCCCCAGGGACTGGCGGTCTACCAGAACGGGATGCGCATCAACGAAGCCTTCGGCGACACCGTCAACTGGGACTTGATCCCGACCGCCGCGATCAGGTCGGTCACCGTCGTAACCAACAACCCCGCGTTCGGCCTCAACGCGCTGGGTGGCGCCGTCAACGTGCAGATGAAGAACGGCTTCAGCTATCAGGGCGCCGAAATCAACACGATGGGCGGCTCGTTCGGGCGCATCCAGAGTTCGGGACAATACGGCAAGCAGATCGACAATTTTTCCGTCTATGGCGCATTGGAAGGATTGCGCGAGAACGGCTTCCGCAATTTCTCGGAATCGGCAATCCGCCGCTTCTACGGCGATGTCGGCTACCGGACCGACAGCAGCGAATTTCATCTCAACATGGGTGTCGCCAGCAACAATTTCGGCGCGCCGGCGGCGGTGCCGGTCGAACTGCTGCGTAACTATTGGGGCGCGACCTATACGACACCACAGACCACGAAAAACCAGGTCGCCTACGTCAACCTGACCGGAAAGGTCGAGGCCACGCCGACCTGGACTCTCGACGGCTCGGTGCGCGTCCGCGCATTCCGGCAAAGGACGGTCGACGGAAACCCGACCGAGACGGAGCCATGTGACGCCGATCCGGCGCTGCTTTGTTTCAACAGCGACACCGCTCCGGCAAACGGCCTCAACGGGGTCCAGCTCGCAAATCCGTTCCCCGACACCGCCGTGCTGGGGCAGATCGATCGGACGTCAACCCGTTCGACGACGACCGGAGCGACCCTGCAGGCAACCAATAACGACCAGTTGTTCGGGCACAACAACCAGTTCATGGTCGGAGCCAGTTTCGATTCCGGTGTCACCCGCTTTGGGGCGAGCGCGGAGTTGGGCACGATCGGTCCGAACTACGTCGTCACCGGCAGCGGCATATTCCTCGGCCCCTCCGGCGATCCGGTTTCGATCGGCCCGGTCTCGCTGCGCGCCACCAACCGCTATACCGGGATCTACGCGCTCGATACGTTCGACGTGACAGACGCGTTTTCGATCTCGGCCGGCGGCCGCTTCAACCATGCCAACATCGTCCTCCAGGATCAGATCGGCACCGATCTCAACGGCAATCATACGTTCAGCCGCTTCAACCCGATGATCGGCGGCACCTACAAGATCACGCCGGGCCTGACCGCCTATGCCGGCTATTCCGAAGCCAACCGCGCACCGACTCCGCTGGAACTCGCGTGCTCCGACCCGGCGCGCCCTTGCATCGCCGCCGCATTCCTGATCGCCGACCCGCCGCTCGAACAGGTCGTCTCGCGCACCGTGGAGGCCGGTTTCCGCGGGACGTCGGAACTCGCTGTCGGAACGCTCGGATGGAAGGTCGGCGCGTTCCGCGCGACCAATGCCGACGATATCCTGGCGATTCCGAGCCCGGAGTTGCAGGGTTTCGGCTACTTCCAGAACGTTGGCCGGACGCGCCGACAGGGCATCGAGGCGCAGGTCAATCTGACGTCGAAGACGCTGCAGCTCTACGCCAGCTACGCGCTGGTGGATGCGCGCTTTCTCGATTCCCTGCAACTCGGCTCCAATAGTCCGTTCGCCGATGATGACGGCAATATCCAGGTCGTACCGGGCAATCGAATTCCCGCAATACCACGCAACCGCGTGAAGTTCGGGATGGATTACTGGATCACCGATGCGTTCAAGGTGGGTGGAGACGCCCTGTTCGTTAGCGATCAGTTCTTTGTCGGCGATGACAACAACCTGGCGCCGCGGCTGCCGTCATACACCGTCTTCAACCTGCACGCTTCCTATCAGGTCACCAAGAACATCCAGTTCTACGGGCGCATCGACAACGTCTTCGACAATCGCTACGCGGTCTACGGTACGTTCTTCGAGAGAGACGACGTGCCCAATTTCGCCAATGGCGGCGCGCCGTTTTCGGACCCTCGTTCGGTCAGCCCGGCCCGGCCGCGCGGCCTTTACGCGGGCGTGAAGGCGACGTTCTGAGGCGCACAGTGAGGAAGATATTAGTCAAATAATATGACTAGTCAGCGCGTCGCTCCCATGAAATACTACCTTCTGCTGCTCAAAAAGGGCGGCCGGAAGGTGTCCTGGCACCAAAAGTTAGGTGTGAGGCATCCCGGATAACATTCTGGGAGAATACGCCGACATGCCTTGCAGCGTACACGCGCGCAACGGTGGACGAGCGCGGTCATGACGTCGCTTGTCGTCATTCCCACACGGCGCGCGCATTCCAATCATGCCGAAGTGGCGCGCAGCATTGGCGTCGACATCATTGCCGGCCGCTATGCCGAGGGGACGCGGCTGCCTGGCGACGCCGAACTCACGGCGATGTTCCGCGTGTCGCGGCCGGTGCTGCGCGAGAGCGTGAAGACGTTGGTCGCCAAGGGCTTGCTCAGCACCAAGGCGCGGGTCGGCACCGTGGTGCGGGAGCGGGGCGCCTGGAACATGTTCGATGCCGACGTGCTCGCATGGCATCTCGATGCCGGCATCGACAAGCGCTTCATTGGCGACCTCGCCGAGATTCGCCTCGTCGTCGAGCCGCGTGCTGCCGCGCTCGCCGCTGCGCGGCGCTCCGAAGCCGACCTCGCCGAACTCCGGCAGAGCATGGAGCGGATGCGGCGCGAGGCGTCCGACTCCGCGGGCTTTGCCGACGCCGACCTTGCCTTGCACATCGCGGTCGCCAATGCGTCCGGCAATCCGTTCATGCGTTCGATCGGCAACGTGATCGAGGCGGCGTTGCGGGCGTCGTTCCTGCTCAGCGCGCCGGTCGAGCCGCAGGACCGCGAGATGGTGCTGCTGTGGCACCAGCGCATCGTCGACGCGATCGCGGACGGTGATGCGGAAGCGGCGGCTGCCGCCATCGTCGAGGTCATCCACAACGGCATGAGCCGGCACGATGGACCCGTGGCTGCGCCCGCGCTCTCCAATGCTGGGGAAGACGAGCGATGACGTTGCGCGTCGCCATCGTCGGCTTCGGCAAGATCGCGCACGATCAGCACGTTCCCGCGATCGCGGCGACGGATGGCGTGACGCTGGCCGCCGTCGCCGACCCCAGGGCCTCGCAGCCGGATCTGCCGCATTTCAAGACGCTTGAAGAGCTGTTGCGCGACGGTCCACCGATCGATGCGATTGCCATCTGCACGCCGCCGCAAATGCGGCGCGCGCAGGCGGCGTTGGCGCTCGCGGCCGGCAAGCACGTGTTGCTGGAGAAGCCGCCGGGCGCGAGCGTCAGCGAACTCGATTCCCTGATTGCAGCGGCGGAGCGCACGCGGCGGACGCTGTTTGCGGCCTGGCATTCGCGCTTTGCGCCTGCGGTCGAGCCGGCGCGGCAGTGGCTGGCTGCGCGCCGCATCAATGCCGTGCGCATCACCTGGAAAGAGGACGTTCGCGTCTGGCATCCGGGGCAGGCATGGATCTGGGAGCCGGGCGGGCTCGGCGTGTTCGATCCCGGCATCAATGCGCTGTCGATACTCACGACAATCCTGCCGCAGCCGCTGTTCCTGACGGCGGCCGAGCTTTCATTCCCGGCCAACCGCGAAGCGCCCATTGCCGCGCGTCTTGCGCTGACCGATGCCGACGATTTGCCTATCACGGCCGAATTCGACTTCCGCCAGACCGGCCCGCAAAGCTGGGACATCGTCGTCGACACCGATCGTGGTCCGCTGACGCTTTCTCGCGGCGGCGCGCGCTGCATCGCCGCGGGCGACGTGCTGGCTGAAGCGGCGGATGCTGAATATCGCGGGCTGTATCGCCGCTTTATCGAACTGGCCGCGACGGGCACGAGCGACGTCGACCTGACGCCGCTTCGCCTCGTCGCGGATGCCTTCCTGCTTGGCCGCCGCGAGATCGTTGAAAGCTTTGAAGACTGACCATGGCTGAAACCGCGCCACATGTTGCGAGGGAGATATTCGGTGCGTTGCCGGATGGCCGCCCGGTCGAGCGCGTCTCGCTTCATGGCGCAAACGGCTTTGAAGCCCGCATCATCAGTTTCGGCGCGGCGCTGCAGGCGTTGATGGTGCCGGACCGGAACGGCCGCCGCGACGACGTCGTGCTTGGTCACGACGAGTTCAAAGGCTACCTCGACAATCGGCGCTTCTTCGGCGCGACTGTCGGTCGCTATGCCAACCGTATCGCGAACGCGCGCTTCGTTCTCGACGGCGGTGCGGTGCAGCTAACAGCCAACAACGGCAAAAACGCACTTCATGGCGGGCCTGATGGTTTTGACCGGAAGCTGTGGCAGATCATCGAGATCGAGGAAGGGGCCGAGCCCTGCGTGACGCTCGCTTATGTCAGCACGGACGGCGAGGAGGGGTATCCCGCCCGGCTGGACGTTCGCGTCACCTATCGCCTGACGGGGCCGTCCGAACTGTCGATCAGCTTCGAAGCCCGCGCCGACCGCTCCACGATCGTCAACCTGACCAATCACAGCTTCTTCAATCTGGAAGGCGCGGCGTCGGGCGCGAATATTCTCGATCACCGTTTGACCGTTTTCGCCGACCGCTTTCTCGCGACCGATCCCGAGGCCATTCCGCTTCCCGGGCCGCCGAGAACAGTCGCGGGAACGCCTTTCGATTTCCGCGACCCTTCGACCATCGGCGCCCGCATCCGCCGCGACGAACAGCAGTTGCGCAACGGCAGGGGATACGACCACAACTTCTGCCTCGATGGCGCCGGCGAGTTGCGCCTCGCGGCCCGGCTCGAAGCGCCGCGGTCCGGGCGCATTCTTGAACTGCTGACCGATCAGCCCGGCTTGCAGGTCTATTCGGGGAACTACCTCGACGGCTCGATTCATGGAAAACAGGGACTGCTTTACCGGCAGTCGGATGCCGTCTGCCTCGAGCCGCAGGTCTGGCCTGATGCGCCCAACCGGCCGGATTTTCCGAGCGCGCGCCTTGAGCCCGGCGACACCTATCGGCATCGCACCGTCTATCGCCTTGTCTCGACCGGCGAGGGGCGACGATGAGCGACGCGATGGAGCAGGTGCCGACGTCCGTTCTGTCCGCCGAGCGTTGTCATCTCGGCGAAGGACCGACCTATGATGCCGCGACCGACACCGCATGGTGGTTCGATATTCTGGAAGGGCGGCTGTTCGAGGCCCATCTCGGCAGCGGACGGATCAGCATCCACCCGCTCGGGCGGATGGCGAGCGCGCTGGCGCGCATCGATGCGGAGCGCCAACTGATCGCAGCGGAAGACGGACTTTATGTCCGCGCGGTCAGCGACGGTCGCATGACCCTCCATTGTCCGCTCGAGGCGGACAAGCCCGGCAACCGTTCCAATGACGCGCGGGTGCACCCTTCCGGGACGTTCTGGATCGGTACCATGGGACGCAAGGCGGAGCGCGGCGCCGGCGCGATCTACGCGCTTTATCGGGGCGAGATCTCACTGCTCTTCGCAGGCGTGACCATTCCGAATGCGATCTGCTTTTCGCACGACGGCGCGCTCGGCTATTTTGCCGACACGGTGAAGAATGAGCTGTATCGTGTCGCGCTCGATCCGTTGACGGGGCTGCCGCAAGCCGCACCCGAGTTGCTGTTGCGGCATGGCGGCGCCGGCGGCCTCGACGGGGCGGTGGTCGATGCCGACGGCCTGATCTGGAATGCGCGGTGGGGCGGCGGCTGCGTCGAGGTCTACAGCCCCCGGGGCGAGTGTCTGCGTTGCCTGCAGGTGCCGGCGCGGCAGGCCAGCTGCCCGGCCTTTGTCGGGCCGGATTTCTCGCGTCTCCTCGTCACGTCGGCCTGGCAAGGCATGGATGAGGCGGCGCGCGCGGCCGATCCCGGGCACGGACGCACCTTTCTGCTGGAGGCCAAAGCGCGTGGCCGCCCGGAACCGGACGTCAAACTTGCAAGTTCGATATAAAAGGGGAGTGAAACATGCCTAGATTGACCACATGGTGCGCACTCGCGCTGGCGGGCCTTGTCGCCGCGGCCTCCGCCGGCGACGCGCTTGCGCAAGCCAAGCCGACCATCGGCATCGCGATGCCGACAAAGTCTTCCGCACGGTGGATCGACGACGGCAACAACATCGTCAAGGTACTGAAGGAGCGGGGTTACGGCACCGACCTGCAATATGCCGAGGACGACATCCCGAACCAGCTCTCCCAGGTCGAGAACATGGTGACCAAGGGGGCCAAGGTGCTGGTGATCGCGGCGATCGACGGCACCACGCTTTCGGATGTACTCAAGCAGGCCAAGGCCAAGGGCATCACCGTGATCGCCTATGACCGCCTGATCCGCGACACGCCGAACGTCGACTATTACGCGACCTTCGACAATTTCCAGGTCGGCGTGCTGCAGGCAGAGTCCATCGTGCAGGCGCTCGGGCTGAAGGAAGGCAAGGGGCCGTTCAACATCGAATTGTTCGGCGGCTCGCCCGACGACAACAACGCCTACTTCTTCTACAACGGTTCGATGTCGGTGCTGCAGCCCTACATCGACAGCGGCAAGCTGGTGGTCGGCAGCAAGCAGATGGGCATGGACAAGGTTTCGACCCTGCGCTGGGACGGCGCCACCGCGCAGGCGCGGATGGACAATCTGCTCAGCGCCTTCTACGGCAAGAAGCGCGTCGATGCCGTGCTGTCGCCCTATGACGGCCTCTCGATCGGAATCATTTCCTCGCTGAGGGGCGTGGGCTACGGCAGCTCCGATCAGAAGATGCCGATCGTTAGCGGCCAGGACGCCGAAGTGCCGTCGATCAAGGCGATGCTGCGCGGCGAGCAGTACTCGACCATCTTCAAGGATACCCGCGACCTCGCGCGCGTGACCGTGGACATGGTCGATGCCGTGCTCAGCGGCAAGGAAGTGCCCGTCAACGACACCAAGACCTACAACAACGGCGTCAAGGTGGTGCCGTCCTATTTGCTCAAGCCGGTCGTGGTCGACAAGAGCAATTGGGAGAAGACGCTGGTCGAGAGCGGCTACTACAAACGCTCGCAGATCCAGTAAGAGATGCCGACCGCTAGGCGTGCAGGATAGAAAGCAATGGCGGCAATGCTTGAAATGCGCGGCGTCAGCAAGAGCTTTGCAGGCGTGCAGGCGTTGCGCGACGTCAGCTTCACCGTGGAGGCCGGCGAGATCCACGCGCTCGTCGGCGAGAACGGCGCGGGCAAGTCGACGCTGATGAAGGTGCTCAGCGGCGTCTACCCCCGCGGCAGCTATGAGGGGACGATATTCTTCGACGGCGAGGAGCGCAGCTTTCGCGACATCAACGATTCCGAGGCGCTCGGGATCATCACCATTCACCAGGAACTCGCCCTGATCCCGCTGATGTCGATCGCGGAAAACATCTTCCTGTCCCATCTCCCAAAGCGCTTCGGCGTCATCGACCGCGACGAGGTGTACCGGCGCACGAGGGAGCTCTTGTCCCAGGTCGGTCTGCGCGAGCAGCCGGATACGCTGGTCACCGATCTCGGCGTCGGCAAGCAGCAACTGGTCGAGATTGCCAAGGCGCTCTCCAAGCGGGTGCGGCTGTTGATCCTCGACGAGCCTACCGCCAGCCTCAACGAGACCGACAGCGCGGCGCTGCTGGATCGCCTCGTGGCGTTCAGGGAACAGGGCATTGCCTCGATCCTGATTTCGCACAAGCTGAACGAGGTCGCGCGCGTTGCCGACCGCATCACGGTGCTGCGCGATGGCCGTACCGTCGACAGCATCGATTGCCGGAGCGGGCCGGTGGAGGAGGACCGGATCATCCGCAGCATGGTGGATCGCGACCTCGCGCATCGATTTCCGGAGCGTGACGCGAAGATCGGCGATCCGGTTCTCGTGGTGAAGGATTGGACGGTGCACCATCCGCTGCATCCCGAGCGGCAGACTATCAAGAATGTCGATTTTTACGTACGGCGAGGGGAGGTCGTCGGCATCGCCGGGTTGATGGGCGCGGGCCGTACCGAGTTTGCGATGAGCCTGTTCGGCCGGGCGTGGGGCCGAAACATCTCCGGCAGTGTCCGGATCGACGGCCGCGAGGCCGACCTGTCCAGCGTGACCGCGGCGATCGACGCCGGCCTTGCCTACGTCACCGAAGACCGCAAGCAGTTCGGGCTGATCCTCGCGGACGACGTGCGCAAGAACATCACCCTTGCGAGCCTCGAGCGCGTCGCCTCGCGGTCGGTGATCGACGACATCAGGGAATTGCAGGCGGCCAGCGACTACCGGGCCCGGATGCGGATCCGCTGCTCCGACGTCTATCAGGAGGCGGGGCAGTTGTCCGGCGGCAACCAGCAGAAGGTCGTGCTGTCGAAATGGCTGATGACCGACCCCAAGGTTTTGATCCTCGACGAGCCGACCCGCGGCATCGACGTCGGTGCGAAATACGAGATTTATTGTATCATCAACGAGCTGGCGGCGGCCGGCAAGGGCGTCGTCGTGATCTCGTCGGAAATGCCGGAACTGCTCGGCATCTGCGACCGGATCTGCGTGATGAATGACGGCGCCTTTGTCGGCGAATTTGCCGCTGCCGACGCGACCCAGGAAAAGATCATGCAGGCCATCATGCGCAACAAGGTCATGAGCAACCGCACGCGCGCAGGCGACGTGCCGGCGGGAGCCGTGCAGTCATGACCGACAAGACCGTTTCCCTTCCCGAAGGGCGGCATTCCGGGTTCATCAAGAACAATCTGCGTACCTACGGCATGCTGCTGTCGCTGTTTGCGATCATGCTGTTCTTCCAGGTCATGACCGACGGTACGTTGCTGCAGCCGCTCAACCTGACCAATCTGGTGCTGCAGAACAGCTACATCGTGATCATGGCGCTCGGCATGCTGCTGGTGATCGTGACCGGGCATATCGACCTCTCGGTCGGCTCTGTTGCCGGCTTCGTCGGCGCGGTGGCCGCGGTGCTGATGGTCCGCTACCAGGTCGACTATCCCCTGGCGTTCATCGCCTGCCTGCTGGTCGGCGCTGCGATCGGGGCCGCGCAGGGCTATTGGGTCGCCTATTTCGGAATTCCTTCGTTCATCGTCACGCTGGCCGGGATGCTGGTCTTCAAGGGCCTCGCGCTGGCGCTGCTGCAAGGCCAGTCGGTCGGGCCGTTCCCGGCGACCTTCCAGAAGCTGTCGTCGGGCTTCATTCCGGAACTGCTTCCTGATTTCGGTACGCTGCATCCCACCTCGATGCTGATCGGCGTCGTGCTGGCCTTTGCGCTGGTCTACGGCAGTGCGCGTAGCCGTGCCCGCGAGGCGTCGCACGGGATCGAGGTCGAGCCCTACGGGTTCTTCCTGGCGAAAAGCGTGGTGCTGTCGGGCGCGGTGCTCTACTTCACCTACCTCATCGCCTCGCATCGCGGGTTGCCGAACGTCCTCGTCATCATGACGGTCCTGATCGCGTTCTACGCCTTCATCACGCGGCGAACGGTGATCGGCCGCCAGATCTACGCCGTCGGCGGCAACGCCAAGGCCGCAAAACTGTCGGGCATCAAGACTGAGCGGCTGACATTTCTCACCTTCGTCAATATGGGCGTACTGGCTGCGCTCGCCGGCCTCGTCTTCGCCGCGCGCCTCAACACAGCGACGCCGAAGGCCGGCATCGGCTTCGAACTCGACGTCATCGCCGCCTGCTTCATCGGTGGCGCCTCGGCTTACGGCGGCGTCGGCCTGGTCGGCGGAGCCGTCGTTGGCGCCATGATCATGGGGGTGATGAACAACGGGATGTCGATCCTCGGCATCGGGATCGACTATCAGCAGGTGATCAAGGGTCTCGTCTTGCTCGGGGCCGTCTGCATCGACGTGTATAACCAGCGCAGGTAGTTTCCATCATGTCTCCAACCACAAAACCCTACCGCGGCGTCTTCCCGGTCGCGCCGACCATCTTCGACGAGCGCGGCGAACTCGACCTCGAAGGCCAGAAGCGCTGTATCGATTTCATGATCGATGCCGGCTCGCACGGCATTTGCATTCTCGCCAATTTCTCCGAGCAGTTCGTGCTGACCGACGCCGAGCGCGAACGGGTGATGGATGCGGTGCTCAAGCACGTCGCCGGCCGGGTGCCGATCATCGTGACGACCACCCATTTCAGCTCGTCGATCTGTGCCGCGCGCAGCCGCCAGGCACAACAGGCCGGCGCGGCGATGGTGATGATCATGCCGCCCTATCATGGCGCCACTTTCCGCGTTTCCGAGAAGGCCATTTTCGAATTCTACCGTGTCGTCTCCGACGCCATCGACATCCCGATCATGATCCAGGACGCGCCGGTGGCGGGAACGCCGCTCTCGGTCGACTTCCTGGCCCGGATGGCGCGGGACATTCCGCACATCAGCTATTTCAAGATCGAGGTGCCGATGGCCGCGGCCAAGCTCCGCGATCTCATTGCAGCCGGCGGCGACAGCATCGTCGGACCCTGGGACGGCGAGGAGGCCATCACGCTGATGGCGGATCTCGACGCAGGGGCCACCGGCGCCATGACCGGCGGCGGCTATCCGGATGGTATCAGGCAGATCATGGATCCGTTTTTTGCCGGGCGAAGAGATGAGGCGGCGGCGGCCTATGCGCGCTGGCTGCCGCTGATCAACTACGAAAACCGGCAATGCGGATTGCAGGCCTGCAAGATCCTGATGAAGGAGGGCGGCGTAATCGGCTCGGACGCGGTCCGCCATCCCCTGCAGAAGCTTCACCCGGCGACGCGCGCCGGCCTGATCGACATCGCCCGTCCACTCGATCCCGTCGTGCTGCGCTGGGGCCGCTAATCCAGCGAAAGAACAAAAGCTGTCCCGGATTGGCCGACAGGGAAATGCGCTTCCACCTGGGGGCCTGAAAAAGCCAATCGCTTCCATTGCTCAAACGGCCGGAAACGACGACATTTCCCGCTGAAACCAGCGAATGGCCGCGCGATGGAACACATGGGTTATGAGCCGTTTGGCGAGCGTCTGGCGCCCGAAAGGGACGCCCGGCCGCGTTCGCCCGTCTCCAGATATCTGCTGTGGGCCGGCACCGGTCTGTTCTGGTCGCTGGTCGCTACCATCGTGCTTGCCCGCGCGGCTTTTTTCGAGCCGGGATTCTTTGACGGCTTCGACCGGGCCGTTAGGCTTGCCGGACGCGCGCTGGGGGTCCTTTAGGCCCGCGCCACTTTTACCACCCCGTCCGGCCGACCCGCTCGAACGTGGCGTTTTATGCTGCGCGTTCGGGGCCTTTTCGTTTGGTTCGGCTCAAAGTGGCAAATAGGCGCAGCAAATGCTGGCAGGACGTAGCTTCTCTCTATTGCGCGAGACCGAAAATATATTATCCAGTCGTCCGGGTAGACGAATAAAATCGTCTCCTTCAAAGGACGTTTTGTGCCGCAAGACGAAGATTCTTCCGCAGCCGGCGATAGACCGGCGAATAGACCGGCCACCAAGGCCGGCCGGCTCGTAGCGCTGGTTCCGGGCGTCATTCTTTGCGTCATTATCGCTCTCATCTCTTCGTCCCTGGAAATCCTGGAACGGCGCCTGTTCGCGCATCCCTATGTCGAGGCGCTGGTGGTGGCGATCCTGCTCGGCATGGCCGTCCGCAGCTTCTGGACTCCGCCCCAGCGCTGGCAGGCCGGGATCGCGTTCAGCGCCAAGCAACTGCTCGAATTTGCGGTGATGCTGCTGGGTGCGTCGATCAGCTTTGCCATGATCGCCGCTTCCGGCGTTGCGCTGCTTGCCGCGATTGCTGCGACCGTCATCGTCACCCTGGCCCTGAGCTTCGGCCTGAGCCGCATGCTCGGCCTGTCGACGCGGCTGTCGATCCTGATCGCATGCGGCAACTCCATCTGCGGCAATTCGGCCATTGCGGCCGTTGCGCCGGTGATCGGGGCCGATGGTGACGAGATCGCGTCCTCGATCTCCTTCACCGCGATCCTCGGCGTGGTGATGGTGCTGGGATTGCCGCTGCTGATTCCGCTGCTGCAACTGTCGGCGACGCAATACGGCATTCTCGCCGGTCTCACCGTCTACGCCGTCCCGCAGGTGCTCGCTGCGACAGTGCCGGCGGGGCTCGTGAGCACGCAGATCGGCACGCTGGTCAAACTGATGCGCGTCCTGATGCTGGGGCCGATCGTGGTCGCGTTCGCGCTGCTGGCCCCGCGCCTGCAGGGTGGTGCGCGAAGCAAGGCAAAGGTCGGCTTCTTTCGGCTGGTACCCTGGTTCATCATCGGCTTTCTCTCGTTCGCTGCCTTGCGCTCGCTCGACATCGTTCCCGCGTCCGTGATCGGCCCGCTGACCGCACTCACCAGTTTCCTGACCGTGGTGTCGATGGCCGCACTTGGACTAGGCGTGGACGTTCGGGTGCTTGCGAACGTTGGAGGCCGGGTGACGGCGGCCGTCACGTTGTCGCTGTTGTTCTTGCTGGCGATCAGCATCGGCCTGATACATCTGTTCAAGTAATGAAGGGCGAGTGTCCGGGGCCGCGATCTGTCCCTGGACGATCAGACAACGAGAACCGTTGAGATGAACGGCTCGGACGACGGAAAACGCGCGGCGACGACCGGAGCCGCTGGCGGTGGAGCGGCCCGGCAGGGCATCCCGGCCGGCGTCTGGGTCTTGGGCTTCGTCTCGATGCTGATGGACATCTCCTCGGAGATGATCCACGCGCTACTGCCGCTCTATATGGTGACGGTGCTCGGCACCTCGACGCTCGCCGTCGGCATCATCGAAGGTATTGCGGAGGCGACGGCGTCGATCACCAAGGTGTTCTCCGGCGCGCTGAGCGACTGGCTTGGCAAGCGCAAGGCGCTGGCTGCGCTCGGCTATGGGCTGGCCGCGTTCACCAAGCCGGTCTTCGCCCTGGCAGCTTCGCTCGAATGGCTGATCGCCGCGCGCTTCATCGACCGTGTCGGCAAGGGCATTCGCGGCGCGCCGCGCGATGCCCTCGTTGCCGACATTGCGCCACCGCATCTGCGCGGCGCGAGTTTTGGTTTGCGCCAGTCGCTCGACACGCTCGGCGCCTTTCTGGGGCCGCTTCTCGCCATCGGCCTGATGTGGCTGACGCTGGATGATTTTCGAACCGTGTTCTGGATCGCTGCGATCCCGGCGTTCCTGTCCTTTGGATTGATCCTGGTGGCGGTGAAGGAGCCGGATCGGCCAAAGGAATTGCGACGGGTTCGCATGCCGCTGCATCGCGATGAACTGCGCCGTCTCGGCGCGTCCTATTGGTGGGTCGTGGCGGTTGCAACCGTCTTCACGCTGGCGCGCTTCAGCGAAGCGTTCCTGATCCTGCGGGCGCAATCGATCGGGCTGCCGCTGGCGCTGGTCCCGGTCGTGCTTGTCATCATGGCTCTCGCTTATTCCCTGTCGGCCTATCCTGTCGGCGCGCTGTCCGATCGCGTCAACCGTCTGACGCTGCTGGTCATCGGTCTGCTGCTGCTTGTCGCGGCCGACCTCGTGCTCGCTTTTGCAACCGGCATCGTTGCGGTCGGGATCGGCGTCGTGTTCTGGGGCCTGCACATGGGCTTTACGCAAGGGCTGCTCGCAACCCTGATCGCCGACGTAGCACCAGCCGAACTTCGCGGAACTGCCTTCGGCGTGTTCAATCTGATGACCGGCGTCGCACTGCTCGTCGCCAGTCTCGTCGCCGGCGCGCTGTGGGATATGGCAGGGCCGCAAGCCACATTCCTGGCGGGGGCCGCCTTCGCCGTGTTGACCCTCGCAGGACTGCTCGTCATTCGCGGTCGGCTGGGAGCGCGGGCAGACCCCTGACGCCGAAAGCATCAACTGCTCCGCGTGAACCGTGCTGGCATACCGTTTGCAAGCAAACGGAGACTGACTGGCATCGGTTTGGCTGACCCTTCCTCCTCGTGTGGTGTCAAACCTCCGGCCAAACAATGGCCGGATCGCCATAACTCGAGTGGGAGAGTTTGATGGATCGCAGGACTGTGTTGAAGGGACTGGCCGGGGTCGGCAGCCTGGCGGCGACGGGCGGCCTTTCGATGCCGGCGCTTTCCCAAGGCGCTGCCGCGCGCACGCTGCGGTTTGTGCCGCAGGCCAATCTCGCAAATTTCGATCCGATCTGGGGCACGCAATACGTCGTGCGCAACGCCGCCGCGCTGGTGTGGGATACACTTTACGGCCTCGATGCCACGCTGCAGCCGCAGCGCCAGATGATCGAGGCCGAGGAAGTGTCCGATGATGGCCTGGTCTGGACCTTCCGGCTGCGGCCGGGGCTCAAGTTCCACGACGGCGCGCCGGTGCTGGCCAAGGATGTCGTGGCAAGCCTGACACGATGGTCGGCGCGCGATCCGATGGGCCTGATGATCAAGGCGATCCAGAACGAACTGACTGCGGTCGACGACCGGACCTTCAAATGGTCGCTGAAGGCGCCTTATCCGAAGATGCTGCTGGCATTGGGCAAGAACAGCACGCCCTGTGCGTTCATCATGCCGGAGCGCATCGCCCAGACCGATCCGTTCAAGCAGATCCCCGAATATATCGGCTCGGGCCCGATGAAGTTCGCCAAGGGCGAATGGGTGCCCGGCGCCAAGGCGGTGTTCGAGAAGTTCAGTGATTACACGCCGCGGCAGGAGAAGGCATCTTGGCTTGCCGGCGGCAAGCAGATGCTGGTCGACCGCATCGAATGGGTCGTGATCCCCGATCCCGCGACGGCGGCGGCGGCGCTGCAGAACGGCGAGGTCGACTGGTGGGAGAGCCCCATCACCGACCTCGTGCCGTCGCTCAAGAAGAACCGCAACATCGAGGTCGATATCGCCGATCCGCTCGGCAACATCGGTTCGTTCCGGATGAACCATTTGCATCCGCCCTTCAACGATGTGAAGGCGCGCCGTGCCGTGCTCGCGGCGCTGAGCCAGGAAGACTACATGCGCGCGCTGGTCGGCGACGATACCGCGCTCTGGAAACCGCTGCCGGGCTTCTTCACCCCGGATACGCCGCTCTACACGGAAGAGGGCGGTGAGATCCTGAAAGGCAAGCGCGATCTCGCGATGGCCAAGAAACTGCTCGCCGAGAGCGGCTATTCAGGCCAGCCGGTGACGTGTGTCGTGGCGCAGGACCAGCCGATCACCAAGGCTCAGGGCGACGTCACCGCGGATCTGCTCAAGCAGATCGGCATGAACGTCGACTTCGTTGCGACCGATTGGGGCACGGTCGGTTCGCGCCGCGCCCAGAAGACGCCGCCGGGACAGGGTGGCTGGCAGGTGTTTCACACCTGGCACGCCGGCGCGGATTGCATCAACCCTGCCGCCTACAACGCCATTCGCGCCAATGGCGACAAGGCGTGGTTCGGCTGGCCGACGAGCGAGCCTGTGGAGAAGGAGGTTCTGGCATGGTTCGCCGCCAAGAATGTCGATGAGGAGAAGTCCGCGGTGAAGCGCCTCAACAAGGCGGCGCTCGACGATGTCGTCTACGCGCCGACCGGCTTCTTCCTGAGCTACACCGCGTGGCGCAAGAACGTCTCCGGCATCGCGAAGGGGCCGCTGCCGTTCTTCTGGGGCGTGTCGAAGTCCGCATGACGGCGCGGTGACCCGATGGTCTCGTATATCTTCCGCCGCGTCCTATCGACCCTGCCCGTGATGGGGATCGTCGCGCTGTTCGTGTTCAGCCTGCTCTACATCGCGCCGGGCGACCCGGCGGCGGTGATCGCCGGCGATCAGGCGAGCCCCGCCGACGTCGAGCGCATTCGCCAGGGCCTCGGCCTCGACCGGCCGTTCCTGGTCCAGTTCGGGAACTGGCTCTGGCAGATCCTGCACGGCAATCTCGGCACCTCGATCTTCACCAACATGCCGGTCTCCGCGATGATCGCGCAGCGCATCGAGCCGACGTTCTCGCTGATGGCGATCACGCTGGTCCTGACCATCCTGGTCGCGGTCCCGCTCGGGGTTGCGGCGGCATGGAAGGCGGGAAGCTGGGTCGACCGCACCATCATGGCATTCGCCGTGTTCGCCTTCTCGCTTCCCGTCTTTGTCGTCGGATACGTGCTGGCCTTCGTGTTCGCGCTGCACTTCGAGTGGCTGCCCGTTCAGGGCTACACGCCGCTGGCGGCCGGCCTTTGGCCGTGGCTGCAGAACCTCATTCTTCCGGCGTTGGCGCTCGGCAGCGTCTACATCGCGCTGATCGCGCGCATTACCCGCGCTTCCATGCTCGAGGTGTTGCAGCAGGATTACGTCCGCACCGCGCGCGCCAAGGGCCTTGGCCAGCGCAACATCCTGTTCGTGCATGCGCTGAAGAACGCCGCCGTTCCGATCGTGACCGTCATCGGCATCGGCATCGCGCTATTGATCGGCGGCGCCGTGGTGACCGAAAGCGTGTTCGCGATTCCGGGACTCGGCCGGCTGACGATCGATGCCATCCTGCGCCGCGACTACCCTGTCATCCAGGGCATCGTACTGCTGTTCAGCTTCGTCTACGTGCTCGTCAACCTGCTGGTCGACGTCACCTACACCCTGGTCGATCCGAGGATCCGCTATTGAGCCTCTCAACCTCAAGCACGGTTCCGGTGCCGCCGGGCCTCGTCATTGCGCCGCAACTGCCGGACCTGATGCTGCCGGTGAAAATCCGGCGCGGCGTGCTTGGTTTCCTGCGCAATCATCCGACGGTTGCGATCGGCGGCGCCTTGCTGCTTTGTCTGGTATTGATCGGGATTTTCGCGCCCTGGCTCGGGACCGTCGACCCGACCGCGATCTCGCCGGCGAAGCGGACGCGGCTGCCTTCGGCGGATTACTGGTTCGGCACCGACATACTTGGTCGTGACATCTATTCGCGCGTGCTCTACGGGGCGCGGGTCTCGCTCACCGTGGGCCTGTCGGTCGCCGTGCTGGCCTCGCTCGCGGGCCTCGCCATCGGCCTCGTCTCGGGCTTCGTGCGCTGGGCGGACGGCATCCTGATGCGGTTCATGGACGGGCTGATGTCGATCCCGCCGATCCTGCTTGCGGTTGCGCTGATGGCGTTGACGCGCGCGAGCGTCGGCAACGTCATCCTGGCGATCACGGTCGCCGAAATCCCGCGCGTCTCGCGGCTGGTGCGCAGTGTCGTGCTGTCCCTGCGCGAGCAGCCCTATGTGGACGCCGCCACAGCCTCCGGTACGCGAACGCCGATGGTCATCCTGCGCCACATCCTGCCCAACACGCTGGCGCCGATGCTGGTCCAGGCGACCTATATCTGCGCCAGCGCCATGATCGTGGAGTCGATCCTCTCCTTCATCGGCGCCGGCACGCCGCCGACCATTCCGTCCTGGGGCAACATCATGGCGGAGGGCAGGGCGCTGTGGCAGGTCAAACCCTACATCGTGTTCTTTCCCGCCGCCTTCCTGTCCGTCACCGTGCTTGCCGTCAATCTGCTGGGCGACGGCCTGCGCGATGCGCTCGATCCGCGAATGGCCAAGAGTCTCTGATGGCATTGCTCGAAGTCGACAATCTGCAGACCCATTTTCGCACCCCCGAGGGCATCAACCGGGCTGTCGACGGCGTGTCCTTCCACGTCAACGAAGGCGAGACGCTGGCCATCGTCGGCGAATCCGGTTGCGGCAAGTCGGTCACCTCGATGTCGCTGATGCGGCTCGTCGCCGAGCCGCCGGGCAAGATCGCGGGCTCGATCCGGTTTCAGGGCAAGGATCTGCTGCAACTCTCCGAACGCGAGATGCGCGCCATCCGCGGCAACGACATTTCGATGATCTTTCAGGAGCCGATGACGAGCCTCAATCCGGTTCTGACGGTCGGGCGTCAGATCGGAGAAACGCTGCGGATGCATCAGGCGCTGGACAAGCCGGCCGCGGAGGCGCGCGCCATCGAGATGCTGACCCTGGTCGGCATCCCCGAACCGGCGCGGCGCGTGCTCGAATATCCGCACCAGCTTTCCGGCGGCATGCGGCAGCGCGTGATGATCGCGATGGCGCTCGCCTGCAATCCAAAACTCCTGATCGCCGACGAGCCGACCACGGCGCTCGATGTGACGATCCAGGCCCAGATCCTGCAACTGATGCTGGACCTCAAGCGCCGCGTTGGTGCTGCGATCGTGCTGATCACCCACGATCTCGGCGTGGTCGCCGAGATCGCCGAGCGCGTCATGGTCATGTATGCCGGCCGCAAGGTCGAGGAGGCGCCAGTGGCCGAACTGTTTCGTTCGCCCCGTCATCCCTATACGCAGGGCCTGCTCGGCGCGGTGCCAAAGCTCGGGTCCTCGCTGACAGGCGCGGCGCGGCGGCTCGCCGAGATCCCCGGCCAGGTGCCGAGCCTCAAGGGCCGGATCGAAGGCTGCGTGTTTGCCGGGCGGTGTTCGCTGGCAACCGATCTGTGCCGGCAGGTTGCGCCGGGTCTCGAAGAGAAGGGGCCACGCCACATCGCCGCTTGTCATTACGCGCTCAAGCAGGCGGCTGCGGCATGAACGCGCCACTGCTGCAGGTCAACGACCTCAAGAAGCATTTTCCGGTCGGCGGCGGCCTGTTCAGCCGCAAGTCCGGCTGGGTCTATGCCGTGGACGGCGTGTCCTTTGAGGTCGCGCGGGGCGAGACGCTGTCGCTCGTTGGTGAATCCGGCTGCGGAAAGTCGACGGTCGGCCGGGCGATCCTGCGGCTGTTCGACATCACCGCCGGCCAGGTGGTGCTGGATGGCCGCCGCATCGACGATCTTTCGCCGGGAAGCCTGCAGAGCATGCGTCGCCGCGTCCAGGTAGTGTTCCAGGATCCGTTCTCCAGCCTCAACCCGCGCATGCGCGTGCGCGATATCCTGGCCGAACCGATCCGCAATTTCGGCCTCGCCAAATCTTCCGCCGAACTCGAGGCAAAGGTGGCGGCGCTGATGGACACCGTGCGGTTGCCGCGCGACGCGCTCGGCCGCAGGCCGCACGAATTCTCCGGCGGCCAGCGCCAGCGCATCGGCATCGCCCGGGCGCTTGCCGCCGAACCCGAACTGATCGTCTGCGACGAAGCGGTCTCGGCGCTCGACGTCTCCGTCAAGGCGCAGATCGTCAATCTGCTACAGGATCTGCAGCGCGAGTTCGGGCTCGCATTGCTGTTCATCAGCCATGATCTCGCTGTTGTCGAGCACATGACGCATCGCGTTGCCGTCATGTATCTCGGCAAGATCGTCGAGATGGCGCCCAAGCGGCAGATCTTCACGGCGCCGAGGCATCCCTACACCAGGGCATTGTTGTCAGCCGTGCCGGTGCCGGAGCCCGGCGCCATTCGTAACCCGATCATCCTCAAGGGCGATGTGCCAAGCCCGATCAACCCGCCCAGCGGCTGCCGCTTCCACACAAGGTGTCCCTACGTGTTCGATCGCTGCCGCACGGAAGAGCCGCAGCTTCGCTCGACCGAGAACGGGCAATGGGTGGCGTGCCATCTCGACGCGCTGCCGGAAGTGCCTGGACGACCCGCTCACTAATCTCTCCACTGCGGCACGGCCTTCCATCTCGTGACGCAGCCTGTAGCCCGGATGAGCGCAGCGATATCCGGGGTGGTGTGAGAGCAGTCCCGGATGTCGCTGCGCTCATCCGGGCTACACGATCAACGCTCTAAATCGATTGCTACTTCGTGCCGTAGGTGCGGTCGCCGGCATCGCCGAGGCCCGGCACGATGTAGCCGTTTTCGTCCAATCCCTCGTCGATCGCGGCGAGCCAGATCGGAACATCCGGATGGATGCCGCGCATGCGCTCGACGCCTTCCGGCGCACCGATCAGGCACACCTGCCGGATGTCGTTCGCGCCGCGCTCCTTCAGCCGGTCGACCGCGGCGACCGCGGAATTTCCGGTTGCCAGCACCGGCGAGATCACGATCACCAGCCGCTCGTGCAGGTCGCTCGGCGCCTTGAAGAAATATTCCACGGCGGTGAACGTCTCCGGCTCGCGGTAGAGGCCGATATGGGCGATGCGCGCGGTCGGCACCAAATCGAGCATGCCTTCCGCGAAGGTCACGCCGGCACGCAGCACCGGCGCGAACACCAGCTTCTTGCCTGCAATCTGCGCCGACTTCATGTGTGCGAGCGGCGTATCGATCTCGATATCGGCCAGCGGCAGGTCACGCGTGATCTCGTAGCACAGCAGCATCCCGATCTCCTTGAGGAGTTCGCGGAATGATTTCGTCGAAATGTCCTTGTTCCGCAGCAGCGTCAGCTTGTGCTGCACCAGCGGATGATTGACGATCGTAACGCCTTCCATGTGCAAAACCCCGGATCTAGAAAACCGTGCCGTCGCTGATGACTTTCACCGGAGGCGAGGCATCCGCACGGCGCTCGCGCGCCAGCCGCCGGCCCGCCGCCCAGCTGCCGCCTTCGAGAATTTTCGCCAGCGGCATCGAACTGGCGTCGCGTCCAAGCCGATGTCGCACGCCGTCGGCGACGCGGTCGAGCAGCGCCACGGTCAGCGCCCGCCATTCCACGACCAATGGCGAGCCGACTTCGTGTTCCTGCTGCGCGGCATCTCCATCGCGAAACGCGAGCACGCCGGTATCGACGAACAGCCCGCCATTGCGATATTCCGCGAGGCCCGTGAGGCCATCGATATCGGTGACGTCGATGCCGGATCTCTGCAGCGGCTCGATCAGCGAATAGGCGAGCCATTGCGAAAGCTTGTGCAGCGGCACCAGACCGCTGGTCGCATCCGCCGTCGTCAACGCCGGATGCCGCCAGCAATCGCCGAGCGCGATGCCGCCCAACGTCAGCCGCGACGGCCAGATCGGCCCGAGTTGCTGCAGCAGTTCGGTCAGGATCATTGGCGCGGGCAGCCTTCTTCCGTCCGTCAGCATCGCAAGCCGGTCGTAAAGGCCGCCAGGCCGTGGCGTGTCGCGGCTGCCGAAGATGTCCGGTTTCGCGGCCACCAACTTGCCTAGGCGGCGCAACAGGTCGGCGCGGCCGTCCAGTCCGACCAGGGGATTGTCGCCCGAGACCTGCATGCCGCGCGCGAGTTCGGCAACGTCAAGATTCGCAAGCTTGTCGGCATCAGCGCGCAACGGCTCGGATGGCACGGCCGAGAAGGCGCCATCCGCGAACATCGCAAGACTGGCCAGTCCCAATCCTTCCGAGCGGCCGATGGCTGAACCGGAGAGGGAATCGCGGTAGCGCCACGATGGACCGGCGCCGGCATCGAGGAAGACGCTGACGATGGCCAGGTCGAATTCAGCCCGGGCACGCGCTGCCCGATCGGGCCAACTGGCGTGGCCGGCGAGGGCAGCCCAGCGGTCGTCGCCATTGGCGACGAAGTGCCGCCAGCGCGAATGAAAGGGAACGTCGAACGAGGGATAGGCGCCGCGCGTCGTTTCCAGCACGAGATCGACGACGCCGTCCATGCGATCAAGATCGACGCGGAAATTTGGAAGCCCGCCGTCAAGACCGATCGCGAGCATGCGATGGGCGCGCTCGCGAACCGCTTTCGCACTCAGCAATGTCAAAGCAGCTTGCGTCTCCGGATTTGCAAGGGCCAAGGCCGCCGCCTCTCAATATTTTTCCAGCGAACGGCCGACCGGGTTATCCGAGTCCTGCTGCGGCTCCGGCGTATAGTAACCGGCGGCTTTCTTCGCCGCGATCTCCACATGCGCGTCGGCCGGGATCATGTCGTCGGGTATCGGCACGCGCTCGACGATCTCGATGCCCTGGCTCGTCAGCGCATCGTATTTCATGTCACTCATGGAAACGAAGCGGTCGATCCGCTTGAGGCCGAGCCAGTGTACGACGTCGGGCATCAATTGCTGGAAGCGGGCGTCCTGCACGCCGGCGACGCATTCGGTGCGTTCGAAATACTGCGCGGCGGCGTCGCCGCCTTCCTGGCGCTTGCGGGCATTGTAGACGAGGAACTTCGTGACTTCGCCGAGCGCGCGGCCTTCCTTGCGGTTGTAGATGATGATGCCGAGCCCGCCGCTCTGGCCGGCGCGCGCGCATTCCTCGATTCCGTGAATCAGATACGGGCGGCAGGTGCAGATATCGGAACCGAACACGTCGGAGCCGTTGCATTCGTCATGCACGCGGCAGGTGATCTTCGTGCTGTGATCCGGCAGCTTGCCGACGTCGCCGAACAAATAGGCCGTGGTGCCGCCGATCGGCGGCAGGAACACCTGCAGGTCGGGGCGCGTCACCAGTTCAGGGAACATGCCGGCGGTCTGCTCGAACAGCTGCCGGCGCAGATTGTTCTCGGTGGTCTCGAACCGCGCCGCGAGGCCGGGCAGGTACCACACCGGGTCGATCGCGATCTTGACCACGGAGACGCTGCCATTGGCATGGACGACTTCGCCGTCCTGCTTCAGCCGTCCGGCCTCGATCGCGGCCTGCAGTTCGGGCAGATCGAGGCGGGCGCGCGTAATCGCGATGCTCGGGCGGATGTCGATGCCTTCGGCGATCTCGCTGGCAAAATTCTCCGCGGCAAGATGTCCCCATGGATCGAGCGAAACGATGCGCTGCGGATCGGCCCATTGCGGAAATGGTCCGATGGTCTCGGCAGGATGGGTGTTGGTGAGATCCGGGCGCCGGATCGGGTCGAGCGCGCCGGAGGAAACGGCCAGCGCGCGATAGACCGAATAGGAGCCACCGTGCGTGCCGATGACGTTGCGGTCCTGCGGGCGCGAAACCGTGCCGATGATCGGTCCGCGTTCGCGCGCAGTAGCCGCGCCCCAGTGGATCGGAAACTTGAGCTTGGCACCCGGTGCCGGGTGCGACGTAATGCGAATATGATCAACCCGATTTGAACGAGTCATCGCCACGAACCCTGAAACGGCGACGGCCCGCCTGAATAGACGGGCCTGGTCACCTACGACAATATCAGCAGCGGTTGCAGCTGAGATGACAATATAGGCTGATTTCGGCCGAAAACAACGGTGATTTGATCTCCTAACCGTTAGGTGACCGTTAACTCTTTTGGCGCGGGGCAGCCAAAGCGAGATGCGGTCGGACCCATGCGTCGTCGGTGAGACGCGTTCGATCAAGCAACGGTTGTGCGTGGAATCGCGACGACGTTCCCCTTGTTGAGTGGGCGGTCATTGCAACATCACGACTGCGACTCGCGAGCAACAAAACGCAGCACTGACGCGCATCACACCGGCCATTTCCGCAATTGACTCCGTGCGAACCAAAACTTTAACTGCAGTTCACGCCGCCTGAAACAGACCGGACGCCGGGCTCCGCAAACTGCTTCATTTGCATGCAAACGCCGCCCTAAATGGAAGCAACCAGGAAGTTATTTATGCGCGTCATCAATGTTGCCGCCGCCCAGCTGGGTCCGATCCAGAAAGCCGAAAGCCGCGAAGCCGTGGTCAAGCGCATGATTGCGCTGATGGATGAAGCGAAGGCGAAGGGCGCCGATCTGATCGTCTATCCGGAGCTCGCGCTGACCACGTTCTTCCCGCGCTGGTACATGGAGGATCAGGCCGAAGTCGACACCTGGTTCGAACGCGAAATGCCGAATGCGGCAACGCGGCCCCTGTTCGAGCGCGCCGCGCAGCACCAGATCGCGATGAATTTCGGCTATGCCGAACTGACGCCGGACGGGCATCATTTCAACACCTGCATCCTCACCGACAAGTCCGGAAAGATCGTCGGCAAGTATCGCAAGGTTCATCTGCCGGGCCATTCCGAGTTCGATACCCAGCGCGCGTTCCAGCATCTGGAGAAGCGCTACTTCGAACCGGGCGATCTCGGCTTCAAGGTCTGGCGCGCGCTGGGCGGCATCTTCGGCATGGCCGTGTGCAACGACCGGCGCTGGCCGGAGACCTATCGCGTGATGGGCCTGCAGGGCGTCGAGATGGTGCTGATCGGCTACAACACGCCGTCGGTCAATTCCGAGAAGAGCGAGGAGGGGCCCGAGAAGCGGCTGTTCCATAACCGCCTCTCGGTGCAGGCCGGCGCGTACCAGAACTCGACCTGGGTCGTATGCGTTGCGAAGGCCGGCGTCGAGGATGGCCACCCGCTGATTGGCGGCAGCCTGATCGTCGATCCCGACGGCGAGATCGTCGCCGAGGCCAAGACCGAAGACGACGAGCTTCTGGTCCACGCTTGCGATCTCGATGCCACCATCTTCGGCAAGCAGACGATCTTCAATTTCGCGAACCATCGCCGCATCGAGCATTACGGCCTGATCACCAGCCAGACCGGCGCGGTGCCGCCGCCGGAAAACTAGACTTTGGGATCGCCTAGTTGTGCGCGAACTGCACCGTGCCCAGCGCCATGGTCACGGCGGCCTGGGTCGGATCGATCACGGGAATCCCGAGCGCCTGTTCCAGCGGCCGGCGGTGACGCGCCATGCCGGCACAGCCCATCACGATGGCGCCACTTCCGTCTTCGTCCTTGAGCGCGCGCCCGACCTCGATCATCTTCGCCAGCGTTCCTTCGCCCGACGCCGTCTCGGCCACGCTCATGTTGAGCGGCCGCTCCCGGGTCAGGCGATCGGTCAGGCCCATCTGCCGGAGGTAGCGGACATGGCGGCGGATCGAGCGCTGCGCGATGGCGATGACGCCAAAGCTTTCGGCGCGCGCCAGCGCCGTCAGCACGCCGCATTCGGCGATGCCGAACACGGGCCGCTCGGTGGCTTCGCGGCAGACATGCAGGCCCGGATCGCTGTAGCAGGCAATGACGAAGGCCGCTGATCGGTTGTCGCCCTCGACGAGCCGGCGCAGCGGCATCGCTACGCCATCGACATCGGCCTGGCTCTCGATCCCGTAGGGCCCTTCGGCCAGCGTCTCGCAGACGATCTCCGGTCCGCCGTCGAAGCCGAGCGGCTTTAAGGCTTGCTCCAGCCCCTTTGTCACGAGATGGTTGGAGTTGGGATTGATGACGAGAATGCGCGGCCGGGACATGATGCGTTCCTGCAAGGACGGCAAACGAGAGGCAATGACCATGCCATCCAGCGATGCATGGTCCACCGTCTGCCGCGAAAGCGCAAGGGAGGGTAACGGCACGATCTGTGCTTTTATCCCGTGAGATCAAGTTGGAGAATTTGCCATGACCGAGCCCGTCTACGACCTTCTCATCCGCGGCGGCCGCGTCGCGACCGTGAGCGACGTGTTCGAGGCCGACATCGCCATTTCCGGCGAAACGATCGCAGCCATCGGCCGCGGGTTGCCTGGCGGCGCACGGCGGGAGCTTGATGCGCGAGGCAAGCTGGTGCTGCCCGGCGGCGTCGATAGCCACGCCCATATCGAGCAGTTGTCGGCGGCGGGCATCGTGAACGCCGATACGTTCGAAAGCGCGACCGTCTCGGCGGCGTTTGGCGGCACCACCACCGTGATCCCGTTCGCGGCCCAGCATGTCGCCATGAAGCTGCCGCAGGTGCTGGAGGACTACCACGCGCTCGCACGGAAGGGCGCCGTGATCGACTACGCCTTCCACATGATCATCGCCGATCCCACCCGGGAAACGCTGGAGACGGACCTGCCTGCGCTGATCAGGCAGGGCCACGGCTCGATCAAGATCTTCATGACCTACGATCGCCTGAAGATCGACGACGAGCCGCTGCTCGACATTCTGCTGGCGGCACGCGAGGGTGGCGCGATGCTCTGCGCCCACGCCGAGAACCACGGCATCATTTCCTGGATGGTCAAGCGGCTGCTGGCGCGCGGTTACACCGATCCGAAATACCACGCCGTCAGCCATGCCCGGGTCTCGGAAGCCGAAGCCTTCAACCGGCTGATCGGCATGGCCGCGCTGATCGACCAGCCGATCATGATCTTCCATGTCTCGACGGCCGAAGGCGCCAAGGTGATCCGCGATGCGCGCGGGCAGGGGCTGAAGGTGTTCGCCGAGACCTGTCCGCAATATCTGTTCCTCACCGCCGACGATCTCGACAAGCCCGGCGTGGAGGGCGCCAAGTGGATGTGCAGCCCGCCGCCGCGCCGTGTGGCCGACCAGGAAGCGCTGTGGCAGGCGCTTGCGCTCGGCGACCTCCAGACCGTTTCGTCCGATCACGCGCCCTATCGCTTCGACGAGACCGGCAAGCTGCGCGCCGGCCCCAATCCGAATTTCAAGCAGGTGGCAAACGGGCTGCCCGGCCTCGAAGTGCGCCTCCCGCTGCTGTTCGACGCCATGGTGTCGAAGGGCCGCCTTGGCGTCGAAAAATTCGTCGAACTGACGGCGACCGCGCCGGCAAAAATCTACAATCTGCATCCGCGCAAGGGCTCGATCGCCGTCGGCGCCGATGCCGACATCGCGATCTGGGACCCGGCGCGCGAGGTTACGCTGAGCGATGCGATGATGCACGACCTCACGGGCTACACGCCGTTCGCCGGCCGCAAGCTGCGGGGCTGGCCGACCACGGTGCTTTCGCGCGGGCGCGTCATCGTGGCGGACGGCAAGCGTTCTGTCGAAGCGGGCACCGGGCGGTTCCTGCCGCGCACGGGCGGCGAGGCGGCGAAGCCGACGGGACGTTTGATGGCGGACATGGATCCGGAACAGAATTTCGGCGCGAGGCTGCTGTGATCGATCCGCCTCAGCCTGTCCGGACTGAACGATGAGGGTCCTTGTTTTCGGCGGCACCGGTTTCGTCGGGCTCAATATCGCCGAGGCATTGCTGGCGCGCGGTCATGCGGTGACATTGTTCGACCGCGCGGGTTTGCCGCCCGGCGCAAGCAGCGAGTTTGCCGTTCACGGCGACCGGTTGACGGTTGTCCAGGGCGACGTGACGGATGTTCAAGCCGTGGAAGCCGTGATCGCCATGGGCTTTGACGCCATCGTTCTCGGAGCGGCGATCACCGCCGGACCGGCGCGCGAGGCTGATGATCCCGAGACCATCCTGCGGGTAAACCTGCTGGCGCAGACGCCGATCCTGATGGCGGCGCGACGCAGCGGCGTGAAGCGCATCATCAATTTGTCGTCCGCGGCGGCCTATGGGGCGAGCGCATTCAAGAATGCGGTGTTCGATGAGGAGACGCCGTGCGATCCGGCCTCGCTATATGCCATCACCAAACTCGCCTCCGAGAAAGTCGCAGCGCGCCTGGCCGATCTCTGGCAATGCGACATCATCAGCGTGCGGCTGAGCGCCGTGTTCGGCCCCTGGGAGCGCAGCAACGACGTGCGCGACACGCCAAGCCCGCAGGCGCAGATCCTGGTCGCGATGCAGGAGGGGCGCGAGGCCACTTTGTCGCGTCCGGGCGTCAGGGACTGGATCTATGCGGTCGATGTCGCGGAAGCCGTGACGTTGCTGATCGAGGCTGCGAAGCCGAAACATGCGCTCTACAATATTTCGACCGGCGTGGAATGGCCGGCGCTGCAGTGGGGGCAGGAACTCGCCGCGTTGCACCCCGGCTTCATCTGCCGGCTGGCCGATGCCGGTGAGGCGGCAACGGTCGACCTGCACAGCACGGCCGACCGGGCGCCGCTGTCGGTCGCGCGTCTGGCAGAAGAGTTCGGCTGGCGGGCGCGGTTCGGCTGCGCTGACTCCGCTGCCGATCTGAGCGCTTGGTGGACGCGGCAACGAGAGGGAGCCTGACATGAGACTGGCAGGGCGGACGGCAATCGTGACCGGCGCCGGCTCCGGCATCGGCCGGGCCAGCGCGGTGCTTTTTGCAAAGCAGGGCGCTTTCGTTGCGCTGGTCGATCGCGACCGCGCCGGCCTGGCGGAGACGCTGGAGGCAATCGACGCCGAACAGGGCGAAGCATCGCCGCATGTCGGCGATGTCAGCGAGGCTGATTTCGCACATGCCACCGTGGGCGATGTCATGGCGCGCCGCGGCCGCCTCGACGTGCTGATGGCTGCGGCCGGCTTTTCCTGCGGAGGCACGGTGCTGACCACCGACCCCGCCGATTGGGACGCGGTGTTCCGCACCAATGTCGGCGGCACCTGGCTCTGGGCGCGCGCGGCGGTGCCGGAGATGCAGCGGCAGGGCAGCGGCTCGATCATTACGCTGGCGTCGCAGCTTGCGATCGCCGGCGGCCGGGGCAACACCGCCTATATCGCTGCGAAGGGAGCGATCATCAGCCTGACCCGGACGATGTCGCTGGATTTCGCCGCCGACGGCATCCGCGTCAACGCGATTGCGCCCGGTGCCATCGATACGCCGATGCTGCGGCGCAGCTTTGCGCGGCACGCCGATCCCGAACCGGTGCGCGAAGCTTCGCGCAACCGCCACGCCATGAAGCGGTTCGGCATGGCCGAGGAGGTGGCCGAGACCGCGCTGCATCTTGCCAGCGATGCGTCTTCGTTCACCACCGGCACCGTGATGGTGGTCGACGGCGGCTGGCTTGCGGCATGAACGACGCCCTTGCCGCGCTCGAGGATCAGGTCCGCGCCGATCTTGGCAAGACCGCGCATCCGGATGCCGCGTGGATGATGCCAAAGCTCGGGCCGGACGACAGACCGGCGCTGGACGTTTTGATTGTGGGCGCCGGGCAATCGGGGCTCGCAACGGCGTTCGGGCTGCTGCGCTCGCAGGTCAGCAACATCCTGGTGCTCGACAAGGCCGAGGAGGGGCAGGAGGGACCGTGGCTCACCTATGCCCGCATGCCGACGCTGCGCAGTCCGAAGCATTTCACCGGGCCCGACCTTGATATCCCGAGCCTCACCTACCAGTCGTGGCACGAGGCGCGCTTCGGCGAGGAGCATTGGCGAAACCTCGACCTGATTTCGCGCGAACTCTGGGCGGAATATCTGCTCTGGTTCAGGCAGGTCGTGGACCTGCCGGTGCGCAACGGCTGCGAGGTGGTCGAGATATCGCCTGCATCAGGCGGATTGCTCGCAGCCAGGGTGCAGACCGCCAACGGCATCGATACGCTCTTTGCGCGGAAGATCGTGCTGGCGACCGGGCAGGAGGGCATGGGCGACTGGATCATTCCGGAGCCGCTGCGCCACCTGCCGCCATCGCTTTGCGCGCATGCCGCGCAGCCGATCGACTTCGCGGACTTAAGGGGAAAGCGCGTCGCGGTGATCGGCGCCGGCGCATCGGCCTTCGACAATGCCGCGGTCGCGCTGGAGGCGGGTGCGGCGGAGGTTCAGCTGTTATGCCGCAGGGCGGAGATCCAGGTGATCCAGCCCTATCGCTGGCTCACCTTCCGCGGCTTCCTTCGGCACTTCAGCGATCTCGACGATGCCTGGCGCTGGCGGTTCATGCGCACCATCCTGGAGATGCGTGAAGGCTTCCCGCAGGCGACCTACGATCGCTGCGCCCGCCATGCCAATTTTCACCTGCAGGAAGGCGCGCCGGTCGAAGCCGCCACGGAAGCCGCTGACGGCGTCGAATTGCAGACGCCGAGGGGCGTGTTCGCCGCCGATTTCGTGATTTGCGGCACCGGGATCGACATGAACTTCGCGGGCCGGCCGGAGCTGCGAAACTGCGCCGCCAACATCGCGAGCTGGACCGACCGCTACCAGCCGCCGCCGGACGAGCGCAGCCCGCGGCTTGGCCGCTTTCCCTATCTCGCCGACGACTACGCGCTGGTGGAGCGCGTCGCCGGCCAGTCGCCCTGGATCGCGGACATACACGTGTTCGCGATCGCCTCCACCATGAGCTTCGGCGCCTCCGGCTCATCGATCAATGCGATGACCACGGCGGTGCCCAAACTCGTGCACGGGCTGACGCGCGGACTTTTTCGCGCCGACGTCGAGCGGCACTGGGCGTCGTTCAAGGCCTATGACGTACCGCAGGCGGTCGTCGCGCGGAAGCTCACAGATCGAGCGTGACGCTGACGCGTGCGCGCGATACGCAGAGCATCAGCCGGTCCTGCCGCTTCGATGTCGGCAGCACCTTGTCGCGATGCAGCACCAGGCCATCGCGGTAGCCGCATTCGCAGGAACCGCAGACGCCCATCTCGCAGGATGACGGCATGGCGAAGTCGTTGTCGCGCAAGACATCCAGCAACGATCTGTCCGCGGGCACGAGAAATCGCTGACCCGTCGAGGCCACCGTCGCCTCGAACGGCTCCGGCTTGAAGTTCTCGTCGACCGTCATCTGGAAGACTTCGCCGTGAACCTGCTCCTCGGGCCATGCGCTCAGGGCCGACTGGACCGCATCCAGCAGCCGTTGCGGTCCGCAGACGTAGACGTGCGTATGTTCGTCATAGGGGCCGATTATCGCCGGATCAAAGCGGGGGCCGCTTGCGGAGAACCAGCATTGCAGGCTGGTCCCGCAAATGTCCCTGAGTTCAGCCAGCAGCGGTGCCTGCGACGCCGACCGCGCGCAATAGTGCAGGGTGAAATCCTTATTCCCGCGCTTCAGCGTCCGGGCCATCGACAGCAACGGCGTGATGCCGATGCCGCCGGCGATCAGAACATGACGCCTGCCTTTGTCGCTCAGCGGGAGATTGTTTCGCGGTGCCGAGATGTGCACCTCGCTGCCTTCACGCAGGTTCTCGTGGACCCAGATCGATCCGCCACGGCCTGTCGCCTCGCGCTTGATGGCGATCTCGTATCCGGAGCGATCGTCGGGATCGCCGCACAGTGAATATTGCCTCACCCGGCCGTCCGGCATGCGCAGATCGACATGTGCGCCGGCCGACCACTCGGGGAGAACCGGCCGAAGCGGATGGACGAGGCGCAAGTGCAGGACGTCCGGCGTGGTGTAGCGGATTTTCTCGACCCGCAACTTCATGATGAGACGCGCGGTCATCGGTCCAGCAACTCGATGGTGTCGCCGGGCCGGATGATGCCGCCGCGCTCGATGCCGCAGTTCAGGCCCGAGCGGTTATAGAGCGGCAGGAAGACCGGGAGTCCCAGCAATTCTTCCAGGTATTTGCAGGGAAAGTTCAGCCGGCCGCCCCGCAGAATGACGTCACCAACCCTGAACCGGCGCCCGACCAGATGATTGAGCGGCACGCCGATCACGGTCAGGTTCCTGCGGTGATCGCGCGGCTCGAGCGTGATCGGTCCGTCCTGCAGCGGCGGATCGTTGCGCGACAACGCATCGAGCGCCTCCTGTTCGATGAGCGTCACTTCGCGCACGTCCGGCTTCGGCGAATAGGTGCCGGTCCCCTCGTAGTAGCGGTCGCCGACGATGCCCCGGCCGGCAACGCATTCGGCCTCCTGCCGTTCTTCCATCTCGTAGCTGGCGCTGGGGGCCACATGGATATGCAGCAGTTTTCCCTGCCATTGGGTGGCGCCGCCGGACTTGGCGACGGCGATGGAGCCTGCCGGATGCTCGAATGCCTCGATCATCCTGGGGAGTGGCCGATGGGGCGCGTGGACGTTCACGGGATTATCCTTTCGTGCGCAGCGCAATCGCTTCGATTTCGACGAGGGCGTCCTTTGGCAAGCGCGCGACCTCGATGGTCGAGCGCGCCGGCGGCTGATCGCTGAAGAATTCGGCGTAGATGCCGTTCATGACGGCGAAGTCGTTCATGTTCTTCAGGAACACGGTCGTCTTCATGACGCTAGCGAGGGAGGCGCCGCCGGCTTCCAGAACCGCCGACAGGTTTGCGAGCGACTGCCGCGTCTGTTGCTCGATACCATCAGGCATGGCGCCGGAAGCCGGGTCGATCGGCAATTGTCCGGATGCAAACACGAACTGTTCGGTGCGTGTGGCCTGCGAGTAGGGACCCGCGGCCGGTGCCGCGTTGGTCGTGCTGACGATAGCTTTGGTGCTCATGGTGTCTCCTGTTGAACTTGTTCATCCGGCGAGGAATGCTTCGGTGTTCCTGTTGGCCTCCCGGGCGCGCTGATATTCCAGGATGCGCGCGGTCTCGCTGGCGACCTGTTCGCCGAGCATGCCTTCCAGGATATGAAGGGTCGTGTCGATACAGAGCGAAACACCGCCTCCGGTCACGACCGCGCCTGTGTCGACGATCGGCGCTTCGCGAACGTCGATCCGCGGATACATGCCGCGCATCCGTGCGAGCGGCGATATTTCGGGAGGGACAACGGATCGTTTGGTCGTGGCCGGCACATCATCGAGAATGCCGCTCGCCGCCAGGATCATGGCCCCTGTACAAACCGACGCGATCCTGCCTGACGCGTGGACGTGCCGGATGTAGGCCAGCGTCGCGGCAGAGTGCGACTGATCCTCCCAGCCCGGACCGCCCGTCACGATGACGATGTCGCAGGCCGGCGCATCCCCGATGCCGAACTGCGCGATGACGTCGAGCCCGTTCGACAGACGGACGAGCCCGGCCTTTGGCGCGACGGTGCAGATTTCGATCTGCGGCGCGATCCGGCGTGCCATGGAAAGCACGCCGAACGTCGCAAGATCGATCGGTTCAACACCGTCGTAGATGAATATTCCGAACCGCATGCCGAACCGATTCCTGCCTCAGCCGATGAGGGCTTCGTCCTTGGTTTCCCGGGCGGCGATCGCGGCCCCCAGCGTAATGAGCGCGATCCCGATCATCATCACCGAGACGCCGGTCGTTCCGCCGAAGTACCCGACCAGTGCGGTCGCGATGATCGGCGAGAAGCCGCCGCCGATGGCGGCCGCCACCTGGAACCCGAACGAGGCACCGCTATAGCGCACGCGCGGGCCGAACAGTTCGGGGAAATAGGTCGACTCCAGTCCGAACATCATGCCGTGGCCGAAGTTCATCGCGATGATGATGGCCATCGTCACGATGCCGACGCTCTTGGTCTCGAGCATCCAGAACAACGGGAATGCGAAGGCAATCGTGAAGATCGCACCCAGGATGAAGAAGGGACGGCGGCCGATCTTGTCCGACAGCCAGCCGAAGATCGGCAACGTGACCAGTTCGAACAGCGCCGCATACATCACGGCATCGAGCAACATCTGCTTCGGCAGGGCCAGCGTCGTCGTCGCGTAGACGACGACGAAAACCGTCAGCATGTAGACCCAGGAAACTTCCGAGAGTTTCAGGCCAACGGCGATCAGGAAGGTCTTGAAGTTCTTGCCGACGGCTTCGCCGACCGGGTTCTTCGAGAACGAGTCGGTAGCCTTCATTCTCTCGAACACCGGTGTCTCCGGAACCCTCGACCGGATGAAGGTGCCGAGCCCCAGCAGCACGATGCTGGCCAGGAAGGGGATGCGCCAGCCCCAGGATTGAAAATCGGCTTCGGGAAGTTTGGTCGCGAGCGCAAACACCAGCGATGCGAGCACCAACCCGATCGGAAACCCGATCTGCACGAAGCTGCCGTAGAACCCGCGCTTGCCGGGCGGGGAGTGCTCGATCACCATCAGCGATGCGCCGCCCCATTCGCCGCCGAGGCCGATGCCCTGGACGATGCGCAGCAGGATGAGAAGGATGGGCGCGAGCACGCCGATGGATGCGTAGTTCGGCAGCAGCCCGATGCAGAAGGTGCTCAACCCCATGATGAACATGGTCAGCACCAGCATCGACTTGCGTCCGAGGCGGTCGCCGAAATGACCGAACAGCGCGCCGCCGAGCGGCCGCGCCAGAAAGCCCACGGCATAGGTGCCGAGCGCCGCCAGCGTGCCGGCCAGCGGATCGATGGTCGGAAAGAATGCCTTGTTGAATACGAGCGCAGCCGCCGTCGCATAAATCAGGAAATCGTACCACTCGATGATGGTGCCGACGCTGCTCGCAAATACGATCGATCGCATCTTCGACCCAGCCGTGCGGGTGTCAGACATGGTAGCGGCTATGCTCATTTCCAACTCCTGGTTAAAAGCCAGAGGATATATTCCCCTTTAGAGGAAGCTTTTCCAATGAAGTGGATGCAAGCGGTGTGCCGGAATTTGCGGGCCGATAATGCAGGGAATTGTCGCCGCGACCGCAGCGGTGATCAGTTTTAGTGCTTCAGGTGCTCAAGAAGGCCGCACATTGGCGGCAAAGATCAGCGTCGGTTCAAATGACGACCCGCGACGTTCTAAACGAGGAATATCGTCGGCCTGGGCAGATGCACGGCACCAAGCGAGCACGAGGGCGGCTCGCGCCGTCGGCCTTATTGGAGAATAATTTCTACTGAGAGTGGATCACTAGCGTACTTTCGAGCTGTCGATCACCAGAAAATACTCGCACTGGGTCTTGCCCAGATTCAGGAACGAGTGATCGGCGTCCGCCTGGAAATAAAGCGAGTCGCCCTGGTTCAGCGTGACGCGCTGATTGCCGATCGTTGCGCGCATGCGGCCGCGCAGAACGTAGATGTACTCCTCGACGCCGCGGCGGTGGGCCACGAAGTTCCCGGTCTCGGCCTCCGGCGGCAGCGTATTGAGTACCCAGTCGATGCCGCGCCCCGGCAGCACCGGAGAAATGCATCGCCGCAGAAAGCCGGATTCATCGTCGCGCAAAACCGGCTGCCGGCCGGCCGGGATATGGACGATCTCGCGCTCGACCGCCGGCGCCATCAACTGCGAGAAGGTGACGCCCAGCGCTTCCGCGAGCTTTGACAGGATCACGGTCGAAGGGACGGTCTCGCAGCGCTCGATCTTGGATATCATCGACCGGCTTACACCAGACGCATCCGCCAGCATTTCGAGCGAGAAATGGTTCTTCTTTCGAAAATGACGAATCTCGTCGGCCAGGACCGAAAGCTGAGAATTGTCGGCGACATTTTCAGTATTCAAAGCCGGGAATCCCTTGCGCTGCTTGACCCCTTTTAGAGCGTTTTGAGGCATTGGATCAATCGCTTGCGGTGCGCGATTGGCGGCCGGCTACCGGGGAACGGGTGGTTGCCGGCCCGAAGTGTCCTTCGCCGATTGGCATGTCCCTTGCTTCGATCGTTGCCTCGCACTCCGACAAATATCTCTGAAAAAACAAGGAACAGGATCGATGAGCGTTACAGGGTCCAGGCGTCTGCTGGCGGCGGTTGCCTTCGTCGCGTTGTCACTGGCGGCTGGCTCGGCAGAGGCGCAGACTCGTGCCGAGACGTTGCGCTACGTGACTGGAGCGTCCGTCAATACGCTCGATCCGAACATTCCGGGCTCGACCCGCGAAGCCTTCGCGGTGAGTCTGAGTACCTACGACCGACTGGTTTCCTTCGGCCGCAAGCAGCTCAACGGAAAATGGGTGTTCGATCTCGGCAAGATCACGGGCGAACTCGCGGAATCCTTCGAGGTCAGCCCGGACGGGTTGAAGATGACATTCCGCCTGCGCAAGGACGCAAAATTCCAGGACGGCTCGCCGGTCACGGCGGAAGACGTCAAATGGTCGCTTGACCGCGTCGTCACGGCACCGGTGCTCGGCAAGGCGCAACTGCTCACGGGATCGATGACGTCAGCCGACCAGTTCAAGGTGATCGATCCCCTGACCATCGAGGTGACGCTGCCGAAGCCGGACAAGCTTGCCCTGCCCAATCTCGCGACCGTTTATCCGATCATCATCAACTCCAAGCTCGCCAAGCAGCATGCGACGGCGGACGATCCCTGGGCGACGGCGTGGCTGAAGGAAAACACCGCCGGCAGCGGCGCCTACAAGATCGAGACGTTCAAGCCCGGCGAGCAGGTCATCATGTCTCGCAACACCGCATGGAACCGCGGCACCGAAGACAAGTCGGCGTTCTTCAAGCGCGTCATCGTGCAGTCGGTGCCGGAGCCGGCGACGCGCGCCAACCTGGTCGAGCGCGGCGACGCCGATCTCGTCATCGATCTGCAGGCAAGTGACGTGCAGTCGCTCGAGAGCAAGGGCAAGCTGAAGGTGATATCGACGCCGCAATACAACGCCGTCACCTTCATCTCGATGAACAACCAGATCCCGCCGTTCGATAACGTCAACGTGCGCCGCGCCGTCGCGTTTGCGCTGCCCTATGACGACATGTTCAAGGCGGCGCTGTTTGGCCGCGGCTCGCCGCTGTTCGGCGCGATCTGGGCGGACGGCAAGCCGACCAGCGGCGCCTATCCGATTCCGCAGCCGGTGAAGCTCGATCTCGAAAAGGCGAAGGAATACCTGAAGGCCGCCGGCATGCCCGACGGCTTCTCGACCACGTTCAGCTTCAATGTCGGCCAGGCTTCGACCGCCGAACCGATGGCGGCGCTGGTGAAGGAATCGCTCGGCAAGATCGGCGTCAAGGTCGACATCCAGAAACTGCCGGATGCCCAGATGTCGACGCAGATCAACGAGAAGAAGCTGCCGTTCTTCACCGAGGGCATCGTGGCCTGGCTGCCGTCGACCGATTATTTCTACCGCAACTTCTACACCGGCAATCAGCGCTGGAACTACTCGTCGATCAACAATCCGGAACTGGTGGAGATCGCTCAGAAAGCCCGGTTCGAGCCCGACGCGGCCAAATATGAAGCAGACGGCGTCAAGCTCAACGCCATCCATTTCAGCGAGATGCCGCAGATCCCGCTCTGGCAGCCGAGCCAGGACGCCGTGATGGCGCCCTCGGTGGAAGGCTACACCTACCAGTTCCACCGTCAGGTCGACTATCGCGATCTCAATCGAAAGTAATCGCGAGGTAAGATGGCCGCACTTGGAGCAACGCTGACTAGGGCGGGCAGGCGCTTCCTGTCCTCGCTGCCCGCGCTCTTTGGCGTGCTCGTCTTCACCTTCCTCCTGATGCGGGTGCTGCCGGGCGATCCGGCGGTGTTCTTCGCGTCCGGGCCGAATGCCGGCAAGGAGGAAATCGAGGTCATCCGCAAGCAGATGGGCCTCAACAAGCCGGTGCCGGAACAGCTGATGCTCTATCTCTACGATGTCGGCAGCGGCAATCTTGGCCGGTCGATGATGACCGGGCAACTGGTCACGAAGGATCTGCGCGAGCGGCTGCCGGCTTCGCTGGAACTCACGCTGACGGCGCTGCTGATCGCCTTGGTGACGGCGGTGCCGCTCGGCGTGCTGGCGGCGCTGCGGCCGGCCTCCGTCATCGACCATGGCGTGCGGTTCTTCTGCGCGCTCGGCGTCTGCGTACCGACGTTCGTGTCAGGCCTGCTGCTGATCTATGTCTTCTATTACCTGCTCGGGCTCGCGCCCGATCCGACCGGCCGGGTCGATATCTTCGCGTCGCTGCCGCCACGGGTGACCGGTTTTCTCTTGATCGACTTCCTGCTCGCGGGCGATTTCGACGGGTGGTGGGCCGCCTTCCGGCAATTGATCCTGCCGGCGCTGAGCATGGCGCTGTTCGTGGTGGCGCCGCTGGCGCGCATCACGCGGGCCTCGATGCTGGTGTCGCTGGGCAGCGATTTCGTGCGCACCGCGCGTTCGGTGGGCCTGCCGTGGTGGCGGGTCGTCGTTACGTATGCGCTGAGGAACGCCATCCTGCCGGTCATCACCATCGCCGGCATCGTGTTCTCGACCATGCTGGGCGCCAATGTGCTGGTGGAGAAGGTGTTCTCCTGGCCGGGCGTCGCCTCCTACGCGCTCGATGCGCTGCTCTCCTCAGACTATGCGCCGGTGCAGGGTTTCGTGCTGTTGATGGCCACGGTGTTCGTGATCGTCAATCTGCTGGTGGATATTCTCTACGGCATCGCCGATCCGCGGGTGACAATCGGATGACCTCAGCGACGCTTCGCCATGCCGGCTGGATTCTACGCGGCAACCCGCTCACCGCGGTTGCCGCGGCCGGCGTGTTCCTGCTCACGCTCATCGCCATCTTCGGGCCGTGGGTCGTGCCGTACGATCCGATCGCGTCCAACGTCTCGCAGGCTTTGATGCCGCCTAGCGCGGCGCACATCGCCGGCACCGACCAGCTCGGCCGCGACGTGTTCAGCCGCCTGATCGTCGCGGCACGGCTCGATCTTGCCATCGCGATCTCGGCAGTCGGAATCTCCTTTGCCATCGGCGCCGTCATCGGCGCGATCTGCGGCTACACCGGCGGGCGGCTCGATCGCGGCATCGGCCGCTTCGTCGACGTCCTGATGGCCTTTCCGCTGTTCGTGCTGGCGATGGCGATGGTCGCAGCCCTCGGCAACCGGGTCGAGAACATCGTCATTGCGACCGCGATCATCAATCTGCCGTTCTACATCCGCTTTGCGCGGGCGGAGGTGAATGTCCGCCGCAACCTCGGCTGGGTCGAAGCCGCGCGCGCCTGCGGCGACAGCCACCTCTCGGTGGTGCTGCGCTTCCTGCTGCCGAACGTGCTGCCGGCGATGGCGGTGCAGATATCGCTCAATCTCGGCTGGGCGATCCTCAACGCCGCCGGGCTTTCCTTCATCGGTCTCGGCGTCAAGCCGCCGACGCCGGAATGGGGCATCATGGTTGCGGAAGGCGCGCGCTTCATTTCTACCGGCAAATGGTGGCTGGTTGCCTTTCCGGGCCTGGCGCTGATGCTGACGGTGTTGTGCTTCAACCTGCTCGGCGACGGGGTGCGCGATATTCTCGATCCCCGCATGCGAACATGACCGCGCCGCTGCTCGCACTGAACGATCTGCACGTTACCTTCTCGACCCGGCGCGGCCTGGTCGAGGCGGTACGCGGCGTCACGCTGTCGCTCGGCGAGGGGGAGATGCTCGGCCTCGTCGGCGAGAGCGGTTCGGGTAAGTCCGTCACCGGCTTTGCGATCACGCGGCTGCTCGATGCTGCCGGGCGGATTACCGCAGGCAGCATCCGCTTTCGCGGCCAGGACATCACGAAGATCAACGCAGGTGATTTCCGTCATCTGCACGGCGCGGCGATGGCGATGATCTTCCAGAACCCGCGCGCCGCCCTCAATCCGATCCGTGCGGTCGGCGACCAGATCGCCGATGCGATTACCGCTCACAAGCGACTGCCGCGCGATCAGGCGCGCGCGCAGGCGCTGGAACTGCTGCGCGCCGTGCAGATCCGCGATCCCGAAAAGCGGATGGCCGCTTACCCGCACGAACTCTCCGGCGGCATGTGCCAGCGGGTGATGATCGCGATGGCGATCTCCTGCAACCCGGCGCTTTTGATCGCCGACGAGCCGACCACCGGCCTCGACGTCACGACGCAGAAGGTGGTGATGGATCTGCTGACCGGGATCGCGGCCGAGCGCGGCATGGCGACCATCCTGATCACCCACGATCTCGGCCTTGCCGCGCGCTATTGCCGCCGTGTCGTTGTGATGGAGCAGGGCCGTCTGGTCGAGGAGGCTGAACCTGCGACTCTCTTCCGCGCGCCACAGCATCCCTACACCAAGCGCCTTGTGGCGGCTTCGCCGACGGCGCGTTCGCGGATTGCGGATCTGGTGCCGGAAGCGGAGCGGGGACAGGACGCAGCGATGCACGCAGCCCCCCGGCCGCAGCCGGCGCCTGGTACGCCGCCGCTGCTGGAAGTGCAGAAGCTCGTCAAGCGGTTCGACCAGGGCACCCCGGCCGTCGCCGACTTCTCGATGATGATCCGCGCCGGCGAGAGCGTCGGTCTGGTCGGCGAATCCGGCTCCGGCAAGAGCACGACGTCGCGCATCATCTGCCGGCTGATCGATGCGAGCGAGGGCGAGATCGCGTTCGAAGGAAAATCGATCGGCCATATCCCGGCGCGCGATTTTCATCGCTCGCCGTTTCGCAAGGATATCCAGATCGTCTTTCAGGATCCGAACGACAGCCTCAACCCGCGCTTCACCGCGTTTGACTGCATCGCCCATCCATTGCTTCGGCTCGGCGGCATGCGCCCGGGCGACGCATTGCGGCAGCGCGTTGAAGAGTGCGCGCAGCGCGTGGGCCTCGGCATCGAATTGCTGACGCGTTTTCCGCATCAGCTTTCTGGCGGCCAGAAGGCCCGCGTCGGCATCGGCCGCGCCATTGCATGCCGGCCGCGGCTTCTGGTGCTGGACGAGCCGACGGCGGCGCTCGACGTTTCGGTGCAGGCGGTGGTGTTGCAACTGCTGGATCGATTACGGCGTGAGGATGATCTGGCCTTCCTCTTCGTCAGCCACGACCTCAACGTCGTGCGCATGATGTGCGATCGGACCATCGTCCTGCAAAACGGCCGTATCGTCGAGCAGGGCGAGAGCCGGGCCATGTTCGACAATCCGAAGACCGCCTACACGCGTGAACTGGTCGACGCGGTGCCGCATATCGAGGTGGAAGTGCCGGCGAAGGCGGTTCGCAGCGCGGAAGCCCGCTGATTACAAATTATGCAGGTCCAGTTAAAAAGGCGGCAGAGATGCCAGCACTGACGGTCAATCGAATACGGCAGCAGCGCTGTCGCGATTGGAGTGTGCTGCGACAATGCGCTGCATCATGTCGATGAAGGCGGCCTGTTCCCGCTCACCCAGATTGTCCAGCGTGGCGCGGTGCGCGGCCCGCGCCGATGCCTCGATTTTCGCGAGTAACGCCGCGCCTGCCGGCGTCAGTCTGCAGAGCCGCGCGCGGCGGTCCTGATCATCCACGGCTCTCTCGACGAAATTGCGCGCGGCGAGCCGCTTCAGCGCACCGGTCGTCGTCGTCCGGTCCAGCGCGATATCGGCCGCCAATGTGGTTTGATCGGCGGTTTTGCGCACCGCCAGCGCGGAAAGCAGGCTGTATTGCAGCGGCGTGATCTCGAATGCGCCGCAGGCCTCCTGGAACAGCGCGACATGAATCTGGTGCAATCGTCGGATCAGAAATCCCGGCCGCTGCGACAGCGGCCAGGGGCGGTGCTTGCTCTCACCGCGACGCTTCTTCGTCTTCCGCAACGCACTCTCCAAGCTTCGTAACATCCGCGCGAATGGCTCGATTCGATCGGCTTCGCCTCGGCCCGATCATGGCATGAAGTTTGCTTTTGTAAATACGAAGTATACTTCGCATTTTAGCGGACCGGGACCAGAGCCGCTGGCGGGGACAAAGGAGATCGTTCATGGCCATCAGCGCCACCTTCGACCAGCTTCTGCGCGGCGGCCGCGTGATCTGCCCGGCCTCCGGCATCGATGGCATCAGGGATGTCGCCATTCGCAACGGCAAGATCGCGGCCGTGCAGGCGGATATCCTGCCGACCAGCGCGAGAGAAGTGATCGATGTCACCGGCAAGCTGGTGCTGCCGGGCCTGATCGATACGCACGCCCATGTCTATCAATATGTCACCGGCCGCTTCGGCATGAATGCCGACATGGTCGGCGTGCAGTCCGGGGTAACGACATTGGTCGATCAGGGCGGTCCGTCCTGCATGACGCTGCCGGGCTTCCGGCAGTTCATCGCCGAGCCCGCGAAGTCGCGCGTCTATGCATTCCTGTCGGCTTACCTCGTGGGCGGGCTCGAGGGACATTATTATCCGAAACTCTACAGTCCGGATGGCGTCGACATCGACGCCACCGTGAAATCGGCCACGGCCAATCCTGACATCGTGCGCGGCATCAAGGCCCATGCCGAGATCGGCGGCTTTGCGCGTTGGGGCATTCGCGTCATCGAGATGGCGGCCGAGATCGGGCGTCGCGCCGACCTTCCGGTCTATGTGCATTTCGGCCAGCTCTGGGGCTTGCCCGAAAGCGGCACCAATGGCGAGGACGTCGACACGATCCTGGAGCGCGTGATCCCGCTGCTGCGCGAGGGCGACGTGCTGGCGCATCCGTTCACGCGCCACCCCGGCGGCTTTGTAAATCGCGAGGGCGAGGTGCATCCGGTGATCCAGGCGGCGCTCGATCGCGGCCTGAAGGTCGACGTCGGTCACGGCAGTCATTTCTCCTATCGGCTCGCCAAGAAGGCGATCGCCGCCGGCATCATTCCCACCACGCTGGGCGCGGACATTCATGGCTACAACACCCATGTTCCCGCGCCCGCCGGCACGCCCGACCAGCACGAGGACGACGAGAACCATCCGTTCGCCGGCCAGGCCAAGTTCAGCCTGGTCCAGGCCATGAGCTCGATGATGGCGCTCGGCCTCACGCTCGAGCAGGTGGTGCCGATGGTCACGTCGAACCCGGCGATGATGCTCGGCCGTGCCGACGAGATCGGCGCGCTCAGGGTCGGCATGGACGCCGACGTCTCGGTGCTCGCGGAGAAAACCGGCAGGTTCGTCCTCGTCGATAACGAGAAGCACGAAGTCATCGCCGAACGCCTGCTGCAGCCGGCGTTCTGCCTGCGCGCGGGCACGCGTCATGACGCGGTGGCGCCGATTCTGCCGCAGGCCGTTGCGGCATAGGGAGGTCAGCGTCGGTTCGATCGGGGAGAACGTCACCGTGCGCAACGAGCGCGAATTTCCTTCCGCAGGTGCGGGCGCCGGACAGGGCGTCGGCGTCCGGCTGCCGCGCAAGGAGGACGACCGGCTGATGCGTGGCCGCGGCCAGTTCGTGGCCGACATTCGCCTTGCCGGTTTGCAGGACGTGGCTTTCGTGCGCAGTCCGCTGGCGCATGCGCGGATCCGCGGCATCCACGTCCCTGAGCGCTATCGCGGCAGCGTCTTCACTGCTGAAGATCTCGGCGGCATCAACCCGATCCGCGCGGTTTCGGGGCTGCCGGGGTTCAAGATTTCCGAACAGCCGGTGCTTGCTACCGGCAAGGTGCGCCAGGTCGGCGAACTCGTTGCGATGTGCGTGGCGCCGACGCGCGCCGAAGCCGAGGACATTGCGGCGTCGGTGACGCTCGATCTGGAGGAACTTCCCGCCGTCCACGACATGCGCAAGGCACGCGAGCCGGGCTCGGCGCTGGTGCACGAGCACTGGGGCGATAACGTCTTTCTCGAAACCAATTTCGAGATCGATATTTCGACGGCGCTCGACGCGCCGATCAAGGTGACGCGCGAGATTTCGACGGCGCGGCAATGCATGTCGCCGCTCGAAGGCCGCGGCGTGGTGGCGACTTTCGACCACCGGCTCGATCAGCTCACGCTCTATTCCTCGGCCCAGATGCCGCACATCACGCGCAGCGGCCTCGCCGAATGCCTCGGCATGGAGCAGGGCCGCATCCGCATCGTTTCGCCCGATGTCGGCGGCGGTTTCGGGCACAAGGGCATCCTGCTGCCGGAAGAAGTCTGCCTTTCCTGGCTGACGATGCATCGCGGGCATCCGGTGCGCTGGACCGAGGATCGCCGCGAGCATCTCACCGCCAGCTCCAACTGCCGCGAGCACCATTACCGGATCACCGTCTACGCCGATCGCGACGGTCGGCTGCGGGGCATCGACTGCGAAGCGACCGTCGATTCCGGCGCCTACTCGTCCTATCCGTTCTCGGCGTGCCTGGAGGCGGCGCAGGTCGCCAGCATCCTGCCGGGGCCTTATCTGATGCCGGCCTACCGCTGCCGGACGTTTTCGGTCGCGACCAACAAGTGCCCGATCCTGCCGTATCGCGGCGTGGCCCGCACCGGCGTCTGCTTTGCGCTGGAACTGATGCTGGATCTGGTCGCCGCGGAAGCTGGCCTGGAGCCGGGCGAAGTACGCCTGCGCAATCTGGTGCGCCCCGACCAGATGCCGTTCGACAACATCACCAACAAGCATTTTGACAGCGGCGACTATCCCGAGGCGATGCGGCGCGCGCTTGCGGCCATCGACGTCGACGGCGTGCGCGCCCGCCAGCGCAAGGGCGAAGCCGACGGACGTCGGATCGGCGTCGGCATCTCGATCTATTGCGAGCAGGCGGCGCACGGAACATCGGTCTATTCCGGCTGGGGCATCCCGATGGTACCCGGCCACGAGCAGGCATCCGCGCGGCTGACGCCGGATGGCGGACTTGAACTCCGCGTCGGCGTGCATTCGCACGGGCAGGGGATGGAAACGACGCTGGCCCAGGTCGCCCACGAGATGCTGGGCGTCGATGTCGCCAGGGTGCGCATTATCCTCGGCGACACCGCGATGACGCCTTACTCGACGGGCACCTGGGGATCGCGCTCGATGGTGATGGCCGGTGGCGCAGTCGCAACGGCCTGCCGCGAGTTGAGCGAACGCGTCAAACGCATCGGCGCGAAGTTGCTGCAGCACGATTCCGCAGCGGTGGTGCTGCAGAACGGCGAGGTGCAAGGCGTCAACGGCAGCGTCACCCTGCAGGAGATCGCGCACACCTGGTATCGCCGCCCGCAGGACCTGCCGCCCGATGTCGATCCGGCCGGGCTGGAGGTGACATCAGGCTACAAGCCGCAGCGCGATAGCGGGACCTTCAGCTATGCCGCCCACGCCGCAGTGATCGCGGTCGATCCTGATACCGGCGAGATCGAAATCCTCGATTACGTCATCGTCGAGGACGGCGGCGTTCTCGTCAATCCGATGGTGGTGGACGGCCAGATCTATGGCGGTCTCGCTCAGGGCATCGGCACCGCGCTGTACGAGGAGATGCCGTTCGACGCGTCGGGCCAGCCGCTCGCAACGACGCTTGCCGACTACCTGCTGCCGGGACCGACCGAGGTGCCGTCGCCGCGTCTCGATCACATGGAGACGCCGTCGCCCTACACGCAGTTCGGCGTCAAGGGCATCGGTGAGGGCGGCGCCATCGCGCCGCCGGCTGCGATCGTCAACGCACTCAACGACGCGCTGCGACCGCTCGGCGTCGAACTGATGCAGTCGCCGGTGACGCCATACCGCGTCGTCGAGGCGATCCTGGCCGCCTGCGATGCAGAAAGGCCGGCGGCATGAAACCGGCGCCTTTCGGCTACGAACGTCCACGTGATCTGCAGTCGGCACTTGCCGTGCTTAATCAGGCAGGTGACACAGCCAAGATCATCGCCGGCGGGCAGTCGCTGGGGCCGATGCTGAATCTGCGGCTGGTGGAACCGCAGATGATCGTCGACATCACCGCCCTGGCCGCACTGAAGCAGGCCGAGCGGAGTGGTGACGAACTCGTGCTCGGCGCCTGCGTTACCCATGCCGACATCGAGGACGGACGCACGCCCGACGTCACGCGCGGCGCGATGCGGGCTGTCGCGGGCAACATCGCCTACCGCGCCGTTCGCAATCGCGGCACCGTGGGCGGATCGCTCAGCCATGCCGATCCTGCAGCAGACTGGGTGTCCGCGCTCTCGGCGCTGGGCGCGAAATTGACGCTGCGGAGCAACGCAGGTAGCCGCACGATCGCGATGGAGGAATTTGTCGTCGGCGCGCTCGAAAGCGCGTTGCGCGCCGGCGAGATCGTCGAAACGATTCATATCCCCGCGAGGTCCGCTTCGGCGCATTGGGGTTACGTCAAGAGCTGCCGCAAGACCGGCGAGTTCGCCCACGCGATCGGCGCGGTGCTGATCGACCCGAGCGCCGGGACGGCCCGGATCGTGATCGGCGCCATCGATGCCGCGCCGATCGTCATCACCGAAGCCGCGGAACTGTTCGGCGGCCGCATTGCCGGTGACTACAAAAGTAGCTTCGATGCACGCGTCGCTGACGCGATCCTGGCCAAGGCAGGCGTCTCGAACGCCGCCCATCGTCATATCCATGCAAGCGTATTGAAGCGTGCGGTCTGTGAGGCGGTCGCATGAGCATGATCGAACTCAGCGTCAACCAGCGCGCGGTGCGCATATCGGCGGAGCCGCGCACCAACCTCGCCGATTTCGTCCGCGACAAGCTCGATCTGACCGGGACGCATCTCGGCTGCGAGCATGGCGTCTGTGGCGCCTGCACGGTGCTGGTCGACGGCGTGCCGGCGCGCTCGTGCATCACCTATGCGGTGGCCTGCGAGGGTGCAGAAGTGACCACGATCGAAGGCCTCGACGAGGACGGCGTCACGACGGAGCTTCGTGCCGCCTTTACCCGCGAGCATGCGCTGCAATGCGGCTACTGCACGCCCGGGATGCTGGTCTCCGCACGCGATCTCGTGCTGCGACTGCCGCAGGCCGATGAACGTTTGATTCGGGTCGGATTGAGCGGAAACCTGTGCCGCTGCACCGGTTATGTCGGCATCGTGCGGGCGGTGCAGTCCGTGATCGAAGCGCGGCGCGGCCGTAACATCGCGCCGGAGCCGGGCGGCGGACGAAAGATCCTGGGGCCCGTCGGCTCGGGTCGAAGCGCCCATCGCGGTGCGGACGATGCCGAGCCTGCGCACGAACAGAGCGCGCCCGAGGCGGGTAGTCCGGTCGGTTCGATTCCCGACTTTATCCCGGCAACCGTTCTGACCGAGCATTTCACCGTCGCGCATCCCCCCGAAAAAGTCTTTGCGATGTTCGGCGACATCGCCGCCGTCGCGGCCTGTCTGCCCGGCGCATCGTTGACGGCGCCACCGAGGCCGGAGCGCGTCGAAGGGGCCATTCGCGTGAAGCTCGGCCCGATCGCCGCGACCTTCCTCGGCGCCGCACGTGTCGAACGCAATCCGGCCGACATGTCCGGCCGCATCGTCGGCATCGGCAACGACCGCCGCAGCCGGTCGTCGACGCAAGGCGAAATCCGCTACCGGCTGGTGCAGGCCGGGCAGGGGACGCGCGTCGATCTTTCCATCGGATACACGCTGACGGGCATGCTGGCGCAGGTCGGAAGAGCGGGACTGGTGCGCGATCTCGCGGCGCGATTGATCGCGGAGTTTGCCGGCAATCTCGACCGCCGCCTGTCCGGCGCGCCACAGGCCGAAACTGCTGCGGCCGAGTTGAACGGAATGGCGCTGGTACTCGGCTCCCTGCGCGCACGGGCCACGCGATGGCTTGGCCGGTTCTCGTCCGCCAAGGACGGAGCGCCGTGACAGAACGACGAAGTTTGGACTGCGGATAGATCAACAGCGTGAGAGTGGAGATGGATATGAAACGGACTTTCAGAAGTGTTCCTGCGATCGCGCTGGCGGTCGCCGTCATGGGCGGGGTCGCCGACGCCCAGACCATCAAGATCGGTGTCAACGAGCCGCTGACCGGCGCGTTCGCCGCTTCCGGCACCTATGTCGTCAATGGTGCGAAGATCGCGGCTGACGAGATCAACGCCAAGGGCGGCATCCTTGGCAAGAAAATAGAGCTGGTCATCGAAGACAACAAGAGCAATCCGACGGAAGCGGCCGCCGTCGCCGAAAAGCTGATCACCAGCGACAAGGTGCCGGTCCTGATGGGCGCGTGGGGCTCCAGCCTGACGCTGGCCGTGATGCCCAAGCTGATGGAGTACGAGGTGCCGATGGTGGTCGAGACGTCCTCGTCGGGCAAGATCACCACGACCGGCAACCCCTTCATCTTCCGCATCTCGCCGCCGTCGGCGATCGAGGCCGCGGCGTTCAAGGGAATTGTCGACAAGCTCGCACTGAAGAAGGTCGATTTCCTCGTCATCAACAACGACTGGGGCCGCGGCACCGCTGAAGACTTCAGCAAAATGATGAAAGAGAAGGGCATCACGGTCGGGTCCATCGAGACCATGGACCAGGGCGCCCAAGACATGAGCGCGCAGCTTTCCAAGCTGAAGGGCACCGATTCCGAGACCATCATCGTGACGACGGCCGTCGACCAGCTTACGCTGATCTTCAAGCAGGCCGCAGCGCTTGGCTTGAAGAAGCGCATCATCACGACAGGCGGTTCGCAAAATCCTGACCAGATCATCGCGCAGGCAGGTGCCGCCGCCAACGGGACCATGCACCTGACGACGTTCCTGCCCTGGTTCCCCGACAAGACCCCGAACCCCGAAGCGACCAACTACTTCATTTCCGAGTGGAAGAAGCGCGGCTACGACTTCGCCGGCTGCACCGAGAGCTTTCGCGGCTATGACGGCATTCGCACCGCGGCGGCCGCGATCGAGAAGGCAGGCAAGGCGGAGCCTGCCGCGATCAAGGCGGCGCTGTGGGATATCAACATCAAGGGCCTGAACGGCGACATCGTGTTCAAGAAGTCCGGCCCCGCAGGCAAGGAAAGCGGCCAAAGCCAGCCCAACGTCTACCTGATCGAAATCGTCGACGGCAAGATCGGCATGAAGACGCTCTGACGGTACATGACTTTCGGGCGAGGGCCGCAGAGACCTGCGGACCTCGCTCGTCTTGGGGATTTCGGGAGCTACCTTGAGCCAGTTTCTGCAACATCTGATCAACATGCTGGTGCTCGGCGGCACCTATGCGCTGCTCGGCATCGGGCTGACGTTGATCTTCGGCATCATGAACGTCGTGAACTTCACGCATGGCGTGCTGTACACGTTCGGCGCCTACATCATGTTCATCGTGGTGCATCAGCTTGGCGTCAACTTCTTCCTGGCGCTGCCGCTCGCGGTCGTGGCCGGCTGGCTTCTGGGCGCAGCGATCGAGCTGACGTTGCTGCGGCCGCTGCGGGGCTCCGACATCGACACGACAATGCTGGTCATGATCGGTGCCTGGATCGCGATGCAGTCCGGTGCACTGTGGATCTGGGGCGGCGTGGCCAAATCAGTGACGACGCCGTTTCCCGAGGCGCCGCTGGTGCTGGGACCGGTCTCGGTGTCCTGGCTGCGGCTGTTCGTGCTCGCTGCGGCCGGGATGCTGATCGTCGTCACTTATCTCCTGATCAACAAGACCAAGCTCGGCGGTGCCATGCGGGCGACGTTTCAGGACCGTGACACCGCCTCGCTGATGGGCGTCAACGTCGACCTGATCTACACCTCGACATTCGCGATCGGTTCGAGCCTGGCCGCCGCGGCCGGTGCGCTATTGGGGCCAGTCTACGTCATCTTCCCGCAGATGGGCGATCTCGCCGCCGTCAAGGCGTTCGCGATCGTGATCCTCGGCGGGCTCGGTAACATCACCGGTGCCGTCATCGGCGGCTTCATCCTGGCCCTGGCCGAAGAGCTGGGGGCCGGCTATGTCTCGTCCGGCTACCGCGATGCGATGGGCTTCCTGATCATCATCGCGGTCCTGATCTTCAAGCCGACCGGATTGTTCGCGCGTTCGGAGCGCGTCGGATGAAGCCATCCGTCGCCATTCTCTCGGTGCTCGCGCTGGCTTCGGTGCCGCTGTGGCTGCGCGACCCGTACCTGATGAACGCGCTGATCACGACCGGGATCTTCATCATCGCCGCGATGAGTCTCAACCTGCTGCTCGGGTTCACCGGCCAGCTCAGCCTCGGCCACATCGCGTTCTTCGGCATCGGCGCCTATGTCAGCGCCCTGACCTCGCTCGGTTTCGATGCCGGCCTGCCGTTCGGCCTTCGGATGGTTCACGAACCCTGGCCGCCCATCATCGGCTTCGTGCTGGCCATCGTCGTCGCGAGCTTTTGCGGCTATCTCGTCGGGCTGTTGTCGTTCCGCGTTCGCGGCGCGTATTTCGTGATCGTCACCATTTCCTTTGCCGAAGTGGTCCGGCTGGTGGCGCTCAATTGGGTCGAGCTGACGCAGGGTCCGCTGGCGCTGACCAATATTCCCTCGATCACGGTCGGTCTGCCGGGGGTGGGCGATCTGACCCTTCGCACCAAGTTGCAGAATTACTACCTCGTGCTCGCTGTCGCTGTGATCGCCTATGTCCTGATCGCGCGCCTCGTCCACTCTCATTTTGGCCGCGCCATGCGCGGTCTGATGGAGAACGAAACGCTGGCGGTCTCGGTCGGCATCGACGTCACGAAAACGCTCACCCTGGCGGCGGTGATCTCGGCCGGAATCGCCGGCGCGGCCGGCAGTCTCTATGCCCATTACATCCGGATCATCGATCCCGAGGTGTTCGCCTTCATCAACACCGTGACGATGGTGATCATGGTGATTGCGGGCGGCAAAGGCTCGCTCGCTGGTCCGGTCGTCGGCGGCCTGATCTTCGGACTGCTGCCGGTGGTCCTGCGCCCGATCATGGCGCCGGAGGCGCAATGGATCGCCTATGGCGGGGTGCTGATCGTCATCCTGTTCGTCCTGCCGCGCGGCATCGTGCCGTCGCTGGCGCAACGCTTTGCGAGGCAGCCGAAACGGATCGAGAAGGTTGCCGCGGTCGCGTTCTCCGAGCGCGACGCCAAGGAGCATGCGTGATGGCGGCTCCCGCAACGGCATTGAGCGTGGAAAAGGTGGCCGTGCATTTCGGCGGGCTCGTCGCGCTCTCGGACATGAATTTTACCGTCGGCGAGGGCGAGATCGTCAGCCTGATCGGACCCAACGGCGCCGGCAAGACCACGGCCTTCAACGTCGTCACCGGCTTTCTGGACCCGACCCACGGCGCCGTCAGCTATCGCGGCACGGCGCTCAACGGATTGAAGCCGCACCAGATCGCCGACCTCGGGCTGATCCGCACCTTTCAGCGCACCAGCGTTTTCCCGAACGACACCGTCTACGATAATTTGCTGATCGGGCTGCATCGCCAGGGCCGGGTGGGCCTGCTCGAATCCATCCTTGGCCTGCCGCGTGCGCGGTCGTCGCAGCGGCGATTGCGGGAACGCGCGCACGAACTGGTCGAATGGGTCGGCCTCGAACGCCGCGCGCATGACCTTGCGGGTTCGCTGTCCTATGGCGAGCAGCGTTTGGTCGGCGTGGCGCTGGCGCTGGCGGCGGAGCCGTCGATGCTGCTGCTCGACGAGCCGGTGTCGGGCATGAACGCCTCGGAAACCCACAGCTTCGTGCAGTTGATCCGCAACATCCGGGATCGTGGCGTCACCATCCTTCTGGTGGAGCACGACATGCCGATGGTGATGAGCGTCTCCGACCGGATCGTTGTGCTGAATTACGGAAGGATCATTGCGGAAGGCGCGCCGGACGTGATCCGGAACGACCCGGCCGTGATCGAGGCCTATCTCGGGCAGGGGGCGGCACGTGCTTGAGATCCACGACATGGTGTGTGGCTACGGCGGCGTCACGGCGCTGCGCGGCATCTCGCTGCAGGTCAACGCCGGGCAGCTCGTCGCGCTGATCGGCGCCAACGGCGCCGGCAAGAGCACGACGCTGCGCGCGATCTCTGGATTGGTCGCGCCGCGCTCGGGATCGATGCGCTTCGAGGGCGAAGAAATCGCAGGCGCCAGTCCGCCGCGCGTGGTGGCCGCGGGCATCGCGCATTGTCCGGAGGGACGAAAAGTGTTTCCGCACATGACGGTCGAGGAGAATCTCGACATGGGCGCCTATCTGCGCACCAAATCCAGTGAGATCGCGGCGGACCGCGACCGCATCTATGCCGAGTTTCCACGGCTCGCCGAGCGGCGAAAGCAGGCGGCGGGCACGCTGTCGGGTGGCGAGCAGCAGATGCTGGCGATCGGGCGCGCGCTGATGTCGCGGCCGCGCCTGATCATGTTCGACGAGCCGTCGCTCGGACTTGCACCCAACATCGTCGAGCGCACCTTTGCGATCATCCGCGGCATCCGCGACGCCGGCACGACGGTGCTGCTGGTGGAGCAGAACGCGTTTGCGGCGCTTGAAATGTGCGATCACGCCTATCTGCTGGAAGGCGGCCGCATCGTGCTCTCCGGACCCGGCGCCGAGATGATCGAGAACGAGCACGTGCGGAAGGCCTATCTTGGCGGATGAGCGCACCCGGACGGTCGCGGAGGCAGCCGACCGGAAATGGATGCCGGTCTGCGGGCTCAGCCGGCTGATCTCGCAGACGATCGTCTGCGCCCGCGTCACCGGCGTCGATCTGATGCTGGTCTGGAGCGAGGGGCGCGCGGTGGCCTGCGAGCGGATCTGTCCGCATGAACAGGCTGACCTCAGTGCCGGGCACCTGTCGGGCGGACGCCTGTTCTGTCCCCGGCATGCCGCCTCGTTCGATCTTCGTAACGGCCAGATGTCCTACGGCTGGCCGGGCCGGCCGCTGCGGCTATTCCCGGTCCGCGTCAGGGGCGATCAGGTCTGGATCGATGCGGCTGCGATCGCAACGCCATAGTTTTGCAGGAGTAACGCGCGTGACCGATATCCCGGCAATCCCTTTCGATCCCCGCCTGAACTGGGCGGCGCTTTCGCAAGCCGAGCGTGACGCGGCCTACGATAACAATGCAGCGGTGAAGAACAGCGCGGCGCTGATCGCCGAAAGAAACCAGGCCTCCGAAGCGCTGCGCGCCAGCTGCAAATCGTTTCTCGACGTTCCCTATGGCGACCGCGAACGGACGAAGGTCGATCTCTATCCGGCCGACGATGCGGCGGCGCCGTGTCTGGTGTTCCTGCACGGCGGTTACTGGCAGCGCAATTCGCGCGAAGTCTTTGCCATGCTGGTCGAAGGCGTCGCGGCGCACGGCTGGTCCGTCGCCATTCCCGGCTATTCGCTGGCGCCTGACGCCTCGTTGACCGAGATCGTCGCAGAGATATCGCGCTCACTCGATTGGCTGGTGCAAAATGGAGGCTCCTACGGCATCGCCGGCCCGGTCGTGCTCGCGGGCTGGTCGGCCGGCGCCCAGCTCGTCGCGATGGCGCTCGGCCATCCCGGCGTCACCGCGGGACTGGCGATCTCGGGCGTCTACGACCTCGCGCCAATTCGCGATACCGCGCTCAACAACGCGCTGAAGCTGACAGACCAGGAAGTCGCAACACTGTCGCCGCTTCGCCTGCCTGCGGTCCACAAGCAGCTCGACATCGCCTATGGCACAGCCGAACTGCCGGCGCTGGTTCTGGACTCAATCCACCTTCATGAAGCGCGCGTCGCCGCCAACGCGCCCGGCAGGCTGTTCCCGATCGAAGGCGCCGACCATTTCAGTATCCTCGGCGAGCTGCGGCGTCCCGACGGCGCGCTCGTCGGTATCGCCCGGCAGCTTGTCGGCTAGCGGTAGGACGGCGAGAACATGTTCTTCACCTGAACGAGGAATGTGACGACCCACGCGAACGCGAACATCCCCGCAAGGCCAAGCGCCGTTCTGCGATCCATCAGCGACAGGTTGGTCCACCACCATACCCGGTAAAGCCATAATCCCGTCGTTGCCATGCCGAGCAGGCAGACGATCATCTTGAGAAAGGACGAGTGAGCGACGCCCAAGGCTCCGAACAGGAGCGTTGCGGGGACAAGAAACATCGTGCACGCGGCAATCAAGGTCTCGTTCATGGCTCCTCACGGCGTTGCGCGAATCGCTTCCTTTACAGGCAGTCTACAGCATCCCAGGCATGCCCGTTCGGGCCGGATTTGCCAGTCGGTTCAATCTCTTATAGAGATAGGCTGGAAGCCTGAAAGATTGATGAAATGAACGGCCTGGACTGCAAATTCTCCGTTGCACCGATGATGGACTGGACCGACCGGTATTGCCGCGTCTTCCACCGTCTGATGACGCGGCGGGGGCGGCTGTACACGGAGATGCTGACGACCGGCGCCATCATCCATGGCGACCGCGCGCGGCTGCTTGGCTTCGATCCGAGCGAGCATCCGGTGGCCCTTCAACTCGGCGGTTCCGATCCGCGCGATCTCGCCACCGCGGCCAAGATCGGCGAGGATTTCGGCTACGACGAAATCAATCTCAACGTCGGCTGTCCGTCCGACCGGGTGAAGGATGGCCGCTTCGGCGCCTGCCTGATGGCGGAGCCGGCGCTGGTCGCCGATGGCGTTGCGGCGATGAAGCGTGCGGTCAAAATTCCCGTCACCGTCAAGTGCCGCATCGGCATCGACGACCAGGATCCGGAGATCGCGCTCGACGTGCTGGCGCGCGCCGTGGTCGCGGCCGGCGCCGACGCGCTGATCGTGCATGCGCGCAAGGCCTGGCTCAACGGATTGTCGCCGAAGGAAAATCGCGACATCCCGCCGCTCGATTACGACAGGGTCTACCGGCTGAAGGCCGCGCTGCCCAATGTGCCGGTCATCATCAATGGCGGCATCGGCAGCCTCGCGGAGGCCAAGCGTCATCTCGACCATGTCGATGGCGTTATGCTCGGGCGCGCGGCCTATCAGGAGCCGTGGCGCTTGCTCGACGTCGATCCCACGATATTCGGCGAGACCGCGCCGCATGCCACCATGAAGGACGTATTCACCGCAATGCTTCCCTATATCGAGGACCAGCTCGCGCAAGGCACGCGGTTGCATTCGATGACGCGGCACTTCGTCGGCGCATTTCACGGCGTGCCCGGCGCGCGCGCCTTCCGCCGCCACCTCGCCGAGAACGGCGTCAGACCGGGTGCCGGCGTCAGCGTGCTGACGGATGCGATCGCGCTGGTCGAGTCGCGTGCGGCGTCGCTGGTTGCGGCGTGAAGCCTGTAGCCCGGATGAGCGCAGCGATATCCGGGGTGGTGTGAGAGCGGTACCGGATGTCGCTGCGCTCATCCGGGCTACAAGTTCAATTTGCGCTCTAGCTAGTTCGCCGCGGCCCGGCGCTTGTTGCGGCCGGCGACGTCGGGGTAGCCGTTGAGCTTCAGCTTGTCGGCCTGCACGCCCCAGCTTTCCAGCCGGTCGAGAAAACTCATGCCGAGCAGGTTGGTCTTCATCTGGCCGCGCGGCACCACCAGCGCCGGCACGGATTTCTCCACCAGCCCGCCGACCGCGAGGCGGTCGAGCGTCAGTCGCGCCGCCTTGGTATGGCCGCCGGCGGTTTCGACATCGACATTGTATTCGAGCATCTCGGTCGGCAAGCCGATCGCCTTCGCGGTCTCCCAGGTCAGCACGACCGAGGTTGCGCCGGTGTCGATCACCATCGGCGCCTTGACGCCGTTGATTCTCGCGTGCAGCGCGAACTCGCCGGCCTTGCCGCGCGGGACCTGCACGACGGGCGCCGGCTCCAGGGTGCGGTGCCGCAGCATCTTCGAGACCTGCTCGCTGGCGCGCGCGAACTGGTCGGGAATATGATCGGGATCGCCATAGGCGACGACGGCGCCGGCGGTTCCTGCCAGCATGGCGAGCACGAGCAGGGCGCGGATCACAGCGCGCCTCCATCGCAGTTGCGGTTCAGCCGCGCTGCCGGGGTTGCGCCGTCGGCTCGAGGCCGGCTTCCGCCATGCGCGCCGCCAGACCTTCCATCACGGCCAATCGCTCCGCGCTGTCCATCTGATGCCAGCGCGCGATCTCCGGCAATGTTCGACCGCAGCCGAAGCAGAGTTTGGTTCTGGGATCCATCATGCAGACTGCGATACACGGCGTTTCTTTGCTCATCCAACGATAGTGAAATGGTTTCGGTCTCTTGCGCAAGCGCCCCGGTCACAACCCGGTTCCTGCGCTCATGATCGGTTTGTGGCGCGCCCGCCGCTTGTCGTCGGACGCCGTGATTGCGGGTTCCGGCTGCAGCGGCGGCGAATCCTCGGCGAATGGCGCCAGCGCGGACATCACGCGTTCTGGCGGGAAGGTGACGATGACCTCGGTGCCGATGCGCAGCTTGGATTTCAGCGTGAAGGTGCCGCCGTGCATGTCGATCAGGCTCTTCGCGATCGGCAGGCCGAGTCCCGCGCCCTGTTCGGCCGACTTGATCGAGTTCGAGCCCTGGCCGAACGACGCCAGCACGATCGGGATTTCATCCTCGGCGATGCCGGAACCGGTGTCCTTGACGCTGAGATATTGTCCGCCCGAGGCAGTCCAGCCGACCTTGAGCCAGATATCGCCGCCCTGCGGCGTGAACTTGATCGAGTTGGACAACAGGTTGAGCACGATCTGGCGCGTGGCGCGCTCGTCGCCCCAGATCCGCGGCATGCCCTGTTCGAACACCTCGTGGATGGTGATGCCGCGGCTGGTGGCGCGCAGCTTCAGCAAATGATGGCAGTCGGCCACGACATGCACCAGCGAGACCGCCTCCTCGTTGAGTTCGTAGCGGCCGGCCTCGATCCGCGAGAGATCGAGAATTTCGTTGATCAGGTTGAGCAGGTGGACGCCGGAATTGTGGATGTCGGCGGAGTATTCCTTGTAGACCGGCACCGTATGGGGCCCGAAGATTTCGCTCTTCATCACCTCGGAAAATCCGAGGATCGCGTTCAGCGGCGTGCGAAGTTCATGGCTCATCTGCGCGAGGAAGCGCGACTTGGCGACGTTGGCGGATTCCGCGCGATGCCGCGCCTCGTCCGAGATCGCCTTGGCCTGTTCGAGCTCGCCGATCAGCGCGTCCTTTTCGGCGCGCGCTTCCAGCGTTGCCAGCGTCGTCGAATGCAGCCGGTGGGCGAGCAGCGCAAAATAGCCTTCGGCCGCAACCGCGAGCAGCGCGAGTGCGTAATGGTCAAAGGTGCCGCCCATCGCGAAATTGAGCGCAATCGCCGCGGTGACCGGCGCGGTCGCCGCCAGCGCCGCAATCGGCAGGCTCGCCGCCAGCATGCTCGACACCGCAATCACCAGCAGCATCAGGAACATCATCATCGTATTGGAGGCGACGTGGAGGCCGGCCGGATGCAGCAGGATTGCGGTCCAGCACAGGCCGTAGAGCAGGTCGAGCAGCACGAACCGCGTCCGCCATTTGCGCGTGGCGGCGAGCGAGGGCTTGTCGCCGAGAAATTTCTTGCAGTTGTGGATGATGGCGGCATGGATGCAGAGCATGCCGATGGTCCAGGCGACCGCCGGCACCACCTGCGTCCACAGGCCGAACAGAACGCCGGTCGCAAGCACCAGCAACATGACGACAATGGATGCCGACATGCGGGTCTGGGCATATTGCCGGAGCAATTCGGTATCGAACGCCGGTCGCGTCCCGCTGGTCGATGTCAACCGGTCCCGCGCCTCGCGCACCCGCTGCGCCGCCGCACGCCGGGTGCTGACCGGCGGTGGGCTCGGCGGTTCGGCCGGAAGCTCGACCACTTCGGGCTTTTCAGCGGGGTTACTCATCGAACAACACAAATCCTGCCCGCGAACGGCGCGGGCTTTTCGCATTGTCTATCTGTGCCGCCAAATCATTAAGCGATGCCTTAAGAAGCTAAAAATTCTTGTTAACGGGAAGTTAAATTAACCTGTGCCAGCGGCCCGAACCCCGCTTCTGTCGGGTGAAGAAGCAGGGTTCGCCGCGTGGCCTTTAACTTCTTTTCTTAACTTACCGCTCCAGCCGCGCCAGCAGGCTCGAAGTGTCCCAGCGCTTGCCGCCCATCTTCTCGACCTCGGCGTAGAACTGGTCGACCAGGGCGGTGACCGGGAGGTTGGCGCCGTTGCGGCGGGCTTCCGCGATGCAGATCGAGAGGTCCTTGCGCATCCACTCGACCGCAAAGCCGAAATCGAACTTGCCGTCGTTCATGGTCTTGTAGCGGTTCTCCATCTGCCAGGATTGGGCGGCGCCCTTGGAGATGGTCTCGATCACGGCGTTGACGTCGAGGCCGGCCTTCTTCGCGAAATGAATGCCTTCCGAAAGTCCCTGGACCAGGCCCGCGATGCAGATCTGGTTGACCATCTTGGTGAGCTGGCCGCTGCCCGCCGGTCCCAGTAGCTTGCACATCCGCGCATAGGCCGCGATCACGGGCTCGGCGCCGGCATAGGCGTCCTGCGCGCCGCCGCACATCACGGTGAGGACGCCGTTTTCGGCGCCCGCCTGTCCGCCGGACACCGGCGCGTCGATGAACCTGAAGCCGGCCTTCGTGGCTGCAGCGTCGAGCTCGCGGGCGACTTCGGCTGATGCCGTGGTGTGGTCGACGAAGGTCGCGCCCTTCTTCATGCCGGAAAACGCGCCGTCCGCGCCGATCGTGACCGCGCGCAGGTCGTTGTCGTTGCCGACGCAGCACATCACGAAGTCCTGGCCCTCGGCGGCAGCCTTCGGGGTCGCTGCGGTCTTGCCGCCGAACTTGTCCGCCCATTCCTTGGCCTTGGCGCCGGTCCGGTTGTAGACGGTCACCTCGTGGCCACCTTTTTTGACCAGGTGTCCTGCCATCGGGAAACCCATCACGCCGAGACCGAGAAAAGCGACTTTAGCCATCTGTGCTACCTTGGAGTTTTGCCGGCGAAATCGGGGGCTGGGCCGGACGGTGGTCTGGAAGGAGCCGCACCATAACCTCTGCGCAGGGGAGGGCAACGGCTTCGTTTGGCCGGGCCGGCCGGTTTTGTGCTAGGATTGAGTGCTTCAAGAGCCTCACAAAAAAGGGAGTGACATCGCATGGGCGTCAGCGTGGGCGTGCTCGACCATTTCAACATCCGGACCCGGAATCTCGCCGATACGGTCCGGTTCTACGAAGACGTTCTGGGCCTCGAAAAGGGCGCCCGGCCGAACTTCGCGTTCCCCGGGGCCTGGATGTACAGCGAGGGCAAGGCGGTGGTGCATCTGGTCGATATTTCCGGAACCGGCGAGGCACAGAAGCCGGATTCCGGCGTGGTCCATCACGTCGCCTTCGCCAGTTCCGGATTCGACGGCATGAAGCGGCGCCTGGAGCAGAAAAGCATGGCCTATGAATCCCGTCAGGTTCCGGGCGGCGATCTCTGGCAGATCTTCGTCGACGATCCCAACGGCGTCATGATCGAATTGAACTACGAGGCGGCCAAGGAGCAGGGCAGTGCGGCGCCTGCGGAGCGCATGGACGATATCGGAGCGAGGTAGCCTTTTCGGCTGAACCTCTCTATGGGTCGCATCGGGACCGATGCGGCGTTTCTGCGGCCTGCTCGCGGACCCGATTTGGGAGCAGGTTGCGTTGACGCAAAGAGAAAACGCGTCAAAACAATAAATTGGTGCCCGCTTCGCAACCATCATCGAAGCGGGTTCAGGAGATGGGTGAGTGAGCGTTACGCAGCAGCAGGTTCTGGATTCCCTTAGCCGGGTGGTGTCGCCGCGCGGCGTCGCCCTCACTAATGCCAACGTGCTGTCGGCGATCTCGGTCACCGACGGCAAGGTGTTCTTTTCGATCAATGTCGATGCTGCCGAAGCCCGCGCGTGGGAAGACGTGCGCGCACAGGCCGAAGCCGCCGTGCGTGCGATCCCTGGCGTGACCACGGCGATGATCGCGCTGACCGCCGAACGCAAGCCCGGATCGCCGTCGGCCGCACCTGCGTCGCACCGGCATGCACATGCCCCCGGCGTGCAACCGGTTTCAGCGCACCGCTCGCCGCAAGGCGCGGCGGCTTCGCCGATGTCCCGGCAAGCCGAAATCCCGGGCGTTGCCGCCGTGATCGCGGTGGCGTCGGGCAAGGGCGGGGTGGGCAAGTCGACCACCGCGCTCAATCTTGCGCTCGGCCTGCGCGATCTTGGCCTGCGCGTCGGCCTGCTCGATGCGGATATTTACGGCCCCTCGGTGCCACGGCTGACCGGCATCAACGAGAAGCCGCAACTCGACGACAACAGGAAGATGATTCCGATCCAGCGCTTTGGTCTCGCGATCATTTCGATCGGCTTTTTGGTCGAGGAGAACACCGCGATGATCTGGCGCGGGCCGATGGTGATGTCGGCGATCACCCAGATGCTGCGCGACGTGGCGTGGGGCACGCTCGACATTCTCGTCGTCGACATGCCGCCCGGCACCGGCGATGCGCAGCTGACGCTGGCGCAGAACGTGCCGCTGAAGGGCGCGGTCATCATCTCGACCCCGCAGGACCTCTCCCTGATCGACGCGCGGCGGGGCCTTGCGATGTTCAGGAAGGTCAACGTGCCGGTACTCGGCATCGTCGAGAACATGAGCTATTTCCAGTGCCCGCATTGCGGCACCCGCTCGGACATTTTCGGTCATGGCGGCGCGCGGCACGAAGCCGAGCGGCTGGGGGTGCCGTTTCTGGGCGAGATCCCGCTGCACATGTCGATCAGGACCACCTCCGATGCCGGTAATCCGGTGGTGGCCAGCGAGCCGGAGGGCCCGCATGCGGCGATCTATCGCGCGATCGGCATCAAGGTTCGCGAGCAGCTTCAGGGCGCCATCGCCGCGGCCTGAAGGGGCCATTTCTGGCATGCATCGAAACGTGGCCCGGACTTGTGCCGGGCTTGCTCGGAATCAGGGGGAATCCCGGTCTGGGACACCCTAAGACTTTCGTTTAACCAGTGCAGTCCTGCCGTGCCGTCATGCCTTTGTCGCGTATTCGCCGCCGAACTTCCGTGTTAAAGCCGCCCCGCCAGAGCGCCCGGATGCCGTGGATTCGCCCCGCCGGAGGAAACGCTCGCGGAAATTTGGGAAACGTCCCTTCTGAGGAGAGCTTGAATGAAGCGTCGTGATTTTTTGAAAGTATCAGCGGCCGGTGCTGCCGCGACGGCCGTCGCCTCGCCGGCGATCGCGCAATCGTCGCCTGAGGTCAAGTGGCGCCTGACGTCGAGCTTCCCGAAATCGCTCGACACCATCTATGGCGGCGCCGAGCAGGTGTCGAAATACGTCTCCGAGATGACCGACGGCAAGTTCCAGATCCAGGTGTTCGCGGCGGGCGAGATCGCGCCTGGTCTGCAGGCGCTGGATTCGACCTCCAACGGGACGGTCGAGATGTGCCACACCGTCTCGTACTACTACGTCGGCAAGGATCCGACCTTTGCGATCTACGCCTCGGTCCCGTTCGGCCTCAACGCCCGCCAGAATAATTCCTGGTGGTATCAGGGCGGCGGCGAGCAACTCGGCAATGAGTTCTTCAAGAAGTTCAACGTCATCGGTTTCCCGACCGGCAACACCGGCACCCAGATGGGCGGCTGGTTCCGCAAGGAGATCAAGACGGTTGCCGATCTCTCGGGCCTGAAGATGCGCATCGGCGGCATCGCCGGTCAGGTGCTGCAGAAAGTCGGTGTGGTGCCGCAGCAGCTCGCCGGCGGCGACATCTACCCGGCGCTCGAAAAGGGCACCATCGACGCGGCCGAGTGGGTCGGTCCGTACGACGACGAGAAGCTCGGCTTCGCCAAGGTCGCGAAGTACTACTACTACCCGGGCTTCTGGGAGGGCGGTCCGACCGTTCACTCCTTCGTCAATCTCGAGAAGTGGAATGCGCTGCCGAAGAATTACCAGGCGATCCTGACCAACGCCTGCGCGCATGCCAACACCTGGATGACCGCGCGTTACGACATGCAGAACCCGACCGCGCTCAAGCGCCTGGTCGCCGGCGGCACGCAACTGCGTCCCTTCACCAACGAAGTACTGGAAGCCTGCCTGAAGGCGACCAACGAGCTGTGGGCCGAACAGTCGGCCAAGAACGCCGACTTCAAGAAGTCGATCGACGCGATGCAGGCCTACCGCTCCGACCAGTATCTGTGGTGGCAGGTGGCCGAATACACCTACGACAGCTTCATGATCCGCTCGCGCACCCGCGGCTGATCCAGGCTCGGATCTGATCTGAACCATCGACGGCAAGAAATGGCCCGGCCTCGTGAGAGGCCGGGCTTTTTGCGTGCGAGCCGATCAGGAGGCGGCCCCAACGATCCTCAATGCATCAGGACAGGATCAGTTCTTTGTCGGTGGTCCAAGATCCAGCGGCGGAAGCTCGATCTGCGGCACCTCGATCTTGATCGTACTGGGATCGACGGTGGAGGCCACGCCTTTATAGTGCATCACCATCGCGGGGAACGCGATGACAAGCCCGACCATGATGCACTGGATGATGACGAAAGGCACCGCGCCCCAATAGATCTGGCCGGTCGTCACAGCATCCATGCGCTTTCCGGTAACGCGATCGATGTAAGGTTCCTTTGGCGCCACCGATCGAAGATAGAACAAGGCGAACCCGAATGGTGGGTGCATGAACGAGGTCTGCATGTTGACGCCGAGAATGACGCCGAACCAGATCAGGTCGATGCCGAGCTTTTCCGCCGCAGGCCCGAGCAGCGGAATGATGATGAAGGCCAGTTCGAAGAAGTCGAGGAAGAAGGCCAGAATGAAGACGAGTACGTTGACGAAGACGAGGAAGCCGATCTGGCCGCCGGGAAGCGAGGTCAGCAGATGCTCGACCCAGACGTGGCCGTTCACGCCATAGAACGTCAGCGAGAAGACGCGCGCGCCGATCAGGATGAAGATCACGAAGGCCGACAGCTTGGCGGTCGACTCTGTGGCCTGGCGGATCAGGTCCCAGGTCAACCGGCGCTTGGCGGCGCCGAGAAGGAGCGCGCCGGCCGCGCCCATCGCGCCGCCTTCCGTCGGCGTGGCGATGCCGATGAAGATCGTGCCCAGCACCAGGAAGATCAGGAACAGGGGCGGCACCATCACAAACGTCGTTTGCTGTGCCATCGCCGACAGGAAGCGGAAGCCGGTAAACTTGTGGAGCAGCCAGTTCACGACAGCCACGAAGAAGGCGAACAGGATGCCGTTGAACATGCTGAGCACGACATAATCGGCACCCCGGGTTTCCGAATGCCGCATCATGAACCAGCCGAACACGCAGCTGGCGATGAAGAGGACGCCGAGCGACATCAGCCCGCGGCTGCCGTCGGGCTCGCGAAATCCGATCGCCTCCGGCGGCAGGCCGGGGGTTGCCTTCGGAAACAGCATCGATACCCCGAAGGCATAGCTGGCATAGAGCGCGGAAAGCACCAGGCCCGGGATGAACGCGCCCTCGTACATGTCGCCGACCGACTTGCCGAGCTGGTCGGCCATCACGATCAGGACGAGCGAGGGCGGAATGATCTGCGCCAGGGTGCCGGAAGCGGCGATGACGCCGGTCGCGACCCGGCGATCGTAGCCGTAGCGCAGCATGATGGGCAGCGAGATCAGTCCCATCGAAATCACGGAGGCGGCGACGACGCCGGTCGTTGCCGCGAGCAGGGCGCCGACGAAGATGACGGCATAGGCGAGGCCGCCGCGGATGGTGCCGAACAGTTGCCCGATGGTGTCGAGCAGATCCTCCGCCATGCCGGATCGTTCCAGCACCAAACCCATGAACGTGAAGAAGGGGATTGCGAGCAGCGTGTCGTTGTTCATCACGCCGTAGACGCGTTCGGGAAGCGCTTGCAGGAAGTCGGGTCGGAATTCCCCGAGTTCGATGCCGACCAGGGCAAAGATCAGTCCGACGGCGCCGAGAGAGAATGCCGCCGGATAGCCCAGCAGCAGGATAATCACCAGCGACGCGAACATGATCGGCGCCATGTTGGCGATGAGAAAATCAGTCATCGGATCCCCCTGAGATCGCCCCTGTCGATCAGCGTTTTTCGATCGCCTCGACGAGGTGTTCGACCTCGGCCTCGAGAGCACTCACCTGCGATGCGTGTGGATCGGGAATGAGCCCGCGCATGACCGCGATCCGCTTGATCAGTTCGGAGATGCCCTGAACGAGCAGGAATGCGAACCCGATGATGACCAGCGATTTGGCGGGCCATTGCGGCAGGCCGCCGGCATTGCCGGACTGCTCGTTGACTTCGACCGAGCGCATGAAGAACGGGCCGCCGGTGATGATCATGACGATGCAAAGCGGTATCAGGAAAAAGACGTGGCCGATGACGTCGATGATGTCGCGCCAGCGCTTGGAAAACAGGTTGTTCACGATGTCGATACGGATGTGTTCGTTGTCGAGCAGCGTCCAGGGCGAGCAAAGCAGGAAGACGATGCCGAACAGCACCCACTGCAGTTCCAGCCAGGCGTTCGAAGAGACGTCGAAGCCTTTCCGGATGATCGCGTTAACGGCGGAGATGACGATGGCTACCAGAATGAGCCATGCCAGGCGCTTACCCGTCCACCGTGTGAACGCGTCGATTCTCTGACTCAATCTCAAGAGCGATTGCAACGATGATCCTCCCCGCCTGCGCCTCTGCCGTCTTGACCGAGCCCGTTGGGGCGCAGCGGCTTATACTGCCGGGCTTGCATGAAGCCCCCGCACCAAACCAGCGGGCGCAGCCGTCGTCAATTGGAAGTTTGTTGATAGCGCAGGGGAATTAGCTGGGTCGGGGTTGTCCGTTCCGGTGGCGCCGGCCTGCCGTGGCCGGCGCTCGCTATTGCTTTTGAATACCGAAGTCCAGCATCGGCGGGAGCTCTATTTCCGGTACTTCGATCTTGACCTTGTCAAGATCGACGTTCCGGGGCGCATCGAGCAGGGCCGTCACCGTGATGGGGAAGGCGATGACGATCGCCACCATGATCGCCTGCAGGCCGATCCAGGGCAGGGCGCCCCAATAGATGTCCGAACTCTTGATCTCCTTCGGCGCGACGCCGCGCAAATAGAACAGCGCGAAGCCGAATGGCGGATGCAGGAACGAGGTCTGCATGTTGACGCAGAGCATGACGCCGAACCAGATCAGCGCCGCATCCGCGCCCACGACAGGCGCCAGCACCTTCTGCGCGATCGGCGCCACCATCGGCAGGATGATGAAGGCGATCTCGAAGAAGTCGAGGAAGAACGCCAGGAAGAAGACGAACAGGTTGATGAAGATCAGGAAGCCCCAGACGCCGCCGGGAATGGAGGTCAAATGGTGCTCGAGCCAGACGCCGCCATTGACGCCGAGGAACACCACCGAGAAGCAGGTCGAGCCGATCAGGATGAACACCACCATGGTGGAGAGACGCATGGTCGATTCGTAGCCCTGCCTGATCAGGTCGCGCAGGTCCGGAATGCGGACGGCTTCGAGACAGAGCCAGACCACGGCGAGATAGACCACCGCCATCGCCAGCTTCAGCAGCTTGCCTTCGCCGATGAGCATTCCGACGATCACGGCGATGCCCACGGCGGCGATGCCCGCGAGAAGCACCTTGTGCCCGGTGCCGCTCAGGTCCTTGTGGTGGATTGCGGCCAGCACGATGGCGCCGATGGCGCCCATCGCGCCGGCTTCGGTCGGCGTCGCCAGGCCCAGCATCATGGTGCCCAGCACCACGAAGATCAGCACGGCGGAGGGAATGATGCCCATCAGGCATTTGCGCCAGAGCGGCCAGCCTCGCAACGTCAGGGCATCCCTGGGTACCGGCGGCACGTGGTGCGGTAAAAACAGTCCCAGAAAGAACGTGTAGCCGGCGAACAGGACGATCTGGAGCACCGACGGGCCCCAGGCACCGAGATACATGTCGCCGACCGACTTGCCGAGCTGGTCGGCCATCACGATCAGCACCAGCGAGGGCGGCACGAGTTGCGTGATGGTGCCTGATGCGGCGAGCACGCCGGTAATGTAGCGCACGTTGTAGCCATATCGCAGCATCACCGGCATCGAGATCAGCGCCATGGCGATGACCTGCGCCGCCACAGTGCCGGTGATGGCGCCGAGAATGAAGCCGACGATGATGACGGAGTAGCCGAGGCCGCCGCGGACCGGGCCGAACAACTGGCCCATCGAGTCCAGCATGTCTTCGGCCAGCCCGCAGCGCTCCAGGATCGCGCCCATGAAGGTGAAGAAGGGGATCGCGAGCAGCAGTTCGTTGGAAACCACGCCGCCGAAGATGCGGCCCGGGATCGCCTGCAGGAAGTTCATGTCGAAGAAGCCGAGATAGATCGACAGGAATCCGAACGACAGGCCGAGCGCCGCCAGCGTGAAGGCCACCGGGAAGCCGATCAGCATGGCCAGGATCAGGCCGCCGAACATCAGCGGCGGCATCATCTCCAGCGTGATCATTGGGTCGGCCTCTCGTACTTCGCATCGATGACGACATACCCGTTCAGTGCAGCGATGCGCTTGATCACCTCGGAGACGCCTTGCAGCGCCAGGAACATAAAGCCGATGGGCACGACGGCCTTGATCGGCCAGCGGACCAGGCCGCCGGCATTGCTCGAGATCTCACTGACCTCGTAGGACTGGAGGAAGAACGGCCAGGACAGATAGGCGAGCAGCAGGCAGGACGGGATCAGGAAGAACAGCGTTCCGATCATGTCGAGCCAGAGCTGTCCGCGCTCGGAGAGCATGAGATAGAAGATTTCGACGCGAACGTGCTCGTTCTTCTTGAAGGTATAGGAGGCGCCGAACATCACGAATACGGCGAACATGTACCACTGCAATTCGAGCCAGGCGTTGGACGAATAGCCGAACGCGTATCGGATCATCGCGTTCGCGGCGCTAACCACGCAGGCCCCGAGTACAAGCCAGTTGCAGACGCCGCCCAGTTTCTCATTCAGAAAATCGATGAAATTACTCAGTGCCAGCAATGGCCGCATCGTACTCTCCTCGGACGCGCCATCGACGCTTGCCGGAAATCCTGTTCAGTATTGCGTCGCCACCTCGCTTCTGACGCGCCAGGCTGCGGCCGCGCGTCGAACGCGCAGGCTTGCTGCCGCGCGACGCGCAGATCCACAGCTCATTGGCTGGAGCGATATTGCAACGAAGTTTCCCCGTCTTGCGCTATCGCCGTCTTGATTGCACCTTTGGGATGCACTGGCCTGTTTCCGGCCGTTGCTGGCGTGAAGCGGCCGCACCATTTCAGCGCGGCACGACGGCGTCAATTGGAAAATGGCAAACTGATGCGACGGCCAATTCGTTGGCCGGCTTGATAAATCCGCGCCGGACCGTGCAAGGAAAACAGGCGGCCGCGTTCAGCCGCCGGTCACGCTCATGTGGCGGCTGACGCTCGGACGGTTATGCCTGCGGTCGATGATGAAGTCGTGGCCTTTCGGCTTCAGCCCGATGGCCCGATCGATTGCGGCCGACAGCAGGTCGTTGTCGGCGGAGGCCCGCAGCGGTTTGCGCAAATCGGAGGCATCCTCGTGGCCGAGGCAGGTGTGCAGCGTGCCGGTGCAGGTGATCCGTACCCGGTTACAGGACTCGCAGAAATTATGCGTCATCGGCGTGATGAAGCCGAGCTTGCCGCCGGTCTCGCTGACGCGCACATAGCGGGCCGGGCCGCCGGTGTCGTCGGTAAGGTCAGTCAGCGTGTAGTGCTTGGCCAGGCGGGCGCGCAGCAGCGACAGCGGTACATACTGATCGATCCGGCCTTCGCCGATATCGCCCATCGGCATCACCTCGATCAGCGTGAGCGCCATGCCCTTGCCGTGCGCCCATTCCATCAGCGAGGGGATTTCCTCCTCGTTCAGGTTCTTGAGCGCCACCGCATTGATCTTGACGGCGAGGCCGGCCGTGCGCGCGGCTTCGATTCCGGCCAGGACCTTGTCGAGATCGCCCCAGCGGGTGATGGCGCGGAATTTTTGTGCATCGAGCGTGTCGAGCGAGACGTTGACGCGGCGGACGCCGCAGTCGGCGAGTTCCGCGGCAAAACGCGCCAGTTGCGAGCCGTTGGTGGTCAGCGTCAATTCATCGAGCGCGCCGCTGCCGAGATGACGCGACAGCGAGCGCACCAGCGACATCACGTTGCGCCGGACCAGCGGCTCGCCGCCGGTGAGGCGCAGCTTGCGCACGCCCTTGGCGATGAATGCCGAGCACAGCCGGTCAAGTTCCTCCAGCGTCAGCAGGTCCGCCTTGGGCAGGAACGTCATGTCCTCCGACATGCAATAGAAACAGCGCAGGTCGCAGCGGTCGGTCACCGAGACGCGCAGGTAGCGGATGGTCCGGCCGAACGGATCGACCATCGGCTGGAACAACTGATCGGGTGACTGCAACGTGGAACCGCTCATTTAAACTGCCTTGCACGCGTGCTGGGTCGGCGCGGACCACCGCGACGTCGCTGCCAATCTAGGCACGTTGGCTGCCGGCTACAATCACGGCTTTCGGCTGTGGTGCGGTGGTCACCGGGCGGGCATGGCCAGGACGCTGCGCTTTCCCTGGCGGTGAGATTTCCGATAAATTAAACTATATCAATAAATTAGGTGCCGGACCCGAGCTTGCCGAGGCTGTGCACGGCAGCCGGCAGGTCGCGCATATGGCCGATCAGCCGGTCCGGCTTCAGTTCGGCGATCGGCACGTCCGTATAGCCGAACTCGACCCCGATCACGGGGATGCCGGCACGCCGCGCCACGCCGACGTCGGGACCGGCGTCGCCCACCATGATGGTGCCGCCGAGATGCCCGCCCGCCCGCGCCACCGTCTGCTGCAGGATCACGGGATCGGGCTTCGAGACGCCGAACGTATCGGCGCCGCAGATCGCGGCAAACCGCGGGCTCAGGCCGAGTTCGTCGAGCAGCCGTTTCGACAGCCATTCCAGCTTGTTGGTGCAGACCGCAAACTGGTAGCCCTGCGCGGCGAGGTCATCGAGGGCGGCCTCCAGCCCTTCGAAGGGGCGCGATTCGTCGGCGATGTGGGCGGCGTAATAGTCGATGAAATCGCGCAGCAGCCGGTCGATGTCGGAAACGCTCATCGCCCGGCCGTCGACCTCGAGGCCGCGCTCGATCAGCTTGCGGGCGCCGGCGCCGATCATGTTGCGCGCCGATTGCAGCGGGACCGGGGGCATGCCCTCGCGGTCGAGCACGTAATTGAGCGCGGCGATCAGGTCGGGCGCGGTATCGACCAGCGTGCCGTCGAGATCGAAGACAACGGTGCGGGGAAGGGTCATGGTAACTGGCTATCCGCCGGCGCGCCGTCATGCAAGCGGCCATGGCGGTCTCTCTTGTTGATTCCGCCCATGCCCGTCGACCGGATGGCTGCTCAATACGACGGTATAAGCTCCAATTGGTGCGATTCGGGCCGGTCATGGTGCTGTTCCTGCCGCCAAAACGACGCTAGATATGCGCCCGCCGGATCGGCGTTCTCAAGAGGCATTCAGCTCGTGGACATGGATGGATTGAAGCGGCAGGCGGCGGCGCGTGCGCTGGAGCACGTGCAGGACGGCATGAAGCTCGGGCTCGGCACCGGTTCGACCGCGAAGCACTTTGTCGAGTTGCTTGGCGAAAAGGTCGCTGCGGGGATGCGGGTGATCGGCGTGCCGACTTCGGAAGCCACCCGGATTCAGGCCGAGCAATGCAAAATCCCGCTGACCACACTCGACGAGATCGACCGGCTCGACCTCACGGTCGATGGCGCCGATGAAGTCGATCACGCGCTCGACCTGATCAAGGGCGGCGGCGGCGCGCTGTTGCGGGAGAAGATCGTGGCGGCGGCGTCTGATCGCATGATCGTGATCGCCGACGACAGCAAATGGGTCGACGTTCTCGGCCGTTTTCCCCTGCCGGTTGAGGTTATTCCGTTCGGGCTGGCGGCGACCCAGCGGGCCATGGCCGACGCATTTGCGCAAATCGGCGTTTCCGGGCAAATGGGGGTCCGCAAGGGCAGGGACGGCCACGTTTTTGTCACCGATGGCGGCCACTGGATTGTCGATGCCCATCTTGGACGCATCACGGATGCGCCACGTCTGGCGGGCCTCCTGAGCCTGATCCCGGGCGTCGTTGAACACGGGCTGTTCATCGGCCTGGCCAGCACCGCCGTCCTGGCGGGCGCACAGGGAATTCGCGTAGTTGAGCGGCGCTAGCGCCGGTAATCGAGGAGAATTGGTATGAAGAGCCTTTCACGGATTTTGTCGGCGGCTGGCCTCACGTTGGGGCTCGCCCTGACCTGTGTTCCGGCGCAGGCGCAGCAGAAGAATGCGCCCGCGCCTGCGGCCCAGCCGCTCAAGGCCGCTTCGCCGGCCGCGCTCGCCGCCGCCAAGGAAATCCTGACGATGAAGAACGCGGCCGCGATGTACGCCAACGCCGTTCCCAACCTCGTCGAGCAGACCAAGAACGTCCTGTTGCAGAGCAATCTGAATTATCAGAAGGACCTGAACGAGGTCGCCATCATCGTCGCCAAGAACCTCGCCGGCCGCGAGAAGGAAATCGGCGACGGCATGGCGCAGGTTTATGCCAACGAGTTCACCGAGCAGGAGCTGCAGGGCCTGGTGACGTTCTACAAGTCGCCGCTCGGCCAGAAATTGCTGGCAAGCGAACCCCGCGCGATCCAGTTCAGCATGTCCTACATGAACCAGTGGGCGCAGGCGTTCGCCGAGACCATCAACGGCCAGTTCCGGGCCGAAATGAAGAAGCGCGGCAAGGAAATCTGAGCTGGCGAATTGCGAATAGCGAGTAGCGAATGGAACGCACGCAGCCGGATAGCCTAACCATTCGCTGTTCGCCACTCGCGCAAACCGAGGCTGACCATGGCTGACTTCGACGTCGATCTCTTCGTCATCGGTGGTGGTTCGGGCGGCGTACGCGCCGCGCGCATCGCCGCCGGGTATGGCGCCAGGGTGATGGTCGCTGAAGAGTACCGGATGGGCGGCACCTGCGTGATCCGAGGCTGCGTGCCGAAAAAGCTGTTCGTGATCGGCTCGCACGTCAAGCACGAGATCGAGGATGCGGCCGGCTTCGGCTGGACAATTCCGAGCGCCTCCTTCGACTGGCCGACGCTGGTCGCCAACAAGGACAAGGAGATCGCGCGGCTCGAGGGCATCTACGCCGCCAATGTCGAGAAAACAGGCGCGCGCATCGCAAAGACCCGCGCGGTGCTGGAAGACGCCCACACGCTGCGCCTGATGACCGGCGAGACGGTCACCGCAAAATACATCCTGATCGCAACCGGCGGCGCCCCCAACCACGGGCGCGAGATCCCCGGCATCGAGCACGTCATCTCCTCGAACGAGGCGTTTCATCTCACCGAGCTGCCGAAGCGCATCGTGATCCAGGGCGGCGGCTATATCGCGCTGGAATTCGCCGGCATCTTCGCGGGCTTCGGCTCCGACGTGACCGTGGTCTATCGCGGCGACAACATCCTGCGTGGCTTCGACGAGGACGTCCGCAAGCACGTGCGCGCCGAGATGGAGAAGCAGGGCATCACCATCATCACCGGCTGCACCATCGAGAAGGTGGACAGGCACGGCCACGAATTCACCACCCATCTGTCGAGCGGCTCCAGCATCGCCTCCGAGAAGGTGATGTTCGCGATCGGCCGCCATCCCAACATCGCCAATCTCGGCCTCGAGAAGGCCGGCGTCGCCATCAATCCGGCCAACGGCGGCATCGCCGTCGACGGCTGGTCGAAAACGTCCGTCGACAACATCTACGCCATCGGTGACGTCACCCACCGCACCAATTTGACGCCGGTCGCGATCCGCGAGGGCCACGCCTTCGCCGACACCGTGTTCGGCAAGCGCCCGGTGCAGGTCGATCATGCGATGATTCCCACGGCCGTGTTCTCGCAGCCCGAAGTCGGCACCGTCGGCCTGACCGAGACCGAGGCCCGCGCGCAGTTCTCCCACGTCGATATCTACAAGGCCGATTTCCGTCCCATCAAGGCGACGATGTCCGGGCGCGACACCCGCGTGCTGATGAAACTCGTGGTCGACGGTTCGAGCGACCGCGTGCTCGGCTGCCATATCGTCGGCGACACCGCCGCCGAGATCGTCCAGGTGGTCGCGATCGCCGTGAAGATGAAGGCGACGAAGGCCGATTTCGACGCGACCATCGCGCTGCATCCGACCGCAGCCGAAGAACTGGTGACGATGCGGACGCCGACAGCAAGGCATGTGAGGCAGGCGGCGGAGTAGAGCGCACTGCCGTAGCCCGATGCAGCGCAGCGAAATCCGGGACCGGTGCCAAATCAAATACAATACCTGTATCTATCACCGGTCCCCGGGTCGCTTCGGCTCGCCCGGGCTACGAATCTTGAACCAATCGCGACCTGGTGCGTTGGTAGGGATGGCTAGACTTGGATCACCATCTGCTGGACCGATGCGGACACAACCGCTTCAGCCTGTATCGATCCAGCCTACTTTGCCGCTGATGCCGTCAGTCGGCGCGGAAGCAAAGGACGAAGGCCGCGCACCGCGAAAACGTTTGTCGCGGGCAGAACAGGTGCACGCCGCGAAAGCGAAAATTTCCCGCCGTAACTCGCTCCGAAAGCAGCGCGCCGCGCTGAAAAGCTAAGGCGTCATATTCGTGTCGTCATGGCCGGGCTTGTCCCGGCCATCCACGTATTTCTGTCGTTGAAGCAATGCAAAGACGTGGATGCCCGGCACAGGGCCGGGCATGACGGGCTCGGAATGTGGTACTCGTCGCCACGCCTCCCACTCAGTTCCGCGAGTCGATCTGCCGGTCGAAATCGCGAAGATACGACAACCCGTGAACCGTCAGCCGGTGCAGGTCCCTTTCACCTTCAAGATAGATCTTCATCAGGTGCTGCGAGAGTTGCTCCCGGGCACCTTTCGCCGCGGTGCGATCGGCAAGGGTTTCGTAGATGCTGAGCGCGCGGTCAACGGGAAGGGCGGTCATGGCGTATCTCGTCGGCGGTGTGGGGGGTGTTTGGAGATGGTAAGGCCTGCCCACCCGGATTGTTCCTGCAACGAGGCCCGGAACGGTGCTGTAATTTTGGGCGCGGGTCCGTCCGGGTACCGGCTTGGAGCCAGTTCAGGGTTGGGCTTGGTCCCGCGGTGAGCGGCCACGGCAGCGAACCTGTGGACTACCGACGCCCGCCGCGCTCTGCTAACGATGCGTTCCAGCCTTCAAGAACGGAGTTATCAGGCAATGATCGAGCAAATCGGTATCGTAGGCGCGGGCACCATGGGGAACGGCATCGCCCAGGTATGTGCCGCCGCCGGTCTTCCCGTGGTCATGTCCGACATCTCCGACGCGGCGCTGACGCGCGGCATGTCGGTGGTCTCCAACAGCCTGGAGCGGCTGGTCAACAAGCAGAAGATGACCGACGCCGACCGCCAGGCGGCGCTGGCGCGGATCACCACGACCACGGACACCGCAAAGTTTTCCGGCTGCGATCTCGTGATCGAGGCCGCGACCGAGAACGAGGATCTCAAGGTCAAGATCCTCAAGGACCTCTGCACCAAGCTGGGGCCGCGGGCGCTGCTCGCCACCAACACGTCCTCGATCTCGATCACGAAACTTGCCGCCGCGACCGACCGGCCCGACCGCTTCATCGGCATGCATTTCTTCAATCCGGTGCCGCTGATGGCGCTGCTCGAATTGATTCGCGGCCTGCAGACCTCTGACGACACCCACGCCAAGGCGGAAGCCTTCGCCAGAAAAGTCGGCAAGGTCGCGATCACGGCCAAGAACAGCCCGGGCTTTGCGGTCAACCGCATTCTGTGCCCGATGATCAACGAGGCGATCTTCGCGCTGCAGGAAGGCATCGCGACCGCCGAGGACCTCGACGCCGGCATGAAACTCGGCTGCAACCACCCGATCGGCCCGCTGGCGCTCGCCGACATGATCGGCCTCGACACCATGCTGTCGGTGATGGAAGTCTTTTACGAAGGCTTCAACGATCCGAAGTACCGCCCCGCGCCGCTGCTGAAGGAAATGGTCGCCGCCGGCCATCTCGGCCGCAAGACCGGGCAGGGGTTTTATAGTTACGGCAAATGAAGGTGCGCGGTGCGTAGGTGCGTAGGGTGGGTTAGCGTAGCGTAACCCACCAATGTCTGGATGCTCGGTTGGTCTCGCGGTGGGTTACGGCTTCGCCTAACCCACCCTACGAATTGAGGGAAGTTCATGCGTATTGCGGTTGTTGGCGCCGGCGGCGTCGGAGGCGCGTTCGGCGCCGCGCTGGCGAAGGCGGGCGCCGACGTCACCTTCATCGCGCGCGGTGCGCATCTCGCGGCCATGAAGCGCGATGGCCTCAAGATTCAAAGCCCGCGCGGCGATACCCACCTGGTGCCGACGCAGGCGACCGACAATCCCGCCGAAATCGGCGTAGTCGACATCGTGCTGTTCTGCGTCAAGCTGTGGGACGTCGAAAGCGCGGGCGCGGCCATCAAGCCGCTGGTCGGGCCCGACACCGCCGTCATCCCGCTGCAGAACGGCATCGATGCCGCTGAGCGGCTGCTGCCGATCCTTGGACCGAAATCCGTGATGGGCGGCGTGGCGCAGATCAGCGCGTCCATCGTCGCCCCCGGCGTGATCCAGCAGGTCGGCACTTTCATGCGCATGGTGTTCGGCGAACTCGACGGCTCACGCAGCAAGCGCGCCGAGGCATTCCTCGCGCTGTGCCAGAAGGCCGGCTTCGATGCGACACTGAGCGAGCAGATTCTCACCGAACTCTGGATGAAGTTCATCCTGCTCGCCACCAATGCCGGCATCACGGCGGCGACGCGTCAGCCGATCGGCAAGCTGCGGGAGGATTCCGACATCCGGCCGGTGATGATCGCGGCGTTCCGCGAAGTCTATGATGTCGGCAAGGCCAAGGGGATCGCGCTGCCACACGACGCGGTGGAAAAGACGCTCGCCTTCATGGATCACGCGCCGCCGGCCATGAAGGCGTCGATGGCGCTCGATCTCGAACGCGGCAACCGGCTCGAACTGCCCTGGCTCAACGGCAAGGTCGTCGAACTCGGCCGCGAGCTTGGCGTGGCGACACCGGCGCACAGCATGATGTATGCGGTGCTCAAGCCTTATACGATGGGAACGCCCGCCTGAACGCTATTTCGGATTGGGATCGACAAGACCCTTTGCCGGGTTCTCGAATTTGCCGGCACGTGACAGCTTGACCGCATTTCCCAGGGCGTGCGCGGCATTCAGCACTTCCTCCTGGAATTCCCGGTCTTCATCGAGCGCCTGATGTGCGGTGGCGTAGGGCTCCATGTAGCCGACATAGCCCTCGGCTTCGCTGGTGCGCCCGGCCGAGATCAGCGACATGTCGGTCAGCCAGTCCGAGAGCGAGCGGCGCAGCGCCTCCGCGCCGGCGCTGTCGCCGTGAACCACCAGCCCGAAATGGCGGCCGGCCAGATGGCGCGGATAAGGCCAGCCCTTCAGTTCGAGCGCCTTGGCTTCACCAGCGTGCTTTCCGTGCGTCGACGTCGGATCGGGATTGCCGCCATCGGCGCAGACCAGCCGGTCCATCATTGCCTTCAGCGCAGTCGGCGCGTGATACCAGTTCACTGGTGTCACGATCAGAATGCCGTGCGCTGCGACCCATAGCGGATAGATCTCTTTCATCCAGTCGTCGGTCTGACCCAGCGAATAGTTGGGATAGCAACTGCACGGCCAGTGGCAGAGCGCCATGGAGGTGGAGACACAGGATTTGCAGGGGTGGATCTGCCTGCCGAACTCCGAGGTCAGCCGCGACAGGTCGAGGATGTCGACAGCAAATCCCAGTTCGGCGAATACCGGTTCGGCAAGCTTGACCAGCCGCCAGCTCTTGGACATTTCGCCGGGGCAGGTGTGCTCGCTGCGCGCCGAGCCGTTGATGATGAGGATGCGCGGTTGCGCTTCCGCATCGTCATGGCGCCTCTGCGCCGCCAGCACGGCGTCGCGCGCGGCGAGCCAGTCCGCCGAGATGTCATAGTCCGGATCGGCGAAGCCGGGGCCGGCCTTGCGCGTGATCGGCGCCTTTCGTGAACCGCTGTAAGCATCCCAGGCCGCAGCGACGATGGCGTCGAGCTCGCGCTGCAAAGGCTCGAACGCCGGATCGATGAAGCGGCGGCGATAGCGTTTTTCAAATTCGTCGCGCGGCAATTTGACGGGCGGCATTCCCTTGCGAACGTCCGGCTCCGCCATGCGTCGATCCTTCTTATTCTGTCAGATTCAACGTCGCAGGCGAGGCGGAGGTTCCTTGACGCTCCCCGCGCCTATGCCGGGCGCCACGTCTCCAACAGTTCCTTGGCGCTCACCAAATCGATCTGTCCGTGAAATCGCGTCCGGTACATGGTCATCAGCGCGTCGTGACCGGTATCTGACGAACTGCAGAGCGCGTCTTCAACGATGACGACCCGAAAGCCGAGGTCCACCGCGCTGAGCACGGTAGAGAGCACACATACGTCGGTCTCCGCACCGGTGATGACGACCGTCCCGACGTGCCTTTCAGCCAGCAGATTGGCCAGGCCAGAGCCGAAGAACGCCGAATATGCGGGCTTGTCGACGACAAGGGCGGGTGGCACGTAGCGGGACAGCGCTGAAACAAGGTCGAGGTCGCCAGGGCCGAGGTTCGCACGTGTCGCGCACTTCCATTTCGTGAAATAGCTTTGCCATCGGCCTGGACGATCCTCCGGCTGCTCCGGGGTAACGAAGCGCGTGAATACCGTGCGTTCCCGGTAACGCGCCGCAATATCCGAAATCGCCGGCAATACCTTTTCCATCCATGGCGTTTCCCAAACGCCGCCTCTGGCAAAGATGTTCTGCATGTCGATGCACAGATGCGCGGCATGAGTTATCTCGGCCATGAACCGCCTCCAACTGCGTCTGCCAGGAAGTGCTTCGCCATTTGGCCGCAGTCATGAGCAACGCGGCAGGCTTGCGCCTCAACCCGTGTTCGCCGCGCCCGTCGCCGAACCATGCCCCGGCGCGGATAGCCTGACCTCGTGGCCCTGCCGAAGCGCCAGGGACGCTGCAGCGACGGCAGCTTCGAAGGCGGCTTCCTTGGTCTGATAGACGTTTTCGGCTTTGCCGTCATGGCTTATGCGCCACTCACCGCCACTTCCGATGATCTCGTACGATGCCAATCCCATTGCCGTTCTCCTGCTTGTCCCGCTTCAAACAAACGGGATCGGCGCAGGTTCCTCAGGGGCGGGACCCGGCTGTGGGTTGCTTCGCCAGGCTTGCAACGGCTTTTTGTGGTTCACGCGTGCGACACATCAACACGACGGGCAAATCACGCAAAAGCCTGTCCATCCCTTCGCACAAAAATATTCTGCTCGCGCCGTCGGGCAAATCAATGATTGAATCTGCGCGTCTCATGGCAGATGAGGGGCGTTGGCCATCGTCACGAACGTGCGGTGAGATGCGGTGGACGCGAGAGCTGCGACTGACGAGTGTGGCTTGAGCGTACGGCGAAGTCGTGTGGTCCTGACGTCGCGGTGCTGGCGTCAAGTTCGCGGAAGCAAGCTTCCGCGGGTGACAGTGGCAAAAGAGCCGTTCACTGGGGAGAGCACGAAGTAAGCCGTAAGGCCACTGCGCAGGGAAGGCCGGGATGCTCCCGCTGAACCTGTATGCTCGTGTGCGCGTCTTCATGTGCGCAACTGCACACGAGACCGCGGGTGCAGCGCGCACCCGGTCTTCCCTGCGCCCTCGATTTCGAGAGAGGGCCAACGAAATGCAAACCTCGGGCAAGAAATGTCGCGAGAACGCGAAGTCATATTCAGTTGTCATCATCCCCCAGTCGTCAACCCCGCGCAGGCGGGGATCCAGTATTCCAGAGGCGCCAATGCTTGAATCGATAAGCTGCGGCGTACTGGATCCCCCGCCTTCGCGGGGGATCACGGTCCCGGGGTTAGCCCGCCTCGATCCAATCCGCCGCCCCACGCCACAGCGTGTCGCGATGCTCGGACTTGAAAAATCCCATGTGCCCGATCCTGCTGACGTAGGCCTCCGCCGGCGTCACCGTGATGATCTCGGGCTTGATCGAGGTGAATCCCGAACACAGCAATTCGACCGCCGGCCGCGTTGCCCAGGGGTCGTCGGATACACAGAGCGCGCGCAGCGCGCCCTTGTACTTCGGAAAATTCTGCAGCGCTTCGAGTTCGACGTCGTCGAACAGATAGCGCGGGCTCATCACCCAGCGGACCCATTGCAGAAACACATCCTTCGGCAGATCCATGCCGAGGCCGGCTCTGCCCGGCAGGTAGCCGAGCGAACGGGCAAGGGGGAGGCCTATGACATTCAGGACGGCGTAAACACGATACCGCTCCGGCGCTGTCATCAGTTTCCAGTAGCCGGCCTGCGCCGCGATGAAAAGCGCGCGCGGAATCTCGCTGTTGTTCGGCAGCAGGCCGAGCGCCTGGCCGCCGAACGAATGTCCGACATAGGCGAAAGGCAGCGTCCTGTAGCGCTCGCGCATCCACGACACCGCGGCGGTGATGTCCTGCGCCGCCCAGTCCGACATCGAGGCCTTGAAGCCGGCCAGCGATTGGGGCCGCTGGTTCCCGTTCATCGCCTTCGGCCGCGAGCCGCCGATGCCGCGATAGTCGTAGGTCAACACCGCGCAGCCGCGCCCGGCGAGGTAACTGGCAAAACCCCGGTAGAGCTTGCGCGGCACGGCGGTGGCCGAATTGATCAGCACGGCGTGGCGCTTGGCGCCGCGGGGCAGAAACAGCGTCGCGGCGAGCGGGTGGCCGTCCATCGCGGGCACGGTGATGTCGTCGATGAAAACGTCGTCCAGCCACGGGTCGGCCACGGCCAACTCCATCTAAGGTTTAGTGAGAACCCTAACAAATGCGAATTCGGATTTTGCCGCAAGGGCTTGTCGGGACTACCGGAAATCTAACTGGCGGTCGGCGCGCGGCCTGTGTATAACCCGGCCTCTGTACCGCCGGCCCGGCAATGCTTCATGAAAGTCGGGTAAGTCGCGGTTTTTGCTCAGGAGTTGACGACATGTCCGAGCGGTGGACGCCCGACAGCTGGCGCACCAGGCCGGTGCTGCAGGTGCCCGACTATCCCGATGCCAAGGCATTGGCCGATGTCGAGGCGCAGCTTGCGACCTTTCCGCCGCTGGTGTTCGCCGGCGAGGCCCGCAACCTGAAGAAAGCGCTGGCCCGCGTGGCGGCCGGCGAGGCCTTCCTGCTGCAGGGCGGCGATTGCGCCGAGAGCTTTGCCGAGCACGGCGCCAACAACATCCGCGATTTCTTCCGCGTGCTGCTGCAGATGGCCGTCGTCCTCACCTATGCCGGCGCGCTGCCGGTGGTGAAGGTCGGCCGCATCGCCGGGCAATTCGCAAAACCGCGTTCGTCGAACACCGAGAAGGTCAACGGCGTCGAACTGCCGAGCTATCGCGGCGACATCATCAACGACATCGCGTTCACGCCGGAGGCGCGCATCCCGGATCCGCAGCGCCAACTGATGGCGTATCGGCAGTCGGCAGCGACGCTCAACCTGCTCCGCGCGTTCGCGACCGGCGGTTTCGCCAATCTCGGCAGCGTCCATCAGTGGATGCTCGGCTTCCTCAAGGATTCGCCGCAGTCGCGCCGGTACAAGGAACTGGCCGACCGCATCTCGGACGCGCTGAACTTCATGCGTGCCTGCGGCCTCGACCTCGAAAGCCATCCCGAACTGCGCGCCACCGATTTCTACACCAGCCACGAGGCGCTGCTGCTGGGCTACGAGCAGGCCTTCACCCGCGTCGATTCCACCACCGGCGACTGGTACGCGACCTCCGGCCACATGCTCTGGATCGGAGACCGCACCCGCCAGCTCGACCACGGCCATGTCGAATATTTCCGCGGCATCAAGAATCCGATCGGCCTGAAATGCGGCCCGTCGCTCAAGCCGGATGAACTGTTGAAGCTGATCGACATCCTCAATCCCGACAACGAGCCCGGCCGGCTGACGCTGATCAACCGCTTCGGCTCCGACAAGGTCGGCGACCATCTCGCGCCGCTGATCCGCGCCGTGCAGCGGGAAGGGCGTGTCGTGGTCTGGTCCTGCGACCCCATGCACGGCAACACCATCACCTCGACCTCGGGCTACAAGACACGGCCGTTCGACCGCGTGCTGTCGGAGGTGAAGTCGTTCTTTGCCATCCATGCCGCCGAAGGCACCCATGCCGGCGGCGTGCACCTGGAAATGACCGGGCAGGACGTCACCGAATGCATCGGCGGGGCCCGCGCCATCACCGACGAGGACCTCAACGACCGCTATCACACGGTCTGCGATCCCCGTCTCAACGCCGAACAATCGATCGACATGGCCTTCCTGATCGCCGAACTGCTCAAGCAGGACCGCGGCAGCAAGGATAAGCCGATGCCGGCTGCAGCGGGACTCTGACTTGCTGCGACTTTGGCGGGCCACGATCAACACGCGTAACGGCCTCGCTTTTGCGATCCGTTCGGAGCAGGCCGTCCGCGAGGAGATTTTCGCGCTGGCGCTGTCGGTGCCGCTGGCCTGGCTGGTCGGCGCCACGGCCATGCGCCGGGTCGAGCTGGTTGCCGCCGTCGCGTTCGTGCTGGTGGTCGAACTGCTCAACACCGCCATCGAGAAGCTCGCCGACCGCCTCACCACCGAACACGATCTGAAGATCGGCCAGGTCAAGGACATGGGTTCGGCGGCGGTCGGCGTCGCGCTGCTGATGGCCGGCGCTTTCTGGCTGTTCGCCATCGCCGAACGCATAGGCGTGTTCTAAGATATGCGGTTCTGATCTTGATCAGAACCGCATATCTAAGTTTTTGTTTTGACGCGTTTTCTTCACGCGAACCGGTATCCACTTCGCTGGAAAACGCTGCGAAGCAATCATTTGCAGTTTGCCCTTGTGCGAGGCACCATCGCTTCCATGACCCAAACCACCTTCAAGATCACGCTGGCGCAGCTGAACCCGACGGTAGGCGACGTCACCGGCAATGCCGCCAAGGCGCGTGCGGCGCGCGACAAGGCGAAGGCCGATGGCGCCGATCTCGTCGTGCTGCCGGAACTGTTCATCACTGGCTACCCGCCGGAAGACCTGGTGTTGAAGCCGGCCTTCCAGGCCGCCTGCCGCGCCGCCGTCGAAGAGCTGGCGCGGGAGACCAAGAGCGGTGGGCCGGCGATGCTGATCGGCACGCCCTGGGTCGAGGACGGCAAGCTCTATAACGCCTGCGCGCTGCTGGACCAGGGCCGCATCGCGGCGCTGCGGTTCAAGGCCAACCTGCCGAATTACGGCGTGTTCGACGAAAAGCGGCTGTTCGCGCGCGGTCCCGCTGCGGGGCCGGTGACCGTCAAGGGCGTCCGGGTCGGCGTTCCCATCTGCGAAGACATCTGGCTCGAAGAGTCCGAGGAATACGAGAACGTCGTCGAATGCCTCGCCGAGACCGGGGCTGAGATTCTTGTCGTGCCGAACGGCTCGCCCTATGCGCGCGACAAGAACGATCTGCGGCTGTCGATCGCGGTTGCCCGCGTCACCGAGAGCGGCCTGCCGCTGGTCTATCTCAACCAGATCGGCGGGCAGGACGAACTGGTGTTCGACGGCGCGTCGTTCGCGCTCAACGCCGATCTTTCGGTCGCGGCGCAACTGCCGGCGTTCGAGGAAAACATCACCACGCTGCAATGGACCAAGGGCGCCGACGGCTGGCGCTGTTCAGGCCCGGTGGTGCCGCTCGTCGAGGGCGACAAGGGCGACTACGCCGCCTGCGTGCTGGGCCTGCGCGACTACGTGCGCAAGAACGGATTTCCCGGCGTGCTGCTCGGCGTCTCCGGCGGCATCGATTCCGCGCTGTGCGCGGCGATCGCGGTGGATGCGCTCGGCGCCGACCAGGTCCGCGGCGTGATGCTGCCGTTCCGTTTCACCGCGCAGGTATCGCTTGACGATGCGGCGAAACTCGCAAAGGCGCTCGGCTTTTCCTACGAGGTGCTGCCGATTGCGGACGCCGTCAACGGCTTCGAAAAGATCCTGTCTGTTCCGTTCGCCGGGCTGCCGCGCGACATCACCGAAGAGAATCTGCAGGCGCGCACCCGCGGCACGCTGCTGATGGCGCTCTCCAACAAGACCGGCGCGATGGTCGTCACGACCGGCAACAAGTCGGAAATGTCGGTCGGCTACGCCACGCTCTACGGCGACATGAACGGCGGCTTCAATCCGATCAAGGACATCTACAAAACCGAGGTGTTCCGGCTGTCGAGCCTGCGCAACGAATGGAAGCCCGACGGCGCGCTTGGGCCCTCGGGCGAGGTGATCCCGGTCAACATCATCACGCGGCCGCCGACGGCGGAACTGCGCGAGAACCAGACCGACCAGGATTCGCTGCCGCCCTACGAGATGCTGGATGGCATCCTCGAACGGCTGGTCGAGCGCGAGGAGCCGCTCGCCGCGATCATTGCGGCCGGCTACCCCGCCGACGTGGTGACGCGGATCGACCGCCTGCTCAACATCGCCGAATACAAGCGCCGGCAGGCCGCGCCGGGCGTCAAGGTCACGGAGAAGAATTTCGGCCGCGACCGCCGCTATCCCATCACCAACCGCTTCCGCGACAACGGCAAGGCGTTGCCCGAGCCCGACGAGAAGCTGGTCGCACGCGCCGGCCGCGCCTCGGCAGAGGCGTTCGAAGGATAGCGCGCGCTACTGCTTCGGCGGAATGAAGGTCGGGCCGACCGTGCGGATTGGCTTCTTGTCATCAGCCGGGGCAGCCGCCTCGGCGGCGGGCGGCGGTGTGCCGGCGGTGGGACCGGCGGGCGCTGCGCCCTTCTTGGCCACGGGCGGTGGCGGCGTCGCGCCCTTCGGCTGCGCGCGCTGCTGCATCCGTTTCGCGCTTTCCTCGGTCACGATGATGTCGCCCTGCTGTTCGACGGCCGCCTTGTCGTCGACCGATTTCAGCGCCTCGGACCAGCTCTGGCCCGCGGCCTTGCAGGCGCAGGACGGGTTGAACTCGGTGCGGAATTTGAACGCGTTGGGCAGCGCGGAATAGTTCTGGCCGGTGAGCGAGACCGCCTGGTTGATGTCTTCGCCGGGGTTGCGGTAGGCGAACAAATTCGCCTCCGTGGCCGGGCACAGCGCCTTGCAGGTCCGCTCGTCGTCCTGGAAACGCGCCTGCACGGTGGCGAACGAGACCGGGAAGTAGGCGCCGTCGCAGGTGCGGACGCAGACGGTGCGATACGTGCCGGAAGGTGCGGCGAGTTCAGGACTGGGCGGGGGCAGCGAGTTGCTGTTGTTGCCGAACAGATTGTCGATGAAGTTGCCGGGCCGCTGGGCGGCAGCGGCGGCATATTGCGGGCCGCAATTGTTCTGAGCCAGCGCCGCCAGCACCGAGCGGCGCTGATTTTCCCGGTCGGCGCCGCCAATGCCGCCGCTGCGCAACCGCTCGAGGCTGGTGGTGATCTGTTCGAGATTGGCGCGCATCTGCTGGATCTGGTTGTTGACCGGCGTGCACTGGGCCGATTGGCCGTTGAACAGCGAGAAGAAGCCCGAGCTTTCGCAGCCCATCCGCTTGGCCTGCTGCGTCACGCGGTCGAGTTCGCCCTGCTGCCTGGACTGGGCTTCCTGATAGCGGCGAATCTGTTCATCCTTGGCCGGGTCGCCGGTGCCAGCGCCGCGGTCGATCTGCGCCAGTTGGCCCTCCAGGCGGATGCACATCGGATTGGCCTGCGCGCCCTGCTGCTGCGGCGGAGGCGGCGGCGCGGCGCCGGGGGGCATCTGCGCGAGAGCAGGCGTGGCGGAGGCCGCGATGCCGAGCAGCACGGCGCAGGTCAAAATCCAGCGGGCGAAGGGAGCTTTACGTATTTCCAGCATATCCGGCCATTGAGAGCTGATCCGCGCGGCGTGGAAGCCGTTGCCGCGGCGAGGCGGCATGTTGCGGCCAAGGCAGCATTCATTACCTGCTTCTCGGGGCAGCGTCACGTCGTTTCCGGGGCGCGCATGTGGCAACTCCCCCTTGATTCCTCGGGAGAATCGCCTTCAGCGCTCGCAGGTGATGGCGACGTATTCGCCGCACCCGGAACCGGTGCATTTCTCGCCGCCGCCAACCGAATTGGTCATCTCGTCGGGATCGATTCGACGGTAGGCGGAGGCGGAAGCAAATTCCCGTGACTGGCAGTAGGAGCGGGCCGCATAGGCGCCGCACTTCGCGCCCCTCGCCAGGCACTCGTCGATTCCATAGCCGTCGGCCTGGTTGGCCACGATGAAGACGCGGCTGTCGGCGGAAGCGGCTGAAGCCGCATGCAGGAACCCGCAGGCGAGGGCTGCACACGCAAACAGTGCTGGAAAGGATCGCATGGATGACACCGGAAGGGGAAAGGGCTGCCCTCAGGAATAGGCCCAATGTGTTAATAATGATTAACCATGGACTCCTGAGGGGCGGGCGGAGGGGTGATTCCGCGTACTGATCTGCCCCGAATCGGGCACAAGCAAGGCTTGACGCCATCCTCCCGATACCGCATTGGTGGAACCATGAACGGCCACCTCGCCATCTGCAGCATTTGCCGCGAGATTATTAGCTAGCGATTCGCTGGCTGAGGCCGTCTTTTCTCAAAAACTGAGATCACTGGACGCCCGGCCGCAACGGATGGGTTTCCCATGGAACTGCGCCTGTACGATACGTTGACCAAGGAGAAGCGGCCGTTCGTGCCGCTCGATCCGAAAAACGTGCGCATGTATGCGTGCGGGCCGACGGTGTACGACTTCGCGCATATCGGCAACGGTCGCGCGGCGATCGTGTTCGACGTGCTGTTCCGTACCCTGCGCCACCGCTATGGCGCCGATCACGTGACGTATGTTCGCAACATCACCGACGTCGACGACAAGATCAACGTTCGCGCCGCGCGCGATTATCCCGGCGTGCCGCTGAACGAGGCGATTCGCAAGGTCACCGAGGAGACCTACCGGCAGTATCAGGATGACGTCACCGCGCTCGGCTGCCTTGCGCCGACCGTGCAGCCGCGCGCCACCGAACATATTCCGGAGATGCGGGCGATCATCGAAAAACTCGTCGCCGGCGGTTTCGCCTATGTCGCCGAAGACCACGTGCTGTTCTCGCCGCAGGCGATGAATGGCGCCAATTCGGTGATGCCGCGCTACGGCGCGCTTTCAAAACGTTCGCTGGACGAGATGATCGCCGGCGCCCGCGTCGATGTCGCGCCCTACAAGCGCGACAACACCGATTTCGTGCTGTGGAAGCCGTCGAAGCCCGGCGAGCCGTCATGGCCGTCGCCCGCGGGCATCAAGGTGGAGGGACGCCCGGGCTGGCACATCGAGTGCTCTGCGATGGCCTGGAAGCATCTCGGCGAGAAGTTCGACATTCATGGCGGCGGCATCGACCTGGTGTTTCCGCACCATGAGAACGAGCTCGCGCAGACCTGCTGCGCCTTTCACACCGACCGCATGGCGAATGTCTGGATGCACAACGGCTTCCTGCAGATCGAAAGCGAGAAGATGTCGAAGTCGCTCGGCAACTTCTTCACGATCCGCGACATGCTGGCCGATTGGCCGGGCGAGGTGCTGCGTCTCAACATGCTGAAGACGCATTATCCCTCCCCGCTCGACTGGACCCTGAAGGGTGCCGAAGAGAGCGCGAAGACGCTCGACGACTGGTACACGGTTGCGGCCGACGCCGAGGGCGGTCAGCCGTCGTCAGCGATGGTCGAGGCGCTGTACGACGACCTCAACACGGCGCAGGCGATGGCCGTCCTGCATGGCCTGCGGCACGCAGCGGCCACCGGCGGCGAACGGGAACGCGCCGAGTTCGCGGCGTCGCTCCGGCTGCTCGGATTCCTCTCGATCAGTGCTGCGGCGTGGAAGGGACGCAAGCAGCAGGCCAGCGGCGTCGATGCGCAAGAGGTCGACCGGTTGATTGCGGAGCGGGCGGCCGCGCGCGTCCGAAAAGATTTCAAGGAATCCGACCGCATCCGTGACGCACTTGCCGCGATGGGCGTTGCCATCAAGGACGGCAAGGATGCCGATGGGAAGCCTGTGACCACGTGGGAGATTGCATGATGGCCAAGCCCGATACGCCATTCCCGAAGCACTGGCTCTATTACATCGCGCTGAAGATATTGCTGCTTGCCGGCGCGGTGGCGCTGGTCCTGAAGCTGTACGGCATGTGGTGACGAAGATGGGACAAGCCCTGCCCAAACCCGCGCTGCGCCCGATGCTTGCCGAAGACGCGCCGATGCTCGCCGCGATCTTCGCCGCCAGTATCGAGGGACTGACCGGCGACGATTACAGCGAGGCGCAGCAGGAAGCCTGGGCGCAGGCTGCCGACGACGAGGCCGCATTCGGCAAGCGGCTGGCCGGACAGTTGACGCTGATTGCGACGATGCAGAGCTCGCCGGTTGGCTTTGCCTCGCTGAAGGGCGCTGACCATATCGACATGCTCTACGTCCATCCGAGCGTGGCGGGGCAGGGCGTTGCGACCATGTTGGTCGATGCGCTCGAAAAGCTCGCCGGCGCGCGCGGGGCGAAAACCCTGACCGTCGATGCCAGCGATACCGCAGAGCCACTATTCAGGAAGCGCGGCTATACCGCCAAGCAGCGCAACACCGTCACCCTCAATGGCGAATGGCTCGCCAACACCACGATGCAGAAGGCGCTTGGTGACAATGCGCCGGGAGCGCCGACATGAGTCGTGAACGCCTCTATTTGTTCGACACCACGCTGCGCGACGGCGCGCAAACCAACGGCGTCGATTTCACGCTGCACGACAAGCAGATCATCGCGCGGATGCTGGATGAGCTTGGCATCGACTATGTCGAAGGCGGCTATCCCGGCGCGAATCCGACCGACACTGAATTTTTCGCTACAAAGCCGAAGCTCGAGCACGCGAAATTCACGGCCTTCGGCATGACGCGCCGTCCGGGGCGTTCGGCGTCGAACGATCCCGGGCTTGCGGCGCTGATCGAAGCCAGGGCCGACGCGATCTGCTTCGTCGCGAAGTCCAGTGCCTACCAGGTGCGGGTCGCGCTCGAGACCACCAACGAGGAAAACCTCGCCTCGATCCGCGACAGCGTCGGTGCGGCAAAGGCCGCGGGCCGCGAGGTGATGGTCGATTGCGAACATTTCTTCGACGGCTACAAGGAGAACGCCGATTTTGCGCTCGCCTGCGCCAAGGCCGCATATGAATCCGGCGCCCGCTGGGTGGTGCTGTGCGACACCAATGGCGGTACCATGCCGCACGAGGTCGAGGCCATCGTTGGCGCCGTGACCAAGCACATCCCGGGCAGCCATGTCGGCATCCACGCCCACAACGACACCGAACAGGCGGTGGCCAATTCGCTGGCTGCGGTGCGCGCGGGCGCGCGGCAGATCCAGGGCACGCTGAACGGGCTCGGCGAGCGCTGCGGCAACGCCAACCTCTGTTCGCTGATCCCGACGCTGCGGCTGAAGAACGAATTCTCCGACACATTCGAGATCGGCGTCACTGAACAGAAGATGGCGACGCTGATGAAGGTGTCGCGCACGCTAGACGACATGCTCAACCGCGCGCCGAACCGCCATGCGGCCTATGTCGGCGAAAGCGCCTTCGTGACCAAGACCGGCATTCATGCCTCCGCGGTCATGAAGGACCCGCACACCTATGAGCACGTGCTGCCTGAAGCCGTCGGCAACCACCGCAAGGTGCTGGTGTCTGATCAGGCCGGGCGCTCCAACGTGATGGCCGAACTCGACCGTGCCGGTATTCCCTACGAGAAGAACGATCCGAAACTGGCGCGGTTGGTCGAGGAACTGAAGGAGCGGGAAGCGGCGGGCTATGCTTATGAGTCCGCCAACGCCTCGTTCGACCTTTTGGCGCGCCGCACGCTCGGCCGCGTGCCGGAATATTTCAAGGTCGAGCAGTTCGATGTCAATGTCGAGCAGCGCTACAATTCCAACGGCCAGCGCGTCACCGTTGCTTTGGCGGTCGTCAAGGTCGATGTCGCCGGCGAGCACCTGATCTCGGCGGCGGAAGGCAACGGTCCCGTCAACGCGCTCGATGTCGCCTTGCGCAAGGATCTCGGCAAGTACCAGAAATATATCGAAGGGCTGAAGCTGATCGACTACCGCGTGCGTATCCTCAATGGCGGCACGGAAGCGGTGACGCGGGTGCTGATCGAGAGCGAGGACGAAAGCGGCGAGAGCTGGACCACGGTCGGCGTGTCGCCGAATATCATCGACGCCTCGTTCCAGGCGCTGATGGATTCGGTGATCTACAAGCTGGTGAAGTCAGGCGCACCGGCGTGAGGCGATAATACCGTCGTTCCGGGGCGATGCGAAGCATCGAACCCGGAACCTCGAGATTCCGGGTTCGCGTCTTCGACGCGCCCCGGAATGACGGGGAAAGAGCGCGGGGCCATTCCAATGATCGACCATGTCTCCGTCGGCGTCAGCAATCTCGAACGATCCGCGCGCTTCTATGAAGCCGCGCTCGCGCCACTCGGGCTAACGCGCCTCGTTACGCGCCCGGCCACGATCGGCTTTGGCAAAACCTATCCCGAGTTCTGGATCAACCTGCGTCCCGGTATGGCGAAGGTCGGGCCCGAGAGCGGCAATCATATTTGCCTGCGTGCGAAGGCAACCGGCGATGTCGATGCGTTTCACGCTGCTGCGGTTGAAGCCGGTGGTCGATCCGATGGCGCGCCGGGCCTGCGTCCGCATGATCGCGTGAAATACTACGCAGCCTTCGTCATCGATCCCGATGGCAACCGCATCGAGGCGGTAACATTTCCGGCCTGGTGAAGCTCAGAGCTTCTGCGCCAGTTCCGGCGCCATTTCCCTGGTGCCCTCGGGCGCACGCGCGGCGGCGGCGCGCAGGCGCGGCAGGATGTCCTCGACACGGTCGGCCTTGAGGACGTCGATGTTGAGCGACGGGCGGATGAATTCGGTTTCGCGCATATGCGCCAGCAGCGCGATCAACGGTTCCCAGAAGCCGTCGATGTTGGCGAGCAGCACCGGCTTGGTGTGACGGCCGAGCTGTTGCCAGGTCATCTGCTCGACCAGTTCTTCCAGCGTGCCGATGCCGCCGGGAAGGGCGACGAACGCATCGGAGTGTTCGAACATCAGCCGCTTGCGCTCGTGCATGTCGGGCGTGACGATCATCTCCTGAACGCGCGTCAGCATATGCTCGCGGGATCGCAGGAAATCCGGAATGATGCCGGTAACGGCGCCGCCGTGATCCAGCGTGGATTCGGCGACCGCGCCCATCAGCCCGACGGAACCGCCGCCATAGACGAGCCGGATATTGTTCTCGGCGAAAATCTTTCCCAGCGCGATGGCGGAATCGACGAAGCGAGGGCTGGAGCCAGGCCCCGAGCCGCAATAGACGCAGACAGTTTTGATTTGATCCATGCGTGTCATGTGGCACTGCAACCGTGAAACCTCAAGCCTGACGCCGTTCGCGCGCGCGGCAGAAATAGGCCCGAAATCAAACCAAACGGGGGAAAGATTTATCTTTCAAGGCTGTACGACAGAGGTAAACGCTCTATATGACGGGCCTATGTGTATTGCTGAATATTCCCTGAAGGCGAAAGGTGCGCCGATTTGCGTTGGGCGCGACGCAGATGGCTGATCCTGATTCGCGCCAGGACGCCGACGCCAGGTCGCCGGCCAGCGTTCCTCCCGACAAGGCAACCCTGGTCGGTACGCTGGTGCATCTGTGGCCCTATATCTGGCCGGGCGATCGCGCTGACCTGAAGATGCGCGTGGTGTGGGCGGTGGTGCTGTTGCTGATCGCGAAGGTCGCGACGCTAACGGTGCCGTTCACCTTCAAATGGGCGATCGACGCGCTCAACGGCTTGGGCTCCGCGCCCGTCGAGCCATCAAACTGGATGCTGTGGCTGATCGCATCGCCATTGCTGATGACGATCAGCTATGGCGCGATGCGCGTGCTGATGGCGGTGCTGACGCAGTGGCGCGACGGAATCTTCGCGCGCGTCGCGATGCATGCGGTACGCAAGCTCGCCTATATCACCTTCGTTCACATGCACGAATTGTCGCTGCGCTTTCATCTCGAGCGCAAGACCGGGGGCCTGACGCGCGTGCTGGAGCGCGGTCGCTCCGGCATCGAAGTGATCGTGCGGATGGTGATCCTGCAGTTGATCCCGACCATCGTCGAGGTCGCGCTGCTGGCGGCGGTGCTGCTTTGGCAATTCGACTGGCGCTACGTCGTCGCCGTGCTGATCACGGTCGTGGTGTTCCTGTACTACACTTATCTTGCGACCGAGTGGCGGATCGAAATCCGCCGCAGGATGAACGATTCCGATACCGAGGCGAATACCAAGGCAATCGACTCGCTCCTGAACTACGAGACGGTGAAGTACTTCGGCGCCGAAGCGCGCGAGGCGGCGCGCTACGACCGTTCTGTGGAACGGTTCGAGAAGGCCAGCGTGAAGACCTATACGTCGCTGGCGGTTCTCAACGCCGGACAGGCCATCATTTTCACCGCCGGCCTGACGGCGACCATGCTGATGTGCGTTTCCGGCATCCGCAACGGCACCCACACGATCGGCGATTTCGTCATGATCAACGCCATGATGATCCAGCTCTACCAGCCGCTGAACTTCATGGGCATGGTCTATCGCGAGATCAAGCAGGCGATCATCGACATCGAGAAGATGTTCGAGGTCCTGTCGCGCAATCCCGAGGTCAAGGATATTCCGGGCGCGGCGCCGCTGGCCGTGACATCGGGCCATGTGCGCTTCGACGACGTGCGCTTTGCCTACGATCCGGAACGGCCGATCCTCAAGGGGCTCAGCTTCGAGGTGCCCGCCGGCAAGACGGTGGCGATCGTCGGTCCCTCCGGCGCCGGCAAGTCGACGATTTCGCGGCTGCTGTTCCGCCTCTACGACGTCTCCGGCGGCAGCATCCTGATCGACGGCCAGGACATCAGGAACGTGACGCAGAACAGCCTGCGCGCGGCGATCGGCATGGTGCCGCAGGACACCGTGCTGTTCAACGACACCATCCGCTACAACATCCGCTACGGCCGCTGGGACGCCAGTGACGCCGAGGTGGAGCAGGCGGCGCAACTGGCGCAGATCGACAGTTTCATCCGCATGTCGCCGAAAGGGTACGAGACCCAGGTCGGTGAGCGCGGGCTGAAGCTTTCCGGCGGCGAGAAGCAGCGTGTGGCGATTGCGCGCACGGTGCTCAAGGCTCCGCCAATTCTGGTGCTCGATGAAGCGACCTCGGCGCTCGACAGTCACACCGAGCATGAGATCCAGGAAGCGCTGGAGCGCGTGTCGCGTGGCCGCACCTCTCTGGTGATCGCGCATCGCCTATCCACCATCGTCGGCGCCGATGAAATTATCGTGCTCGATCAAGGGCGCATCGCCGAGCGCGGCACCCATGCCCGGCTTTTGGCGTCCGGCGGCCTTTATGCCAGCATGTGGAACCGGCAGCGCGAAGCCGAGGAGGCGCGGGAGAAGCTCGCGCAGATCGACGATGGCAACGAGGCGCCGAACCGCGTCCCGCCGCCTGTTGATGATCCAAATGACCCGGGCAAGGATCCGCCCAAGGGCGGGCCCAAAGATTCCTTGGCAACGGCTGCGGAATAATCCAAATACAGCGCCACCTCCCGGTCGCGGGAAACGGCCAGACAATAGCGAGCCTCGATGTCGATTGCGAATTCCATCCGCGCGCAAATCCCGCCGATCCATCCCGAAGGCTATCCCTTCATTGGTGGTTTTGCGCTGGTCAGCCTGATCCTGTTCTGGATCTGGACGCCGCTGGGCTGGATCGGCTCGCTGCTGACCGTCTGGTGCGCGCTGTTCTTCCGCGATCCCGTCCGCGTGACGCCGGTGCGCGACGGCATCGTCGTGGCGCCGGCCGACGGGCGCGTTTCGATGATCGCGCAGGTGCTGCCGCCGGCCGAACTCGGTCTCGGCGACCGGCCGCTGCCGCGCATCTCGATCTTCATGAGCGTGTTCAACTGTCACGTGAACCGCAGTCCGGTGACAGGCCGCATCGACCGCATCGCGTACCGGCCGGGCACCTTCATCAATGCCGAACTCGACAAGGCCAGCGAGGACAATGAGCGTAATTCGCTCGTCATCTCCACCGCGAACGGTCGGATCGGCGTGGTCCAGATCGCCGGCCTGGTGGCGCGGCGGATTGTCTCATTCGTGCGGGAAGGCCAGGCGATCGGCGCCGGCGAGCGGTTCGGCCTGATCCGCTTCGGCTCGCGCCTGGACGTTTATCTGCCCGAAGGCACGAGGGCGCTGGTTTCCGAGGGCCAGACGGCGGTTGCCGGCGAAACGATCCTCGCCGATTTCGGTTCGACCGAGCAGGGCCGGACGTATCGCGCCGATTAACCATCGCCAGGACTGAATATGGCGACTGAATATGGCGGCTGAATGAGCCGTCTTGCCGCCAATGGCGGAACGGGCCGGCGCTTGCTATATTATGGCGGCCATGACGCCATTTGATCCCAAATATCCGGAGTTGCGCCGCCGCCGGTTTCGCCCCATCCCGGTGCGGATGCTGGTGCCCAACGTCATCACCCTGCTTGCGATCTGCGCGGGTCTGACGGCGATCCGTCTGTCGATAGAAGGACGGATGGAGCTCGCGGTCGCCGCGATCGTATTCGCGGCCATCCTCGACGGGGTCGATGGCCGGGTCGCGCGCATGATCAAGGGCCAGTCGAAATTCGGCGCCGAACTCGACAGCCTTGCCGATTTCGTCAACTTCGGCGTGGCGCCCGGCCTGATGCTGTATTTCTGGCAGCTTCACGAGCTGAATAATGGAGGCTGGATTGCGGCGATGGTGTTCGCAATCGCGGGCGGCCTGCGTCTGGCGCGATTCAACGCCAGTATCGACGATCCGAACAAGCCTGCCTTTGCGGCGAACTATTTCACCGGCGTGCCGGCGCCGGCCGGCGCCATCCTCGCAATGCTGCCGTTCTATCTGGCGTTCCTGGGCGTCTCGAAGCCGCCGGCGATGCTGACCGCATTCTACACGCTCCTGATCGCGTTCCTGATGGTGTCGCGCCTGCCGGTATTTTCCGGCAAGACGGTGCGGATGCGGGTGCCGCCGGAAATGGTGCTGCCGGTCTTCATCTCGGTGGTGTTCTTCGTCGCGCTGCTGATCGGTTATCCCTGGCACATTCTGTCGTTCGGCTCGGTACTCTATCTCCTGAGCCTGCCCTGGGGCTGGAAGTCCTATCGCGACCATGAGCGCAATGCCGCGGCGGCCGCGCAGCCCGCACCCGCCGCGCCGCAGGCGACGGCGCCGACGTTCGAACCCGCTCCGGGTTCACCGGCTCCAAGTTCGCCCGCTCCGAGCGATACCGAGGACGAGCGGCCGACGCGTCTGAACTGAGCGGCCTGCGTCATCTCCAAAATACCTTGTTTCAAGCCGGGATCGAGTTGGGTTAGCGCCCAATCTCGGCTATACGGGCTATCGATGCACGGCTTTCAACGACAGCCGGCCCAAGAAAAGACAAGGAGAAAACGCCGTGAACAAAGCCGTGACCGCCCCGCTGCCTGCTTCCGTCCTCGAAGCGCTGGCGCGCTATGACACCCCCACCATCTGCAATGCGATGGAGATCGTGGCGCCGGAGCGCCGCCTGATCGGCTACACGACCAAGCCGCTGGTCTGCCCGTTTCCCGATCTGCCGCCGATGGTCGGCTACGCCCGCACCGTGACCATCCGCTCGGTGCTGAAATCCACGCTGCCGGCCGACGAGCAGGCGAGGCGCCGCATCGCCTATTATGAATATGTCGGCACCGGCTTCGGCCCGCGCATCACCGTGATCCAGGATATCGACGGCGCCGACGTCGGCTACGGCGCGTTCTGGGGCGAGGTGCAGAGCAACGTGCACAAGGCGCTCGGCTGCCTCGGCGTCATCACCGACGGCTCGATCCGCGACATCCCGCAATGGGCGCCGGGTTTCCAGGCGCTGGCCGGCTCGATCGGGCCGTCGCACGCCTGGGTCCACGCCGAGAGTTTCGGCGGCGAAGTGCGCGTCGCCGGCATGACCGTGCATTCCGACGATCTGATCCACGCCGACCAGCACGGCGCGATCGTGATCCCGGTCGACATCGCGGCGAAGATTCCGGAAGCCGCCGAACTCTGCGGCCGGCGAGAGACGCCGATCCTGGAGATCGCACGCAGCCCGGACTTCACTCTGGAAAAGCTGAAAGAGGCGCTGAAGCGTTCCGCTGAAATCCACTGACAAAAGTCAGGGATACTGAACATACAAGGGGGAAGCGTGATGAGAGGCTTTTGGGCTGCGCTATCGCTATTGATCCTGGCCAGCGCTGTCGGCGCACAGGCACAGACCTTTCCCTCGCGTCCGATCACGCTGATCGTGCCGTTCCCGCCCGGCGGATCGACCGATGCCGCAGCGCGCATCCTGGCGGAGCGCATGCGCGCTCCGCTCGGGCAGACCGTCGTGATCGAAAACGTCGGCGGCGCCGGTGGCAGCATTGCCGTCGGGCGTGTCGCGCGCGCAGCGCCCGACGGCTACACCTTCGACATCGGGCAGTGGGACACCCATGTCGGCAGCATCATCTACAAGCTCGACTACGACCTGGAAAAGGATTTTGAGCCAATCGCGCTGGTCTCGAACAATCCGCAGCTCATGGTCGCCAAGAACGACTTGCCGGCCAACACGCTCGCCGATCTGGTGACGTGGATGAAGGCCAACCCCGGCAAGATCAACTTCGTCAACCAGAACGCGGCGGCGAACGTCACCGGCGTGATGTTCGAGAACCTGACCAAGCAGAAGGTGCAGTTCATTCCCTATCGCGGCGCGGGGCCCGCGATGACCGACCTCGTTTCCGGTACGGTGGATCTGCTGGTGGTGCAGGGCGCGGTGGCGTTGCCGCAGATCCGCGCTGGCAAGATCAAGGCGCTCGCCAATCTGTCGCCGGCGCGCTCGGCCTCGATGCCTGACATTCCGACCGCTGATGAGACCGGCGTGCCCGGTCTCTATATGTCGGGCTGGTTCGGCTTCTTTGCGCCGAAGGGAACGCCAAAGGACGTCATCGCCAAGCTCAACGCTGCGACGGTAGAAGCGCTGGCGGATCCGGCGATCCAGAAACGCTTTACCGAACTCGGACTGGACGTCGCGCCGCGCGAGCAACAGACTCCCGAGGGACTTGCGGCGTTTCAGAAGGCCGAGATCGCCAAATGGTGGCCGATCATCAAGTCGGCCGGCATTGGCGTGCAGGCGCAGTAGGGCCTGCTTCGGTCGCCTTGGCTCGCAATGACGGCGAGAGTGTCGGAAGTCACCGGCACATCGTGGTTAGCAAAGTATTGACCCGCCACTGGAGATGCCCAGGCAACCCCGGTGCTCCCCGGAATTGTACGGCTCCGCGTCCGCTTATCCTTTACGGGTCTTTAATTGCGCGGTCGTAGGGTCCGTGTAGCGGCTCCGAATGGGAGGCGCGACCGTCCAGGACGGCCGGTAATACGCGTAAGCGTCGGAGTTCAGAATGGATATCACCACGCTCATTGGCTTGATCGCCGGCGGCATCGTCCTGGTGACGCTGATCCTGATGGGTGGTGACCTCAGGATGTTCTACGACATCCATGCCGTCATCATCATTTTCGGCGGTTCGTTCGCCGCCACCCTGATCCGTTTTCCGCTCAGCGCGATCCTGCACGGCATGCCGCTCGGAGCGAAATTCGCCTTCACCATGAGCCGGCTTTCCGCGCGCGACCTGGTCGACGAACTGGCGCGCATCGCCGAAATTGCGCGCAAGCAGGGGCCGGTCGGCCTGGAAAAAGTCGAGATCGACGAGCCGTTCCTCGCCAAGGGAATCCGCTACGTCGCCGACGGCTACGACCTCGAATTCATCCGCGACAATCTCGAGCGCGATCGCGACAATTTCCTGATGCACCTCAACGAGGGCTCGAAGATCTATCGCGCGATCGGCGACTGCGCGCCGGCGTTCGGCATGATCGGCACCCTGATCGGCATGGTGCAGATGTTCTCGAACATGTCGGATCCCTCGAAACTTGGCCCCTTCATGGCGGTGGCGCTGCTGGCGACGCTCTACGGCGCGCTCGTCGCCAACCTGATCTGTCTGCCGATCGCCGACAAGCTGCATGGCAAGCTGATCGACGAGGAGACCAACCGCACGCTGATCATCGACGGCATCCTGATGATCCGCGACTCCAAGAGCCCGGCGCTGGTCAGGGAAATGCTGCTGGCCTACCTGCCCGAAAAACATCGCCACGATGAAGGCGAACTGGCGCCGGCCTGACCGGCGGCGGCATCCTGGCGCGGACATAGAACATGGCCAAGAAGAAACGCGAAGAGGCGCATGGCGGTCACGGCTGGTTCGTGACGTTTGCCGACCTGATGGCGTTGTTGCTGGCGTTCTTCGTGATGCTGGTCGCGTTCTCCACGCAGGATTCGGCGAAACTGAAGATCGTCGCGGGCTCGATGCGTGACGCTTTCGGCGTGCAGACCGAAGTGCGTTACTCCGGCATCGTCGAATCCGACGGTCTGCCGACGCGGCCCAAGATGAAAAACGTCGAGCACATTTCGCCGGAGGAATCTTCCGCGACGCCGACTCCTGAGGAAAAGGACCGCACCCGCGAAATGGGCGCCCGCCTGAAGGTCGACCGGGAATTCGCGCTCGCCTCGGCCTCGCTGCGCCAGGCGCTGCAGGACATGCCGGAACTGACCGAAATGTCCAAGCACATCATCTTCGAGGAGACCAGCCAGGGCCTCAATCTCGAAATCGTCGACCAGGATGGCCGCTCGATGTTTGCCGACGGCTCCAAGGTACCTTATGACCGGACCCGGCGCCTGATCCAGAAACTGGCGGTGCCGCTCAAGGCGACGCCGCTGCGCGTCAATATTGTCGGCCACACGGCGGCCGGCTTCGTGCCGGCACGCGGCGACTACGGCGCGTTCGATCTGTCCGCCGACCGTGCCAACGCGGTACGCCAGATTCTCGAGCGCGAGGGGCTGCCGTCGTCTCATATCTTCGCGGTGGGCGGCCGGGCCGATAGCCAGCCGCTGTTTCCCGACGATCCGACCTTGCCGGCCAACCGTCGCGTCACCATCACATTGATGCGCGAAAATCCGCCGCTACCGCCCGACCTGAAGCCATAACGAATCGGACTACTATAGTACCTCTAACCTGCTGTGTCCTCTTTATCCCAGTCGCTCCGCGCCTGCGGTGCTAAGCTCTACATTCGATTGACACGCGACGCGGAAGCGCCGATAGCCGCCCGGATCAATTCTACCGCGAGAGCGTTCCTTCTCCGTCATGACCGCCAGCGTCACATCTACCGAAGCACAAGAGGGGCAACCTACCTCGGGCTTCTGGGCCCTGACGTTGGGTAGTATCGGCGTCGTATTCGGCGATATCGGTACCTCGCCGCTTTACGCGTTTCGCGAGGCCGCCTCCCACGCCGCGGAGGGCCAGCCGGTATCGCGCATCATCGTGCTCGGCGTGCTCTCGCTGATCCTCTGGTCGCTTTTCATCGTCGTCACCGCCAAATACGTGCTGCTGCTGTTGCGCGCCGACAACAACGGCGAGGGCGGCACGCTATCCCTGATGGCACTCGGGCAACGGGCGCTGGGCCGTCGAAGCTGGCTCTTGCTGGCGCTCGGTGTCGTCGGCGCCTCGATGTTCATCGGCGATTCCATGATCACGCCGGCGATTTCGGTGTTGTCGGCGGTCGAGGGTCTCAAGCTCGTCACGCCGGCGCTCACACCTTATGTCGTTCCGCTGACGATCTTCATTCTTGTCGTGCTGTTCTCGGTGCAGAGCAGCGGCACCGCGCGCGTCGCCTCGCTGTTCGGGCCGGTGATGGTGGTGTGGTTCGCGACGCTGGCGATATTGGGCCTTGTCCACATCAGCGACGATCCCACGGTGCTGTACGCGATCAATCCCTATTATGCGATCCAGTTCATGCTTTCCCACGGCGTCATCGGACTGGTGACGATGGGGCTGGTGTTCCTGGCTGTGACCGGCGGCGAGGCGCTCTATGCGGATCTCGGCCATTTCGGCCGCAAACCGATCCAGGCCGGATGGTTCTATCTCGTGTTGCCGGCGCTTCTGATCAATTACTTTGGGCAGGGCGCACTGGTGTTGTCCGACCCGACGGCGATCGAAAACCCGTTCTACAAGCTGGCCCCCGAAGTGCTGCTGCTGCCGCTGGTGGTGCTGGCGACCGCTGCCACTGTCATTGCTAGCCAGGCGGTGATCACCGGCGCCTATTCGCTGATCCGCCAGGCGGTGCAGCTCGGCCTGCTGCCGCGCTTCGAGGTGCGCTACACCTCCGAAACCCACGCCGGCCAGATCTACCTGCCGCGCGTCAACCGGCTCCTGCTGGTCGGGGTCGTGCTGCTGGTCCTGCTGTTCCGCACCTCGAGCGGCCTCGCTTCGGCCTATGGCATCGCTGTTTCCACGACCATGGTCGTGGACGGCATCATGGGTTTTGTCGTCATCTGGAAATTGTGGAACTGGCGCGCTGCGACGGCTGCGGCCGTGATCCTGCCTTTCGTCATCGTCGACATGAGCTTCTTTGCCGCCAATCTGCTCAAGCTGCTGGATGGCGCCTGGCTGCCGCTGCTGTTCGGCATGGTGGTGGCGGTGATGATCTGGACCTGGCGCCGCGGCGCGTCGATCCTGGTGGCGAAGACGCGGCGTATCGAGGTGCCGCTGACCGACCTGATCAAGAGCCTGGAGAAGCGTCCGCCTCATATCGTCAAGGGTACGGCGGTGTTCCTGACCTCCGATCCGAGCTTCGTGCCGACCGCGCTGATGCACAATCTCAAGCACAACAAGGTGCTGCACGAGCACAATGTGATCCTGACCATCGAAACCGCCGAGACGCCGCGCGTCGATCCGGCCGAGCGCGTCAAGATGGAAACCATCAGCGAGAAGTTCTCCACCGTGCGGCTGCGATTCGGCTTCATGGAGTCGCCGAATGTGCCCAAGGCACTGGTGATCGCGCGAAAGCTCGGCTGGCAGTTCGACATCATGGCGACCTCGTTCTTCGTGTCGCGGCGGTCGCTGAAACCCTCGGCGCAGTCGGGTATGCCGCTATGGCAGGATCACCTGTTCATCGCGATGAGCCGGTCGGCAAACGATGCCACCGACTACTTCCAGATTCCCACCGGGCGCGTGGTGGAAGTTGGAACCCAAGTTACCATTTAGCGTAACAATTTGATTTTACTACAGAATACGGCGTTGTGATTTGCCGCCATCCATGCCGGCGGCGCATAGCGGAGGCCTGATTTCCGGCTAACCCGTGGATGCACTCCGGGAGTATACGCCTGCGCCTCCCTGCATTGTGCAGTGCGGCAAAGGACCGAGGCGCCATCCCATGTCAGTCCAGTTTGCGATCACCGCGGCGGAAACGCCCGCGGCCAACGGTCATGGCGAAACCCACTCCACGGCTGCCTTCAAGGCGCTGATGCTCGGCAGCATCGGCGTCGTCTATGGCGACATCGGCACCAGCCCGCTCTACGCGCTGCGCGAGGCGGTGGCTGCCGCCAGCGGCGCTGCGACCGTTGCGACACCGCAGGCGGTGCTCGGCGTGCTCTCGCTGATCCTGTGGGCGCTGATCGTCGTGGTGACGCTCAAATACGTCGTCATCCTGCTGCGCGCCGACAACAATGGCGAGGGCGGAACGCTGGCGCTGATGGCGCTGGCGCAACGCGCGGTCAGCAAGGGCGGCGGCGCCATCGTGCTGCTCGGCATCATCTCCGGCGCGCTGTTTTACGGCGACGCGGTGATTACGCCGGCGCTTTCGGTGCTGTCGGCGATCGAAGGCATCAAGCTCGTCACGGTGACGTTCGAGCATTACGTCGTGCCGTTGACCGTCGTCATTCTCGTGGCGCTGTTTGCCGTGCAGTCCCGCGGCACCGCCCGGGTCGCCGCGTTGTTCGGGCCGATCATGTGCGTATGGTTTGCTGTCATCGCGATCGCGGCCGTGCCGCAGATCGTTCGGCATCCCGAAGTGCTGCAGGCGCTCAACCCGCTCCACGCCGTTTCCTTCATGCTCCATCACGGCCTGGTCGGCTTCGTGACGCTCGGCGCGGTGTTTCTGGCGGTAACCGGCGCGGAAGCGCTCTATGCGGACCTCGGCCACTTCGGCAAGCGCCCGATCCGGTCCGCGTGGCTCGCCATCGTGCTGCCGTCGCTGGCGCTGAATTACCTGGGGCAGGGTGCGCTATTGATCGCAGACCCCAAGGCAATCGAGAACCCGTTCTTCCTGATGTTCCCGGACTGGGCGCTGATCCCGATGGTCGTGCTCGCCACGGCGGCGACCGTGATCGCGAGCCAGGCCGTCATCACCGGTGCGTACTCGCTGACGCGCCAGGCTATCCAGCTCGGCCTGCTGCCGCGATTTGAGATTCGCCATACCTCGGAAGCGCATTCAGGCCAGATCTACATTCCTCGCATCAACCTGCTGCTGTTCCTCGCAGTGATCCTGCTGGTGATTCTGTTTCGCTCGTCGAGCGCGCTGGCGTCCGCCTACGGCATCTCCGTCACCGGGACCATGGTGGTCACGGCCATGATGGGCTTTTTCGTGATCTGGCGGGTGTGGAAATGGTCGCCGTTTGCGGCCGCTGCATTGATTGCGCCGTTCTTGTTGCTCGACATCACCTTCCTCGCGGCCAATCTCCTGAAGGTGTTCGAGGGCGGCTGGGTGCCGCTGGCGCTCGGCGGCATCGTGATGCTCCTGATGTACACATGGCGGCGCGGCAGCCGGCTGCTGTTCGAGAAATCGCGCAAGCTTGAATTCCCGCTGGCCGATCTGGTGTCGATGCTGGAGAAGCGCCCGCCGCAGCGGGTGCCCGGCACCGCGGTATTTCTGACCAGCGATCCCGAATGCGCGCCGACGGCACTGATGCACAGCCTGAAGCACTACAAGGTGCTGCACGAGAAGAACGTCATTCTCACCATCGAATCCGCACCGACGCCGCGGATCGATCCGGCGGAACGGGTGCGCATGGAGCAGCTCAGCGAAACCTTCTCGCGGGTGACGCTGCGCTTCGGCTTCATGGAGACGCCCAACGTGCCCAAGGCGCTGGCGGCGGCCCGCAAGCTCGGCTGGCAGTTCGACATCATGGCGACGTCGTTCTTCCTGTCCCGCCGCGCGCTGAAGCCGGCCGCGCATTCGGGCATGCCGCGCTGGCAGGACCTGCTTTTCATCCGCCTCAGCCGCTCCGCCAACGACGCCACGGATTATTTCCAGATCCCGACGGGGAGGGTGGTCGAGGTCGGGACGCAGGTGTCGATCTAGGGTGTGATAAATCGGATCGTCAGCCAATGTTCGCGCAGCCACCATCACTGAATCCGGCGCCGGTGCACGCGGTCGAATGTCGTGAACTTCACCGCTCGCGTACATGGCGCGCAATCATCACAGGCTTGGCGGCGGAGTTCTCAACCGCCGCCAAGCCCTGCGATGTCAGAATTTGATCGACAGAGTTGCCCGGAACGTAACTATGCGCCAGGCGGCTTGTACGCGCTGCGCAGCTGGACCGCCTTGAGCCTGACTTGCGTGATTTCATCCTGCGTCCACAAACGGGTGAGGTGTGCATTGTGGATGGCGCCGGACGCTACGACGGTGCCGGAAATCGCCGGGGCGGCACTGGGGTCGGGGACATCGAAGATGACGAGTACACCGGGGCCGTCGGCTGCGGTGCTGTACATCGACACCAGTGTGCCGCCAGCGGCCTCGATCAGTTTTTTCGCCGCCTCATGGCGATTGGTCTTCGGGTTCTCGAGAATGGCGTTAAGAGCCTTCGGCGTGTATTGTCCGGTCATACAGAAATGCATGCTGTCCTCCTGTTGGGGCGTATTTGATCGACGAGGCGAGACGCCTCTCTTCCGGCTCCAAAAAAACGAGCCGGCCCAAAACGTGGAGTGAAATCTGCAGAACCCGCCGTGGGTAATATACCGCTGATACTTACGCGGGCCTTCGGCACTGCCCGCTGGCGGCCTGTCAGTCAGCCTACATCGATTGCGCGCCGCGCGGAAGAGCGCGCAAAGACAACTCGTCTCGTACGATATCGACACCGTAGTCGAGTCATCGATACAGACCTCGAGCTTTCCGCGAGGACAAGCGATGCCAATTGCATCGGCGTGCACGCCATCTGTCGTCTGATGAAGTCAATTTCTCACAGCAACTTTCGTGCAGTTGGCAAGTGCATTTCGTTTCGGTGCAACTGCCAACCAACATACAAATTCACAACTCAACTCAGCATTAGTTACGCTGAAGAAGCTCAACGCTGGCGCGCAGATTCGTCGCGTGTGGAGCCGCAAAAATAAGTCATCGATGGGTGAAGCAGCTCACAGCAGGGTCTGTGCGGCAGGTCCAGCTTGCCGGCGTGGGATAACCCAGATGCACGATCGAACCGCCACTTCCAGGTTAATGGTCGGCGAGCTGCCCGAGCTGAAAGGCCACGCCCGCGACCTGCGAATAGACGCCTGCCGGGGCATCGCGCTGTGGTGGATTTTTCTCGACCACGTCCCCAACAATATCGGAGGCTGGCTGACGCTGCGGCACTACGGCTTCGCCGATGCCGCCGAGATATTCATGTTCGTCTCCGGCGTCACCTGCGCGCTGGCCTATGGCAAGGCACGGCGCAGCGAAGGCTGGAGCGCCGTGATCCGGCGGACGCTGCGACGAGGCTGGGACATCTACGTCGCGTTTCTGCTGGTCACGGTCGCCTGCGCCATCCTGGTTTACCTCTCGGGCGGCGGGCGGCTTGCGGACGATACCAACACGCGCGTTCTGCTGGAAAATCCGGGCGCGACTCTCGCGCGCGCGGCGATCCTGCAATATCGCCCGGTCAACACCGATGTGTTGCCGACCTTCGTGCTGCTTCATCTCCTGTTCGCGCCGTTGCTGTGGCTCCTGCTGAAGTTTCCGAATGCAACGCTTGCCGGGTCGCTCGCGCTTTATGTGCTGGCGCAACTGTCCGGCTGGGCTGTCCCGGGCTGGCCGGGCGGCCACTGGGCGTTCAATCCGCTGGCCTGGCAGCTGCTGGTCGTGCTTGGCGCGTGGTGGATGCTGGATCGGGAGCGGGTGCGGCCATGGCTGACGTCGCGCACGGTGTTGGGACTTGCGGTGGCGTATCTGCTGTTCAGCCTGGCCGTCGCGTTGAGCTGGCGCATTGAGCCGCTGGCAGCTCTGATCCCGCAATCGCTGGTCAATCTGTACCCTTTGGACAAGGCTAACCTCGATCCACTGCGATTGCTGCACTTCCTGGCGCTGGCCGTTCTGGTCGCGTGGATCGTGCCGCGCGACTGGCGGGGGCTGATGACGCCGGTGATGCGCGGCGCGATCTGCTGCGGCCAGAACTCGCTGCCGATCTACTGCGTCGGCGTCCTGCTGGCGTTCGCCGGCCACCTGGCGCTGTTCAGCATCTCGGACGGGCTTGCGATGCAGATGGTGGTGAGTTTCGTCGGCGTCGCGACGATGATCGCGGCCGCCAGCCTGCTCGGCTTGATCAGCGACAAATCGAGGCAATAGGCGATACCGGACGGCGGTTCCGCGATTGTGATGTTGTACACAGGCCGTGGTGCACCAGCCGGGGGCAAGAGTGAACCGTTTCACAAAACTTGCGCCAGAAATGAGATAGACGGCTCGGGCAGGAACAGCATCGAAATCGGTCCGGTCGGGAGCAACGGGTGGGACGCCAGTTGTCGGCATTGGAAAGGCAGGCTGCCGACGCGCTGCGCCGGGCAAGAAGGCTGCCTGTCGGTTCGGCGCGCAACGACTTGCGGCAACTCGCCATGGGGCTGCTCTGGCTGCATCGCCACGGCATGGACGCGCTGATGAAGCAGCGTCCGACGTCGCTGATGTCGACCGATGCCGAGCGCGCTGGTCGCTGAACCTGCTCAGGCGACGCGAAGCCGACGTCATACGTTCTTCAAGAACCGCATGCTAAATGGAATCTGATGGTCATGGCCGGATGTACGCTGTGGCCGTTCGGGCCCCGGCTTACATGCCGGGGTTTTTCGTTTTCGCTGGAGGCCGCGCGGCTCGTGAGGCTTGCCGCCGCGTGCCAAAGGAACATCCCGCCTGAAAACCTGGGCCGCCGGAGAGTAAATCCGCCTCGGGGCGCTCGGCTTTGGCGGCCCATTAAGCCGTTCGCGGCGCTTGATTTTGGTCGCGCAAGGGGCGACCTTGGCGCCCGCGCGGCGGGGCTGATCGGAGCCCTCATGGCGCCCGTGTCAGGAGGATATGTTGGCCGACCATCAGGTGCACGACTTAACGCCGGAAGAGGTGTCGAAGGGGATAGCGGAAGGCCGCTATCTGTTGGTCGATGTCCGCGAGCCCAATGAGGTTGCGGTAGAGGCCTATCCGGACGGCGTCGTCGTTCCCTTGCAGAGTTTCGATCCGGCCGCCATTCCGGACCCGCAGGGCAAGCAGGTGGTTTTCGCCTGCCGTTCGGGCAAGCGCTCGGTGACGGCCTCGCTGGCCGCCCAGGCGGCGGGCCTTGCCTACGACAAGCATCTGGCAGGCGGCATCATCGGCTGGAAGGCAGCTGGGTTGCCGACCAAGACCGGCGGCTGATCCCGATCATGACATCCATGAACAAGGTCTTCGCCGACCTTCCCGTCACCGTCTTCGAGGCGATGTCGCAGGCCGCGCGCGACAACAACGCCATCAATCTCGGCCAGGGTTTCCCCGACGATCCCGGTCCGGAGGACATCCGCCGCGCCGCGGCCGACGCGACGATCAACGGTTACAACCAGTACCCGTCTATGATGGGCATTCCGGAGCTGCGCACGGCGATCGCGGAGCATTACGGCCGCTGGCACAAGCTCGCGCTCGATCCAATGACCGAAGTGATGGTGACCTCGGGTGGCACCGAGGCGCTGACGTCGTCCATTCTCGCTGTGGTCGAGCCGGGCGACGAGGTGGTCTGCTTCCAGCCGGTCTATGACAGCTATTTGCCGATCATCCGCCAGGCTGGCGGCATCCCGCGGCTGTTGCGCCTTGAGCCGCCGGGGTGGCGGCTGACCGAGGAGATGCTGGCCAGCGTCTTCAACCACAAGACCAAGGCGGTGCTGTTCAACAATCCGCTCAACCCGGCTGCCGTCGTCTATCCCCGCGAGGACCTCGAATTGCTGGCGCGGTTCTGCCAGCAGTACGACACCATCGCGATCTGCGACGAGGTCTGGGAGCACGTGGTGTTCGACGGCCGCGAGCATATCCCGCTGATCACGATCCCGGGCATGCGCGACCGCACCATCAAGGTCGGCAGCGCTGGCAAGATCTTTTCGCTGACGGGGTGGAAGATCGGCTTCGTCTGCGCCGCGCCGCATTTGCTTCGTGTAGCGGCGAAGGTGCATCAGTTCCTGACCTTCACGACAGCGCCTAACCTGCAGGCCGCCGTCGCCTACGGCCTCAACAAGCCCGATCAGTATTTTTACGACATGCGCAAGGACCTGGCGCGGAGCAGGGACCGCCTGACGAAGGGGCTGGAGAACATCGGCTTTCCCGTCCTGAAATCGCAGGGCACGTATTTCCTCACCGTCGACCTTTCGCCGCTCGGGCTCAACGAAACCGACGTCGAGTTCTGCAAGCGCATCGTGACCGACTACAAGGTCGCCGCGATCCCGGTATCTGCATTCTACGAACAGGATGCGGTGACCTCGGTGGTGCGTTTCTGTTTTTCCAAGAAGGACGAGACGCTGGACACCGCGCTGGAGCGGTTGTCGGACGCCGTGCACGGCCGCCGCGCGAGGTAACGAGATGCGCGATCTGATCCGGCGTTCGTTTCGCCTGCTAGGTACGATGACGGTGGCACTGTCTCTGTCGCCCGCATGGGCGCAGGAGCGCACGGTCAATTTCTACAACTGGTCGAACTATATGGCCCCGGGGGTGCTGGAGGATTTCACCAAAGAGACCGGCATCAAGGTCGTCTACGACACGTTCGACGCCAACGAGACGCTGGAGACGCGGCTGCTGGCGGGCAAATCCGGCTACGACGTCGTGGTGCCGACAGGCTACTTCCTGCAGCGCCAGATCACCGCAAAAGTCTTTCTCAAGCTCGACAAGTCGAAACTGCCCAACCTCGCCAACGCCTGGCCCGTCGTGACCAGCCAGCTTGCGATCTACGACCCCGGCAATGTCTACGGCGCCAACTACATGTGGGGCACCACGGGCATCGGCTACAACGTCAAGACCGCGCAGAAAATCCTCGGGCCTGATGCGAAGATCGACAGCTGGGACATGGTGTTCAAGCCGGAGAACCTCGCCAGGTTCAAGGATTGCGGCATCCATATGCTGGACTCCGCCGATGACATCCTGCCCGCCGCGCTCAGCTATCTCGGAATCGATCCGAACTCGACCAAGCAGGCAGATCTCGAAAAGGCCGCCGAACTCGTCAGCAAGATCAGGCCCTATGTCCGCAAGTTTCACTCGTCGGAATATCTGGGGGCGCTGGCGTCGGGCGAGATCTGTTTCGTCGTCGGATGGTCGGGCGACATCATGCAGGCGCGCAGCCGCGCGGCGGAAGCCAAAAACGGCATCGAGATCGGCTACACCATCCCGAAAGAGGGTGCGCAGATGTTCTTCGACAATCTGGCAATTCCGGCCGATGCGAAGAACGTCGCGGAGGCCCATGAACTGATCAACTATCTCTACCGCCCGGACGTCGCGGCGAAGAACTCCGATTTCCTGTCCTACGCCAACGGCAACCTGGCGAGCCAGAAGCTGATCGATCCGAAGATCCTCAACGACAAGAACATCTATCCGGACGAGGCGTTGCAGAAGAAGCTGTTCGTGATCAACGCCCGCGATCCCGCCACCCAGCGCATCATCAACCGGCTCTGGACCAGGGTGAAGACGGGGAAGTGACGCGTAGCGCAAGCTATCGCTGCCGTCATTGCGATGAGCGAAGCGACGAAGCAATCCATGTCTCCGCAAGCGGCGAGGTGGATTGCTTCGCTCCGCTCGCAATGACGTTGTGAGGTCTGCGGAGCCCGATATCGCTGTACTGTTCCCGGGCAACCCGTTACCAGCAAACGCCTATTGCCGGAACCCGGACTGGAATCTATAGCTCCTACCGGGAGCATCACATGACAAACGTCCTCGCATTCGTCTCGACGCGCACGCTGCTGCAGATCGCCTTCATACTGGCCTCGACGGTGGCCATGAAGGCCTGGAGCCTTGGCCTGCTCGGCGGGTAGGGAAGCCCCGCAACTCGGCAGAGATCGATACGGGAGAATTGGACTCCCGTCCTGCTCCATGGTTGAAGGCTTCATTCCATGAATCTGCCGTCGCGCAGCCGGCCGGACTCAGGTAGTATCCAGGTCTGGACAAGGAGTGGCCGCGGACCATGACCGAACATCCTCGCATATCGTTGTCGCCTGATGTGTTGGCCGGGAAGCCTGTTATTCGCGGGACTAGGCTTGCCGTGGAATTCGTGATTGGCCTGCTGGCAGACGGTTGGATGGAGTCCGACATTCTGACCAATTACCCTGATATTACCCATGACGACATCATTGCGTGTCTTGCTTATGCCCGCGATACGTTGAGTGGGGAGAAAGTTTATCCCAGCGCGGCTTGATATGCGCTTTCTTGCCAATGAGAACATTCCGGGCGCGCTGGTCAGGGCCCTTCGTGTAGCCGAAAGCGACGTCGTCTGGATCAGAACCGAAGCTCCCGGTATTCACGATAGGGAAGTACTGGCGTGGGCGGCGCGCGACGGGCGTATTCTGCTTACTTTTGATAAGGATTTCGGCGAACTGGCGAAAGCATCAGGATTGCCTCCTGCGTGCGGCGTGATCTTCCTCCGCATTCCAATGCCCGGCGCCGATGAGGTTGGACCGCAGCTTGCGAGTCTGATCCTGGCGCGCGACGATTGGGCCGGCCATTTCTCGGTCATCGAGCCGGGACGTGTCAGTAGCAACGCTGGCCGCTATCGCCACCTTCTGTGCAGCCACAGCCACTGGTCCGGATACTCCCGCACCCAGCCTTCGATCACCGACGTCACCGCCTGCATGGTGCCCTGGACGTCGATCTGGCCCTCGGCGTCGCGCACCGGCTTGACCTCTTCGGACAGTTCGGCACGGAAGCGGTGGTTGGGCAGGCGGATGATGCGCACGCCGTGCACGGGGCATTCGACCTGCCGCAGCAGCCGCGCCAGCGTCGGATTGGCCTTGGTCTTGCGGCCGAAGAACGTCACCTCGACGCCGTTGCCCATGTACTGATCGACCAGCATGGCGACGTGCTGGCCCTTCTGCAGCGCCTCCGCCAGCTTGAGCGGCGCGTCGCGGCCGGCCGGCACCAGCGTGCCCATTTTGACGGCCCGGATCCGTTCGATGGCGCGATCGGCGGATTCGATGTTCGGCCGCCGGAACAGGATCGCGCAGTCGAGACCATGGGCGACCGCGCCGAGCGCGGGGATCTCCCAATTGCCGAGATGGCTCGCGAAGATGATGGCGGGTTTGCCGTCGTCGCGCAGGTGATCGAAGATCTGCTTGGTCCGCGGCGTGAACTCGATGCGGCTCGGCTTTTCCGGATGGTCGAGGTCGTAATCCCAGATGTGATCGAGATGGGCAAATTCAGCGCCGATGCGGCCGAGATTGTCCCAGACGCCGGTCAGGATGGTTTCGATCTCCTCCGGCGATTTCTCGGGGAAGGCGGCCTTCAGGTTTTCGCGGCCGATGCGGTCCTCGCGCAGCCTTCGGCCGATGAAGCGGGTGACGCGGCCGAAGAAGTTGGCGGTCTTGTCCGGATCGAAATAGCGCGTCGTGCGCAACAGCGCGATCGTCAGCCCGCCTACGGCTGCTTCCGTCAAAGGCTTGGCGGCGTCGCGGAGGCGCGCCTTGGTGCGTAGGAGCAGGCGGTTCATTGCCAAGAGCGGCTGCTAAACCGGTTCGCGCGTCAGGATCAGCGAGGCATTCTGCCCGCCGAAGCCGAACGAGTTGGACATCACGGCGGTGACGCGGGCGTCGCGCGCCTTGTTGCCGACCACGTCGAACAGGATGGCGGGATCCGGAATCTCGTAATTGATCGTCGGCGGAATCCGCTGGTGTTCCAGCGTCAGCAGCGAGAACACGGCCTCGACCGCGCCGGCCGCGGAAATCGTATGCCCGACCATCGACTTGTTCGACGACACCGGAATCTTCGGCAAGTGATCGCCGAACACGACCGCCGTCGTGTTGTACTCCATCTTGTCGTTTTCCGGCGTCGCGGTGCCGTGCGCGTTGATGTGGTCGATCTGTTCGGGTTCGAGCCCGGCATCGGCCAGCGTCTTGCGCATGCAGCCGATGATCGGCTTGCCGTCCGGGCTGGAGCGGGTGCGGTGGAACGAGTCGGTCAGCTCGCCGCAGCCGGCGACGACGCCGAGAATGGCGGCGCCGCGCGCCATCGCGGACTCATAACTCTCCAGCACCATCGCGCCGGCGCCTTCCGCCATCACGAAACCATCGCGGTTCTTCGAGAACGGCTTTGAGGCCGCCTGCGGCGGTTCGTTCTGCGTCGACAGCGCCGACAGCAGCGAGAACCGCACCAGCGCTTCCGGATTGACCGAACCGTCGGTCCCCACGCACAGCGCGGCGTCGGCTTCACCACGGCGGATCGCCTCGACGCCGAGCTGGATCGCGGTGGCGCCGGAGGCGCACGCCGTCGACAGCGAAATCGGCGAACCCTTGGTGCCGAAGGTTTCGGCCAGATGGCTCGCCACCGAACCGAACATGAAGCGATGGTGATACTGCGCGAACCGGCCGCCACCGCTGACCCGCAGCATGTCCTCGTATTTGAAATCGGTCTTGCCGACGGCGCGCCCGAGTTCGAGCCGTTGCGGCCACTCGACTTCCACCGGCGCCACTGCAAGGAACAGCGGCCCGGGAAAATCGGCCTTGCCGCCGATGCCGGCCTGTTCGACAGCTTCCCCGGTGGCCATTTCGGCCAGCCGCTCGGTCAGGCCGGTCGACGAGGCGGGATCGACGGTGACGAAATCGACCGTGCCGGCCATGGTGGTCTTCAGGCCGTCGATCGGGAAGCGCGTCACGGTGCGAATGCCGGATTCGCCTGCGGTCAGCCGCGTCCAGTTATCCTTCTTGCCGGCGCCGAGCGACGTCACGACACCCATGCCGGTGACGACGACGATTGGCCTGCCGAACTTGTCGCGTGGTGCTGACATGGTTCCCCCGTCGATGCGCGCGGCCAATGAAGGTCGCGCTCTGATCCGTTGTCCGGCCGTGGTCCCGCGCCAACGGCGCGCCACGCGTTCCGGACGCTCTACTTGATGGCCTCGACCAGGGCCATGCCTTCGCCCTGCCAGTGACCGGCCCCCACCACCACAATCTGGTCCGGCGCACCGGGCTTTTCAACCTCGAGGCCGGTGGGATCGTTGGGCGGAAACAGCGCGCCGCGCGAGATCGACAGCGCGGCCAGCGCCAGGCCGAGCGGAAACTGGGTCTCGAGCGTGTGCCCGAACATGGTTCCGGTGGCGCGCAGGGCGAACCCCGGATGCTCGCGCAAAAATGCCTTCTCTTCCGATGTCACCGGCTCGGCGCCGGTCGCGCCCGTGATCAAATTGCCGCTGTCGCCGGCAATGCCGAGCTTCGGCCACATCGCTTCCAGCGACTTGGTCACCGCGCCCGGCTGCTTGCGCTGCGCGAGGTCTGCGACCACCCTGGTCAGCCGGGCGTAGGGCTTCGCGCCACGCGCTTCCGCGTGCTCGCGTGACTCCAGCACCAGGAAACAGCCGGCGGACCCGAGTGCGAAACCGCTTCGATCTTCGCGCTGCCAGACCGGTGTGTAGCTCTCTTTCAGATTGAAGTCGCCGAATTCATAGAGCACCAGCAGGTCGGAGCGCTCGCCATTGTGGGCCGCGCCGACCAGCGCAATCTCGCTCTGTCCAGCCTCGATCCGCGCCAGCGCGATTCGCGCCGCGTCGATGCTGGCGGCTTCCTCGCCCATGAAGGTGCGCGACGTGCCGCACACGCCGTGGACGATTGCGATGTTGCCGGCGAGCAGATTGGAGAGCTGGGCGAGAAACAGCGTCGGCCGCAGATCGTTCATCAGCCGTTCGTTGAGAAAGCCCGGACTGGAATTGCCCTTGGCGTCGGCGCTCATGATCGACTCGTCGACCGCCAGATCGCGTTCGCCGCCGCCGGCAGCGACGATCATGTCCATCCGGCCGAGGATTTCCTTGTTGCCCTTGACGCCGGCCGAATCCAGCGCCAGCCCCGCCGCATAGGTTCCGATGCGCTGCCAGGCTTCCATCTGGCGCTGGTCGCCCTTTTTCGGAATCTGCGCGTCGAAGGAGACCGGGGCGAGCGGATGCACGATGTAGGGCGCGAAGCGCTTGTCATCGATGTTGATGGTTTTGGCGTTCAGCGCATCCCAATGCGCGTCCAGCCCTTCGCCGAGCGAGGAGACGATGCCGATGCCGGTGATCCAGACTTCCTTTGCGCCCGCGGATTTGGAGTCAGTCATGCGTCAACGCCTGCAGTGGGAAGCCGATCTTGTGGGCCATCGCATCCATGTGCACGCGCAGGGCCGGGTCGGGGAAGGGGGCTAGACCGAAAGTGAGCTCGGCGCTGCACTTCAATTCCTTGCCGATGCGCACCTTTGCCTTCGTGACGGCAAAACCGGAGCCTTCGTGCTCGAGCGTCGCCTCGATCGTCAGCAACTCGCCGGGGCTGACGAAGCCACGCATCTTGGCTTCCTTCACGATCGCCAGGAACGGCATGCGCTCGAACTTCAGCACGCCGAGCACAAGCCAGCCCGAGCTCTGCGCCATCGCTTCGGTCAGCAGCACGCCGGGCATGATCGGAAAGCCGGGGAAGTGCCCTTCGAAGATGGTGTGAACAGCAGGAACCTGTGCCTCGACCGTAATCCGCTTCTCGTCGATGTTGAGGTCGACGATGCGGTCGATGAGCTTGAAATAATCGAGATCCATGGTGATGGGTGGTTACGCGCCCGTTCCTGCGTTCTTGGCGGCGACCAGTTCGTCGATGCGATCGGCGAGATTTTGCAGCACGAAGTACTGCTCGGTCGTGGCCTTGCCGTCGTTGACCTCCTGGGTCCATTTTTCGAGCGGCATCTTGATGCCGAACGCCTTGTCGATGGCAAAGGCGATGTCGAGGAAGTCCAGGCTGTCGATCCCCAGATCGTCGATGGCATGGCTCTCCGGCTTGATCGTGTCGCGCGGAATGTCGCAGGTCTCAGCGATAATGTTGGCGATCTGATCGTATGTGGAGGACATCATTAAGCCTTTGATATATTGGAGGTAATCCGGAACGGCTTGAGGAGACGGGGCGTGGCCCCGGAAGGCCCTGGTCCCTCGGCCGGAGTCGAGTGCCCGTATATCGGAGCGAGGGCCTGAGTTCAATGGAGGGTGGCCGCTCCGTTGGTGATCGATTTAGCGGCAAAAATGGCGGTTTTGGTTCCGAAGTCCAGTACGCAGAGCGGTCCGTACAGGTATAATTCTCTTCCACAATAAACCTAAGGGAGGAAACAAAGATGAGGTCAATTCTGCTCGGCGTCGCTTTTGCAGCCCTTACCACAGGCGCATTTGCTCAGGACAAACGCCCTGACTACGGCACGGCGATCAATGCGGCCGGCGCGAAAAAGATCGCGGCCGGCGTTCTTGCCGAATGCCAGAAGAACGCATGGAACGTGGCTGTCGCCGTGGTCGATAACCACGGATTCCTCGTGTACTTCGAACGCATGGACAATACGCAGACCGCCAGCATGGACATCGCCGTCGGCAAGGCGAGGGCGGCGGCGACCTATCGGCGCCCGACGCGCGTCTTCATGGACGTGATCAACAAGGGCGGCATGGCCACGGCGACGCTACCCGGCGTCTTTGCTTCGCCCGGCGGCGTGCCAATCATGGTCGACGGCAAGGTCACCGGCGGCGTTGGCGTGAGCGGCGTTACCGGCGACCAGGATGAACAGTGCGCCAAGGCCGGTCTCGGGACTACCTAGAGAATTGAAACCTGCGTTCAAACGTAATGGGCCGGCACGGCCTGTCGTGGTCGTGCCGGCCCGAAGCATTACTCGTTGGTGCGTGCGGTCTGCGAAAGATTCGAATTTGCGCCGAGGCATACAACATCGCTCAGGCCGAGTTGCAACGTGGGCGTCAGCTGGGTGAATGCAAGGAAGGCCAGTGCGAAACCGAAAAGCGACGCGCCCAGCATCGTGGCTGCCGTCCGCCCGTTTCTCCATGACGGTTTGCGGCCCGTCGGCGGCGCCGGCCGGCATTCGGGCTCGACCGGGTCGTTCGACCCGGTGAAGAAAGTCGAGTCCAGGTAGCAGCCGTCGCTGATCGCGACGACGCCGCGTTGTTCGAACCCTCTTCCGGGCCGGTCTCGCCGTTCGTCCGGCGCAACGAGCCGAGCGGACGACGACGTCCCGGTTCGCGGAAAGCGCGCGAACGGTCGCACGGGTGTTGCGATCTTTGGCGGTGCGGAGCCCGCCAGTTCGAGCAGGGCGTAAACGCCCCCGTCGTCCACCCTGTCAGACATGCGAACGCGCACCCTTTAATGATGCTTGTGTAGTGCGGAGCCACTGGTGGCATTCGAGGCTTCGGGCTTTTCCTCGACGTTGTAGACGATCTCGACAGGTCCGGCCTTCTCGAACACCAGCGTGCCCTTCACCTTCTGGCCGACCTGCAGCGGCTCCTTGAGGCCGAGCAGTACGAGACGATACGCGCCCGGCTTGAGTTCGATCGTCTTGCCGGGCTTGATTTCCAGACCGTTGGCGAGTGGGCGCGTCTTCATCATGCCGTCCACATTGGCCATCTCATGCACCTCGATCTGGCTTGCCGCGGGCGATGCGCCGCCGATCAGGCGATCCGCAACCTTGCCCTTGTTGGTGATGGTGAGATAGCCACCCGCGATGTTGGCGTCTTTCGGGGTGGGGCGCGACCACGGGTGACCGATGTCGAGCGCTCCCACCTTGAAGTCGTGCGCCTGCGCAGACGACGTGGCCACGGCTGCGGAAAAACAAAGGGAAAAAGCAAAAGTGATTCTGAAGACGCTTGTCATGATGTCCACTCCGATACGCGCTGGACGTAAGCCCGTGTAGAGAAGCATTCAGACGCGATTACGGCCGGCACTCGCCGCGATTGAGGCTGCGTTCGGCCGTGATTGCGGCCAGTGCATCGTGACGCAAAAAGATCGGAGGCGAGACGCAACTCTTCCGCAATTCACCTCAGTTCGTCGCCGGCAGGCCGCGCTGCGCGCAAGATCAAGCCGCGCTTCGTGCATGATCCAGTCAAGCCCGCGCCCAACTCCGATGGCTTATCCTCGGACGTGAATGAAGGGGGCGTTAAAGTGTTTTTTGCGTATCGCATGAGGTCCGCCGGTCTGTTTTCATCGATGATGCTTTTTCTTGCCGCACCAGCCGAAGCGCATCATCCCGGCGGCGGCGGCAACACCGGCAGCGGCGGGCCGATCAACACCATCTCGGCCGACACGCTTTCCGAAGGACTGATTGCCGCATCGATACGTTACGAGTTCATCAGGCTCGGTCAGCTCTCGGATGCCGACCTGCTTGCCGCCGCAGCCAAGGGCACGCACGCACATTCGCTGCGCTCGATCGACGCTATCTCGATTTCCGCCGCCTACGGCATCACCAACGACTTCACGGTCGCCGTTCGCGCAGGCGGGGTCCGGCGCTCGGGCATCAGCGAGCCCGCCGAGGACATGCTGAGCGGCGGACACATGGGCATGATGAATGCCGGCGACATGAACAGCCTGATGAGCCCCGACGGCATCAACCGGCGCGGCAATTCGGCGGGCTTCGGCGACGTGACAATGCTCGGGCAATATCGCTTCCACAACAACGCGCAGACGGGAACGTCGGCCGCCGTATTGTTCGGCTTCAAGGCGCCCACCGGCAGCACCAACCAGCGCGACGCCGCTGGCCAACTGTTCCAGGCCGAATTCCAGCCGGGCTCGGGCTCATGGGACGGCCTGTTCGGCGCCGCTCTTTCCAAGCGCGCCGGCCGGTGGGGGTTCGACGTGAGCGGCCTCTATTATCTGATCACGAAGGGGACGCAGGACACCAACCTCGGCGATCGCTTCCTGTTCGGCACCGCGGTGTCATATCGCCTGGTCGGCGCCACCGGCTCGGCGAAGGAAATCGAACTTCACGAATATTGTATGCAGCCGAAAAACCAGACACAGGAACATTGTCTCTATCACGCCAATCACGACCACAGCGACATGAAGAAGACGCCGTACACGCTCGACCTCGTGCTCGAGCTCAACGGCGAGTGGCACGACAAGCAGCGCATCGCCGGCATTGCGGACCCCAACTCCGGCGGCACCACGGTCTATCTCTCGCCCGGCGTTCGCGTCGGTGTCGACCGCTTCTCGGGTTTCGTGTCCTTTGGCGTCCCGGTGATAAACCAGCACAACGGCGTGCAGTCGAAGCCCGACTATCGCGTACTCACCGGTATAGGCGCGCGGCTCAATTGAGGAGCGCATGAGGGTCGTATTGACCTGTGTCAAACGGCACCGCGCCCGGGACTGCTAGGAGGATTCATCCGAAAGCTGCGGGTGAGGGCATGACATGATCTCCAGATGCCTGAAATGGTTGACGATTGCCGGCCTGGTTGCCGGGTTTGCCGGTGCGGCGAAGGCCCAACCCTCAGATATCGGGAGATCGGAATTTCTGTCTTCGTGCGCGAGCTGTCATGGCGCGGACGGAAAGGGCAAGGGGCCTGTCAGCGAACAGCTCAAGGTACCGCCATCCGATTTGACGATACTGGCAAAGAACAACAACGGGGTCTTTCCCACGAACGCTGTCTACGAAACCATCTATGGATCAAAAGCAGTTCCCGCTCACGGCACGCGCGAGATGCCGATCTGGGGGGAGCGATTCAACCCCATCATCAACCTGCCTCACGCGGTCGATCCGTTCTATTGGAGGCTGGCAGGGCCGGAGAACAGTCCGGAGGTCGTCGTACGAACACGCATCCTTGCTGTCATCGATTATCTGAATCGCATTCAGCAAAAATAGAAGAACGTGCGGGCCGGCATACCGCGGCTTACCACCGGCCCTGTTGCATCGGATAGCCCTGCTGCATCGGGTAACCTTGTTGCATCGGATAGCCCTGCTGTTGTGGATAGCCGCGTTCCGCCGGATAGTAAGTCTGGCCGCGGCGCTGGCGCATATTGCCGGGCTGGAGATTCCCACCGGGCTGAAAAAAGAAGCCGAAACCATCGTCGCCCCAGCTGCCGCCATCCGCCATATCGACAGGCGGCGTCGGCTTGCGGGTAATGAAACCGCCCTGGGGCTGGTCGCTCAACACCGTGACGAACTCGGTGCGATAGTTGGTCTCGCGACTCAGCGGCTCGTCCGAGATCACGATCGAGGACCGCGGCAAGGCGGTCGGCGCGACGCGGTCGAGCACGTCCTGCGGGATGGTGATGCGGTCAAGCGCGCCCTTCGCGTCATCGCCGCTGTCGATCGTGACCGCGCTCCAGCGCAGCCCGGTGTCGTTGCGCGCCATCGCCGTGAACACGTGCGTGCCGATCCTCCTGCCGGGGTCGCGGATCGTGACCGGAACCTCGATGGACGTATCGAACACCTCGCCGCCGCCGTCCGGCGCCGGCTTGTGTGTATTGCGCCGCACGTAGAGCTTCTGCGTCGCGCGGCTGATGTAAATCGAGACCGGCTCAAGCGCCAATTTTGCCTCGCGCGCCGCCTTGGCCAGGTCGATCTTGTTCTTCTCGGCTGCCCTGGCGGTATCCTTTGCAGCCGCCGCTGCGTCGAGCTTCGACTTCGCGTCGGCCCTGGCGGTGTCGAGATCAGTCGCAGCCTGGGCGGCCACTGGCGCGGCTTTCTGCTTCCGCTCTTCGGCCTGCGTCCTGGCCGCGTCGGTCTTTGCGGTGGCGAGCGCCTTTTCGGCGGACGCAAGCTCGGCATCGGCTTTCTTCTTGAGCCCTTCCACCTTGCGCAGCGACGCCGCCAGCGATGCGGACTCGCGCGCGGTGGTCGCAGCAGCCTTCTTTGCCTCGTCGGCCGTCCTGGCGGCGTCCGCGGCGTCGCGGGCCAGCGCCTCGGGACGCGAAGGAGCGGCCGCGACGGCTTCCGCTTTCGGCGTGATCAGGGCCGGGTGGGAAATCTCGACCGGGGCGGTGTCATTCGGCGAGATGATCACACGCATGCCGATCCGCGTCCTGTCGAACACCTTCTCCGCAAAGCCAAAAGGCATCCGAATGCAGCCGTGCGAGGCCGCATAGCCGGGCAACGGCCCGCCGTGCATCGCGATACCGTTCCAGGTGATGCGCTGCATGTTCGGCATCTCGGCATCGTCGTAAAGCGACGAGCGGTGGTCCTTGTTCTTCTCGAGGATGGCGAAGACGCCAGCCGGCGTCTCGCGTCCGGTGGTGCCGGTCGAAACCGGCGCGCGCGCAATCCAGCCGTCGGCGTCGTAGAAGGTAATGTGCTGGGTCTTGATCGAGACGACCGCCATGATCGGCTCGCCTGCCTCGCGCGGCGCTATCGCCTCGACAGGTGACACAGGGCGCGCCTGTCGCGCCGTCGCGGCGGCGGTTAATCCCGCAAGCAGCGCCGTTGCCATGAGCGTCAGCATGGCCGGGGGCCGCCAACGCAGCATCGTAACGGTGGACTGCGTCGTCGCAAATCGACTTGTCATGTCATGCCCCGGTTGAAATGCCTGTTTGCGCTTGTCAAAACGCTGATTGCGCGGTTTGAATCTACCAACCTGCGTCGGCACCATTCACGCCGCCAATCGTCGCAGGGGAACCATCGATGCGACGGGCGGGAAATCTCCCAGATACGACAGCCCGAGCAGGAGGTAGGTCGCCACGACGCAAACACGGTGAGGAAGCACTTCCATTCGCCATTAAACGGATGGGCGCCGAGCGGTAGGACGATCTGTTTTCGTTGCGAGAATCCAGCTTTGCTACCCCTGCGGCATCACCGAAATCCGGGCGCAGTCGCGGCGGCCCATCAGGACGCAATCCTGGGTCTTGCGAAGATCGGCGATGCTCACCGCGAGCCAGATGCCGATCGCGGTCAGCGCCACGGTGAACGCGAGCGCAGCGACGTTGGCGAGCATGCGGTGACGGAAGTCGTCGGGTTCGTCGCGCGGCCGTTCGTAACGCGACAGGTCAGCCGCCATGTGCTGGCCGATTGCCGGGCCGGGGTCTTCCCGCCCGCCCGGCGGCTGGGCCGAGGTGCGCGGCCGGAACTTGAGCACCACGTGCTCGGAATCCGTTACAATGGGCCGCTGGGTTTTCAAGGCTGTCGTCCGACGCAAATCCTGCAGCCTACTTAGCACGCTGGCCGCGCTTCCAACATCAAAACCTGCTGCGCGCGAAGCAACGATCGCCCCTGCAGCAACTCATGGAACCGGCGGCTGTCATCGCCGCCGCACCGGTCATTCATCCGGGAAAGCGGCCGGCCGTTCCGGCGCCGCCTCGTCCTTGCCGCCAAGTTTCCTGTGCAGCCAGTGTTCGAGCCTGTTGCCGACCGTCAGGACCGCGAAGGTCATGACCAGAGCGACAAGGACCAGCCGCCATTGTCCGAGGCCGCAGACGATGCCGATGCAGGCCGCGAGCCAGGTGCAGGCGGCGCTGGTGAGCCCGCGAACCCGGAAATGCTGTGCGGCGTGCACGATGACGCCGGCGCCGAGAAAGCCGATCCCGGTCAGGATCCCCTGAATCACCCGGCTGCCCGCGTCGGAAACGATCCTGTCCTGGTCCGAATGGACCATCACCAGCAGCATCGCCGTCGCGAGGCTGACCAGCGACAGCGTCTTCAGCCCGATCGGCTTTCCGTGCAGATCGCGGTTGAGGCCGATCAAGCCGCCCGCCAGCGTGGCCACGCCAAGACGCAATATGATCTCGGTCCAGTCGTGCAACGCGATAGCCTCCGGGCACTGTTCAGCCCTGTTTCGGCAACCGTCCCATCATGTAGAATTCGTCGTTCGGGCGCATCGCCGTGACGTTGGCCATCCGGTTCGACAGCGCAAAGAAGGCCGCGATCGCCGCGATGTCCCAGATGTCGTCGTCGCTGAAGCCGTGGCTCGCAATCTCGGCAAAGTCGGCCTCGGAAACCTTGTTCGCCTCCTGGCTCACCTTCATGGCGAAGTCGAGCATGGCGCGCTGGCGCGGCGTGATGTCGGCCTTGCGGTAATTGACCGCGATCTGGTCGGCAATTTGCGGATTTTTCGCCCGGATGCGCAGGATCGCGCCGTGTGCGATCACGCAATAATGGCACTGGTTGGCGCTCGAGGTTGCCACCACGATCATCTCGCGCTCGGCCTTGGTCAGGCCGCCGTCCTTTTCCATCAACGCGTCGTGATAGGCAAAGAAGGCGCGAAACTCGTCGGGACGGTACGCCAGCGACAGGAAGACGTTTGGAACGAAGCCGGACTTTTCCTGCACCGCCAGGATCCGGGTGCGGATGTCCTCCGGCATTTTGTCGATCGGGGGAGCTGGAAATCGCGGGGCGGGCTTGGCTGCAGGCTTGGTCATGAAGGGGTTCCGGCTAAAGGCCGCGCGAGGCGGGGTCGCCGAAACCATATCTGGTTTTTCGGGAGGAGTGGATACCGGCCGGCGCGAGCAGATCGCGGGCGGCCGGGGGCGGCTCAGCGCAGCGGCTTCTTCAGGAGCGAGAAGCGATCGGGATCGTGCCCCATCGAAGGCTGCAGCATCGGCGCTTCCACCTGTGTCATGATGCGCGAGGCGGGCCGTTCGCCGCCGCCGGCGGCGGGATCGTTGGGTACGTCGCGATGCGAGGTTGCGCCGCGCCAGCGGTCCAGCACGGCCGAGACGAAATGCATGTCATGGCCGGCGGTAACCGACGGCACGGACGCGATGGTGGCTTCGCTGCGCGGCAACTGGTGGACCGGAACCTCCTTGAAGCGCAGGCGCGTCGGCAGCGCCACGCCTTCGCCGAACGCCAGCACTTCGCGGGTGCCGAGCGATGGCACGAACGACAGCAGGTTGGCGGCGGCATCCGATACCGCCGAACGCAGCAGCGCCTGGTCGCGCTCGTTGGCTAGCCGCATCGCAAACAGCGTGTTGCACTGGGAGATGATGGTGGCGTCGAGTTCGGCCGGACGCTGGGTCACGAGACCGAGGAAGACGCCGTATTTGCGGCCTTCCTTGGCGATGCGCGAGACCGCCTTTCGGGTCGGGCCGAAACCGATGTTGCGGTCGGCGGAGGCGTAGCGGTGCGCCTCTTCGCAGACGAACAGGAGCGGCGACACGCCGTCGCTCCACAGGCCGAAGTCGAACGCCATGCGGCACACCACCGACACCACGGAATCGACGACTTCGGCGGGGAAGCCGGCGAGCTGCATGATGGTCATCGGCCGGCCGTTGGCGGGCAGGCGGAACAGATGGCTGACCACTTCGGCCATGGTGTCGCCGCCGACATTGGCGTTGTCGAACATGAACGCGTAGCGCGGATCGTTGCGCACGGTCTCCACGCGCGAAATCAGCTTGTGATAGATGATGCGCGAGGAGCGGTTCTCCAGCTTGCCCATCCGTTCGTCGATCAGCGAGATCAGGTCGACCAGCCGGTAGGGTACTGGCGTATCCACGGTGTAGCCGCCGGCCCTGGGGTCCATGCGCTTGAGCCCGAGCCGGTCGGAGTTCTGGTACTGGGTATAGATGCCCTTCGCCTGCGGTATGATTTCGGCGAGGATGTCGAGTTCCTCGGGCACGCCGGGACGGCCGCCGAACAGCACGTCGACGATCTCTTCGAAATTGAACAGCCAGAACGGCAGTTTCAGGTTGCGCGGGTTGAGCACCAGCGCGCGGTCGCCGAAGCAGCGGCCGTACTCGTTATGGACGTCGAGCAGGAAGACCCGCAGGTTGGGCCGCGCCCTGAGAATCTCGTTCAGCAGCAGCGAAACGCTGGTCGATTTGCCGACGCCGGTGGACCCTAGCACCGCAAAATGCTTGGAGAGCATTTCCTCGACGTCGACATAGGCGATCACGGACTTGTCCTGCTGCAGCGTGCCGACATTGATCTGGTCGGAGCCGCTCGGCGCGTAGACCGTGCGAAGGTCCTGATTGGTGATGAGGTCGACGGCATCGCCGATCGTCGGATAGTTGGTGACGCCGCGCTGGAATTTGGGCCGCTCGCCGCCGGAAATCTCGCCGAGCAGGTCGACCGAGGCGGTCGCGATATAGCTGTCGGAATTCGGCAAATCCTCGCAGGACACTTCGGTGATCATGGCGACGATGGTGGAGCCCACGCAGCGGATGCTGATGAAGCGGCCGACCGTGGCGCGCACTTCCGAGATGGGCGTCTGGCCTGTCGCAAGCAGTCCGACCCGGGCGAGGGAGCCGCGCACCGAAATCACACGTCCGAAGGATGTCACAGTGTTGAACCTGAATATCTTGAGATGAGCTTGGTTCAGTATGGGCAGTTCGAACTAGCGAAACGGTTAAGCTGCCGGGATTGCGCATCGGCTAAATCCGCTCCATCGCGGTCACGATTCATTTTGCAACAGCAATTCGTGCGCTGCTTGAGATACGAGTTACGCAGGAAAATCGGGCCTTTCTTGCATCGCCGGTTTTGCCTTACCGCCGTTGCGTATTAATCCCCTGTTTACCATCGCGCAGGAGAGTTCCGTCGAAGGGACGTCGGCTAACCCGCTATCGCCGATGAGGATTGGAACCGGCGCGCGCACCGCGGTAACCGATCGCTAACCGCAAGTTGTAACGCGTCATCCACTTGTCCGGCGCACGATATGACCGGGACGCGACCTGGCGCATTTGAATTTGCGGCTTTGCGTTCAATTGCAGTCTTGATTTTGGTCCGGCGCATCCACGCCGCCGACCGCTCGACATTTTGCGGGACATGCACGGGGAGGCACCTCGGGTGAGCATCGACAGCAGCGATCAATCGCCGAGCGGCTCTGCCGATCCTTTCGACAGGGCGGGCAGGATCAAGCTCGTTGCACTGTGCTGCGCCTATCTCGTGGCGTCGGTCGCGGCCGATGTTGCGACGCTGGCGTGGAGCGTGCGTGAACGCCTCCTGCTGGCGCTGGTCGTCAGTCTTGCCATGGTCGCCGGCTGGCTGTTGAGACGCCATCAACTGACCAAACAGCGAATGGCTTCGGAGCGGCGCCAGCTCTCGATTGCCGTCAACAATATCCCCCAGGGACTCGTTCTCTATGATGGATCCGCGCGGATCATCACCTGCAACCAGCCTTATCTGGAGATGTTCGGCCTGTCGCCGGATGTGGCCAGGCCGGGCTGCACCATGCAACGGCTGATCGCGCACCGGAAAGAGACCGGATCGTTCGAGGGCGACGTCGATGAGTTCTGCAACGCCATCATACAAAAGGTGTCGCTGGGAAAGACCACGCGGCAGCTCACGCAGACGCCGGGCGGCCGCGCGATCGAAATCATCAATCGGCCGCTGAAGGAAGGCGGCTGGGTGGCCACCATCGAAGACATCACCGAACGCACCCGCGCCGACGAGAAGATCGCGCACCTGGCGCATTACGACGCGCTGACGGACCTTCCCAACAGGACGCTGTTCCGCGCGCGGCTCGAGCAGGCGCTGGAGGCGATGCGGCCGGGCGAGCAACTGGCCGTTCTCTATATCGACATCGACGAGTTCAAGGGCATCAACGACGCGCTTGGCCATCCGATCGGCGATGAGCTCCTCAAGGGCGTCGCCGGACGCCTGCGCGGGTGCCTCAAGGACACCGACGTGGCGGCGCGGCTCGGCGGCGACGAATTCGCGGTGATTCAAAGTGCCATCACGCATCTGTCTGAAACCACGCGGCTGGTCGATGAAATCCATTCGGCGATCCGGGAGCCGTTCGAATGCATGGGGCACCTGATCACCACCGATGCCAGTATCGGCATTGCGCTTTCGCCTGCCGACGGGCTGGATCTCGACGAGCTTTTGCGGAATGCGGACCTCGCGCTGTACGGCGCCAAGGGTGACGGCCGGCGGACTTACCGCTTCTTCGAAGCGGGCATGGATCAACGCGCCAGGGCGCGGCGAAACCTGGAGCTCGATCTGCGTCAGGCGATCGTCGATGGCGATCTCGAAGTCCATTTTCAGCCGATCGTCGATATCGAGAGCGGACAGATCAACACCTGCGAGGCGCTGCTGCGATGGCAGCACCCCGAGCGAGGCATGATCCCGTCCACCGAATTCATTCCGATCGCCGAGGAGACCGGCCTGATCAACCAGCTCGGCCAGTGGGTGCTGAGCACCGCCTGCGCCGAGGCCGTCAACTGGCCGGATCACGTCCGCGTCGCAGTCAATGTTTCGCCGGTCCAGTTCGGGAGCAAGACGCTGTCGCTGAACGTCGCCGCGACGCTCGCATCCTCCGGCCTTGCTGCAAGCCGGCTGGAGCTCGAAATCACCGAGGCGGTGCTCATTCGTGATGATGATGCTGCGCTCGAGGTGCTGCATCAACTGCGCAAGGTCGGCGTCCGGGTTGCGCTGGACGATTTCGGCACCGGCTATTCCTCGCTGAGCTATCTGCAGCGCTTCCCGTTCGACAAGATCAAGATCGATCGTTCCTTCATCAAGGATCTGGCCGGCCCCGGCGCCTCCTCGTCGATCGTCCAGGCGGTGGTGAACATCGCCGCTGCCAGCGACATGATGACGACGGCGGAAGGCGTCGAAACCGAGCAGCAGCGGAACCTGCTTTTCATCCTCGGCTGCAACGAGATGCAGGGCCATTTGTTCAGCCCGGCGGTGTCGGCCGCCGACGTCAGGCGGTTGTTGTTTTCGCATCGCGGCAAGGCGATGTCGGCGGCTTGAAACGCCGGGCACGGCTTGCTATCGACGGTAAGGCAAAAACAAGAAACGGGGCAGGGTGGAACGCGATGAACCGCGCCAGCGCATCTTGAGCGACCACGCGCGGCACTCCGCGCTCGCACCATTCCGGGTCCGGAATTATCGCTTTCAGTGGCCCGCCGACCTGCTCACCTCGTGGGCGTTCGAGATGGAGACGCTCATTCTCGGCTGGTACGTGCTGGTCGAGACCGGGTCGGTGCTGCTGCTCACCTTGTTCGCCTCGCTTGGCTATATCGGGACGCTGGTGGCACCGATGTTCGGCGTCGTCGGCGACCGCATCGGCCACCGCGACGTACTGGCGATGATGCGCGCGACCTACGCCGTTCTTGCCGCCGTGCTGATGACGCTGGCGCTGACGGGCCATCTCGCGCCGATCTACGTCTTCATCATTGCGGCCCTGATGGGCATCGTCCGGCCGTCGGACCTCGGCGTGCGCGGCGCGCTGGTGGCGACCATCATGCCGCGCGACCAGTTGATCGGGGCGATCAGCATTTCGCGGACCACGATGGATACCGCGCGCATCGCAGGCGCCCTGAGCGGCGCCGGACTGTTCGCCGCGCTCGGCATGGGTCCGGCCTATGTGGCGATCGTCTGCCTCTATGTCGCCGCCACCATACTGACCCTGTGCGTGGTGGCGCCGGCGAGGCCGGGTTCTGCAGACAAGGCCGTCGATGCCGCGCTGCAAGCCTCGCCGCTGCGCGACCTGAAGGAGGGCGTGGCCTATGTCTGGACCACGCCGCGCATGCAGGCCGCGCTCTGGGTGGCGTTCCTCGCGAACCTGACGGCGTATCCGCTCTCCAACGGCTTGCTGCCCTACATCGCCAAGGCAGTCTACGGCACCAACCAGACCGGGCTCGGATATCTGTCGGCAAGTTTTGCGATCGGCTCGCTGGCGGGTTCGATCGCGCTGAGCCTGATCCGCGATCTCAGGGTGGCGCGGCTGATGATCGGCGCCACCGTGGTCTGGTACGTGACGCTGCTGGTGTTCGTGCAGATGCAGACCGTGCCCACCGCGATCGTCTGCCTGATGGTGGCGGGCTTCTCGCAAAGCCTCGCCATGATCTCGATCGCGGTCATCCTGATGCGGACCGCGAGCGAAAGTTTCCGCGGACGGGTGATGGGCGTCCGCATGATGGTGATCTACGGCCTCCCGCTCGGCCTCCTCGCCGCCGGCAGCCTGATCGACGAGATAGGCTTCGCCGCCACCGGCACGCTCTACGCCGCGGCCGGCCTCGCGCTGATGCTGGCGATCGTGCTGCACTGGCGCGCCGACCTCTGGCACGTCCACGCGCCGGCGAATGCGCGGTGAACTGGCCGCGCAGCATCGGCGCGATCGCCTCACGGCATGCTGATATTGGCGAGGTGCCGACCGGGCTTGCGATTATTTGTTGACCGAGCCTGATTATTTGTACAAACGTACAAATCAAGAGGGCGGAAAGCAAATCCGATGACGCGAAATCCCAACATGCGGGAAGCGATCCTGAGCGCGGCCGAGTTGCTGTTCTCGACCCGTGGCTTCAACGCCGTTTCGATCCGCGACATCGCGCTGGAAGCAGGCGCCAATCCCGGCAGCGTCACCTATCACTTCAAGACCAAGGACGGCCTGCTGCTGGAAATCTACAAGCGGCACTGCGGCCCGATGAACAAGCGACGCATCGAATTGCTGGTGGCCGCAAGGCGCGTGCGCGATGTTCAGGACCGGCTGGAGGCGATCGTGCGCGCCTATGTGCAGCCGGCGTTCTCGTCCAGCAGCGATCTCGCCGGCGGCGGCGCGCGGTTCACCCGGCTGCGCGCGGTGATGTCGGCGGAAGGCAACGCCGTGGTGGGCCGCATCATCGCCGAAATCTTCGACGACACGACGACCGCCTTCATCGACGCGATCGGGGAAAGCCTGCCGCATCTGCCGCGCACCGCGATCGTGTGGCGTTCCCAGTTCCTGCTCGGCGCCCTCTACTACACGCTGGTCAACCCGGAGCGGGTCACGCGGCTGTCGCGCGGCGCAGCCGATGGCGGCGACATGGCGGAAGCGATCGAGCAGATCGTCGCGTCTACTGTCGCTTCGCTGCGTGCCTCCGATATCAACGATCTCGCCAGCGTGGCGGAAGCTGACGCAGGCCGGACCAAGTCCGGCGCCCGAAACCGGGGTGCGGCCGGCAGCACGCAATAGGCTAGAGAGGAAATTCCGATCATGAGCAGCGCTGGCAAGACGGGCCTGGTGGTCACGGCACATCCTGGCGATTTCGTCTGGCGCGCAGGCGGTGCGATCGCGCTGCACGCCAGGAAGGGCTATCGCATCAAGATCGCGTGCCTGTCGTTCGGCGAGCGCGGCGAGAGCCAGTTCGCCTGGAAGGAATCCGGCGCGACGATGGAGAAGGTCAAGGCCGGCCGGCGCGACGAGGCGCAGCGCGCCGCCGAGATGCTGGGGGCGGAGATCGAATTCTTCGACGCCGGCGATTATCCGCTGCGGCTGACGGAAGCGCATTTCGACCGCATGGTCGATATCTACCGCGAACTCAATCCGTCCTTCGTGCTTACCCACGCACTCGAAGATCCGTATAATTTCGATCACCCGAACGCGGCGCATTTCGCCCAGGAGACCCGCGTGGTCGCGCAGGCGATGGGCCACAAGCCCGGCGCCAAATACACCTACTCGGCGCCGCCGGTGTTCCTGTTCGAGCCGCACCAGCCGGAGATGTGCAATTTCAAGCCGCAGGTGATCCTCAACATCGACGAGGTCTGGGAGATCAAGCGCAAGACGTTCGAGATCCTCGCTGCCCAGAAGCATCTGTGGGCCTATTATGAGCGCGTCGCGCTGCAGCGGGGCGTGCAGGGCGGCCGCAACACCGGCAAGCCCATGACCTACGGCGAGGCCTATCAGCGGCTGTTCCCGATGGCGTTGGAGGAACTGGCATGAAGACGGCCGTCGCTGGATTTTTCGACACGCCGGAGGAGGGTTGAGGTGGCTATGCGCCTCAAGACGCTGCTCGGCGACCACCCAAGTACGGCCGCGCTGAAGAATGGCCTGGTCAAATCCGACCTCGTCGAGTTCGAATTCGCGCACTATTCGCCGACCAACAAGGGCTTCAAGCCAATGGTGCGCGAGGCCGCGTTCGACGTCTCGGAGATGGCCATCGTCACCTACCTGATGGCAAAGTCCTTCGGCAAGCCGATGGTGCTGCTGCCGGATGTCGTACTGGCGCGGTTTCAGCATGGTCACACGCTCTACAATGCGAAGGCGGGGAGGCTTGCGGCGCGCGATCTCAATGGCAAGCGCGTCGGCATCCGCTCCGTCACCACCACGACCGGCGCCTGGCTGCGCGGCATCCTGGCAAACGACCATGGCGTCGATCTCGACTCGATCGACTGGGTCACGTTCGAGGACGCGCATGTCGCCGAATTCGTTGATACGACCAGGCGCGCGCCCGCGGGCAAGCAGATCATCCAGATGCTGATTGACGGCGAACTCGATGCGGTGCTCGGCGAGAAATCCGATCATCCCGATCTCAAGCCGTTGTTCGCCGATGTCATCGCCGAGGAAGAGGCATGGTTCGGCAAGCACAAGGTCGTTCCGATCAATCATATGGTGGTGGTGGGCCGAGCTCTGTCGAAACAGCACCCGGACATCGTGCGCGAAGTTCATCGGCTGCTGGCGGCATCGGCCGCGGCTGCGGTCCGGTTCGACCGGGATGCGATGCGGCGATCGCTGGAGTTGATCATCAGGTACAGCGCGCAACAGAAGCTCATCCCGCGCGCGTTCACGGTGGACGAGTTGTTCGACGACGTGACGCGGGCGCTGTGGTAGCGATCACACTGTTGTCGTCGCCCGCGAAGGCGGGCGATCCAGTATTCCAGAGACGTTCGTGTCCAACCGAGAAGCCGCGGCGTACTGGATCCCCCGCTTTCGCGGGGGATGACGAACCGAGAATTCTAGTCGTCAGGAGCGACACAATGACCCCCGAGCCGATCTTCGATCTCGCCCATCTCGGCCACCTGGAATTGCTGACGCCGAAGCCGGACGAGAGTTTGAAATTCTTCGTCGACATCATGGGCATGACGGTCAGCGGCCGGAAAGGCGAGTCGGTCTATCTGCGCGGCTGGGATGATTACGAGCGCTATTCGCTCAAGCTGACGGCGTCGAACACCTCGGGCATGGAGCACATGGCGCTGCGCGCGCGCAGCCCGCAGGCGCTGGAGCGCCGCGTCGCCGCGCTGGAGGGGTCCGGCTTCGACATCGGCTGGACCGGCGGCGACATGGGGCAGGGGCCGGCGTTTCGCTGCCGCGACCCGGACGGCCACATTGTCGAACTCTACTACGAGACCGAGTGGTACCAGGCGCCGCCCGAATTGAAGCCGGCGCTGAAGAACCAGGCGCAGCGGTTTCCCGCGCGCGGCGTCAATGTCCGCAGGCTCGATCACCTCAATTGTCTTGCTGTCGACATCAAGGCGAACCGCCTGTTCTTCGAGAACTATCTCGGCCTGCGCACCACCGAGCAGATCATACTCAACGACGGCACCGAAGCCGCGATGTGGATGACGATGTCGAACAAGAGCTACGACTTCGCCTACACCCGCGACCACTACGGCAAGGCCGGCCGCTTCCACCACGTCACCTACGCGCTCGACAGCCGCGAGGAGATCTTGCGGGCCGCCGATATCTTCCTCGAAAACGGCGTCCACATCGAGACCGGCCCGCACAAGCACGCGATCCAGCAGACGTTCTTCCTTTACGTCTACGAGCCCGGCGGCAACCGCGTCGAAGTCGCCAACGCCGGCGCCCGCCTCATCCTCGCGCCCGACTGGAAGCCGATCGTGTGGACCGAGGAAGAGCGCAAGAAGGGCCAGGCGTGGGGGCTGAAGACGATCGAGTCGTTTCACACGCACGGCACGCCGCCGGTGTGAGGGGCCTGGTTGGGCTCATGCACATCTGCGTAGGGGGTTCTCTTTAACCCGCCATTCTCGCGTGGAGCGGCGGGTTAAAGAGAACCCGCCCTACGCCTATTGCCCGTGTCCGATCCGTTGGCCTATATGCGGCTTCGAAGCCGACCGGAGTATCTTCATTCATGACCAATCGAGCCGACGCCATTGCCGCCAAGATCGAGGCTTTCATCCGCACTGAGGTGATCCCCTATGAGAAGGATCCGCGAACGGGACCGCATGGCCCGAGCGACGAACTGGTGCAGGAACTGCGCGACAAGGCACGCAAGGCCGGCGTCCTGACGCCGCATATTCTCCCCGATGGATCGCATCTCACGCAGCGTGAGACCGCGATTGCCCTGATCAAATCCGGTCTCTCGCCCCTGGGGCCGCTGGCCTGCAATACGATGGCGCCCGACGAGGGCAACATGTACCTGCTCGGCAAGGTCGGCAGCCGCGAGCAGAAGGCGCGCTTCCTCGAGCCGCTGGTGTCTGGCAAAGCGCGCTCGGCGTTCTTCATGACCGAGCCGGCCGATGCAGGCGGGGCGGGATCCGATCCGTCGATGATGCAGACCACGTGCAAACTGGACGGCAATCACTGGGTCATCAACGGGCGCAAGAAATTCATTACCGGCGCCGAAGGCGCCCGCGTCGGCATCGTCATGGCAAAGTCGGACGACGGCGCGTGCATGTTCCTGGTCGATCTGCCAGATCCGGCGATCCGCACGTTGCGCGTGCTGGACACGATCGACAGCTCGATGCCCGGCGGACATGCCGAGATCGAGATCGACAATCTTCGAGTATCCGCCGACCAGATGTTGGGCGCGTCCGGCGAAGGCTTCAAATACGCGCAGATCCGCCTCAGCCCGGCGCGGCTGTCGCACTGCATGCGCTGGCTGGGCCTTGCAATCCGCGCCAACGAAATCGCCACCGACTATGCCTGCCGCCGCCACGCATTCGGAAAGCCGCTGGTGGATCACGAAGGCGTCGGCTTCATGCTGGCCGAGAACCTGATCGATCTGAAACAGTCGGAACTGATGATCGACTGGTGCGCGGGCGTGCTCGATACCGGCTCGCTCGGGACGGCCGAGAGTTCGATGGCCAAGGTTGCGGTGTCGGAAGCCTTGATGCGGGTCGCGGATCGCTGCGTGCAGGTGATGGGCGGCACCGGCGTCTCTACCGAGACGATCGTCGAGCAGGCTTTTCGTGAGATCCGGGCGTTCCGTATCTATGACGGCCCGACCGAAGTCCACAAATGGTCGCTCGCCAAGAAGATCAAGCGCGACTGGAAAGCCGGGCAGCATTAGTCGGAAGCGTGTCAGTGCGTGGGGCGGGTTCTCTTTAACCCGCCATCTCGCACGAAGCGGCGGGTTAAAGAGAACCCGCCCTACGCGGCCGCGATGGTTTCGCGGATCAGCTCTCGCCGCCGGCGAAGATATCCTTCTTGATGACGGCGTGGACACCCCAGTTTCCATCCACCACCTGGGTGATGCCGAAGTCGACGCCGATCGTGATCAGGGAGATCGCCTCGTCCTCGGTCAGCTTCTTGGTCGTCATCAGGAACTTGCGCATCTTGCGAAACGCGTCGCGCAGGGCAAGGTCGACCGACGATTTCGAGTAGATCTCCGACTGCGCCTTGTCCCCCAGTTCGGTGAGGTAGTTGGCGAAGCTGAAGCCGTGCACCAGCCACTCGTCCCTGGTTTCCAGCATCGGGTAATCCAGCGCTTCGAGCGCCGTCCCGGCGAGGTCGGCTTTCTTGTGCAGGATGATCTGGAAGGTGCCGTTCAGCGAGCTTTCGATCGCCGTGCCGCACAGCTCGGAATCTCCCTGCGAAGCGTGCGGGTCGCCAACGGACAGCAGCGCGCCTTCGACCGCGACGGGATAATACATCGTGGCGCCCTTGCCGATCCGCCAGTTGTCGATGTTGCCGCCGGTATAGGTCGGCGGAATCGAGTCGACGAAATCAGCTTCCTTTGGCGCCAGACCGATCACGCCGAAATGCGGGCGTATCGGAATCCGCACATTCTTCAGGATGCCGTGGTTCTCCTTGACCGTGGAGTGATCGACGGGAACCCCGGGATAGTCGATGGTTTTGTGCACCACGCCGGAGGGATCTGTCTGCGGAGTCCATTGGAAATTGTAAACGGCTTTCGCCCAGTTGCGCTCGCCGGTCGCGTCGACTTCGTAGATCGTGATCACTTCGCGCGGCTTCGGCTCGGTGAGCAGGTCCTTGTAGTGAAAGCCCCACCATGCGGCCGCGTTGCTGCCGAAGGCCTTGCCGCGGTATTGCGGATTGGCGCAGGGCCGCGGCGCGACGTCGATGATCCGCAACTCGATCACGTCACCCTCCTGGGCGCCGCGGACGTAGACCGGGCCGGTGCAGATGTGCACGCCAAGGCCTTCGCCGGCGCCCCGCCCGAACAGCGAGGCATCGATCGGCCCTGCGCCGCGCCGGTTGACGCCCTTCTTTTCCTTGGTCCACAGGAACACGCTTTCGGCGCCGGGGTCGCCCTTCACCATGCGCTCGTCGTCGTCGTTGGCATGGTGTGTCAACGCCTCGATGGTGATGAAGTCGCCGGAATCGATCTCGACCTGCGGCTTCAGCTTCTTGCTGAAGTAGCCCCAATGCACGGTGTCGGCATTCGCCGGCAAATGGTGATAGGACCGCTTGGCCGGCTGGTTCTTCTCGGCAGCCGCCGCCATCTGCGGCGTCACCAGTGAAATGCCGCCCGCGGTCATCGCCGCCGCGCCTCCGGCCGCGGCAAAGCTGGACTTCAGGAACGAGCGGCGTTCCCGATCGAGCGTCTCCTTGAACTTGCGGTGGTGCAGTTCGAATTCCGGACAGTTCTTGTCGTCACCCGCGCACATCGGAGTTCTCCTGGTTTGAACGTGCAGTTCCCGCGCTTCATCCGCGATTCACCGGAGCAGTCGGACAGGTCCATCATTTCAGCGCTGGCCGTCGCACGGTGAAGACCGCGTCGCCGCATAGCGTAACCGAGCGACGGACTTGCGGCCGCCCATTGCTTGAGCTTTGGATGCTCAAATTTTGAGATGCACGGGCATTACTTGGGCGCCAAGCATCTGCCGACGCCATGCAATGTCAATGATGGCTCCATGGCCGGCGACCCAGTCCCGCCGGGCTGCGCCGGTAAAGTTCAACCTTGTGTCTGCGATGCCACGCACCATCTTGATCCGAACGTACGGACGACGTTGTGAGGTGGCGGATCGTGCAGCACGTGGATTTCACCAGCGAGGCGTTTTTGCGCAATCCGGGGGAGGCCGTCGCGCGCCTGCGTGCCGCAGGTCCGGTGGTCGCGACGAAGTTTCCGATCATCGGCCGGGTCTGGGTCACCACGACCTACGAGACCGCCGCGCGCGTGCTGAAGGAGAGCAGCGTATTCACGCTGCGCAAGGAGGGCGGGGCGCTCGCGGGCCTGCCCTGGTGGATGCCGGGTCTGATCGGGGCCATTGCCAACAACATGCTGACGATGGACGAGCCGGATCATACGCGGCTGCGGAACATCGTCGATGAAGCGTTCCGCCGCCGCGCGGTGCTCGACATGGAGCCGCACATCCGCGCCATCGCGGACGGCCTTGCCGATCAGTTGTTCGCGGACGGCAGCCCGGCCGATCTGGTGCAGCGCTATGCGCGGATGTTGCCGCTGGCGGTGATCTGCGAGTTGCTCGGCCTGCCGCCGGCCGACCGGCCGAAATTCATCGCATGGGCCAATTCGCTGGCGAGCCTCAACAATGCATTCGGCTTCGTGCGGCTGATCGGTGGCCTCGTCAGGATGCGACGTTATCTGCAGGAACGTCTGCGGCTGGCGCGCGAAGAGGGCGGGGAGGGGTTGATCGCTGAACTCGTGCGTGTCGAAAAGGAGGGCGGGCGCATCACGCCGGACGAGATGGTCTCGATGGTGTTTCTGCTGCTCGGCGCGGGTTCGGAGACCACGACCCACCTGATCAGCGGATCGGTTTTCGAGTTGCTCAGGGATACCGACCGGCGTGACTGGCTGGCGGCGGACTGGAGCCGGGCCGGCCTCGCGGTGGAGGAATTCCTGCGCTTCGTCTCGCCGGTGCAATTCTCCAAGCCGCGCTATGTGCGCCAGGATGTCGATCTCGATGGCGTGAAGCTGAAGCGAGGCGACAGGGTCATGGCGATGATCGTCGCTGCCAATCTGGACGAGGAGGCGAATACGTGCCCCGAACGGCTCGATCTGGAGCGGAGACCGAACCGGCACCTGTCCTTTGGGACGGGAATTCATTTTTGCCTGGGCCATCAGCTCGCGCGCATCGAGGCCATCTGCGCCCTGCAGGCGCTGTTCAGCCGCTGGCCCAGGCTCCAGCTCGCGGTTGAGCCGTCGCAAATTGGCTGGCGCAGACGGCCCGGCATTCGCATGATCGCAAAGCTGCCGGTGGTATTGGTTCGATGATAGCGGGCGCTGAGAAGGGCCGCGGCGAAGCTGGCAGGCGAAGCGTCAGTACGCTCTCAACCTGTTCGAGCACGGCTTGAGGACGCTGTGCGCACCATCGGTTTGAACCGCGACCCTTTCGAGCCGGTCAGAGATCCAGTCGAAGATGAACTCGTTGGCCAGCGTCGGGTTGTCGGAGTGCCCTTGCGAGGCCGCGGTTTCCTCTGCCGTGAAAATCTTCAGCGTCAAATTCGGATGGTCCGACCTGAGTTGCTCGACCAGGAAGTTCACGCGTTCCGGCTCGAGCCAGCCATGCTCACCGATCGTAATCAGGACCGGGCACTTCAGATTCGGCGCGATTCTGGATTTGAGAACCGCGACGCTGCCTGCATCGAACGGCGCGCCGTGCCGGGCCAGGAACGCACGCTCCTGCAAGTCCCACATGCCGCCGTCGCACACCGCGGCAGCAAACCGGTCGTCGAGCGCAACCCCGCGCGCGACAAAGGAGCCCGAACCATCGCCGAGAATCGCAACCCGGCTTTGATCGACGTCGTCCCTAGTTGCGAGATAATCCATGATAAAGGAGACAGCCATCTCCAGATCCGGACGGCCGACCACGTCCTCGAAGTGGGCGCCGTCGTCCGATCCGAGGAGGTCGACGGCCAGCAGCGACATTCCACGATCGCGGGCGTAGCGCGCCGTCTTGTAAAGGTACTCTTCCTTTCGGTGTCCGGGCTCGCCGATGCACACCACAACGGGGGCGGGGGCCGGCGCGGCCGGGGCCGGAAGGAAGTAGCCTTCCAGCGGATAGCGGCTGAGCCAGGGGATCTCGACGATTTCTCCGGAAGGGGTCAGACCTTCCAGGTAGCGGCGGGCGCAGGTCCGCATCTTGGCGAGGCAGGCCTGCAGTCGCTTGTCCCCGTAATCAAGGTCGAGCGCGGCCGCGTTATAATAGCCCAGGGCGCGCAGCCAGTTGCTCCGGGCCGTCAGGCAGTTGCCCTTGCCGAGCGCCGCATTGCCACGCTCGAAGTTGGCTTCGGCGGTCTTGTCCCATTCCCGGTACCAGGAGTCCTGGTCCTTCGGATCGATCCGGCTTGCCGTCAGAAAGCATTCGGAAACAGTTGCGCCGCCTTCTTGGGCAGCGCCCAGAAGCCGGCGGAATTCTGCCGACAGGTCTTCACTGTCCGGCCATTGGACCCACCCGTTCTTGCCATTGTGACATTCCGGATTGGTCATAAAACCTGACCTTTTTGGTTTACTATGTAAATATTCAACCGAAACGCGAGGAGGGGCGCAAGCTAATTCGCGTGTCCCTTGTTACGTTTGAGGTATGTCAAAAGGTAGCGAAGTGGCTGCCTGATCCGTTCGGGCTCAGGCGGGAGGCGGCGTAGCGGGACTCAGATGTCCATCGCTACCTTCAGGCACGCCTTCTCGATCTGATTCTTGAGGGATGCGAGCCTTTCGGTGAATTCCTCGAGTTCGCCGTCGCTGAACTCGGCAAAGATGAATTCGTTCAAGGCTTCCTGCTGGGAGGCCAGATTCGCAATGTGCTTATAGGACTTGTCCGTCAGTGACATTTGTACAACTCTGGCGTCGTCCTCCGAGGACTTCCGGCGCATAAACCCTTTCTTTTCAAGGAGCTTGGACTGGGTTGTGACGAACGACGGGTCGACGTGGAGCATCTTGGACACCACCTTGACCGGAACCCCGTCGCCTTTGTCGAGGTCCGCCAGCGCCATCAGAATCATCCATTGCGGACCACTGATTCCAAGGGTCTTTGCCCAGAAATGCCGGAGCTCTTGCAGGTGGACATTGATGGAAGCGACCTCCCAGGCGAATCGTCTGGCCAGGTCCTGATTCCGCTTGGAGCGCTGAGGGGGAGTGGAGTTCTTCGCCAAGACCTGTGGTCTCACTTGCTCTTCTTGTTTTTAGACGCCGCGTTGCGCCGACCTTTTTTTCACTATTCTTGCTGCAATGCAAATTGCAAAAATTTGATAATGAAATCACAGGACTAAGTCACGTTAAGTCGAGTGATCTTCCCCAGAAAATGCCGGATTCCGACCTGTTGCTACAAGGACACAGGAACCGAGCATAACGATACCTGAGCAGATAAAGTATTTTGATTAACTTAGTGGCGAAGGCATAGTTCTCCGTGACGACTGGGGGGTCCTAGATCGTCCCGTTCTAGGTGGTTCGCTTAAGTCCCTCGCGCTGATGCGGGAGTGTCCAAAGGCGCGAAGCGGCTAGGCGGTTTTATCGGGGGACAAGGGAACCAACCTTGGGGTGCTTCACCCAGCGGATCCGGAACCTTCCCTACAGAGCAACTTGGAGGTTTTAAAATGAAGATGGTTAAGAGCCTAATTCTCGGCTCAGCGGCGGGTCTGGTCGCCGTGAGTGGAGCTCAGGCAGCCGATCTTCCCGTCAAGGCCAAAGCGGTCGAGTACGTGAGGATCTGCTCCCTTTATGGTGCTGGTTTCTTCTATATCCCCGGCACCGACACCTGCATCAAGCTGGGTGGTTATCTGCGCGTTGAAACCGCGCTGAACACGAACGCCATGTACAACGGCGCATACTCTTCGGTGGCCGGCGGTCGCAACCGCCTGTCGAACTACTACACCGCTCGTTCCCGTCAGGATCTGACGGTCGATACGCGCACGGCGACCGAATACGGCGTCGTCCGCACGTTCTTCGATGCGACCTTCAGCTGGACCACGGGTTCGTACGCCGG
>JAEWHP010000021.1 GCA_023387735.1 Pseudomonadota bacterium | reverse complement strand
CGTCATCCTGACCGAGAACTTCGTCCGCACGCGTGTCCCGTTCTTCGTCGACTACGTGCGCACCTACACCGACCTGCCGTTCCTGGTGACGCTGGAGGAGCGCGGCGGCGCGCTGGTGCCCGGCAAGATGCTCACCGCCGCGGACCTGGTGGCGCACCGGTCCGTCGAGAACGCGGCGTTCAAACCGGTGCTGCTCGACGGGGTCACCAATGACGTTGCGGTGCCGCAGGGTTCGCTGGGCTTCCGCTACGGCGACGCAGGCCTGGGCAAGTGGAACCTGGATCTGGGCGAGGTGGTCCCCGCGCTCACCGTGGCCGGGCCCACCGGTGACGGCGAGACCGCGCTGATCACGTTGCCGCGCTTCGACACCCCAGGCGGGCACGGCGCCACGCTGCAGCGCGGGGTGCCGGTGCGCCGGGTCGACGGGCACCAGGTGTGCACGGTGTTCGACCTGATGCTGGCCCAGTACGGCGTGGCGCGGCCCGGCCTGCCCGGCGACTGGCCCAGTGGCTACGACGACGCGGGGGAGCCCTACACCCCGGCGTGGCAGGAGGCGATCACCGGGGTGTCGGCCGGGCAGGCGATCCGGGTGGCACGCGAATTCGCCCGCAACGCCGAGGAATCCGGTGGCCGGTCGATGATCATCATGGGTGCAGGCATCTGCCAGTGGTTCCACGGCGACACCACCTACCGCGCGGTGCTGGCGCTGCTGCTGCTCACCGGGTCGATGGGCCGCAACGGCGGCGGGTGGGCGCACTACGTGGGCCAGGAGAAGTGCCGGCCGATCACCGGATGGGCGACGATGGCGATGGCCACCGACTGGTCCCGTCCACCGCGCCAGATGCCGGGCACCTCGTACTGGTACGCCCACACCGACCAGTGGCGCTACGACGGCTACCGGGCCGACGCGCTGGCCAGCCCGACCGCGCGGGGCCGGTTCAACGGCAAGCACACCATGGACGTGGTGGCCGCCGCGACCGCGATGGGCTGGATGCCGTTCTACCCGCAGTTCGACCGGTCCAGCCTGCAGGTCGCCGACGACGCGAAGGCCGCCGGGCGCGAGATCCCCGACTATGTCTGTGAACAGCTGGCCGCGGGCACGCTCAAGCTGGCGGTGACCGATCCGGACGATCCGGCGAACTGGCCGCGGGTGCTCAGCGTGTGGCGGGCCAACCTGCTGGGCTCGTCGAGCAAGGGCAACGAGTACTTCCTGCGTCATCTGCTCGGCACCGACTCGAACCTGCAGGCCACGCCCACTGAAGAAGCGTTGCGGCCCCAGGGCGTGGCATGGTCGGAGCAGATCCCCGAGGGCAAGCTCGACATGCTGATGTCGATCGACTTCCGGATGACCTCGACGACGTTGCTGTCCGACGTCGTGCTGCCCGCGGCCACCTGGTACGAGAAGGCCGATCTGTCCTCGACCGACATGCACCCCTACCTCCACGCGTTCAGCCCGGCGATCGACCCGCCGTGGGAGACCCGGTCGGATTTCGACGCTTTCGGGGCCGTCGCCCGCAGCTTCTCCGGGATGGCCCGCACGCACCTGGGCAGCCGCACCGACGTGGTCCTCGGCGCGCTGCAGCACGACTCACCCGGGGCGATGGCCTATCCGTCAGGGGCGCAACATGATTGGCGGGAAACCGGCGAGGTCCCGGTACCGGGCCGCACCATCGGGCCGATCACGGTCGTCGAGCGCGACTACCCGGCGGTGGCCGACAAATGGGCGACACTCGGCCCGCTGGTGGACCGGCTGGGGGTGACCACCAAGGCGGTCACCACGTGGCCGGTGCAGGAGGTCGCCGAGCTGTCCAAGAAGTTCGGGGTGCTGGGCTCGGGCCCGGCCGCGGGTCGGCCGGCGATCACCACCGCCGAGCGGATGGCCGACGTCATCCTCGCGCTCTCGGCCACCTCCAACGGCCGGTTGGCCGTCGAGGGATTCCGTGAACTGGAGCGCCGGACCGGACGGCGACTGGTGCACCTGGCCGAGGGCAGCGAGGAGCGCCGCATCACCTACGCCGACACGCAGGCCCGGCCGGTGCCGGTGATCACCAGCCCGGAATGGTCGGGCAGCGAGACAGGCGGGCGTCGGTACGCCCCGTTCACCGTGAACATCGAGAACCTCAAGCCGTTCCACACGTTGAGCGGCCGGATGCACTTCTATCTCGACCACGACTGGCTGGAGGAACTCGGGGAGCAACTGCCGGTCTACCGGCCGCCGCTGGACATGGCCCGGCTGTTCGGCGAAGGCGCGGTCGGCGATCGGGAGGGCGTCGGTCTGACCGTGCGTTACCTGACCCCGCACTCGAAGTGGTCGATCCATTCGGAGTATCAGGACAACCTGTTCATGCTGTCGCTGTCCCGCGGCGGGCCGACGATGTGGATGAGTCCGGCTGATGCCGCGAAAATCGAGGTGCGCGACAACGATTGGGTGGAGGCGGTGAACCGCAACGGTGTGCTGGTGTGCCGGGCGATCGTCAGCCACCGGATGCCCGAGGGGGTGGTGTTCGTCTACCACGCCCAGGAACGGGTGATCGACGTGCCGCTGACCGAGACCACGGGGCGCCGCGGCGGCATCCACAACTCGCTGACCCGGCTGTTGGTCAAGCCCAGTCACCTCGCCGGGGGTTACGCCCAGACCGCGTTCGCGTTCAACTATCTGGGGCCCACCGGAAATCAGCGCGACGAGGTCACCGTCGTGCGTCGCCGCTCGCAGGAGGTGGTCTACCAGTGAAACCGATGGTGCAGATGGCGATGGTGATGAACCTGGACAAGTGCATCGGGTGCCACACCTGTTCGGTGACGTGCAAGCAGGCGTGGACCAACCGGCCCGGCACCGAGTACGTGTGGTTCAACAACGTCGAGACCAGACCCGGACAGGGGTACCC
>JAEWHP010000027.1 GCA_023387735.1 Pseudomonadota bacterium | reverse complement strand
TCGCCGATCGGGAGGGGCTCGGCCGGCAGGTCGGGCACGGCGAGGACGGCGACATCGCTCTCGGGGTCGAAGGCGACGGTCTTGGCCGGGTAGCTCTGGCCGTTCCCGCCCACCTGGACGGAAGGGTCGTCCACGCCGGCCACGACGTGGGCATTGGTCACGACCCGCTGCGGGGCGGCGACCCAGCCGCTGCCGCTCTGGCCGCGCCCGCAGTCGACGGCTCGCCCGGCGACCTTGACGATGGAGCTCTGCGCCGCGTCGATGCCACGTCCCTCGGTCACGCCGGGGTCCGGCGGGTCGACGGGTCGGATCGCCTCGGGCCGGACGCCGGTGAAGACCCGCGGGAAGCCGTTGACGTCGAGAGCGCGGTAGGCCCCGCTGAGGACCCGGTCGGCGTCGGCGGGCATGGCCCGGTCGATCCCGGCCAGCACCCGGGACCCGGTCACCGACTGCGGCGCGGGCGAAGGGAGTGTCCCGACGATCGCGCCGGCCACGAGCCAGACGAGCCCGGCACCGACGGCGACGGCGGCGATGCCGCCGAGCACCGAGTCGAGGACCCGGGCGGGCTCGAACTTCACCCAGGAGCGCCACCGGGCCCCGAGCCTTCCGCCGAGCTGCTGCCCGAGGGCTGCGCTGAGGAGGACCCCGAAGACGAGCAGGACGCCGCGGACCGGTGGGTCATCGGCGACGGCGGACCACTCGTGCAGGAGCCGGGGCAGGCCCCACAGGGCGAGGAGCCCGCCGGCGAGCAGCCCGACGATGGACAGCGCGCTCGCGACGAGACCGGCGCGGTACATGCTGGCCGCGTACGCAGCGAGGACCAGCAGCAGGACGATGTCCAGGATCGTCGCTCCGCTCATGGCTGCTCCTCGGGTCGCGTGGCGCGGCCTCGTGCACGGCCGCGCCGACCCTCATCCCAGCACCCCGGGCTGAGAATCCCCCGGCAAGAGCCTCGCGGCGGACTCAGGCGGCGAGCGCGCGCTCGATGTCGCCGCGGAGCTTCTCGGGCTTGGTCGTCGAGCCGTAGCGGTCGATGACCTGGCCGTCACGGCCGACGAGGAACTTGGTGAAGTTCCACTTGATCTTGGAGCCGAGCACACCGCCCTTCGCCTCGCGGAGCCACTGGTAGACGGGGTGTGCGTCGCTGCCGTTGACGTCGACCTTGGCCATCATCGGGAAGGTCACCCCGTAGTTGCGCTGGCACACCTCGCCGATGGCGGCGCTGTCGCCGGGCTCCTGCCCGCCGAACTGGTTGCACGGGAACCCGACCACGGTGAGGCCCTGGTCGCGGTACTCCTGCCAGAGCTCCTCGAGCCCCGTGTACTGAGGCGTGAAGCCGCACTCGCTCGCGGTGTTGACGACGAGCACGACCGAGCCGGCGAGGTCGGCGAAGTCCATCGTCCCGCCGTCGAGCGTCGTGGCCTGGAAGTCGGTGAGGGCAGTCATGCGGGCTCCTTCGGATGAGGTCGTGGGCCCCGTGGGACTCGAACCCACAACCTACGGATTAAAAGTCCGCAGCTCTGCCAATTGAGCTAGAGGCCCGGCGGATGAGGACATCCCTCGGAACTGTCAGGAGGACGATACGTGGTCGGTCGTCAACCCTTCGTCTCGCAACCACCAAGGCCTCTGCACCACATGCCTGATGGAGGGCGGAACCAGATCAGTCCTCTTGGCTCAGTCCTGCGTCGCTCGCCCAGGCCAGCGCCTTGCGGGAGTGGTCGACGCCGTCCCTCCACGCGAGGACGTCAAAGACCCGCAGCGGCGTGACCGCCGGGTCCAGGACGGCCGCGGCGTGGGCCTCGTTGAGGTACTTCCACAGCTTCGTGTCGTCGGCTCTCAATGCCGCGTGCAGCGGCGCCCAGTAGTGGGGGCCGCCGTTGAAGACGGTGTGCTTGACGATGCCGTCGACGATCGGTGCCAGACGGGGACGCTTGCGAGCCAGGAGCTTCGTGGCGCGGGTCAGGCCGACCCCGTGCAGCGACCGCACCGCGTGGAAAAGCGCGACCAGGGCCTCCATCTCGTCTCCGTCGATGTCGACACCCAGGAGGTCGACGTCCGCAGGGACCTCGCGGAGGAGCGTGGTGAACCGGTCGCGCTGCCGGTCGAGTAGCTCGACGGTGGCACGGCCGCCGATGGGCGCGGACAGCAGCGCCGCGGATGCCAGGTCGGTCGCGGTGAACTCGTTCGGGGTCTGGTCGCGGTCGCCTGCGGGGTCGAAGGTGTCCCATGCGCCGCCGGTATAGCCGGTGTTGCTGCCCGAGAGTGGCCTGTAGTAGTACCTCAGGACTGTTGCTGCGGCTGGTGTGAGCTGAGAGTAGCGGCCGGGAAGGACTTCCCGCCGGGTCAAGGGTGAGGGACCCCGACCCGGGCGGCGCCGTCGGTGAGGCTCGTCCCCGCCCCCGGGCTCGGCACGAGGTTGAGGACCAGGTCGGCCGCGCGCTCCCACTGCCACGCGGTCACTGCACGCCAGTCGAGGGTGACGACGACGGCGCACATCCGTTCGCGCGAGAGGCGCCGCAGCGCCGTCGGCGACATCTCCAGCGCGCTGCTGGTCGGCTGGTGCGCAACCAG
>JAEWHP010000040.1 GCA_023387735.1 Pseudomonadota bacterium | reverse complement strand
ATCGTATGCCGTCTTCGAAACGCCGATGACCGCGCCAAGAACCACGCCTAGGCCGACGCCAAGCACGAAGCCGATCATCGTCGTCGCCAGCGTCTGCAGGATATGCGGCCAAAGGATCGGCAGCTTGTCGATCAGCGTGGCGAACACCTGCGACGGGCGCGGCAGCACCAGATCGGACATCCCGGTCATCAGGCAGAACAATTCCCAGGCCAGGAAGAACAGTACGATCAGTCCCGCCGACCAGGCTTTCTGGCGATAATCGAAGTCGGGCATGTCAGGCGGTCCCCTGTGTTGCCGCGGCTGCTTTCGAAGCGGATCTGGCATCCTCGATGAACGCGCGCAGCTTCTGATTCAGCGCGACGAAATCCGGCTCGAAGGTCATGGCGACCGTGCGCGGACGGGCGAAATCGACGCGGCTGTCGTCGATGATGCGGCCGGGTCGCGCACTCATCACGCAGATGCGGCTGCCGAGGAAACCCGCCTCGCGCAGGTCGTGGGTTACCAGCAGCACGGTCGGCTTGTGCGCGATCCAGAGATCCTGGAGGATCGACCACAGCTCTTCCCGCGTGAACTGGTCCAGCGCGCCGAAGGGCTCGTCGAGCAGCAGCATGCGCGGTTCATGAATCAATGCGCGGCACAGATTGGCGCGCTGAAGCATGCCGCCGGACAATTGCCAGGGGTAGCGGCTGCCAAATCCCTTGAGGCCGACCTGCTCCAGCAGCGCGTTGGCCTTGTCGCGAAACTCGGTCTTTCGGAGTTTTCGAAATTGCGAACGGAACGGTTCGACGATCTTGAGCGGCAGCATGATGTTCCGCTCGATCGTCATCCAAGGCAGCATGGTCGGATTCTGGAACGCCATGCCGACGCGCATGGCGCGCGCCGCCACTTCCCGGCCGCCGACGATGACGACGCCGCTCGTAGGCTGCACCAGCCCGCTCACCAGCCGCAGGATGGTCGATTTGCCGCAGCCGGAGGGGCCAACGAGCGCGACGAACTCGCCGTCAGCGATCCGCAGCGTCGTGGGTGACAGTGCCGGAACCGCGCGGGCGCCGCGGCCGAAGGTGACGGAGGCCTCCGACAGCTCGATCGCGATCGGTGGCCCGGAGGGCGGAACCGCCGAGCCCCGGAATTCGGAATTTGGTTGCATGCGCATCATGGCTGGAAGTGCATGCAAGCCGAATGCCAGCAGAACCTGCATTCTGAATCAACACGATCGCTGCCGACCATCGGATCGGCCGGATTCCTTTTGTGCAATTGAAGCGCCAAACTGCATGCAATTGAGGCGCTGTATTGCTGGACAGTCGTGATAAGAGAGCGACATCGATGCACGTGTCTCCTTAGGATTTGCCGATGGCGCCTCGCTCCGCCAGCAAGAGCCCGGAATCATCAGACAAGGTCGGCGTGATCTGCCGCGCGCTTCGCCGCGCCATCATCGAGCAGGCGCTGGCGCCTGGCGCGAAACTGCCTGAAGATTCACTTGGCGAAAGGTTCGGCGTCAGCCGCACCATCGCGCGGCATGCGCTGGGCCAATTGGCTGCGGAAGGTCTCGTCGAACTCCGCCGCAACCGGATTGCCGTGGTGGCGACGCCGAGCTGGCAGGAGGCGCGCGATGCCTTCGACATCAGGATCGAGCTCGAACGGCTCGTGGTGCGCCAGCTCGCCGGCAAGCTGACGAAGAGCCAGATCGCCGAGCTGAACGCGCATGTCGATGCCGAGGATCGCGCGCGCGACGGCTCGGACGCGGTGTCGATACGGCTCGCGACCGAGTTTCACATCCTGCTTGCCAACATGACGAACAGCCCGATCCTGGTGCGTTATGTCAGCGAGGTCGCCTATCGCTGCTGCCTCACATTATCCCTGTACAGCCGGCCGCACTCATCCGAATGCGCGATCAACGAGCATCGCGCGATCATCGCGGCGCTGGTCAAGGGCGACGAGAGCAAGGTGATGGGCCTGATGCACAGCCACCTGGATTCGGTGGCCAGCCGCGCCCTGGTAGCTCCCGCCCCTCAGCGCGGCCGCGATCTGCTGGATATTCTGGCGCCTTATGCCGAGGAAGGTGATGGCGGCCGGGTGGTGAAGATGCCGAAGGTGGTGCGGGGGCGGTAGTTCTTCCTCCCTCGCCCCGCGCTTGCGGGGAGAGGGTTGGGGTGAGGGGCTCCATCCCCACGGCGAGAGTTGTCGAGAGATTCATACCCCCTCACCCGGATTGCACTCCGTGCAATCCGACCTCTCCCCGCAAGCGGGGCGAGGTAAGAAGCCTCACGCCTCGATCCCCCGCTGCACCAGAATGCGCTCTGCGCTGTCGTTCCAGACGTCCATCTTCACGATCTGCCCGCCCCTCACCACGAAGCGGTCGACGTAGCGATTGCCTTCGAACGGCGTGCCGTCGATCCATTCGCCGTAGAGCGTGCCGATGCTGTAGACGACGGTCTCGTCCGCGCCCGGGCAGACATCGAAACGGTCCATCTTCTTCTTGACCCAGCGATAGCGCTTCGCGTTGAAACCGGTCGGACCGCGGGGATGATCGAACTCGCGCCCGCCGGTGAAGGTGATGATCGTTCCCGGTTTCATGTAGGCCGCGGCCGCGTCGGGATCCGGAATCATGGAAGCGGTGAGGTAGGCCTCGACCACCTCGGCATCGGACATTCCCTTGAGATCGGCTTTGGCGGCAACGGACATGGCGATTTCTCCTGATGCGCAATACTACAATCGGCCCACCAAACTGCATGCACATATTTTGAACAATTGAGCACCCGAACTGCACACAATCTGGAGCTGCCCGATGCGCGCGCTTCCGCTAGGGTCGGCGCCAGTTCCAAGCTGCCCGGTTCCCATGAACGCGAAAACGGCCTTCGATCTGATCTTCCGCAACGTCAGGACACGGTCCGCGGCAACCACGGTCGATATCGGCGTCAGCGGCGGGCGCATCGTCGCGATCGAGCCCCGCCTCGCCTGCGAGGCGGCCGAGATCGAGGTCGGCGGCAAGCTCGCTTTGCCCGGCTTCGTCGATACTCACATCCATCTCGACAAGGCCTGCCTGCTCGGCCGCTGCGGGCACGACCATGGCAGCGTCGCCGAGGCCATTGCCGCGGTTGCGGCGATGAAACGCGACTTCACGGTGGAAGACGTCTACGCGCGCGGCGCCAAGGTGATCGAGCGCGCGATCGTGCACGGCACCACGCGAATGCGCACCCATGTCGAAATCGATCCGCGCATCGCGCTGCGCGGCTTCGAGGCGGTCAAGGCGTTGAAGCGCGATTATGCCTGGGCGCTTGACCTCTCGATCTGCGTGTTTCCGCAGGAGGGCCTGACCAACGATCCCGGCGCTGAAGAACTGCTGATCGCGGCGCTGCGCGATGGCGGCGAGGCGATCGGCGGCTGTCCCTACATGGACACCGATCCGAACACACATATCCAGAAATTGTTCGACTTGGCGCAGGAATTCGATGTCGATGTCGACCTGCATCTCGACTTCGACCTCGACCCGTCGTGGTGGCACCTCGAAGAGGTCTGCCGGCAGACCGAGCGGCGCAACTACCACGGCCGCGTCGCCATCGGCCACGCCACCAAATTGTCGGCGCTGCCGCCGGACCGGCTGCAAGCGGCGACAGTGCGGCTTGCCAAATCCGGCGTTGCCGTGACCGTGCTGCCCGCGACCGACCTCTATCTGATGGGCCGCGACGCCACGCATAACGCGCCGCGCGGGCTGACGGCTGCGCACCGGCTGGTCGAGAACGGCGTTCTGTGTTCGGTCGCCACCAACAACGTGCTCAACCCCTTCACGCCGTTCGGCGATGCTTCGCTGCTGCGAATGGCGAATTTCTACGCCAACGTCGCGCATGCCGGCATCAGCGAGTTCGAAGCCTGCCTCGATCTCGTCACGGATCTGCCGGCGCGGCTCATGAATTTGCGGGATTACGGCATCGCGCCCGGCAACTCCGCGGACCTGGTCATCCTGGATACCGACAGCGGCACCAACGCGATTGCCGAACTGCCGGACATGCTGATGGGGTTCAAGAACGGGCGGCAGGTGTTCGAGCGGAAGAAGGCTGTGCTGTTTCCGCCGGGGGTTTAGCCAGCCGCCAAACCATGCAGGCTGTGCCCTGCCCCATGTGCTGCTGCGCGGTTGACCCGCTCCGAAAAGCGTTGTTGTACTCAGCCAACCACAACAACCAGCCCCGGGCAGGAAAATCATGAAAAAAGCCACCCAGATCAGAAGCGTCGAGACCCTTGCCTGCGACGCCGGCTGGCGAAATTACCACTTCGTCAAGATCACGACCGAGGACGGCATCGTCGGCTGGAGCGAGTACGACGAGGGCTTCGGCGCGCCCGGCGTGACCGCGGCGATCGAACGGCTCGCGGCGCGAGTGGTCGGCAAGAACGCTTACCGGCACGAGCGGATCTATGCCGAGCTGTTTTCCGCAACGCGGCCGGCCGCGGGTGGCGTGGTGGCGCTGGCGCTCGGCGCCATCGAGAACGCCCTGCTCGACGTCAAGGCCAAGGCGCTCGGCGTGCCCTGCTACGATCTGCTCGGCGGCAAGATCCGCGACCGCATCCGCGTCTACTGGTCGCACTGCGCGACCTGGCGCATCAACCACCCTGATTGGTTCAAGCCGGCGATCACCAGCCTCGATGGCGTCAAATCCATCGGCAAAGAAGTGCGCGAGAAGGGTTTTACGGCGATGAAGACCAACATCTTCGTCTATACCGACGGCAAGCCGCAGGGCTGGCGGCCAGGCTTCGGCTCGCCGTTCGAGCCCGAAATCAATGTCGACCGCAAGGTGCTGCGAAACCTCTGCATGCACCTGGAAGCGATCCGCGACGGCGCAGGCCCCGATGTCGACCTGCTGCTCGATCTCAACTTCAACGCCAAGACTGAGGGCTACCTGAAGATCCTCCGCGCCATCGAGGACATGGACATGTTCTGGGTGGAGATCGACACGTTCAACCCGCAGGCGCTGGGCTACATCCGCCGCCAGAGCCCGCACCCGATCTCCTCCTGCGAGACGCTGCTGGGCCTGCGCGAATTCCTGCCCTATTTCAACGAACAGGCGATGGACGTCGCCATCATCGACACGCCCTGGAACGGGGTGTGGCAATCGATGAAGATCGCCGCCGCCGCGGAGCATTTCGAGGTCAACGTCGCGCCGCATAATTTCTACGGCCACCTCTGCACCATGCAGAACGCTCATTTCTCGGCCGCCGTGCCGAATTTGCGCATCATGGAAACCGACATCGACCGGCTGGCGTGGGATCACGAATTGTTCACCCACGTACCCGAGATCGTCGACGGGCATCTCGTGATGCCCGATCGTCCGGGCTGGGGCACCGAACCCAACGAGGAAGGCCTGCGCGCACATCCGCCGAAGAGCCATGGCGGACTGTTGAACTACGGACAGAAGAAGTAGGCGCGGCGCGATTCGTTTCCTTCGTAGGGTGGGCAAAGCGTAGCGTGCCCACCCTTCAGAGCGGAGTCGTAATGGTGGGCACGCTTCGCTTTGCCCACCCTACGAAGCCGTCACCGCAGTTCGATATCCAGCCAACCAAGCGCATTGACCGTGACGCGGTCGCCGGTGTCGATCAGCACGGTGGTGGTCTCGGCTTCGATGATCGCGGGTCCCGTCAGCGTGTGGCCGGACTGCAGTTCATCGAGCGCATAGACCGGGACTTCGCGCCAGCCACCGAAGAATGCCTGCCGCTGGCTGCGTGGCGCGCACTTGCCCGAGGTCGAGCCGGACTTGGTCTCGGAATCCAGTCGCGAGACTCCGCCTACCGCCGCGACGCGGGCGTTGACGAACACCACTTCCTGGCCGCGCGAGGCGTAGGTGTACAATTCCTCGTGCCTGATGTGGAAGCGATCCTCGATTTGATCGACCAGATCGAACGCATCCCAGTCGAGGCCGTCGAGCGAGACGTCGATCTCAAAAATCTGTTCGCCGTAACGCATCTCGGCGGAACGCTCGATCGCAACCTTGCCGTTGAACCAGGAGCGCAAGCGACCGGCGGCCTGCTGCTCCAGCCCGGCGAAGAGTTTGCGCACCTCATCGGCCGAAATGGGCCCGGCGCCATAATGCGTGCGGCTGACTTCGTAGCGCAGATCGCTGGTCAGCATGCCCCAGGCCGACAGCACGGACGCCACTGTCGGCACGATGATGCGCTTGATTTCGAGCTCGCGCGCGACTTCGGCGGCGTGGAGGCCCGCGGCGCCACCAAAGCTCAACAGCGAAAACTTTCGCGGATCGACGCCACGACGCAGCGTCATCAGGCGGATGCCGTCTGCCATGTTCAAATTGATCATGCGGTAGATGCCGGCGGCGGCCTCCACGCGGGACAGATCCATCGCCTTGGCGATGCGATCCACGGCGGCTTCCGACGCCGCACGATCGAGCGGGCGCTTGCCCCCCATGAAAGCCGCGGCATCAAGATAACCGAGCACGACGTTGGCGTCGGTGACGGTCGCAGCCTGCCCGCCATTGCCGTAGCAGGCCGGGCCCGGCACCGAACCCGCGCTCTCCGGCCCGACCCGCAGCGTGCGGCTGGCATCGACGCTGGCGATCGAGCCGCCACCGGCCGCAATGCTCGCGATGTCGAGGCTGCGCAGCGCGATGCGCTGGCCCGCCAGGGAGCCGTCCGCGGACAACGAAGCCTGCCCGCCCGAGATCAGCGAGATATCGGTGGAGGTGCCGCCCATGTCGAACGGCACCAGATCGGGAATTCCGACCAGATCAGCGCAGCGCCGCCCGCCCGACATGCCGCCCGCGGGGCCGGACAAGACGGTGCCCGCGGCCAGCCGCGAGGCCTCCTCAACGGGGGCCATGCCGCCATGCGACAGCACGACAAACAGGCTGCCCTTGAACCCGGCCTCGAGCAGCCGGGTTTCGAGATTGGTCAGATAGCGCCGCACGATAGGCTCGACATAGGCGTTCACGATCGTTGTCGAGACGCGTTCATATTCCTTGATCTGCGGCAGCACATCGCTGGAGCGGGAGATGCTGATATCGGGCAGCGCCTGCTTCAGCCGCTCGACAGCGGCGATTTCGTGCACGGGATTGAGATAGGAATGCAGGAAGCACACTGCGACCGAGGTCGCGCCGGATTGCCTGATGCGCGCAATCGCGTCATCCAGCGATTTCGCATCCAACGGAATCAAAACCTCGCCGTTGGCGCGAAGCCGCTCCCGAACGCCGAAGCGCAGATCGCGCGGCACCAGCGGTGCCGGCGGCGGCGTGCGCAGGTCGTAACGGTCGGGCTTGAGGCCCTCGCGCATCTCGATGACGTCGCGGTGCCCCTCGGTGGTGATCAGCGCAACCTTTGCGCCCTTGCGCTCCAGCAACGCATTGGTCGCAACCGTCGTGCCGTGAACGAGCCGGTCGGTCGCCGCCAGCATTTCCGCGCGCGTGACATTCAGCCTTCGCGCCAGTTCTTCCAGGCCGGTCATCACGCCGAGCGATTGATCGGCCGGGGTCGATGGCGATTTTGCGAATACTGTCCGCCCGCTCTCGTCGGTCGCCACGAGATCGGTGTAAGTGCCGCCGACGTCAACGCCTATCCTGAACGTCATGAGGAAGCCTGCCCCGTTACGCCTTCGACGAGGCCCTGTTCGCGGTCGCGCTGCCGCGCCTCCGGCGATCGCTTGACAGGTGGCCCCCAGCCGCCTCCGCCGGAGGAACGAATCTCCAGACAATCGCCGGGGCGCAGTTCGATGCCGACTTCCTTGGTGCGCAGCACGCGCGGCTCGCGGCCTTCCGACAGCAGCCGATAGTGATGCGGCTTGCCGTCCTCGCCGCCAAGCATGCCGCAGGGACCGTGGCGTGCACCATCGCCTGCGGTGTTGCCCTTCGCCGGCTTTTCGGTCTCCAGCACCAGATCGAGCGATACGCCGAGACCGCCGCGATGCTGGCCGTCGCCGCCGGATCCGGGGCGGAACTCATGGGTGCGGAAATGCAGCGGGAAGCGCGCTTCGGCCACTTCAAGACTGCCGAACTTGAGCCCACCGACCGAGTGCCACTCGCCGATCGACGACCAGCCGTCGCCGCCCGACGACGCACCGCCGCCGGGCCGCGCCTGAAACAGGTGCCAGATGAAATTCTTGCCGGTGCGCGGGTCCTCGCCTTGGATCGCAATCCGAAATCTGCGGCTCCAGCCCGCCATCGCGCGCTCCGGGCAGGAAGCCGACAGCGCCTTCACGATCGCTTCGACGATTTCATTCGAGGGATGGCTGGTGCACAGCGTCACCGGCCGGCCGGGATCCGCCCACACCACCGTGCCTTGCTTGGCGATCACCTTCAGCGGGCGCAGCGCGCCGGTGTTCTTGGGGATCTCGGCATCGATCAGGTAGGCAAAGGCCATCGCCACCGCCGCCTGCATGTTGGCGTGCGAGGAGTTCACAAAACTGGTCGACTGCGGATCGCTTTCAGACAGATCGATTTCGACATCGCTGCCCTTCTTGGTCACCTTGGCGGCGATGCGAAGATCCGTACGGCCGTGACCGTCATCGTCGAGAAACGCTTCCCCGTAAAACACGCCGTCCTTCCAGGTCGAAACGACCGCGCGGGCCTGCTGCTCGGTCGCGTCGAGGATCGCACCGATCGCAGCTTCGACGACCGGCGCGCCAAACTCGCTGAACAGCTTCGATACGCGGCGCTCGCCTAGATGGGCCGCGCCCAGCATCGCGGCGAGATCGCCACGAAATTCCCTGGGATTGCGAACGTTGAGGGCCAGCAGGTCGAGCAGGTCGTCGCGCAGCTTGCCGGCTTCGTAGAGCTTGATCGGCGGGATGCGCAACCCCTCCTGCCAGATCTCGGTGGCCGCGGGGTTATAGGCGCCATGGGTGCCGCCGCCGATATCGCTCTGATGCGCGCGCACGATGGTCCAGAGCAGACGCTTTTCACCGGCGAAGACCGGCACGAACACGGTCACATCGGGCAGATGGCTGCCGCCGAAATAGGGATCGTTGAGCAGGATGACATCGCCCGGCCTGACGTCCTTGAACCGCTCCTCGACGGCAATCGTCGCCCAAGGCAACGCGCCGACGTGAACCGGGAGGTGATCGGCCTGCGCGATCAGGCGCGCATCGGTGTCGCAAATCGCCAACGAAAAATCGCGGCTGGAATTGAGGATCTGCGAATAGGACGTGCGAAGCATCGCCTCGCCCATCTCCTTCACGATCGAACTGAGCCGGTGCTGGACGACGGAACGCGTGATGGGGTCGATCTTGGCGGACATTCTTACCCGTTCTTGTTGTGCGACTGTTCCTGCCTGCAACTCAAAGCGTGCCTGCTACTTCGGCGAGCGCGCCTGACGCCGCGTCAACGATCGCATCGAGGTCGGCATCCGTCATCGGGGTCGACAAAGCCATCAGGCCATAGCCTGCAGCCAGCACGCCGCGATTGAGCAGGGCGCGCGAGAATACCGTCTGGCGCCGCGCCTCTTCCTCGGTCAGATAGGCCGAGCGATAGTCGCGGATCGGCCTGTCGGCGAAATGAATCTTTAGCAGCGAACCCAGGCCCACCGTGCCACCGGGCACGCCGTGGCGGCGAAACGCGCTGTCGATGCCAGCGCGAACCGTCTCGCCCATCGCATCGAGCCGCGCAAAGGCTGCTTCGTCGAGTAGTTCCATCGCGGCGATGCCGGCGCGCATCGTCACCGGATTGGCGGAGAACGTGCCGCCATGCGGCAATGCCGGCTTGCCCGGGCGCGGATCGAACACCGCCATGACTTCCTTGCGGCCGCCAATCGCGCCGACCGGAAAGCCGCCGCCAATGATTTTGCCGAGCGTGGTGAGGTCCGGATCGATGTTCCAGATGCCTTGCGCTCCACGAAAACCAAGTCGGAACGTGATGACCTCGTCAAAGATCAGGAGCGCGCCGACCTCGCGCGTGACCTTTCGCAGCGCCTCCAGATAGGCCTGGTCGGCCGGCGCCAGGCCGGCGCGATTGGGCATGGGATCGACCAGCACGCAGGCGAGCTCGGGGCCGTGCTCGCGGATCAGGCCAACGGCCGCTTCCTTGTCGTTGAACGGAATAGTGACGACGTCAGCCAGTACATTCTCCGGCGTACCCCTGGCATAGGCTACCGATACCGGTGCGTTGCGCCCCCAGGCTTCAGGTGTCGGATCGAGGCTCACCTCGGCATAGTCGTAGGAGCCGTGATAGGCGCCCTCGCACTTGGCGATCTTGGGGCGGCCGGTATGGGCACGCGCCGCCTTCAGCGCCATCATGACAGCTTCCGTGCCGGAATTGGCGAAACGCAGCTGATCGACCGAGGGCAACCGCGAAGCCAGCAGTTCGGCGAGGTCGATCTCGGATTCCGTCGGCAGGCCGAACGCCGAGCCCAGCGCAAGCTGCGCGGTCGCCGCCTTGATCAGCGCGGGATGGGCGTGGCCATGAATCTGCGCGGTAAAGTTGTTGATGCAGTCGATGTAGACGTTGCCGTCGAGATCCCACACCCGGCAGCCCTCGCCGCGCGCGGCGTAGATCGGATAGGGTTTCATGAACACGGTGGTACGGGTGTTGCCGCCGGGCAGGCTCGCCAGCGCACGGTCGTACATTTTCTGCGAAGAAGAATTTGAATCCGGGTACATGCGGCGTCCAAGCATGGTGAGGCAAGCCCTTATAGCCGCTGGAATTACGGCCGCAAACCCGGGCTTTATCGCGGCTGTCCCGCGGCTAGAATTTCGACGGCTGGGTAAAGGTCAGGAACACGACGGTCCCGGCGATCAAGGTCGTGGCCATGAACAGTAACACTGCGGGCAATCCGAACATCGTTGCGACGACGCCCGTTGCAGATTGCATCAGGGCTGCGCCCAGGAAAAACGCGAGATTGATGGCGGACAGCGCCTTGCCGGCGTTCTGCGCGTCCACGAGTTGGCGCGTCATGCCGTACAGCAAGGGTTGCGTCGATATGGCGATGCCCATCAATACGAACAAGACAGCGTCAAATCTTGCTGGTATGGCGGCAACACCGAGCAGATCGGCCAACGGATAGTGCGGCGCTCCGGCCGCCATCACGGCGAGCAACAACGCCGCAAATGAATGGGTGGCGGCCAGCACTTCCCGGCGGTGGCCGATGGCACGATCGAGAATCCCCATCAGCACCGGCCCTGCGATCAATGCGAGCGTGAACAGGCCAAGCGCATTGCCCGCCTCGATACGGCTGAGCGCCTTGATCTCCATCAGCCACGGCCCGCCCCATAATCCCCGCAACACCAGCGACGCCGCCAGCGACACCAGCGACAGCGCGATCAGGCCGCGCAACTGACGCGACAGGCCGATGCGAAGCACCTCGGCCATTTGCGACAATGGCGACGACTGGTCCGCATGCGCGGCGGGCTGCTTCGGGACCAGCGCGAACACCGCCACGGCGACGACGGCGCCGAAACAGGCGGAGATCCAGAACCCTGCTCGCCATCCCCATTGTTCGACGACAAAGGCCAGCGGGCTCGACGACAGCAGCATGCCGATATTGCCGATCGATAGAATGATGCCGGACCACAGGCCGAAGCGCGCCGCCGACATCTGCTTGGCTGCGAGCGTCATCGGGCACATCAGCATGCCCGACGTGGCGACGCCGAGCAGGAATTGCCCGAACAGGAAACTCTCCGGCCCCGTCGCCAGTCCCGACGCCAGCGCCCCCACGATGGTTCCGGCCAGCAGGCTCAGGGAAACCGGGCGGACGCCGAAGCGATCCATCGCGGCGCCGACCGGAATCTGCGAGGCGGCGAACGCAAAATGATAGATCGAGGTAAGGCTCGCCAGCGTCTGCGGCGCCGTACGGAAGTCGGCCGCCATCACGTCGAGGCTGACCGCCGGAATCGTCCGCAACAGCGTCGACAGCATATGGCCGCAGGCCAGCGCCAGCAGCGCAAAAATCAGCGCGCGGATGTTGATGCCCGCGCCGTCGGCATTGCCGTCCATGAGCCGTCTCGCCCCAAAACTCTTTCAGGGCGGGGTATCACCAATATGGCGGCAACGCGAATCCGCAGGGTCTTGTCCGAGCGGTGTCCACCACGACGAGAGCGTGCTTGATCATGCCCCCGCGCGGAACCATGATGAGCCCTTCGAGCCGATCCAACTGTCGGACCAACCAGCGGCACGGAAGACCGCGAGCGGGAGAACAACATGCAAGTCACGATGAAAGATCGCGTCGCCGCCATCACCGGCGGCAGCAAGGGCCTTGGGCTGGCGGTTGCACGGCAGTTTGCCGCCTCGGGTGCAAAGGTGGCGATTCTCGCGCGCGGCGCACAGGACCTCAAGGCCGCGCGAGAACAACTCGGCAAGGACGGCATCGACGTTCGCGACTACGTCTGCGACGTGTCGAAGGCATCGGAGATTGCCAAGGCGCATGAGAAGATCGTTGCCGATCTCGGTCCGGTCGACATCCTCGTCAACAACGCGGGCACCGCGCGCACGATGGCGTTCGAGACCATCTCGGACGAGGCCTGGCAGGACGACCTCGACCTCAAACTGTTTGCCGCGATCCGCTTCTCCCGGCTGGTCTGGCCGGGCATGAAGGCGCGCAAATGGGGCCGCATCATCAACGTGCTCAACACCTTTGCCAAGGCGCCGGCTGCTTCGTCAGCGCCGACCTCGGTGACGCGGGCGGCGGGCATGGCGCTGACCAAGGTGATGGCGAACGAAGGCGGCGAACACAACATCCTGGTCAATGCCATGCTGGTCGGCCTGATCATGAGCGATCAATGGGTGCAGCGGCACGCCAAGCAGGCGCCGGACATGGACTTCGAGGTGTTTGCCAAGAATCTCGCCAAGGGCACTCCCCTGGGACGTATCGGCACGGCGGAGGAATTCGCCAACATGGCCTGCTTCCTCGCCTCGGATCAGGGATCCTACATCACCGGCACCGCCATCAATATCGATGGCGGCCGTTCGCCGGTGGTGTAGTGCAGGGCTTGCTTCATCCTTCGAGACGCCGCTTCGCGGCTCCTCAGGACGAGGGCCATCTGAGGCCTCATGGTGAGGAGCGCGGCAACGCCGCGCGTCTCGAACCATGTGCAGGTACAGTGCCGCCAGAAACAAAAAGGCCCCCGTCGCCGGGGGCCTTTTCGCTTTCTTACACCGCGTCCTTGGCGGCCTTGACCGGGCGAGCCCGGACGATCTTGCGGGCCGGCTTGGCCTTGAACATCATTTCCTCGCCCGTGAAGGGGTTGGTGCCCTTGCGAGCCTTGGTCGCTGGCTTCTTGACCACGACGAACTTCGCGAAGCCGGGGACGAGGAATACCCCGTTCTTCTTGAGCTCCTTGTGGCCAACGTCAACGAGCGTTTCCATCACGCTCTTGACTTCCTTCTTCGAGACTTCGGTGGTGGTCGCGATCTTCTCGATCAGCTGCGACTTAGACATTTGGGTGGCCATGATTGCTCCATTTGATTCTGGCACCGGCGACGATATGGCGAAAACCGCCTAAAAAACAGGGTTTCCGACAATCTGCACAACTATCTCGCTAATCGAGTTGCACTGATTCGTCCAATTTTGGCTGGTTTTTAGGCCCTCGAAGCCGCCGGCCCCTGTTTTTAAGGGGTTTCAGACACCTGATCCAGCGGATTTCCCGCCAATTCCGGGCTGTGGATGTCCCCACCCGCGGTCCCGGCGAGCCTTCATTCTCGTGCCCGCGCGCAAAAATGAGCAGGCTGAACAGCCGCTGAGCACGTTGTTTTCAGGAAGGATTTTCCGTTTCGCGCCGCGATTAGAAAATGACTCGCGTTCCCCTTCCAGCGTAACATTGACGCAAGGCCGACGCCTGAACGGTCCACCATCAATATCACTTTGGAGACTTCGCATGGATTTGACGCGCCTTGAGATCAATCGCCGCACCGCGCTGCTGACGTCAGCGGCCATCGCGGCCAACGTGATCAATCCGATGCGGGCGTTTGCGCAGGAAACCCCGCGCAAGGGTGGCGTGTTCAACGTCCATTACGGCGCCGAGCAGCGCCAGCTCAATCCGAGCATCCAGGCTTCCACCGGCGTCTACATCATCGGCGGCAAGATCCAGGAAAACCTGGTCGACCTCGACGCCAATGGCCAGCCGGTCGGCGTGCTCGCCGAGAGTTGGGAAGCCGCCCCCGACGGCAAGACCGTGACGTTCAAGCTGCGCAAGGGCGTCACCTGGCACGATGGCAAACCGTTCACCTCCGCCGACGTCGCCTTCACCGCCATGAACATGTGGAAGAAGATCCTCAACTACGGCTCGACGCTGCAACTGTTCCTGACCGAGGTCGAGACGCCCGACGCCGAGACCGCGATCTTCAAATACGAGCGTCCTATGCCGCTCAATCTCTTGCTGCGCGCCCTGCCCGACCTCGGCTACATCTCGGCCAAGCACCTCTACGAGAGCGGCGATATCAGGCAGAACCCGACCAACCTGGCCCCGGTCGGCACCGGACCGTTCAAGTTCGTCAAATACGAGCGTGGGCAACACGTCATCGCCGACCGTAACGAGAACTACTGGCGGCCTAATGCGCCCTATCTCGACCGCATCGTCTGGCGCGTCATCACCGACCGCGCGGCAGCGTCAGCCCAGATGGAAGCCGGCGAACTGCACTACTCGCCATTCTCCGGGCTGACGATCTCGGACATGGCACGCTTGGGCAAGGACAAGCGCTTCATTGTCTCGACCAAGGGCAATGAAGGCAACGCGCGCACCAACACCATCGAATTCAACTTCCGCCGCAAGGAATTGTCCGACATCAAGGTACGCCGCGCCATCGCGCACGCGATCAACGTGCCGTTCTTCATCGACAATTTCCTCGGCGACTTCGCCAAGCTGGGCACCGGGCCGATCCCCTCGACCTCGGCCGATTTCTATCCGGGCGCGAATACGCCGCAATATCCATACGACAAGGCCAAGGCCGCGGCTCTGCTGGATGAAGCCGGCTACAAGGCCGGCCGCGGCGGCACGCGCTTCTCGCTTCGGCTATTGCCCGCGCCCTGGGGCGAGGACATCTCGCTGTGGTCGACCTTCATCCAGCAGTCGCTGGGCGAGATCGGCATCCCGGTCGAGATCGTGCGCAACGACGGCGGCGGCTTCCTCAAGCAGGTCTATGACGAGCACGCCTTCGACATTGCCACCGGCTGGCACCAGTACCGCAACGATCCCGCGGTCTCGACCACGGTCTGGTATCGCTCCGGCCAGCCAAAGGGCGCGCCCTGGACCAACCAGTGGGGCTGGGAAGACAAGACGCTCGACAAGACCATCGACGACGCCGCCACCGAAGTCGATCCTGCGAAGCGCAAGGCGCTGTATGCCCAGTTTGTCAAGGAAGTGAACACGGAGCTCCCGGTCTGGATGCCGATCGAGCAGATTTTCGTCACCGTGATCACAGCGAAGGCACGCAACCACTCCAACACGCCGCGCTGGGGCTCGACGAGTTGGCACGATCTTTGGCTTTCGGCTTAAGCCGATATCCGCCAAGATAGGTCTATGCGTATCCTGAGCCTTGCGGGGCGGCGGCTGGCCGCCTCGATCCCGACATTGATCCTGATCCTGATCGGCGTGTTTCTGCTGCTGCAGTTCGCGCCGGGCGACACTGTCGACGCCATGATGGCGCAGATGGGCGGCGGCGATGCCGCGACCGCCAGGGAGCTACGGAAATTCTACGGTCTCGACCTCTCGATCCCGGCCCAACTCGGCAATTATCTCTGGCGACTGGTGCGGCTCGATCTCGGCTTCTCCTCGATCTACGGCAAGCCGGTAGCATCGGTCATCCTGGAACGGCTGCCACCAACCATCCTGCTGATGACAGCCTCACTGTCGTTCGCGTTCTTCTTCGGGCTGTTGTTCGGCGTGATCGCCGCGCGCGGCGTCAACCGCTGGCCGGACACGCTGATCTCGACGCTTGGCCTCGTCTTCTACGCCACGCCCTCGTTCTGGTTCGGGCTGATGGCGATCGTCGTGTTCTCGGTCTATCTGCAATGGCTGCCGCCGGGCGGCTTCGAGGACATCGGCATCGTTCGGACCGGCTTCTGGCGCGTGCTCGATATCGCAAGCCATCTGGTGCTGCCGACACTGACGCTCGGGCTGATTTTTCTGGCGATCTATCTGCGGATCATGCGCGCCTCGATGCTCGAAGTCCTCAACCTCGACTACGTCCGCACAGCCCGCGCAAAAGGTCTCGACGAGACCCGCGTGGTGACGCGGCACGTACTGCGCAACGCCCTGCTGCCGATGGTGACACTGATCGGGCTGCAGGCCGGCACCATGCTCGGCGGGTCGGTCGTGGTCGAAAGCGTGTTTTCGCTGCCGGGGCTCGGGCGACTTGCCTATGAATCGGTGGTGCAGCGCGACCTCAATACGCTTCTCGGTATCGTGTTCGTCTCCGCGCTGCTGGTCATATTGGTCAACTTCGTCGTCGACCTGATCTACGCGCGGCTCGATACGCGCATCACGGCAGGCTAGCACGATGGATGCGATCAAGCGCTATTTCCGAAGTCCCGCCGCCGTCGCCGGCCTGATCCTGCTGCTGATCGTGATCGCGATGGCGATCACGGCCGGCTGGCTCTATCCCCGCGATCCGCTGGCGCTGGCCGGCCGCCCGCTGATCTGGCCGTTCTCCAACCCGCGCTTCCTGCTCGGCACCGACAATTCGGGGCGCGATATCGCCGCGCAGATCTTCTACGGCGCACGGATCTCGCTTCTGATCGGCGGCGTCGCCACCGCCATCGCGATCCTGATCGGCATCCTCGTCGGCGCCTTCGCCGGATATTATGGCGGCTGGGTCGACAATGTCCTGATGCGGATTACCGAGGCGTTCCAGACCCTGCCGAACTTCGTTTTGCTGCTGGTGCTGGTCGCGGTGTTCGGCTCGACGCTCACGACCGTGACCATCGCGGTCGGCGTGGTGTCATGGCCGGCGCCGGCGCGGCTGACCCGCGCCGAATTCCTGTCGCTGCGCAACCGCGAATTTGTCCAGGCCGGCCGCACGCTGGGCATGAAGGATATCCAGCTGATCCTCGGCGAGATCCTGCCCAACGCGCTGCCGCCGGTCATCGTCTACGCCAGCGTGGTGATGGCGGTAGCGATCCTGCTCGAAAGCGCGCTGGCTTTCCTGCGGCTGTCCGATCCCAATGTGGCATCCTGGGGCAACCTGATCGGCCTCGGCCGCGACGTGCTACGGGTGCAGTGGTATGTCTCGGCAATCCCCGGCATCGCCATCCTCGTCACCGTGCTTGCGGTATCGCTGGTCGGCCAGGGTCTCAACGACGCGCTCAATCCGAGGCTGAAGGGACGATGAGCGCGCACGAGACTATCCTTTCGCTCGACCGGCTGAGCGTCCGCCTGCCCCGTGGCGCAGACCGGACACATGCGCTCAGGGGCGTGTCGCTCGACATCGCTTCCAACGAGATTCTCTGCGTGGTCGGTGAATCCGGCTCCGGCAAATCGATGATGGCCAACGCCATCATGCGGCTGCTGCCCGACGAGGTGACGATCGACGGCGGCAGCATGCTGTTCGAAGGCCGCGACCTCTGCGCGGCGACGCCTGCGGAAATGCGCGAGGTGCGCGGCGCCGGCATCGCCATGATCTTTCAGGAGCCGATGACGGCGCTCAATCCGCTGCGCACCATCGGCGACCAGATCGCCGAGATGTTCTCGATCCACACTGATCTGTCAAAGGCGGAGATCAACGCGCGCGTTCTATCGCTGCTGGCCGACGTGCGAATCCCCGATCCCAAGGTGGCGGCGAAGGCCTATCCTCACGAACTATCTGGGGGGCAACGCCAACGCGCCATGATCGCGATGGCGCTGGCGCTCGATCCAAAACTGCTGATCGCCGATGAGCCGACCACCGCGCTCGACGTGACGACGCAAGCGCAGATCCTGAAACTGATCCGCGACCTGCAGCAGCGCCGCAAGACCGCGGTGATGTTCATCACTCATGATTTCGGGGTGGTGGCCGAGATCGCCGACCGCGTCGTGGTGATGCAGCATGGCTTGATCGTCGAACAAGGCGCGGCGTCAGCTGTGCTGGCACATCCGCAGCATGCCTATACCAAGCAGCTCATCGCCGCGGTCCCGCCGCTGAAGGCACCGCCGCCCCGCGCACTTGCCGCCGACAACATCCTGACGATCACGGATGTCTCGAAAACCTACCGCACCGGCGGGTTTCTCGGGCGCGGCGCTCGCGTGACGCCAGCCGTGAGGAACGTGTCGCTCAATCTGCCGCGCGGGGCGACGCTGGGCATTGTCGGCGAATCCGGCTCGGGCAAGTCGACGCTGGCGCGCTGCATCGTGCGGCTGATCGATCCCGACAGCGGCTCGATCGTGCTCGACGGAAGCGACTGGGCAAAACTGTCGCGAGAACAGGTTCGGCGCGAGACGCGGCATATCCAGATGGTGTTCCAGGACCCGTTCGCCTCGCTCAATCCGCGCCGCAAGGCGGCCGAACTGGTGGCGCAGGGTCCGATCGTGCACGGCACGCCGCGGGCGGAGGCGCTCGCGAACGCCAGGGAATTGTTCGCCCTCGTCGGACTCGATCCGTCCGCCGGCGACCGCTATCCGCATGAATTCTCCGGCGGCCAGCGCCAGCGCATCGGCCTCGCCCGCGCGCTGGCGCTGAAGCCGGACGTGCTGGTCGCGGACGAACCGGTATCGGCGCTCGATGTCTCGGTGCAGGCGCAGGTGCTGAAGCTGCTCGCGGACCTGCGCCAGCGGCTTGGGCTCTCCATCGTCTTCATCACGCATGATTTGCGCGTCGCCGCGCAGATTTGCGACCTCGTCGCCGTCATGAAGGACGGCGAAGTCGTGGAGCATGGGCTTGCCGGCGAGGTGTTCGGCACCCCGCAGCATCCATACACACAGGCGTTGCTCGATTCGATTCCCGGCGGTGAATTCGCACGGGAACATGAGACGGCCGGACTAGCCGGAGCGTGAGGTACGGCGCGAAGCAAGGATAGCCTCCGCCCATCGCAGCAGTTCGAAACGGTCACCCTTGACCGGTTCCTGCGCATCGCGCTGCCGATAGAGCACCAGCATCCAGGGCGCGATCTGGCGCAACAGTCCGTGCGCCACATACGTCACCGGCTCCGTGAACGGCAGCGCCAGCTCGCTTTCCGGGACGCCCTGCACGGCCTTCGCCAGTTCGCGGCCGAGCGGCATCGTCAGCGCGACGGCGCGGCCGTTGCAGCCGGTCCAGCCATAGGCGTTCGGCCCCAAACGATGGATGCGCGGCAGGAAGTCCGCGGTCATGCCTACATAGCCGTTCCAGACATGGTCGAACGAGACCTCGCCGATCTGCGGCCACAGCCGCTGCAGCCGCTCGGTGACGCGCGCCTTGATGCGCTCCACCTTGTTGCCTGGGCCAAGCACCGCGCCGCCGGTGACGAGGCGGTTTCGTGCGTCATAGCGGGCGAAATAGAGCTCGCCATGGGTATCCGACATCGCTTGCCGTCCGGGGATGATGGTCTTGCGGACGTTATCGGACAGCGGCTGCGTCGACATCTGCCACGACAGCACCGGCATCACCTCGTGCGCGATCTCAGGCACCAGCGATTTCGAGAACTCGCCGCTATAGGCATTAGTCGCCATCACGAGCGCGCGGCCGGAGATTTCGCCCTTCGCGGTCCTGACCACCCAGCGATCGCCACGGCGCTCAAAACTCTCCGCCGGCGAGCGCGCATAGATGCGCGCGCCGAGACCGACCACGGTGCGCGCCAGCCCACGGGCCAGCGCCAGCGGATTGACATGGCCACCGGTCGTGTTCCAGAAGCCGCCGAACCACGCGTCCGAGCCCGTCATGTCGCGGACCTGTTCGCGCGACAGCAGCTCGACCGGCGCGCCGAACTTCGACCATTGCTTCACGCGGCGCTCGGCGATCTTGATGCGCCCGGGCGAATGCACCGGCTGCACCCAGCCGGCCTGCTCGCCTTCGGCATCGATGTTGTAGCGCCTCGTCAGGTCGAACAGATAGGAAGCGCTGTCGCGCAGCATGCCGACAAAACGTTCCCCCGCCTCGCCATGCCTTGCAACAATGTCCTCCGGATCGGGCCGCGACAGCGTCGGGATCACCTGGCCATTGTTGCGCCCCGAAGCGCCCCAGCCCGGCTCCGCCGCTTCGACGATTGCGACATCGACGCCGGCCTCGCGCAGGTGCAACGCGGTGGAAAGGCCGGTGAAGCCGGCACCGATCACGATCACGTCCGTCTGCTGGGTGCCGGTCAGTTCGGGCAATTCAGGCCCCGATGGCGTCGCCGCCGCCCAGAGGGATTCAGGCCACCGGACGTTGCTCGTATCCATCGGTATCCTTTCTTGCAGCCGCTTGATCGTTCTGCTTAGTTTAGCCTGCCCATAAAGCCGAAGGAAACAAGAGAGTGGCACTCAAAAACGTCATCGGAATCGATCACGCCGTGGTCATGGTGAAGGACCTCGACAAGGCCGCCGAAAACTACAAGCGGCTCGGCTTCACCGTGTCACCGCGCGGTACCCACAGCGCGCATATGGGATCTGGCAACTACACCATCATGTTCGACCCCGACTACATGGAATTGCTCGGCGTTCTGACGCCGACAGAACATAATGCTCCGGCGCGGGCGAACCTCGAGAAAAACGGCGAAGGCATCGAGCGCATCGCATTCACCGCGGTGGATTCAGCCGACGGCGCGGAAGAAATTCGCGCGCGCGGCTACCCACCGGTCGGGCCTACCGATTTCGAACGACCGGTGACGATGCCCGATGGTTCGGTATCCGCAGCGAAATTCCGGACCTTCCAATGGCCGACCGCGGAAGCTCCGGGCGGCGTGCGGATCTTTGCCTGCCAGCACAAGACGCGCGAGACGGTATGGATTCCCGAACTGATGAAGCATGCCAATGGCGCCAAGCGGCTGAAGCAGGTGCTGATGGTCGCGCCGGAGCCTGCCAAGGAGGCCGCGCACTTGTCGAAGATGATCGACCGAGAGGTACGCAACGAGACTGACGGTGCCGTAGCAGTGCCCTCAGGTGGCGACCGCGCCGACTTCGTATTTTTGACGAAAGATCAACTCGGGAAGCGCTATCCCGGCGTATCGCTGGCCGGCCTGCCCGAGCGCGGCGGCGCCGGGCTCGTGATCGCGGCCGACGTCGCGGCGGCGGAGAAGACGCTGGGCGCGGCCGGTGTGAAGAGCGCTGGTGGCGTGGTCGTGCCGCCGGCTGAAGGCAACGGCACGCTGCTGGCGTTCGTGGCGTAGCCGGCGGCGGCGCACACGGCATCGGAAGCCGGAGCATGGCGAAGGGCAGGATCGAAACCGACTGCGATACGGCGGCGATCCGCCGTGGTCGCCCCCGGTCCACTGAGACGACCAGCGCCATCCTGGAAAGCGCGTACACGCTGATGGCGACCACGGGTCTCGCCGCCACCAGCATCGACGCGGTTGCGCGGCACTCCGGCGTTTCGAAAATGACCGTCTACAAATGGTGGCCGTCGCGCGAGGCGCTCTTGATCGATGCGTTCCTGAACCATGCGTCGCAGATGCTGCCACTGCCGACATCAGGCACACCGGCCGACCGCCTGAGAAGCCACGCTGCAGCTTACGCAAAGGCATTGCAGGGTGAATTCGGCAAGGTGCAGCTTGCGGTGGTCTCCGAATGCATCTCGAACACCGGCTCGGCGGAGATTTTCTTTGAGCGCTATCTCAGGCATCGAAGGACGACGCTGGTCGAATTGATCGCCGCCGGCCAGCAGGACGGTAGCGTTGGCGCGACGGGAAAGCCTGAAGACCTCTACGATGCCATCTATGGCAGCCTTTTCTATCGCTACATCTTCGGTATCAAGCCGATCTCGCCGACGCAGGCCCGCAATCTCGTCGATACCCTGCTGATGATCAGGAGCCGCTGACGCTCTCGACACTGCTACGCCGCTGACGTCGAAACCAGGCCCAGGTCTCGCGAGTCACGGCCAGATAGCCGCGGCCCCGGAACACGATCCGCTCGTCGACGATCGCGTTCAGCTTCGGCAACGCATGAAACGGGATCGAAGGATAGGCGTGATGCTCGACGTGATAGGGCATGTTCCATGCAAACCATTTCGTGATCATGCCGGTGTAGGTGGTGCGGGTGTTCTGGAACGCACTGCGCGTGCGGTCACAGCCGGTGTGTTCGGCATAGAGATAAGGCCGCAGGAATAGCTGGCCGACGACCAGCGGAACGATCCAGACCCAGAGCAGAAGCGTGGCTTGGAGCGCGAACGAGGCGACCACTAGCGCGAGATAGCCGGCCACATAGAGACGCGCTTCCGTCACGACGATGTACCGCTTGCCTTCCGGAATCCAGGGAGCCGAGGCGTTGCCGGTGAAGGCATGGCGAAGCATCAGCCCTACCCGGAAAGCAACCTGCCGAATGCCGCTATAGGCGATGGCGAGTTGGGTATCCGAGGCAGGCATCGGGCCAACCAGCAGTTCCGGATCCCGCTCCGGATCCTGCGTATAGCGATGGTGGTCCCAATGGAACAGGCAATAATATTCGTAGGGCAATCCGATCGCGAATGAAGACAGGTGTCCGACCACCAGATTGAGTGATCGGCTCCGAAATGCGGTCTTGTGCGCGGTCTCGTGCACGACCATGAACAGGAAGGCGACGAAGTACCCCTGCGCGACCATCAGCGGCACCGCCCAGGCGATGCCGTAGGTGGAGGACACCAGCCAGATCAGTGCGCCAACAATGACGATTGCGCCGTAATGAGTGACTGCGCGAATCGTGCCTTGAAGGTCTGACCGCACCGATAGCTCGCGCAGTTGGGCGGAAGTCAGCGGCTTTTCTCCCGTTGCGGTAACTGCTGTGCTCATGGCCGCATCTCCTCCTGTTTCAATGCTGCAGCAGCGCCGAGATTTCGGCGTTGATGAAGTCGCGGTCTGCCGGATTGGCGACGGGATTTCCGGCGCGGTGTCCGTGGACCGACGGAATCGGATGCAGTTCGGCGGACCTTGCGTTGACAAGCCGGCCCAGTTCGGCCTCGTTGTCGCGCACGTCGAAATAGCGGTCGGTCCGTCCCGGCATCAGCAGTATGTCCGCCTTGACGGCAGCGAGCGCGCGGTCGATGTCGCCGCCGAATTCGTGACATCGACTGATGTCGCCGGTCTGCCAGATCGCGATCTGCGCGAGCAAGTCGTTGGCGTCCCGCCTCGCGAAGGCGACGTCCCAGGAGCGGGCGAGATAATCTTCCAGAGAGGTGAAGCCGGCCTCGCGCCAGATCTCGTCGCGGTAATAGGCGTGCGACATGGCCCACCCCGCATAGACGCGTCCCATGGCCCGAAGCCCGGCGACGGGCTTTGCAACGAAACGGCCATCCTGCCAGGCGGGGTCCGCCGTCAGCGCCGCCTTCACGCCCTCGAGAAACACGTGGTTGTAGGGCGAACATCGGGCGCTGCCACAGACGATGGCCGCCCGCTCCACCATGTCGGGATATCGGGCCGCCCAGTGGTAGGCCTGCATTCCGCCCATGGACCAGCCATAGACGAGCGCGATCTTCGAAATTCCGTATTGCTCCACCAGCAGGCGGCACTGGACCGCGACCGCGTCATGATAGGTGATTGCCGGAAACGGTGTGACGGCCGAATTGGAGGGCGATGAGGAGAGGCCGTTGCCGAAAAGATTCGGAATGATGATGAAATAGCGATCGGGGTCCAGAGCCCCACACCGCTGGATCAGCCATTCCGTGTCGTAGTGTTGCGCGCTGAACGACGTGGGATAGACAATCACATTGTCCTTGCGCGCATTCAGCGTGCCGTAGGTCTGGTAGGCGAGTTGCATGGAAGGGAAGACGACGCCCGATTGCAACTGGACATCCCCTGCGTCGAAGATGCGATAATCATGGGTCGTCATGGAAGCCGTTTCACGCGGGTTCAATTATTGTACTTATCGTACATTATTTAGCATGAATGGCAACAGGCTTTGCAGCCCGACGACGATTCCGCTCGCCTTGAGCAAAGCGCAAATGCGAATTGCGCCGCAAAGGCTTTTGCGGCGCAATTCCCCGCGATGTCAGAATATCGCCGGTGCTCACTCCGCCGGCGCGGCAACCGGTTCTGCATGCGCGCTGTAGGCTACGCCCTCGCCACTCTTCGCCAGCGCGAACAGGCCCGCCGCCATCACCACATAGGCCAGCGCGACGCCCGGCGTGACGCCAAGGCCGCCACCGATGCCGACGGCTTCGCCGTGCATGAAACCGAAATAGGTCATGACGGCGCCGGCGAGCGCGAAGGCCGAGGCTTTCAGAAAATCGCGTTCGATCACGAACACGCCGATCGCGCCCAGCACGAGGCCGCCGAGGATCGCGCCGCCACCCATCACTTCCAGTCCGTGATAGAACACGCCCTGCTGCGGCAGCGAGGCGATGGCCGCTTCCTTCACCGCACCGACCTTGTCGGCGGCGAGTCCGCCGACCGTTTGGGCCGCAGTCATGCTCGCACCAAGCATGGTGTCGATCTGCAGCTTCGCCCAGGCAGCGAGATGCGGCGTCAGAGCCAGTACCACTGCAGGCGCATGCTTGACCGGCGTGGTCTGGAATGCCTGAGCGCCGATCAGCATGCCGATATAGAGCAGGATCGGCGAGATCGCGACCACAGGCACCAGCGCCAGCAACACCGCGATGATGCCGAACCAGCTCAACAGCACCACCATGATTCCGGTCGCCGCCGAATAGCCGATCCGGCCGCCCATCGCCTTCCAGCCGGGATGACCGATATAGACCGCATTGATGAAGGGATTGCCCATCAGGCAGCCGATCAGGCTGACGACACCGTCGGCGGTCAGGACCCGCGTGGTCGGATATTCGTCGCCGGCGGCTTCCGCGCTTTCGACATTGTCCATGGCTTCGACGAGATCGTAGATGCCGAACGGAATGGCCGTGACGAGAATGATGCCGAGGAACTCGAAGCCCGAGAAGACGTGGCCGAAGGCGGGCAACGGCACCGAGAAGCCGAAATTGGCAAAGGCATCGCCGACGCCCTTCAGGCTCAATCCGCCGAGCCCGAGGCCGAACAGGTTCGATCCCCACGCGATGACCATGCCGACCGCGATGGCGACAAGGCCGGCCGGCATCCCCTTCCAGTACTTCACGCCACCGAACCAGCTCGCCAGGATGATGGCAAAGCACACCAGCCCGATCTGCGGCGTCATGTACATCTCCAGCGCCGGACGCATCGAGATGAAGGTGACAGAGACGCCGGCGAGCGTGCCGAGCAGCGCCGCGCGCGGAGTGATCTTCCGGATGTACGGCGCGATGAACCCGCCGATCATGAGGATAAAGCTCTGGAAGAACACCCAGACCAGCCCGGCCGACCAGCCCTTGACGGGATCGCCGGTCTTGAGCGTGATCGGCAGCATGATCACGAAGGTGACGATGAACATGTGCGGCACGCTGACGCCCGACGGCAGCGCGCAGACGTCGTTGCGGCCGGTCTTCTGCGCCAGTTTGTAGGCAAGATAAGCGTAATAGAACGTCGAGAGGCACATCATCAGGCCGAGCGCCGGCAGGATACGGCCGAACACGATTGAATCAGGCATCTTCAGCACGAAGCGCAGCAAGCCGGTCAGGACCAGCATGTTGACGAGAATGTTGGTGCCGAAGCCGAACAGCGCGTTCCAGTCGCCCGGCGTCCACAATGCCGGCTTGAAGGTGGATGTGCCTGATGTCCCCGTTGCGCTCGTGCTCATCGTGATGTCCCCACTGCTGCCGTCGTTGCATTCTCCGGTGAAAGTGCCCTGAGCACCGCGGCCGAGTCGGAGACCCAGCCGAAGATGCCGCCCTGGGCCTTGATCATCTTCAGGCCCATCTCGTGAAACTCGGGGAAGTAAGATGCGCAGCCATCCGCCAGCACCACACAGCGATAGCCGCGGTCATTGGCTTCGCGCACCGTTGTGTTGACGCAGACCTCGGTGGTGACGCCGCAGACCAGCAAATTCTCGATGCCATGGCGCTGCAGCACCTCGCCGAGTTCGGTGGCGTAGAATGCGCCCTTGCCCGGCTTGTCGATCACGATCTCGCCGTCGATCGGGTAGAGTTCGGGAATGATGTCGTGGCCGGCCTCGCCACGAATGAGAATGCGGCCCATCGGCCCGGGATCGCCAATGCGCAGGGAAGGCGCGCCGCGCTCGACCTTGGCCGGCGGCGCATCGGAAAGATCGGGCAGATGGCCTTCGCGGGTGTGCACGACCAGCATCCCCGTCGCGCGCGCCGCATCCAGCACGGCCGCGATCGGCTTCACCGCGCGCGCGAGCTGGCTGACGTCATTGCCGAGCGTCTCGCCGAAGCCGCCCGGCTCCATGAAGTCGCGCTGCATGTCGATGATGAGAAGCGCCGTCGCGGACCAATCGAGCGCGATCGGCTCCGGCTCCGCTGCGAGCTTTCCTGAGTTCGCCATGACGCACGTCCCCCGAACGAGAGAACTCTTCGGCGGGAGCGAAGCAAGGCGCGTGCCATTGTGTACAATCGTGTCGGGCGCCTCGCGCCGACGGAATCGATTGTTCTTTCAATTCGTTGAGCAACAAGGCCGCGGCACCACGGTCTCGATCCGGCGCTTTCCGGGCGTGCATCTGCCCACCAACTGAGCAGCCGGGGCGCGAGAGACGACGTAATCCGTTACGGCGAGGGCTTCCGATAAACATCCTTGGTTGCGATCCGGCCGTCCCGGAAGGTGTAATGCTCGATGCCGCGCTGCTCGCGCAGTTCACCGGACCCGGCGACAGTCTCGCTGACGCGGAACGTCATGAACGTCGTTTCCGCCAAATGGTGGTAGCGGACCTCGTGAAAACGCTGCGCCGAGAACAGGATCTTCTGCTCCGCCAGATGCGCCTTGATGGCCTCGGCGCCGGAGAGCGATTTCGTCACGGCGACGCCGTCGTGATAGAGCCACAGGAAATCCGGCGTCACGACGCGGTAAAGCGCATCCATGTCGGATTTGAACAGGGCCTTTGCAAAATCCCGGAACAGGATTTCGCGCTCCTCGAATGCCGGTGCTGTCGTCATCGGCGGCAGCAATACTGCAAATGAAATGCGGTGTCTCTAGCGAGGACGCCGCAGGTACCGCTAAGCCCCATCGAGCAGCGAGGTCCCGAACGCCCGCTTCCACACGGTGAGGAAGCGGGGAAACCAGGAATGGGCGACGGCGCTCTGATAAGCCCAGGTGCGGTATTTGAGGCCTTTTTCCGACAACAGTTCCTGATATCCGCCGTGGGTTTCCGTTGCGGTGCGGATGTCGCGCAGGATGGCCTGCGCACAGGATTCATAAGTTTGGGTGCCGGAACATTCGTCGTAGTCCAGCATGCGGTCGGCGAATTCGACGTTGAAGGTCGGCCAGGAAGAACGACCCTGATAGGCGGGCGCAGCGATCCTGTGGATCATCTTGTTCAGCGGGTTATCCGCGGACACCAGGAAATGGGATGTATCCGGGATTCGAAATCGCGGCTCGCCGAGGATGAGATCGGTCGTGGCCGCGAACAGCGCGCGTTCGCCTGCATCGCTCAGTTCCCAAAACCCCTGATGCACATTGACGAAATCCAGCGCTACGGCAGACGCCGGCGGTTCGCTGCGGGAATCCAGCGCATGCCTGATATAGCCATCCCTGCCAAACAGCCGGAGAAGCTCCCGCTTGTATTGCGAAAGCTTGCGCCCCAGCAGCCGTTCCAGCTCGATCTGGTCGATCACCCCCAATCGGATGCCGCGCGCGAACGTCGCGTACACGCATGCATTGGTGACGAAACGCCGGCGTTCAGCGCGGGTGTCGGTCGCGGCAGAACGCGCCGCGTTGAGATCGCACAGGACGGCCGTCAGCCCGTTGTCCTCGAACGGCTCCAGCGCCTTGGCGAGTTCGAACAGCGCTCTCTTCAGGTCCTCGCGATACGCGGCAATCAACAGGCGGCCGGCATGGGCACCTTGCGACATCGCCAGATACGAAGTTGGGCTCTGGCCGGCGCGAACAAGCTGTTCCAGGCCGGCCAGGATGCCCAGCAGCGTATCTGACGGCAGCGAAAAGTAGTTGACGCCGATGTACCGATCGCGGCCTGCGGGAACGATGGTCGTCGTGACGACACCGGAACGAACGGCTTCCAGCATCAGCCGGACGCTTTTTTCGAGCAGGCGGACCCTACGGACGGCATCCTCGGAATCCATGATGGTCCCGGGATCCAGAACGTCGGGATAGAACCAGGCGAAGTCGCGCGGATAATAGGCCGATGCGTGCGGCGCGCCGGTGACCAGAAAGGCCTCCTGCGGCGAGAAGGCGCTGTTCATCGAGTGACGGTACAGTTCACCGATGCCTGCCGAGGCCTGATATGTTCGCAGGAATCGATCGCCGAGAAAATTCACGGCCTGAATGCCGTTGGCGATGCAGGTGGCAAACACGCCCTGGTAAAAGCGGTATTCGCGATGTGACGGAATTGCGATCTGGCTGTTCATTTGCCTGGATGAAATTGTCATGTGTTTCGGACGCACGGGTTGCTACTCCGAACATCATCGATTCGTCACGCAACGAAATGACAGGCAATGTCATCACGCCGTCACAAAGCGCACGGCTATGTGCGAGCGGACAGCTCGATAACGAGAGCGACTGCTTACCGTTTAATTTTTCGGCCTGAAATTCTCGATCAGCCGCAGCAGCACGCGCGCGCCGGCATCGGCGTCGGCGATTTCGACATGTTCGGCAGGGTTATGACTGATGCCGCCGCGGCAGCGGACGAACAGCATCGCGACGTCTGATATGTCGATCATCGCCATGCCGTCATGGCCGGCGCCGCTCGGCAGCTCGAACACGCCATAGCCTTCGGCTGCGACGGCTTCCGCGACCTGCGCCTTCAGCCACGGCGCGCAGGGCACGGTGCGGTTTTCGTGAGTGACGTCGATCTGCAGCGCCAGTTCGCGCCGCTTCGCGATCGCCTCGATCCGCCGCACGATGTCGGCCACCGCAAGCTTGCGGTGCCTGTCCGTCGGCGCACGAATATCCAGCGTGAACGACACAAGGCCGGGGATGACATTGGTGGCGCCAGGCATGGCGCTGATGGCGCCGACGGTGCCGACCAGGCCGGAATCGTCCGCCTTGCAGAATTCCTCGACCGCCACGATGCATTCCGCGGCGCCCGCCAGCGCATCGCGGCGCAGCGCCATCGGCACGGTGCCTGCATGGCCGGCCATACCGGTGAGATTTGCCGCGAGCCGCGTCGCGCCTGAGATCGCCGTCACCACGCCGACGGGAACGCTTTGCTGCTCGAGCACCGGCCCCTGCTCGATATGCAGTTCGACATAGGCAAGCAGTTCGCGACACGTGCGCGCAGCAGCGCCGACATGATCGGGGTCGAGCCCGAACTGCCGCATCGCCTCGCGCATCGACAAGCCGTCGCGGTCGCGGGCGTTGAGGACGGCTTCGTCGAAGGTGCCCGCGATCGCCCGGCTGCCGAGCAGAGTCGAGGCGAACCGGACGCCCTCCTCGTCGGCAAAGCCAATGACTTCCACCGCGAACGGCAGTCGCACGCCCCGCCGGTCGAGGTCGGCAACGCAGGCAATCGCCGTGATCACCCCGAGCGGTCCGTCCCATTTGCCGGCATCGCGTACCGTATCGTAATGCGAGCCCAGCATCAGGCACGGCAACCCCGGCCGCTCGCCCTCATAGCGGCCGCAGACATTGCCGATCGCATCGAGACGCGCGGTCATGCCGGCGTCGCGCATCCACGACATCAGGAGATCGGCCGCCGTGCGGTGTTCCGGCGACAGGAAGATTCGCGTCAGATTGTCGGCGGTCTCGGAAATCGTCCCGAGCTGTTCGATCCGGCTTACGATCTCGGCGCCGAGCATTGGCTCATCCAATATCGAAAGCGTCGTCGGCTAGATGGCCGAGATTGGCGTGCCAGTGCTGCGCGATCTGCAGCCGCGTTGGCACCCAGACGCGCTCGTGCTTTCCGATGTAGTCGAGAAAGCGCATCAGCGACGCGGCGCGACCGGGCCGGCCGACCACCCGGCAGTGCAGGCCGACCGACATCATCTTTGGCGCCGTCGCACCTTCGGCGTAAAGAACGTCAAAACTGTCCTTGAGGTAGGTGAAGAACTCGTCGCCACCGCCGAAGCCCTGCGCGTTCACAAAACGCATATCGTTGGCATCCAGCGTATAGGGAATGACCAGATGCGGCTTCAACCCGGGCGACTTGATCCAGTAAGGCAGGTCATCGGCATAGGAGTCGCAGAGATAGAGCAAGCCGCCGGTCTCCATCAGCAGCCGCAGCGTGTTGATCGAGGAGCGTCCGGTGTACCAACCATGCGGACGCTCGCCGGTAGCCGCGATGTGAACGCGGATTGCTTCGGCGATCTCGGCTCGCTCCTGCGCCTCCGACATGTCCTTGTGTTCGATCCATTTCAGGCTATGGCTGGCGATGTCCCAGCCGGCCTCCTTCATGGCCGCGACGGCATCCGGATTTCGCTGCAACGCCGTCGCCACGCCAAACACCGTGGCCGGCAGATTGCGTTCGGTGAACATTCGCCACAGCCGCCAGAAGCCGGCCCGCGAGCCATATTCGAACATCGATTCGATATTGGCATGGCGCTGGCCGGGCCAGGGCTGCGCACCCAGCACGTCCGACAAAAATGCCTCCGAGGCGCGGTCTCCGTGCAGGATATTGTTCTCGCCGCCCTCCTCGAAGTTCACCACGAACTGCACCGCGACGCGCGCGTTGCCGGGCCAGCGCGGATCCGGCGGGTTGCGGCCGTAGCCGCGGAGGTCGCGGGGGTAGCCGGCGCCGGCCACGCTAGACCTCCTCGAAGCGGATCTTCTGCGCGCCCTTCCACAGCACGGTCTTGCCGAACGCGGTCAGGTTCTCCAGCCCCGAGGTCAGGGTGATGAAGTGGTTGCCGGCGAGCTGGCCCATCTTGCTGGCGAAATGAACGCCGCCATAGGCGAGCAGGATCTCGGTCTCGCTGATGCCGCCGGGGTAGAGAATGATCTGGCCCGGCGCGGGGTAGCTGGTGTGGTTCTCGTAGGAGACCCCGAAATCGAGATCGCCGAGCGGCATCCAGACCCCCTCGCCGCTCCAGCGGACATGGATCGCCTGGCTCTCGAACGGCATCGCCTTGCGAAAGGCGGCCACGGTCTTTGGCGCCAGCGCCTCTTCAAAACGCGCTTGAAAGGTGAATTCGCCCGCGCGGACAATCAGTTGGCTCATCGGACTCTTCTTCTGGGTGGATTTGTTGAAGTGGTTTGGCCGTATCCATTGCAGCCGGGATTGATCGAGGCAAGGGCCATTCCAGCGGAAGGCGCCACATTTGGCGAGCCGCAATACCCTTGCGCAGCGCGCCCTGGGCATGCGGCGCCGGCAGACCCTAAAAGCTTGCTTTCCCCGGATGTTACGCGTTTGATTCCAGTCAAGCACCAAGAGACCTCAGGAAACACCCATGCCAGCCAAAATCATCGGGATGATCGGCACCCAGCAGGAAGGCGTCGCGGTTCACCTGATCAAGGGACAGATCTCACGGCAGTGGGTCATCGATTTCACCCGCCTGCATGAGCAGTGGAACTACGATTCCGTTCTGGTCGGCTATTATGCTTCCGCCGCCGAAGGCTTCGCGATCGCGCTTTATGCGGCTGATCATACCGAGCGGATCAGGTTCCTGATCGCGCACCGGCCGGGCTCGGTGGCGCCTGCGCTGGCGGCGCGTCAGATCGCGACCTTCGACCAGCTGACGCAGGGGCGCATGTCGCTGCATGTCATTGCCGGCACCAGTGACCAGGATCAGGCCAGCGAAGGCGACTTCCTGCCGAAGGCCGACCGCTACCGGCGCGCCGGCGAATATCTCGACGTGATGCGAAAACTCTGGACCAGCGATGGCCCGATCGATCACCACGGCGAATTCTACCGCCTCGGTGGCGGCTACACCGACATCAAGCCGTTCCAAAAACCCTTCCCGCCGCTGTTCTTCGGCGGCTCGTCGGACGGCGCGCTGGAAATGGGCGCACAATATTGCGACGTGTTCGCGATCTTCGGCGAGCCGCTCAAGGAGACGCAGGACCGGGTGCAGGATTTCCGGCGGCGCGCCTCGGCGTTCGGACGCCGGGTCGGCTTCAACATGTCGCTGCGTCCGATCATGGCGGATACCGAGGGGGCTGCCTGGGACAAGGCGAACGCGCTCCTGGCCGACGTGGAGCGGAAAACCGGAGCCGCGCCGCAGCCGACCAACACCTCGGCCGAACGACTGCTCGGCTATGCCGCGCGCGGCGACGTCCATGACGAGCGGCTGTGGATGGGGATCGCCCGCGCCACCGGCGCACCGGGCAATACGTCGTGCCTAGTCGGCACGCCGGAGCAGATCGCGGCGGCGGTGCTGGAGTATTACCGGCTCGGGATTCACTCGTTCCTGCTGCGCGGCTTTGAGAACCCGCATGACACGATGGCGATCGGACGCGACCTGATTCCTTTGATCAAGGCCGGGGCGCTCGAGATCGACCAGCAGGCCGAAGCCGCCGAGTAATCCAGTTTGAGAATCCAGAAGAACGCGCCGGCCCAAGGCTTTGGCGCAGCACGAAGAAGCTCATGAGAGAAACGACATGAAAGCCGTTGTTGTCGAGAACTACGATTCGATCGACGGCATCTCGATCAAGGAAATGAACCTGCCGGAGGTCTCCAAAGGCGAGGTCCGCGTCAGGATCGGCGCCGCGGCAGTCGGCTTCGTCGACGGCCTGAAGGTCCAGGGACTTTACCAGACCAAGGACCCGCTGCCGTTCGTGCCGGGGACCGAATTTGCCGGCGTGGTCGATGCCGTAGCCAGCGATGTCACCGCATTCAAGCCGGGAATGCCCGTCATCGGTATGACACGCTCTGGCGCGCTCGCTGAATACATTTCAGTTCCATCTGCCGCGCTCAAGAACCTGCCGGCGCAGGTGCCGTTCGAAGCCGGCGCGTCGTTTCAGGCCAATTACCTGACCGGGCTTTACGCGCTCGACGCCCGCGCCTCGCTTCGGTCCGGCGAGATCCTGCTGGTGCTGGGGGCTGCGGGCGGCGTCGGCATCGCCGCCGTTCAAATCGGCAAGCTGATGGGCGCGCGGGTGATCGCCGCAGCGTCTACCCAGGAAAAGCGTGACTTCGCGGTGCAGTTCGGCGCCGACGAGACCATCGACTACACCCAGGCGAACTGGCGGGAGACGCTCAAGACAATGACTGGCGGGCATGGGCCCGACGTGGTTTTCGATCCTGTCGGTGGCGAAGTGGCGCTGCAGGCCTTTCGTTCGATCGCCTGGCGCGGCCGCCATCTCGTGGTCGGGTTCGCCTCGGGCACCATTCCGGCGCTGGCGTTCAACCTGCCCCTGCTCAAGGGCGGCGCGCTGCTGGGCGTTGACCTCGCCCAGATCCAGAAGCGCGAGCCGGAGACCCATGCCCGCCTGATCGCACAACTGTTCGACTGGCTCGCCTCCGGCAAGCTGACGCCGGTCGTCGGCAAGGTGGTGCCGTTCGAGAATTTCCGCGAGGCCTTCAAGACCATGCAGTCGCGGTCGGCGCTTGGGAAGATGATCGTCAAATTCGGCTGAAGCGACCCAGCCCGCCCGCCGTACTGCAACAGGATTAACTGATGCCTCTGGAAGACTCTGTCAGGACGCCCCACCGCCGTCACATGCATACGCGTTCGGTCGAATGCACCGGCTATCTGCGGGACGACGGGCTTTGGGAAGTCGAGGCGTGGCTGCGCGACATCAAGCCGTTCCTGCAGCCGGCCAGCCGCTTTCGCGACGAACTCAAGCCGGGCGATCCCGTGCACGACATCGGCCTGAGGCTCGCGATCGACGACAGCATGACCGTTCGCGAGGCGGAAGCGATGCTGCGCGCGACGCCCTATCCCACCTGCATCCAGGTCGAACCGATCCTGCAGCGTCTGATCGGCGAACGCATCGGGTCGGGCTGGCGGGAACTGGTGCGGCGCAAGATCGGCCGGCTGGAGACCTGCACGCACCTGATGGAATTGCTCGGCCCCGCCGTGACCACGCTGTTCCAAACCATGTCCCACGGCAAGGAGCCGGAGGGCCGTGATTCGCTGGAGGACCAGCAGCGCCTCGGCCATCAGCCATTCTTTATCGGCGGCTGCCATTCCTGGCGCACCGACGGGCCGATCGTCGCGGCGATGTTCCCGCAGTTCGCGACCAAGCCGGTTGCAGAGGATTAGGAGGCAGCGCCTGTCAGTGCTGCGGACCCATCAGGCGCTGGGCATTTTCCGCACACAACAGATGGTGGTGAAGGTTGGCAATCCATTGCCGGCCGGACGCGGTCAGGTTCAGGTACTTGATGGCCTCGTCGAGATGCTCCGAAACGCTGTTCCAGTAAAAGTCCGGATACTTCTCCACGAGATCTGCCGGCGATGAATAGCCGAGCTGGCGGTTCCTGCCGGTTTCTTCAAACTCGTAAAACAGAGCGTTGACCTTTCTTGGGTACATCGGATCGCCCAATTGCCCGATCAGGTCTGCGGCTTGCACCAGCCGCGGTATGTTTGTCTCCGTCGGCCTCCTCTCGGGCGATGGGGGAAAGCGGGTATATTCGATCGCTTCGACGATGCGCGCGACGTCCATCACCGACGAACTGCCAAGCCGCTCCATGGCAAACAGCTTCGAACGGTCGACATGGTAGGGCATCAGCGCTGCATCCGACGCGCCGCGCGGCAACGTAACCTTCAGCCCGTCTTCATTGACGACGAACTCGTCGCTGCTGTCGCCGCTCAATATGCCGCGAACATAGCCGATGTCGTGCAGCAGGCAGGCAACGATGAGATGGGTGTAGTCGGCCGGCTGGATGCCGCGCGACATCCGCAAGCCCTGCAATATGTCGCGGCCGGCCATCGTCACCAGCCACGTATGCTCATAGTTGTGATAGAGAGCGTCGCTCTGTCCGATGCATTCGATGGTGATCCGGGCGAGCGAACCGAGGCGTTCCGCCATATCGTCTTGCGCTGGCCCGAAAAATTCGCGGAAGTCCCTGGTCAGGAATCTGCCGAGCCTGCGCGCCGCCGACGCCGTGATGGTTCTCATCGACACTCTCCCGATGAACCGGAGCCGTTCAAGGGGAAAGCTATCACAGGTTTCAGTTGGTTGGCACGCCGCGCTTTTTGGCTTCGCGAGCCAACAAACTTCAGAGGGAGTTTACAGCCGCGAGCTTTTCCAGAACCGGTATCCGCATCCACCCGATTGCGCAGCGCAATGAGACGCTGCCGCGAGTTGGAATTCAGAACTCGAAGCTCAGTGCGACATCAGCACCGGCACGGTCATGGCGTCGAACATGCTGCGCGTGACGCCCCCGAGAATTCGCTCGTGCAACCGCGAATGGCCGTATCCGCCCATGACCAGGAGGCCGATATTGCTTTCGGCCGCAATCGACAGAATGGCGCCCTGGACATCGCCGCGATCCGTGGTCAGGCGCTGGACCCGCGCCGCGATGCCACGCCGGGTCAGGTGGCTGACGAGCCGGTCCGAGGATGCCTCGCTGGCCTCTTCGTTGACCGCAATCACGGTCACGGCCTTGGCGCCCATCAGGAACGGCAACGCATCCCGCCACGCCCGCGCGGCAAGACGGCTGCCGTCCCAGGCAATCCCGACATGCTGGGCATCGAGCGGCCCCTTGTGGATATAGGGAACCATCAGCATGGGTCCGCCGGAATTGAACAGAATCTCCTGCGGAATGTAGTTGTCGTAGCTGGAGTTCGAGGAATCCGGCTGCAGCACGATCGTCATGTCGTAAAGCCTGGCAAGCGTTGCCAAGGTCTGCCCGGCTTCGGCCGGAACTGCCGCGAAGGAGCGGACGCCGTAGGCGATCTTGGCGAGCTTGGCTTCGATCTCGAACACGGAAATCGCGGCGTTTGCGCGTTCCAGGGCGCGCTCCTGTTCGTCTCCCATCACGGCGGCGACGGCGGCGCCGCCGCCCTCCGCCACCATCCCGATCGTGCCCATCGATTCATAGCCGGCGGCCACGGCATCGAGATGCGACCGTCGCGCGGCGCTCAGGGCGATGGCGAGGTCGACCACCGGCCTGACTGGACGCTCCGAAGGAAGATGAACCAGAATATTCCTGAACATCGTCGTTCTCCCAGACATATGGCGGGATGCGCGCCGCGCCCCGGCCTATTGCGTCCAGCGTAACCGACGGTTTCGCAGTCAAGCTTGATGCACATCAAACCCGGGAGATTGCCGACGGCGCGCGCCGCGAGGGGCTGGCGTCAACCCGCCTGCTTGAGGCTGCGATAGGCCTCGATCGCATCGTCCATCAGCTTCTGCCTGCGATGGCGGTAGCCCGGTGGAGGCTTTTGTTTGCCGCCCTCGCCTGGCCGGGCAAGACCGGCAAGGCGCTCGATATCGCGGTGATCGCCCAAGGCGCGCTGCAGCCGCTTCGCCGGCCCGCGCAGATGCTTCAGTTCGCCACGGCCGCGCAACGCGACCGTCTCCGTCAGTGCCTCCAGCATGTATCGGAAACGCTTGCTCCTGATCCGCAATCGATGCCGGCGCGAAGCGCTGAGGTTTTCAAGGTCCCGCCCCTTGCGGATCAGCCGCTTGCGCCAGCGGTTGAGTTCGCGCGTGCAATAAGCGTCCAGCGACCGGGCGTCATGGCGGCGCACGCGCCGCTGCCATCGCACCAGCCAGGATCCCCCCTCGATCCAGTCCGCCATCGCCACGATCAGGCGCTGGAACCGGCTTGAACGCAGGCTTTTGAGCAGCCGTTGGTGGTCCCGCACCCGGCGCCGGGCGAGATCGTCGCCAATCTCGCGTTCCGCCCACGCCTGGTACCGCTTGCGGCTGGTATACTCCGCCGAGACGTCGCTATCGCGCGCTGCGCCGAGAGAGGTATTCAGCCACGCGATTTCCTTTTTCAGGCGGAGCCAGCCGGTATCGACCACGATCGGCTCGAAGAACGCCACGGCGGCGCGCAGCCGCGTGATCGCGACGCGGATCTGATGCACGGCCTCGGCGTCCGCGGCATGCGCGCCGCTCCGATGCGCCTTGATGCTCGCGACGCATTCCCGCGCAATCTTCTGAAACGCGGTTGCGCAATCGAGCTTTGTCGATGAGACCTTGCTCCGGCCAGGCATTCTGGTTGGGCGGGTACCCATCTCGCTGGCTGTCCTTCCATTAACAAGCGTAGCGAACCCGGCACGGGCCGAATTTGATCCTCGTCAAGGGATTTAATCCCCAACTCTTATAGAATGACATTTGACCAGTGGCGGCGCGCCATTGCGCCGCGCTCGCCTTTGGCCGCCTGGAGAAACGCCGGACACCACCATCAGGTATCCAGGATCGCGCTTTGCACCTACAGGATCAGACATTAAATCGTATGGCGGAACGCACTGCTGGCTGGCCGGCATGATGCACCGGGAGTAACGTGCGGCGCCATGCCGGAAGGATGGAGTGCAAGATGAACACCTATCGCGTCTCCTTCTACAAGGATCTCTGCAATTCCGACGGCCATAGCTTCAAGTGCCTGCAGCGCCGGGTCGACGTCCAGACGGACGATCCATCTCAGGCGCGGGTGCTTGCGGGACGGTTGGTCGACAACGAGCGCCTGAACGCCGACTGTGTCGAGGTGATGCTTCTCGCGGACGGCGATCCTGAATTCGGACATCCATCAAACCGTTCGCACACACACGGCAAGCAAGTCTGGAAGCGCGTCGCGTGAATTGATCGCCGCTGCTCGCGACGCACATAACTCGAGACAGATCCGGCCGCGCGGAAAATTTCGCGACGCGGATTTTCTTGCAGCGCAAGAACCCGTTGCGGATCCAAGCGCAAAACGCCGCAGCCGGAACGATTAAGCGTGACGTCGCGTCCGACGCATGTCACTATCACGTGATAAACAAATGCTGCGCACGTCGGACGAAGCGCGGCTGCCAGGGAGGGGACTGCACAACGTCAGCGTAAGCGGCGGCGCGTTCCTATGGCCTAACCGGTCCGTTGGCGTCGCATGGGACAACAGATCGTCCATCGCCTGCTGATTTCATTCCCCGCCTTGCTCGGGGTCCTCTTCCTCTGTTTTTGCTTGTTACAGGTCGTGCCGGCCGATCCGGCGATGATCATCGCCGGCCCCGATGCCAAGGCCGAGACCATCGCCGCGATCCGCGAGGAGCTCGGCCTCGACCGATCGATCCCGATCCAGTTCTTCGAATACATCATGCGTGTGCTACGCGGCGATCTCGGCCGCTCCATCATCTCCAACCGGGAGGTGAGCGAAGAACTGGCGATGACCATCGGGCCCACGGTCGAGCTGATGGTGGGATCGATGCTGCTCGCGGTGCCGATGGGCCTCTTGCTTGGAACGCTGGCGGCGGTCAATCGCGGCCGCATCACCGATCGCATCATCATGGCATGCTCGGTGGCAGGCGTATCGATGCCGGTGTTCTTCATCGGCCTGATCCTGATTCAGTATGTCGGCTTCAAGTGGGGCCTGCTTCCGTTTACCGGCCGCACCGGGCCGATTTGGGACGGCGGATTGCCGAGCCTGATCCTGCCGGCGCTGACGCTCGGCGCAGTATTGATCGGCCCCATCGCGCGTTTGACGCGCACAGCCGTTCTTGAAGTACTGGGCGCCGACTTCGTGCGCACGGCGCGCGCCAAGGGACTGCGCGAGACCGTGGTGATCATTCATCACGCGCTGCGCAACGCCTTGATCCCCGTCGTCACCCTGATCGGGCTGCAGGCGGCCTTCCTGCTCGGCGGCGCGGTGGTCACCGAAACCATGTTCTCGTGGCCTGGCGTCGGCCGGCTCGCCGTCGGCGCCATCGTCTCCAGCGATTTTCCGACGGCGCAGGGCGCGATCATGATCCTCGCCATAGCCTTCCTGTCGATCAATCTCCTGGTCGACGTGCTCTACGTCTATCTCGATCCGAGGGTGAGGCGAAGATGAGCGTCGAGGCACTGGAGCAAGGGTTCGTCAAGGATCAGGAAACCGGCGTGTTCGCCCGTGCCGGCGTGCTGCGTCGGCTGCTGCGCGACCGGGTCGCCGCCGTGGCCGCGCTGGTGCTTACTGCAATCGTGTTCGCGGCAGTATTTGCACCACTGATCTCGCCCTACGATCCCTACTTTACCGATCTGACCAAGGTGATGCAGCCACCCAGCGCCGAGCACTGGTTCGGTACCGACAACACCGGCCGCGATATCCTGAGCCGCGTCATCTACGGCACGCGCAACACGCTGATGCTCGGGCTGGTCGGCGTGATCGTCGGCGGCCTGATCGGCGGCGTGCTCGGCATTCTCGCCGCCTACTACCGGCGGCTCGACGGCTGGATCATGCGGCTGGTCGACGTGATGCTGGCATTCCCCGCGATCCTGATCGGGCTCGCGGTAGCCGCGATCTTCGGCGCGGGACTGGCGGCGGTAGTGATTGCCCTCGTCGTCGCGACCGTGCCCGATGTGGCGCGGGTCGCGCGCGGCGCCGCGATAGGCGTGATGGGCCAGGAGTTCATGGAAGCCGGCCGCGCCGTCGGAGTGTCCGACAGCGCGCTGATCTGGCGCTACCTGACGCTGAATTGCATTTCGACGATCTTCGTGTTCCTCACGCTTCGGTTCGGCCAGATCATCCTGATCGGCGCGGCGCTCGGCTTCCTCGGCATGGGCGCGCAGCCGCCGACCGCCGAACTCGGCATGATGGCGGCGCAGGGCCGCGACTTCCTGTTCATGGCACCGCACATCGCGACGATCCCGAGCTTTGCGATCTTCGTGATCGTGCTCGCCGCCAACCTTCTGGGCGACGCATTCCGCGACGTCCTCGATCCGAGGCTGCAAACATGATCAGACTGGCTCTGAGTGTGGCATTGGCGTTCGGAATGGCCGGGCCGGCTGCGGCCCAGACGCTCACCTTGATGAAGGGCATCGACGCGCCGCATTACGATGCGCAGCGCACGACATGGGGACCGACGTCCGACATCGTCAACATGTTCCAGGATACGCTGGTCGCGCTCGACTGGGACGGCAAGACGCCGATCCCCTACCTCGCCAAATCGTGGACGATCAGCGAGGACGGCAGGACCTATACGTTCAAGCTGCGCGACGACGTCTCGTTCTGCAGCGGCAAGAAATTCACGGCCGAGGACGTCGTCTACAGCTTCAAGCGGCTCAAGGACCCCGCAATCAAGGGACCCTACGCCTGGCGCGCCGGTCGCATCAAGGAACTGCGCGCGACCGATCCTCACACCGTCGAATACGAACTCGAGGAGCCGTTCTCCGAACTGCTGCTGCAGCTCACGATGTTCACCAACGTCATCCACAACAAGGAGAGCGTGGAGGCACTCGGCAAGGACTACGGCATCAAGGGAGCGGATGGTACCGGTCCTTGGTGCTTCGATCACTGGACACCGCGCACCGAGATCGTGCTGAAGCGGCACGATGCCTACAAATGGGGCCCCTCGATGTACAAGAACAAGGGGCCGGTGAAATTCGAGAAGCTGGTCATCAGGATCGTGCCGGAAGACTCCAGCCGCGTCGCGGCGATGATGTCCGGCCAGTTCGATATCACCCACCAGTTTCCGGCGCAGTTCATCTCGCAGGCCAAGGCCGCCCCGATGCTGGCCGTGACGCCGGCCAAGCCGAATTTCCAGCTTCTCTATTTTGGCTTCAAGACGACACGGCCGATGGTGGCCGACCGGCGCGTCCGCGAGGCCATGAGCATCGCCATCAACCGCGCCGAGATCGCCAAGGCGATCCTGCTCGGTAATGCGGATCCCGCCTTCACCATCGTTGACCCGGACGCGCTCGACTTCGACCCCGCTACCAACGGCGTCGTCAAGGAAGACCTCGAGCGCGCCAAGGCCCTGCTCGAAGAGGCCGGCTGGAAGCCGGGCGCCGACGGCGTCCGCGAAAAGGACGGGCTCAGGCTCGCACCAAAAGTCTATTTCACCGCGAATGCCAATTCGGCCCGCGTCGCCGACGCCATCCAGGGCTATCTCAGGAAGATCGGCGTCGACTGGCGACTGCAGCCATGGGACTCGACCATCGCTTCGGTGAAGATGGCGGAGCAGGACTACGAGATCTGGTCGGTCACGGTGCCGTATCTGTCGGCCGGCGATCTCATGAACATCTATTTCGATTCCGCCAACATCCCGACGCCCAACCGGATGAACTGGAAGGATGCCGAAACCGATACCTGGCTGAAGCAGGGCCGCTCCGCGCTGACCGAAGCCGACCGGGCAAAATATTACGCGCTGGTGCAGCAGAAGGTGACGCGCGAGCACCTCTGGATACCCGTGCTCAACATCAACATGGACCAGGTCGCTAACAAGAAGATCACGGGCGCCAGGCCGCACATGATCTACCAGAACACCTTCTACAAGGGGCTGGACGTTACGCGATAACAAGAACACCATCAGGGAGAGAATGCGATGCGCAGGGTTTTGACAGGCGTTGTGGCGCTGCTGGGGGCGGCCGCTATTTCATCGGCGGCAGGGGCCCAGACGCTGAAGATGATGAAGGCGCTCGACGCGCCGCATTATGACGGCCAGCGCACCACGTGGTCGCCGACCTCCGACATCGTCAACATGTTCCAGGACACGCTGGTGGCGATGGACTGGGACGGGAAGACCGCGATCCCCTATCTCGCCAAGTCCTGGACCGTCAGCGAGGACGGCAAGCTCTATACCTTCAAGCTGCGCGACGACGTGCAGTTCTGCAGCGGCAAGAAATTCACCGCCGCCGACGTGATATATTCCTTCAAGCGACTGACCAGCGCCGAACTCAAGGCGCCTCTCGCCTGGCGTGCGGGTAACATCAAGGAATTGCGGGCGCCCGATCCCTATACGGTCGAGTACGAACTCAAAGAGCCGTTCGCCGATCTCCTGCTCCAGCTCACGATGTTCACGACCGCCATCCACAATCAGGAGAGCGTGGAGTCGCTCGGCAAGGACTACGGCATCAAGGGAATCGACGGCACCGGGCCATGGTGTTTCGAAAGCTGGCAGCCGCGCACCGAAATCGTGCTCAAGCGCCACGACGCCTACAAATGGGGCCCGTCGATGTACCAGAACAAGGGCCCGGTCAAATTCGAGAAGCTCAGCATCAAGATCGTGCCGGAGGACTCCGCCCGGGTCGCCGCCATGATGGGCGGACAGTTCGACGTTACGCACCAGGTTCCGGTAGCGTTCATCCAGCAGGTCAAGGCCGCGCCCAATCTGACCGTCCAGGAAGCCCAGCCAAACTTCCAGCTGATGTATTACGGCTACAAGACGACGCGGCCGATGGTCGCCGACGCCCGCGTGCGCGAAGCGATGAATATCGCCATCAATCGCGCCGAGATCGTCAAGGGCATCATGCTGGGCAACGCCGATCCCGCCTACACCTTCATCGATCCCAAGGCGCTCGATTTTGCGGAATCGACCAAGGGCATCATCAAGGAAGACGTCGAGCGGGCAAAGAAGCTCCTGGACGAGGCCGGCTGGAAGGTGGGCGCCGACGGCATCCGCGAGAAGGATGGCGTCAAGCTTGCGCCGAAGGTCCTGTTCACCCAGGTGGCCTATTTCCCGCGCGTTTCCGAGGCGATCCAGGGCTACATGCGCAAGATCGGCATCGACTGGAAGATCGTAGGCTTCGACTCCACGATCGCGCCGGCCGAGATGGCCAAGCAGGACTTCGAGCTGTGGACGGTGACGTTCCCCTATATCTCGGCAGGCGACCTGCTCAACTTCTACTTCGACTCCAAGAACATGCCGGCGCCCAACCGGATGAACTGGAACGACGCCAAGACCGACGAGTACCTGAAGATGGGACGCGCCTCGCTGACGGAGGCCGACCGCACCAAGTACTACGCACTGGCGCAGCAGCGGGTCACACAGGAGCATCTGTGGATGCCGGTCATGAACATCGCGATGTACACGACGAGCGTCAAGAAGCTGAAAGGTGTCCGGCCGCACATGCTCTATCAGAACACCTTCTACAAGGGACTGGATTACTCCTTCTGATGGACACGCTTCTCGAGGTTCGCGACCTACGGACTCACTTCGCCACCGACCGCGGCCTGTTCCGTGCGGTCGACGGCATCAGCTTCAGCGTTCCGCGCGGACGCACCATCGGCCTCGTCGGCGAGTCCGGCTGCGGCAAGAGCGTGACGTCGCTCTCGGTGATGGGGCTGGTGCCGAGCCCGCCGGGCAAGGTCGAGGCCGAGGCGGTGCTGTTCGGCAATCGCGATATGCTGAAACTATCGGCCGACGAGCGGCGCAAGCTGCGCGGCGGCAAGATGTCGATGATCTTTCAGGAACCGATGACCTCGCTCAACCCGGTCCACACGGTCGGGCAGCAGATCGTCGAGGCGATCCTGGCGCACACCCAGATGTCGCCGCGCGCCGCAAAGGCGCGCGCGATCGAGATGCTCGACCTGGTGCGGATCCCCTCGCCGGCGCAGCGCGTCGACGACTATCCGCACAACATGTCGGGCGGCATGCGCCAGCGCGTGATGATTGCGATGGCGCTCTCCTGCGAGCCGTCGCTCCTGATCGCCGACGAGCCGACGACCGCGCTCGACGTCACCATCCAGGCCCAAATTCTCGACCTGCTGAGCGATCTGCAGCAGCGCCTCGGCATGGCGATCCTGATCATCACCCACGATCTCGGCGTCATCGCCGAGGTCGCCGACCAGGTGCTCGTCATGTATGCCGGCCGGATCGTCGAAAGCGCCGACGTCAACGACCTGTTCGCCGATCCCCAGCATCCTTACACGATCGGGCTGCTCGGCTCGATCCCACGCATCGACGTCGACCGCAAGCGGCTCGCCACCATCGAAGGCACGGTGCCCAGCCCCAACAACCAGCCCAAGGGCTGTCGCTTCGCGCCGCGCTGCCCGTTCGCGGACCTGCGTTGCCGGCAGCAGCCGCCGCCGTTGCGCGATATCGCGCCGGGCCATCAGGTAGCGTGCTGGAAGGCGCCGGTCGAGGTACTGTCATGAGCGCTCCCGCGACCGATGTCCCCGTCCTGCAGGTCGATGGCCTGGTCAAGCATTTTGCGGTCAGCCGCGGCCTCATCCGCCGCAAGACCGTCGGGCTGGTGCGCGCCGTCGAGGACGTGAGTTTCGAGATCGCCCGCGGCGAGACGCTGGCGCTGGTCGGCGAATCCGGCTGCGGCAAGTCGACCACCGGGCGCCTGATCCTGCGCCTGATGGACCCCACCGGAGGCTCGGTGCGCTTCAAGGGCAAGGAGATCGCAAACCTCAACAAGGACGAGATGCGGCGTTTGCGCCGGCACATGCAGATCATATTCCAGGACCCCTACGCCTCGCTCAATCCGCGGATGACGGTGGGCGAGATCCTGGCCGAGCCGCTGCGCGTGCACGAAATCGGCGACGCCGAGTCGCAGGCCGCACGCGGCCGCGAGTTGCTGGAAATCGTCGGCCTGCTGCCCGAGCATGCCCGGCGCTATCCGCATCAGTTCTCCGGCGGGCAGCGCCAGCGTATCGGCATCGCGCGCGCGCTGGCCGCCAATCCCGAACTGATCGTCTGCGACGAGCCGGTATCGGCGCTGGACGTTTCGATCCAGGCGCAAATCGTCAACCTGCTGCAGAATCTGCAGCAACGCTTCGGTCTGTCCTATCTGTTCATCGCCCACGATCTCGCCGTGGTGAAGCACATCAGCGACCGCGTCGCAGTGATGTATCTCGGCAAGCTGGTCGAGATCGCCGACAAGAAGACACTCTATGATCGCCCGCTGCACCCCTACACCCAGGCGCTGCTGGCAGCGATCCCAAAGCCCGATCCGGGCCTGCGCACCAAGCGCGTGATGCTGCAGGGCGACGTGCCGAGCCCGTTCAAGCCGCCGAGCGGGTGCCGTTTCCATACCCGCTGCCCGCACGCGCAGGCGCGCTGCTCGGCCGAGGAGCCGAAGCTGCGCGAAGCATCACCCGGCCATCGCGTCGCCTGCCACTTTTTCGAAACCCTGCCCGTCCCCACCATCATCGCCCGGGCCGGCATGGCGAACGGCAAACTCAACGAGCGGCTGGCAGCGTTTGAGGCCGCCAAGCAGATACGCGTGCCCGGGTAGCGGCTGGCCTTCGCAGGCACAATGTCTCAGCGCGGCACCACCGCCGTCGCCTCGATTTCGACACGCGCGGCTTTCTCGACCAGGCGCACCACCTGCACCAGCGCCATCGCCGGATAATGCGTACCGAAAATCTCGCGGTAGACCCGGCCGAGATTCTTGAGGTTGGCCAGGTACTCCTCGATATCGACAACGTACCACGTCAGCCGCACCAGATGCTCCGGGCGCGCACCACCCACCGCGAGTATTTCGGAAATGGTGCGCAGCGTCTGGCGTACCTGCGCGACAAAGTCGGATTCCAGATGGCCCTCGGTATCCCAGCCGATCACGCCGCCGGTCACCACAAGACGGCCATCGGCCGCCATGCCGTTGGCGTATCCTTTCGGCATCGGCCAGCCGCTCGGCTGCAGCACCTGCGGGCTATCGCTCATTGTAGCAGCCACCACCGTCAAGGCGGGGCCATCTGGTGCGGTCACCGGCTATCTCCCTCAATCGAGTTCATTCCGCAGCGACACCGGGCGTCGATGCATTGCCGGCCGCAGCCATCTGCCGCAGCGTGAAGCGCCTCAGCTTGCCGGTTTCAGTCTTCGGCAGTTGCGCGACGTATTCAATCGCACGCGGGTATTTATACGGCGCGATCTCGCGCTTGACGTGATCCTGCAACGCCTGCGTCAGCGCGGCGTCGGCTTTGGCATCGCCTGCCAGCACCACGTAAGCCTTGACGATCAGGCCGCGCGCCTCGTCGGGAGCGCCGACCACCCCGCATTCGGCGACCGCGGGATGCGACAGCAGCGCCGCCTCGACCTCGGGGCCTGCGATGTTGTAGCCGGAAGACACGATCATGTCGTCCGAGCGGGCGACAAAGGACAGCCGGCCGCCGGCGTCCTGCACAAAGGAATCGCCCGTGAGATTCCAGCCGTCGCGTACATAGTTCGACTGCCTGCTGTCGGCGAGGTAACGACATCCGGTCGGCCCGCGCACGGCGAGCCTGCCGACGCTGCCTGGTGCCAATTCGTTCATGTCGTCATCGACGATTTTTGCCTCATAGCCGGAAACCGGATGCCCCGTCGTTCCGCCGATGGCATCGCCGACGCGGTTGGTGATGAAGATGTGCAGCAGTTCCGTTGAGCCGATCCCGTCGAGAATCGTCTTGCCGGTCTTGCCAGTCCAGGCCTCGAATACCGGCGCCGGTAGCGTCTCGCCGGCGGAAACCGCAATCCGAAGCGACGACAGGTCCGCGCCCTTGTCCATCGCGGCCATCATGGCGCGATACGCCGTCGGCGAAGTAAAGCATACCGTGGCCTTGTAGGTTTCGATGATCTTGATCATCTCGCTCGGAGCTGCATTTTCCAAGAGCGTCGCCGTCGCGCCGAACCGCAGCGGAAAGATCGCAAGCCCGCCGAGTCCGAACGTAAATGCCAGCGGCGGCGAGCCGACGAAAACATCGTCCTCGGTGACGCCAAGGACTTCCCTGGCGTAACCATCGGCAACGATCATCAGGTCGCGGTGAAAATGCATCGTCGCCTTGGGCTCGCCGGTGGTGCCCGAGGTAAATCCCAGCAAGGCAACGTCATCGCGCCCGGTCTTCACCGCCTCGAACTTCACCGGCTTGTTCAGCGCCACCCGGTCGAGCTCGGCGTCATGGTTCGAGGTGCCGTCGAAATTCACGACCTGCTTGAGAAACCGGCTGGTCTTCGCGCATGCGACCAGTTCGTCTGCGATACGACTGTCGGTCAGCGCCAGCGCAATCTCGGCCTTGTCGATGATCTTGGCGAGTTCTCCGGCGCGCAGCATCGGCATGGTGTTGACGACGACGGCGCCGGCCTTGGTCGCCGCAAGCCATGCCGCGACCAGCGCCGGATTGTTGCCGGAACGGATCAGCACCCGATTGCCGGGCTTGACGCCGTAATTTTCGACCAGCGCATGGGCCAAACGGTTGGACCAGTCGGCGAGTTCCTTGTAGGTGCGCTGGCGGCCGTTACCGATCAGCGCAATCCGGTCACCCCACCCTTTTTCGACGATACGGTCGGTCAGTTCGACCGCCGCGTTCAGATACTCCGGATATTGAAACTCGGGCCGGTCGAGCAGCAATTCAGGCCATTGCTCGAACGGCGGCAGATTTCGCCGCGCAAAATCGTCGACGTGACCGGAGGGGCCAAGGACCGGTCCATGCGTCGGACCGGAGGTTCGGCTGGGAGTTTGACCTGACATTTCCATCACCCGTCGCTTTCATCAATGAAAGGCTCGAGATCAATATCGAGGACGCCCGGCAGCGTTGTCTCACAAATCATTTTAGGATTAAAGTAATTCAGCGCAAGTGGGGAATGAGGTCCGGCCCACAAATAGATGGGCCGGGCAGCCGCACTACGCGGCCCCGGCCCTGGAACTTTGTGCTTCGCTCCAGCGAAGCCTTCGGCGGCTGTGCCTATTCGTTGGCCTCCGGTGGCAAGAAATTGACCTCGTGCTGCGCGGAGATCCGCACCACCTCTTCGGGGTCGGTCAGGTTGTGCAACTGGTTGAACAGCGCTTCGAGCTTCTGCATCGGCGACACCCAGAACAGCGCCCGCGCCGGCTTGTCGGATTTGTTGAAGTAGCCATGCGGAATGCCGCGCGGCATGCGGACCAGATCGCCGGCCTTGGCCTGCACCCAGACGCCGTCGAGCTTGAGATCCAGCACACCTTCCTGCACCAGGATGAATTCGTCCTGCGTCGGATGGACATGCACCGGCACGAACTGGCCGGGTTCGCTGTTGGTCTCGAATGCAAAGGTGGAATCGGTGATGGCCTTCGGGAAGTAGACCTGACCGAGAATATTCCAGGTCTTGCCGCCGTAGCCGGTGCCGTTAGCGGTGATGCCTTTTTCAAGCGCTGCCATGTCGCCATCTCCTCTGTCGCGGTTTGATGTGGTTGGAATTTGCTAGCGTCCCGCCAGTTGTTTCAGCCGCAGCGTCATCGACGAATTGGGATCGGCGAGCGGCGCGATGGCGGTGAAATGGTTGGCGTCGGGAATTATCGCGAACCGCGTCGCGATACCCGTTGCGCCCCAGGTATCGACAATGGTGCGGCCCTGCCGAAGATACTCGGCACTCTCGTTGCCGCCGACCACCGCATCCAGCGTGCCACGCAGCGGCGATTTCCAGAACAGAGGGCTCGCCGCCCTCGCCGATGCTTCATCGAGCTTCAGCGCATTGTTGATGGACGTGCCGACCAGCGGCCGCAGGTCGAACAATCCCGAAATGGCGTAGGCCGCGGTCACGAGTTCTTCCGGCAACGCTGCATCGAACGCGCGCCAGTCCGTCGCCAGCATGCACGCGGCAAGATGACCGCCCGCAGAATGACCGCTCACGACCAGCGGTCGCCCGAGTTTGGCCAGTTCCCGGGATGCAGCCCGTATCTCGGCGATGATTTCGGCAATGGAGACCGTGGGGCAGAGGTCGTAGCTCGGTACCGCAACATCGATGCCGTGGGCATTGAGGCCGCCTGCGAGGTGGCTGAAGAACGAGCCGTCCAGCGCCTGCCAATAGCCGCCATGGATGAAGACGACGATCGGACCCGCACCATCGCCGGAAAACAGGTCGATCCGGTTGCGTTCGCCCGCACCATAGGCGATCACCTTGTGACGCACCTGATGCGCCTCGCGGTAGGCCTTTGCATCGCGCGACCAGCCGGCGATGATTGCCGGATTGTCCGGAACCCGCGCGCGATTGTTGTATTCGGTCTCGTAGTCGACATCCGGACTCAATAGATCACCTCCGGCAATCGCATTTCACTCGGCCCGTGCCTTGGCGGATTTCTGCGCTGACGTCTTGGTCTTCGCCAGCAGCCGCATCAGTTCGCGGACATCCTTCGGGGTCAGGTCGGCGAAAATATCGGCGATCCATAATTCGTGCTCCGCCGCCATCCTGCGAAATTCGGCCCGGCCGGCCCTGGTCAGCCGGATCACCTGCGCGCGGCGGTCGGCGTCCGAGGTACGCCGGTCGAGATGCCCGGATTCGACCAGGCGCTCGACCAGTCCGGTGACGTTGCCGTTCGACACCATCATCCGCTTGGAGAGGTCGGATAGCGTCATGCCCTCGGGCGCCTTGTCGAGCTGGGCCATCAGATCGAACCGCGGCAGCGTCACGTCGAAACGCTCGCGCAGCCGGCTGCGCACCTCGCCCTCGATCAGGGTCGTGCAGGTCAGCAGCCGGAGCCAGAGCCGGAGTTCGTCGCCATGGTCCTCCGGGAGTTCGACGGCCTTGGTCTCGGAATCAAGGGTCATGGGTGCAATCTTGGGTGTGCAGTCTCGCCTTCCCGGCGATCGGAAACCACCCGAACCGCCGCGCGCGGGATCATCGTCCAGATTTCTTTAAGTTTCAAGTAATTGGCGCGCGGCTTGCATACTGCGCTGCGCAGCTTGCGGGTGCGGTCGTCATCAGAATAAGCTGCATCTTGAGCATATTGGTGTGGCGTTGGTTTCGGCCGGAGAGCGGCCGAACGGAGGAATAGCATGAAGCAGTCGTCGAAGCTGGCAGGACTTGCCGTTTTGCTGGGGGTCGCCGCCGGTCCGGCGGCAGCCCAGGAGAAGATCAAGGTCGGCATCATCGTAACCTTGTCCGGCCCGGCAGCCGTGCTCGGCCAGCAATCCCGCGACGGCTTTCAGCTGGCGGTCAAGGACCTCGGCGGCAAGATGGCCGGCAAGGACGTCGAGGTCGTAGTCGTTGACGACGAACTCAAGCCCGACGGCGCCGTGACCAAGGCGAAGGGCCTGCTCGAACGCGAGAAGGTCGATTTCGTGGTCGGACCGATCTTCTCCAACATCCTGCAGGCGATTCACCGGCCGGTCACCGAAAGCAAGACGTTCCTGATCAGCCCCAACGCCGGACCGTCGAGCTACGCCGGCAAGGAGTGCAATCCGTTTTTCTACGTGACCTCGTACCAGAACGACCAGGTTCACGAAATCCTCGGCAAGGTCGCGCAGGACCGCGGCTACAAGCGCGTCTATGTGCTGGTGCCGAACTATCAGGCCGGCAAGGATTCGGCGGCAGGCTTCAAGCTCGACTACAAGGGCGAGATCGTGGAGGAGAGCTATACGCCGCTCGGCACGCTCGATTTCCAGGTCGAACTGACCAAGATCGCCTCCTCCAAGGTCGATGCGCTGTTCACCTTCATGCCGGGCGGCATGGGCGTGGGCCTCGTGAAGCAATATCGCCAGGCCGGCCTCGCCGACAAGATTCCGGTGCTGTCCGCATTCACCGTCGATGAATCGACACTGCCGGCGCAGCAGGACGCCGCCGTCGGCATGTTCGGCGGCGCCAACTGGGCGCCCAACATGGACAATCCGCAGAACAAGAAGTTCGTCGCGGCTTACGAGGCCGCCTACAACAGCGTGCCCGGCACCTACGCGATGCAGGGCTATGACACCGCGATGCTGATCGACAGCGCGGTGAAGGCGGTTAAGGGCGACCTCAAGAACAAGGATGCGGTCTCGGCGGCGCTGAGGAAGGCGGAGTTCACCTCGCTGCGCGGCGACTTCAAGTTCAACGTCAATGGCTACCCGATCCAGAATTTCTACCTGACCAAGGTCGCCAAGCGCGCGGACGGCAAATTCCAGACCGAGATCGTCGAAAAGGTGTTTTCGAATTACGGCGACCGTTACGCCAAGGACTGCACGGCGGCGAAATAACGAATAGCAGGGAGCGACATCATGAAGACCGAAATCGCCGGCATCACCCGCGCCAATGAAGGCATTCAGGGTATCTCCTGGAACATCCTCGGGCAGACCTATGTGCCGAAGAACGTCACCGAACATTCGTTCTCCTGGCATGCGACCTTCCCGCCCGAGACGTTCGTGCCGCCGCATATCCATCCCGACCAGGACGAGTATCTCTACATCCTGGAGGGCAAGCTCGACTTCTTCCTCGACGGCGCCGAGACTTCGGCCACGCCCGGCGACCTGGTGCGGCTGCCGATGGGCAAGCCGCACGGCATCTTCAACAAGTCCGGCCGCACCGCGAAGACGCTGTTCTGGGTGTCGCCGACACGGCGGCTGTACGACCTGTTCTGGGGCATCCACAACATGAAGGAACAGACGCCGGACGCCGTCGTGGCGCTGGCGGCCGAGCACAACATCCACTTCCTGCCACCGCCTCCGGGGGCGTGAGTATTTGAACCCTCATGGTGAGGAGGCGCTCTTCAGCGCCGTCTCGAACCATGAGGCCCCCCGATCCCGCTTGCGGCCATCCTTCGAGACGACCGCTTCGCGGTCTCCTCAGGATGAGGACATCACCTACGCCCGCACCGCCGCCAGCCCCAACGGCGGCGGGGCGAAGCCCGCTTTGGACGCATAGCCGCGCACGATGGCTTCGCGCTGGGCGTGGCTCAGCACCTTCTCGATATCGGTGAAGCCGTCGGGCGCCAGTTGCTCGACGGCGTCGATCACGCCTTCGGGTCCGCCGCGCCGGTTCGAGCGCACGATTTCGGCCGTCATCGGCAGGCGCTTCTGTTCATAGGCTACCAGCGCCTGGCGCGGATGTTCCGATCGCGCCAGTTCGTCGGCGAGCACGCGCGCATCGAGAATTGCCTGCGACGCGCCGTTCGATCCAACCGGATACATCGGATGCGCGGCATCGCCGAGCAGCGTGACGCGTCCCCAGGTCCAGTACGGCAGCGGATCGCGGTCGCAGCACGGATACTCGTAGAATTCAGGCGTTGCCGAGATCAGGCTTCGGACGTCGACATGCGGCACCGAGAACCGCTCGACATGCGGCATCAATTCCTCGCGCTTGCCGGGCCGCGACCAGTCCTCGCGACGCGCCGGCGGCGCATTGCCGTCGCTGACTTTCACCAGCACGGCCCAGTTGGTCAGCCGGCTCGACGGGCTCGATCCTTCCGCGATCGGATAGACCACGACCTTGCCGTGCAGCCCGCCGGCCACGATCATCGAGCGGCCCGTCAGGAACGCCGGCCAGTCGCGCGCGCCGCGCCACAGCATCAACCCGTTCCAGCACGGCGGCCCCTCATCGGGAAACAGCATCTCGCGCACGCGCGAATGAATGCCGTCGGCACCGATCAGGATGTCGCCGCGGGCGGTTTTGACGTGGGCGCCGGTGCGGTCGAAGAAATGCGCGACCACGCCGCCCTCGTGCTGCGCGAATGTGCCAAGCCGGCAACCGGTGTGGATGGCCTCCGCGCCCAGCCGTTGCTCGACGGCGCGGTGGATGACGCTCTGCAGGCGGCCGCGATGGATCGAGAATTGCGGCACGTCGTGACCGGCATCGAGGCCGCGCGGCTCGCGCCAGACTTCCTGGCCGTGACGGTTGAGGTAGTACAATTGATCGGTACGCACCGCAGCGGCATCGAGCCGGTCCAGCAGGCCAAGCCCGGCCAGTTCGCGGATCGCATGCGGCAGGGTGTTGATCCCGACACCGAGTTCGCGAATGCTATCGGATTGTTCGAACAGTTCGCAGTCGATGCCGCGCGCCCGCAACATCAGCGCGGTGGTGAGGCCTCCAATGCCGCCCCCGACGATGATCGCCTTCATCCGCGTACTCCAACTCTACTCTTCACCTCGCCCCGCCTGCGGGGCGAGGGAACGATAGAGCGTGCCACTCGCCCTATTCGGCCGCAAGCGGCTTTGTCGCCTCGGCCTTGAGCTCGGCCCGGGTTTTCGGCTTACCCTTAATTTTGAGGTCTTCGAGGTCCTGCCGGTCGCGCTCGCTGTTGCGAAAAATCTGCTCCTTGCCCGGCAGATATTGCGGCGGGCAGGCAATGTCGGATGCACCATACCAGGCCGCCGCCCGCATCGTGAACGAGGGATCCACCAGATGCGGCCGGCCCAGCGCCACCAGGTCGGCGCGTCCGGCGGCGAGGATGGTGTTGGCCTGATCTGCGGTCGTGATGTTGCCGACGCACATGGTCGCGACACGGGCCTCGTTGCGAACCTGCTCGGAGAATGGCGTCTGGAACATGCGGCCATAGACCGGCTGCGCGTCGCGCACGGTCTGCCCGGTCGAGACGTCGATGAGATCGACACCGGCCTCCGCGAACGCGCGCGCGATCAGCACCGCATCGTCGCCGGTGATACCGCCCTCGGCCCAGTCGGTAGCCGAGATGCGCACCGACATCGGCTTGTGCGCCGGCCATGCCGCCCGCATCGCCTCGAAGATCTCCAGCGGAAAGCGAAGCCGGTTGGCTAGCGTGCCGCCATATTCGTCGGTCCGCTGGTTGGTCAGCGGCGAGATGAAACTCGCGAGCAGATAGCCGTGGGCGCAGTGCAGCTCCAGCATGTCGAAACCGCACGCCTCGCCGCGTACGGTCGCCGCGACGAACTCCTTCTTCACTTTGTCCATCGCGGCGCGATCCATCTCGCGCGGCACCCGGCTATCGGGGAAGTATGGCAGCGGCGATGCCGAGATCGTATCCCAGCCGCCCTCTTCCAGCGGCCGGTCCATGCCCTCCCACATCAGTTTGGTGGCACCCTTGCGGCCGGCGTGTCCGAGCTGCAGGCAGATCCTGGCGGAAGAGTTGGCGTGAACGAAACCGACAATGCGCTTCCACGCGGCCTGCTGCCTGCCGTTCCACAAGCCGGCACAGCCACGCGTGATGCGGGCGTCGCGGCCGACGCATGTCATCTCCGTGAATATCAGCCCCGCGCCGCCGATCGCGCGCGAGCCGTAATGCACCAGATGGAAATCGCCGAGCACCCCGTCCTTTGCCGAGTACATGCACATCGGCGATACGACAGCGCGGTTCGCCACCACCATCTCGCGCAGCTTGAACGGCTGGAACATCGGCGCCACGGGCTTGTCGACATCGACATCGAAGCCCCTGTCGCGGACCTGTCTTGCAAACGCCTGGTCGACCTCGCGGACGAACTCCGGCGCGCGCAGCATCAGATTATCGTAGGTGATCGCCTTGGCGCGGGTCATCACGCCGAACGCGAATTGCACCGGATCGAAATCCCAGAACCGGTCGACATGCTCGAACCAGACCAGCGAAACGTCAGCGGCGTGCTGCGTCTTCTCGACCTCCTCGCGCCGCCCCTGCTCGTAGGTCTGCAGCGCGGCATCGACGGTCGGCGCCTGCGCCATCGCGTCAGCCAGCGCAATCGCGTCCTCCATCGCAAGCTTGGTGCCCGAGCCGATCGAGAAATGCGCCGTCGCCTTGGCGTCGCCGAGCAGCACCATGTTGCCCTTGACCCAGCGCTGACTGCGGATCATGGGGAAATTGCGCCACATCGAGCGGTTTATCAGCAGTTCGTGATCGCCGAGGAACCAGCCGAATATCTCGGCCATGCGGTCGGCGGATTGCCGCTGGCTCAGGCCTTCGAGCCGGGCGCGCTTGAACGTCTCGGCATCGGTCTCGAAGATCCAGGTCGAACGCCCCTCCTCGTACTGGTAGGCGTGGGCGATGAACGGCCCCCACTCGGTCTCCTGGAAAATGAAGGTGAAGGCATCGAGCGGCTTGGTCGAGCCCATCCAGGCGAACTTGTTGGAGCGCAGATCGACTTCGGGCTGGAAGTGATCGGCATATTTGTCGCGAAATCGGCTGTTGACGCCGTCGGCGAGCACGATCAGGTCGGCATCGGCGAAGCGGCCTTCGTCCTCGATATCGGCGTCGAACTCGAGCTTCACGCCGAGTTCGCGGGCGCGTTCCTGCAGGATCAGCAGCAGCGTGCGGCGTGAGCAACCGCAAAAGCCGTTGCCGCCGACCCGATGCACGGTGCCGCGGAAATGCACGGCGATATCGTCCCAATAGGCGAACTCTTGCGTGATGCGGTGGTAGCTCGGCGGATCGTACTTCTCGAAATTGTCGAGCGTCGCATCCGAGAACACCACGCCGAAACCGAACGTGTCCCCGGCGCGGTTGCGCTCATAAACCGTGATCTCGGCCTTCGGCCGCTGCTTTTTCAACAGGATCGCGGCATAGAGACCGGCCGGTCCGCCACCGATGATCGCCACTTTCATTCGCGCCTCCGAAGCCGGCCAAGGGCAAATCCGAAATTACTTTAAGCCTAAAATAATTTTGGGACAAGGTTTCTCTTGAGTCCCAACTCGTAGCTCGGATGGAGCGCAGCGCAATCCGGGATTCTCGCGACAATTCTGCGGCGGCTCCCGGGTTTCGCTGCGCTCCACCCGGGCTACAAATCTACATGTCCTCAATTCCCCTGAAATTGAGGGGTCCGCTTGTTCGAGAACGCCTCGAACGCGCGGGCGAAATCCTCCGTCGTCATGCACAAGGCCTGGGCAACGGCTTCGGCCTCGATCGCCTCCTCCACCGACATCGCCCATTCCATCGCCAGCATACGCTTGGTCATGGTGTTGGCAAATGTCGGTCCCTCGGAAATCTGCCTGGCCAGAAGCTGCGCCTGCTGCAGCACCTGTTCCGGGGTGACGATGCGGCCAAAGAAGCCCCAGCGCTCGCCCTCCTCCGCGGTCATGAAGCGGCCGGTATAGAGCAATTCCGAGGCGCGCGACTGGCCGATGATGCGCGGCAGGATGGCACAGGCGCCCATGTCGCAACCGGCAAGCCCGACCTTGTTGAACAGAAAGGCAACCTTGGCTCCGGTAGCCGCAAGCCTGAGGTCGGAGGCCATGGCGATGATCGCGCCGGCCCCGGCGCAGATACCTTCGACGGCGGCGATGATCGGCTGCGGGCACGCCCGCATCGCCTTGACGAGGTCGCCGGTCATGCGGGTGAACGCGGTGAGGCCCTTGGTGTCCATCTGCACCAGCGGGCCGATGATCTCGAACACGTCGCCGCCCGAGGAGAAGTTGCCGCCGGCCCCGGAAACGACGATGGTCTTGACCTCGTCGTCCATCGCGCAGGCACGGAAGAAATCGGTGAGTTCGCGGTAGCTTTCGAACGTCAGCGGATTCTTTCGCTCGGGACGGTTCAGCGTCACGGTAGCGACGCCGCCGACCACGGCCAGCAGGAAATGCTTTGGCGAGTAATCCGCCAGCGGCAGCGTGACGGGATTGGCGGGCTTGCTCATGGGGTCTCCCTGGGTGTCATTGTTGTTTGCGGAACCGAACGGTCAGACCTCGCCACCGGCCACGGCGATGGCCTGCCCGGTGACGGCAGAGGCGCCCTCGCCGCACAGCCAGAGCACGGCGTCAGCGACTTCCGACGGCGCAACGAGACGTCCCTGCGGATTGTGCTTCGACAGTTCGGCGATCGCCTGCTCGCGGCTGCGGCCGGTCTTCCTGATGATGTTGTCGATCGAGCCTTCGAGCAGATCGGTTTCGGTGAAGCCGGGGCACACGGCGTTGACCGTGATGCCGCTCTTTGCGGTCTCCAGCGCCAGCGAACGTACCAGGCCGATCACGGCGTGCTTGGCCGCGCTATAGGCCGAGACATAAGCATAGCCCTTGAGGCCTGCCGTAGAGGCGACGGCGACGATCCGGCCGCGGCGGCGCTCGACCATCCCAGGCAACACCGCCTGCGTGGCATGGACGACGCCCATGAAGTTGACGTCCATCATCCGCTGGAACAGCGCCGCATCGGAACGGCCGAAGGGCGCGGACTCCGCCGCACCCGCATTGGCGACGAGGATATCGATCGGCTGGCGCGCCGCGGCGGCGGCAATGGCCGACTTGACCGAGGCGCCATCGGCGACATCGGCCACGTCGGCGAAATGCGCCGCACTCGATGCAACGGCATCATCGAGCGTTGCGCGATTGCGGCCGAGTACGGTGACGACAGCACCCGCTTCCGACAGCGCCTTCGATATCGCCAAGCCAATGCCCCGCCCGCCGCCGGTGACGAGCGCATGGGAGGAACGCGATAGCTGCGACATCGGCCAGGCCTCCTGGATGAGGGTTCAGCATATATTTTAAACTTCAAGCTTTTGCAAGGAAGCGGCGTTTTGCGGCGTTTCGACACCCGGGCTCGTCGTCCCCGCGAAGGCGGGGATCAGTACGCTGCGGCTTATCCGCTCAATCACTGCCGTCTCTGGAATACTGGGTCACCCGCCTTCGCGGGTGACGACAACTGAATATGGGTTCGCGATCTCGCGGCGCGTTGCGCCCAAGTTTTGCATCTTCGTTGCCCTCCAGAATATCCGAGGGCGCAGGGAAGACCGGGTGCGCGCTGCACCCGCGGTCTCGCGTGCAATTGCACATGAAGAACCAGCACACGAGCATACAGGTTCAGCGGAAACACTCCGGCCTTCCCTGCGCAGTGGCTTTACGGCTTATAACGTGATCTCCCCGGAGAACGGCTCTTTTGCCTCCGTCGCCCCCAAGGAGCTTGCTCCTCAAGAACTTGACGCCAGCGCACCGCGACGTCAGGGCCACACGACTTCGCCGTACGCATCATGCGCCTTCGTCTTGCGCGCAATCCGCGTCCACCGCATCCCACCGCGCGTTCGTGACGATCGCGAGCCGCCGCTCGTAACGGGTGAGACGCGCGGAATTACATCACTGATTTGCCCGACGGCGCGAGCGGAATATTTTCTTGCGAAGGGATGGACAGGTTTTTGATTGATTTGCCCGTCGGGTTGATATGTCGCAGCGGAGATGCAACTTGGTCATTGCAAAGGTTCGTAGGGTGGGCAAAGCGCAGCGTGCCCACCATAACGAGCACGGCACTGGATGGTGGGCACGCTGCGCTTTGCCCACCCTACGCGGTACAATTACACGATTCCGTTCTTGCGTAGCTGCGCGATCGCACCCGCATCGTAGCCGATGCTGCCGAGCACTTCTTCAGTGTGCTCACCCAGCGTCGGCGGGCGCATTGCGATTTCGCCCGGCGTCTCGGACAGGCGCACCGCGACGCGCGCGGTCGGCGCGGGGTTCGGCAAGCCCGGATATTCGACGTCCTGCATGAAGCCGGTGGCGCGGATGTGCGGATGCTCCAGCGCCTGTTGCGGACTCAGCACCGGGCCGGCGGGTATCATTGCCTTGCCGAGCGCATTGAGCGCTTCTTCCGTGGTGCGCTCGGCGCACCAGCGTGCCATCCGCTCGCTGATGACGGGTCCGTTGTTGCCGCGCTTGAGATCGTCGGCGAAACGCGGATCCTGCAGCCAGTGATCCTCGCCCATCAGTTTGGCCCAGCGGATGAACAGCGGGTGTCCCGTGACCTGGCACAGCACCCAGCCGTCTTTGGTGCGGTAGATATCGACCGGCGCTGCGGTCTGGCCGAGGTTGCCGGTCGGCACGCGATTGGCCGCGATGACAGCCTGTTCGATCAGCGATGCATTGGTGAAGGACAGCGCGGTCGCCAGCAGCGCGCCTTCGACGACCTGTCCGCGCCCGGATTTGCCGCGTTCGATCAGCGCCGCGAGCGTACCGAAAGCGCAATGCAGCGCCGTACCGAAATCGACCCAGTTCACCGCGGCCCGGTACGGCGGATCGCCCTTGCCGGTCATGTATACCGCGCCCGACATCACCTGGCCGACGCCGTCGAAGCCGACGCGGTCGGACCACGGTCCCGGCCCGCCGAACGCGGTCGCCGTGGTCAGGATGATGTCCGGCTTGATCGCCTTCAGCGATTCATAATCGAGCTTCATCGCGCGTAGCGTCTGCGGCGGCAGATTGGCGACGACGACGTCAGCGGTCGCGACCAGCCGGCGCATCACCTCCTGCCCTTCGGGCTTCATCGGATCGAGCGTGATGCATTTCTTGTTGCGGTTGACCTGCAGGAACAGCGCACCCTCGCCGCCTTCGCCGACCGGCGCCACGAAACGGTCCTCGCTGCCCTGGCGCCTTTCGACGCGGATCACTTCCGCGCCGAATTCAGCCAGCAAGGTCGCGCAGTACGGCCCCGCGATATAGCGCCCGAAATCGAGCACGCGGACGCCCTCCAGAACTCCCCCCATCGATGTTTTCCTTTTTGTTCTCGAAACTCTTCGCGGCCGGATTTGCCACAACGTTACAGGGAACGGCTCGCGGAGCAAGGCGCCTGACTGGCGCAGAATATTCTCTAATCCGGAAAAACCACGTCGGCGATCACGGGAAGATGGTCCGAAAACATGCGCGCCTTGCGATCGGTCCAGGCCTGGCGGATCACGCCGTCGCGCGAGACGTAAATTCGATCCAGCCGCATCAGCGGAAACAGCGATGGGAAGGTTCGCAGCCGCGTCCGGACCGGGCAGGTCTTGGCCAGCACGCCCCGCACCGACCGAACCCAGAACCAGTCGTTGAAATCGCCGACCACGAAAGTTCGCGTCGGCTTTACCAGATCGACCAGCGCATGCGCCTGGGCGTGCCTCTCATGAATGCTCAGGCCCAGATGGGTCGCAACGACCCTCACCTCGCCCGCGACATCGGACAAAATGCGCGCGGCAATGGCCCGGCGGGGCTCGCGCTCCTGATACGACACGTCGACGACCTCGGGCGGCTCGGCGAAAGGCCAGCGGCTGAACAGCGCCTGGCCGTAATCGCCGTCCTTGGTGACGATCGACCGGGCGTCGATCCGGTGGTCGCCGACGGCCTCGGCCAGCCGCATGAAGGGATCGTCGGTTCGCCCGCGGGAGTCGACCTCCTGCAGCGCGACCACATCGGGCGACCAGTGACGGATCAGCGAACAGACGCCGTCGAGATCGAATTTCGGATTGAGGTTGAAAGTGCCGTGAACATTCCACGTCATGATGCGAAGGCTGCCGGTCACTTCCTTCTTCCCGCCAGCCACGTCACCAGGAACTGCACGCCGAGGCACAGCGCGATCCAGGCAACGATCGCAAGGCCAAGCAGCAGCACGTTCCCCCATGAAGCATCGCGGGCCAGGTCCGCGATCTGCGCCCCCAATACGGCCATCACGACGATGCCCGGGAGCATGCCGAGCGCCGTTCCGAGCAGGTAATCCCGCAAGCTCAGCTTGCTCGCGCCTGCGACCACGTTCACGATCGAGAACGGGGCGATCGGCACCATGCGGATCATGGCGACGGCGACGACCCCCTTGCCGACGATGCGGTTCTGTACCCGCAACGAGCGGCGCCCGAGCAGCCGCTGCAGCCGCGCATGGCCGAGCACCCGGCCAATGCCGAACAGAACGAGCGCACTGAGAAGCACGCCGGTGCCGGCGCTGACAAATCCCAGCCATGGTCCGAGCGCCGCGGCCGTCGCGGCGATCAGGACAACGACAGGAAACACCACCAGGCCGCCGACGACGAAGGCGGCAATTGCCAGCAGCGGCGCAAATTCCGACCGCGAGATGACCGAGGACACGAGGCCGATCTCGGTGAAGTCGCGCAGCGAGGTATATTGCCAGACCAGCGCGAGGCCGACGAGCGCCGCAGCCAGTCCGGATACGGCGAGCACCGTCCGCAGCGTCAGCATGCGATTGGCGGCACGCTCCAGACCGAGAGGTTCCCTGGGATCAGCGACGGGCTGCACGATACTGGCTACGCTGCCGAACTGGCTGCTCGGGTCGATCGGCTGCAGCGATTTTTTCCTGTCGTCCCCCGACAGCCGGTCGAGATATCCAAGAAGGTCCGCTTCGTTGTTTTCGATCTCCTGCTCGGTAACGCCGCAGAAATGGCCGATCAGCCCGCGGCGAAGCTGGACGATGAATTGCCGATGTTCCTCGGATGTCGCCTCGAAGGCGAGATCGCACTCGGTATCCGCGCCCATCGAGCGGTTGTTGAGGTTGGCGGAGCCTATGCGCAGCAGGCAATCGTCGACGATCATCACCTTGCTGTGCACCATGACAGCGGCGACGGAGCTTGCATCCCGCGTCGCCGGATAGAGAAAGCGAATCCGGTCCATGACGCCTGCCGCGGCGAACGTATCGATGAAGCCGCCGCGGCCGCCTTGCATGGCCTGGGACTCGAACCAGGACGAATGCATCTTGGGCGTAACGATCAGGACGTGAAGCGAGGGCACATCCAGCATCCGCTGCACCAGCAGGCGGGCGATCTCGGTGGTGCTGGTGAACTGGTTCTCGATATAGATGAAGCGGTTTGCCGCGTTGATGGTGGCCTCGAACAGCCGCGCGACCTCGCCCACGCCGGGAGCGCTTGCGGTCTTGACCTCGGTCCGCGCGATGCCGGCAACGATGTCGCGGGCCTGAACCGGCACCGAGGCCGGCCAGCGGTCGCCAGCCGGCACGGTGGCATCTTCGACCGTGCAGCCCGCGGCCCGCCATCGGTTCTCGACCAGTTCCAGGAGGGCGGCGGCAGCTTCGCCATCGACCATGCACTGGACATCGTGAAACGGCGGGTATGGCTTGCCGTCGGGATCGGCCCGGTGCGGATTGCCGGCGGCGTGCTCGCTGGTGTCCCAGCGCCGGATCGTCAGATCGAGCCCGCCGGAAAATGCCACCGCCCCGTCGATGACGACGATCTTCTGGTGCTGGGCCGAACCGAGCGGAAGGCTGGCATCGAAGCAAAAGCGAAGCCGGTCCGACGTGTCGGACATGAACTTCGCCGGAGAACTCCACTCGCGTTCCGCAGCGTAGAGCGCCGGGAAATCCCAGCTCAGCACGTCAATCCGCAGGTCGGGCCTCGCTTGCAGCAACGCCTTGAGAAACGGACCGAGCTCTTCGGGAAAGCCGTCATCGGCATGGCCGGACGGCCCGACGAAGCGGGTCTGGCTATGGATGTCCCAGCCGATGATATAGACCCGATCCGTGGCGAGCAGCAAAGCTTCGCGCAGCGCGGCGAAGTAGGCGGCGGCGTCGTTGAGGACGGCCAGCCGCCCGGTCTTGCACTTCTTCCAGACGGTGTCGCCGGGCAGGAGAATGGATGAGCTTTGGAGCACGACACCTCGGGCGCTCGGAAATAGACGCAGGTTTACGGGCCGGCGCTCGCCGGCCGCGAGGATGAACGCGTGGGAGCAGGCTCGGTTCCCCTGGCGAACCGGGACCGGGCAGCCTTCTCAAAGCCCCAGATTATCCGCTATCCGGACCGATATCAGCCGTCTTGCGAATCATTAAATTCTGGTGAATTCCACAAGCAGGCGCGCCGCGCGCTGAAGACAGCCAAACCGTCCGGAGTTATGTTCCGCAGTGAACATTGGGATGATCGGGGGAGCATCTTGAAACTTACTTTGCTTCGCAATCCATTCGAGCAGGCGCCTGAGGCGGCCCCCGCCGCGCGACACCACGAAACCCGGGCCACGCGTGCCACGCCAGTCTGCTCCCAGTGCCGGTCCGATGACATCACCTGTTCCGCGACCGTCCAATGGAGCAACGAGTCGCAGGAATGGCAGCTCGCCAACACGTTCGACCTGCCCGCCCACTGCAACACTTGCGGCTGCTCCGGCGAACTTACCTGGCTGCCCCTGAACTAGGCGGTTCTGATCGGCGTACAAGCGTACCGCTGAGCCTTTGGACCTCCGCGAGCGGGTGACCGTTGCTCGCCTGCCCGCATGCTCCGCGGACTCGAAATCGGAACCGGGATCGTTACATTAGGGCAGCCCCTCATGTTCCGGTTGCTCCCCGCCCGTGAAAAGATACCTGTTCATCTTCATCCTGCTCGTACTCGTTCCCGTGGCCTATTCGGCCGTGATCTATTGGCTCGGCGACCGGCGGGGAAACTGGCAGACGGCGGACCGCTCCAGCGCCGGCCTGCTGCCAAAAGCTTCCGATCATTCGCCGGCCCTGATCCGGGTGTTCGCGGCGCGCACCGTGCGCTGGCGCGGCATCTTCGCGGTACACACCTGGATCGTGGTGAAGGAGCACGGCGCAACGCGCTACAGCCGCTACGACTATACAGCGTGGGGCGAACCGATCCGGGTCGACGGATTTCTGGCGGACGGCAGGTGGTTCGGCGCCGTTCCGGAAACGGTGGTGAGCGTCGACGGCGAAGCGGCCGAGCCGCTGATCCCGAAAATTCGCGCGGTGATCGAGAACTACCAGTTCAAGGCCACCGGCGACTACAGCCCGTGGCCCGGTCCGAACTCCAACACGTTCATCCAGGCGATCCTGCACGCAGTACCCGAATTGAACGGGGTGCTGCCGCCCACCGCGATCGGCAAGGACTTTCCGTATCACGGCGACTGGTACGGCATCACGGCCTCGCGCACCGGCGTGTTCGCTTCGCTTGGCGGCTATCTCGGGCTGACTGTCGGATGGATCGAGGGGATCGAACTCAATTTATTCGGCGGCGTCGTCGGGCTCGACATCCGAAGGCCCGCGCTGAAGCTGCCGGGCGTCGGCCGCCTCGGCCTGCCGCTGGCGCAGTGAGAACTCAGGCCGCCGCGATTGCGTGATCTTCAAGCGAATATGGCGCAGGCGTGACAATGTCTGGCCGCAAAACGCGTCCATCATGTCGAACCGGCAGAGGGCTGAGTCGGACGCGCGCGCTCGCTGGTTGCAGGATTTGCCTCCGTCGCTGTTAGGCTTTAGATTTGGGCTACACGCGTCCTCGAACGGATGCCGCCTGGCGTCGGCGAGGATTGAACAGATTTCACAGGGAATCCGGGCGCGCCTCGCCAGAATGTGGGCGACGGCCCGTTCCATGGCGAGACATGCAAACCGGCCGCGACCGAGGATGCCAGCGCGAACTATGCCGCCGCGCAGGATTCTCAAGCGCGCAGCCGGATGGAAATGAACGATGACGGACGACAAGAGCGAGCTGCTGAAATCGCTGACGATCGATCGCAGCGCCGACAGGGTGAAACCGCCGGGCCGCCGCTGGCTGCCGGTCGCCGCGCTGTTCATGGCCTGCGTCGTCGCAAGCGCGGCCGCCTATGGCGTCTACGAATTTCGCCAGCAGGACTCCCTCAAGGAGAGTGCGCAGCCGGCCACACAGCTGCAAGCGTCGCAGCCTCCGCCCCCTTCCCCGCAGCCGGCGGCGAATGCGAGGACAAGCGGCACGCTGGCAGCCTCCGGCTATGTGGTGGCGCGCCGCAAGGCGACCGTCGCCGCCGAGATCACCGGCAAGGTAGTCGAGGTCTTCATCGACGAAGGCATGACGGTCACCGAAGGCCAGATCGTGGCGCGGCTCGACAGCGTGCTGGCCGAGAAGGACTATGAACTCGCGCGCTCGCGGGTCGAGACTGCGGAAGCCGCCATTGCCGCGATCAATGCCGACCTGCAGGACGCGACCCGCATCATGTCGCGGCTGCAGACCCTGTCGCAGAAGAATTTCGCGACCGAAGCCGACCTGACCAAGGCGCAGGCGCGGGTCGGCGTGCTCAGCGCGCAACTACGCCAGGTGCAGTCGCAGTTCGAGACCGCCAAGATCGACGCCAGGCGCAGCGCCTCGGTGCTCGACAAGCACCAGATCCGCGCGCCGTTTGCCGGCGTCGTCGTCGACCGCAGCGCGCAGCCCGGCGAGATGATTTCACCGATGTCGGTCGGCGGCTACACCCGCACCGGCATCTGCACCATCGTCGACATGGATTCGATCGAGATCGAGGTGGATGTGAACGAGGCCTTCATCGGCCGCGTCACGCCCGGCGGCGCCGTGAACGCGGTGCTGGACGCCTATCCCGACTGGACCATCCCCGCCTCCGTCATCGCGATCGTACCGACCGCAAACCGCGAGAAGGCGACCGTGAAGGTCCGCATCCGCTTCGACAAGAAGGACCCGCGCATCCTGCCCGACATGGCGGTGAAGGTGAACTTCATGCGTGACGCCAGGGCCAATGGCGCCGCCGAAGCCGCCGCCAACTAGGCGCGCGCCCCGCCGCATTCCGAGAGGAGAACGACTTGACAGCCGAACAACCGATGGTTCGCCTCGCCGGCGTGAGCAAACGCTTCACCAAGGGCAAGGAAACGATCTCGATCTTCGATCATCTCGATCTTGCCATTCCGCGCGGCGATTTCGTCGCCGTGATGGGGCCGTCCGGTTCGGGAAAGACGACGCTGCTCAACCTGCTCGGCGGCATCGATTCCGTCGACGCGGGCGAGATAACCATCGCGGACAAGCGCATCGACGGCCTCTCAGAGAGCCAGCTCGCCGCGTGGCGCGCCGCCAATATCGGCTTCATCTTCCAGTTCTACAATCTGATGCCGATGCTGACCGCCGCGCAAAATGTCGAGCTGCCGCTGCTGCTCACCCGACTGAGCCGCAAGGAGCGCGCGGCGCGCGTTCAGACCGCGCTTTCGGTGGTCGGCCTCGCCGACCGCATCAAGCACCGGCCGCGCGAGATGTCGGGCGGCCAGCAGCAGCGCGTCGCGATCGCGCGCGCCATCGTCTCGGATCCGAACATGCTGCTGTGCGACGAGCCGACCGGCGATCTCGACCGCCAGTCCGCCGACGAAATTCTTGCGATCCTGCAACTGCTCAATGGCGAACTCGGCAAGACCATCGTGATGGTGACCCACGATCCCGCGGCGGCAAACTATGCCAGGCGCGTCCTGCACCTCGACAAGGGCCGCTTCGTCGAACGGGAGCTTGCCGCGTGAACGACTTCGACCTGGTGCGGAAGAACCTGTTCCGCCGCAAGTTGCGCGCCGGCCTGATGATCGTGTCGATCCTGATCGCCTTCATGATCTTCGGCGTGCTCGCCGGATTCTACCGCGCCTTCAACGCCGGCGAGGATCGCGCCGCCGCGGACCGGATGATCACGGTCAACAAGATCAACTTCACCCAGCCGATGCCGATAGCCTATTTCAATCGCGTCCGCGCGGTGGAAGGCGTCCGCCAGGTAACCTTCGCCAACTGGTTCGGCGGCTACTACCAGGACCCGAAGAACTTCGTCATGGCGCTCGCGATCGAGCCGAGCACCTATTTCGACGTCTATCGCAGCGAATTCGAGGTCGCGCCCGACCAGCTCCAGGCCTTCATGCGCGACCGCGGCAGCGCCGTCGTCGGCGACGGGCTGGCGCGGAAGTGGGGCTGGAAGATCGGCGACCGCATCCCGCTCAACAGCAACATCTTCAGCCAGAAGAGCGGGGGCCACACCTGGGACCTCACCATCGCCGGCATCGTCAAGGGCAAGGCCGACCACGTCGACACCAACTTTCTGCTGTTCCAGTACCCCTATTTCGACGAGACCCGCTCGTTCGGCAAGGACACCATCGGCTGGATGATCCTGCAGACCACCTCGCCGGAGAACAGCGACCGCGTGGCAAAGGCGATCGACGCCATGTTCGCCAACTCCACCGCCGAGACCTCGACCGATACCGAAAAGGCGTTCGGCAAGGCGTTCGCGGCGCAACTCGGCAATATCGCGCTGATCGTGCTGCTGGTGGTGGGTGCGGCCTTCGTCACCATCCTGATGATCGTCGGCAACACCATGGCGCTGTCGATCCGCGAGCGCACGCGCGAAATCGGCGTGCTGAAGACGCTCGGCTTCTCGGGCCCGCGAATCCTGGCAATGATACTCGGCGAGTCCGTGCTGCTGGCGCTGCTCGGCGGCATCCCGGGCCTTGCGATTGCAGCGCTGATCGCGATGGCGCTGCGCTCGAGCCTTTCCAGCGTCGTGCCGGCCTTCGCGGTGTCGCCGACGATCGCGCTGCAGGGGCTGGCGCTGATGATCGCGCTCGGGCTGATCACCGGGATCATCCCGGCGCTCAACGCCATGCGGCTCAGGATCGCCACCGCGCTGGGACGAGGATAGGCACATGCGCTCGCTCTGGCTTCAGGTGGCGGCCGTCACATCCATCAATCTCAAGAGCATTGCGCAACGGCGCTGGCTCTCGCTCTCGACGGTGATCGCGATCGCGCTGGTGGTGGTCGTGCTGCTCGCATTCCTGGCGATGGCCAACGGCTTCCAGCGCACCATCGCCGGCGCCGGCGCCGACGACATCGCGATCGTGCTGCGGGCGGGCTCGCAGGCCGAGATCAACAGCACCGTGAGCCGCGACCAGGTGCGGCTGATCGAGGACGGCCCCGGCATCGCGCGCGGCAGCGACGGCAAGCCGCTGATCTCGCCGGAGCTTTATCTCGTGGTCGACGGCGTCAAGCGCTCCACAGGGACCAAGGCCAACCTGCCGCTGCGCGGGATCGGCGAACAGGGCAGCGAGTTGCGCAAGGACATCGCGATCACCGCCGGCCGCATGTTCAATCGCGGCAGCAACGAAGTGATGGTCGGCAAGGCCTTGCAGCGGGAATTCGCAGGATTCGACATCGGCAACACCGTGTCGTTCGGCGCCCCGCGCTGGACCGTCGTCGGCGTGTTCGAGGCCGGGGGCAGCGTGTTCGAATCCGAGATATGGGCCGACCTTCCCGTGGTGCAGTCCCTGTTCAATCGCAACAACATCGTCCAGACCGTGCGTGCGCGTCTGACCGGTCCGGCTGCACTGAGTGAGCTCAAGAGCTACAGCGACAACGACCCGCGGCTGAAGCTCGACGTCAAATCGGAGGCAGCCTATTTCGCCGAACAGGCCTCGCAGACCTCCGACCTGATCCAGAAGCTCGGCTGGCCGCTGGCGATCGCGATGGCGCTGGGGGCGATCGCCGGCGCGCTCAACACGATGTATTCGTCGGTCGCATCCCGTGCGACCGAGATCGCGACGCTGCGCGCCATCGGTTTCGGCGGCTTTCCGGCCTTTGTCGGAACGCTGGCCGAATCCCTGCTGCTCGCCGCCATCGGCGGGCTGCTGGGCGCCGCCGCCACCTACCTGATTTTCGACGGCGTCACGGCCTCGACCCTTGGCGGCAACTTCACGCAGGTGGTGTTCGACTTCAAGCTCAGTCCCTGGCTGATCGCCGAAGGCGTCGCCCTCGCCCTGATCGTCGGCCTGATCGGCGGACTGTTTCCCGCACTCCGTGCCGCGCGACTGCCGATCGTCGAGGGCCTCTACCCGAACTGAACCTCACGCGCGGGCGGAGGAAAATAGTTCCGCGACCGGGAACGAAGGCGGCTATCGCCCGTTCCAACACGGAACCAACCGGAAACGCGGGGGTTAGGCCTTCGTGACGTCCCCCGCGTAGAGACAGATTGTGATCAGACAGCGTTTCAAAGCGCGAACGGCAGACGAACTGATTTCCCTGCTGAGCGCGGTGGCGACGGCGATCCTCGCCGCAATCGTCGTGATGGTGCTGTATTTCGGTCGCGAGATCATCATGCCGATCGCGTTGGCTATCCTGCTCAGCTTCGTGCTGGCGCCGCTGGTCGGGCTGCTTCAACGCATCCGAATCCCGCGCGGGCTGGCCGTCGTCAGCGTGGTCATCATCGCGTTTGCGCTGATATTTGCGCTCGGAAGCCTGCTCGCCACCCAACTGGCGCAGCTGGCCGAGGATCTGCCGCGGTATCAGTCCACGATCAGCGAAAAGATTCAGTCCTTTCGTGAGACCACTGCCGGCCGCGGCACGCTCGAACGCGCCTCCGACATGCTCAAGGACCTGAGCAAGGAACTGGACAAGCCGAAGGACGCAGGAACTGCACTGGGGCCCGGCGCAAGCCCGCAAACGGTGCCACCTAAACCCGTTCCCGTGCAGGTCCTTCAGCCCGACCCGGGTGCGCTGCAGAGTCTGCAAAGCCTCATTTCCCCGTTGCTGCATCCCCTCGCAACGACGGGTATCATCGTCATTTTTGTCGTCTTCATTTTGCTCCAGCGCGAGGACCTTCGTAACCGGTTGATCAGGCTGGCGGGTTCGCACGACTTGCAACGCACCACGGCGGCCCTCGATGACGCCGCCAGCCGCCTCAGCCGGCTTTTCCTGTTTCAGCTTCTTCTGAACACAACCTTCGGCGTCGTCATCGGGATAGGCCTCTGGGTGATCGGCGTTCCAAGCGCGATCCTGTGGGGAATCCTGGCCGGCGTGTTGCGATTCGTGCCTTACATCGGTGCGTTCATCGGCGCAGCGTTTCCGCTGACGCTGGCGCTCGCGGTCGATCCCACCTGGTCGATGCTGCTGTGGACGATTGCGTTGTTCGTGGTGGTCGAGCCGATCGTGGGCCACGTGATCGAGCCGATGGTCTACGGACACAGCACAGGGCTCTCGCCTGTCGCGGTCGTCGCATCTGCGACGTTCTGGACGGCGCTCTGGGGGCCGATCGGCCTTGTCCTGGCGACGCCGCTCACGGTCTGCCTGGTGGTGCTGGGGCGTCATGTCGAACGTCTGGAGTTTCTCGATGTCATGTTCGGGGACAGGCCTGCCCTCTCGCCGCCAGAGATATTCTATCAGCGGATGCTCGCCGGCGATCCGACCGAAGCTGCCGAAAAGGCCGAGGAATTTCTGAAGGAGCGTTCCCTCAGCTCCTACTATGACGAAGTCGCGCTGAAGGGATTGCAGTTGGCGCAGGCCGATGCCGAACGCGGCGCGCTGGATCATGAGCGCATGGTCAAGATAAGGGACGCCGTAAACGAATTCGCCGACGACATTTCGGAACAGGACGACAGTTCGTCAGCCAGGATCATTGCTACGACGGATGCGGAAGCGACGTCGGCGGTAGAGAGCGTGTCAGAAGATGCGCCTTACGAGAATTTGCCGGTTCTCGACAGGGAGGATCTGCCTCCCGAATGGCAGGGCCCGCATCCCGTCCTCTGCGTGGCCGGGCAAACTCTCATCGATGAAGCCGCCGCGATCATGCTTGGTCAGCTCTCGACCGCGCACGGCCTGTCAGCCCGCGTCGAAGGAGCCGAGGCTTTGTCGACCGCCAACATCTTCCGGCTGGAGACGGCTGGAGTGGCGATCGTTTGTCTGGTTTACATGAACGCCAGCACTCCGGCTCACATGCGTTACGCGGTGCGACGACTTCGCCGCAAACTGCCGAAGGCAGCCATCATCCTGGCCTGTTGCCTGAAGGAGATGGACCCGGAGGCGCTGGAAAGCCTCCGCGAGGGCGCCAAGGCCGACCTGGCCGCAGCGAGCCTGGGAGGAGCACTCAAACTCTGCATCGAGGCGACTGGCGTGGAAGATCGTGCAGTGATGCCGAAAGATACGTCTGCTACGACAACGGCTGCCTGACAGCCTAAACCCGCGGCTTCCGTCAGCGAGCCCGAATTTGGCTGGGAGAGCCATCCTCGACCACGGCTTCGACGTAAGTGCTGTGCAGCGATGTCGGCGACTTGAACCCGTCGAACATGACGCGCACGGTGCTGCGGTATCGGCCGGCACCGACGACGACGCCTTCCCTGCCGGCGAGGTTTGGGCACCGCACCGCGCCAAGCGCACTCATTCTGACGCGCGTCAGTTGTGGCATCGGTGGATGTTCGTCGGGCGGCTCTGGCGTCTTCCGACCGAGAGCCATGGTCCTACGCCGAAATCGAGTGCTGCCCAGCAGTGGTCCGGCCGTTGCGCCAGCTTTCGGCCGCTGCGTCCGCCGGTGCAATCGCCGCCAGCAGGGCGGTGTTGATCTCCTCCATTCGCCCGAGCTTCACCAGACATCGCGAGACCGCGACGAACCCGTCGGCCTGGTCCGGCTGCAACCGAGTGAATTCGACGTACTGGCGCAGCGCTTCCTCGTGCTCGCCGAGGCTTTCACAGACCTGCCCCATGCACTGCCATGCCTTGGCCGCGTCAGGGCGAACTGTCGTGAGGGTACGGAAGATCCGCCTGGCCGCAGCGAAGTCGCCCTTCGCCGCCAGCAACTGGCCCAGCCTGTGCAATGCGTCGGCGTGTTTCGGCTGAAGCTCAAGAATGCGCCGGTAGCCGACTTCGGCATCGGCCGTCTGCCCTTTCCGGTGCAGTGCGGTCGCCTGTTGCAGGACGTCGGCGATGCCGCGCGGATCCAGCTTGCCGCCGAGATTCCTGCCGTTCCTGGTCTCAAGGACGGTGCACCGGATCTTGCGCTCCGCGCAGCCGAATGAATATTTGTACGCCTCATTGCCGCGCAGGAAATCATATTCGGTAAAGCCGTTCGCAATCGCATGGCGAATGCTGAACGCGTGCAGAATCACGCCGGAAGGCGGCCCCTCGAAGGTTTCGTCACGTCCGGTCATGTAGAACGAGAACGTCCGCTTGCGCGGATCCACCAGCGTGGCCAGCGCCGCAACCGGCCGGTCGCCGTGCCAGAACGTCGGCAGGAACAGCATTCCGGATTGGAAACTGCGGGTCAGCATGACGCCGTTCGAGCGCACCAGACTGTCCACCCTGTCGCCCTTGCGAGGACGCCACTTAGTTTCCCAGAACCCAAGTAAGGTCTTGAGATCCCGCGCCAGCGTCTCGGCGGTCGACACCGTTATTCGATACTCGCCGGGCGTGTCGACCTGCTTCATGAGCCGCCGGATCTTCTGTCTGGTGTTGGCGCTCAGCGAATCGAGATAGCCGTTCCAGTCCTTTGGCAGCGGGAGGTACGGGCAGACACCGTTATCGATACCATCGACCTTGTTGACCCTGCTGACCTCCGTGGAGTTGAAACTGGCCTTCGGAAAGCAGGCCAGAAGCAACCGGGCGCGCCGCTCCGACATCCGCACATTTTCGAGGTTGAGCCGCGCCCAGTTCATCTGCTTGATGTAGCGGGCAAAGGCGGGAATGACCTTGTTCTCCGCTTCGGGCCGGCAAACGATCCCGGTGTAGTCGGCGGCATGATTGCCGGCCATCCGCATGTCGCTGGTGACATCGGATTTCTCGACCTTGGTCTGCAGGCGCAAGGGAAGGAACGCCACGTAAGGCTGGTCGGCAGCGTCACCGGCCTTCGCCGCCAGGATGAACCATGGGCCCTCGATGCAGGACAGCCAGCCGCTGAGCCATTGCCACGACAGGAAAACCTGCGCTTCGTCGTCCGCGTCGTAGACCGCGTTCCAGTTGTCCTCGAGCGTGGCCAGCGACGGCAGGGTTTCGATGATGTCGATATGCACGGCGAACGCCTTTCCAATGTTCAAGTGGCTCGTTCTGTACCTTGTCTTTTTGCGCATCATCTCCGCGCAAACGCGTTCCGCGTTTGTCGCGAGGGAAAACCTGCTTCCGCTGCTCCCTGCTCTAGCGCTCCCGGAATGCGCGCATCATGCTGTCGTGGATCGGGCGGACGATGTACTGGAAGAACGTCCGTTCGGCTGTCTTGATGTAAACTTCGGCCGGCATGCCGGGCGTCGGGCTGAAGCCTGGAAGCGCCATGCTTTCTTCGCGGTTTAGCCTGATGCGGACGAGGTAGATGTCGGTCGGCCCGACCTGCTGGGACTTCTTTTCGTCTGCCAGGGTATCGGCCGACAGATACACGACTTCGCCGGAGACCATCGGCGTGATGCGCTGGTTCAGCGCCGTCAGGCGCACCATCGCGTGCTGCCCATGCTTGACGCTATCGATGTCCTGCGGCCGCAGCCGCGCCTCGATGATGAGTTCGTCCTTCAGCGGCAACAGCTCCATGATGCTCTTGCCGGGCTCGATCACCCCACCCCGCGTATGATAGCGCAGCTTCACCACGACGCCGCTGACTGGCGCCGTGACGCGGACCCGATCGAGCACGCCCTTTGCGCTGAGCATACGCTCGCGGACGTCGGCGAGTTCGCCCCGGACCTCGTGCATCTGCTCGACCGCGGTCTTGATCGCGGTCTTGCGCACGCCGTTGATCTGCTCGACAGCCCGCGCGATCCGTTCCTTGGCGTCGCCGATGTCGCCCATGATGCGGCCGACTTCGCCTTCCAGATTGGCTTTCTGCCGCTGCAGCACCATCAATTCCGGCTTGCGCACCAGTCCGGCCTGCACCAGGCGGTCCTTGGTCTCGATTTCCTCGTCGAGCAGGACGATCTGCCGCTTGACCGCGTCGAGTTGCACCCGCGATCCCCGGATCCGCTCCTCCAGCGCCTTGATGCTCTCGTCGATGCTCTTGATGTCGCTGTTGAGATTGTTGCGGCGGGCCGTGAACGTCATCTGCTGACTGTCGACGATTTCCTTCACTTCGTGCGATTTGCTCAGCCAATCGTCGACCTCGGCTGGAAGCTTGATCTCCTTCTCCTCCCGCATCTCCGCCTGCAGCCTTGCATCCATGGCTGTCAGCCTGATGCGACGCAGGAACAGCCGCTGCAGCTCTGCGCGTGACGCGGTTTCGTCAAGCTCGAGCAGCAGCTGTCCGGCTTCGACCTTGTCGCCTTCGCGAACATAGATCTCGCGGATGACGCCGCCCTCGAGATGCTGGACGATCTTGTTCTGCCCGGTGACGACGAAGACGCCAGACGCGACCACCGCGCCAGCGATCGGCGCCATGTTGCCCCATACGCCGAACCCCATCGTCACCGTGGCCATGACCAGCGCACCTGCAATCGTCGGCAGCCTCGTCGATCGCGGCAGCGAATCGTACCAGGTACTGCCTGTGGTTGCGGAGCGGTCCGCAATCTTCCTCGTGGCCATCGCGTAACCTCACTGCTGTCAGACCGGCCCCCGTCCCGGTCAATTCAACGAAGGCGGATCGTCCGTGCCTTTCGGGACACTGTTGTTGGGCTTGCGGCCGGTGAGCATCGGAATGATCTCGTCGCGGCTGCCGAACGCCTGCACTGCGCCCTGGTGCATGATCATGATCTTGTCGACGCTCATCAGCAGCGCCGCGCGCTGGGTGATCGTCACGACCGTGATCTTCTTTTCCTTGGCACGCAGCAAGGCCTTGGCGAGCGCCCGCTCGCCATTGGAATCGAGGTTCGAATTGGGTTCGTCGAGCACGAGCAGGCGCGGATTGCCGTAAAACGCGCGCGCCAACCCGATCCGCTGGCGCTGGCCGCCCGACAGCGGGCTGCCATCCATGCCGACAATGGTCTCATAGCCCTGGGCGAAGCCCGAAATCAGCTCATGCACGTCGGCGGCCTCGGCCGCGTCGAACACTTCCTCGTCGCTGATGTCCTCGCGCATCCGGCCGATATTGGCCTTGATGGATGCCGGGAACAGTTGCACGTCCTGCGGCAGGTAGCCGACGCTCTCGCCGAACTGGCGCGGATCCCAGTTGCGCAGGTCCATCATGTCCAGCCTGACGCTGCCGGCGGTCGGGATGATGGATCCGACCAGCATGCGCGCCAGCATGGTCTTGCCGGTTCCTGAATCGCCGACGATCGCAAGCGATTCACCTGGCTTCAGTTGGAAGCTGATGCCGTTGAGGATCACTTTCTTGTTCGGCGGCGGCACATAGAGAATGCGCTCGACGTTGAGATATCCCGCAGGACGCGGCAAACGGAGCCGCTCCAGATTGAGCGGCGAGTTCAGCAACAGCGACCTGATCCGGGCGTAGGCGGAACGCGCCTGGACGAAGCTGCGCCAGCCTTCGATCGTGCCCTCGAGCGGTGCGAGCGCACGGCTCGCCACGATCGAGGCCGCAATGACCATGCCGGCGGTGACGTGGGCCTCCAGCGCCAGCCAGGCGCCCCATCCCAGGATCGCGATCTGGGTGCATAGCCGCAGGAATTTCGACAATCCCGTCATCAGGATGTTGCGATCCTGCGCGACCACCTGCGCCTTCAGGGACTCCACGGTTTCGCGGCCCCATACCTGCACACCCTCTGGAATCATGCCCATCGCGTTGATGACCTGGGCGTTCCGCGCCATCGATTCCGCTGTCATGTTTGCCCTGGCGCCGTAATTGTTGGCCTGGTTGAAGGGAACCGCGGTCACGCGCTGGTTCAGCAGCGCCACGATGACCAGGGCTGCGCCCGAGCCCAGCACGATGAATCCGAGATGCGGATGGATCAGGAACACGACGGCGAAATAGACCGGCGCGACCGGGGTATCGAACATCGTCAGCAGCACCGGGCCGGTGAGAAACGCGCGGACGTGCTGCAGGTCGGCCAGCGTCTGGAATTCGCGGCTGGATCCGCTCTGCGCGGATTTTGCGGCGGCGCTCAGCACGGGTCCGCCAAGCTTGGCTTCGGTCTCGACCGCCACCCGCATCAGGATGAAGCGGCGCATCATGTCCAGCAGCACATGCGCCGCGATCGCGATGATCACGATAATGGTCAGCATCACCAGCGTATCCGTGCTGCGGCTGGTCAGCACGCGATCGGACATGTTGAACAGATAGATCGGTATGGCCAGCACCAGCAGGTTGACCACGACCGAGAAGATCCCGACGGTGACCATGTTGCGGCGGGCGCTCGCCAGACCCTTGCCGAGCACGTCGCGGAACTCATTGTCGCCGGAGCGCCTCTGCAATGGCGGGGCGCCGCCGCTACGCCCCCCGCCTCCGCCGCCGCCTCCACCGCCGGCGGAGCCTCCACCGTCCCCGTCGCCTCTGCGTTCAAGCGGGGGCGCCGGACCTACCTGCTCGATCACGACTGTGGATCCCGGCGGCGGGTTCTTTGCTTCCGCACGCATGGACGGCTCGACCGGAGATGGTTCCGCTACCCTGGCTGCAGCCGGCGTGGCCTTTTCATCCGTGAACTGGAAGGAGGCATCCTCCGAAGGCGCCGGCGACGCATCGGCGCCTGGACGAAGCGGGATGATCTTGGCCGTGTTCGAAGCCTCGTCGCCGGGCTGATTTGACTGCGAACTCGCGACACTGCCTGACCGATGATTCCCGCCGAACGACATCTGGAAACTCCGCTACCCGTGATAACTGAAACCCTGCCCAGCCTCTAATGGAGCACGCTCCCGATCGGATCTCCCTGCACGGTGAGTGACACGTGCGAAGTCCCGCAGTTGTCGTGATCCTGGCTGTCGTCAACAAAGGCGATGAGTTCAGTTACCAGCGCGTCGGTATCGGCGTTGACGGCGTTGTCCTGATTGACCGGCACCAATTCGGCCTGCACCAGGACGGAATCGGTATAGACTTCTCCATCGACGTAGATGACATCGGGATTGACATCGACGATCGCGGCGTCGTTGGACTGCTGGTTGTCTCCGGTATTGACCGACTGCGTCAGATCCGCGTCGGGATGAAGCGCCAGCAGATCGGCCGACGGTTCTTGCTGCAGTTGGTACATCACGTTGACGTCGGAGGTGATGTTGGTCTGCCAGACCGCGTTGATGTCGTAATAGTCTCCAGTCACATAGAGTACGCGCAGCGGGCCGCCATGACCGGCGATGAGGCCGCCCAGTTCCGGATCGATCGATGTGGCGCCGGCGGCGAGCAGGTCGTTGATCACCTTGAGGCCCGGGATCATTTCCCGGAAATCGTAGCCGCCGTAATTCTCGATGGTCCCCTCGTTCGACAGGCTGTTGTTGCCGGAGTTCACCGATTGGGATGGATCGGCGCCATCGGCCGACACCACGATATTGTCGTTGTTCAGCAGGATATTGTTCTGGAAGATCACGTTCATGCCGTGATAGCTGCCCTGGATGATGATCAGGTCGTACTGAATCTCACCATCGACGACCAGGGCCACGTTGCCGAGCTGATTGTGGCCGGCAACGATGTTGTAGTGGCTGTTGGCGCTGACCTGCGTTGCGACATCGTTGTCGGAGAGATAGTTGGTCTGCGTCACCGCGTGGACGCTGTAGTAATCACCCTCGACCTTGTCGACAATCCAGTTCGGGCCGGCGCTGAAGGTCGGCAGGTCGGCGTAGATGCTGGCGTACTGGACAAAGTCGGCGATGTTGGTGACGGCATTGTCTCCGCTGGTGACCGACGGATCCCCCTCTCCGCCCGAGACGTGGACCTCGTCCTCGTCCACGATCGTATTGGTCTGGAACATGGCGTCGGTCTTGTAGTAGTTCCCCATGACCATCATGGTGCGGACGCCCTCGCCAATATCGGCGATCAGGGCGGCGTTGATGCTTTCATTGCTGCCCATCGATGCCCACTGGCCGATTGCGTGGCCGGTGTCCGGCACGTCGTCGAACTTGGCCGGTGGCGTCGCTTCGACCGGCCGCTCCTCGAGTTCGCCGTTGACGTAATAGCCCGGAGCCACCGAGTGCTCGTCCGGCGTGCCGTCGCGTTCGGCCCACGCTGCGTCGTGAGCGGATATAAACTCCACCGCGCCGCCGTCGGTCTTCGTCATCCACCACTCGGTGGGAATTTCGGCGTTGGCACTGGCCACCAGATTCTCGAGGGTGGTGAATGCATTGTCGTTGAGAGACGAAATCAGCGGTTCCACGATCGCCAAAGCTTCCTCTGGAAGGTTGGTGTCGTTGTCATTCATGAAATTGTGCTGATGGACCGTAAGCTGCGTCTCCTCGCCGCCTTCCTGGTACGTCACCCTGATCTGGACTTCTCCGCTACCACCACCGCCGCCGCCCGCCGTCGGCACCGGGAGCTTCGAATTCAGTGCGGGTGGGAAGGAGTCGGTATCGGGGCTCAACGATTCCCGCGACAATTTGGGCAGACGGCCGCGGAACACGTCCATCACGTCTTCGGCGATGAGTTCCGGCACGAAGCTGCCCTTGGTGGCCAGGTCGTCGGGCGAGAACCGATGATCGTAGTTCGGCCGCGGCGTCGTATAGTCGCCGAAACGGTCGGGCGCGATCGTCTCGTCGTAGTGAGGCCGGTCACGGGCGATGTCGTGGAAGATCTGCAGGTATCCTGCAAAATGCGAAATGATCTCGACGAAGCTCGCTGACGCCATGGGAACCTCCCGGTCGCCGTGAGCCGTTCAGGCCCTGCGGCCTGCAGCCTCTTGTCGGCAACTGCAGCGATGGGAATGAAATGATCAGCAAAAGTGATCCGCGCGGCTGATGCCGCGCGGATCGAACGCGAAACTAGAATGTATCTCCGCTATCGTCCAGAGTGGTGCCAGCGGCCTGGATCTCGATGCTGTTGAACTGGATGTTCGCACCCTGCGTAATGTTCTGGTTGAACGCAGACTGGTCGATCGCTGCATCGGCGCTGCCGGCAACATTCGAGCGATCGCCAATATCGCCCTCGATCCTGGACTCGCCGCCCTCGATCTTGGCATCCATGCTGAACCCGGCGGCCGGATAACCGTAAGAATCGCTGCCTGCCGAGTAGTAGCTGGCGAGCGAGTAGTTGGTGTCGTTATCGACCAGGTTGTTGACCTGATCAATGTTGAACTGGTTGCCATCCTCCATCTTCTGGTTGACCACGTCGGGCATCACGATGGCGCCATGCGCGGTGAAGTCGTGCAGATCGATGACCGGGCTGCTCAGGCCGTCGGCCTTGAGGTCGAGGTCGATATCCACACTCACATCGACCTTGGTCTCGACGGTGTTCTCGACCTTGTTTTCGATGCTGTTGTCGATCTTGTTGTCGATCGAGTTGTCGACCTTGTTGTCGAGTTCGTTGTCTACCTTGTTGTCGAGCTTGTTGTCGAGCTTGTTGTCGACGGTGTTCTCGTTCTTGTTTTCGTTCTCGTTCGAATTTTCGTTCTTGTTGTCGTTATCGTTTTCGTTGTCGTTCTCGCTCTTGGAATCGAGCGACTGCACGGCGAACTGCAATTGACCCTGGCCCTGGCCTTGGCCTTGGCCTTGACCCTGCAACTGAGCCTGAAGATTGGCCTGCGCCTGCAACTGGTCTTGCTTCTGGTCCTGATCCTGGTTCTGGTCCTGGTCGTCGTCGTGACGCGGGTCATACTTCTTCTTTGCACTAGACATGACGAGCTCCTGCTTCATGGAGCATCGCGGACGACACGAGGAGCGCTGATCTTCTAAGTCTGCGATCTTCGATACGCGGCGGTGCTCAATTATGTCGGCTTGTTCCGACCGCCGGCATTCGCGTTATTGCGGATACCGGCATCCTCAGGATGCGGCCTCATCTTCGCAAACAACATGCACGCATTCGATCCGACGCTATATCTTGCGACGCCTAACGATCGATGCTGCGCAGTCCCAACGAGCAATGCACGATGTCGTGCGTTGAATTTCAATCGAGAGTCGGAACGGACGATCGAGCAGTTCGCTGATCGCGGCCTGCTCTAGGCTGCACCGGCAGGCCGGCGCTGCGGCGGCGCATCACCGCAGACATGCGCTTCGAGACGCGGCAACAGATCCCAGATGTCTCGATTGATCCTGGTCATTTCGGTGGTCGTCTGCGCCATCTCCTGCAGGCGCGCCTCGTCCAGCGCCTTGAGATCGCCGAACCGCAGGCTCGACCTTGTCTCCATCAATCGCATCGACTGGGTGTGGGTGATGGCGCCCGACCGATCGAACACGAACATGCAATGGTTCAACTCATTGCGAACCTTGGTGGACTCCGAAAAGCGCTCGATCAGCACCGTCAGACTTTTGGCGAGTGCCTTGTCGGTCACCCTGATCTTGGCCAGCCGCTGGATCAGGTCGAGCCTGGCGCGCGTCGTGTTCAGTGTCGCGAACACGACGGCTGCGGAGGCTTCGTCGGTCCGCAGCAAAATCATCAGTACATAGATGAAAAGGCTCTCGTTATTCGACCAGCTGCAGATCAGGTTCCCGATCAGCGCCAGAACATGCGTCCGGCGGTCGGCCGAATCGGGGGCAGCAGCGGCCAGCACATCGAAGTCGGGCTTTGGTGGCAGCTTGCTGACAAACATTGCGTTCTGTCCGCGGGTGCAGGGCTGGCCGGCTAAGCCAACCGTAGCGATTTTCGTGAGCGCTGACGTAGCCATCGAAAGATAGGTTACCAAGGTTGTCGCAGAAGGCGCTCGACAATTCCGGCGTGAAGAAAATGTCCTGATATTGCCGCCGTATGGCTGCAGCTTCCCTGATTTGGACGCCGTTCTGCCGGATTCGACGGCTTGGCAGGCGCCTCCAATGAAGATAGATTTCTCTGAACAATTTAGAGGCTAAGTGAACTAATTCATAGCGGCGTCATCGCTTTGGAAGGCTCTATCGTTAGTGTGATAGGAAAGAATCTAGGGGCGCGCGTTTATGTCAGTCCCGACCCGGAAGACAGTTTTTGTTGTCGATGCAATGGCCTTTCGACGGGCTCGATTGGAGAGCTTTTTACGTCCTTGGGCTGCGAATGAAAATGTTGAGCTGATTTCGCTCGATCCGGACGAGGCCCACCAGAGGCTGGTCGACCGCAGCGAATGCGACATGCTGATCTACAATGTCGGCGCCCCCGCCTCCACTTACGAAGTTTTCGCTGAAGTGCAGGTGCTGCACACCCTGCGCCGGCAGGCCGCACTGGCGATCGTTTCCGACAACGAAAGTCCCGCCACCGTCATAGCCGTGATGCGTTCGGGAGCCCAGGGCTACTTCAGCAACTCCATGCCGCCGGATCTTGCGCTGCAAGCGTTCAGTTTCGTTCTGCATGGTGGCACTTATTTTCCGCCGGCGGCCATCACGGCCGGGCCGGCGTTGGCCGGCCGGGTGCCGACCGACAGCAGGCAACGGGACCTGTTCCATGAGCAGCCGCTCCCGGAGGCCGAGCAACCCGATCCGGCGCCGTCCGTCGGGGTGAGCGATATGATCTATGAACGGCAAACCTCCACCATTTTCGAAGCAAAGCCGGCCGGCCTCCGGCTTGGCCATGGAACCGGTGGCGTCCGACCGCCTCCCGAGTTCACCGAGCGGCAATACGCCGTTCTCACCTGTCTTTGCCTGGGGGATCCCAACAAGGTGATCGGCCGCAAGCTCGGAATGACGGAGACGACGGTAAAGGTTCACGTCCGGGAGATCATGCGCAAGCTCGGCGTATGCAACCGCACGCAAGTCGCGATCGCCGCCGCCCGCAGCGCACCCGACGGCGTGGTCGAAATCATTCCGCTCGAATCCTCGGCAACGGTCAAATCATCCGTGCCGCATTAGCAGGCGGCGACAACTTCCGATGCAGCTACCCCGGCGAGGTCGTGAAAGTTTCAGGCGCCCTGCGCCGGCAGATCGTCTTGGTCCGTTCCTTCACCGGCGATGTGTCGTCACGACGCATATGCAGGCCCGGACCGGATGTGATGATTTCGATCACCGCCTTACGGAGCCGCGCTGCGGCGAAGCGCCCCGAGCAGCTGCCTTGGGGGTCTGCACATGAACACTGGCTGAGTCGAGCGCCGGGTACAGCGGCATCAACGCCGCCAGCTGCAGCAAAGTGTCGTCTTGACGACATGTTCACCTCACCCCTCTTCATTGAGGCAGCGCATTCAAACGGCTCCTTGCCTCCTGAATGCCGCCGGCATGCGCCTTTGCATAGAGATCACGCGCCTTCGTCACCTCGCCTCGCGTTCCGTAGGTCCCCCATGCGGCCAGAACGGCGGGTTCGTATGTCTCGGCGAGCATGAAGCTCGCCCTCGCGCTTCCCGTATCGCTGGCGCGCTCGAGCACGATCCGTGCAGCCCGGACATCTCCCTGGCCGAGCAGTGCACTGGCGCGCGCAATCAACCTCGCCGCTTCCGAGCTGCCTTTCGCCTCTGGCGCCGCCGGCTGCACCATGGCGGCCACTTCCGTCGTTTGTGCCGCCGAGGCGACCGGGCTTCCGGTCGACGGTTGAGGCTTGACGCGCACACCGACCGTACGGCGAGAGGTGTCGCGATCGCGGGCCATTGCATCGATCTTGTCGCGCTCGCGCTGCTGATGTTGCCGGAGTTCCGCCACTGTGCTTTCCGCCGTCTTCTTGAGCTGCTCGGCATCCTTGCCAGCCTGGCGCAACTGAGCAGCCTGCGACTCGATTTCGCGTTGCGCCGCTGCAAGTTCGCTCCAGATGGCGGCGCGGCGTCCGCGCTCCTCCTCGACCGCCTGACGCTGCTGCTCGGTGCTGGCGGTCAGTTCCTTTCGTGCGGCAGCAGCCTCCAGCACCAGGGCGTCGACTTTCTTTCGCGCCTCTTCGAGCGATCGGGCATTCTGCGCGGCTTCCGTCTGCTTTTCCTTCGCCGCCTCCCCGCCTGCCTTCAACAGCGCCGCCTGCACTTCATTATCCCGCTGCGAGGCAGCAAGATCGCGGGCCAGCGCGGCAGCCCGCGCGCGCTCCTCTTCGAGCGCCTGGCGATGTTGCTCGGCGATCGCGGCCAGTTCCTTTCGTACGGCGGCCACCTCTCGCCCGAGAGCGCCTGCTCTTTCGCGGGCCTCGTCGAGCGAACGTGCGCCGGTCGCGGCCTCCGCCTGCCTGAGCTGTGCCGCTTCGGCGCTCGCCTTCAACAGCCCCGCCTGCTTCTCGTTTTCCCGCTGCGCGTTCGCAAGCTCACGCGCCAATGCGGCGCCGCGCGCGCGTTCCGCTTCCAGCGCCTGGCGATGTTGCTGCGTGATCGCCGCCAACTCCTTCCTTGCCGTAACGGCTTCCAGCGCCAGACCTTCCGCCTTTTCACGTTCCTCCTCGAACGATCGCGCGCTCTTCGCGACCTCAGCCGCCAGCTTCCCCTCCGCCCCCTCGATCGCGCGACCGGCCTCCGCGGGCTCCTGCGTCGGCCGCTCCGCGCGATCCTCCTTCGACGAGGGCTGCTCGTCAGCTGTGGGAACGGCCGCGACTTGCTGCACCGGCGCAGCTTGTTGCGCTTCCGCCGGCGCACGGGCCCGAACGGGTTCGACCGGTCCTTCGGCAGCCGAGGCGGCTTTCCGCGAGTTCTCGTTGGCGAACAGCCCGGTGACATGTCGGCCGAGACCAAAGAGGCCTTCCTGACCGGCGAACCGCGTCGCATAGGCCGCAACCTCGGCGCGGAAGTAGGTGATGATGAACGCCGCCGCGAACAGCGTTAAGGCGATCGCGGCAAGGCGCCGCCTGCTGCGGGTCCGCGGTTGGGCGCCGGAGCCGCCGTCCTCTCGCGAGAGATACTGGTCGCGGGGTATCGGGTACCAGTGCGTCGGCGTGATCTTGGTCGGCTCGCCGCTTTCACCAAGCCATTCACCCGTGCCCGCCGACCAGTGAGCGACGTCATAGATGCCGCTCGCATCATCCTCGAGGATGATCGCTGTTCCGTCCCTCGGTGCTTCCTCGATCGGTTGGCGCATGCAAAGACGCGTCCTGACGAGCTATCGCGCAATACTTCCCATTTCAAATCATCAAATAATCGTGCCCTGAATTCCGCGGCGACGGTCGGGCTATCCGTGCCTCATCTGCGGACAATTGCTGGCATTCCACGCCGGTACCATGGCGCTCCGCACCGGCTAAGGTAAGGGATCAATGGTGCTACGACTTTCGATACCTCCTTTGAGGTAGCGGCCGGGGGGTCGCAGGAACGATCAGCCCTGCTGAAAATAAGGCTTTCCCCGGAGGTTCAGCATGACGACCGGATAGGCCATCAACGCCGCTCCGCCCGCAACCGCGAGCACCACCGTGGTCCAGGGGAGCGGAGCGTCGCCGGCGGCCTTGCACCAGACGGCGATTCCGACCGGAAGGAAGAGCACGATGGCCGTGACGAGGCCAGGCGAGAACCGTCCCCCCGTCCGGACGACGGGGAGGATGTGAAAGAATACGGCGTTGATCAGCATCAGCGAGGCGAATATCAGCGGCGCCAGCGGCAGGGCTGGCGCCAATTGTGCCTGGGCAATACCCAAGGCGATGACGATCGCGTTCGTGACGTAGAAGTCGCTCCATTCCACCGGCAGCTTGATGACGGCCCGCGCCCAGTTCCGCCAGTCGAAGGTGTATTCTTCCATGATGTGCAGGGCGTATGCGGCCATCGCCAGCCAGGCCAGGGTTTGCAGCGTCATCGGTGTCTCCAGATCGGGGCAAAGGTTCAGTCCCAGGTTCGATCCAGGACTTGGTCAAAATCCGCCGCCGCAATCGAGGGGTTGCGGCGGCGGCGGTGGTGACTCACATCCCGTACAGGATGTTCAGTTCGCCGCTGGCGCGGAGAGCGATGACGACGCCGTCAGCGGGCAGATAGACATTTTCGAGCTTCGCGGAGGAGAGCTGCCCCTCCATGCGGAAACCGTCCTTGAGCTGCCGATTGAGCTTCGCGTTGGCGGCGTTGAGCAAATTGTCGTAGGCGATGCCGTAATCGACGTTCAGCTTCGATCCGAGCTGCGCCGCGATCGGATCGATCAGCGGGGCGAGGCCCTCATCGCCGGTCATGACGCCAAGGTTGGAAAGCATGATGGCGCGGCCGTCGGCATCGACCTGGATGGCGCCTGAAAGATAAACCCACTTTCCGGCGCTGGAATCCTCATCCGTGGCCCTGGCGACGCGCAGACCGACGACGAGCTTGCCCGATGACGGATACACGTCAATGTCCTTGACCGAAATCCCCGCCACCGGCGGCATCGCGGCGATCACCTGCAAAAGCTTGTCCTTGATCACGTCATAGCCGACCCGCACGGGAAGGATCACATTGAATCCGCCAGATGTACCGACGTCATCGCCAAGTGCCGGCAAGGCTGTGGCCGTCACCGGCGTCGGATCCTGGCCGACGATGGTCTGCACCGTGCCGGAGAGCGCGATCGAGCCGCGCAGCGTCCTCGTATTTGCCCGCATCCCTGCAAAGGACACGCTTTGCGGCGTCATCTGCAGCCAGACCGCCGGACTGTCGGACAGCTGGATCGGCTCGAACGCATGCCGCCATGCGGCTGCGGCCTTGTCATGCAGATCGAGACGGCGAGCAGCTGCCAGCGCATGCGACCTCACCACGGCAAGCTGCGACCGGATTCGCGGCTCGGCGTATTTCGCCAGGGGAATCTCGCGTCCCATGACCTGCAGGACCGGCGGCTCGCTCCATCGGAACCCGTCACCGAAATTGAGGTCGAGCGACCAGTCCCGGCTGAGCTGCGGACGCGCCGTGGCTTCGATGGTGGCGCTGGCCTCAGTCTCACCATGGATGCGTGCGGTGAAGCGGTTGGCGCCCTGCCCTTCGAGTGCGCCATCGATACGCACCGAGCCGTAGACGCGATCGCCGCGGCCATACAGAGAAACTCCGCCGGACCGCTCCACGTAGCCCCAGACATCGCAATTGGCGTTGACCTTGAAGAACAGGATGCGGCGATGGACGCATTCGATCTTTTCGTCGATGCTCGCAAGCCGTTGCGGGATATCCCGATCGATATCGGCTGCAAGCGCCGGCAGGCTGAACTCGACCCCGGCCGACAGCCGCGAGTCCGTGCTGAAGGGTACGACCGTGTCGGGCGCCAGCGGCGGCTTGTCCGCGGCATGTGCCGCCGAGCAAAGGCCGACGAGGCTGAGCGCGGCAAGGCTGGCAAGGCTCGCGCGGCGGAAAGAACTTTGGTGGCGTTGAATGCGGGATGTCGAAATGAAATTCATGACAGGACCTCAATATTCATCTGGATTAAGTCGGCGTGAATCTCACGCACGTTGTTCTGATCGACGGCCGGCTATTGGGCCGCCGCCTCGGCCGGATCGGCCGTGGCGAGGTTCTTGCCGCAGTCGCTCGGTGCGGGCCGCCCGGCGAACCGGTCCATCATCCAGGCCACCGCGGCATCCGCGCTGTCCCTGGCGACAAAGCCGTGGCCGACGTTCGGCACCCACATCATGGCAACCTTGCCGCCCGCCTTGCATTGCCGCTGCATGTAGGCGCGGGTGACTTCCGGCCGGACGATGTTGTCCGTTGTCCCCTGCGCCAGAAACAGCGGGATCTGCGGCGACAGCGTTCCCGGCGTGTTGCGCATCGCGAGCGACCGCCATGGTTCCACGGTGGCAATGCTCGGCACCGAAAGAAAGTGCTGCTCGAGCGGCTTCTCGGTCTGCCGGCGTTCGAGGATATCGAAGATCGATTCGATGCATTCGTTGGACAACCGGTCGACAGTCGGCATCGCCTCGGGCACCACCACCTTGTCGATCGGCGCGCCGTAGACGCGCGACCACGACCACAGCGTCATGGCCGTGAGGTTCTTGCCGCCCGAACTCTTGAAGTCGTCGCCCATCAAGGTCACGAGCGAAGTCGCTGGTGCCGCGGCCGAGACGCCGACGAGACGAAGCTCGGGTGCATAGGCCTTGGCGATCAAACCAGTATAAAGCGACGCCTGCCCGCCCTGCGAATGGCCCCACACCGCAAAGCTGTTGCCGTCGCCGACGCCCGGCAGGCTGCGGGCGGCACGCACCGAGTCGATCACGGCACGGGCTTCGCTGTCGCCGACGAGATACGGATGCGGGCCTGCGGTGCCGAGACCGGGATAATCGGTTGCCGCGACCACGGCGCCCTGCTCGATCAACTGGCGCAACCCTGCCATCTGCTGGAACACGAAGATCGCCAGCGACGGCGCGCAATGCGGCACCACGCCGGTGGTCGGATGCGCCCAGGCCACGATCGGCCGTCCGCCGGACGGTGCGGGCCCCGGCGGGACGACGATCACCCCTGACACGGCAATCGGTTCGCCCCGCATGCCGACCGAGCGATAGAGCACCCGGTAGGCCTGCGCACCGGCAGGCGCAAACATCATCGGTTCGGAACGGATCAGCGAACCGGGAGGTCCTACAAGCTCCTGCGCGGTGGCATGATAGAACGGCGTCTGCGCGCGCGCGCCACCGGCTGGAAGCGAAAGTGCCGCCGCACATAGCAATGCGACGAGATAGCGCAACGCGCGTGATCTGCCCGTCCTGGATTTCACCTGATCGATCATGGTCGCCTCTTCAATTCTCATGCTTGGAAATAACCGGGGTGTCCCCCGATGCGATGCCGACATCACTCCAGGAGAACGTCGGTCTAAATGACCTCGTAGGCAAACAGGGTCGCGACCAGCGTGATGCCGACCAGACCGCAGAGAAAGACCGTGTCGGCGAACCGCTCGATCCGAATGCTGAGGCGCGTCTGGTCCGACAAGCGGATCGACAGATACGATGCCAGCGCACTTGCAAGAAACGTCACCGCCACCACGGCGGCGTAATCGTCGACATGCGACGAACCGTGCTTGGCCGCGGCGATCTTCGCCAGGCCGATCAGGGTTGCACAGACCCCGATCATCGTCCCCGAGACCGGCAGGATGTGAGACGCCAGGCTGTCGCCGCGGGTCCGGATCGCAATTCGGTTCGACATGATGTTTGCCTGACTGCCTTTAGAACGACGAAGCCTTGGCCAGCGCCGCGGGATAGACCGGAATGCTCATCCGTTCGATTGCGACCTGCTGCTGGGCGCCGAACACGTCGCGCTCGTCCATCGATGCCGAGATATTCGGCCTGTCCACGGAAATCTTGATCGCGTTGCAGCTGTCGACGAAATAAGTTCCGACCACGCGCGCCGGCGGCAGGTTGAGGATCTTCGCGACATTGCAGCGGGCGAAGACGTTGGAGTGCAGCGCGGCCTCGTAGTTTTCGCCCGACGTGAAGATGATGTCGAAGGTCAGGCGGTTGATGCCGGCATCCTTGCTGCGAATGACGACGGCCATGTCGAGCAGGCGGTGCGAGCCGACCGGGGCACCGACCGGCGCATGGTCCGCGATCAGCGAGAGCGTCCGGTCGTCGACATTGCCGCGATAGTCGCGCTCGCCGATGTCGAAATAGCGCGGACGCTCCGAGCCCTGCTCGGTCCAGTCGGCGCCGTTGGCCGCGAAGTAGGTGATCGGAAACATCGTGTTCTTGATCACGTCCTCGTTCTGCAGGAGATGGTAGAGTGACCAGACATAGGCGTCCGGGGCGTCGAGGTTGAGCAGCGAACCGGGGCCGGGCTTTATCAGACGCGTGACGCGCTCGATCTCCTGCCGGTGACGCTGCGCCAGCTTCCCGGTATCGCGGTCGACGGTGCGCAGCAGTGCGACCGGATGCGAAACGTCTGCGTCGGTGATCGTATAGGTCGCATTTGCGAGCGCGTCCGGGAATTCGTCCGCGATCAGCTTCAGCACGGCGGCCTTGATCGCGGGATAGTTCTCGAAGAACACCGGATCGCGTGTTCCGCTCGGCACGATGGCGCCGAACGAACCGTCCTCCCGCTGGAAGCTGATCAGGTTGGGAGACAGCGGATAGGCGATATTGCCGGCGGTCGCCTTTCGGCCGGGATAGCCGTAGTGAATGAGGTAATGCGTCAGCAGACTGGCCAACAGGACGGCGGCCTCTTGTGTCTTGCCGGTCGCCTCGACGATGATGCCGAGTTCGCGCTGCGAGCCAGTGACAGGCTGCGCCTGCACGCCGTTGCGGCCGTAGACCAGCACGTCCGACGGGACCTTCGGAAGGTCCGCGGGATCGAGGTGGATCAGCGAGACCTTGCGCGCGCCGAGCCGGCGCGATCCTTCGAGCTTGATGCTCCAGGGCCATGGCCTTGCGGAATGAACGAAGCGACTGTTGCGGATGCCGGCGCTGCGGCCGTCACGGGAGAAGAACTGCGTCTTCTCCATCACCAGGATGCCCTCGGGATAATACTGCAGTTGCGGGTGGCTTTCCTCGTAGAGCGAATGCGCGGCGATCGAATAGGCCGTGCAGCGGCGCGCGGGATTGGGCGCGGTGAAGATCGCCGAGCCGTCGTCATAGACCTCGGCCACGAGACAGTCCGATGGCGAACCGGGATCGCAGGCCAGCGCGCCGCATTCCAGGACGTGCCCGACATGGTAGGCCAGCCCGGCATCGATGTTGCGGCGGATCATGTCGGAAGCGAACAGCGCGATGTCACAGCTACGTCCGGCAAGGATGAATTGCGCACCGCTTTCCAGCGCGGTGATCAGGGGATGAATTCCCATCTGGCCGACGATGGTACTCTCACGCAGCGAAGCCTCGTCGAGATCGGGGCCCACCCCCGTCGCGCGCAGCGCACCGGCGCGGAATTCCCTGATGATGACTTCTGGGTCGATTTCGGATCGGATCACTGCGACCTTGGCACCTTGAATGCCAAGCTCGGCGAGCACCTCCTTGGCGACCTCGATCATCCAGTCGAGATTGCGATCGCCGCCTGCCATTCCGCAACTGCCGAGAACCACCGGACAACCTATCCGGGCGCCGGCTTCGACCATGTGACGGAAATCGAGCTTGACCGCTTCGCGCTCGAAATATTCGGTGCCGGTGCCGAGGTAATAGGGACCCGCGTCCATCGAGCCGCCATCGCAGATGATGGCGTCGACCTGCCCTCGCAAGGCCGCATCCAGCGACGCCTTGGGATAGCCGTAGCCCAGCGCACCGCAGGCCGAGACAACACGGTAAATCAGTTTTGGCATGGAGCAGCCCCTTAACCGGCTGGGGCATCCGGAATGGTTCGCCGCCAGCGCGGGCGGACAAATGATCCAGGCCGGGATCAAAAACAAATATGGCTTCGATATGCAGGTATAGGCTGCCGATATGGCCGGTCAAAGCATCAAGCGACCGTGATGTCGCGTGAATGAACCACCGCGAGGCAACGAAGACATAGAGCGCTTTCGAGCGAAGTGGAAACCGGTTCGCGTCACGAAAACGCGTCGAACCAAGAATGCGTTCCGATTTGATCGGAATGGGGCTCTAGTCGATCCATTCCACCCCGAGCAGGCCGGCATCGCGCAATCGCACCCGCAGCAGATCGACCAGGATGTCGCGTACGGCTTCGCCGGCATGAGTCAGGGGAAAGTCGCTCGACGATATCACCGAGCAGGTGAGAAAAAGCGCCGGTTCGACCAGGAGCGGCGCAGCGAATCCGCCGCGCTCGAAGGTCGCGCGATCCGAAATCGGCAGGATGGTGCTGGCAACGCCCGAGCGCACCGCGAGCAATTCGCTGGAGAGCGTGTCGGCTTCGGCGACGACATTGACCGCCAGTCCGCGTTCGGCAAAGGCGCGATCGATCAGCGAGCGGCGGCCGTTCGGAAGCCCGGGGAGGATCAGCGGCAATTTGGCGACCTGTTGCAGTGACGCCGATGAAGCGTCCTTGACGTGGAACGGCTGGCTGCCGACGAGGTAGAGCCGCTGCCGGAAGATCAGCCGGCGCGAAAGCGACGGGACGAATTCATCCTCATAGACGACTGCCAAATCGAAATTGCTCGCGGCGACGCCTGCCTGCAGCGTGCCGCTGTCGTCATCTGACAGCTTGAGATTGACCTTGGGCAGACTGGTCTTGACCCGCTCGAGCAGCGGACCGATCAGGATCGGCGCCATCGACGACGCGAGCCCCACGTTGACAGCGCCTTCGGCCTCGCCACTGGTCGAACGAACCACGGTCGGCAACTGATCGAGCTGATGCAGGATCGAGGTGGCTTCGCGAAACAGCAACTCGCCGGCGGCGGTCGGGCTGACGCCGCGCGCGCTGCGCTGGAGCAGCATGACGCCGAGCCGCTCTTCCAGTTCATGGATCTGCTGGCTCAGCGCCGGCTGGGCCACATGGATCAGCGTCGCTGCACGCGAAAAGCTGCCGGCTTCCACAATCTTCACGAAATAGCGGAGTTGTCGAAACTGCATGAACCAAGATACCTTGGGGGATATTCGAAATGCGCCCCTTTGAAATCAAGAATAGCTCTAGCATATCCCCGATGATGGAATTCTCTCCTCGCCTGCGCATGGCAGGTGCGCGCGACGGGCAATTTGCCGCATGAACAGTACGGGCCCTGATACACCGGCTCGGGTGGCGCCTGATGCCCGTGCTGGTCCTGATGTTTCTGGTCGCCTTCATCGACCGCCAGAACATCGGCTTCGCCAAGCTGCAGATGATCTCTGACCTGCACATTTCCGAGGCAGCGTTCGGATTCGCGGCATCGCTGTTCTTCATCGGCTACGTGGTATTCGAGATACCGAGCTCCCTGGCGCTGCAGCGCTACGGCGCGCGGCGCTGGCTCGGGCTATTGATCTTCGGCTGCGGCGTCATCACGCTGGCCCTGGCATTCACCGCATCGGCGAACATGCTCAGCGTCCTGCGGCTGCTGCTGGGCGCGGTCGAGGCCGGCATCTATCCCGGCGTCGTTTACTATCTCAGCACCTGGTTTCCTGATCCCTATCGCATCCGCATGCTTGGCTTCTTCACGCTCGGCAGCAGCCTCGGCAACATGGTCGGCGGACCGATCAACGGCAGCCTGCTCGACCTCAGCGGCTGGCTGGGGCTCGCGGGCTGGCAATGGGTCTTCATCGGCGGCGGCGTGCTGGCGTTGCTGCTTACGGCGGTCGTCGTCGCTCTCCTGCCGTCCTCCCCGCTGACCGCGCGCTTTCTCGACGAGAAGGACCGTCAGTTGCTCGCGGCGATGCATGCGCGCGCAACGCCGCCCAAGGCAACGCACGAAAATCCCTGGTCGGCGTTGTGGGACCCGGTCGTCATCGGATTCGGGCTGGTCTATATCCTGCTCGCCACCTCCTATTACGGCCTGACCTACTGGCTGCCGACCATCATTCGCGACTTCGGCGTCGGTTCGACCGTCAACGGCCTGCTGAACGCGGTTCCCTGGGCGCTGGCGGCGCTGGCGCTGATCGCGGTGCCGCCGCTGCTTCGTAACGACAAATCGATCTTTCGCTTCGTGGCAGTGATCACCCTGCTCGGCGCCATCTGCTTCCTGGCCAGCATCATGCTGACGGACAACACGCATCGTTTTATCGCGCTCGCGATCGGCGGCCCCTGCATCGCCGTGCTCAATCCGTGCTTCTGGACGTTTCCGTCGCGATTCTTTTCCGGCGCAAGGGCGGCGGCGAGCATCGCCGCGATCAATGCGATCGGCAATATCGGCGGCTTCTTCGCGCCGAACCTGGCGCCGTGGGTGCAGCACCACACCGGCAGCGTCGCCGGTCCGATGCTGGTGCCGGCCACATGCCTGATCGCGCTCTGCGCGATCGCGTCATGGCTCTGGCTGCGCACAGCGAGACCGCGCGGCTAGCGCCGTGGCGCAGCCGGGACCGCGGGCTATCGGCGAACGCTATACCTGCATAGGCAATCGATATTTGTTTCCGCGGCGATTTCCGGCGACAGAGCGCCCGCGAGCGAATGCTCCCGACGCCGCACGCCCTTCCTTGCGGCGCTCCACTTCATTTTGATCAGAAAGGAATATCTCATGTTTGAAGCAAACATCTCTCGCCGAAATTTTGCCGTGGCCGCCGCGACCGGCATTGCCACGCTCGGCGTGCTCGGTACTTCCGCCACCACCGCCAGCGCCTACCAGGGCAACATGGAACACGCGCTTTCGTCGCTGTATCAGGCGGTCGCCTCGCTGCGGGAAGCTACCCCGAACAAGGGCGGCCATCGCGAACGGGCGATGGACCTAATCCAGCAGGCAATCGATCAGGTACAACAAGGCATCGAATTCGCCGACCGGCGCGACTGAGACGCAACGACGGGCGCCTTACAACGCCCGTCCAGTTCTCCGCCAAGTTGTCAGTCGATGACCTTGGCGCCGCGGCGCTTGGTTGTCCTGATGAAATCCTTGACCACCTTGATCAGCGAGCTACGCACCGCCTCCGTGGCGGCGCTGAGCGTGGTGTCATTGTTGAAGATGGCACAGCAGGTCATGTAGAGCGGAGGCTTGATCGGTACCGGCTTGGCAAAGGATTCGAGCCCATCAGGGTTTTCGCCGACGTTGAGTAGAGTATTGCCGACGCCGGCGCGAACCGCGGACAGTTCGCTCGACAGATTGTTGGCCTCGGTCACGATGTTCGGGACGAGATTGCGGGCGGCAAAAGCCCGGTCGATCAGTTGTCGCCGGTTCCGTTGCTCTCCGGGCGAGATCAACGGCAGGCCGACAAGGTCTTCAAGCGAGACGTGCGGCTTCTTGAACTTCGCGGCGTCCTTGCCGATCAGGAAAAGCTGCTGGGAAAAGATCGGATTTCGCGAGTGCGCCGACACCAGCTCGTCCTCGAACACCAGCGCAAGATCCAGCGCATGCGATTGCACGCGGGCGACAAGCGAACCACTGTCGCCATCGGCGCAAATCAGCCTGACCTGCGGCAACTCGGCCTTGAAATGCTCGACAATGACGCCGACCAGCGGACCTGCGAGACTGGCGACGATGCCGAGCCGCACGGTGCCTTGGGTCTCGCCGATCGCCGATTTCAGCATGCCCGGCAGTTGGTCCATGCGATGCAGGATCAGCGACGCCTCGCGGAACAGTGTCTCGCCCGCCGGCGTGGCCTTGACGCCGCGCGGGGTCCGCAGCAGCAGCTGCACGCCGATACGCTCTTCCAGATCGGCAATCTGCTGGCTGAGCGCCGGCTGGGCGACGTGAACCGTGGTGGCAGCGCGGGAAATGCTGCCCGCCTCGACCACCGCCACGAAATATCTTAGCTGCCTGAACTGCACGCGGCCATTGCCCCGAAATGACCCACGTTATCATAGCGCCGGCCAGGAAAGCGAGCGAGCAGAACTGCGCGCCGCGTCTGCATTTTTGCGCGGCGTCAACGGCATGGACGTTTCAGAGATGCGATGCCATGAGCCGTCCGGCAACGGGAACACGTGCCTGCAGGATCGTTCCGCTTTCGGACTCGGTGATGTAGAGCGTCTTGTTGTCCTGCCCGCCGTAGGCCACGTTGGTCGTGGTGAGGCCTTCGCAGGAACGGACCCGATAGAGCGGCTCACCGGTGCGGCTGAAAATCCAGACCGCGCCGAGGCCCGCATGGGCGATCGCGAGGTTGTCCTCCTGGTCCATGGCCAGTCCATCCGGACCGCCAAGGCTCCCTGAAAGCTGCACGAATATGCCGACCTTCGACGCCGTGCCGTCGGGCATCAGCGGCACGCGCCAGACGCAGTTGCCGCGCGTGGCAGCGACGTAGAGAATGTGCTCGGACCCATTGAGCACCAGGCCATTCGGACTGGGCACATTGCCGACAAGGAGATCAAGCGTGCCATCGGTGCGCAGCCGATACACGCGCCCGGTCGGATCGTGCATCCCGGTCTGCCCCTGATCGGTGAAATAGATATCGCCGTTGCGCGCGAACACGAGGTCGTTGACGCCCTTGAAGCGTTCCGACCACCGCCGCTCCAGCAACGGCGACACCTTGCCGCTCTGAGGATCAAGCGTCATCAGGCCGTGCCGGTAGTCGGTGATGACGATGCGCCCGCCCCTTGCGATCTTCAGCCCGTTCGGCTCGCCGTCATACTCCGCCACCAGCGCGAACTCGCCGCCGGGGGAGACGCGAAAGATGCGGCCGTAGGGAATGTCGACGACATAGAGTCGCCCGTCGCGGTCGAATGACGGCCCCTCGAGGAACGAATCCAACGGAACGCCGCGGCGATTGACGATGGCCCAGGCGTTGTCCGGGTCCTTCCGCCTGAACTTGTCGGGCAGCCGGGCGAATATCTCGGTCTCAATGATCTGGGGCGGAGCGTACATCGCACGAACTCTCTCAGGGAACGACGGCCGCGCGCGAGGGCAGCCACATCGCGATATCGGGGAATAGCACCAACAACCCAAGCAACACGAACATGATGAGGTGGAAGGGTATCGTCCCCATCACGACGTCGCTCAGCTTGCCATTCCAGATGCTCTGGATGACGAAGAGGTTGATGCCGATGGGCGGCGAGATCTGCCCCATCTCGATGAACAGCACCAGGATGACGCCGAACCAGATCGGGTCGATGCCGTATTGCAGCAGCACCGGATAGAGCAGCGGCACCGTGACGACGATCATGCCGAGGCTTTCGACGAGGCAACCGAGCACGGTGTAGAGAACGAACAGCGCCAGGAAGAATTCGAGCTTCGACAGCTTCAGATTGACCAGGAACTGGGTGATCTGCTCGCCGACGCCGGCATAACTGATGGCATAGGAAAACAGGAACGCGGCGTAGACGATGAACAGGATGTTTCCGCACACGCGGGTCGTGGTCTGCAGGGCGTGCCAGAGTATTCGGACACTGAATTCTCCCCAGAACACTGCAATAATCATCGAGAGTACGCAGCCGACCGCCGCGGCTTCCGTCGGCGTGACCAGGCCGGTGTAGATGCTGCCGATCGTGCCACCGATCAGAACGACGAACGGGAAGACATCGAGCAGCGCCGCCGTCAGCTCCCTTGTCGACCGCGCGCCTTTTTCAACCGGCGCGGCCGTCGGCTTGAGCCATGTATGGATCGCGATGTAGGCCATGAACATCACCGACAGCAGCAGGCCCGGCATCACGCCTGCCATGAACAGCTTGGCGACCGAGGTCTCGGTGAAGGTGCCATAGACGATCATGGCGATGCTGGGCGGAATCAGGATGCCGAGTGTTCCGCCTGCAGCCAGCGAGCCCGCCGAGAGCTGGGGATCGTATTTGCGCTTCTGCAGTTCGGGCAGCGCTACCCGCCCGATCGAGGCCGCGGTGACCACGCTCGAACCGCTGATCGCTGCAAAGATCGCGCAACCCGCAATATTGGTCTGCAACAGCCCGCCCGGAATCCACGACACCAGCTTGGACAGCCCATGATAGACGCGCAGGCTGAGCTTGCTCTCCTGCAGGATCTCCGCCATCAGAATGAAAAGTGGGATCGCGGTCAGCGTAAAGCTGTTCATGCTGCCCCAGCTCACGAGGCCAATGCCCTTGAGACCGGGCAAGCCCGCATGCAGCAGCAGGTACAGCACCGAGGGCACCGTGATCGCGAACGGAATGGTCATTCCGGCGCAGAGCAGGCCGAGGAAGATCAGCATTACGACGATGAGTTCAACGCCCGGGCTCACGACTGATGCCTCCCGAGATGCCTCGCCTTGGCGATCATGGTTCTGATCAAGGCAAAGCACAGCAGCGCCATGCCGAGCGCCATGGTGGCCTGCGGCATCCATAGCGGCGTCTGCAGCGGCGTCGGCGCCACATCTTCGGCGCGCCAGGAATTGAGTACCAACCGCGTCAGCTGCCACGTCACGAGACCGGACGCGATCAGCGACATCAGGTCGAATACGATCTGAGCAATGATCCGGGTGGAAAACTTAAGTTTCGACTGGATCAATTCAACCCGATGGAAGGCGCCATGGGCTTCGGCGACCGGCATGCTCAGGAACGTCAGTGCGACCAGCAGGTAGCCACCGACTTCGTCGGTGACCTGCAAGGAGGTGTGAAACACGTTGCGCGCAATCGCTTCGGCGCCGATCAGAACGATCATCGCCACCAGGAACAACCCGCACAGCGTCTCGGACGTGTTCTCGATCGGGCTCGGGCCCGACGACACGGTCTCGATGAGGTGGACGGCGCCGTCCGGCGCCACCTCCTTGATCTCGATGGGACTGGCCATGGCCGCTTACCTGCCGAGCGCAGCGCGGACTTTCTTCAGCGCCTCGACGGCGTCGGGCCCCTTCGACTTTGCCCATTCATCCCAGAAGGCGGAGATGACCTTGGTCCCGGCTTCGGTATCGGCGGCCTGTTCGGCCGTGACGGTCATCCCGCCCTCGGCGAACTTCCTGGTCAGGCTCTCTTCTTCATCCTCCATCGCCTTGGTGATGAGGGGCATGTTAGCCTCGACGATCTTGCGAACCTTGGCCTGTACCTCCGGCTTCAGCTTGCCGAAGCGTTCCTTGTTCACGATCACGACCGAGTTGAAGTAGTTGATGCCGAGGCGGTAGTTGAACTTCAGCAGGTCCTTCCAGATGTTGCCGCCGCCGGAGCTGGCCGTGAGCACGCCATCGACCACGCCGCGGTCGAGCGCCGACGGCACTTCCGGCGCGCCGAGCGTCACGGGAACGCCGCCCAGGCGCTTGATGAACTCGCCCTGTTCCGGCGACGTGACGCGAATCTTCTGGCCCTTGATATCGGCCAGGGAGGTCAGCTTCTTGCCAGAGAAAGCCACCTGGTACGGATAGATGTACTGGCCGAGGACGAGGACGCCCTTCTTCTCGAACGCCTTCTCAAGATAAGGCGCCATGATCGCGGCGGCCTTCTGGTATTCCTCCGGCGATCGGATCAGCATCGGCAGCCTGAGGACGCCGCCGATCGGGATGTTGCCGAGGAAGTATCCATCATCGCCCATCTGCACGACGTCGTCGCTGACGGCCTGGGTGATGGTGGTGGTGTTGATCGGGAGCGAGCCTCCGAGGTGCAGACGGATGGTCAGCTCACCTCCGGTCTCCTTCTCGATCTGCTCGATGACGGTGTTCATCCCCTTGACGGCCGAGACGGTAGAGACCGCGTTGTAGACGTAAAGGTCCCATTTCTCGGCCGCTGCGGCCGGATTGAACGGCAAGGAGGAAATTGCCAGCGCCGCCGCGACCAGCCCTGCCCGCGCCATGCGCCCTGACTTCATCGAGATCATCGTTTGCTCCCGTTGTGCTTTTCTTGTTCTTTCCGGGATATCTTCGATCATGGCCCCGCGGCAAGTGGCGAATGCGATCTCAACCATCGCATATGTGATAAATGCATCTCGCGGCCAAACGCATATTGATCCAAATATCATCGGCGCATTGAAGTGCGGCGCAACGCGGCTGGATACGAGGCCGCGACGGTACATACTCGTTTGAGCAGGAAGGAAAGCCGAAGGTGGTGGACACGACCATGGCGGATGGCCCGCTGGGGGGAATCCGCATCGTTGATCTGACCAATGTGATCATGGGTCCGTTTGCGACCCATATCATGGCGGACATGGGCGCCGACGTGATCAAGATCGAAAGCGCCGAAGGCGATTCCTTCCGCGGCTATCGTCCCAATCGCAATGAAGGCATGGCCGGCGGCTTTCTGCATCTCAACCGCAACAAGCGCAGCGTCCTGCTCGACCTCAAGCAGGCGGGCGACATGGCCGCACTGCACAAACTGATCGCGACGGCAGACGTTTTCGTGCATTCGCTGCGGCCGAAGGCGATCGAAAAGCTCGGCCTGGGCTACGAGGCCGTGCGGGCAATCAGGCCGGACATCATCTATTGTGGCGCCTACGGCTTCGGCAAGGACGGGCCTTACCGCGACAAGGCCGCCTACGACGACATCATTCAGGCCGGCTCGGGCCTGGCTGCGCTGCACAAGGTTTCGCGCGGCGAGCCCGCGTTCATGCCGACGGTGCTGTGCGACAAGCTCTCCGGCCAGGCCATCGCCTATGCTGTCATCGCAGCCCTGTTTCAGCGCGAGCGCGGCGGCGGCGGCCAGGTCATCGAGGTGCCGATGTTCGAAACCACCGCGGAGTTTGCCTATATCGAGCATCTGCTGGGATTTGCGTTCGAACCGCAGCTCGGAACGACCGGGTATGTCCGCGTCGTCAGCCCGCGCCGGAAGCCGTTCCGCACCGCAGACGGCTACGTCTGCATCCTGCCCTACTCGGACCGCAACTGGCGCGATTTCTTCGACTTCGTCGGCAAGCCGGAATTCAAGACCGATGCGCGCTTCTATCCCCTCACCGAGCGGGTCGCGCATCTCGAGACGCTCTACGAGTTGATCGATGCGATGGCCCCGACGCGTTCGACCGCCGAGTGGGTGGATTTCTGCGACGAGGTCAGCATTCCCTGCATGCCGGTGCTCAGCCTCGACGACCTGCCTGACGACCCCCACATGAAAGCCGTCGGGATGTTCGGTCTTGCCGAGCATCCCTCCGAGGGCAGCTACAAGGCCATCCGCGCGCCGGTCACCTTTGGATCGACGCCGTTCCGCCTTCGCCGGCACGCGCCGCGACTGGGCGAGCACACGGAGGAAGTTCTGAAGGAAATCGGGGCCGATCTGAAATCGCCCTGAGGCGCATATCTGAACTCCGCAGCGCGTGAGCTGCGGCCGATGCACTATCGCACAACAGGACCAGGAGACCCACATGCGCGCGTTTCGGTTTGAATCGCTGACGCTGCCGCCCGAAGCCGAAGCCATGCGGCGCAAGGTTCGCGCCTTCCTCGACGACGAGCGCGCAAAAAGGCGCTACGCCGCCCATCGCACCTCATGGTCGACCTTCGATCCCGAGTTCAGCAAACGCGCTGCGGCCGCCGGATTCATCGGCATGACCTGGCCAAAGCAATATGGCGGCGGTGAGCACTCCAACCTCGAACGGTTTGTCGTCACCGAAGAGATGCTGGCAGCAGGCGCGCCCGGCGGCGCCCACTGGATCGCCGACCGGCAGTCCGGTCCGCAGATCCTCAAGCACGGCAGCGAGCGCGCGCGTCAGTTAATCTTGCCGAAGATCGCGTCCGGCGAATGCTATTTCGGCATAGGCATGAGCGAACCGGATTCCGGTTCCGACCTCGCCGCGGTCCGGACCAAGGCCGACAAGGTCGAGAACGGCTGGCGCATCAACGGCGCCAAGATCTGGACCTCCAACGCGCATCGCGTGCACTACCTGATCGTGCTGGCGCGGACCGAACCGCCCAGCGAGAACCGCCATGCCGGCCTGTCGCAGTTCATCGTCGACACCAAAACGAATGGCGTGTCGATCCGGCCGATCCTCAATATGTCCGGCGGCCACGAATTCAACGAAGTGTTCTTCCGCGACTGCTTCGTGCCGGACGACATGCTGATCGGCAAGCCGGGCGAAGGCTGGACCCGCGTGACCGGTGAGCTGGCCTACGAGCGCGCCGGACCGGACCGGTTCATGTCCGACGTCCGTGTGCTGGTCGAACTGATCAACAAGGTCGGCGACGCACCGAGCGAGCGGCAAGCGATCGAGATCGGCCGTCTCGTCGCTCACTTTGCCTCGCTTCGCCGGATGTCGTCGTCGATCGCGGGACTTTTGGAACGCGGCGAAAGCCCGGTTACGGAAGCGGCCCTCGTCAAGGATGTCGGCACCGCCTTCGAGCGGGAGATTCCTGAGATGGTGCGCAAGCTGCTGCCGATCGAAGCGAGCCTCGACGACGACGATGAATATTCGCAGGCGCTGGCGCATGTGCTGTTGCATGCGCCCTCGTTCACGATCCGCGGCGGCACGCCGGAAATCCTGCGCGGGATGATCGCACGCGGTCTCGGCCTGCGTTGAGGGAATGACGACCATGGAAGACATGTCAGCAATCGTGCTCGAACAGGCCGACCGGCTTTTTCAGCAGCATGTGAACAAGGAAATCCTCTCCGCTGCCGACAACGGCGAGTGGCCGGCGGCGCTGTGGGCGGCACTCGAGGATGCCGGACTTCCGCTTGCGATGGTTCCCGAAGCCGTCGGCGGGGTCGGGTTGGCAGCGGCTGACGTCGCCAACCTGATCCGGCGCGCCGCCTTCTATTCAGTGCCTCTGCCGCTTGCCGAAACCATGCTCGCCAATCGCCTCTGGACTGACGCGGGCGGCGAACCGCTCGAGGGCGCGGCAACGCTCGGCCCGACCAACGACACCGATCGTCTCACGGTCGTGCCACACGGCAACGGCTGGCGGCTGAAAGGCGTCGCCCGCCATGTGCCCTGGGGATTGCAGGTGACTGGCTTGATCTTTGCGCGCGATGCAAGCGGGGCCGGAGTGCTGGCCCGCGTCCCCGCGAGCGGCGCCGCCTCGAAAAACCGGCGGCGCAACGTCGCCTATGAGCCGCGGGACGAGATCTCGTTCGACGACATTGAATTGGCCAGTGACGACGTCCGCACGGCGCCGGGCTATCTGAGCGAAGATGGCCTGATGCCTTTCGGCGCCGCGATCCGCGCGCAGCAGATGATCGGGGGAATGGAGCGCTGCCTGGACTACGCGCTGACCTATGCCAATGAGCGCGTGCAGTTTGGCCGTCCGATCGCAAAATTCCAGGCCGTGCAGCACATGCTGGCGATCGCCGCCGGTCACTTCGCGGCAGCGTCCGCGGCCGCCGACGCGCTCACCGAATCCGAACGCCTTGGCGACGATCGCTTTGCGGTCGCCATCGCAAAAGCCCGCTGCGGCGAGGCCGCGGGCCAGGTCGCGGCCGTATGCCAGCAGGTGCACGGCGCGATGGGCTTCACCCAGGAGCATCCGTTGCATTTCGCGAGCCGCCGCCTGTGGAGCTGGCGCGACGAATGGGGCGCGGAAACCTATTGGCAGGAAATGATCGGCCGGGCGATTTGCGCGGTCGGTGGCGAAGGCTTCTGGCCACTGCTCGTCGACCCAAAGCCGAACGCCGTCAGACAGGCGTGAGATAGCGCCTGATGACGTCGTTGAGCAGCGTCACGATCTCCTGCTCGCGTCTCGTGATATCGTCGAGGATGCCCGAGACCGCGACGGTCAGGGCGCGGTTGTGCCCGTCGATCCCGTCCGGCAGCGGAACGGCGATCGAACCGGAGCCGGGCGTGACCAATTCCCGCGAGAAGAAGTAGCCGGCAGCGCGCGCCTGCCTGATGTTTTCCAGCACCTGGGCGACGTCGACGCGCGGCTGTCCGGGAATGGCTTCGGCATTCGTTCGCGCGCACAGTGCCCGCACCTCGGCCTCGCTGGCGCCAAGCAGGAGCGCAAACCCGGTCGCGGACCAGACCACAAGCCGGCGCGCGCCTGTGGCGACATGGAACCGTATCGCGGTGCGCGCCTGCAGGACATGTACATATTGCGAGTAGATGCCGTTGCGCGCGGCGATGATGACGGTATTGCCGGTGTTCTGCGAAATCTCTTCAAGCATGCGGATCAGGCTGCCATTGCGCACCGGCCCCTTGTCGAGCCAGGTGCCGAGAAGCGTGACCCGCGGCGACGGCAGAAAACTGCGGCTTTCCGGCAGGTAGTCCATGTAACCGAGATCGACGAGCGATCTCAGCAGGATCGAGGTCGACGATTGCGGAAAGGCCAGCCGCTCCGCAATCTCGGCCACCCTGGCCTCGCGCTGGATCTCGTCGAAAAACTCGAAAACCTGCAGCACCCTCGCCGCCGACTTGACGGCGCCATGCCCGGGCGAACCGTAGCTGGTCGCTTCGGTAACCTGCCCCGTTTCGAGGTCGCGTGTCCCACCGTTCTTCATCTGGCTCCTGGTACAGGCATCATGCAGAGGCGTAGCTTCATCGCTTCCCTTCGATCGCAATTTCGATGAGGTACGGCCGGTTTGCCGCGACCGCGGTCGCCAGCACCGATGCGATGTCGTCGGCTTTCTCGACCCTGACGCCTTCGACACCCATGCCCGCCGCCAGATGGACGAAATCCAGGTCCGGTCCCGTCAGATCCATCTGCTGATAGGGATGCTGCGTGCCGGCTTCGAAGTTCTGACGCCAGACGTCCACATTGTGCTTCAGGATACGATATTCCCGGTTCGACAGGATCACGAACACGATCGCGAGCTTGTGGTGCGCCGCCGTCCAAAGCGCCTGAACGCTGTACATCGCCGAACCATCGCCGGAAACGGCGACAACCGGACGATCCGGCATCGCAACCTTGACGCCCAGCGCGCCGGAAAGCCCCTGACCGATGCCGCCGCCGCGTCCGCTGAAATAATCCCCCGGCCCGCGATAATCGAACGTTCGTGCAAGATCGAGGCTCGCCGTGATGCTCTCATCCACGATCACGGCATCATCGGGCAGCCCACGCCTGAGCTCCGCCATCACGCGCGGCATCGAACTCGGCTCGCGCTTCCAGCTCTTCTCCAGTCGCGCCCGATAGGCCTCCTTGTCGCGCGCGCTCAGTTCGGCCAGCGCCCCGTTGCGGCGTTTCGCAGCGTGCTGGAATTCCTCGCCCTGCCGCGAGCGCAGCGCATTCGTCAACGCTGCGATGCTGGTGGACATTTCGCCGACGATCCCGCCATCAAGGCGATGGTTGAACGCCAGCCGCTCGGGCGATTCCTCGATCTGGACGACGACCGCACCGTCAGGAAAATGGCTTCCCTCCGCATACCAGATGTCTTCGAAGAATGGCCCGCCGAGCAGAATGACGAGATCGGAGCTTCCGAGCGCCTTTCGAATCTGCGCTGCGTCGGGCGGAAGCGACTGGCGAAAGCTGGGATGGCTGGTCGGAAAGGACGCATGGTGCCGCAAGCCTTCAAACCAGACTGACGCGCCGATCGTTTCGGCAAGCATCACGAGCGCCTCCGTGGCGCCTGAACGGGCAACATCATCGCTGGCAATGATCGCGGGACTGTTCGATTTCAGGATGAGCGAGGCGACTTCCTCGACGCCCCTCGGATCGGGATGCGAAGAACGCCACAGCTTACCAGGGCCCACGGCTTCGACTGCCGTCTCCTGCTCCAGCACGTCGATCGGCAGTGATACGAAGACCGGTCCCCTGGGGGCATCGGTTGCCACCTTGAAGGCGCGACGCAGGATGGGAGCAAGTTCGTCCGCGCGCTCGACCTGCACACTCCATTTGGTGACGGGCGCAGCCATCGCGACCAGGTCATGGCCCAGCACGGGATTGGTGAGCCGCATGCGCGTGTCCTGCTGCCCTGCCGTCACCACGAGCGGCGAGCTGGCCTTCAATGCGCCGTAGATTGCGCCGATCGCATTGCCGAGCCCGGGCGCGACGTGCAGGTTCGCCACCGCGGTGCGGCCGGTGGCCTGTGCATAAAAACTCGCAGCGCCGACCGCCACGCCCTCATGCAGCGACATGATGTATTGGATCTGCGGGTAGGAAACGAGGCTATCCAGCAACGGGGTCTCGGTCGTTCCCGGATTTCCGAAGATATGACGCACGCCGTGCGACACCAGGGATTCCATCAGCACACGTCGTCCGCGCATTCGTCTCCTCCGCCAACTTTTTCATTGCTCTACAAGCGCAGTATGCGCACAACACGGCCGCGATGGAACTGATCAAAACGTGTATCGACCTGCGTCAAATGCCGCGCTCGCAAGCGGATTGGACGTTCGGTTCCGCTGCCACGGCCAGGGCCGGCGTTCAGCCGGGCCGATGGCATTCGGCCAGTCGTGGAGAACCTGTGATGATCGGCCATCGGCGCTCGACGCGCAGCGATCGGGTTGTTAAGCGAGCCTCCGCAAGAGGACTTTGAGTCGAGACATGACCGTTGCGATCGAGATGGGGCTCACGACCGCAGGCGTCCCGGCAACTCTGGACCTTGAGGAACTGCTGGCGACCCGCCTGCTGGTGCAGGGCAATTCGGGCTCCGGCAAATCCCATCTGCTGCGCCGTCTGCTGGAACAGAGCGCCGCCTGGGTGCAGCAGACCATCATCGACCCCGAAGGCGACTTCGTGGCGCTTGCCGACCGGTTCGGACACATCCTGATCGATGCCGAGGACCATACCGAGCGCGGGCTGCAGGTCGCCGGCGAGCGCGCGCGCAGCCATCGCGTCTCCACCGTGCTCAATCTCGAAGGACTGGACGCCGAGAACCAGATGCGGCGCGCCGCGGCTTTCCTCAGCGGACTTTTCGATGTCGCCCGCGATCACTGGTACCCGATGCTGGTGGTGGTGGACGAGGCGCAGCTTTTCGCGCCCGCGGTCGCCGGCGACGTGTCGGACGAGGCGCGCAAGCTCTCGCTCGGCGCCATGACGAACCTGATGTGCCGTGGCCGCAAGCGTGGCCTGGCAGGGATCATCGCTACGCAACGATTGGCAAAGCTCGCCAAGAACGTCGCCGCCGAGGCGTCCAATTTTCTCATGGGGCGGACCTTTCTCGATATCGACATGGCGCGCGCGGCCGACCTTCTGGGCATGGAGCGGCGGCAGGCCGAGGCGTTCCGGGATCTCGAGCGCGGGCAATTCATGGCTCTTGGCCCGGCCCTCTCCCGTCGGCCACTGCAGTTGCGCATCGGTCCTACCGACACCACGCCTCGCAACGCGACGCCGCGTCTGCTACCTCTGCCGGAAGCGCCGGAGGATGCACGCGCGATCATCCTCGCTGCACCGCCGCCCGAGAATAATAGGCCGCAGCGCCGCTCGCCGCCGCCAAATCTTCTCGGCCAGTTGATGGCGGCCAAAACCGCGGCGCTGGAGATCTCTCCTGAACCTGCAGAGCCCCCACTCAGTGCGGAGGAACTGGCGGAGCGGCGCGCGCGAGTGGATCGCATTCTGGGCGCTGTCATGGATGAACCCGACGCGGGATTCCGTGCCGTCGGCGTCCTCTATCAGGAATTCGTGGTCCGCTGCCGGATAGAAGGACTCGGATCGGCCGTGCCGGAGCTGAGTGACTTCCGTCGCATGCTCACGCGCGCCCGCGCCGGGCTCGGCTCCGACATGGTCGAGGATGATGGCTGGCGGGACGTCTCGATCCGCGCCTCGCTCCTGCCGGAGGATATGCAGGGCGTCTTCATGATGATCGCCCGCGCCGCAAAGGAGGGCTGGCCCTGCCCCGGCGATGCGGCGATCGCGCGTGCCTATGGCTCATATTCGTTGCGCCGTGCGCGGCGTCTGCTGACCTACATCGAAGAACAGGGTCTTGCCGTTTGCCAGCTCGACGGTGCCGGCCGGCGCATCGTGACGCTCGTCGAACTCGGCTGGGCGACGGCGCCGGGCGACCCCAACGCAGAAGAACCATCGCCGCAGCAGGCTGACGCTCTGTAGCGAAATATTGAAGAGTTGAGATCGCCGCAATGACGGCCAGGCAGGTGAGCGCGTCGTTGCAATCCCTGCCCGGCGACCAGCGACAGTCCGTCCCTAGTTCACGCGCTGCGCTTGAGTGGGCCGCCCTTCAACAGGCCTTCGAGCTCCTTGATGGTCTGTTCCTCGGAGACTCCGTCGACCAGTGCCACTTCTCCACACAGGCGGTCGAGCGCCGACACGTAAAACTGCCGTTCGCTGAAACTCTGTTCGGATTCGCCCTGCCGGAAAAGATCGCGAGCGACCTCCGCGACCGCGACGATGTCCCCGGAGTTGATCTTGCTTTCGTATTCCTGCGCAAGCCTTGACCAATTGCCACGGGCTTTCCGTGGCGTTCCGCTCAGAACCCGCTTCGCTTCCTGCACCGAAGCGCGATCCGACAGCTTGCGCATGCCGACATTCGCGGCCTTTCGAATAGGAACGCGGACGGTCAATTTGCTCTTCGTGAAGTAGATCACGAAGAATTCCAGGCTCGCGCCGGCAACGGTCTGCTTTTCGATCGAGAGAACCTGTCCCGCGCCATGCGCCGGGTAGACGACAAATTCGTTGGTGTTGAATTGCAATGGTAGATTCCCGCTTTCACGCGCACCTGATGGCGCCGAGGCGACATCCGACGCCTCCGTGAAACGATCGGATTTCGCTTTTTGACCGTCCAAACTCATGTCGCGGTTCGACTCCTTCGGGTGTTGCACCGACTAATCGCCAATCACGCGGCAAATTACTGAACGTCCTAGTCGCTGCGGCGCGTTGTGCGCCATCTTCGCTGCTGCAAAAATCATTAAGGCCGAGGAGTCAGCATGGCCATGACTATGATGGCCTGCATCGGATTCTCATCGAGTCGTGTGGCTTATCAGCAACTTGTTCCGCACGCAGACACCGTCGCGCGGTGGAAAAGCCTTGTTTTGTCCCGTCGGCATCCATTACTGCAAACATAAGGGGCGAGCAGTCCCCGGAGAGGAAACGATCGCGTGGGCAACTCGCCGTTCCGGCGGATGATCGAGGCACCGGACTTCTGGCGTTTGTGGTACGTCGGTCTGATCATCGCCACCGTGCGCTGGCTGGAAACCGTCGTGGTCGGCGTTGTCGTCTATCAGCGCACCGACTCGGCGTTTCTGGTGTCGATGATGACCATGCTCCGTCTGCTTCCGATGGGTCTCTTCGGTGTGTTTCTCGGCGCGCTCGCGGAACGCTTTGATCGCGGCCGAACGCTCCTTGTCGTCGTGCTGCTGATGAGCAGTACGTCCGCTGTCCTCGCAATTCTGGATCAAGCGGGACAGCTCGAGGTCTGGCATCTAGCGCTCGCGAGTTTCATCAACGGGTGCGGCTGGTGCACCGACAACCCGGTGCGCCGCGTGATGATGGGTGAGGTCGTGGGCCGCGAACGGATGGGCGCCGCGATGTCGCTCGACGTCGGCGCCAGCAATGCGAGCCGCATGGTCGGCCCCGCCGTCGGCGGATTCCTGCTCGCCGCCACAGGCATTCAAGGTGCGTTTATTCTCAGCGTGCTGATGTACTGCACCGCGCTATGGGCGGCCCTGACCATCCGCTCGCGCATTCCTCGCGCCGCAGGTTCCGATGCCGTGCTGGCACGGATCGCCGAGGGGCTCGCTTTGGTGCGCACCGACAAGCGGCTCATCGGCGTGCTGATCGTGACCGTGATCTACAATATCTTCGCCTGGCCCTTCACCAGCATGATCCCGGTCATCGGGCGCGACCGCCTGCATCTGGGACCGGAGGGCGTGGGCCTGCTGGCGACCATGGACGGCATCGGCGCCTTTGTGGGCGCGCTGCTGCTGGCGCTGTGGTTGACGCCGAGATGGTATGGCCGGGCCTATCTTGGCGGTGTCGTTTGTTACCTGCTCACGGTGGTGACTTTCGCACTGGTGCAGAGCCCGGTGCTGGCAGGCGCGGCGCTACTGCTGACGGGGTTGGGCGGCGCCGGATTTGCGACGATGCAGGCCACGCTGGTCTATCTCGCCGCGCCGCCAGAAATGCGCTCGCGCATACTGGGCGTCCTGACCGTCTGCATCGGCACCGGTCCGATCGGCTTCGTATGGCTGGGTTGGCTCGCAGACCGCATTGGGGCCGACAACGCTACCGCCGTGACCGGCGTCCTTGGCCTGCTGGCACTCGCCGCGACCTGGCGCTGGTGGAAGGAGATCTGGGGGTGATGCATACTGAAAATCTAGCCCTCATCTCTGCGGTAGCGCTCCTTCACGATTTCTCCGCCCGCGCGAACGGCTGCCCGGTTGCGATATCGGTACTGCAGAACGCCAAAAATAAGCGCCGCCAGTAACACAAACGCTCCTATAAAGAAGACGATTTCCATCGGCCCGCTCCTCTTTGCTTTGCGGCCTCGGCACATGGCAGCCACGCGCGGCCCCAATGGTCTGCCCCGGCTTCTTGGGGGCTGGCTACCGACAGGACGATTGCCAACCGAACTCGGTTGGAAAGGTTCCTAAATTCCAGGGAATCCGCGGCGAGACCGCCGCGATGCCGGGGCCGCTTGTACGCGGACCACCATCAGCGGGAACGATCACACCTTGATCGCGTTGCGATCCGGCGCAGATCGACTTGCAAGCCCGGCAGCGAAAGACGGCCGCGGCGGGAGGAGAACTGCCGGCGGCTTTTCGCAGGCGAGACGGATGGACCGCAAAAGCATCCGTCGCCAGTCGATTTGAGTACATCAATTTTTCTTCTTGCGCAGATCCGGGCAGAGCTGATGGATTGGGGACATGTCGTTCGAAACACGGCCGTTGCAATTGGCATAACATTCGTCGTCGCGATCGGCACGTACCTTGCGATACGGCTTTTCGTTTCGGTGCTGTAAACCGCGCGCTTTGATGTAGCGCGCAGGCCCTCTCGGTCCTGCGAACGGTGTTTCGCCTCAACGGAGGTTAGGCATGTTTGACGAGCATCAAATCAACGCAATTGTAGCGACCGCCCTGCTCGATAGTTTCGGCGATCATCCGGATCACAGGCTCGATCCTGAGGAAGCGAAGATCGTTGCAAAGCGCATCCTGGCAGCGCTTCAAGATGCGGGGCTCAAGGTCTCGCCAATCGATCAGTCCTGATCACCCGGCATCGCGTTGCGATTTGCCATGACAGGTTCGAACCCTTCCGTTCCTCTCGCAACCCGAGCAGGAAGGATGGCCCGGTCAACCCGTGGCGCCATCCCCCACTCCGCTTTGCGTCGCACAATCGATTTCGTGCCCGGAAGCAACTAGGCCACACTCCCATACCAGTTCCCAAGCGGACGCAGCTGGAAATTCCGCGATTCGTCCTCATCGAACCCCTGTTTGCTCGGGTGACCTGCTCAGAGCCCCCCGTAGCGGGACCATCAGGTGTGCGTAACCTGTGGAAAACCGCCAAAATTACGGCCCAATTGGCGGCCTAAGTTTCTGAAATGATGACTTTTTTGTTCCATTGATTGCGTGAGCGTCTGATGAGCAGATTCCGGTTGATTTTTCTGGGCGCTGACATCGCCGGCTTTCTTGCCGTCGCTTTCATCTTTTCGGTGACGGCTGCGCAGGCAAAGCAATGCAGCGCCGAGCGGCCGGCGAATGCGCGGACCTATTGGTCCTATCGTCTGATCGACGGCCGAAAGTGCTGGTACGAAGGCAAGCCGATGCTTGCGAAGTCCCAATTGCAGTGGCCAACGTCCCGGAACTCCAGCGCCGCTTCCCGCACCGAATTGGGTGTCGTGCCGGCCAACCAATACAATCTGCTGGATGCGCAGGCGTCGATTGCAGACGACCCCTCGATCGCCGCCGCGCCGAAAGCAAGCGCCGAGAGTATCGGCGTCAGCGCAGAACCGACGCCAGCGCAAGCTCTGACGCCTGATCATCTGCGCGCATGGGCAAACAGCATGGCGGCGACGACGGCAGAACAGTCCGTCACGAAACTGCTGGAGCGCAGGCTCGATGAGGAATTGCCGCCGCAACGGGCCAAGCCGGCGCCCGTTGCGGAAACATCCCTGACAAGCACCCGCACCATTCTGGCCGTGTCCATCGCATTCATGGCGCTGCTGGCGCTGGTGATTCACATGGCTTTGAATCGCAGGCCGCTCCTGGACTAGCAAGCACGCAGGACGCCACCACCGACGCGGGCCAGGACTAAGCCGCCAGAACTTCTCCGATCCGCTCCCGGATCAGCATCCGTTCCTCGGGCGAAGTGTTCTTGTCGAAGCTGACATCATAGGCAATCATGGCCGGGCGCTTCAGCACGACGATACGATCGCCGATCTCCAGTGCTTCGCTGATCGAGTGCGTGATGAACACGGCCGTCTTTCCGTTCTCCTTCACCAGCCGTACGAACTCGCCACGCAGCTTGCCGGCGGTGGATTCGTCGAGCGCAGAAAACGGCTCGTCGCAAAGCAGGAGCTCGGCGTTGGTGGCAAAGGCCCGCGCAATCGAGACGCGCTGCCGCATGCCGCCCGACAATTGATGCGGATAGTCGTCCTCATGGCCGCCGAGACCGAGCTTGGTCAGCCACTTTCGCGCGGTGTCCTTGCGATCCGGCGGCGGCCTGTCCAGCATCTCGAGACCAAGTTGCACGTTCTGGATCGCGGTACGCCACGGCAGCAGGCGATCGCCCTGAAACACGATGGCCATCTTGCCGCGGAAAGCGTCGAATTCGGCAAACGGGTTCTTGCCGTTCACGCGAACCGTGCCGGCGGTCGGTTCGGTCAGGCCTGCGATCATGTTGAAGATCGTCGACTTGCCGCAGCCGGTCTTTCCGAGCAGCGCCAGCATCTGGCCGGGCGCGACATCGAGGTTGAGATGATCCACGGCGCGGTAGGAGCCGGCCATCCCTTCCTTGCCGAACACCTTCGTGACATCGCCGAGATGAATGACGCCGCCAGTCGTTGCAGCTTTTTCGGTCACCAGAGTACCGGTCATATCGCACGCTCCGAAACCGCCCGATAGCGGAAGGCGGTGTTCTCGATCAATGTGAGCACGCCCTGCACGATCAGCACGAAGAACACCAGTTGCAGCGTCCAGGCCAGCGCCCCTGCCATGTCGAACAGTTGCTGCTGCTGCAGCAGTTGGTAGCCGACGCCGCCGGTGGCTCCGACCAGTTCGGCCACTACCACGACACGCGAAGCATTGCCGAGATTGACCTTCCACGCCGTCAGGATGTCCGGAAGGATGGCCGGCGCGACCATCACGCGAAACAGCTTCAGGCGCGTCGGGCGGAAAGAGAACACCATCTCCGTGAGATCCTTCGACATGCCGCGAAGCGCGCCGATCACCTGGAAGGTGAAAGCGGGCAATGTCGTCATCACCATGATGAAGAAGATTCGAAATTCGATGCCGTGAAACCAGATGATGGCGAACACCACCCAGGACAGCGCGGGAATTCCCTGAAACAGCGTCAGGATCGGCGACAGGAACTTGTCGACGGCCTTCGAGCGCACCATGATCAGCCCGAGTATGCCGCCAATGACGAATGCGCCGCCAAGCCCGGCGAGAATGCGCAACACCGTCGCCATCACGTCCCAGAACATCGAACCTGTCGTGAAGATATCGATGCAGCGCCAGAACACGTCGATCAACGACGGGAACAGGAAGCGCGGAAAGAACAGCGACGCGAACTGCCAGAGCGCAATCACCACGACGAACGGGAAAGCGGATGTCCAGACCTTGTTCGCCACAGCCAGCATCACGCTCGACGTCGAGGGCGGGGATGCAGTCGGTTGCGCCATATCGGTCATTTCCCGCCCTCATAGATCGTCGCCGGCGACGGCTCCGCGGGCAGGAAGGCGATTGACTTGCCCGCCGCATAGACCGAGTTGATCTCCTTGCGCAGGTCGGACGCCCATTTGACGTTCATGCCGAGACGATCATTGTGCTGGATCAGCCCCGCGATCGCCTTCTGATCGTCGGGCGTCCCCTTCGGCAGGATGAGTTTGGAAGCCGCTTCCGGATTCGCCGCCACCCAATCGGCGGCCTCCTTGTAGGCAGCGAACAGCCTGGGAATGAGTTTCCTGTTCTTCTCCGCCCAGGCCACATGCGCTGCGACGCCAAGATACGGAATGCTGCTGCTGCCGGTGAACTTCTTCCAGCTATCGGCGATCTTGATGTCGATGGTTCGGATCTCGGGCTTCTTCGAGGTCAGCGTCGTGTAAGCCGGCTCCCATAGCTGAACCGCAGCGGCACGGTCGGCCATCGCATAGCCGACAAGGCCGGGCGTCGCGGTGTTGATCACCGAGAACTTGCCGGTGTCGGCACCGAGCTGGCGCGCGAACCAGTCGAACATCACATAGTTCGTGGTGCCCTTGGCGGCCGCGATGTCCTTGCCCTCGAGATCCTTCAGTTCCTTGACCTCGGGGCGCGACGTGACGACGGCGCCCCAGAAGTCGAACAGATTGAAGAGATAGGTCACCTTGACGCCGCGGGCATCGGCAAGACCGACCGTCAGCAGCGCTGCGCTGCCGCCGACCTGGAATTCACCGGAATTGAACTGCGCGGTATAGGCATCAGGCGTACGTTCCTCGAACTTGATGGCGAGCCCGTTCTTCTCATCAAGCTTTTGCGCCTTGATCACGGGCGGCAAGAACGCGCCAAGCGACGGCGCGCCGAACACCACGATGGAAATCGGTTCAGGCGCTTGTGCATATGCGGGCGATGTTGCAACCAGCGTGGATATGCAAGCAATGCTCGTCAAGAACGTCTTCATGGCTATCCCTCCCCGAAACACTCTGTGATCTGTTAGGCCGCACCCGCGACCGGGTTATCGAATTCCTTGCGCAGCGCCGTGAAGAACTTGCCGACCAGATGCTTGGACACGCTGGTCAGGATGCGCTGGCCGACCCCCGCGACGAGGCCGCCGATTTCGCCCACGCCCTGGAACTTCAGGCGGCACATTTCCGGACCTTCAGGAATGATCTCGAAGGCGGCACTGCCATTGCCGTGACCGAGGGTACCCGCGCCCGATACCTTGATGCTGCAGGCGTTCGGCGGAGCCTTCTCGAACAGCGAAATCTCGCCTTCGAACGATCCGCCGACCGCCGCCACACGCAGCTGCATTTCGACCTTGTAATTATCAGGCGCGATTTCGGTCATCGTCTTGCAGCCCGGGATACAACGCGTCAGCACCAGCGGATCGTTCAACGCCGACCACAATTGCTCCACGGTTGCCCGGATGGTTTCTTCGCCGCCGATGTCGAGTTTCATGACCGGCTCCCTCAGAGTCCAAACAGCTTCTGCGCCAGGCCGCCATTGATGGAAGCGCGCTCTGCATCGGAGAATTTGGTATCGGCCACGATCTTCAGCGGCGAAAGATCGCCGATCGGGAACGGCATGTCCGAGCCCATCATCAGCCGGTCCGCACCGACGATGTCGGCGAGATAGCGCAGCGTGCGCGGGTCTTGCACGACGGTGTCGTAGTACATCGTGGCCAGCGCGGCATCGGGGTCGCCCAGTTTTTTATCCAGTGCGTAATTGGTGCGCAGACGACCCATGATGTATGGCAGCCCTGCGCCACCGATCAGGGCCAGGAATTTCATGTTCGGAAAGCGCGTGAAGTGTCCGGCATAGATCATGCGGGACACTGCGATCATCGTGTCGGTGACACGGCCGACCGCGTTGGCCATTCCGTAGTCATGAACCCGATCGTCGCCGCTCTCGAACACCGGGTGCGGCGACACGATCGAGCCAAGCTCGTTGGCCGCTTCCCAGAACGGATCGAGCGCGGAATCGTCGAGCACCCCGCCCTTCCCCTTGGTCTGGGTGCCGATCATGACGCCCTTGAAGCCGGCGGCATGGGTTTCGCGCAGCACCTCGGCGGCGAGCTTGCCGTCCTGCGTCGGCACGGTGGCCAGCGGAATGAAGCGAGGCTCGGCCTTGGCGGCCTGGGCCAGATGCTTGTTGATCAGGCGCGACCAGGTCGCGCCTTCCGCGGCAGGAAGCTCATTGCCGTACATGTCGAGCCAGCCGGCGACGACCTGACGGTCGATCTTCTGCTCGTCCATCCACTTCAGGCGCCCTTGCAGATCGCTCAGCGGCTTCGACACCGGACGCGTCGGCTTGCCGCCGGCAAAGGAAAAGCCGAGGCTCGCGCCGTCCTCGATCAGGCGGACCGACGGAAACTTCCCGGCCTGCGACTTGATATCCTCGAGCAAGCTCGGCGGAACGAGATGGGCGTGACAATCGATGATCATGAGGCTTTCTCTTGGGATTTGTCCTGTTGCGCGTCGGCGATGGCGTCACCGATCGCGGAAATACGAATGGGAAGCTTGTCGAAGGAGATGCCGAGCGGCGAAACGGCATCGTTGATGGCGCTGGATATCGCCGCAGGCGAGCCGAGATAGCCGCTCTCACCGGAGCCCTTCTGGCCGAACACCGTATGCGGCGACGGCGTGCAGTGATGCACGATCTCCACTTCCGGCATCTCGTGCGACGACGGCAGCAGATAATCCATGAAGCTTTGGGTGATCAGGTGGCCCTGCTCGTCATAGACGAACTCCTCCAGCAGCGTCGCACCGAGGCCGTGGGCGATGCCGCCGAGGGTCATGCCCCTGACAATATGCGGATTGATCACGACACCGCAGTCGTGGCCGATGACGTAGCGCCTGATTTCCGGCTTGCCGAGATCCGGATCGATCGTCAGCAGCACCAGGTGGAACTCGAAGGAGTGACACGGATACATCTGCACGCGGCCGTTCTCCGGCAGCTTGTTGCCCGTCGGCACCTGCATGACGTGCGTGGTCTCGAGGCCGGGCTCCATGTCCTGCGGAAGCAGGTGATAGTTGCGGTGGGCGATGTTGACGAGTTCGGCCCAACTCAGGGAGCGGCCGGTCTTATCGCTAGCCGCAGAGGCAGCGAATGTTACTTCGTCGTCACTGCAGCCGAACTGGTGCGCGGCGATCCGGGCGAGCTTGGTCTTCAGCTTCTGCGCAGCATGGAACGCCGCTCCTCCGAGCATGATCGCCATACGGCTGCCGACAGGAGAGTTCGACGGCAGGCAGGCCAGCGTGTCCGGCCTGATGACGCGGATCATGTCGGGATCGATCTGCAGTACTTCACCGATGATGGTGCCGACCAGCGTCTCGTGGCCCTGCCCCGACGACGTGGTGTGAATGGTCACGGTGACGAAACCCAGGGCATCGACATTGATGCGGCAGGAATCCATCCAGGTCGTGGTGGTATTCTTCTCATTCAGCAACGGTTCGAACGACGAATTGCCGCCGCTCGGCTCCAGGCAGGCCGCGATGCCGATGCCGGCAAGCATGCCGGAAGCACGCAGCCGGTCGCGCTCCCGCTCCATCGCCTCGAAGTCGGCATGCTTGAACACCTTCTCGACCACGGTGTGATAGTCGCCGCTGTCATAGGTGCTGCCGCTTGGAATGAGATAGGGAAACTCCTCCTTGCGGATGAAGTTGCGGCGGCGCACTTCGATGCGCGGCAGGCCGACCGCGGCCGCCACCTTGTCGATCGCGGTTTCAATCGCATAGTTCGTCGGCGCCTGGCCGAAGCCGCGCACGGCTTCCTGCATCGCCTTGTTGGTGGTGACCGACTGCGCGCGGTACTGCACGCTCTCGATCCTGTACGGACCGACGATGGCGCCGATCGGCTTGCCCAGTTGGAACGGCGCGCGTCCGGCATAGGCTCCGGCATTGTCGAGCGCGCGTATCTTCATCGACTTGACGATGCCGTCGTCGTTGAACGCGACATCGACGTCGAAGATGCGGTCCGGGCCGTGCGCATCACCGCTGCGCATGTTCTCGAGGCGATCCTCGATGAAGCGCACGGGACGACCGACACGGCGGGCCAGATGCGCCACGAGAACGCTCTGCTTGATGCCGCGCTTGACGCCATAGCTGCCGCCGACATCGACGTCGTGATGGACGCGGACATTGTTGGCAGGGATGCGCAGTGCGCGGGCGATCTGATCCGGATATTTCGGCATCTGGATCGAGGCCCAGACGTCGAGCATGTCGCGCCACGGATCCCACGACGCTGCCACGCCAAAGGTTTCGATCGGTACCGTCGAATTGCGCCCCCAGGTGACGCGGAAGGACAGATGCCGCGGGCTCTCGGCGAAATGCCGATCGACCTCGCCCCAGACGAACAGCTTGTCGAGCAGCACGTTCGATCCATGGGCCGGATGAACGGGCGGGCTGTCCGGCTTGAGCGCTTCTTCTGCGTTCAGGACGAACGGCAGCGGCTCATAGACGACGCGCACTTTCTCGGTGGCGTCTTCCGCCTGCGCGCGGGTCTCCGCGACTACCGCCGCGATCCATTCGCCCGCATAGCGCGTCTGGCCGACCGCCAGCGGAAACCGCTTCACATGCGGCGTATCCAGACCGTTCATCAACTGATCGGTGGCGCCGGCGAGTTCATCGCCGGTCAGCACATAGTGCACGCCCGGCATCGCCAGCGCGGCGGACGCATCGATCGACACGATCTTTGCGGCCGGATGCTGCGACGGCAGCACCGCGACATGCAGGATGCCCTCGAGCGCTATGTCGGCGACATAGCGCCCCTGCCCGGCCACGAAGCGACGGTCTTCGCGAACGCGACGATTACTGGAGACGAAGCGGAAAGTCGAGGGCGCGACAGTCATCGCACGATCTCCGCCGGCGCATCGGTTTCGGCCGCTTCGAGAACGGGCTCCGGCCGCACGACATTGGATTTCTGCAGGCGGTCCGCGGCGAATTGCACGGCCTCGACGATCTGCCCGTAGCCTGTGCAACGGCAGATATTGCCCGAAATCGCCTCGACGATTTCCTCGCGGCTCGGCGCGTGGGTGTGCTGAAGCAGCGCGTGGGCGGACAGGATCATGCCCGGCGTGCAGTAACCGCATTGCAGGCCGTGGGTTTCGCAGAACGCATCCTGAATGATGCTGAGTTCGCCCGGGGCCGGCGCAAGACCTTCGATGGTGGTGATCTCGTAACCATCGGCCTGCACCGCGAACATCAGGCACGAACGCACCGGTTCACCGTCGATCAGCACGGTACAGGCGCCGCATACGCCGTGCTCACAGCCGGCATGCGCGCCGTTGAGCAGGAAATTCTCGCGCAGCGTATCGAGCAACGTCTTGCGCGGCTCGACATCCGCTGTCCGGCTGCCGCCGTTGATCCGAAGCTCGACCTTCATCATGCCGCTCCCTTCAGCCCGCGGGCGCCGGCTTCGGTTCTTGCTTGTTCAATGGCGCGCCTGGCGAGCGTGATGGCGACACGACGGCGATACGACGCACTGGCATGCAGATCGCTCGACGCATCCAGGTCGCTCGCGACCGCATGGACGGCCTCCGCGACCGATGCCGCATCGAGCCTTGTGCCGAGCAGCGACGACACATCCAGCCGCAGCGCACGATCGCCGACGCCCCCGACGCCGAGCACGATATCGACACAGCGCCCGTCCTCATCGAGCGCGACCTGCGCCAGCGCCGAGGCGAAGGCAAAATCGGATTTGCGGGCGCTCACTTCGAAGAAGCCGACGCCGATGCGCTTGTGCTGCCAGACCGGAAACTTCGCGGCGCTGACGCACTCGCCGGGTGCAATTACGGTCAGCATCGGACCGATGAAGAAGTCGTCGGCCGGCATCGACGACGTGCCATCCGGCGTCGCCAGCACGATCTCGGCACCGAGCGTGACGGCAACCAGCGGAATTTCTGCAGACGGATCGGCATTGGCGATCGAACCGCCGACCGTGCCGCGATTGCGCGTGGGCGGATGGCCGACCCATGGCAGCACGCGCGCCAGCGCAGGCGCCTGCGCGTGGACCAGCGGGTCCTGCTCGGCAACGGCCTGCCGTGTTGTCGCGCCGACCACCAGGGCGTCGCCCTCGGCGCGAATGCCGGCAAGCTCGGGGAGACGCGTGATGTCGATCAGCTTCGTTGGCCGGGCCAGGCGCATCGCCAGCATCGGCACCAGCGTTTGTCCGCCCGCGATGGCGCGGGCATCTTCGTCACCAGCCAGCAGTTCGCACGCTTCAGCGAGCGACTGTGGCCTGATGTATTCGAACGGCGCCGGCTTCATGATGGTCGCTCAGTTCAACAGCAGACTGGCAGACATCGGCGACAGGACAGAGACCACCTGGTTCTTCAGCAGCGGACCATCGATCTCGCTGGCAGCCTTGGCCGCGGCCCACTCGGCATCGGCGCCGAACGCCGCCCAGGCTTTCTTGCGGGCATCCTCGTCGGCAAAACGCGTCATATAGGTAAGACGGCCATCTTCGGTCTGGGACTTGAAGGTGCCGATCAGCTCGATGCCATGCCGCGGGAAGAACTTCGTCGCGACGACCTCGAGGAAGCGGCGGCGCATCGCGTCAGCCTTGCCCTCGGCGGCCTCGTAAACACGAATCTCGTAGATCAACTCTCACTCCCCCAACGACGCGATGGTTGCTCTGGACCTAAGGGCTCGTCCGGATCATTGTCAAACATAAACTAACTCAATCATACCTAACATGTGCAATTGATATGATCCAATTCTTGCAATGCAGCACGCACTAGAGCCTCAATTGATCTAAGCACGGCAGGAACTGTCGCTAGGCAAGCCTGCTCGTATGATATTGATGGATTTTGAGCTATTTTCTAATTGTACAAGTACCGGATCAATGCATCGAATATTGCATCAATGTGGATATTGTACTACCCTACATTCTCATTCATTGCCTGCGGGTGCGGGCGTTGGAAAATCAACCACGATGACCGACTGGGTACCTGACCTCGAGCCGATCCTGGGCCCTCGCTACCTCGCCTTCGTGTTTGCGCTCGACGCCGACATCACCGCCGGCCGCGTCAAGCCCGGGATGCGGCTTTTGCCCCAGCGCGACATGGCGCAGCGTCTCGGCCTCAGCGTCGGAACGGTGTCGAAAGCCTATGCCGAGGCCGAACAGCGCGGCCTGATTTCCGGCGAAGTCGGACGCGGCACCTTCGTTCAGCGCCGCCGGCCGGAACAGCGCACCGCGCTCGGCACGTCGGACACCACCATCAACCTCGCACTCAACGTGCCGCCCTATACCGGCGAGGACGACGTTATCGCATCGACGATCAGCGACATTATCGCCACCGGAGAAATGTCGAACCTGCTCGGCTATCTGCCGCATCAAGGCCTTCGCCAGCACCGCGAAGCCATCGCCGGCTGGCTCGCATCGCTCGGGGTGACGTCCGACGCCGAGCAGATTTTCATCACGCATGGCGGCCAGCACGCGCTCTCGATTGCGCTCGGAATGATTGCCCGGCCCGGCGACACCCTCCTGACCGAGGCTTTCACCTATTCCGGCATGCTCGCTCTGTCGGTGCAGAACTCCTATCGCCTGCAGGGCGTTGCGATCGATGGCGAGGGCCTGGTGCCGGAAAGCCTCGACCTCGCCTTCACCGAGACCGGCGCTCGCGTGCTTTACTGCATGCCGACGCTGCAGACGCCTACCGGCGCCATCATGTCGCCGGCTCGACGGCAGGCCATCGCCGAGATCGTGCGCAAGCACGACGCCTATCTGGTGGAAGACGATGCCTACGCCTATCTGCTGACGCCGCCGCTGCCGCCGGTCTCTGCGCTGATCCCCGAGCGCAGCTTCTATGTCATGAGCTTCGCCAAGTGCCTGGCGCCCGGGCTGCGGATCGCGGCCATGATCGCGCCGGACTCATTTCGCGACCGCGCCATCAATGCCGTGCGCGCCACCGGCTGGATGGCCGTACCACTGATGGCCGAAGTGGTGGCGCGGCTGATCACCAGTGGCGACCTGGCCCGGCAGGCGCGGATGAAGCGCGACAAGGCGGCGCTGCGCAACACCATCGTTCGGCGTGTGCTGAAGGAATGGTTGCCGCCTTCCGACCTGGCGCCCGGCTTTCACATCTGGTTGCCGCTGCCCGCGGGCCGCACCACGAACGCACTGGTTGCACAGGCCGCGCAGGCCGGCATCACGCTGGCGCCTCCCGGCTCGCTACAGCGCATGCCAACAGAACATCTGGGAATCCGGCTGTGCCTCGGCGCACCGGCGACCGAAGAAAACCTGGAACGCGCCCTGATCGAGATCAGGCGCATCCTGGAAATGGCCGAGGCGATCTCGTTCGTCTGAGTTCGCGACACGGAAGCCGCCAGCGGATCAGTATCGTCTTACACAACGAGCCGTCTCGTTCAGTTGCGTCTCGAGGCGCGCATCTTTTGCTGAAACAGTGATACAATTTCAAATTGCACCACAGCGGTAATGCATACGCGCCATGTGAAATGGTATCCCCGTGTGCAAAGGGCTTTTAACCAAGAGCGGCAAGGATCGCAGTCACAGATCGCCTCGCCGATCCCGGCGGGGGATTGCCCAGGGACTGCCAGTATGCTCGCCCGCTATTCCATCCGCTCCAAGATCACGATCGTCGTGTGCTTCCTGCTGATCGCAATGTCGACGATGGGCGGACTGGCCATGAAGCAGATGAGCGACATCAATCGCTCGACCGTCGAGATCGCCAACGCCTGGCTGCCGAGCGTGCGCGTGCTCGGCGAAATTCGGGCGGCCACCATCACCTACCGGGCAATCGCCCGCTCCCATCTGCTGGCGACTACCCCAACAGGCAAGGACGCGCAGGAAGTCCTTCTGAAGAAGTGGATCGAAAACGTCGAGAAGGCTCACAAGCGCTATGAGCCCATGATCAATTCAGACGAGGAGCGCGCCTTCTACAGCGAATCCAAGGCCGCCTGGAACGAGTATCTGGACGGGGTGAAGCAGGTGCTGGTCCTGTCGCGCAAGAACGACGACAACGAGGCTCGCGCCCTGCACGCCAAGGCATCGCTCGCCGGCGTCAAATCGGATGAGATCCTTCAAAAGGCCATCGACCTCAACAACAAGGGTGCCGACAGGGCTGCCACCAATGCTGCGGAAAGCTACGCCGCGGCGATGAAGATGGTGCTGACGTCGCTCGTGCTGGCCATGATCGTCGGCATCGGCGCCGCGATCCTGCTGGTGCGCGACGTCTCCAGCGGCATCAAGTCGATCGTGACGCCGATGCAGGCGCTGGGCGCCGGCGACCTCACCGCGATGGTGCCGCATCAGGGCGAGCGAACGGAGATCGGCGACATGGCAAGCAGCCTGCAGGTTTTCAAGGAGGCGCTGATCGCCAAGAAGGCTGCCGACGAAGCGGCCGCGATCGACGCCGAGGAAAAGATTCGGCGCGGCGAGCGCGTCAATGCCATCACGCGCGATTTCGAAGCCCTGATCGGCGAGATCGTCGGAACGGTTGCGTCGGCCTCCACCGAGCTCGAAGCTTCTGCCGGCACCTTGACCGGCGCCGCCGAACGTTCGCAGAAGCTCACCACCGTAGTTGCCGCGGCTTCCGCGGAAGCTTCCACCAATGTCCAGTCCGTGGCGTCCTCCACCGAGGAAATGTCGTCTTCGGTCAACGAGATCAGCCGCCAGGTGCAGGAATCCGCCAATATCGCCAGCCAGGCGGTCGAGGAGGCGCGCAAGACCAACAACCGCGTCGGTGAACTGGTGAAGGCCGCGGCACGGATCGGCGACGTCGTCGAACTGATCAACACCATTGCCGGCCAAACCAACCTGCTGGCGCTGAATGCCACCATCGAAGCCGCGCGCGCTGGCGATGCCGGCCGCGGTTTTGCCGTCGTCGCTTCCGAAGTGAAGGCGCTGGCCGAGCAGACGGCAAAGGCCACCGGCGAGATCAGCCAGCAGATCTCCAGCATTCAGGCGGCGACCCAGGAATCCGTCGGCGCCATCAAGGACATCGGCGACACCATCGGCCGGATGTCGGAGATCGCCTCCAGCATTGCCTCGGCGGTGGAACAGCAGGGCGCCGCGACCAAGGAAATCTCGCGCAACGTGCAGCGGGCGGCAGACGGCACCATGCAGGTATCGTCGAACATCACCGACGTGCAGCGCGGCGCCTCCGAGACCGGATCTGCATCCACCCAGGTGCTGTCGGCCGCGCAGTCGCTGTCCTCCGAAAGCAACCGCCTGAAGCTCGAAGTGAGCAACTTCCTGAGTGCGGTGCGGGCAGCATAGCAAACGGCGAGCGGCCAGCCGCAGGGAGGACCGCCGCTGGCTGGCGACGCAGTGCTGATCGCGCCCGTCTCCAAGGCAGCTTCCCTGCTAACAGGGAATTTTACAGGGGTAATCATCGGTTTTTCGCGGCTCGGAGAAGGACGTTTAGCCAAAAAGAGCTGCGCCGCATCGCTTTCTGCATCGTTTCCCTACTCAAGCTAACAGGGAAAATATTTGCGCTGACAGGGTGTTGCGAAGACGTAACAGGCAATTCCGGCAGCGCGTTCAAGGGCCTACCTTCAAGCGCGCAGGCGCTGACCGCCGCTCCATTGACAAATATCCCGCCCCTAGCGCCGGGCGCTGCAGCACCCGCGATACCGCTGCACGCGGGCACCGGTACGATCGGTTGAGTAACCGACAGCAAAACTAGGCGGACCAACAACATCGTCGCCACCAAGGCGCTGGCGCGGAAGCTGGTGCGCGCCAGCTATCACATTTTGAAGGAGGGTTAAGCCGCTCGAAGTAACGTGCTGCTTTGCCTGAGAGACGACGACGATCCGGAAAGCCACGTAGGGTGACTGTAGCTATAACCAGTTGCACTGAATTGGCAGTAGCTATGACCGCTGATCTTCCGCGCCGTAACCTATCGACGCCGCCTTCCCGGCTGCCACGGCTCTGTGAAACTCCTTTGGATACGGGGCGGCACTAACGTTCTGCCGGGGCGGCGATACCAAAGCCAAGGTTAACTCGGGCCGATGTTCAATCCCAATGGGTGCCTGACGCGATCTACGATGTGGACGCAGCCTTCTACCGAAGAAACTAAAGAGCGCGATACGAACAAAGCAGCTCGAAAACGATCGACTAGAGGCACTGGCAACCTCCTCACGCTGCAAAAAATTGCCACGGCTCGTCGCTCGGTCACATCGGTGGCCAAGGAACTCGGTCTGCGCGACTCGGTGCCGCGGCGCTGGGTGGACAAGGTCCGGCAGGAGACCGGCAGCGTGGCGCCCCACCACGCCGCCGATGTCGGCGGACCAGGCCTCGGAGATCGCCCGTTTGCGGCAAGAGAACGAACGGCTGCGTATGGAGCGCGACGTTCTTAAAAAAAGTCGATCGCGATCTTTGCCGGAACCCAGACATGAGCTTCCGCTTCATCAAGGACCACCGCGACGCCTATCCGGCGCGGCTGATGTGTGCTCGGGGCCGATGAGGTTCGCTATTTCTTCATCGCAGAAAACTTCCACCCACAGACTCCCTTCCGATCTCCCAGCGCCATCATCGTAAACGGCGTCAACTTGACATGGGAAATGATAGATCATTCCATGCTTCGGCTAACCGTTCGCTGGAGCCGCTCGCTATGGTCACAAATGCGCCTGTTCTTCCGAAAGAGCTGCACGTCCTCGTTGAGTTGCGTCAGCGAAAACTACCGGGGTTTGCCACGGTAAATTTGGCCCTTAAAGAATTTGAACCCAAGAAGTTCTTTTCTTGGCATCTCTCTGTGCTGATTCGTTGTGTCCAATTGGTTGACGATCGCCTTCCCTCGCCTCAAGAACAGGATCTTCTCTACGAATTTGAGGACAGGCTGCATCTACTAATCCAAGCGGAGGACAACGCATTGTTCCTAGCTCGGGTTACGCACGATGCATACCGAGAGATTATTTGGCGTGTTCATGATCCAGAAAGGGCTAATGCGACGCTGCGTAGTATTCTGAAAGCAAAGAGTTACCCACGGGAATTTGAATTCCGAATCGACGACGATCCGAGTTGGGACAAGGCAAGATGGTACTTGGACAGTCCACAGTCGTGATAGTGGACCAAACTTCTCAGATCAGAAATCAGACCGCTGACTCGAGCAGGCACACAGGTCAATCCTCTATTTGTGTTTACTCATCTGTGAACTCTAATCACAGGTGTGAAGCGTAGCTGCAGGAGTAGAGACGTTCGGGCGCTACATCGGCTAGGCCAACAGATCACGCAAAGACTATTGCAGCGGTTCGTTAGCGCGTTGCCTGAAGAGTCTCCCGCAAGAGCCGCTTGCGTTTTCATTGCCTTGCGAGAATGCAAGTCAAGAGCCTGAGATGAGCGACAAGAAACCGGGCGACCTCGGTGGCGGTGGAGGCTTAGTCGTCTACGGCAAGGCGTTAACATCTGCTGAACCATGCAAAAGTGCACTCGACGACTCAGCGCCTGGGCAAGAATTTGGAAGCCTCTCCCCTCGACCGCGCTTGCTCGACGGATCTCGATCATACGCGGCCCAGAAATCAGAAAGTGCGTTGACGAGCTGTTTGCCTTGATCTTGAATTCTCGGCTGAACCCGTCTTTTCATGAGCCATCTCCGGCTCATGAAACACCTAATCTCGGTGCCCATCCGACCGGCAGCAGCTCAGCCGCGCCTTCCGGACCAAGGCTCAGATAATCCATCCTCTGCCAATCTGCCGTATATAGCCAAGCGTAAAAGTCACCCTCCACCGTCGAGTACTGCGGAAACTCGCTCGGCAACGCCCTCCCACTGGAGCCGGTGGATAGGAGATAGAATATCGCCTACACGACCTCACGCAAGTCGACTCGACGATTCAATCGAGTTTTCAGCAAAAACAATTCTGCTCTTTGGTTTTCTCTGTGTCGGCCCATCTCCGCGTCTAAGGAGCCTAGAGCGGTTCATCGATTTATTGAATCGGGAGGGATTCCGTTGGGAGGCGGTTTGTGATTCAAGATGCTGGCTGGATCGGAGGCCAGCATCGAATGGTCCGACCTCTTTCGAATGATCTTCGTGAACGAGCCGTGAGGGCGGTGGAATCCGGCGAGAGTTGCCATGCTATGGCGGCCCGGTTCGATGTTGCGGTGTCGTCCGTCGTGAAATGGCGCCAACGCTATCGCGCGACAGGTTCAGTGGCGCCGGGCAAGATGGGCGGGCACCGCAAGCCGATTCTGGAGCCGCATCGGGCGTTCATCGCGGAGCGGATCAGCCAGACGCCACATCTGACGCTGCACGGTCTGAAGGACGAACTCGCCGCACGAGGCGTGAAGGTTTCGCACCACGCGGTGTGGACGTTCCTGCGACGCGAGGGTCTGAGCTTCAAAAAAAACACTATTCGCCCTTGAGCAGGGCCGCGCCGACGTCGCGCGGCGGCGGCAGCGCTGGCATAGCCTACAGGATCGCCTCGATCCAAGCCGGCTGGTGTTCATCGACGAGACCTGGATCAAGACCAACATGGCCCCGCTGCGCGGCTGGGGCCCCAAGGGCGAGCGGCTGCGCGGCTTTGCGCCGCACGGCCACTGGCGAACGCTGACTTTCCTGGACGCGCTTCGCTGTGACCGACTCACTGCGCCTTGCGTGTTCGATGGGCCGATCAACGGCGAGAGCTTCCGCGCCTATGTCGAACAGCAGCTCGTTCGCGTGCTGCGGCCGGACGACATCGTCGTGATGGACAATCTCGGTAGCCACAAGTCGCCGTCCGTCCGTCAGATGATCCAGAAAGCCGGTGCCAGGCTGTGGTACTTGCCGCCGTACTCACCCGACCTCAATCCCATCGAGCAGGTCTTTGCCAAGATCAAGCACTGGATGCGCATCGCACAGAAACGCACGATCGACGACGCCTGCGACCACATCGGCCACCTCGTCAGAAGCATCATGTCCGACGAATGCGGCAACTATTTCATCAATGCCGGATACGCTTCCATCAAACATGAAACGCTCTAGCCGTATCGAGCTCATAGGCCAGAATTCACCTGCGAGCCCTACCGCTCAGTCCCGATCGAACCGGTCTCCGCCAATCGTCTCCTCAAAAACGGGAACTTCTGCGGTTGGGGCTAGAGACTTTTGGGAGATTCTCGCCAAAGTTGCCGATTCTTGGCTTTTTGGAGACCGACGCAACACCCAGAAATCCCGGTAAAATGCAGGTATTTCGCGTATAAATTGACCACAATCTTAGGTCGAGTGAGTGCGTGGCTGGCGACGCAGTGCCGATCGCACCTGTCTCCGAGTGATTTCCCTGCAAACAGGGAAGTTTTCAGGGAAATTCTCGATTTTGGCCGCTTGGAGACACGCCGAGCGGCCTAAATCCCCGATTACCACATCGGTTTTACTTCAATTCCCTGCACCAACGAACAGGGAACTGTTTTGGCATATCAGGGAAATCGTCACGACGTAACAGGCAAAGCCAACTACGTCGGGCACAATAATTTTAGTGGGCACCTTCCAATTCTCTCAGATTTTCGCTCACGATGATCAAATAGGCCGGCTTTCGTGTTTCTGCCGAGCGCTCCCTACCCCTGGGAGACCTCTGTGTGGCCACCGTATTGTACGCATCGATCAGCGAAACGCTCAGGCATCGTTTCTGTGGGCGCTGGCACAGGCTATCGACCGATCGTTGGGCACCGGAACGCATGGGCGGCGTTCCTATGCCTTGGCGCCGCCCTCTGCTGGTTCATTAGGAGAATGCTCATCCAAAGTCCGGTCTACACCGACAATCGGACAGCCGGGCTGAAGCTCTCAAGGTCCGGGCACGACCAGGCATCATGGGGACAAGGAGTTCAATCTCTTTTATCAGTCAGTCCGCACCAGGCCCGGCATGTCGCAGGTCCAGTCGATCAGCTTTGCCTTTGGTCCATAGAACCGGACGGCAGAGCGGAAGCACCCACTCACATTCTCGGCCTCACTCAACGATTCGCATCAGGTTTCTAGCGGCAACCGAGCATGATCGGCCGAATGCGTTTCTTGGTCGCATAGTGCCTTTTGCTGCCTTGGCTATGCGGGGATGCCGACGAGAGATAAGGTCTGTCTGTATGCGCTTTTGCCGGGTGGCGCGATCCTGTGTGGGGCTATGGTAGGTGCACAAAAATGGACATGCCAGATACTCGTTACGTCAAGAGCGACGACGTGTACGTCGCGTACCAAGTTCTTGGCGACGGACCGTTCGACCTGCTCTTTGTTCCTGGCTTCGTGTCAAACATCGAGGCCGCTTGGCGCAATCCGGATCAGAGCGCCTTCTTTCGCCGCCTAGCCTCGTTTTGCCGCCTCATTATATTCGACAAGCGTGGCACCGGCATGTCCGACCGAGGTAACCATGACTTTACGCTTGAGCAGCGCATGCATGATGTTCAAGCGGTGCTAGACGCTATCGGATGCAAGCAAGCTGCCTTGTTTGGCGTTTCCGAGGGCGGACCGATGTCGCTATTGTATGCAGCAACCCATCCCCAGCGAACCTCCGCACTCGTGGTCTACGGCTCATATGCTAAACGATCAAAGACTGCCGATTACCCCTACGGATGGGACGATCGGCAATGGGCGCACGTGCTCGCCGATATTGAGACCAACTGGGGCACGGCAAGATTTACGAGTATTGGCACAGCCGCAAGCACGAGCAGTCCCAGCATGGCCGACCGCGTTGCAGCTTATTACAGAGCATCGGCAAGTCCGGGCGCAGCAACCGCGATCATGCGAATGAATCGCGAGATCGATGTACGAAATATTTTGGCGGCCACGAGGGTCCCGACACTCGTAGTTCATCGGACGGCTGATCCTCTGATCGAAGTTGAACACGGCCGTTATTTGGCTCAGCACATTCCCGACGCCAAACTAGTCGAACTCTCCGGGCAGGAGCATATGCCTTGGTTGGGTGATCGCAACGCGGTTCTTGATGAGGTCGAGAAATTTCTAACCGGCTCGCATCGTGTTCACGAACCTGAGCGGGTACTCGCGACCGTGCTCTTTGCCGACATCGTCGGATCAACCGAACAGGTTGCAGCCATGGGAGACAATCGATGGCGGGAAATGCTGAATGAGTTCTATCGTCGTGTCCGCGATGTGTTGCAGCATTATCGCGGACGCGAAGTTAACACGGCGGGAGATGGCTTTCTGGTGGCTTTCGATGGCCCGGCCCGAGCGATTCGCACCGGAAAGGCGATCAATGATGCCGTGAGTCCTCTTGGACTTAAGCTGCGCTGTGGAATTCACACGGGCGAATGCGAAGTGGTAGGCGAAGATCTCGCTGGCATCGCTGTGCATATTGGCGCTCGGGTCGCCGGGATTGCGGCACCGGGCGAGGTGTTGGTGTCGCAGACAGTGCGCGACCTCGTTGCGGGATCGGGCTTGACGTTCGAGGATCGGGGAGCGCATCGATTGAAGGGCGTCCCTGATGAATGGCGGCTATTCCGTGCCGTTGTCGATTGACTCTCCATGCAGTAGACACCTTTCCCTTTAGCTCATGGCATGAAGTACGCTACTCACCGTAACAGCCGCCCGCCGCCTGATGCAGCACGCGCGCGCCTTTCGAACCGGTGCAGGATGGCCGAATCTATATCGAGAGGATCAACGGGCCGTTCCTGTTCGGCGACAAAGATGCGCGCCCGCTAAACACGTCAATGGATTCATGGATATCGCGGGGGATGATCGGAGGCTAACCTGATTTGTTGCGCAGGTTCGCCGTTTTCCGCTAGTCTGAACCTCTTTCTTACAATCTCAGGCGCGGGTCCGATGAAGACATTCTCGCGAGTTATGGTCGTTTGCAGCCTGCTGCCGACCGTAGCTGTTGCAGGTCCGGGTGAGGAAGCCATCGCCGTCGTCGATCAATGGGCAACAACATACAGTGCCAATGATCGCGATGCGCTTGTTCGGCTGTATACAACAGATGCGCTTCTCTTTGGAACGACTGAGAAGAATCCCGTTCGAGGTAGCGAGGGGATTAGAGACTATTTTGTCGGAAAACGGCGGCCGAAAAAACGCAATTCAAGACAAGAGCGTATTCGTATTGAGCGATACTGCCGTCGTCGTTGCGGGTTCTTATGACTTTGCCCGGAAAGATCAAGACTACCAGCCGCGACGCTCGCGCTTCACAATGCTAATCGTCAGGCGGGGGGACAAATGGCTTATACTGCACCATCATTCATCACCCCGAGCTGAAGTGCGACAGTAGGAGCTTGTCGGCCTGGTGCGCCCCGGTTGGAGCCCCCCTTGCACGACAGCGGCTCCTTCGTGAAGCTCACGCAAAGCGGGTCGAATTTGTTCGCCTGATTAGTGTCGCTCATTCCACAAATGGCCAAGCCCGGCGTCCAAGTTCCAATCCGTGTTCGCTTAGCACAGGAACAACTGTTCCTGACATCCATTGACCAGATCCGGGGCGGAAGGCACACAGCCATACACCGATGAGACAGTATAGCGTCTATGCATTGGGCCCAGACGGCATTATTCAAGAACGTATAGTCTTGTCCTGCATCGATGACGCCGACGCCATCCAGCAAGCCCAGCGATTTTCATCTGGACACAGGCTTACCCAACTTTGGCAGTCGAGCCGCGTTATAGCGACCTTTGTGCCGCGCCCGACGATTTAAATGGCGCGTGCCGTCAGGGAAGTCGCAGAGGCGGCTCCGCCGAGGGTTGGAGGTCCCTCAACAGAGCCGCATTCGCCGCGCCGCTCTACGACGTTACCGGCCCTCCCAAATTCGTCTGCACGTCAATCAACACAGAGAAATAAAAGTCCGTCGGTGTGGCGCTGCGGTTACGCGTTGACGCTAGGGCAAGCAGCCGCGCGGCCAGGACATCGCGAGGACCGTCGTTAGTCCAAACAGATTTTCCCGTCGACTAGTGTTCGTGTTCGTCGGACAGCCAAGCCGCAATGCGGTCTGAGGGAACTTGCTCTCGCGGAACGAAGGGATTGATCGTGCCAGCACCGGAGCGGCCGAAATCACGCGGGCATGCGCTGACGCCAAATCCGCCCGGCTCTTGGTCACCGTCGGCATTGAGCATACAGTACGAGCTGGCTTCTATGCCGGCAGGCCCGCAGATTTTCTCGGCACGGTATTCGGCCGGCGGCCGGCCCGTGGCGGCCGCAACCACCGCGCCCAGCACGGAGCTCTCGACGGTCGAATAGTTGAGGACGGTTCATTGCGGCTGCGCGCGGCAGGCTTCAGGCGAGATCGCTGCTTGGCTGCCGGCTCGCCTAGGCCAGCTCCAGGCGCCCGGCTTCCCGGCCGTCGCCATCCTCGTCCCAGGCCACTCCGAGCAAAAGCAAATGAGATTCCGAACCGTGACGCCCTCACAGGCCGAGCCGCGCAGCGGCACATAGAAGTCGCAGCAAACGTCCAGGCTGCCGATCGCGCCAGCGTGGAGCGCGGCGCCGACGAGCGTCGCGACGATCGATTTCGTGGTCGAATAGCCCTCCCGACGCCTGCCCGGACCGCTTTGCATGCCGTACTCCAGCGCGATCTCGCCGCCCTTCAGGATCACGACCCCAACCGGGTCAATTGCATTCGGTGGCTCGACCAGCAGAAATTCCCGGCGCAGTCTACGCCCGCTTCGTGGAGAGGCCTATCGATGAGCCCCGGCAGGAGACCGTTTGACACGCAACCAGTTGCTCAGTCCGCAGGCTCGGTTACCCTGCCCTTACCGCCGCACTTTCTGCAGCGAGGACCGAAAATCCTTTTACCTTGCGCAGGCTGCTTAATAACCGGCACGAAGCCGGTACCATCGCAGGCGGGGCATACCTCTTCAGCTACGTCTGACTTAATTGGCTTCATTGAGCGTGCCACTCCGGCAATGGCCTTACCAGAGCGATTGATTACAGCTTTCTGAAAATGCGCAATCAATTGCGCGGAGTAACCTTGAACGACAAGGTTAAGTTGAAGCTCGCCTTGATCATCTTACTCCGCAGTCGAATATTGGGCTATGACGTATGATGATGACGGCTACATACTGGATGCCGACGGAAACCGCATCCTCATCGGATTAACTCTCGGCGAGACCCGAGAGCTTGAACGTCTCGACCAACTGATTTCGGACCTCAGTTCTGCGCCAACCGATGATAATCGCGCACAACACGAACGGCGCTGGCTTGTGCTTTATGACAAGCATGAGGCTGCGGTACGGATATACTTATCAACTGAGAACGCAAAAGCACTGAGGGCATCCCGAACAGAATGAGCGTTTGAGCGGCCTTTGATGGTAGTTCCTTAGCAATGCTAACGAAAATGCATCGGCAAAAAGCCGCCACCGCGGCTCGGTTCGTCGCGGTGCTGGATTTTCTTGCTGGCATCAGTCGCCCGAATGCCATTCAATCGGCGTGAAAGTCAGCCGCCGCCTCTCCATTTCTTCGCGCAACTTCTCCGCGTAGGCGCGGACGCCGTCGCCAGCAAAACGGTAACGCCGTCCTTTATCCATGGCGACTTGCTGACGAACGTTTTCGTAAAACGCAAACAGGCGCTCGTCTTTCATTTGTGAGTAATTCATCGGCGGCCTCTGAAAAACGCAGGTAAAGAATGAATGCTACGCCGCGTTCACTATCGTTGCCAATGGCTTTCGCTTGTGAAGATCGGGGGAATCCCGCCCACCGGCCGCGGGCGGCCAAGTTGTTCTTTGCGGAGCAATCAAGCACGCAGGGGAAGCATTTATTCGGGAAGGCAGGCCATTCGCACATCGTGTTCGTACCGAGCCCTATCGTCGGTCCGCTAAAATGGGAGCTATTTGAGGCCGGAACTTTGTAGGGTTTGGCTTCTGCACAACAAGCGCGCCAGGACCGGGCTTCGATTCCGTGCTGCTTGGCTTACGCGCGCGACCAATGGCCAATGCGCTGCCCGAAATACGCTCTCCGCGGGTCCGGCGAGACATTGAACCCTTGGTCGCAGGCCTTGTAAATGATGCTTCGGCTAATACCGACGCGAGGTTTGAGGTCGAACCCATAGGCGCTGCAATCCGAGCATTGCCCGGCATTTTGCGCCATCACAATGCGCATACGGTCCGGATGGTCCCGCATCTTTGCTCGCCAACGATTTGGCTCTGAGCGCCACGAACGCAAGGGTATCAAATCCGTGAAAGCCGCCTTGCCGAGCGAGCGGCGGCGTCCAGAACTGTGTCCTAAGGCGCACGCCGCACTAGCCCGCGAACCGTTTGACGCGCGGCACCAACGTTACTGCGCTAACATCGGGCTCCTCACTTGCTTGCATGCCCCCCGGTGGGCCCCGGTGGTGGAGATTGCTGTCCGCGCCGCCGGTTTTCCGCGCGCTTTCATCAACGGCGCCACAGTAGTTGCTTCGAACTGGAAGCCACGTTGGCGCGGGACTGTTTTGCCCATCTGATTAACTTATTGTCTGACCGGTCCATTCATCGTTTATTGTTCGGGAATGGTCCCAAAGATGTAAACTGCGGCGCGCAGAAGATCCGGGCGCTCACCGAGCGCAGCGAACCACTTCCGATAAATTTCAAGGATCTGAGGACTGCTGTAGAGTTGTGAAAGCGCCTGGTTGACCGCGGCACGAAATCTCCAGTCCCCCCTTGGTAAAGCCAGAGCATACGGCTCAGTAGAAAGGTTTTCCGGAAGCATCTTGTAATCGGCTCCGCCAGCGGCCGGATCACCGATAAGCAACAGTTTATCGCTTGCAAAACTATCCACGGCGCCAGTCCGCAGCGCGGCGATGCCTTCCCGGCGATCCTTTACCCGGATCACCGCCGTCTGAAACTGCCGACGCTGTATTTCTTTCGCTACCGCGGCCTCATTGGTCGTGCCGACGATTACAGCAATCTTCTTACCCTTCAGGTCCCCAAAGTTAGAAATTCCGGAGTTGGTCCGAACTATCAACCCGGTGTTTTCCATAAAGATGAAACTGGAAAAATCTACCTTCGTCATCCGAGCAAACGACACAGAGCTTGAACCACACTCTATGTCCGCTACGCCGGCAGCGATTGAGTCGAATCGGTTTTGCGAGTCCACAGGAACCCATTCGATCGTGAGTTTGTTTTTGAACTGCTTTTCAAGCGAATCGACAATGAACTTGCAGAGGTCGATCGTATAACCATCCGGCCGCCCTTGCGGGGACGCGAAAGAGAACGGATTTGCGTCAGAACGGTAGGCCAGTTTGATGGTTCTGGTCTCAACAATCTGCTTCAATCGGCCATCCAGATCTTGAGCCAACGCGTTGCCAGCGGCACAACTGATCGCCGCGACCAACATACAAACGCGGAGCATGAAACAATCCTCCAATTACCATTTGCACGGACGAAATTTGCGAACGATTACTGCGGGCGGACCCAATTGTCCGCTCTCCTATTGTACAGACGCCGTGATCGATTGAGGTCATCATCAACCAAGTGAGCAGAGTCTGCGATCACGCAGCGCTTCGTCCAGCGAGCTTGTCTCAAACGGTTTGTGATCTTTGGAACGAACCTGTCCTTTCAGCGCAACCGTTGCTTGGCCAAAGGCGGCGCAGAACGAAATTGTTGCGGTGTCATGCCGGTCCAGCGCTTGAATGCGTGGTTGAAGGAGCTCACTTCGCGATGACCTAGCAACCATGCAATTTGTGACACCGGGAGGTGGCGTTCAGCGAGGTAGTCCTCTGCAAGTGCTGATCTTGTCTCATCCAGTATCGCCGTAAACGAAAGCCCTTCCTCGCAAAGCCTTCGTGACAACGTTCGCGTGCTCATGGCCAGCTGTTTGGCGACATTTGACAAGTTCGCCTCAGCGTGTGGAAGTAGCTGCGGAATAACCCCCTCCACCGATGATCGAAGAGCCGCGCGCTCCTTCGGACGGCCCGCGATCGCCGCCTCGGCATACTGTCGCAGGAGATCATTCAGATAGTTGTCTCGCCCGACTATCGGCAGCAATGCCGCCGATGCTGGCAGAATGATCTCATCGCCATCTGCCCCAAATTCAACGTCGCATCCGAAGAAGCTCTTGAACTCCAGTGGTGTTTCGTCGCGCTGATGCCTTATCTTCAGAGCACGCAGAGCCAGCCTAGTATCGGTTACCTGCCGCAGAATACGGACCATTGTCACGAGCCAAAATTCAATTTGATGTCGATCTGATCTTCTATCGACGTCGACATAGTCGAGGGTAATCGAGACCGCTCGGTCATCTTGCCTGATATGAAGGCGAATTCCTTCATTCATCATCCCGCAGTATCGTTTCGCGTTCGAAAGGGCATCAACGAAACGCTCCGACGATGCTATCACATAATAAACGAGGCCGACCTCCCGGAGTTCAAAACCCCGCGCTAAGTGAAACCCTAGAAGTTTATCGTGAAGTTCTTCAGACACCAATTCGAGGATCTTGATTTGCTTGGACACCTCCAATCGAATGGCGTCATCAAAGACCTGCTCTGCTCTCGCCCCTACTTGAGCGATAATGGCCGTCGCATCCTTGCCAAGCTCGCCGAGTCGCGTGCAAGCGAGCCGTGCAATCCCCCCTGTCGCACTTGGTATCGAGTGAAACTTTGCGGGGTGGCTGGAACGCACGGGATTCCCAATTTGATCGATCGGCAGTTCAAGGAACGTTAAGCAGGCCTGCCCTTCGATCGAGCACGGCTGCAGGGTAAGAAGGATAGAACCGCCAAAGGATATGTCGGCTCCCGCGCCGCCAAGCCAAGGTCTTCAAGGATGCCGTCGTACAACGGAGGGTCGAACAAGACTACCTGCGAAAGCAGAGAACGTGAATGAACCACGCGCTATCATGAAGACCTGCTCTCCCATTACATGCGGCGTCATGGCCCCGACTTCGAAGACTCTTACGCAGCAAACCAGCATGCTAGCGTCGGCAAGACCATCTGTGATGTGCAATTTGTGCCAAACTGCCCTCGTCTCCTTCTCGCAGCATGGCCGGTACGACGTCTCTAGGCTTCGCCCGGCAACTCAATTGTCAGATGGAAAATTGGCGACACCTCATTCGCACTTCGCAAAAATCAAGACTGCGGGCCAAAGACGTGCTTATCAAATTGGGCTCCCGCGTCATCCTGATCTAAACCGTTGATCATGTTTTGCTCGGGGTTTGTAAAGCCACAGCAGATCGCTATGCGGGCGAGCTACCCTGCAAATTTTGCGGACTTGGCCGACGCCGTGAAATATGGCACTCTCAACTGACGGTCGCAGCGCCGTATCAACGCGAATGAAAAGCTCAATGATGGCATCGAGCTGGCCATAAATAGTTGTCCTGGCGATAACAACAGCCTCGTTAACGTCTTGATGCAGATCGCTGGTGAAGAACCTTGTCCGGCTGATCTAACGGGAAAATAGCCGACCTAGGCCGAACCAATTCGCGCCCGCGGGTTTTGCTGTTGCCTTCAAGAGGCTGAGACCGGCTTTTTGGAGGGAGCCCACATTCTGGTTCCCCGATCGCGCGCAACGAATAATCTCGTCCGCAATTCGCTTTCTTAGGTGAGCGCTGTCCGTCTCCGCGGGTATCTCCTTACAGACATAATCCAGGGCAGCCGTCATGTTCGCAATAGTGCTTTGATCAAATTCGGTGAGCATATAGCAATCTGCCTAGGAGCTAAGGTTTAACTGGTGGCCTTCGGTCAAACGACAGAAGCTCGCTGAACTGCGCAGGTCCAAATCGCCGGCCGTCCGAGTCTTTGATGTGCACATCCCATCCTGACTTAGCGAGACTGTTCGCCTTAGCGACGGTCAGCGTAGGACTGGTGAACTGCGTTTCAACCCAATCGCCGCCCTTTGATGCGTGAACTGTAAAAGTATCCATTTAACCTCAATTAGAATTGTCAAATATCTCTTCGACCATGTTGGCGTCGTTCGCGATTGTGTCCGCAATCTCTGCAAGTGCCATTACCGATGAAAATTCAATGATCGAGTAACTTCTGATACCGTCGCTTATCGAAACGTCTGCCAGCCTTCCCACGACACGCCACTCTATGGCCTTCGCAAATGCATCCTTCGCCGTTTCGGCGGCGGCGCTAAGCGCGTGACCATCGACGTATGCCTGAACGCTGAATTGCAACGGCACCGCAACTTTAACGTCCTGGTGTTGCGCTAACTGTAGTACTTGGCATGGCGCTTCCTGGCGTTCAAATTCTGCCAAATCGTGATACGTCCGCTCGAATTCTGCCATCACGAGCCTAAATATTATGGCTATAAATCACCCCCAGCCTGCATTAAAAATACAGCGCCCCTTAGGACTTCTTCTTGTTCCCAGGTTTAAGGAAATAGACGCCGACCTGTTCGCCATTAACCCAGGCTAGTTGGCAGCGCCGATATGCTTTTCCCATCGTCGAAAGCAGCAGGAAGAACTCTTTCAGATTCAAACCCTCGATCGAGCCGTCGATAGTCAGCCTGGCGCCGGTTTCCGATACATCTTCCATGGTGCAGGGACGCCGCCAGGTGCCGTCAATCGCCATCATGTTAGCGGCATAGCCCCGCTCAAATACGACACGATTTGCCTTACGATTTTCCATCTGCGGCGATCGTCGTTAAAAAACGAAGCGAAAAGGAAACCCGCCGGGTCTGCGACGGGTTTCCCTACGCAACACTCTCGCGTCATTCCTTGGGGGTAAGGGCGCGATAATCAAACCTTACTCGTAACTGGTTAACATTTGTGCACGGCCTTAGACAAAGACCAAATTTTGATTTGCCAAAAACCGATAGTTCCCGCCCTGCAGACCTTCGCGTCGCTGCAAGTGATGCGCTGCGTCTCTGACGTCAACGTAGCGTCGCTGCATAGCGGCTTGGTCAATAGTGTGCATACCTACGAAGTAGCGCGCGATTAGAGCGATCGCGTTAACTCGAAAAGCAGAAGCGACCTTGCGTCGTACCGAACGCTGCGGTCACCGACGAGAGCCATCGCATCGACACTGGCGCTATCATCGTATTGGTGCCGATGAAACCGATTTGTTGAACTCGATCTGAAATCGGTCGCGTGGTTGGCGTGTGCTCCTGGCCAGTCATCTTGCTTGGTGCGGCACTCATAGGTACCGTTGCAATACACGAACGAATCCCCGCCGTTGATTACGCCGTCGTCAACGATCAGGACGCCACTGACTTGCTCGCCCGCTGGGAGGCAAAAAGTGAGTGATATTGGCACAAAGCGTGGCGGAAATCTCTTGGGGGGTACCCAGCCAGTACTTTCGGGAGCCGATCAAATCCACGGCTTCACTCGAGGCCCGCGATCTCTCGAAACGATATCTGATCAACGGCAGAGCTGCCGCTCGCCGTGGCTACCGCGCCAAGGCATGCCACGAACCTTTCCGAGATCGTCTGCATGACTGCGGGATCGATGAACTCCTCCACATACACGATGTTGGCGACCAACGTTCCCTCGTAGACCGACACCGACACATTGGGAAATTTCTTCTGCCAGCCCAAGGCATATTCGAACCCGGTCACTTTCAATCGCCACGTCGGCCGGCGAAATCTGACGGCCTGCATGTCGGAAACGCTGAGCGCAACCGGGGCCTGCTGCGCCGAGCCGAACGTGTTCGGGTAGTTAATGTACTCGCGCAGGACACTGCCATCGGCGCACGCCTCGTGAATGTCCTTGAAGATGTGCCGTGCGATCTCGAACAACGGCCGGCCAAGATCCGCGACCGGGGTCACGCGCGCGGAGATCGCGGAAAAGACCAGTTCGGTCGACACAACCGGCTCGAGCCGGCGACGCAGGTCCACGTTTGATCGCATCAGGATTTGACGCGGCTTACCAGGGGCGATGTCCTGGATCACGAGCGCAAACGCGGCCAGCAGCAGCGAGTGAACGGATGAGCCGTACAAGTGACCAAAGGCACTAATGCGGTGCATCTGTTCCGCATCGATCACGATCCGTTCAAGCCGATGCGTCAGCGGCCGGCGATCGCTCGATCCTCGCGGGGGAATCTCCGCATAGGCGCCGGAATATTGCATCGTATTGTCGGCTGCCGCGCCTGCCGGAAGTGAGCTGAGCGCATCGCTTACGGCGGCGTCGATCGGTCTCGGAAACGACTGTCGTTCCAGGGCGGGAGCCTCGCCTCCGACAACGCAGTCGCAGATGTACGCCAGGCTTGCGTGGATCTCGATTAGCGACGTTGCGTCCGTGACCGCGTGCGAGCTTAGTAGGAATATGTCGAGGGCATCGAGGGCGGCGATGACGTGAATCTCGTAAACGCGCGCGCTTGTGTCCAGCCGGGCGTTGAGCAAAGCGTCATAGAGATCATCGTCCGATACGCTTTGGGAAGACCGCCAAGATGCGATCGAGGATCGGTCATCGGCGCGTTGTACAAATCTTCCGTCCTCGACGGCGGCGCGAAGAATGCCGTAGGCGGCTTCCAGATGCGAGGCCGCCTGCTCGAATTGCTTCCTGCTGACGGCGCCCGAGATCCTGCTCCGGCTCACGACGGTGGTGCCCGTCGAGATATAGATGAGCTCCGTTGGAGAAGCCGCTCGTATGATGCGCGGATTGGCCGAAGCGAACGATGCCATGCGTTTGATGCTGATCGTTTCCATGATTGAACCTTGGAGTGAGAGTGAAGGATCCATTCAGGCCGCCAGCGAAGTTCGACCAAGCTGCGCGATCGCCGAACGATCCGGCTTGCCTTGCTCGGTCAGCGGCATCCGGTCCACCCGGACCATGACGAGCGAGGCCGCTATGCCGGCGCCAAAGCGGCGGGCGATGGCCTGCCTGCATGCCGCGCGACGAATGGGCATCCCCGGCCAGGCGAGCAACGCGGCGATCACAATTTTCGACGCAGCGTCCCTGATCGCGACGGCGTATTTCACGGACGGGAGACCGCACAGCGCGTCTTCGATATCCGTCGGCATCACCAGCCTGCCGCCGGACAACTGCGCATCGGCGGCTCTCCCGAGGATATGCAGGCGGCCCTGTTCGTCGAGACGGCCGAGGTCGTCGCTCCGATACCATCCGTCGTGGAACTTCTCCGCGGTCAGGGCCAAGTTGTTCCGATAGCCGTCGGCCATGGCCGGCGATCGCACCTCGATCGACCCGACTTGGCCCGGCTCGACCAGACCACCATCGTTGCGGCGGAAACGGATATCGACGCCCGGCCGGACATATCCGGCCGACGCGAAAACGTTCGGGTCGGACACGCGGTATTGCGCCGGAGCCAGCACGCGGACGAGACCCATCTCGCTAGCGCCATAGGCGTGGGAGATGACGGGACCCAACCGACGGCTTGCTCGCAGGCGCAAGCTTCTGGGCGCCGATGCTCCGATATGGACCAGCGAGCGAAGCGACGTCAGGTCGCGCGTGGCGACATCGGCGTGGTCCATCATGTCGAACAGCTGAGGCTCGACCAGGAACAGATCGGTGATGCGCTCCGCTTCGAGTCGGCGGTAGGCGCCCCGGCATCGTCCCGCAATTAGCCAACTTTATTCTGTGCGCAGACACTTGGGAAGAAGCAATAGTCGCCGAGGTTTTCGTGGCGCTCCGTGATCGTGTCCCCTGGCGTGGTGTAGCTGGCGGCGGGTCACCGCGTTCGCCGGCAAGAGCCAGGCAGGTCAGCTGGCGATCGCCGGAAGGCTGACGAGCCACGACACAACGGGTGCCGCAGAGCCGATTTGATGGCTGGGCGGTAAGTCCCTAGCCCTCACGCAAACGCTAGCAGCCAGCCTCTCCGCGTCGTGGAGCGCCGACTCATCACTCTGTCGTGAAAGAAGCCCTTCTGGCAGCCACACGAAACTATTCTAAACAATCCGGGCTCAGCCTCCCCCCACAGACACAAGGGGAGATCCAAATGATCATTCTCAAGATTGCGACAGTCTGTGTAGCTAGCGCCGCAACACTCGTCGCGTTTCTGCCGCCGGGCATGGGAGCCGAGGTGGCTCTGGCCGTTCTTGCGGTCATCTAGCCGTCTCCTTTCAAGCACGGCGGCCCGTTTCGCTGTTCTGGCAATAGCGGCGCGGCTGCAGCCCGTTATTTTTCTGGATCTAACTCCAAGAGCGACTCTCGGCCAACAGGTGAGCAATGCCCGGTATTAAGCTTCACCAGGCGGACTGACCTTGTATGCCCAGCAACATCGCCCTGAGCTGCGGCGGAGCCGATCGTCGTAACCCTTACGAACCAACGGCCGCGAGAATGTCCAGCAGCATAGCGTTCGTGGCCTCCAACATCTCCGGCCGAGTGAATTCCGCGGCATTGTTGGTTGCTACCCTGTTGGCACAACTCAATCTCGACACCGTAATCGCTCGCATGCTCGTCGAAGCCGGACCGATTTCCCGCGCAGGGATTTACGATTGAAATAACATCAACAAAAAGCCCCGGGCACTGCCGGGGCTTTCACTATTCCTAACTTAAGACAGGTCAGTACCTCGGAACAGCCGAGCCACCCCAATTGAAGCGATAGACTAACTCCGAACGGATGGTCTGGACGTACTTGTGCGAGTCGTAATCGAGTCCGGCTCCGCCTCCCGCGAGCGCCCCAGTAGCAAGAACTCGAACAGGATTGGACTGCGTATCCAAGTCAGAGAAGCGATACTCGGTCTTCCAGAACAGACCGGGCAGGAAGTTCAGTGCATATTCGTAGCCCGAACCGATGAACCAGCCCTTGTAGGTTTGCCCAGAGATGTAGAAGGCGGTTGGCGCTCCGATCGGACCATTGGCAGCCGCACCATTGAGGAAATTGAAGCCCGTGAAGTGTGCTTCGGTATAGCCGGCCGAGAGATATACGAGCAGGCTCGGCGACACCAACGCACCAACACGACCACCGACTGACCACTGCGTGTCGAGCTTCTCATAGCCATAGTCAAAGGCACCAGCGAAGGGGACGGCAACTCTACCCTTCATGCCGGCCCAGTCGTAGTCGCCAAAAGCGCCAACGACCACGTTCCAGTTTCCAAGAGGCATCTGGTAATCGCAACCGCCGCCGACGGTTCCGAACCACCCACGACCACCGGCCGTCGTCTCTGCTACCAACTGGGTCCGCACAGCCGTTCTGTTATCGAACAAGGCGTTTTCTTGATTCCAAAGGCCATAGCCGCCACCGCCGGCGATATAGCAGCCGGTCCAGTTCACGACAGGTACCGGCGGTGCGACCGGGGCTTTGGTATAGGGTGCCATATCCGCCGCGAAGGCTGGAGCGGTGAAGGCCGCGAAAACGGTCAGGGCAGTAAAAATGTTTTTCATTTCAGGGGTCCCCGATAACCCGAAATCTAGTGGACATAATACCGAGTCTTCCCGATATTGCTGTCTCCGGAAAGCCACACCGACACTTAAACTTCAGGGAAGCCTTCCGTGTCGGATGAAGTAAAGCCAGGAGCACACCTACGGGACGACTGCTTCGCCATATCCAGTGTGCTTAATGATGCACTTGAGACAGGCGATTTCCAGCTCGTCCTCGCAGCCCTCAAGACTGCCATGCGGGCACAAAATGTGACGGCGCTGGCCCAGGCCAGTAACATGCGCCGCGACCGCCTCTACAAGACGTTCAGCGGAGAAGTTGACCCGGCGTTCAGCCGAGTTCTTCAACTCCTTGCAGGGCTAAACGTACAGCTGGTGGTCAAACCTCGGCCAAAAAGGTCAGAATTGCCTCGCCCGAAACGGGGTCGACCACCGAAGAAATAACAGCAACGCCTTTTTATTAGGCGTCGGAGCTAGCGGCAACGGACGATAGCCGTACGTCTTGCCTTAGCCCGCTGCCGATAGGCGGTGCTTTACATTTGCACCGAGCGTCCGGAATTTGCTTTGCAAATATGCCGACTAACCTCATTTCCTCGTTCGGCATTTGGTCGAACTGAAAGGCGCTATACGATAATGGCTCGATGGCGCCTTAACCTCACCCAACAAACTTCTTGCCCCGGCCCTGCTCCCACGACAGGCCAAGCCGCCCAGTGCGACATGGCCGATCTGGCAATGCACAATTCCTTCGCTATTTCTCATCGTGAATTTAAACACCGTCAGATGGGCGTCATACCCTACGACTTCGCCTCAGCGGCATGAATAGGTTTCCTAATTATCCGCTGAAGCGCAATGCCTAGTCTGGTCACTCTTAACGTAGCGCTTCTAGGCCACGCCATGGTCGGGAACGTGATTGCTGGTTTCTAAGCGAGCTCGGAACGGCGTGGCAAATGACCATACCCGCTTACACGCGCGTCGAGAAAGCAGAAGCCTGCAGTTGCCGACCTTGGCGTCATCACCGGAGAAGAGCCGCATCCTACCGATACGGTTGAAGCTGAGGCAACTCCTTCCAATATTCTTTTTTTTGCGGAACTTGATGTGGAAGCGAAAACCATCGCCCCCGAGAATGGCTATATGACAGAGAAATCTTAGGAAACCCTTCGGGCATCTGTAGGCAGAGAATGCTGGTCGCACTCGCACTCGCGCCTTTCTCTTAATCGAACTCACTCGACTGGGTATGATCATTTGTTGGACCGGCCACTCACTGCGAACTGTATGCCATGACTTGTTGGGCCATACTCTGTCTTCAAGTAAGCTATTTTTGACTCGCATCAGCCAACGGCTAAGATTGCGGATTTCCGGCTAAATCTTCGTCTTGCTTAATGGCTTCAAGGTAACCACTGTGGATCGTCCTGGGTGATTTATTTCCATCAAAAAGCACTGCCACGCTATTCACGTAAATACTACGCCCCACAACAGTCCCAGTCTTCCCCGCGAGTCGGAGGCAGCGTCTTTGCCCAAGCAAACTTAATTTAACGCGGTCTCCAAGCGAAAATTCTGAGCTCATGGAGCTTTCTTTCCACCATCCAATGCTTTGGCAAGAACTGTCCGGGCCGGCGACAGCAAGCGGTATCCCCTTATGAGATGCGGACGTTTGTGCTTGCCGACCTGCCTTGAACGCAATTCGTTTCGCCGCTGTGGTCTTATGGAGCGCGCAAATTGAAATCCCTCGAGGGATCACATCAAAAGTGAAAAAAGTCGGCGCTGGTGAGCGTGCTTGCGGTGACCCCCGTCAGCGTAATTTTCATATCAGCCGCCGACTGATCCTGAGCCGCCGCCGAATTGTTCATGTAAACGATCGTGTTCGCGCCACTCTGGATCCAGACGATACTGTGCGCAGCGACCTGCGTAGCCCCGCTGATCAAACCTTGCACAGACGTCACGCCAGACAGGGCCATAGTGTCGATAGAATCCGTCCCGTGAAGAAAATCACTAATTGTGTCGCTGCTGGCAGCAGTTGAATCTGAAACCGCGCTGAAAACAAACCGATCCGCGCCACCCCCGCCTATCAATGTGTCTGCCCCGCTCCTACCTTGGATTGTATCGTTTCCTCCTTGGCCATCGAGCGTGTTGTCGCCAGCATTACCGAAGATAAAATCACCAAATCCGGACCCGCGAACTGCATTCACGCCGGTGAAAGAGTCAGTACCGACACCGGCGAGATCGCCAGCAGCAATTCCCGAAGAGGTTCCGGCGACCAAATCAACAGTCACACCATCGGAAGCATTGTAAAATGCGACGCGCGTGTTGCCGTTGCCAACTATACTGTCGTTGCCGTTCATTCCCTCGAACTCGTTGAACGAGCCGAAGCTTCCAACATTATTGACAAAGGCGTCCAGGAAGCCGGCCGCGCCGAAGTTGGTCGCATTATAGGTGTCAGCGAAATTCGTTCCTCGAATCCCTTCAACTGAGCGCAGCGTATCTGTGCCGATCGCCGCATCGCTCGTCACGATGCCGAACGCAAGATTGACATCAATACCCGAAAGGGCCGAGGCATCATTGTTGTAGAAAGCCCTGTCGAACCCACCAAGACCATCGATATGATCTTCCCCCGCGCGTCCGGCGAATTCCTCTGACGTATTGGCAGCATTGTTGGTGCCTGCAATAACATCGTCAAAGGATGATCCCGCTACCGCACTAACTCCCGTAAAAGTATCAGTTCCTACCTTTGCAACATCGCCCGCCGCGGTGCCGCGGGAAGTTCCTGCACTGAGATCTACGGTAACCCCGCCCAACGCCGCGTAGAACACTATTCGAGTGTTGCCATTGCCGGTGATGCCATCGTTGCCGCCACCACCTTCAATTTCATTGAAGGTGCCATTATTGCCAACGTTCAAAGCACCGGCCAATCCGTACCCCGTGGCGACGAAAGTATCCGCAAAGTCGCTTCCCGTAATGCCTTCGACGGATCTCAGGGTATCATTCCCGACCGAGGCGTCGCCCTGAACGGTTCCCGCGGCAAGATTGATGGATATGCCGGCAGTCAGGTGATCGTCCGCCGCGGTGCTATACACAGCTCGGTCGAAGCCGTTGCGGCCATCGAGCAGGTCGTCGCCACGGCCTCCGAGGAGGTTTTCGTTTCTGCTGCTGCCGAGCAGACTGTCGTTGAAGCTAGACCCACGGGCCGAGTTGACGCCGCTATCCATCGTGTCAATGCCAATGCCGGCGTCGTCGGCAACCGTGCTGCGGGCTGTTCCGAGCTGAAAATCGATGGTCACCGCCGCCAAAGCAAGGTTGTAGTCGATGCGGGTATTTCCGTTGCCGAAAACAGTGTCGTTCCCGCCCATACCCTCGAAGTGGTTGAACGTGCCGGTGTTGCTGACGTTCAGCGCGCCGGCAGCCCCGAAGCCAACGGCGCTATAAGTATCATTGAACTGTGTACCGCGAACGAGTTCGACAGACCGCAGCGTATCGGTGCCGACCGACGTATCACCCTTGACGATACCGGCGGCGAGGTTTACGGAAACGGAACCGGTAATCAGGCTCGGGTCGAAAAAATTATAGTAGCCGACATGGTCGTATCCATCGCGACCATCGATCGTGTCATTCCCCATTCCACCGTAGAAGACATCTACGTGGGGAGCGCTATCAGTTCCAAGCAAGCTATCGTTGAAGTTCGACCCTGCTACTCCGTTGACGAACTGGATTGTGTCAACGCCAACGTGAGCTGCATCGTTTGCCGCGATCCCCTGTGCACTGCCGGCCCGCAGATCGACAATGACCGCTCCCAATGCGTGGGCGTACGAGACCTGCGTTCCTCCCTCGCCCGTTGAGTACGATGTTTGAACGCCGCTGCTTCCAATGATGATGTCATCACCGCCTCCGCCTTCGAAAGTGTTGTTAATGGTCGACTGGATCGGGATGTCCTGAGCATTGTTGAGGCTTGTCTGATTGAAGCCTACGGCAACATAGACGTCATCAAACTCCGTGCCGCGAACAGACTCGACGGATCGCAATGTATCGTTTCCAACAGAAGGATCCCCGATCACGATTCCTGTTGCCATTGCAACGCTGATGAAACCGGTCGCTTCGCTATAATCGGCGATATCCCGACCAATTCCACCATCCAACTGGTCATCGCCCTCCAGCCCTTTGAGAATATCATTGCCTGCAAGGCCAGAGATGACGTCGGAGTGACTCGTTCCAGAGAGTAAATCCGCGCCTGACAATCCGTTCAAAACGGTACGGAATATGAAATCGCTTTGCTGGATGCTGGTCACCCCGACAAGCGTGAGCGTGTTGCCCCCGCCGAAGTCTATAAGGGTGTTCCCGTTGACCACCGTTGCCCGAGACTGAATGTCCGCAAACGAAGCAATGATCGCCACACCGCTTACGTCGATCAAGTCGCCTTGAGCGCGACTGAAGTCGGTGACGGCATCCGCTCCACCTCCATCGGCATAGATGAACGTGTCAGCGCCGTTGCCGCCCGTTAGTGTATCGGTTCCGCCACGTCCGCTCAGCCGATCATCGCCATCCCGGCCCTCCAGTGCGTTAGCGTTGTCATCTCCGAAGATCGCGTCCGCGAAATTTGAACCACGAACGGAGGTGACACCCACGAAGCTGTCGTTGCCAACACCCGCGACATCGCCGGACGCCGTCCCGTGCGAAATACCCGCATTAAGATCAACCGTAACCCCCGCCAAAGCGTTGTAGAATGCAATCCGGGTGTTGCCGTTTCCAGTGATTGTGTCGTCGCCCCGCATTCCCTCAAACTCGTTGAAAGTTGCAAAGCTGCCGACGTTCAGTCCCGAGACACCAAAATTGGTCGCAACGAAAATATCCGCAAAACTTGTGCCACGGATACCTTCAACCGAGCGCAGCGTGTCGCTCCCGATGGCAGCATCGCCGATCACTATGCCCGAAGCCAAATCGATCTGGATACCGGCGCCGGTCGGATCATCGCTGTAATAGGCCCGGTCGAAGCCGCCCCTGCCGTCGATGAAGTCGTTGCCGCCGCGGCCTGCAAGATCCTCCGGGGTGTTCGCAGCGTTGTCGGATCCCGTTATCGAGTCAGCAAATGCAGATCCAGCAACCGAGCTGATGCCGGAGAAGGTATCCGTGCCGACGCCGGCTAGGTCGCCGCTGGCCGTTCCTTGCGAGATATTGGTGGTCAAATTGACGGTGACGCCAGCGGCCGCATTGTAGAACACGATGCGCGTGTTGCCGTTACCGGTGATGGAGTCGTCGCCGTCCAAGCCCTCGAACTGGTTGAAGTTGCCATTGCTGGTGCTGATGTTGGCGGCCCCGGCAAGTCCGTAGCCGGTTGCATCGTAAGTATCGGCCAACATCGTTCCCTGGATAGCCTCAATATTGCGCAGCGTATCCGTTCCGATCGAGGCGTCGCCGGTGGCGGTACCCGCCGCCATGTTGACGCTCACTCCGCTTGTCACAGTGCCAAGGCTGTTGTAGCTAGCCGTGTCGAAGCCACCGCGGCCGTCGACAAAGTCGGCGCCGCCAAGGCCGGTGAAGGTATTGCTAAAGCTGCTGCCTAGCAGCGTATCGGCAAACATCGAGCCCTGCACCGCATTGACGCCGGTAAAGGTATCGGTTCCTTCGGTGGTTCCTGTCGCGCTGCCCGCAACCGTGATGGCCGTGGTCGTGCCGATCGCGCTGGTCTCGAGATCAACTGTGACGCCGGCCGTCGCTACACTGTAGTTAAGACGGGTAAACCCGTTACCGATAATCGTGTCATTACCACCAGCTCCGCCGAAGTCGTTGAAGTTGCCGTTGGTGCTACTGCCATTGAGGGCGCCGGCAAGGCCGTAACCGGTTGCATCGAACACGTCGTCGAAGTTGGTGCCCCGCGCCGCCTCCATGTTGCGGATCGTGTCGGTACCAACCGTGATATCGCCAATTATCGTTCCGGCGGCTAGATGAACAACGATCCCAGAGGTGGTTGCCGGATCGTTGTTGTAGGTGACTTGATCGTACCCTCCACGGCCGTCGATGAGGTCGTCTCCCCCGCGGCCTTCATAGGTCTCGTAGGTGAAGGATGCATTGTCGCTGCCGTAGAACGTGTCGTCGAAAGCGGATCCCCAGATCGTGGCGACGTTGGAGAATGAATCGTTGCCTACAGATGCATCGCCGTTGGCGGTACCTGCGGCGATATCCACCGTAACTCCACCGGTGGCGCTGAGATAGTTTATCCGTGATACCGCCTGCCCAAGCGCGTTCATTTGGCCGGTGATGAGATCGTTCCCGCCGCGGCCCTCGAAGTCGCTCTGCCCGGCAGCTACACCAGGTAGTCCGGTCGATCCGACAAACCCGGCCGCGTTGAACGTATCGGCGAAGTCGCTACCGACCGCGCCTTCAATGCCAACAAGAACGTCCGTACCAATCCCGGCACCGAAGGCTGTGCCGACCGCAAGATTGACGGTGACCCCGCCCGTTGCGTCGGTATAGATCGCACGGTCAAAGCCTACCCCGCCGTCAAGCACATCGTTGCCGCCTAAACCTTGCAGCCGATCGTTGCCGGCCAAAGCACGCAGCGTGTCGGCATTGGCGGTCCCAATCAGCGAGTTGTTGTCGCCATCTCCGGTGATGGTAGTGCTGGTGAAGACCTTGCTGCCGGTGATCGCCGGCGCCACCCCGTCGCTGACGCTGGTGGCGATCGAGAAGCTGCCGTTGAAGTTCGCCGCCGGCGTCAGCGTCAGCCCCGCCAGCAGCGCATTGACGTCGGCAATCGCCCCCGAGGCGGTCCACACCCCGGTCGCGGCATTGTAGGTCGAGGTCACCGCCCCCGAGGTCGCCGTGTTCAGGCTGCCCGCCGCCGGGTTCGACAGCGTCAGCGTCGCCGTCACGTTGGCGCTGTCGGCGTCGCTCACCACGATGTCGACCAGGTTGAGCGGGGTGTTTTCCGTGTAGGTCTCGGCCGTCGACAAATTGGTCGCCACCGGCGCGTCATTGACCGGTGGGTCGGTGCTCAACGTAAACAACACAGGCGCGCTGGCACCCGTGTTCCCGGCGAGATCGGTAACCTGTGCGGTCAGCGTGTTGGTACCATTATTGAGCGTGACGCTGCTGCCCCAGCTGCCATCGTTCTGGACGACGGCAATAGCGATCGGGATTCCGTTATCAAAGATGGTGACGATCGCACCGGCTTCAGCTGCATCCGCAGTGCCAGTGAGGATCTGAGCGGCTTGGTCAGTCTGACCACCCCCACTGGCGATGGACACCGAAGGTGCGGTGGTATCTAATACGAAGTCTAGCGGCGCACTTACCGAGCTATTGCCGGCCGTATCACTAAACTGCGCAATTGCTTGTTTTCTGCCATCAGCTCCGAGATCGCCCGCGATAACCATTAAGCTCACGCGTCCTACCGACACATCGGCTGCCGTCACGATGTGCCTCACGGGATGCGCAAGGGGCGAACCATCCAGAAGCAATTGGACTGAGTCGCCGGCAGCCACCGACGGGCTCAACAAAATAACAAACGTCGGCATTGTGGCAGCTGTTATATTGTCGATGCTCGAACTGCCGGTATCAGACGCCTCTAGGTTCGGCGTTCCGCCGCCGGGCGCCGTGGTGTCGAGCATGAAGCTCAGCGAAGCAGCACCCGTGTTACCAAAGGCGTCGGTCTGGCTTGCAACTATTGTATGCACGCCGTCGGCAAGACCGCTTGGCGTGAAAGACCATACCCCGTTGGCGTCAGCCACAACGGTGGTGGGAATTGGACTGCCGTCGACCGTGAAATTCACCGCGGTGTTAGCGAGACCAGTCCCGCTCATCGTCGCATTATTTGAGGTGATGATATCGGTAGACGTTCCAGTATTGAACGCCAGTCTCGCGGTAACCTGCGGAGCAACCGCAAAAGTTACCGGACTATCCAAGATAGCGGTAGTTGAAGGGGTTGAAATCGGTGGAACAGTAATCGATGTGCCAACGGTGCCCGTCGCAGGGACAGTTTCGGCGGCCTGAATTTCCAAATCAGTGACGAGAGCTTGAACTGCTAGACCCTTGCTTTCAGCAAAGGAGTCAGTGGCTGGTGGATCAGGCGGCGTACTGCCCAGACTTGCATATTTCGTCCCAGTATTTGAGTTGTTGCCGCTACCGTTTTCGGTATGCTGCGGAAGATTGGGATTGATCTGTTTTTGGATGTTGTAAGTTTCTATTGCCGCCTGAAACGCACTGAATTCTTGGGCGACCTGAGCTGGCGTTTTATTGTTCTGCTGAATGCTGACGTCGAAGTTTGTCGTTGGTGTAACTGAGAGAGATGGTCCATTGCTGAAAACCGTAGCGACTTGGACTCCGGCATTATTAAACACCTCGACAGAGTGTACCTGTCCATCCCGTTGATCGATGACCGAGATATCTACCCTTCCGTCCGTTGAGGAGATATCCAGTTTAACCGCAGTGCCCCGAATTCCGATAACGGCCGCAGGCGTCGCCACCTTCATGTCGCCCGTTTTGGCCACTTGACCAGCTACGAAGCTCGCGGCGCCTTGAACAAGCGTGATCAACGAAGAGTTCGACGTACTGCTTGCGTCGAAAGTAAGGTCGTTCAGCATCAATCGCGCGTTTGCGCTCAAGTTGAAGGCGGTACCGTCGACAAGCACCAGACCGACCGTGGAAGAACTTCCGGTCTGCAATACGTCGTTTTGATAGACCACATCGCCGACTTGAACATCGATAGTTACGCCATTGCGAACGATACTGGCGCTGCCGGTCATCTTAGCGATATTTCCGACCACCTTACCGGCGGGGCTGCCTCCAGCCTGCGCGAATTGAGTGTGTCCGGTCAGGGTATCAACGATCGCAGCATCCAGTAGTGCTCCCTCTGGTGAGAACAGCAATGGACGTTTGTCCCCGTGAAAATAATTCGGAACTACAACGCGATGTGTCTGATCGGAGGAGATGATCAGATCGTTGCCAAATCTCTCATAGTTCCCAGAGAACAGAAGATGCGCATCCGACACCGTGACGGCACCCGGATCCCCCCGATGCGAAAACAGGGCGAAGTCTGCATGGGGGAACGAAGCCGGATCGGCCTGACTAGCCCCAAATTCGCCGGCGTATTTCACAACGCCACCCCAAGAAGGTTAATAAAATACTAAATTATCCCATCGCCTATATCATATCTGTCGCAAACCAACACGCAAATTTGATTTTGCACCGCACGGCAGACGGGCGTTTGGTGATTCGGTTAATTGGACTGCCTTGGTGTCTCGGACACAACGGACCGCAGACCGCTGTCAAACTAGACTTCGTTGAAGAGCCACTGGCGCAAGTATACGCGCAGTATTTGGATTGGCCTGAAAACATCGGACAGCCCTGATTAGACATACGTCTGAGCGTCAAGCGACTGTTCGTCCGTGACTAGGGCTTACTTACGACGCTCAATAAAAGCGTCATTTCACAACTTCTGGGTGGGGTTCCTTTTCTCGACCTCGCTCAACTGCCCTCTGCCTTAGGTGAACCGCCAGTCAGCCGATAGCGCGCCAAGCGGATGCCTTGATTTTACGGACTGACTTGGAACCAGCTTAGGGACGTCGGGCATGTCTCAAACGGCAGTTTCAAAAAACCAGCGGGCAGGGAAGTCCTTGCATAGCCGACCCGCACTCGCCCGGGGCAGTTCAGCGCGAGTGCGAACGGTCCTCACGGCGATGATTTTGGGCAAGCCGCCGCTGGCCCCTTCGCAAGCCTAACCTCGCTCGGCTGCTCGCCGTCGATCGGATGCTGTCCATGCCGCACCTCACAAAGCCGACGAGATCGGCCCTGACCTATTCCGCCACGCTTGCCCGAGGGGCTCGAAGGGACGGTCTCCGGGCGCGCAGATTGCCGCTACCGGCGGCAGTCGCCGGACTGGGCGAAGCGACGTCGCCTGAGACGAACCAAGCCCAGGATGCGTTCTCCTGACTGTCCATTGGAGTGGTGACAGCGGAGGTCTGTGGAGTTCTCAGCGGTCCTTACCGCTGCGTTCCTTGCATGCACCCCCTCACGAAGTCCTTTACCTTGACGGCTCCCTTGTTGGTTCCCCGGTCAAACGTAAAACCGCGCGAAAGGGCAAGCTGTCTGCAAGCTTCACGCTTTTGGGGATTTGGTGCACCTTGCTGCCCGTACGCCACAGTTGTACTAACACCGAGAACTGCCGCGAGCATCAATCTGATCATTCCCAGCCCTCCAAGAATTCCAACAATCATCGCGCCCGTCCAAAAGAGAAGCCTCGGAATTGGCTCAGTAACAGGCCCGGTTGGGATCGGGTTGCCCACTTTGTAACTTTGACCATCATAGGGGCGGACAAACCACCTGTATTTGAACAGCTTTCTCCAGCTGCTCTGCAATTCGTGTTGCTGTCCGGTTTGCTCGCGTTGTTACGGAAGCATCCGCTGATACGCCGCGATCGGCCGCTGCAATCAGAAAACTAAACGCGATCAAAGACACGAAGGGTAAAATCGCGGTCAATGCATGGCGATGTCCTCCCGTTGGGGTGCCGCAAGTCAGCAGCTCGCTTTGATTCCCCGCATTAGAACCGGTTCAGTTGATCCAAATCAATGCGTGGCCCCTTGTCGGGTAAACGCTAGTTCATTTAAGACTCACTCGCCGGGCGCTGTCGTTCTCCCCCAACTTCATCAACCACATCCGAGACGACACCCGAAATCCGCGAAGAAACGAACCGCAAATTTGCTGGCGTGCGGGCGGCCTACCCGGATTCGGAAATTAGATTTTACGAAAGAAGTCGGCCGAAGGGCGAGGCTTGGCATCCCCATTCCATAACCGCACATTCCGCGAACGCCGCGGTGTCGGAGCAGACACTAAACTGTGATCGAATCGCAAAACTCTCTGGGAAGCCTCTACATTCGCTATTCGAAGTGGCCGCTAGGGTCACGGCGGTCAAAATCCCTTAGAACGGGCCAAGAGCATTAACCAAACGTTGGCGCGTTCTTTGACCACAAACTCCAACAAGATACTGTATTCACAGTACTTTCTTGGAGTGACGCGATGGCTATCCCGTTCAATCAGCAGCGCCTTTGGCGTGACTTCATCTCGACGATCAGGATCGAGAAATGCCGTGGGCAGGCCGTGCCGGGAGACGATTTGCTGCGTGCAGTCGAACAGGAGATCGGTCCCCTGCCCGCGGATTTGCGCGAGCTGTTTTCTGCCTTTTCGATTCCTGCCGTCAAGCGACGCGGTCGCCCCGCAAACCACCCCGCCCGTGAGGAATTTGGTATGAAAGAACTCGATCAGCGCTATTCAGAACTGCTGCGACGGTTTCAGTCTGAGGCGGGAGGTTCGCAGCCCCGGGGCAAGGCATCCCCCAGCGAACGAGCCTATCAGCATCTTGCCACCACAATGAGCACCAGCTTCGGCAATATCGATTGGCGCGCGCTCAGGAACAAGCATTCCAGCTGGAAGAGTGGACGCCTTCATAGCTCGGAAAATGTTGCAATCGATTCAGAGGACTTTGACGCCGAGATCGAACGGCAGTTTCCCGCTCTCATAAATGATCCGCGCATTTTCCATGAGTGATCCCGATGACGGGATCGGGTTTCCTGTTGATCGGCGCCTTTCGCGCCTGAGGGAATCCATTTATGAACTTCGAACAACGGCCTACCAGTTCTCTGCGCCCCTATTCAGGCAACGCGCGCACTCATTCGCCGAAGCAGATCAAGCAGATCGCGCGGAGTATCGAACGCTTCGGCTTCAACAACCCGGTGTTGATCGACGATGACGACCAGATCATCGCCGGCCATGGCCGCGTCGAGGCGGCCAAGCAGCTCAAGATGAAGACCGTCCCATGTGTGCGGCTTTCCCATCTCAGCGAATCTGACAAGAAGGCATACGTTCTTGCGGACAATCGCCTTGCAGAAAAGGCAGGTTGGGACAACGAGGTGCTGGCCATCGAGCTTCAGCACCTCGTCGACGTCGGTTTCGACGTTGATCTGACCGGCTTCGAGCCCGCAGAAACCGACCTGATTATCGAAGGTATTGATCCGGAGAGCGACCAGCCGGAAAACCACATTCCGGACCGAGCCAGCGATGCGCCGATCAGCCGTCGCGGTGACATCTGGCAGCTCGGAAAGCATTTGCTCATCTGCGGAGACTCGACGAGCGAAGAAACCTATCGACAATTGATGGGAGATGAGCTCGCCGACTTCGTGTTCACCGACCCGCCGTACAATGTGCGAATCGATGGCCACGTCTCAGGTCTGGGCAATGTCAGGCACCGCGAGTTTGCGATGGCCTCCGGGGAGATGACTGAGGACCAGTTCGTGCAGTTCCTCTCGGCGGTCTACGGCAATCTTTGCCGCTATTCCACCGATGGCTCGATCCACCAGATCTGCATGGACTGGCGACATATGCGCGAGATGCTCGTAGCCGGCGATATCCACTATTCAGAACTCAAGAACGTCTGCGTCTGGAACAAGAGCAATGCAGGCATGGGTTCGTTTTACCGATCCAAGCACGAACTGGTCTTTGTCTGGAAGCACGGAACCGCTCCTCACACCAACACGTTCGAGCTTGGTCAGCATGGCCGGTATCGTACCAATGTCTGGGACTACGATGGCGTCAATACCATTCGCCCTGGCCGGATGGATGAGCTTGCAATGCATCCGACGGTCAAGCCGGTGGCGCTCGTGGCAGACGCCATTCGCGACTGCTCAAAGCGCGGCAACATCGTTCTGGATCCATTCTGCGGCAGTGGAACGATTTTGATTGCGGCAGAGAAGACCGGCCGTCGCGCGCGCGCCATCGAGATCGATCTTGGATATGTCGATGTCGCAATCCGTCGATGGGAGAAGTTCACGGGCAAGAATGCGTGGCTTGTGCCACTCGGCGAAACGTTTGAGGAAGTTGCGGAAAGCCGGGCTGCAAGCTCGATTGACGAGGAGGTCGCTCAGGATGCCTCGTCGATCTTCACGCTTCCGCAGGCTGAACAGGCAGGTACCCGTCCATGACTCAATCAGATGCTCCCGGCTATAAGGTCGGCTACAAGAAGCCTCCCCTGAACACACGATTCGCCAAGGGCCAATCGGGAAACCCTCGCGGGCGACCGAAGCGGCCGGATACCGTCAATCTCCGTGAGCTTTTCAGTGCAGCACAGCGCGGCAAGAACGGCGCGGTGACCACCCGCCGTGAGGCTTTGGTCATCAAGCTGCTCAATGATGCCATGAGCGGCAAGCAACGGGCATTTGCCCGGTTTGTCCGCTTCATGATCAGCGCTGGCCTGCTGGCAAAGGAAGCGCCGCCTCAGGGTGGACGGGTGATTTTCTTTCCGAGCGATCCCTCATTGCCGCCTTACAGCATGAATCCAGTTACGCGAGAAAAGGAGCCAGTATCATCATGAAGCCGAACACAACAGGCGCTGGTCAATGCTATGAAGTAGGATACGGAAAGCCACCCAAGGCCGGCCGCTTTCGCAAGGGACAATCAGGCAACCCAAAGGGTCGCAAGCCTTCAGAAGAAAATTTCCTCTCGATCTTCAGGCGCCTCGCAACCAGGCGGATCAAGGCCAACATTGACGGCGCCCCCAGGACGCTCACATTGGCGGAAGCCATCATCGCAAAGAACTATCAGGCGGCACTTCAGGGCGACCAAATCGCCATGGGCAATATCCTGAAGCTTGTCGACCTTGCTGGCGAGTTTCAGGACTGGAGTGATCCCAAGGTCATGGGCCGTCCGATTTTCATGCCGGAACGCAGCAAGTCTATCGAAGAATTCCTCGCGGAGTCCGGCGCAGGCGTCGTCAAGATCGGGGGCCTGCAAACAGACGATTGACCAGCGGCACGATGCCGGAAAGTGCCTCGAACCTGGATTTTGAAACTTCACGATGCAACGGACGCTCGTTCTTTTGTCCGGCACTGTTGGCCCTGGAATGGCGGGTAATTCTGGCGCCGATATCCGGCAATGGAGAGCCGGCGGCGGCACCGAACCAGAGGTATCGCTCGATTTGAAGACTGTCGGGATCGAATTCCAGCCAGACGACGCAGCCGCCCGGCTTCGTCAGCAGTTTCGTACTGACGCTGATCTGGCGGACCTTTGATCCGACAAAGCTCGACTTGAGCTGGACGTGTCTGATGACGCCGTTCGCCTCCAGCACGAGGTCATACCCTCCCCGATCGACTTCGCCCTTGAGCACTTCGGTGTCATGCTGGTTGCTGCGCCACATTTCAGCCAGCAGCTGCCCAAGGAAGAGGTGGCCAAGTGCCTGCTCGCGCAGGCTCGAATCCCGGGAATGCCGGGCTGAGCTGGGCGTAGCCGGTAAATCTGCAGCCAACTCGATCACGTCTGCCTCCATTCGGTTCCACCAGTACGCTTGCTTTTCCGGCAAAGTCCAATGGCATCGAACCGACACGCGGCAGTCTCGCACCGCAGAGTTAATATTATCCCTTTTTGGGATAATCCGTTTTCGGGATCAGATTGCCTGCCGCCGATTCACACCCCCGGCGGTCAATGCAGAAGTCGCTCAAATCCGCGGAATATGACCGCCTGATTCAGCTGCTTGTCGCAGCGCGACGTCAGGCCGGCGTCCGGCAGCATACGCTGGCCAGGAAGCTGGGGAAGCCGCAATCCTTTGTTGCCAAGTACGAGGGCGGCGAACGCCGGATCGATATTGTGGAGTTCATCGCCATTTTGGAAGCGATCGGCGCCGATCCTCTCAAACAGTTCAAGGCATTCCTGGCGGGACGACCGGCCAGATCCGGGCGAAAGTAGCCGGGTTGATCGGTGTCTTGCATCGGGTAATGCGATGATTCAAAGCCGGCGAAATGAGCCACAAGATTGCTCGTGAATTCGCTCGACTTCCTGCGGTGTTGGAGCGCTACTGAAGCGCATCAGGGAGCTGCTTCATGGACAAGGCCGCCATCAATGAGACCATCAAGGCCTGCTTTGGCGAGATTCATGCCAGGCTGCGCGAGGCGACGCAAATTGCAAAAGCTGCGGAGGCGTGTGCCATCGCGGGCAGCCTCGACCAGGGGATCGAGATTTGCATGGACATCGACCAGTTGCTTTATGACGCCGGCCGCCTGCACGATGCGATCTGTCTGATGAACCACATCGCGAAAGACTGATCTGGCTCTGCGCTCTTCGGCTCTCGCGCCCTGCCTCTCGGCGGGGCCTGTCTCGGTGGCAGCACATGATGCTGTCGTAGATGACAGGAAAACCAAATGGCCATGTCGAAGAAAGCAAGGGCAACAAAGAGCGCGGTATCCAAACGACAATCTCAGCGCAAGCAACTGAAGAAGCAGGCGTCCCTGTCCAAAGCATCGCTTCCCGATGGAGCGCCGTCCAAGCAGGAGCAGGTTCTCGCCCTGCTCCGGCAGCCCAAGGGTGCGCCGATTGCTGCCATCGCCAAGGCGACCGGCTGGCAGCCCCACTCGATCCGCGGCTTCCTCTCGGGCGTCGTCAAGAAGAAGCTCAAGCTGACGCTCACTTCCGAAAAGGTCGGCGACCAGCGGTTCTATCGCATCGCAAAATCCGGAGCTGCGGCATGAAGCAGTCATGGCTGGCAGGCGCCAACATGAACGACGAAGTCGAGGCTGAGCTGGAGCGCCTACCGGCCACTCCCATCGTCGAGCTTCGGAAGCGCTATCGCGAGCTGTTCAAGGCCGAGCCACCGAAGGCATTTGGACCTGACCTCTTGAGGCGCAGCATCGCCCACCGCATCCAGGAAACGGCCTATGGCGGCCTGCCGGCAAACACCCGGCGGCTCCTCGACCAGTTGGTCAAGGCAGCCGCGGCAAGGCCGGACGCCCGGCTCAAGCTGCCACGCCGCATCAAGCCGGGCTCCGAGCTGGTGCGCACATGGAATCGGCGGACCTACCGGGTCATGGTGCTGGAGAAGGGATTTGCCCATGACGGCAAGACTTTCGCCAGCCTATCGGAAATCGCCACGTCCATCACGGGCACCAAATGGAATGGTCCGCGATTCTTCGGCCTGAGATCTACCAAATCCGGCGACGGAGACGATGGCCATGCCGACTGAGTCAGCCAGATCGCTTCGTTGCGCCATCTATACCCGCAAATCGACCGAGCACGGGCTGGACCAGGAGTTCAATTCTCTTCATGCCCAGCGGGAGGCTTGTGAGGCCTACATCAAGAGTCAGGCCTCACAGGGCTGGAAACTCTTGCCCCAGCATTACGACGACCCGGCCTATTCCGGCGGTAATCTCGATCGTCCAGCCCTCAAAAGACTGCTCGCCGACATCGAAGTCGGAAAGATTGATGTCGTGGTCGTCTACAAGATCGACCGCCTGACGCGATCGCTGGCGGATTTTGCCAAGCTGGTCGAGACCTTCGATGCCCGATCGATTTCCTTTGTGGCCGTCACCCAGCAGTTCAATACGACGACATCAATGGGACGACTGACTCTCAATGTCCTGCTGTCCTTCGCCCAGTTCGAACGGGAACTCGCCTCTGAGCGCGTCAGGGACAAGGTCGCCGCTTCCCGCAAAAAGGGCAAATGGACCGGCGGCACCGTTCCGCTTGGCTATGAGGCGAAAAACAAGAAACTTATCATCAATAAGGGCGAGGCCGAGACCGTCCGCACCATTTTCCGACTGTACCTGGAGGTGCGATCGTTCGGCCGGCTGGTCGCCGAACTTGACCGCAGGCGCATTTTCACCAAGCGGCGGGATACCAAGGTCGCAAAATACCGGGGCGGCATTCCCTTTACCTATGGCCCCCTTGCCTACCTCCTGAAAAATCGCATCTACCTCGGCGAGATTCATCATGGTGGCAAATGGTTCAAGGGGGAGCACGCGGCAATCCTCGATCGCGAGATCTTTGACCGGGTGCAGCAGCTGCTCAAGGAGAACAACGTCAAGCGGGGCACGAAATTCTCGGAGAGCGGCGCCCTGCTGAAAGGCAAGCTATTCGACGACAAAGGCAACCGGATGGGCCCGACGTTTTCCAGCAAGAACGGCGTGCGCTACCGGTTCTATTTCAGCACCGCTTTGCGCGGACGAAAGCATAAGGCCGGCTCAGTCTCCCGGGTCTCAGCAACGGAGATTGAAGGCATCGTGCGGGAGGCGTTACGGAAACAGCTGCCGGATCACGATATTTCGAATGAGGCAATAGCGGGCCACGTCGAGCGCGTAACCCTAAGAAGGAGCTGCATTGAGATCGCTTTCGCCACTGGCGAACTTTCGCGAAACCCGGTCGCGATACCCTGGACCGGAAGCCAGCCAAACGACACCCACGTTCTGCCGACGCCGTCAAATCGGAAACCTGATCAAAAGCTGCTGCAGTCTGTCGTTCGTGCAAATGCGTGGCTGAAGGAGCTCTGCGCCGGTCGTTACACTTCCGTCGAAGATCTCGCTATCGCGGCACAGCTGCATCCGAAAGTCGTGCGCCTGGGACTAAGGTTGGCATTCCTGGCACCAGAGATCACATCAACCATCCTGGAGGGACAGCAGCAGCCAGCAAAACTCTCGCTAGGCACGATTCCGAAGCTATTGAGCTTGCATTGGGGCGAACAAACCACAATGCTTAGCTGAATGCCTCTCTAAAAGGGTCGTCATGTTTTTGCCCACCACTTGATCGGGACCAAGTACTTTGACACAAGACGCCTCTTCTGACCTCCCGCCTGAACTTCAGCAGGTTACTGACCGCGCGCACTTTCTGCGTGGCAAAGTCATTGGCGCTTACGCCCAGATCGAATTTATGCTCGCCGACCTGTGCTCGCAATTCTGGGAAAGACCGGCATATCGACACTTGAAGGATCAGTTCCCGTTCAGAACCGCGGCTCGCGTCGAAGCGGTAACAAAGTTATTCAACGAAAATGGGCCGCTGGCGAAATACTGGAATGGCCTTGCGCCGTTGCATGCTCAGCTCACGTCGTTTGAGAAAAATCGCCACTTACTTGCACACGGGCATCTAATGCTAACGAATTCCAACAACATACCATCCGTCCACTTTCGGCTCTACGTATCGAGCAAGGACGGCGTCGAACTACATACGGAGAATTGGACACTGGAACATATGGAATCCGTTGCATCCGACATCGCTGCTTACTCAAGGCGCTTTGGGCGGCTGCTGGGCCGCATCTATGCGGAGCAAGGGATGTCTTAAGATAAGACGAGCATCCGGAACGGCCGCGTGTGAGATTTCGGTCAGCCCACGACGTCCCAGCGATTTTCGTGTCCAACTATCGATCGAAGATTCATGAAGGAATTTGAAGCCCATCCTTTAGGCGTGGCGATTTGATCGGCTACCGCGCCATTTCGGACGATAAAGTAGCGTACCGGCTCTTTGGAGCTCTCTTTCCCAAGCAAGACATAGATCGTGACCTGCGATAGGGCATCACCCTCGAACATCGCCTGCTTGACATACCAAGGCGGGGTTCGCACCGTCTTAACTTGTACCTTGTTCAGGGCCCGGTCGGCATGCCGACCGACGAGCAGATCGTATCCCGCCGTATTTCTGTCGGCGAGTTGCGCGTCGTAGCCCCGCCGAAGAAGTTCGCCCATGACGAAGTACTCGCCGGCATTGCCCGTTGGAATTCCTGATCTTCGCTTCTTGGGCTCGGCTCTCATCGTGCGTTCTGAATCAACGCAATGTTCGCGCGCTCCGCCTAGTTGATCATTCGTCACGGCATAGGTCATATACAGGAATCCTCCGCTCTTTTGGGACACTTAGCGGAGCGACTGCAAAGCCACCATAACCAAATCGATAAAATCTGTCCGATTGGGGCCTCGCATCGGCTACTTCACAATTCATTAGCTACGTTGGTGCTACCGCGGCGGCGCTTTTGAAGCGGGTCGAGGCGCAACCTCTGACTGTCGGAGATAACGGCAAACTCAGTTATTTTAATGCAGGCCCTTTTTTGGTGCTGGCTTTTTAGGCCCAAGCAAATGAGCGATAGAGATTTTTCCGCGCAAGACAACCACAGTCACATCAATTTCGATGCTCCGGCTACCTTTCGTAAATGGCCCTCACTTGCCGGTCAGCGGCGTATCGATGCAGGGCCCCCGTATTTGCTGATCGACGACACACTGGATGAGTGCATCCGGCAGTACCTAGCCAAGTCACCTGCGGTGCGGCATCTCTACGAGATTCATACGTCGCCTCAGGCACCATTTGTGAGCGCGATCGTATCTGCAGAGAACGTTGCCGAGCTTGCGCACCTCCGGGATTTTCTAACGCGCGCCGCGACGGCTCTAGCGGCGCCAGCAGGAGAAAACCGATAGCGTCATTTAGATTCGCTTCGAACATGGCGGTTATGATGGGCGTATCTCCGGGAACGGAGACGGAACCAAGGCGGCCTCAGGAGGTAATCGAGCAACCTCGACTGAGGCCGTTTTCCTTGGGCGCACGAGAGCCGGGGAAACTGGCGAATGGCTAAGAAGCGCATTTCTAGCGTTGATTTGAGCTGGCTAATTCTTGAGGAATTGTTTGATCCTGGAAGCCGCGGCGCGCGTACATCGTTGGCTGTGGTCCAGGATGAAAAGCACGGCTGGCGGGTCATTGTTGCCAAGAGCAGTCAACGGTTTTTGACGGCCGATGACGAGCGGCGGCTTGCTGCCGTGCAACGAAGACTGCGCTTGGTATATGAACTTCAGCGTTGAAATAACCGCGGTAGTCTAGTTTTGGCCGCTCCGTTTGAGTCAACAGCCGCGGGGAACGGCAGCATGAAACTTACCACCGAACGTCCCTACTCCGATCCTGAACTGGCCGCGCGCCGACTGATGCAGCACGCGCGCGCTTTCGAGATCGTGCAGGACGGCCGCATCTGGCGGGTCGACCAGACCGCCCCGCTGGGCCGCTACACGCTGGACAACGCCCGGCATCGCCGAAATGAAGAACCGCGGCTTCACCGAGCCTCGCGAGCAGTTGCACTTCTTCGCCGAGCAGGCGAAGGAATTCGTGCCCTTCCATTCGCTGAAGCCCGAGGGCGGCAGCGTCGACGGGAAGAAGTCAGCCCTGAAGCCGACCGCCTGACGAAGGCAGGTCGTTCGCAAGCGACGGCGTCACCGGATCCAGCGCCTCCTGCTCCAAGTGACGCACGTCCGGGCCGGATGCCAACCATTCGGCCAGCTTGCGGACCGCGCTGTCGGACCTCGCGATCGAAGCCAAGCCCGGATCCGCATCCGCCGGCTGGCCCGATTTCTCGGCGAGTTCCCTGGTCATCAGGTGCGGCCGCGGCCCGCGAGGCAGGTTCTCCTCCAAGTACCGAAAAATGCGCACGCCGCCGACATCCACGTCGCCCCAGTGAAGAAACGGCACGTCGGCCGGCATGGTCGCCAGGACCTTTGCTAGAAGCTCGATGACCCCCGCTGCCGGGAAACCGCCGGTGTACACGACCAGGCTGCCGTCCTCGATCTCGCGAACCTGCCGATTGAAGCTGGCGTAGTTCTCGATCGTGAGGATCGCCGTCGGTCGCTCCAAAACCGATAGTTGCGAGAACATCTCTGGATGAATTGAGGCGAATGGCTTAGCGCGGCCATCGACCACACGACCGCTGGCCCCCTCCACGGCAACGGGCCCCTTCAGATGAACAGGATGGCTGAAACGCTCAAGTCCGATGTGCGTCCAGATCACGTCGGCCGCGACGCCCGGCTGTCCGACCCGGACGCCAAGAACGGCGGCGAGCCGCGAAGCCTGCCGATCGAAGGCCTTCGTGTCGTTCGTCGACTTTTGAGAGAACGTTCGCGCGTCCAGTCCGCGAGCCTCCTCCCGCGAGATGGATGCCAGCAGCCTGAAGAACTCCTTGGCGGCATCGGCCTGAGCGGACGTCAGACGATAAGCGGCCTCTCCGCGTGCCCACCGGGCGGCCATCTCGTCCAGCAGCGTGACGACCCACGGCTCTCCGGTCGCTGCGACCGGAAGCAACTCCTCCCTGACGCGTTGCGCGGTGGCCGGCGCGGTCGGACGTCCCAGATGTCCGGCGAGCAGTTCGGAGTCCCGAACGCGGACCCGCTCGATCAGGTGGCTCCGGTCCCTCTTGCCCCGCTGCACCTCGACGGCGCCGAACCTCTCCGCCGCGGCCATCAGGTCGTGAAAACGGTGCACCTGCTGCGCGGTCGAGAGCCGGTCGTACTCCGGAGTCGATGAGGCCGGCCGGGAGCGGTCCGGATTGCGTTCGCTCCTTTCCAGCAGCCGTTCGAGAAATTCGAGGCCGGCTTCGCTCGTGCGGACGTCGGTCATTCCGCGGCCTGGTCCTGCCGAACAGCCTCAGCCTTCTCGGCGGCGATCAGCTCCGACTTGAAGACGTCGAAGCCCTTGCGGTACGGGTCGACCGCCACGATCGCGTCGCGGGCCTTCTCGGTCAGGAATTCGGTGTCGATCATCACCTGGTTGCCCAGCCGGTTCACGTTGACGACGGTATCGACTACTTCCATGAACACGTGACGCTTTTCGTCGGGAGTGGCCAACATAACCTGGAGCCCCAGATCCCGCATGAATTCCGAGCACTGGCCGATTGCCTTGGTGTCCAGGCGGTTGAACGCCTCGTCGAAGATGGCCAGCGACAGTCCGCTCTCTCCCGTGCGCCGGTTCTGGTACGTCGCCGCCAGCGACGCACCGATGGCGATGTAGAATGGCAGTTGGCCTTCACCGCCGGACCCCGTGCCCGCGCGACTCGTCAGCGACGAGCGGATCTTGCCCTCGGCATCCTGGATGTAGAGCTCGAAGTTGAAATACTTGCGCGGATCCTCGATTTCCTCGGTCCGCGCCTCCGGGTTCGACAGGATCTCCTCGATCTGGCGGACGGCGCGCATCATGGGTGAGTTCGCGTCCTCGCTGCGATCCCCGAAGAGCGGCAGATTGAATTCCGGCTTCCGGGATTCCTCGACGAGCTCAATCATGTCGACATGGGTCGGAGCCTCCAGCGCCTTGAACGAGTAATAATCCCGCCCGTGAAACTGACGATCCTTCAGGTGGCGATTGAGCTCGTTCAGGGTGGACTTGATGCCGGTGAAGGCATCGTCGAGGCGATGAAGGAGATCGTCGCGGAATGCCGAGGTCATCTCGGTCGCGGCGTTCCGGCACTGCTCCTCGTACTGGACCAGTTCGTGCGCATCGAGGCGCTCCTTTTCGGCCGCCGCCCACAGCTCGACGGCCGCCGGCGTCGCCTCTTCGGCGGTGAAGGGCGGCACGACATGGAAATCCTGACCGTGCTTGTTCATCGCGTTGGTCATTTCGCGCATGAGGCTGGAGCGCCGTGTCGTAGAACGAGTCTCCCTGTCCGCGGTCATCCCGTCGATGCGGTTCGGTATCGCCTCTGTCGCCATTCCGGCGACCTCCTGCCGGTAGCCACGCATGGCTGTTGATTGCGGGAAATCTTGCCGCATCTGACGCGCGCGGTCGCGTCGAACTGCGCGCGCGGCGTCGCGGTTTTTTTGCATGTAGTCATCGTAGGCACCCTCGGCCTTGTCCCGAGCGCTTTTCGCAGTATCAAAGGCCTTCTGCGTCTCTGACTTCTTACGGCCGGCCGTCTCGACCTCGCCCGCGAGACGCTCCAGATCGGCGACGAGCTTAGGATCGCGATTCCGCTTGGCGTCCTCTATGTTTTTCCCGATCTCGGCGAGCTTGCGGTCAAAGGCAGCCAGGTCGGCACCGCATCCGGAGCAGCTCAGACCAGCTTCGATCATCTTCTGGAAGCGGGCGAACATGTCCTCAAACAGCCGCGCTTCCTCTTCCAGTCGGCCAACCTCGCGAGCCCGTTCGGCGAGCTGCACCGTAAGGTCATGTCGCTCGGTCTCAAGTTGCTGGCGCATTTGCCCCTGCGTGGAACGACCGAGCTTGAGGTGCTCGGGCTTGGGAAGCCGCCGGATCGTGCGGCCTCCCTGCACCATACGGTCGGGCGTAATCGCATTCTCGGCGGCGACCATCCGGTCCATGGACTCCACCATCATCAGCCGCCCCAGCCGATAGTTAAGGAAGGCCCGGGCATGCCGGTTTTCCGTGCTGACGATCTGCGCCAGCGAGCCCTTGTCGGCGGGGCGCGTACCGTCGGTCTTAGTCGTGTTGATGACCTCGGCGTGTTGGAACGAATACTCCCCGCCTTGCCGGTAGATCTCCAGGGCGCGGACGGCCCGACCCGGCTCGACGATCAGCGCCTCACGGGAGCGACCCAGGAAGGCCTCGGCAGCCATCCGCCATTTGTCGTCGCGGATTTCCACCAGGTCGCACAATGGCTTGGCCTCGATGCCATGCGAACGAAGGTGATCAATCAGATCCCGGGTGCCACGCTCGATAGGACTCAGCCCCTGGTCCATCCGCTTCAGATTGCTTTCGATCTGATCGATGCGATCCTGAAGATCCTTGGTCGCTACACGGGCGGTGAAATGGGCATCCGAGAACGTCTTGCGGACCGCCGCAAGCCTCACCTGGTCGACGGCGACAAGCGCGGCGTCGAGATGCGAGGCGCTATCCTTCCAGTCGCCCGGGAGTATCTTGTCCCATTCGGAAAGTGGCGCTCTTCCTCGGGCGACGACGACCGCGCTCAGCAGCGCATGCAGCAGGTCATCGCGACGAACCAGCAGATTGAGTTCGACGGCCTTCTTGATCGAAGCGATGAGACCATCGATGTCCTTGACCGGCGACATGGCGTTGGCGCGCTGGCTCAAAGTTGCCGTCTTGTCGGACTCGTACATCTGGGCAAGCTGCTCGGCGTCGCTGGTCCTGATCGATAGCTCGATGGTCTTGTGCTCGGCAGCGAGCGTGGCGTGTCTGGCCGCGGCCGCGGTCGCCTCGACTTCGGCCTTGCCTGCGGCGCTCCGGAGCTGCGCGAGAGCTTCTTCCTGCCGCCTAGCCTCCCGGCGGAACTTCTCCCATTCCAAGCGGGCGATCTGCCAGCTAGTGGTTGCGATAACCCGCTCGTTTTCGACAGCGCGGCCGACGATGCGGAGAATTCCGGCGAGGCTCGCGCTCTGTGCCCTCAATTCCTCGATGCGGCGGGTCAACGAACGCCAATGTTCGATGCCGCGCCGAAGCCTGTCGACCTGAAGCGGTTGAACATCGAGAACGTAGTTCCGGACGAAATCCGTGGGATTGTCCACCGGCTTCAGCAGCAGGGCATTCCGGAAGGCCTTCTGGAAGCGCCTGGGGTCGAGCGGGAATCCCGTCGGCGACAAGGCCCTGAGCGCTTCCGCCACGAAGTCCGTCGCGCTCGAGAACGCGTCGTCGACTTCGATGCTCCGGGCGCGCAACGCGGTGCGCACGGCATGCCACTGCAGCGTCTCGACTTCGTCATCGCCGACCGAAGCGAGGATGTCGTCCGTGGTCAGCACGCCCTTGGCGATGAAGCGCGCCTCGCAGGACTCGTCGCTTCTCGACGCCGATGCCGAAAAGGCTACGCCCAGACTCACCGCCGAGCCGTCGTCCAAATCTTCGAAGACCAGGATGATGTAGGTGTAGGCATGCTGCCGCGTGGGCTCCGACCGCTCGCCCTTCTCGTCGAGCGAGACCACGCCGAGGCAGTAATCGCGCAGCGTCCGCTTGCTTCTGACGTTGCTCTGGGCGCTAGGATTGAACCGGATGCTGGCCATGCTGGCGCCTGAAAGGACGGTCTGCACGGCGTCGATGATCGCCGATTTTCCTGCCCCATTCGGACCAATGATCGCGGTCATGCCGCGCATATCGACCTGTTGCGCCCGGAACAGATACCAGTCGACCAGAATGATGCGACGAAGTTCGATCACGCCTGCACCTCGCTCGCGGCGTCGGCCTTTGCCGTAGCCGCGGTGGAGCGCGACACGAACTCCTCAAGCGATCCGAGCGTGTCCTTGGAGACCACAATCGGCAACGCCGGCCGCAGGAACAAGGTGAAGTTCCTGTCGTCCCGATCCTCGATCCGCACCAGGCCACGCTGCCTGAAGCCGGCCAGGATTTCCTTGACCCGCCCGAAGTTGGGCCGCTCTCGATGGGTCCGGTCTTCGTAGATCTGCAGGATCTGCTCGCTCTCGACCTCCACCTCGCCGAATTCCTTGGCCTCGAACCGCGTGAAGGCTTCCTCGTAGTGGAGCCGCAGCACCAGCAGGAGCAGGCTCTCGTCGAGCTTCATGCTCTGACGCGGAGGCAGTTCGTTCGCCACGAGGCCGACGTAACCGTCGTTCGGCCTGCCCACGACCCGATAGCCGATCGCGTCGAATAGGTTCTCGAAGTAGCCCGTGTGGCGACGGAGCACCTCGTAGGAGGTCTTCATGCCCCAGTCGTTCTCGTAGATGAACTGGGCGCGCCAGAGCGCCTGGGCAGCCTGGCGCAGCTCCTTCTGCAACTGGTCGCCGTCGTGCCCCTCGGAGTCCGCGTCGTCGATGAGTTTGGAAAGATCACGCAGCATCGGCCGTGGCCCTCGTTCTCTCGATTCGGAAGGCGGTCACGTCGATCCAATCGTTGGCGGTGCGGCCCTCCTCGAGCGTGATCGTGAATTCGCCCAGCTTAACCGAGCGGCCGACCGCCGCCAGGTTCGGCAGGGCCCGGTAGGCGAAGAGATCCGGAATGCTCCCGATCTCGATCTCTGCGGACGACACGGCATCGCGGCCTTGCATTTGCCGGCGAGCGAAATCCAGGAGCTTCTGGTCCGACACGCGCACCATCCGGTCGAACTCGGTCGTAGCCTGGACGTAGGCGCGCAGATAAGGATCCTGCTTCGGTACCTTGAAGCGCGTCCGCTCGGGCGGCGCCTTCGGCGGCGGCGGCGTGTACAGCGCGAGCGATGTGATCGGCAGCCCCACATCCGGCGACCTCAGACGGATCTCGACCCCGTCGCTGCCGATCTTCGAGAGCTGCTCGATCAGCCTGACGATCCGCTCCGCGGACCCTTCTCCCATGACATCCATGTAGTGGACGGTGGTCCGGATGCGGCGTTCGAGGCGATCCCGAAAATCCTCGATCTTGTCCATGAAGGGACCGACGTCCTCGAACACGCTCTTGATCTTCTCGAGCTCCACGATGACGCGTTCTTCGGCCGTCGCGATCGTGGCGCCCGGGGCCATGACACCCTGCTCGATGTAGGCTCGCGCGATCTTGCCGAGGCGAACGGCATCCGCGAGCATGTTGCCAGCGAGCGACGCGATCGTGCGGCGATGACGGTAAGGATTGTTGGACGTCTTGAGCTGCTTGTAATCGGCGATCAGCAGCCCGTCCACGAAGTCCTGGAAGAATGTGCGGAGGATGGCTGCCGCGTTCGAATTGCCGAGAATGCGATCCTCGATCTCGCGCATGCCGGCGAGGATACGGCGCATGCTGCGAGCGAACCGTAAAGCCGTGTCGTGCGCGTTGGCGAGGCCTTGGGCCATCGTTTCCGGCTCCCGGAACGCAGCCTCAAGATTGTTCTTCACGTCGACCACGGCGCCGGCGACGCGCACGCGGCTGTTGCCGAAGTCGGTGATCGCGCCCAGGACCATGAACGCGTCCGGGTTCATGTCGACGTAGGTGCGCCATTTTTCGGTTTCTTCCGTGAGCCAGCCGGTATCGCGCAATCGATAGTAGGCTAGATAGTGGGCTTGGCTTGTGGTCAGATCCTCTTCAGGATCGCCTTCCGAGAGGTCGCCCATCGATCCGATGCCGAACTCCGAAAGCCCGATCTCGATCTGCTTCACGACCTCTTCCCTGAGCGGGGTCTCGAGGATGCGAGCCGAGTAGACCCGCTCATAGAGCCGCATCAAAAGGCGGGCATAGACGTGTTTCTTCGGCCCTGACAGGGGCTTGAAGAGGGTCTCTGGAAGGTAACCAAACAGCTTCATCTATCGGTCCTTCAGCCGATCGATTGAACCGTTACGCCTGCTCAACCGCAAGAAAAAATAGTGGAGCTTCAGGACGTTCTCCTTGTTTTTCTCCGTTCAAGAACTCCCTCGTCGCCTGCGTCATGTGGGATCAAAATCCCTGCCGTTGCGTCGAGCCCCCGAACGTTTCCGAACTGATCAGGTTTTGTTTGAAGGTTTATCAGTTCAACGGAGACTGCCCTGATCGGGCGGCAGTGGTGATCGAACCAGTCTCCGCCGATAGTCTCCTCAAAACGGGAATATTAGCGGATACGGCCGGAGACTTTTGGCGATTTGCGCCTCAACTTTGGCGAAGCGAGAGTCTGGAGACGAAACCGAACACGCGAAAAGCCGGGATTTCCGGGCCATTTGCGGGTTTGTTGGGAGGCCGGGCCGGGAGCAGGACTGCCTGGCTGTCCTGGGAGGGATCGAACTCTCACATTCCCGATTGAGTTTCGGACTTTGAAATATCAAGAGAATTTCGTCTCGAAAGCCGGATTTGCATGCTCGGAGACTTTTCGCCCTTCTCAACGCTGAAGTGGGGAGCTTGGAGACGGACCGGAAAACAAGAGCCGGCCAGTTTTCGAACACTGACAGGACCACCGCGCAGTCTGCTTTTCATCCCAGTCCGGACATCGCTGATCGGCAATCCAATGTCGGCTGAGGGCCAACTCCGGACTCATGCGCCGCAAAAGATGCCGCTATTCGACCACCTCGTGGACATTGGGGAGCTACTCGGGCAACCCCGCTTTGCGAAAACCCTCAATCATCACCTTCGCATTGATTGATAGCTGGCTCCGAGCGATCCACGCCGATATCGTGAAAGCGGGGTCGATATCAAGCATACGAGCCGCCGCCTCACGAGCCTCGGCGTCGCGCCCGAGATGGGCGAAGGCGGATGCGAGGCAGCGGTATGGTCCTGGATAGCCGGGGTTGTGACGCTGGGCTTTCTTCCCGACACTGATGGCCTCGTCAAAGCGACGAAGCTCAATAAGGGCAAATCCCATCCCGGTTAAGACTGTATATTGTTGCGGGTCTAACGGGCTCATTCGCACGGCACGTTCAAAACTTCGGATGGCCTCTTCCGGTTGCCCCGCAATCTTGTAGACCCAACCTCTGCAGTTCCATGCACGATATGAATTTGGGTTGAGAGCAACCGCCCGGGCAGACATCTCGATCTCAGCCTCACAATCGCCGACCAGAAGTGCCGAGATCAACGCAGCAGTTGCTAACGTGTCTGCATCATCATCGTCGAGTTTCAATGCCACGCGTGCAAGCCGAACGGCTTCCTTGCGTTCGAATTGGGGGTCGACGGCATAGCTCCTGACCACGTTTTCCGCGTGACAAGCAGCTGCCAGACCAGCGGCAGCAGCAAACCCAGGGTCAAGCTTCAAGGCGCGCTGGACTAGTCGGAGCGCCTCGGCCAACCCTTCGCGGGTCGATCGGAAGGCTCGCTGTATAGCTCGGAGATAAAGATCATACGCGGTGAGGTCTTCCGGGCGCCGCCGCTTCGCCAGTGCAATTTCTGCTTGAAACAACTTTGGCTGAATAGCTGAGACAACGGCGAGCGTGACTTCGTCCTGCAGCGCGAAAATATCCGTCATGTCACGCTCGAACTTTTTCGCCCATATGTGTGCACCCGTAGCCACTTCAATCAACTGGCCCGTGATACGAACTTTCCCGGAGGCCTTGCGTACCGCCCCCTGAAGGACATAGCGCACGCCAAGTCTGCGCCCAACGTCCTTGATGTCGACGGCTTTGCCCTTGAAGGTGAAACTCGAATTGCGAGCGATCACGAACAACCATTTGAACAGCGAAAGCGCGGCTGTGATTTCCTCAACCATCCCGTCCGCGAAATACTCCTGCTCGGGATCGCCAGACATGTTCGCGAACGGCAGCACGGCGATGGAGGGCCAGTCGGGAACTGCAGGAACGCTCTCAGCCGCATCGCCCGGCTTTGGGCTCGCAACTTCTCGCACCTCCCGCACCTGTCCGACAAACCGGATGCCCTTGCGCGGTAGTGTTTTGATGAAGCGCTGTTCCTCGCCCGAATCGCAGATTGCAGCCCGGGCGGCATTCAGGCGGGTTGTCAGCGCCGCGTCAGATACGCTGCGCCCATTCCAAATGGCTTTGATAAGGTCGTCCTTGCTGACAACCCGCTCCCTGTTGCGGATCAGGTAGTCGAGCAGGTCAAAAACCTGCGGTGTGATCGACACCGCATCGCTCCCCCGATGCAGCTCGCGCCGGTCGGTGTCGAATGTGTACTCCTCGAAAAGATAGCGCAAGCTGCCATTCCTTCTCGGGGTCGCCTCTGTACCAGCGCATGGAGAATAAGCCGCCGGTAATAGAAATGTAAGACACCAGTTAAGCGCGCCCGCGCAACTTGCGGCAACTTCTGTCCAGTGAACGTTTGGACAGGACACACCCTAATGAGCACGATCCGCGGGACCACTGAGCTGGGACCGGTAACCGCAAGGCGGCAGGTCTACAGTCCTCTCGAAGCATATTGGAAAGCATTTCAGGAGTGGCGCAAACGCCGGAGATTACTGGCCAACTTGTGGGGTCTAAGTGACAGGGAGCTAATGGATATCGGCATTACGCGCAGCGAAATCGACTATCTCGCTTCGTATCGAGGTTGCGATCCGCGAGACGTCCTATCCTGTGAATGGATGTCGATATCCGGCAGCGATGGACGGTCGGAATGTTCACTAACCGACGCGTCGTGGCGCAGATGGTGACTTCCGATATGGTCATTGGCAGACGTTCCGGTCTGGTCAGGCTGAGTCTGCCTAATCTCTGCAAGCGGACCTCGACGAAACCATCTTCGAAGGCCGCAGCATTGGAGTCAGCACCGGAGAAGAGCCACATTGTATCTTACCGGTAATGTTGAAGCCGAGGCGCTCATAGAAGGAAATGTTACGCGGGTTTGAGCTTTCAAGGTAGGCCGGGATGCCCTCCTCATCGCATCGCCGAAGAGAGTATTTCATCAGCAACGCGCCGAGACCTTGCCCGACACAGTTCGGGTCGGCGGCAATCAGCGGCAGATACCAATGCGGCTGGCTGGGATGATGTTCGGCCATGCTCTTCACGATAGAACCAAGGTCCTCGGCAATGTCGGGACGAAGGGATTCTTCCATGAGTGCGCCCATCGCCGCATGGTCGGGCTCTACGCCGGGCGGAAGCCAAAGGGCGGCGGCGCGAACCCGTTCGGTGATGTAGGCTGTGCCATGTTCGAACGCCGGGCCGCCGAAGGCTCTGACGAATCGGGGCATCATTCTGAGGTATTCGGATGAGTCGGGCCAAACCCACCGCGTCATCGGGTCGGCGGCAAAGCCGAGCACAATCGTACTTATAGCGCTTGCTTGGTGGTTTGAGTTCGCGGCTTGGACTTCACCGTCCGCCATCATGATGTCCCCAATTTGGATGACCGACTCGCGCCCCTCCGATGACTTTATCATTTGCACTGCGGCTTGTACCGCTTTGTGCAGCATGGACGGCAACGAGTGGCTGGTGTGTGATCAAGAGTCTCCACAATGCCACACCCATGCCGATTCCATTGCTTTGTGGCCAGTAAGCTACAGGCACAACGGCAATGGCAGGTAGGCTTCAAATGTGGGGTAAGGCAGCGGCGGCGGTTGCGGACTCGTCGAGGAACCTCCAAGCCTCGACGAGTCTGACTGCGTGATGAAGCACTTGGCCTACCCGATAGCCTGTGCCGGTCCAGCGGTCGTCCTGCAGATAACGTCGCGGGGCATTTGTGACGGGAATTAAGCACCGGCAGCCCGGGCACGGTCCGCCATGCCGCCGAGCACCATGCCGCGACCCCGTGCACTCATGATGGCGCTATTCACCTTGGAAATAACGCAACTCCACGGAAGATATCTGCAAGATGCCGAAATCCGTTACCCCCGTTAGGAAGCGCTTCACGAAGTTGAATTACGGTCGTCATGCCTCGGTGACGAGACCGAGGGATTTGCAAAGCGGCCTCGGCGGCACGGACTTCGGTGCCGAGGCCGCGTTTTCAGAAATGCATTGTATGCGGTGCCGATGACATTTTTCGTGGAAGCCTGCATTGATGATCATTATCTGTCGGTAAACGCAGCCTCTGCGAAGCAAGCGTTCGCAGAGGCGGTTGACTGGCACATAGCCAAACGGCTCGTCGGCGTAACCATCAACGATGGTGAAAGAAGCTATACGCTCGCCGAATTCGCAGACGCCATGGCGCGGTTGGAACTCGCCGCTACGACGGCCGACGAGGGCTTCGCAAGACCCCGGCGACGCCTGTCACGCTGGTAAATCGGTGGGGTTCATTGGCACCCTAAACACCTGCTATTGTGCAGTGCACCTGATGCGATTCGCTCTGAAGACAGTTCTGCGATGTCTCCACTCAAGCCGGGCGACCTTGTATTCCTGAGATCCGGTGGGCCGACCATGACGGTCGATGCCGTGAATACGGATATCTTCGACGACGACAAAATCACTGGCATTGTCTGCGTGTGGTTCGTAGGTGAAAAACTTGAAAGGGTTCGGTTCGACCCCAGAGCAATTGATCGTGCGCAGATTATCGGAAGCGCTGAAGACTCCTCTCTAGAAGCTGGTGAATACACGGTGGTTCTTGATGGGATGGCCGATGCCATGAATGACTTAGCGGCGGAGACCCATCCTCCAGCTAGAGCAAAAAGGCTGAGACACGCGATAGTCCCAAAGGACAGCAACACTCCTCCAACTGAATGAAATGTCGCGTTCAATTAGCAGGCGTGCTTAGTTTGCCCTTACCACCGCATTTCGTGCAGCGCGGCGGATAAATCTTTCTACCCGGCGCGGGTTGCTTAATGATCGGCATGAAGCCAGTGCCCTTGCAGGCCGGGCATATCTT
>JAEWHP010000018.1 GCA_023387735.1 Pseudomonadota bacterium | reverse complement strand
CAAGACGAACGGCGCTGAAGCGTACGGCAAAACCGTGTGGTCCTGGCACCCGTGGCTGGTGTCAAGCCGGTGAAGGTTTACGAAGCCCGACCGGGCTTCAAGAGCCGCCAATTCGCCGGCGATGGAGACAAGAGGAATTCGTCTCCAGGGAGAGCGCGCCATAAGCCGTAGAGCCATTGCGCAGGGAATGCCGGAGTGTTCCGACTGTACCTGTATGCTCGTGTGCGCTTTTGCTTTGCGCATATTGCACACGAGACCGCGGGTGCAGCGTGCACCCGGCATTCCCTGCTCCCTCCAACTTCGAGGGACAAGGTTCAGGCAAGACTCGGGCGCGTATCGTGCCGCGAGAACGCCGCGTCACATTCAATCGTCATCACCCGCGAAGGCGGGTGATCCAGTATTCCAGAGACGCCAATGATTGAAACGATAGGCCGCGGCGTACTGGATACCCCGCATGCGCGGGGTACGACGGCGTCGTGCGTGGCGGCGTGCTGGGGCGCAACGGCCCTGCCGTCGCGCGTTAACTTACAACAATGCCGGCTGCTCCGCCGCGATCGCATCTTCGGTGGCGATGGTGCCCCCGGTGATCACCTCGGCATAGATTCCGCAATCGGCGTGGCCGAGCCGGCGTTGCAGTGCCTGGGGGATGGAAAGGTCGCGCGCGGCGGTGTCGGGATCGACGTTGACGGCGGCGCAGCGGACGATGCGTTTGACCACCTTGAGCCTGACGTCGCCGATCGCGAGCGTGCGATCGAGCAGGTCGAATTCGTGCCAGGCCGGCCAGCCCTCGACGTAGAGATTGGCGCGGAAGCGGAGCGGGTGCACCGGCGCGCCGACCATGTTCTCGATGGCGCGGACGCTGGCGAGATTGATGATGGAAACGACCTTGCGGGCGACGTCCGAAAAGCTGTGGCCGGGGCTCTCAAGGATTTTCGGTGGGCCCCTGACCAGGTCGGGAAAAGTCGAGGCGAAGAAGGTTTCGATCGCAGCCCTCCCTTGAGGCGTCTCCAGATCGCCCTCGGCCGCAACCTTCCCGTCGCGGCGGATGGTCAGCACATGGCTCGCATCGTCGAAGTGCGTGCGCAGCCCGGCCAGCCATTCGTCCCGCATCAACATCAGGAAGTGCGGCTTCGGCAGCCATTTCGGTTCGGCAGGATCGAAGCCGGAAGGGCCGTTCTCGATGGCGTAGCGGCGGTCCGCCAGCAGCGTATGGCCGGGCTTGAGCTCGGTGCGGCCGAGCTGCTCCGGGGTCAGGCCTTTGACGGGATAGCGGTAGATCCCGGCGATGCGGGCAGGGGAGGAGACTTCCATGCGGCTTATTACTGGATTCCCGCCCCGGGCGCCACCGCTCCCGATTTTGTGAGCACGCCCCTTCCGCTTTCGCCGGGCCATGCCCACATTTGCGTCAAGCCTGAAAACAGGGCGACGACCCGCGGCCGGTTGAGGAATGTCAATGCGGTCCGCGGACACCCAATGAAGATGCCGTAATCATGCTACGCGCGTGACCCGCGAAAGTGTGAGCGGTTTCGCGTCAAGGTCACGCGCCAAACATGAAAGGGGCGCGATCGGACGCAAAACCGGTTCCCACTTTTGCTGATCGCGCCCCGGGTGAGGACGGCAGGCCGAGGGAAGCTAAAAACATGAATATCGAGAAATACACAGAGCGTGCGCGCGGCTTCATCCAGTCAGCGCAATCGCTGGCGATGCGTGACGGGCACCAGCAGTTTTCGCCGCTGCATTTGCTCAAGGTGCTGCTGGATGACGGTGAAGGCCTTGCCGGAGGTCTGATCGACCGCGCCGGCGGCAACTCCCGCGCCATCCTCAAGGCTACCGAGGAGGCGCTTGCCAAGCTGCCGAAAGTCTCGGGCAGCGGCGCCGGGCAGATCTACCTCGCCCCCGAACTGGCCCGCGCGTTCGACGCAGCGGAAAAGGCCGCCGAGAAGGCTGGCGACAGCTTTGTCACGGTCGAACGGCTTCTGCTCGGGCTGACGCTCGAGAAGAACAGCGCGGCCGGCGAAATTCTCAACAAGGGCGGCGTCACGCCGCAAAGCCTCAATGCGGCGATCGAAGCGCTGCGCAAGGGCCGCAGCGCCGACAGCGCCACGGCGGAGAATGCCTACGACGCGCTGAAGAAATATGCTCGCGACCTCACGCAGGCGGCGCGCGACGGCAAACTCGATCCCGTGATCGGGCGCGACGAGGAAATCCGACGCACCATCCAGGTGCTCTCCCGCCGCACCAAGAACAATCCTGTGCTGATCGGCGAACCCGGCGTCGGCAAGACCGCGATCGTCGAGGGCCTGGCGCTTCGCATCCTCAACGGCGACGTGCCGGAAAGTCTGAAGGACAAGAAGCTGCTATCGCTCGACATGGGCGCGCTGATTGCGGGCGCCAAATACCGTGGCGAGTTCGAGGAGCGGCTGAAGGCCGTGCTGCAGGAAGTTACCGCGGCCGAGGGCTCGATCATCCTGTTCATCGACGAGATGCACACGCTGGTCGGCGCCGGCAAGGCGGACGGCGCAATGGATGCGTCGAACCTGCTGAAGCCCGCGCTGGCGCGCGGCGAACTGCACTGCATCGGCGCGACCACGCTCGACGAATATCGCAAGCACGTCGAAAAGGACGCCGCGCTGGCGCGCCGGTTCCAGCCGGTGTTCGTCTCCGAGCCGACGGTCGAGGATACGATCTCGATCCTGCGCGGCCTGAAGGACAAGTACGAGCAGCACCACGGCGTGCGTATCACCGACTCGGCGCTGGTCGCGGCGACCACGCTGTCGAACCGCTACATCACCGACCGCTTCCTGCCCGACAAGGCCATCGACCTGATGGACGAGGCGGCGGCGCGGCTGAAGATGCAGGTCGACTCCAAGCCGGAAGAACTGGATTCGCTGGATCGCGAAATCATCCGCCTGAAGATCGAGCAGGAGGCCCTGAAGAAGGAAACCGATACCGGCTCGAAAACCCGACTGCAGGCGCTGGAAAAGGAACTCGCCGAGCTCGAAAAGCAGTCGGCCGACCTGACCTCGCGCTGGAGCGCGGAGAAGAACAAGCTCTCCAATGCGCAGAAGCTGAAGAGCGATCTGGATGCCCTGCGCATCGAACTCGCCAACGCGCAGCGGCGCGGCGAATTCCAGCGCGCCGGTGAACTTGCCTACGGCAAGATTCCCGAACTGGAAAAGCGGCTGGTCGACATCGAGGCCAACGAAAACGACGGCGAGATGATGGAGGAGGCCGTCACGGCCAACCACATCGCCCAGGTGGTCTCGCGCTGGACCGGCGTTCCCGTCGACAAGATGCTGGAAGGCGAAAAGGACAAGCTCCTGAAGATGGAGGGCAGCCTCGGCAAGCGTGTGGTCGGCCAGGCCGAAGCGGTGCATGCGGTGGCCACCGCAGTGCGCCGCTCGCGTGCCGGCCTGCAGGATCCGAACCGCCCGATGGGCTCGTTCATGTTCTTAGGCCCGACCGGCGTCGGCAAGACCGAGCTGACCAAGGCGCTGGCGGAGTATCTGTTCAACGACGAGACCGCGATGGTCCGCCTCGACATGTCCGAGTTCATGGAAAAGCACTCGGTGTCGCGGCTGATCGGCGCGCCCCCCGGCTATGTCGGCTATGACGAGGGCGGGTCGCTTACCGAAGCGGTGCGGCGCAGGCCCTATCAGGTGGTGCTGTTCGACGAGATCGAGAAGGCGCATCCGGACGTCTTCAACGTCTTGCTGCAGGTGCTCGACGACGGCCGCCTGACCGATGGTCAGGGCCGCACCGTCGACTTCCGCAACACGCTGATCATCATGACCTCGAACCTCGGTTCGGAGTTCCTGGTGAGCCAGCCGGAAGGCGAGGATACTTCGGCGGTGCGCGAGCAGGTGATGGGCATGGTGCGTGCGCACTTCCGGCCCGAATTCCTCAACCGCGTCGACGAGATCATCCTGTTCCACCGCCTGCAGAAGAGCGAGATGGGCCGGATCGTCGAGATCCAGTTCGCCCGGCTGCAGAAGCTGCTGGAGGATCGCAAGATCACGCTGACGCTGGACGATGCGGCGCGCGACTGGCTGGCAGCCAAGGGCTGGGATCCCGCCTACGGGGCGCGGCCCCTGAAGCGGGTGATCCAGCGCAGTCTGCAGGACCCGCTGGCGGAGATGATCCTCGCCGGCGATGTCACCGACGGCGAGCGCGTGGTCATCTCTTCCGAAGGCAACGTGCTGACCTTCAACGGCAAGGCGCCGCAAACCGCCGAAATCGCGCAGTTCGAGGCGCCGGTGCCGAAGCGCAAGCTGAATTGATCGCGAAATAGACGGCCATGAAAGCGATTGGACGCATCCCGCGAGGGGTGCGTCCAACGTCGCGCGTCGGTCGAACTAGCTCTGCTCGGCGACCGGGGTTCCGCCCATGTCGTCCTCATCCTGACTTGCCTCAAGCTCGGAAAGAATATCGACGAGTTCGCGAACGCGGCCCGTTGCCAGCGGCCGGCCGGCATTGATCATCGGCTCGTCGTTGGCCAGCCAGGCCTGCGCCTCGGCCAGTTCGTCGACCGTCGCGCCGGTTCCAATGATCTGGGCGATCGTGACGTCATCGGCCCCGTCAACCACTTTGGCCACGTCCTCACGCGTCATTTGCATGATGACCTCCATCACTCGGCCATGCGCCGCGCGCCGCAGCAAGCGGCTGCATCCCGCTCCATCAACGGGTGCATTCAGCCAGAGTTCCGGCAGGCGCCGCTCGGGCTATCGGTTTTTCGTGAGATCGGCCCGGGCGAGGGCTCAGCGGCTGATCTGGCGCGTTTGCGGCGTGGTGCCGGCGGCGTCGGAAACGCGCGCGGTGCCGCCGCGGCTGTTCATCTGCGTGTCGAGGCGGTCGCGTTCCTTTTCGAAGCCTGCCATCATCGGGCCTTCGAGCGAACGGCCGCGGGGCAGCTTGACGCGCATCGGGTCGACGAAGCGTCCGTTGACCAGGATTTCGTAGTGGACGTGGGCCCCGGTCGACATGCCGGTCGATCCGACGAAGCCGATCACCTGGCCCTGCCGAACCCGCTTGCCGGGCTCCATGCCCTTGGCAAAGGCCGACATGTGGCCGTAGGCGGTCTCGTAGCCGTTATTGTGCTTCAGGCGGACATATTTGCCGTAGCCGCCTTCCCAGCCGACTTTCTCGACTACGCCGTTCCCTGAAGCGAAGATCGGCGTGCCGTAGGGCGTCGCCCAGTCCACGCCGGTGTGCATCTTGGTATAGCCGAGGATCGGATGGCGGCGGCCGCCGAAGCCGGAGCGCATGATGGCGTTGTTGACGGGCTTGCGCACCAGGAACTTTTTCGCGCTCTTGCCGGTCTCGTCGTAGAAGTCGACCACGGAGTCATCGGGCGTCTGGAAGCGATAGTATTTCTTGGTTTCGCCGCCGACGGTAAGCGAGGCGAACAGTACCTCGGTCTTCTCGGTGGCCGGTGTGGCTTCGTCGTCGCCGGCGAAGTACACGTCGAAGGAATCGCCGGGCTGTACTTTGCGCTGGAAGTCCACGTCGTAGGAATAGATGCGGACCATGTCCTCGATGACGGCGGCCGGGACCTTGTTGCGCATCGCGGTCTCGTAGATGCTTTGGTAGAGCCGGACGCCGCTGCCGTCATCTTCATCGTCGTCATCGTCCTTGCCGCCGATCGCTTCGGCGACCGTATTCATGCTCTGGACGTCGACGGCAACGTATCTGCCCACATCCGACAGCGCGGCTACGGCTTCGACGGTCGTATCGTTGGCGACGATCACGCGATAGGGCTGCAGCCGGGCGCCAGCGCCGAGGCCCGAGGGCGCCATCAGGATGCGCAGTTTCTGGCCTTCCTTGAGGCCGCCGTCGCGGCCGCGGGCGCCAAGCGTCAGCGCGACCGCCCGGGCTTCGTCCGGCGTGGCCCCCTGATCGCGCAGGATCGAGGCGACGCTATCGCCCTTTTTGACGACGTGAACGCGCTCGCCGGTCGGGTTGCCGCCGGTGATCTGTTCCTTGGTCTTCGGCAACAGCGTGACGTTTTCCGGCACCACGCGGGTCTCGAAGCCGGCATAGGGATCGTTGACGTTGCCTTCGGTAGCGTAGGCCAGCTTGAGGTCGGATTGGACGCCGGTGGCGTCGGCCGCGGCGTTGGCCAGCGAAGTGTAGCGGACCCCGCCGCCCGAGCCGCGCCAGTTGGCGGCGTCGCGCACCCGCATCAGGACTTCGTCGAGCGCAACCACGGCAGCCAGTTTCGCCTTCGGCAACACCGTCGCCAGGTCCTTGGTTATGAAGGAAACCTCGGCGTCGGGCTCGATGGCCTCGGGATTGTTGGGATCTTCGGCGGCGGCCGGGGAGGCGGAGCCGACATCGGTCAGCATGCGCTGGGCGTTATACGGTGGGATCTTGGAGCTGAGATCGCTCGTCGTCATCGACAGATTGCCGGAGATCCGGACGAACGGCCGCACCCGCATTACATCGCGGTTGCCGACCCTGGTCACGGTGGATACCCGCTGCACGTTGCGCGACGCGCTGGATTCACTCGGCGGCGGCAGGCGGTCGCTCTTGTGCAGGCTGGCCGTGCGATCGTTGGCCCCGAAGGCGCCCCGCAACGCGCCCTCGACGCGTTCTGGCATCTTGGCGAAGGTCATTTCGCCGTCGAGCGACGCAAAAACGGCGCCGCCGATAAGGGCTGCGCCGCACAGACCGGTCAGGATCGTTCCGCTAAACCACTGTACGGAGACACGGCGGCGATCAATCACCGCAGCCTCGGAGCCATCGACGGAAAGCGGCGGCTCGTGACCGAGATCGATGATCCCGATCTCGCGCCCATAGCCGCTTCCGCGTTGCGCCTTCTGGCTCAACCCTGTGTCCCCCCAAATTCCATCAACATCGACAAGACCTCGTACACTATCCAGACTTTGCATTTCCGCCCTTTTGAAGGGCGTTCGTCCGGAGTAGCCCGTACCGCACGCAAAGAGTTTCGGGAATCAGAGGCCGGAAGAAAAAAGACCGGCCGGAATCTCGAACTCAACGGTGCGCAGGTCTCTCGAAGTTTTCTCGGCCGCATGGGAAAAGCGACGGGTTCATCGAGATCGCCTCTCCCGGGTAGATAACCGTCGGCCACCCCCACTGGCGTCCGGCGATTCAATGCTTACCTTATAGTCAGAACGTCGCAGGATTGTGGCCCAAGTGCGGCCAAAGCCCCCAAACATAGGGACTTCTTGGCGTCCCAAAATTCTTCGACGTGATGCGACAATTTGTTGACGATGACCGTTGACAACCCCGATCGGGCGGGCCTATAACCCGGCCACTGAGCGCGGCGATGCATTGGCCACGAGGCCAAGGCATCTTCTCGCGCCCGTGATGCTCCTCATTGCGATGAGTGAACCAACAGCCGATAACAATCGGTTGTTATTCGTCGTCGGATGGAAGCTAGCGGAACCTTCCTGAGATGGAAGGGTGGGATCCCAGCGATCCCGGGCTGTTTGACAAGTGAAGATGAAGAAAGAGAAACGTGGACGGCGGAGTCCTTGCGTAGTCTCGAATACTTGAAAACTCCGGTTTTCATCTTTCGAGGCTGGACGAAAGACTTCGGCGGTACACGTTTAAAGGTTACACCATCGTTGCCAGCGATGTGAATCGTGGGCAGCTCGTCGGTTTCGGTCGACGAAGAATGGTGGGACCTCGTCAAACGTTGTGATCAGCCGGTTTAAAGTTTCAAGTCCAACTTGAGAGTTTGATCCTGGCTCAGAGCGAACGCTGGCGGCAGGCTTAACACATGCAAGTCGAGCGGGCGTAGCAATACGTCAGCGGCAGACGGGTGAGTAACGCGTGGGAACGTAC
>JAEWHP010000002.1 GCA_023387735.1 Pseudomonadota bacterium | reverse complement strand
TCATCCAGTCGATCCGCTTGGCCTGTTCGGCCCAGAAGCCGTTGGGATCGCTGACCGAGCGGGCATACATCTCGCGGTATTTGGCGTCGTCGATATAGGCGCGCTTGGCCCAGTCCGCGGACACGTCATAGATACCTTCCTGTGCAACAACGAGGCTCGCACCGTTCGCGTTCATCAAAGATCTCCCATAACCGCTGCAATCTGCTTGATAGGCAAACATTATTGTCAACTTGCCGGCACGGTTTGCGTCCGCGCTCATTGATTGTCGTTGTAGAGGCATTTCTCGGCTCACTACATGAGCGAGCGGCAAGCCCGGTCGAGACTCGTCAATACCTTGCTTTCTTTCCATACAGCCACGCGACGGAAGTTAGTTTGATCTTTGTCAAGCGCGAGGCCTGGTTCTCTTCGAGCCATCTCCGAGAGATTACGAGCGATCAGCCGATATGCCGATACTCACCAGCACCATGGTGAGCAGACATCTCAACCTTCCGGGCGACGACGCACTCGACTCTAACATCTGCCACTTCCGCCAACTTCCGTTCCGTCCCGCACGATCCACCATGTTTGTAGGCAACCATCGCTCGTGCACGCGACCAAGGCTCACCAACAATTCCCCACAAGCGGAATGCGTTAGCGCACGAGAGCTTCGTAAATAGTCGCGAGGACAGGGCGATCGAAAACACAGACTGATTGGCACATTGATCTGCATCAAGGCGTTCGCCGCCTGCTCATACAAAGGTTCTCCAGCTGCAATAGTCGTCTGTCGTGAACAATCTCGTTTCACGGTTACATGTGCCCAACTTCGAATACGCGAGAAATGACAACCGTGCGGCAATTTCGACGCACGAGTCAAACTTCGTTCCACGAACCATAAAGGGACCGAGCATGTTGAGCAGCTACGAAAAGATCGAGCAAGACCCCAATTATCGGGAGTTGGTTCGTCGGCGCTCGTCGCTCGGCTGGACGTTGTCACTGATTATGCTGATCATCTACTTCGGCTTCATTCTCCTTGTCGCCTATGCGCCACAGTTCCTTGGTACCCCACTGGGCACAGGCGTGATGACTATCGGCATTCCGATCGGCCTGCTTGTCATTGTTTCAGCGTTCCTGCTCACTGGTATCTACGTCAACAAGGCCAATTCCAAATACGATCCGCTGATCCGCAAGATTGTTGGGGCGAGCCGGTCATGAAAAAGATCTCCTGCCTGTTTGTGCTTGTTTGCTTTCCCACGCTGGCGCTTGCAGCCGGAACCATCGACGGAGGCAGCAAGCAGGCAATCAACTGGGCCGCCATAGGCATGTTCATCGGATTTGTGTCGTTGACCCTTGCCATTACTTATTGGGCGTCAAAGCGGACGGTATCCGCTGCTGACTTCTACTCTGCAGGCGGTGGTATCACTGCTGGCCAAAACGGCCTCGCCATCGCCGGCGACTACATGTCAGCGGCCTCGTTCCTGGGCATCTCAGGCCTTGTCTACACCTCGGGCTATGATGGTCTGATCTACTCAGTAGGCTGGCTGGTTGGTTGGCCGGTTGTTACGTTCTTGATTGCCGAACAGCTGCGCAATCTTGGCAAGTTTACTTTTGCCGACGTAGCGTCTTTCCGACTTGGGCAGACGCGGATCCGTGTCCTGGCCGCATGCGGGTCACTGGTGACTGTCGCCTTCTACTTGATCGCGCAGATGGTCGGCGCCGGGAAGCTGATCCAGCTGCTTTTTGGTCTGGATTACTGGATCGCAGTGATTCTGGTCGGCGGCCTTATGATGATTTACGTGACGTTCGGTGGGATGAAGGCCACGACGTGGGTGCAGATCATCAAGGCCGTGCTGCTGCTTTTTGGCGCATCGTTCATGGCCGGAGCGGTACTTTACAAATACGGGTTCAGCCCGGAAGCGCTGTTTGCCAAGGCGACGGAAGTGCACCCCAAGAAGACAGCGATCATGGAACCCGGCAGCTTGATCGCAAACCCGTTATCGGCGATTTCGCTTGGCCTCGCCCTGATGTTCGGCACTGCCGGCTTACCACATATCCTGATGCGCTTTTTTACGGTGAAAGACGCCCAGGCAGCCCGCAAGTCGGTCTTCTACGCAACCGGCTTCATCGGGTACTTCTACATCCTGACCTTCATCATCGGATTCGGAGCCATCACGCTCGTCTCCACCGACCTGGCATTTCTCGATGCTGGAATTCTGGAGAAGACCAAGAGCGGGATCGCGGCCATAAAGGGCGGGTCCAACATGGCGGCTATCCATCTGGCCGACGCGGTCGGCGGGAACCTGTTCCTCGGCTTCATTTCGGCGGTCGCGTTTGCCACCATACTCGCCGTCGTCTCGGGTCTGGCGCTGGCCGGAGCCTCGTCCATCAGCCATGATATCTACGCCATGGTAATCAAGGGCGGACAAGCCAACGAACAAGACGAAGTTCGCGTCTCCAAGATTGCGACGCTGTTCCTCGGCGTACTGGCGATCATTCTTGGTATTATATTCGAGAACCAGAACGTCGCCTTTATGGTTGGCCTTGCCTTTGCCATAGCCGCGTCCTGCAACTTCCCGGTGCTGGTGATGTCGATCTTTTGGAAGGGACTTACCACCCGGGGCGCATTGATTGGGGGCTTCCTTGGCCTCACAAGCGCCGTTGTCGGCGTTATACTCTCGCCCGCCGTATGGGAAGTGACCCTCGGTTTCGCCAAGGGGTCCGCGCCGATCAAGCTGGACAACCCGGCGCTTTTTTCGATGTCTCTTGCGTTCGTCGGTATTTGGCTGTTTTCGATCTTGGACCGCAGCGCGCGGGCTGAAATTGACCGGGATGGCTTTGACGCACAGTTCGTGCGTAGCCAAACCGGAATCGGCGCAGCAGGAGCCACCGCGCATTGAGACCTGGCCGTCAAGAGGTTGGCCTACGCATTGTTCCAAGCCTGAGCGATCGAGAGTGCAATGCCGAAGGCTTTCGATGCCGGAAATCCGCCCTTTGATCGATTGACGCCGCAGGATATCGAGACGCTGCGAGCGGCACTCGATATCGCCTACTTCTCGCCAGGCGAAGCGATTATCGAGCAAGACAAGCCTGCCGATGCTCTTTATGTTGTCATCAAAGGCACTATCGAAGAGCGCGACGGACGCGACCTGCTGGCGCTGCTCGGCCCCAAAGACAGCTTCGATAGCCGCGCCTTGGTGCACGGCAAGAGCGCACACGCATTTATCGCTGGCGAGGAGACACTATGCTACGTTGCTCCGAAAGCAGCAATACTCGGTCTGATCCAGAGCAATCCACGGTTTGCCTCGTTCTTCTATCGCGATATTTCGCGCAAGCTGGATGAATTCGTTCGCGACGACGAGGAGCAGCGTTACGGCTCGTTGACACGTTCGCGGATATCAGAGCTATTCCTGCATCCCGCTGCCTTCATAGATGCGAACGAAACTATTGAAGCCGCGGGCCACATGATGCGCAAGATTGACAGCAACACATTGTTCGTTCGCGACGGTGAACGGATCGGAATCATCACCGGCATGAATCTTTCCAAGGCGGTGGTGTTGCGCCGCCAATCAATCCAAACGCCCGTGCGCGATCTTGCGCACTTCGACTTGGTCACGATGAGGCCGGATGACTTCGTATCCTCGGCTCTAGTGCTCATGACCAAGCTCAATAAGCGGCGCGTCGCTGTTCGCGACGGCGAGCGCTTTGTCGGCGTCCTGGAGGATATCGACGTGCTGGGCTTCCTTGCCGGCAGCGCCCAGGTCGTCGCCGGCCGCATCGAGCGTGCTTCGAGCCTGGATGATCTGGCAATCGCCGCGCGGGAAACGTCGGCGCAGGTGCGCACGCTGCGCCGGCAGGGCGTCGGTGTCGAGCTGATTGGCGAGATCGTCTCCGATTTGAATCAACGCCTGTTTTCCAGATTGTTCGAGATGGTGGCACCGGCCGCGTTTCGTAGCACCGGTTGCCTAATCGTCATGGGGAGCGAAGGCCGCAGCGAGCAGACCGTACGCACGGATCAGGACAACGGCCTTATACTGTCCGAGCCGATCGACAAGCACACGCTGGACGCGTTTCGAGCCGGCTTTTCCGGTGCGCTGGCAAGCTTTGGTTTTCCCCCCTGCCCCGGGAACGTGATGGTGAGCAATCCAGCTTGGTCTAAGCCACTATCCGACTATCTCGCGAATTTTCGCAACTGGACGGCACTACCTGACAACGCTTCCCATTTGAACGTCGCCATTTTTTATGACGCGCGAGCCGTCGCTGGCGACGCACAGCTGCTCACTAAAGCCAAGACCGCACTCATCGAGATGGTTCGCGGTGAGCAGGCCTTCCTGGCCCATTTCGCACTCGCAATCGACGCTTTTGCCACACCGATCGGTCTATTCAAAAATCTAATCACATCGGCGGGCAATGGCGACGCGCTGGACCTCAAGAAGGGTGGCATTTTTCCGATTGTGCACGGCGTTCGCAGTCTCGCACTCGAGCACGGGTTGATGGAGACTGCCACCGACAAGCGCATCATGCGCCTGCGCGATATCGGCATACTGCACGGAGATTTCGCTCGCGAGCTGAGTCAAGCTTTCCAATTCATGCTGATGCTGAGGCTGGACGGGCAATTGGCAGCGTCAGCTGGACCCTCGGGCACGCTCGTACGACCGTCGTCATTGTCAAGCATGGAGCGTGACCTCCTCCGCGATGCGTTTCAGGTTGTGAAGCATTTTCGCGAGTTCATTCGTCGACATTTCAAGCTGGGCGCCTTCTGACGTGATCCCCCGCGCAATCAAACGGCTGTTCCATCAAGCCTCGATCGGAGACCAGTCGTACCGGTTCATGTTCGAGCGTGGCCCCGCGGACGAAGTTGTTGCGATCGATTGCGAAACAACAGGGCTAGATGTACACACCGACGACATAATAACGATCGCCGCGATCAAGATACGGGGCAATCGCATTCTGACTAGCGAACGCTTCGAGGCGATCGCGCGCCCTGAGGCCGGAATGCAACCGGAGGCGATCAAGGTGCATCGCCTTCGTCAGGCAGACGTTGCGCAGAGTCCCCTGATCTGGAAGGCGCTACCAAGCCTCCTGCATTTCGTCGGCGGGCGGCCGCTTGTCGGGTACTACGTCGACTTCGACATCGCCATGCTAGACAAGTATATTCTTCCCTTTATTGAGATTGAACTGCCAAATCCTCGCATCGAGGTTTCCAAGCTCTACTACGAGCGCAAGTACGGTGACGCGCCGCCTAACACCTCGATCGATCTCTCGTTCGCGGCAATTCTCAAAGACCTCAACATCCCCTCTCTCCCTCAACACGACGCGTTCAACGACGCGTTGATGACTGCGATGATGTATGTTGAAATGCGTGATATGAAACAGAGAGGAATTCGCATACCGCGCTTGCGCACGCATACTATTTTCGATCCGACTGGCGCATAAGTAGCCAGCGTCTTAGCCGAACGGTCACGCCGTAGACTGTCCATGGGGCGGACACCTAGTGTCTCGGCGCGGCCGCACCCCAGCAGTTGCGGAAGACGTCGCTCGCCTGCGACGCCAATCAGAACGTAAAGGATCGTCGAAGCGGGTGCTAAGATGCAGTTTGGCGGTCGAACGACGGCTTGGCGAGGTTCGCGTAGCATTGCCCTGGAATATTGAGCGCCCCGATGGCTAGGCCGATGACGAGCGTGACAATGACAAAGATTACGAGCCGCAGAGACAATCCTACCATAGCGGTGCACCTGAGCAGAGGCTTACACGGGTCTGGAAGTATATTCTTGCGTTGATGGCAATCGGATTTGGTCGGGCGGCAGCTTGAGGGGCCGGGGCACTTCGCAAGAGCCGCTGGGACAGGATCGCCTCGCAGGAGAGCGCTCGGCCGAATATCCGCGCCCTGTTACGACATACCTTTCGTCGCTACAGTCCTTGCCGGTCTTGCGCATGGAGGGCGAACCCGCAGCGATGTAGGCAAAGACCGCTCCGATTTGGGGCAGGCCGGGGCGGCCATCTTCTGTTCCAGTGCCGGAGTAGGCGTCCGGCGTGTTGCCATGGGAGACGCCGGAGCCAGAGGCATGGGGCGACCCTCTTGACAGGGATGAGCACTGATCAACCCACTTCCAACGAGTTGGGTCCAATCAATAACCGTTTGGACCGAGGAGCCCCGCAGCCCACACGGTCCAAATAATGATTTAAACACGATGCCCGGCAACTTAACTAAATGGCGAAATCCTGGCGCAGACCTTTCAGCAAGGCAACAGCGCGCAAAAGGTCCCTTTTTTGCTGCTCGCCGCTGGTTTCGCGCTCGATGGTGAGCGGGCCACGATAGCCCAGTTCCAGTAAACGCTTAAGCCATACACGCAAATTTACATCGCCTTCGCCCAGCGGCGTTTCTTCGCCGAGTTGACCTTCTTGAGTGGGCCAACGGCCATCTTTGCAATGCACTCCGTCGATCCACGGTATGAGAACATCCAGTGCGGGAATCGGCTGATCGTTGCCGTAAAGAATCATGTTAGCCGGGTCGAAGTTCACTCTGAGATTGTCGCGTCTCACATCTACGATGAAGTGTTTTAGACCGAGCGCGGTTTCCTGACCGGTCTCAAGGGCGAACACTTGACCGCTTGCCCGAAGTCCATCGCAAATCTGCTGCATCACTTCCACCATAGACTCATAGACGGGATCGCTATGCTCTTCGGGCACAAAGCCGATGTGCGCCGCCACGCGCGTCACGCCGATTTTTTGCGCGAATTTGGCGATCTTTAAGGTTTTCTCAATCCGCTCGTTGCGCGTGGCTTCAGGCACCAGTCCGACGGTGGCTTTGACCGTGCGAATATCGGCGTAGCTTTCTCCAGCGAAGCCGCAAAAGACCGTCGTGATTTCAACGCCAGTGGCCTGGCACGCCGCTTCGATTTCGCGAAGACCCGCTTCGTTATCAAGGCCTGCTGGGTAGCTTATATGCGCTGTCGGCACCCCCAACGAGCTCACGTATTGGAGCCCCCCAAGGGCGTCCGTGCCCAAACGGGCAATGACACCTAGTGCCAAATCCTGCGCCATAATTCCTCCTTCACGAGCGTATCTTGGCAGCCTTGAACTCCGCACATCGCTCTGCCCAACGTGGGCTATCGTAACTCAGTGCCGACAGTAGGCCGGGTGCCAATAAATGGGGTACCTAAAAGGAGTTTCCGCCCGTCCCGGTCGCAAGAGCGGCCGGATCCATGTGCCGATCTTAAGCCGGCTTTACTCAGCGCTCGATGAACTTGTCCTTGCGAACGCATCGTGGCGCCGGCTTCGTCGCTTGCCGTGAACCGAAGCCGATCATCGAGCTAAACCCTTGATACATCTGGCGTGGCACGGGTCCATGTTGGAAGCTTATTTACACACTTGATGCAAATCAACTCGCCCATGCCTTGGTAGGGGTAACAAAAAGCTGCAATCACGCGGAGTTTCGGGGCGGTGGGCGAGAGACACGTCGGTCATGAAATTCCATTTCGGGAACCCTGTTCTGAGGCCGGCTCGTAGGATTCCGGGCGCCCTGCTCGCGCTCTCGTTAGGCCTGTTCTCTTCCCCGTCGATGGCGCAGGATGAGGTGAAACTGAGCGAGGCGCAGGCTCGAAACATCGGCGTGCGCGTGGCGCATCCGGTTTCGAGCCGCACCGACCGGACGCTGCCCTATCCGGCACAAATCGTGATCCCGACGCCGCAATTGTGGGTCGTCAGCGCGCCGGTTGCCGGCATGGTCATCAATCTGTCGGTCGGGCGCGGCGACCGCATCTCTGCCGGGCAGCCTCTCGTCACGCTGGAAAGCCCGGGTTTCGTCTCGCAGCAACGCGACTATCTGCATGCGGTCGCGCAGGAAGTGCTGGCCTCGCAGCAACTCAAACGCAACGTGGACCTGTTCGAAGGCAAGGCCGTGCCGCAACGCGTGCTGGAGGCAAGCCAGGCCGAAGCGCGCCAGGCCAGCATCGTCGTCGCCGAGCGGCGACAGATGCTGCGTCTGAGCGGACTGTCGGATGAGGCGATTTCGCAACTGGCCAACGAAGCGTCGATCAGTGGGACGCTAACAGTCAATGCGCCACGGGCTGCATCCGTGGTCGACGTCGTGGTGTCGCCCGGCCAGCGGCTCGAGCAATCCGCGCCGCTCGTGAAGCTCGCGCGGCTATCACCGTTGTGGGCTGAAATCGCTATTCCGGCGTCGAACATCCGGGCGATCCACACGGGCGCCAAGGTCGATATCGAAGGCTACGCCACACCGGGCAAGGTGGTCCTGGTCTCCGAGACCACCGATGCCGCCACCCAGACCATTCTGGTGCGCGCGGAAATCCCAAACGATGGCGAGCTGCATCCCGGCCAGACGGCCGCAGTCCGCATCGGCTTCCTGTCCGCGGGCGAAAGCGCCTGGGAAATTCCGTATGGCGCGCTGGTCCGGCGTGGCGAGCAAACCTCCGTGTTCGTGACCATCGACGGCGGCTTCCGGCTCGTTCCGGTCACCCTCGTCGCAGAGGATCAGGACCATGTCGTCGTATCCGGCCCGATCACCGACAAGGATGAAGTAGCGATCGGCGGCATCTCGGCGCTGCGCGGCATTCTCACCGGTCTAGGGCAGTAAAATGCTCTCGCGCCTGGTCGCATTCGCGCTTTCGCAGCGCTTGTTCGTGATCCTGAGCGTTCTGCTGCTAATCGGCGCCGGCGCCGTCGTGCTGCCCAGCCTGCCGATCGACGCCTTTCCGGATGTCTCGCCGATTCAGGTGAAAATCATCATGAAGGCCCCGGGGCTCACCCCCGAGGAGGTCGAGCAGCGCATCACGGTCCCGATCGAGCTCGAGCTGCTCGGCCTGCCCAACAAGAAAGTACTGCGCTCGACCACCAAATATGCGCTGGCCGATATCACCGTCGATTTCGAGGACGGCACCGACATCTACTGGGCCCGCAACCAGGTCTCGGAACGACTGTCCAATATCTCGCGGGATTTTCCCGAAGGTGTCAGCGGGGGGCTTGCTCCGATCACGAGCCCGCTGGGCGAGATGTTCATGTTCACCATCGACAGTCCCGAGCTTTCGCTCGCGGAACGACGAACCCTGCTCGATTGGGTGATACGCCCCGCACTCCGCACCGTTCCCGGCGTCGCCGACGTCAACGCCCTCGGCGGCTATGTGCGCGCCTTCGAGATCGTGCCGCGCAATGATGCGCTTGCCGCGCGCGGCATTTCCTATGACCTGTTTCGCCGCGCCATCGAGGCCAACAGCCGCAACGACGGCGCGGGTCGCGTCAACCAGGGCGAGGATAGCGCGCTGGTCCGGATCGAAGGCAGCATCCGCGGTATCGACGACATCCGGGCCATCGTCGTCGACACCCGCGACGGCATCCCGATCCGCGTCAGTGACGTGGCGCGCGTCCAGATCGGCGCGCTGACCCGCTACGGCGCCGTCACCATCGACGGCCGCGGCGAGACCGTCGAAGGGCTGGTGCTCGGTCTCCGCGGCGCCAATGCGGGCCAGCTCGTCCGCGACGTTCGGGCGCGCCTCACCGAACTGCAGCCGGCCTTGCCCGGGAACGTGTCGATCAACGTGTTCTATGACCGCAGCAATCTGGTCAACCGCGCCGTCGGTACCGTGGTCCGAGCGCTCGGCGAAGCGACCGTGCTGGTGATCGTGCTGCTGTTGCTATTCCTCGGCAACTGGCGCGCGTCGTTGGTGATTGCTCTCAGCCTTCCGCTCGCCATCGTTATGGCTCTGATCATGATGCGCGCAGTGGGGATGTCAGCGAACCTGATGAGCCTCGGCGGGCTTGCGATCGCAATCGGCATGCTGATCGATGCGCTTGTGGTCGTGGTCGAGAATATCGTCGGCAACCTCGCCAAGCACGACTCCGGAAAGGGCTCGCCGCTGATCCATCTCGTGTTTCGTTCGGTTCGCGAAGTCCTGCAGCCGGTCGCCTCCGGCGTGTTGATCATCATCATCGTCTTTGTGCCGCTGCTGACGTTGCAGGGGCTGGAAGGAAAGCTGTTTATTCCCGTTGCGCTCGCAATCATCTTCGCGCTGGCCGGCTCGCTGTTGCTCGCGCTCACCGTCATCCCGGTTGCAACCTCATTCGTGCTCAAGTCCGCGTCGCACCGGGATCCCCTGTTGATCCGCGCCGCGCAGCGCGTCTATGCACCGGCTCTGGGCTGGGCGTTGAACAATGAGCGCAAGGTCATCGCCGCTGCGCTGATCGGGCTCGTGGCTGCGGGCTTTGCCTATTCGAGGGTCGGCAAGACTTTCATGCCGACCATGGATGAAGGGGACGTGATCGTCAGCGTGGAGACGCTCCCTTCGGTCAATCTCGACGAGTCGCTCGCCATCAACGCAAGGCTGCAGGCCGCGCTGTTGAAGGTGCCGGATGTCGCCGGCATCATCGCCCGGACCGGATCGGACGAACTTGGCCTCGATCCTATGGGACCCAATCAGACCGACACCTTCCTGGTGCTCAAGCCGGCCGCAGAGAGACAGACCGGCGACCGCGAAACGCTGCTGCAGAAGCTTCGCGAGGTGCTGGCCGGCTTTCCCGGCATATCACTCAGCTTCACCCAGCCGATCGACATGCGCGTGCAGGAGATGATCAGCGGGGTCCGCGGCGATGTCGCCGTCAAGATCTTCGGCCCCGACATCGCAAGGCTCAATGAAATCGCGGCGAAACTGTCGGCCATCCTGTCCGGCATCGAGGGGGCCGAGGACGTCTACACGACGCTCAACGAAGGTGCCCAGTACTACGCCGTCGCCGTCAACCGGATGGAAGCGGGCCGGCTTGGGCTAACGGTCGATTCGATCGGCAATGCCCTCCGCACCCAGATCGAGGGCCGGACGATCGGGACGGCGCTCGAGGAAGGACGCCGGACGCCAATTCTGGTGCGCGGCAGCGAATTGACGCGGGAGGCGCCGACGCTGCTACCGAGCCTTCCCTTGACCCTCGCTTCTGGTCAGCACGTTGCGCTATCGCAGGTCGCACGTATCCAGCGCGTTGACGGCCCGGTGAAGATCGATCGCGAAGACGGCAACCGGATGAGCGTGGTTCGCACCAATGTTCGGGGGCGCGACATGGTCGGCTTCGTGGAAGCAGCCCGGCAAAAGGTTTCGACCGATCTGCCGCTTCCGAACGGTTACCGGCTGACCTGGGGCGGACAATTCGAGAACCAGCAGCGCGCTGCCTCGCGGCTATCCATCGTGGTGCCCGTCGCTATCGGCCTCATCTTCGTGCTGCTGTTCACCACCTTCGGATCGGTGCGCCAGGCCCTGCTGGTCCTGGTCAACATCCCCTTTGCCCTGATCGGCGGCGTGTTCGCACTGGTGGCGAGCGGCGAGTATCTCTCGGTTCCGGCGTCGGTCGGGTTCATCGCGCTGCTCGGCATAGCCGTCCTCAACGGCGTGGTTCTGGTCTCCTATTTCAACCAGCTCCGGGCCCACGGCCTTGATGAGCACCTGATCGTCGTCGAGGGCGCCAAGCGAAGATTGCGGCCGGTTCTGATGACGGCGAGCATCACGGCGCTGGGATTGATCCCGCTGTTGTTTGCCTCCGGTCCGGGATCCGAAGTCCAACGTCCGCTCGCCATCGTCGTGATCGGCGGGTTGTTGTCCTCGACTCTCCTTACCCTGATCCTGCTGCCGATCCTGTATCGGCGCTACGGAAACGCCGGCAAGTTGGCCAGATGACCGACAGGCAGGTTTGTCTCACGTTCATCGTACCTCGCACCCTTCGCGACGAATTGTTCGACTATCTCAGCGAGCAGACCGACCTGGTGCCGGGATTTACGGCAACGGATGCAGCGGGTCATGGCCCTGAAGTCAGGTTGCACACCGCCGCCGAACGCGTGAAGGGTCACGCCGATCAGGTCGTCGTGCGGGTCATCCTGCCAACGATCGATGCCGAGCGGCTCATCGAGCAGCTTCGGATCTCGTTTGCAGGGACTAGGTTGGTCTACTGGATTCTGCCGGTGACAGATTTTGGCATCATCGAATAGGTCGCGGCCGGTACGTCCAGCTCCAGTCTGGCCGGTCGGTCGGGAACGTCGCGCCATGCAAGAAAGGAGAACGCGCTAAGAGCGCCCGTCCGATGGAAGCATGCGTATGAGCGTTCGATCATGGAAGACCCAGTGATGAAGAAGAGCCGCGGCGGCATGAAGCGCGGCCAGGAGGACCAGCGCATTGGCCATCAGTTCGTGAGCTCCCTTCACCGAACGGGCGAACGCCCGGTCGGCGGCCCATGGTGACGCGATTTCGGTCAGGCCAAACAGCGGCAGGGAGTCGCCCCGCGCGAATTGCAGGATGATTCCTGAGATGGGAGCCGCGATAAGGAGCGCGTAGATACATCGTGGACGAGCCGACCGGCACGATCGAGCCACGCCCCCAAAGACGTCCGTTCAATTGGCGGCGCGTCAACCAGCCGCCACACCAGGCGCATAACGTGAATACCGATTACGGCAAGCCCTGCGGTCACGTGTACGAACAGGCCGGCCGTGCGCGCTGCGCCTTTCGGGAAGATGTCATCAAACTGACCGAGGAACCACGCCACGACCACCATCGCGACCGAACCAGGTCTGGGCCATGGACATCACGTACATTCCCATGGCGCACGGCTTTGTTTATCTCGCCGTGGTGCTGAACTGGGCGACGCGTCGTGTCCTGTCGTGGCGGCTGTCGATCACGATGAGGCGGCCTGACGCCGCACGAAAGTGCCACACAACCCGAAGCGCTCGTATCGAATAAGTCAGCAAAAACAACGACCAATGCAGATCGCGCGCCAGTTCAACCCTGTCTGGCCATAGCAGCAGCAACCGCATAATGTCAGCTCAGTCTACAAATCGAGCTGGTTATGCCAGGCGAAGCAGTCCGGAAATGTGGTCCAAGGCTAACAGGTACTGAAAGACCGTATGCGGGCCCCTACCGAGATCGTACTGTCATCATTCGATTAATTCATCAGCCGCGATGAGAGTGGACTGCGGTACGGCAATCCCGAATGCCTTTGCGGTCTTCATGTTGATTACCAGTTCAAACTTCGTTGGCCGCAGAACCGGAAGGTCATCCGGCTGGGCGCCGCGCAAAATCTTGCCGCCATATACGCCGACCTGGCGATAGGTCTCGGACAAGCTGGCGCCATAGCTCATTAGCCCGCCGTCCGCTGGAAACTCCCGAATATGGAAAATGCCAGGCAGCCGGTGGCGCGATGAAAGCAAAATGATTTGACTGCGGCGACTATCGAAAAAGGGATCATTCTGCACCATCACTGCATCGACACCAGCTTTAGCCAGCGCAGCGAAGGCAGCATCGATTCCGCCACTGGTTGCCGCCTCCTGAGCGATTAACTCACGGCCGAGCGACCGCGCCGCGCTATCTGCCGACTGTCGATACTGGTCGGCGGCGCCGGAACGCGGATTGAGCAGAACTCCTATGAGTTTTGCCGACGTCGCCATCCCGCAGAGAAGCTCCAGTCGCTTTCCGCTTAGATTGCCCGTAAAGAAATTGACGCCGGTGGCCTTACCCGGCCGGCTCATGCTTGCGACCAGACCAGAGTGCACTGGGTCCTGGCCCACGACAAAAACGAGCGGGACCGAAGAACTTGCCGCCTTGACCGCCAGCGCTGCTGGATCGCCCGCCGCGACCATCAGCGAAGGAGACCGTCCGAGCAGGTCAGCAGCCAAAGCCGGCAACAGGCTATAGTCGCCATTTGCCCAGCTGTACTCCACGGTGACGCCACGCCCCTCGACAAACCCCATTTCCTCCAGCCCTCGCCGAAAGGCCTGGGTATGAACCGCGGCTTCATCAGGTGAACGTGTACTGAGAAAGCCCACCACGGGCATAACGGGTTGCTGCGCCTGGACCGACCGAAGCCCTAAGCCCGCCGTTCCCAGGCCGACGATGAATTGCCGTCGCTTCATTTGATCATCCCTAACAGATGGCGGTAGGCAAATCGATTTTAGCCGCTCGTAAGGTCCTCCAAAGGCTTCATTCGACCGCTTCGTCGGCCAGAGCGGATAATGAAGGTGGAATCGCAATATGAAGCGTTTTGGCGGTGCGGAAGTTGATCACAAAAGATAAATAGACGGGGCGCTCAATGGGAAACTCGGCCGGGTTAGCCCCTCGAAGGATTTTACCGGCGATAGCGCCCGCCTGCTTGAAAAGCTCAAAATTATTAGGCCCGTATGAAAATAGACCGCCTGCTTTCGCGTAGACTGGAAACAATCCGATTGTCGGCATTCGATGCTCGAGTGCAAGTTCGGCGATGGCCGCCGCTTGATCGACGAAAACTGGGGACGAGTGCACGAGCATTGCGTCGACCAGGGCGTCTGATGCCCTCCGGAACGCACCGCGGAGTTCGGAGGGTTGGTTGATGCCGTACCTTAGCGTTTTAATTCCGACGTTGCGGGCACTGTTCTCAGCGGACTTGACCTGCGTCTGGTCCAGATGGAGGTCATGAAGGAGCGCGACCTTGCTTGTATTGGGAATGACTTCTCTGATGATCTGCACCCACTTCCCCGCGATTTCCGGCGCATCGAGAAAGATCCCCGTCACATTTCCGCCGGGCCGGTTAAGGCTCTGTGCGGCTCCGATCGCAATGGGATCTGCCTCGAGGTCAAGCGCAACTATCGGGACTGTTCGCGACGCTTGTCGCGCGGCGCGAAGACTTCCTGATGCGATCGCAAGGATGACGTCGACATTTTCTGCAAGCTCAGCGGCATATTTGCCGAGTAACTGATCGTCACCTACCGAGGAGCGCGCTACCAGTACAGCTTTTTGGTGGCCGAGTTCGTTGGCCAATCCTTCGTTGATCAATCGCTCGCGATCCGCTCCCAACGTGCCCGGGAAGAGAACGCCAACTCTCCGCGAGGAGCCAATCTGCTGGGCGAGCCCCGCCGATGGCGTCAAAGCGGCAGCCGTACTCCCGAGAAGTATGATGAACTCTCGCCGTCGCATATGCCCCTTCAAACCAGCTCTTAATACACTAGAACCTAACCTCTTGCGGTCATCCGACAATCAGCAACCAGGCAGGTGACCAGGCGCCACGCACCCGGGATTGTCCGCCAGGGTGCTCGCGAGGACGACCTCATTCAATCACCCGGTCTGCCCGTGCCATGAAGGCGGATTGGATTTCGAGACTAAGCGCCTTAGCTGCTTTCAGATTGATAACCAGCTCGAAAATCGTCGGTCGCTCGATTGGCAGTTCGGAAGGTTTCTCCCCCTTCAGAACGCGGTCGACGTAAGAAGCGAGCCGCCGGTAAGACTCCACGAGCTTCGGCCCGTAGGTGAACAGCGCACCAGCCTCCGCAAAGTCAGCCCAACCCGAGACCACCGGCACGCGCCTGGCTCTCGCGAAGGCGATAATCTGCTCGCGATTTGCGTACGTAATAGGGTCCGGGAATACGACGACTGCGTTCGGAGGATCCGCCGCCATGCTAGCATAAGCGCCGTCAAGCTCCGCAAGGCTCGGCGTCGGGAAATATTGCACCACGATGCCGAGGTTTTGCGCCATCTCGATCGAGCTACGTCGTTCGAGTTCTTCACCGGCGTGGGTTGGACTCGCCAGAATCGCCACCCGATCAATTTGTGGCATGATTTCGCGCAGCAATTCGAGCCGCTTGCCGTTCAGTTCGGCCGACAACAGGGTGATGCCGGTCATGTTGCGGCCGGGTCGAGCAATGCTGTCAGCAATGCCAGCCAACACCGGATCGGCGCTGAACACATAGACCACTGGGACTATTGCGGTGACCTTTTGCAATTGGCGGGTAGCAGTGCCTTGGGTGACAATCAGATCTACCGGTAGTCTGGCCAATTCCTCCGCGAGCACTGGGACGCGACCCAAATCCCCATCGGCATAGCGCGCGATGACCCGCAGGTTGCGACCCTCGACATATCCTAAAGTGGCAAGCCCGGCGCGGAGCGCATCGAGGAATGGGTTGACGTCGGCGGGCGGCCCGGTGGTGAGCCATCCGAGGCGAAATTGCCTTGACTGCTGCGCATGCGCCGCGGCCGGCCAGCCTGAAACGGCGGCGCCTCCAACTGCCCGGACAAAGTCTCGCCGCCTCATTCGATCACCTCATCGGCACGCAACAGGAACGATCTCGCATCGTCAGGCCGATCGCGTTATTGAGGATCTCGCGCCGACGCATTCATTACCCCGACACTGCGCCGCCCGCCAACGCGAACGGCGTCTCCTATCAGCATCGATCACTCTAATTGCATACGAACGCCCTTGCCGCCATTAAGCAGCCGTCGCAAATGAAAGCCGGCCAGCGCGTCGTCCGCATGCTGGCCGACCAAGGCTGCGAAGGCGGGCATCGCCGTGACTTCGTTCGCTTCCAATCTGACAAAGGCTTCGCAGTACTGCTTCGTCATTGATGTCTCGAACATCGCGGCCGATAATGGCTCGTAAGCACGAAGCGGCTTGCTCCGCCCGCGCAAGAGGAGATCGCCGACTGGACGCCCGCGGAAATTATCTGCCCCGTCGGCCACCGTGGCGCTGACGCAAATGCGTGTGCCCAGAAACTTGTTGGCGGCCTCCAGGCGCGCCGCGGTGTTGATCGTATCGCCATGAGCAGTGTAATCGAAAAAGCGACTGCCGCCAAAATTGCCGACCAGCGCAGGGCCAGCGTGGACACCGATCCGGGTCGCTCCGAAATTCACGCCCTTGGTTTTCCACCGCTCACGGAATTTCTCGGCCCATATATCAAGTTCATGCGCGCAGGCGATAGCGCGCGTCGCATAATCCGGCTGGTCGCCGGGTGCATTGAACAGGACATGGATCGCGTCACCTATGATCTTGGCGACCGTGCCTTCATGGGCAAACACGACGTCGGTCATGCCGCCGACGTATTCGTTGAGCAAAGCGCCCAGCACGTCGGGTTCGGCGGTTTCCACGAGTGACGTAAAACCAGTGATATCGGTGAAGATTGCTGCAACTTCGCGGCGGTGTACTTCCATGCCGTTGCTGTCTATGGCGGAAGCAACTCTTGCGGCGACTTGCGGCGAGAAATACCGGGACAGCGAAGCATGAGCACGCTCAGCTTCGGCTTGGCGGCGTCGCGTCTCACGCATCATCACGACATGACGGACGGTCTTTTCGATCGTCAACTCAAGGTCGGAGAAATCAATGGGCTTGGTCAAAAAATCGAACGCGCCGCGGTTCATCGCAGTGCGGATGTTGTTCATATCGCCGTAAGCAGAAACAATGATGGTCGATTTCTTGTCGTCCGCCTCCTGCAGCTTCTGCAGGAGTGTCAGGCCGTCCATCCGAGGCATATTGATGTCGGAAACTACCATGTCGACATCCGGATTTTGCTCGATCCATTGCAGCGCCTCAATACCGTCACGCGCAAATGCGAACGCTACCGTGCCCTCGCGGATCTGCCTGCGGAACTTTTGCAGTATCAGGTCCTCCAGATCAGGCTCGTCGTCGACGACAAGGATCGTTGCGGTCATGCGGCCTGCCCAAGCCTCGCATCTATTTCGTGACGCAGCAGCGCGAAGTCGATCGGCTTTGTCAGTAGGCCGACCGCACCACGTTCGATCGCCTTGCGGCGGGTTTCGGCATCGCCATAGGCCGTAATCATAATCACGGGAACGTCGGGCCGCTGCGCGCGCACCATCGGAAGCATCTCCAGACCGCTCATCCCAGGCATATTGATGTCGGACAGAATCAGGATCAGTGACGGATCGCGGACTTCAGCGGCGCGGGCCAACGCCACGGGCGCCGATGGGGCAAATTCCATTGCGAAGCGCCCGGATTTGATGTCCCGTCGGAATTGCTGGCGGAACAGCGCCTCTACATCAGGCTCATCATCCACAACCAGAATGTATACGCTCAATTCTTGCCTCCCGAAACTGCTTTTGCCACCGCCCTCCGCGGCAGCGTGATAATGAATTCAGTAAAAGCTCCCGGCTCGGTCGCGACGTCAATCGTGCCACCATGTTGTTTCACCACGATGTCGTGGCTCATAGATAAGCCCAGTCCGGTGCCTTCACCCGCAGGTTTGGTAGTGAAGAAGGGATTGAACATTCTCTCCCGCACATCCTGGGGAATGCCGGTCCCGTTGTCACGTATCCGGATCTCCACTTTGCGGCCGAGGTCTTTTGTGGTTGCGCTCAACGATGGCTCGAAGGTGTCATCGCTCGCTTCCTTCCGCTTGCTGGCGGCATAGAAACCGTTGGAAATAAGATTGAGGAACACCCGCGTGATCTCTTGGGGATACGCGTCGATCGTTCCCGCAGCGGGATCGAGGTTGCGCTTAAGCGTGATGTTGAAGCCAGGCTTTTCCGCCCGCGCACCGTGATAGGCGAGATTGAGACTTTCCTCCACAACAGCGTTGATATCCGTGGGGCGCTGCTCTCCCGATCCCTCACGCGAATGCAGCAACATGTTCTTGACGATCGAATCGGCGCGTTTGCCGTGCTGCACAACTTTCTCGAGGTTGCCTTTGAGCATATGGGTCAACTCGTCGAGCTCTTCCCTGGTCTTGCCATCGATTGTTGCGGTCTTAAGAATATCGTTCACCTCCTCGATCAACTCGGTCGACAGCGCCGAGAAATTATTGACGAAATTCAGCGGGTTCTTGATCTCATGGGCGATGCCGGCGGTGAGTTGACCGAGCGATGCGAGCTTTTCGGTCTGCACTAGGCGGTCCTGGGCAGTGCGCAAATCATCCAACGACTGTGTTAGTTGCGTCGTGCGTTCTCTCAATTCGTTCAGCAGGCGGGCGTTTTCGATCGCGATCACGGCTTGGCTCGCGAAGTTTGCAACCAGCTGGGTCTGCTTTTCTGTGAACGGCTTCACCTCCTGACGAAAAATCGTGATGGCACCAATCAGATCATCTTCCTTGAGCATCGGCACGATCACAAGTGTTCGGGCCCCGGCAAGATCGGCAAGCGCCCGAACGTTCGGATTGCCTTCACGGTATGGCTGCTCTGCCCTGATGTCATCGATATGGAAGCTCTGACGGGTGCGTTCGATTGTTCCGAGGCCGCTCTGGGGATGCGGGTGGATCACCTTGTGCAACTGCGTGGCGGCGTAAGCTGGCGGCGCGTTGTACAAAGCGACCGTACGAAAGCCGCCTTCTTCATATAGGTTCATAGTGCCGAACTTGGCGCCACAAATGCGCGTAGCGTTTTCGAGCATCTTCTGGAACACCGGCGCCAGGTCGCCCGACGAGGCGCTGATAACCTCAAGCACCTCTGAAGTCGCGGTTTGCTGCTCTAGCGACTCGCTCAAATCGTTGGTACGCTCGCGCAATTCGTTGAGCAGACGGGCGTTCTCGATCGCAATCACTGCTTGCTTCGCGAAGCTGGCGACGAGTTCGATCTGCTTCTCACTGAAGAGCCGGACTTCTTTACGAGACAGCGCTATTGCACCCACGCACTCGTTGTCCTTGAACATCGGCACCGAAATGATGGTTCGAATACCTGCAACTTCAACCGCCGCTACAGGTAAGGGGTCCCTGCCGCGATAGGCGGCACTGTCGTTCAGATCTTCTATTTGAATGGCTTGGCCGCTTTGCGCTGCCAGCACGATGGGAGCGTCCGATCCGGGTCGGACAAATGTGCCGGGTTGCCACAGGTCGACAAAGGCTTTGGGCAGCGTTCCACGAAATGCAGCGCTGCGAAAGCCATCGCCTTCGCGCAGCCAAACGACGCCATGACTGGCTTCGCAAAGCCGCATCGCGTTGATCAATATGGTGTCGAAAACGGGCTCCAGTTCACCCGGCGAAGAGCTTATGACTTGCAGCACTTCCGAGGTGGCGGTCTGCTGCTGCAATGTCTGGCTTAGCTCGGAGGTGCGCTGTTCGACCTTTTGCTCCAAATCGGCATAGGATTCCTGCAATCGCTCGCCCATGTCGTTGAACTGGTCAGCGAGACCTTCCAGTTCGTCGCCGGTCCGAATCGAGATGCGCTGAGCGAAATCGCCGTTGCCGATGCGTGCGGCGCCGGCGCGCAATGCCTGGATCGGGACGACCATGCGCCGGGCCAGGAATATTCCGGCCAGCACCGCAAAGATAGACGCAGCCAGCAGTAAGATGGCGAGCCTTTGAAGCGCTTGATAGAGCGAGGCGTAAGCTTCCTTGACCGGGAGCTCGACGAACATCGTCCAACCAAGAGGCGAGATAGGGGCGGACGCCGTCAGCACTTCCTGGCCCTGGATATTGAGAGCGCCGTGCAGCAAGTCGGGCATAGCGTCCGCGCCTCTGGCTTGCGCGGCCTGGACCTGAACCAACTTCGACATATCGGTGTTGCGCAGCACCAGACTGATGTCGGGATGAGCGATCAGACGCCCCTGAGCACCTACCACGTAGGCCTGGCCGCCTTCGCCAACCTTGATCTGCGAGACCACGTCCCGGATCAGCTTTAGATTAACCTCGGCAATGCTTACCCCAGCATCCTTTCGTGTGCCGGCGAGCGATAATGTCATGTAGGGCTCGGACTCCCGGCGAAAATAGACCGGTCCGTAATACACCTTATGCGCAACGGCTTCGGTAAACTTCGGATCCTTGGAAAGGTCAACGCCGCTCTCCATGGCATCAATGTCGATGCGGGACACTCGCAGCCGCTCCTTGCCGGTTGAATCAGCCTGCGCCAGTTCGGTGACAGCCGGCACTTGCTTCAACAGCCGCAACGCATCAAACCGGCGCTGCTCAATTGTGCCCGCCGACCACGGCAGTTGCGCCGTCCAGCCCAACTGGCTTTCGATTTCCTTGATAAATTGCGAAATCTTTGCCGCCGCTGCCTCGGCCTGTTCGTGCTGAATGCGAATCAGGGCTGCCTTGTGCTCCCGGTAATAGAAGAAGACCTCGAATATCCCGTTGGATAGAAGGGCGACGCCCACCACCGCCACGAACAGCGTGACATACTTGGTGAACAATCGGCTTCGCAATCTGGGCTCCGGCGCCTCAGCCGCGATAGGCACTTCCTCCGCTGGCGAAGTCGCCGGCGCTCGGCCTTGGGGCGTATCGGGGTGCAGCGATATGCTCATCCGGCCCAAGTTATCAATAATCGGCGAACTTGTCTCTTGCCGCAGTGCGGGAGGATTTTCGAGGTGTAGACTGCCAGGCAGCCTTCAGCCGGGTTGCCGATAAACGTCTCCCTCGGCCGCAATCAGCCCTATTGGTGCAACAACCCACCAAGTGTCACATCAGCCGAAATTACTCTATGACTTCGTCCGCGCGCTGCTGGAGTAACAGCGGCACGTCAAGGCCAATCGCCTTTGCGGCTTTGAGGTTTATCATCATCTCGAACTTGATTGGCTGTTCGACGGGCAGATCTGCAGGCTTCGCTCCTTTCAGTATCCTGTCAACATAAGTCGCCGCCCGACGATAGATGTCAGGGAAGCTCGGACCATAGAAGATGAGACCGCCCGCCTCCACAAACTCCCGACCCCCGTAGATCGCCGGCAGCCGCCCCTTTGCGGCAAGATCCGCTATCAGAGCGCGGTGCGCCTGGGTCAGCGCCTCAAGTCCCACTATGACCGCGTCCGAGCTTTTGTCGAGCGCGCGAAAGGCCTGCTCGATGTCCTCGCGAGTGCGCACATCAAACAACCTAAATCGCCAGCCTCGCGACTGTGCGCCCTTCTGAAGCTCAGTCAATTGCGGTGCGGTAACAGGATTGGCCATGTTCAGAACAGCGGCGATACCCGTAGTTGACGGCGCGATCTCCTTAAGCAATTCCATGCGTTTGGCTTCAAGCGCTGGCTGTACCCCACTCAAGCCAGTAATGTTGCCGCCTGGCCGAGCGAGGCTGTCGACCACGAGCAATGGCTCGCCAACGATCATGACCACAGGAGTGGTTCTCGTCGCTCGCTTGACCGCAAGCGCCGCTGGGGTGCCTCGGGCAATGATTAGGTCGGGGTTGCGGCCGATCACATCGGACACAAGGCTAGGGTAGTGGGCAGAATTGCCGTCCGCAGATCGATAGTCAAAGACAAGATTGCGTCCTTCGACGTATCCAAGCTCTTCCAGGCCGCCGCGCAAGGCAGTGAGGTTGGTCGCGTTGAGTTCTGCCGATATCGGCTCGACCAATCCAATGCGGTAAGTCCTGCCGGTCGGCTGAGCCTGTGCCATGAATTGCGGCGCTACTGTTGTTGCAGCAAGAGCTACAAGAAATGCACGACGGCGCATGTCCACCTCAATACCCAATTGAACGCAAAATCGGTCCTGACGGGATATCACTGCGACCTGGTTTGCTAGGCTGCTCCGGAAGGACCGTCTTCAGACTATCACGCGTTCTGCCGGGAAGAGCAAAATTTCCCAAGTTCAGATGCCAAGCGTGATTGTGATGCCCATGCGAAAGACAATTGGATTCACGTCGGTTGCTCGACGGCAATCGACGATAAGCCGGCTTCTAACCTCCAAGAAGTGCCGTGACGAAAATATCATTCGATCACCTCGTCTGCTCGAGCAAGCAACGACGGTGGAACAATCAAACCGAGCTTCTTGCCGGCCTTCAAGTTGATTACCAACTCAAAGCGCGTGGGAAGTTCGAATGGAAGCTCGCGAGGTGGCGTGCCTTTCAACACACGATCGACTTGGGCAGCTACGCGACGCCAGAGCTCTCGGTGGTCAGCAAAGTATGACATCAACCCGCCCGCCTCCACATCTTGCCGCTGCAGAAGCATTGATGGCAATCCTTGGCTTGTGGCAAGTCGTCCCGTGTCTGCGCCGAGCGCAAATCCCTGACCAGCCAGCCGGACTACTGCCTGAGCGTTCCATAGGAGCGCTTCTCGAAGGCCTCGCTGCAAATCATCAATTGTTCGCATCGCAAATGCCTTGGGTTCAATGCCGAGCGCGCCGGAATTTTTCTCGGCGTCCTGAACTTGCAACGCTGTAATCGGCTCATCGGGGTGCATGAAGAGCGCAATCCGACGGGCCGATGGAACAAGTTCTTTAAGGAGCGCGATCCGCTTTGAGGTAATGTCCGCGGCAAGGTTCGCGACACCAGTGACGTTACCGTTGGGCTTCGCGATATTGCTGACAATGCCCAGGAATATCGGATCCGCGACCGCAGCGGAAACGATTGGAATTGTAGAGGTGGCAGACATGGCTGCCCGCGTACCCGGTGTATTGACAGCAACGATCACATCGGAACCGGTCGCCACCAAACTAGCGGCCAGCTGCGGCAACCGGTTGAGGTCGTTTTCGGCGGTTACAACGTCAATCTTCAGATTGACGCCCTCGCGATATCCAAACTCTCGCAAAGCATCTCGAAAAGTCCGGGGCTGCCACTGGGTTTGGGACGGCGTCAAAATGGCCACTCGATAGACTTGCTGGGCAAGTGCATCGGATCCACAGGTCAACGTCCCTGCTGCGAAGCCTAGAAAGTCACGCCTTCTCATTTCACCCTCAACCAACGCAGCAGCGCGATCCTATCAATTTTCACCGGTGAATAGACCGCTATCGGTCAAATGCTGACGAATCCTGCCATTTATGTGCCTTTCGCCCCGGCAATGAATCGAAGTGACTGTGCGGATGTCCCTCCGTGCCAACATTTTCGATCACATCATCGGCGGTCGCACGCGATATTGGAAGGACAGCTGGATTCAGCTTCATGCCTCAAACGTGACAACAACAAATTTACATGCGGCGAAGCTTGGTAGTTACTCAATCACCATATCGGCCCTGACGATCAAGGCATCCGGTACTGTAATGCCAAGGCTCCGAGCCGTCCTGAGGTTTATGACAAGCTCAAATTTCGTTGGTTGTTCGACGGGTACGCTACCAAGGGCGGCCCCCTCCAGGAAGCGAGTAACTATCCGAGCCAGCTGAGACCAATGCGAGGCCCCACCATACGATATCAGGCCGCCGGCGACTGCCATATCCCGAGCTGTATAAATTGTCGGCAATCGGTGCTCAGCAGCAAATTGTAAGAGGCGCTGCGTATTAAAAAAGGGCAGCCCCGCACCGTCCGGCATCAAACCGTCCGCCCGTTCGCGCAGAATCGTCGCGAGCGCCGTTTCCAATTGATCCGAAACGTCGGCCTCGACTGGCAAGACAGTTAGTCCAGCGGGAAGCGTGATATCTCGAAGCTGCTTCAGTTGGGCACTAGGTGCAAGAACCGCAATCCGAACGGCGGCAGGGGCGAGTTCACGAAGGAGCTGAAGCCGCTTACCGTAAAACTCAGGGCCAGTCGTAAATGTGGCTCCGGTCAAATTACCTCCAGGCCGCGCCAGACTTGCGATCACGCCCGCTGCGACAGGATCGTCGCGGAATGATGCAACAATGGGAATCGTCCGCGTTGCAGCTCGCGCGGCGTCCTGCAGCCACCGCTCTCCGCCTACAGCGATCACATCAACGCCGCGTCCAATTAACTCTGCGAAAATTCCAGCAGCGCGCTCTGGCGCTCCTTCCGCCGAACGTCGTTCGATGATGACGGTACGACCGTCGATCCATCCGAGGTCGCGCAATCCGTGCACAAATGCTCGCACGAACGAAATTTGGGGATCAGCTCCGATCATTCCTGCTAGCGGTGCAACACCCAGCACCAAGGCTACGACGGGAGGCCGCTTTGACGATTGCGCCATGACCGGCCCTACAGCGGCGAAACCACCAAGAAAAACTAGAAAGCTGCGCCTCTTCATGTTCACCCATCCCTTAAGTGGCGGATCTCAGTACTCAGCTGAATCGGCCGAAAGAGCCGTGAACGCTTTTAACAGCCAATTGAAGATGACCAAATGTCCGCTATCGGAATGGGCACCTAGATTGATTGCGAGGTCCGCGTTGTCCCCGTTGATAGACATTGTCAGCGTTGCGTGCACGTCCGATAGGTGTCCGGTAACGGACGCAAGCACCGCCAGGCAAGCTATTCGATCACCTCGTCGGCACGTAACAGGAAACTCTCTGAAATGGTTACACCGAGCGCCTTGGCGGTTTTTAGGTTCACCAGGAACTGAAATTTGGTGGGAAGTTCAACAGGCAAATGGGCGGTTTTCTCGCCTTTAAGGATCTTGTCAACGTAGACCGCGGTGCGACGAAAAATAGCCTGAAAGTCAGGACCGTAAGACATTAACGCTCCGCCCTCCAGCGTCTCGCGCGAGACAACCATAAGGGGAATTTTGTGCGCAATAGCCAATTGGCCCGCTCGTAAACGGCCCTGATAGAACAAGCCGTTGGGCATGGTAATCAAGCCTTCCGAGCCATTATCTACCATACGTTTAAATCCATGATCGAACTCTCCTACTGAACGTACCTCTACAGTCTGAACGTCCAAACCAAGGGCTATGGCCGAGGTCTTGGCTTCATCAACGAAGCGACCCATCGCCTGGTCGTCGCTCGGATTAACCAGCAAGGTGATACGCCGCATTCGCGGAAAGGCTTCCTTTAGCAGCTGAACGCGTTTCGAGGCAATCTGAGCCGCAATGTTTGTCAAACCCGTGATGTTTCCACCGGGCTGAGCTAGGCTTGTCACCAGTTTTGCATTGATAGGATCCGGTACGTGAGTGAAAACGATCGGTATCATTTTAGTCGCGTGCGCTGCCGCTAGCGCTGCCGGCTGTGTTACTGCGACCAAGACATCGACTGGAATTGCAGCAAGTTCGCCAGCCATACTGGCAAAGCGCTCTGGTCTTTCATCCGGGAAGCGATGCTCTAAGGCAATCGACTTGCCCTCGACGTAGCCTAGATCGCTAAATCCTTTGTTTAGCGCTCGCATATAGATTGCTTCCTCGTCGGCGCTGCCTGCGTGCCAAAGCACGCCAATGCGCGGTATCGTTTTGCGCAGCTGCGCGTGCGAAGTGAACGGCCACGCCACAGCCATGCCGCCAAAAAGTACGATGAAATCGCGTCGCTTCATCACCGCATTGCTCCCGTGCGCCTCAATCTTACGCCAGCGCTCTGCGAGGTCGCTCACTCAATCACCTGATCCGCGAGCACAAGGATTGACGGCGGGAAAGTCAAACCGAGCGTCCGCGCAACCTTGACATTGGCGATCAGCTCGAACTTGGTCGGCAGCTGGATCGGCATCTCCGCTGGTTTTCCGCCCTTGAGAATTTTGTCGACATAGCCCGCCGCACGACGAAACAGGTCAGTGAGATCAGCGCCATAGCTGAATAGTGCGCCGGCCCGCGCGATTTCAGCATGCTCGCCCATCACGGCGATACGCGCGTCCGCAGCGATCCGGCAGATATCCTTCATCATTGCCACCGTCAGGAAATCTCGGATTACAATCATGGCCGTGCCCCCGTCGTCGGCGAGCTTCTTGATCTGCTCGGTCAGTTGTAACGCGGACGGCGCACTAAGCCCGAGGCGCACCGGCTCGATACCGGCCCTCCTCGCATATCCGATTGTCTGCGAGCCCCAGGCGCTGAAAGTGGGATCGGTGGCGTTGTGCATCACGCCAAGCTTCTTCAGGCCGGGTACGATCTCCTTCAGCATTTCGATCCGCTTAGCCGAAATTTCTTCCCCGAACGCAGAGAACCCGGTCACCGTGCCACCAGGCCGCGACAGACTCTGGAACAGTTCGGGATCGCTCTGCACCGCCGGCAATGCCACCGCGACCACTGGAATACGTGTCTTTCGTACTATGGCACGCGCCGCCGCTGGGCCCGGCGAAAGAAATACATCCACCGGCAGCGCCACCAGCTCGTCGATCATGGCGTGCCCCCGCGCGACGTCGCCGTTAGCACTGCGCGTATTGACAATGATAGTGCGTCCCTCAAGGTGGCCGAACCCAACCAGCGCCTTACGAAAAGCGTTGACCGTCACGGCGTCATCGTCGGCATTGGCAAATCCGACAAAGCCCACGATAGGGATGCGCTGTTGCTGAGCCCGCGCTGCTAACGGCCATGAGGCCGCCACGCCGCCGACTAGCTTGATAAACTCACGCCGCTTCATGGCCGGCCCGCTCCCAATTTAGCCGATGGTAATCACTTTTCGGCACGGGTCCAAGCGCGGCCGGATGCCAGAGGCGCAACAAAGGAGAAATTGACGGCCTTACTCGATCAACCCGTCGGCGGTGGCGGTCCGATTTTTGACCCATGGCGGACATCGCGGAGGCTTCCGGACGGAATCGTTTCTGAGCAGGGAATGGGACGGGACGGTTTGCCCCGTATTCAGCCTTTCGGACCCGCGCTAACCTGCGTTAGTATGGAGCCAACTGTGGGAAAGTGCTTAGCGACGTGGCTTTACTTCGCGCATTAGAATGCCGCGATTTTCGCTCGTGCGCACGAGGTGTTCGAATGAGAAGGCGTGATTTCCTCGTAGCGCTCGCAACGACCACTGCATGGTCGCCACGGGCACGGGCGCAGCAAGACAAGTTACCAATTGTCGCATGTCTCGCGGCTCCTGCAGAAGCGAACTACACACATCACGTCACTGCGGTTAGGCAAGGGTTGAAGGAAACCGGACTTGTGGAAGGTCAGAACTTCAGAATGGAGTTCCGATGGGCAGATGGTCAGTATGAGCGGCTGCCCGCGATGGCCGAGGACCTCGTAAACCGAAAGGTCAGCGTAATACTCACCATGGGCGGCGGTCCTCCCATCCAGGCTGCCAAGGCGGCTACGTCCACCATTCCAGTTATTTTTCATCTTGGCGCTGATCCGGTTCAAACTGGGCTGGTCAAGAGCTTCAACAGGCCGGGCGGGAACATAACCGGCGTTACGTTGATGACAAACTCGATGGAGCCGAAGCGGATTGATCTGCTACAAAAAATGATACCAAATGCGAAGATAATCGGCGTACTGGCCAATCCGGCGAACCTGCAGAACGAAATTCAACTGCTTCAGTTGCAGGGGCTTGCGGCGAAGGTCCAGTTGAGGCTCGAAACCTTCACTGCAAGCGATTCGCAGCAGCTGGAAGCGACTTTTCACGGTATGGCTGGAAAGAACATCGAGGCTTTGACGGTGCTTTCCGATGTCTTTTCACCAGCAATTCACCGCAGATTGCCGCGCTCTCATTACGCCACCGAATTCCAACTATTGCCCATTCGCGAGAGTTTCCGGCGGCCGGTGGGCTAATGAGCTATGGCACTAATTTGAATGACGCCTATCGATTGGCGGGAATTTATGCTGGCCGCATCTTGAAAGGCGAAAAGGCTGCTGAGCTTCCTGTTGTCGAACCGACAAAATTTGACTTTGTTATCAATCTCGGCGCAGCAAAAAAGCTAGGTATTGAGGTTCCGTCGTTATTGCTTGCGACAGCAGACGAGGCAATTGATTGATTGCGGGTCTGCTTGGGCTCTTAGCTGAAGATTTGCACTCAACGTCGGCTCGTTGGAGGAGATCGGGATTCGTTGGGTTGGGCCAGTATTGGAAGCTTTTAAGTCGTAGCGGACGTCAGACGCCTGGACCTGCACCACAAGTCGGCCGCCTGTGTCGAAGGTAAGGATCAGTCATGAATCGACGCCACTTTGTCACGCTCATCGGTAGCGTAGCGGCATCATGGCCACTAGCGGTACGCGCCCAGACGGCCAAATCTCCTATCATCGGATTTCTTGTGCCCGGCTCGCAGGCTTCCCACGGGGCTTGGGTTGCGGCATTCGCCAAGCGGCTGTCAGAACTCGGCTGGACCGCAGGCCGCAACATTGTGATCGAATACCGCTGGGCAGCGGGCGACAATGACCGCATGGCGGAATTCGCTGCCGAGTTCGTCCAGCGCAGGGTCGATGTCATCGTAAGTTCGGCGAACGGGGTGAACATCGCGAGCCGGGCCACGCCGAGCATTCCGATCGTGTTCGCGGCCTTCAACGATCCCGTTGCCACGGGCCTTGTCAAGAGCTTGTCGCAGCCCGGCGGCAACGTCACGGGGCTGACAGTTCAGCCGAACGATCTGGCCAGTAAACGCATCGAACTGTTGCGCGAAATCGTTCCGCAGATGCGCCGCCTTTCCGCGCTCGCCAACGTTGCAGGGACCGGTTTTCAACGAGAAACGGCAAGTATCAGGAAGGCAGCGGCCGCGCTGAACATCGAAGCGGACATTCTGGAGTTGCACACTGCAAAGGATATCGCCCCGGCGCTGGCGCGGCTGAAGGGGCGCGCGGACGCGCTCTACGTGTTGAGCGAGCCGCTTGTGAATTCGAACAAGGCCCAGATACTTCAAGCAGTCACGCAGGAACGAATACCCACCATCTTCGGCTTCAGGGAATTTGTCGATGCCGGCGGGCTGATGTCTTACGGCGCAAATTTCGCCGATCTGTTCAGTCGCGCAGCTGAGTTCGTCGACAAGATACTGCGCGGCGCAAGGCCTGCCGACATTCCGGTGCAGCAACCAGTCAAATTCGACCTCATCGTCAATCTCAAAGCCGCCAAGGCGCTCGACTTGAAGATACCCGAGTCCTTCTTGCTACGTGCCGATGAGGTGGTCGAGTAAAGAAGGCCACTTCCGAAATTGACACTTTCGAGACATGCTCGCCTTCCCGAGAATGTCCGTTCACCGGGGGCGCCCCAAAGTCGCCGTGCTCCGGGCAAACCAGCGCGAATGACCCGAAGCGGTCTTTTGGCCTCTAGCCCGGCGACCGTAGTGTGTGGTCATATACTCGCTATAGGCGTTACCCGGCGGGGGTTGAATGAAGCGGCGCGAGTTCATTGGGCTAATCGGGGGCGCGGTAACCTGGCCCACAGTAGCGCGGGCGCAGCAGCCGAAAAAAATTCCTAGGATTGGTGTGCTCTGGCAGGGAGCAAGTGCCGAAACCCATCCGTACTTTAGGCCGCTGCGAGATGGCTTCAAAGCTATTGGATATGGCGAGGGTAGCATAATCTTCGAGGATCGGTTCTTCGACAAAAATTCCGAAAACCTTGATTTGTTGGCAAAGCAACTGGTTGAGTTGAAGTGCGACGTTTTGGTGGGGATAACCATCCCCCCAGCCCTCGCGCTGCGAAGGGCAACAAGCACCATTCCCATTGTCTTTGTCTATAATCCAAATCCGGTAGGTTCTGGCCTTGTGTCGAGCCTCAATCGTCCGGGGGGAAATGTCACGGGGATCGCGCACGTCACGGCGTATTTGGCCGCCAAGCGCGTGGAACTGCTCAAGGATACCATTCCCGCCTTGTCGGGCGTAGCAATGATCTGGGACCCGAGCCCTGCATTTCAATTTGCCACCCAACCAGAGCTAGCGGATACGCGAAAAGCAGCAAACCAGCTCGGACTGTCATTTGGGTCGTTCGAATGCGGCGGTCCAGAAAGTCTTGAAGATGCATTTTCGAAGGCGAGCCAGTTTGGCGCGGCGATACTCGGTGCCAGTGTGTGGCATGTCTTCGTATTGCGGCGAATTGCGGAATTAGCAATCGCAGCAAATTTGCCAGTGATCAGTCAGGCTGATCCTTATCCTGAAGCCGGGCTTCTGATGTCCTATGGAGCAAATTGGACAACAGTCGCCCGGGACGCGGCTCCATTGGTGAAGAAAATTCTAGAAGGTGAAAAGCCTGAGAACATTCCGGTTCAGGAGCCGACGACCTATGATCTAGTCTTTAATCTCAAAACGGCGCGCGTGCTCGGTCTTAAAATTCCACCAACCATGTTGGCACGAGCGACGCGGGTGATCGACTGAAAGTGCTGGTGAAAGTGCAGGCTTTGGGGGTCCGCCTTCTGGCCCTTAGCGGATGTTACGGCTGCAGACTGCGATGCCCGCTCATGACCCTGGCTGTGTGAAAACCCGCGAGTCGGCTACGATTCTTCCGTTTCCTGACGGGGGATACGGATGGCACGCTTCGTTGAAGGCGCAGACAGATCCCAGTTGACGCTCTTGCCGGAATGTCTGGAAGATTGGGTAAGCGAGGACAACGCGGTCCATGTGATCGATGTGTTCGTCGAGGCGCTCGACCTGCATGGAATGGGGTTTGAGCGTGTTATCGCCAGGAAGACGGGCCGGCCCTGCTATCATCCGGCAGTTCTCCTGAAGCTTTACATTTACGGCTACCTCAATCGGGTGCAATCCAGCCGGCGTCTGGAACGTGAGGCGTGCCGCAATGTCGAGGTGATGTGGCTGATCGGCCGCTTGGCTCCCGATCACAAGACAATCGCCGATTTCCGGAAGGACAATGGCGCGGCGATCCGGAAAGTCTGTGCGAAGTTCGTTGCCCTATGCCGTCAAATGGGCCTGTCACAGACCCCAAGCGTCGCAATCGACGGCACCAAGTTCAAGGCGGTGAACAACCGCGACCGCAACTTCACGCATGCCAAGATGGCGAGGCGGATGGCGCAGATCGAGGAGAGCGTCGGTCGATATCTGCGTCAACTCGATAGCGCCGATCGGCAGGAGTCATCGGAAGCGATCAGCATCAAGACGACGAGGATCAAGGAAAAGATCGCTCGGCTGAAGCAGGAAATGAGCCGCCTGGAAGTGCTTGATGCGCAGATGCGCAACACGCCGGATCAACAGATATCGCTCACCGATCCGGATTCCCGTTCGATGGCCACCAGCGGGCGCGGATCGGGTGTCGTCGGCTACAATGTCCAAGTCGCCGTGGACACCGAGCACCATCTGATCGTTACGCACGAGGTCATAAACGTCGGCAACGACCGTGGGCAGCTTGCTCGGATGTCGAAGCAAGCCAAGGAAGTGCTCGAAGTAGACAGGCTCGAGGCGGTCGCCGACCGTGGCTACTTCGACGGAGAAGAGATACTGGCCTGCGAAAAGGCTGGCGTTGCAGTCACCTTGCCCAAGCCCATGACGTCGGGCGCCAAGGCGGAAGGCCGGTTCGGCAAACAGGACTTCGCCTATCTGCCTGGTGAGGACGTCTATCGCTGCCCGGCCGGCCAACTGCTGACCTACCATTACGCCATGCGGACACGACGTGAGACGGTCGAGCATCCCTTCGGCACGATTAAAGCCCGAATGGGTACGACCCACTTCCTGATGAAGCGCCTACGGAATGTAGCCGCTGAGATGGCTCTGCATGTTCTCGCCTATAACCTCACACGGGTGATGAACATCATCGGCAAACCGAGCCTGATTGCAGCCATCCGCGCCGCCTGAAGGCCGGAAAGTGCGTCCAAAACGCGCAATACCGCATCGCGATACCCACTTTGCGGTCATTGTACCATCCCGACGCGAGAACATTGGCTACCCGCAATGAGTGGCGACCACGGCCGCGTGCCGACCTATCCGTTTGCACACAACCAAGACCCGATGCGGACATTCGATTGAAACTTGTGTCGGAAAGCAAATACTATTGCGGGGTAATGTTTCCGGTTTGGGATCACGCATGAAGAGACGCGAATTCATCAAGCTTTTCGGTGGAGCTGCGTTGTCGCCCTTCGCAGCTTACGCGCAAGGTGCAAGCAGCGCTCCTCGCATCGGCTGGCTGACAGCCCAGACAGCAGGCAGCCTCACGCCGTTCATCGAAGCGCTGCGTGCGGGCTTTACGGAGCTGGGCTATGCTGAAGGTCGGAACCTGAATTTAGTGTTTCGATACGCCGACGACAGAATCGAACGTTTGCCGGAATTGACGGCGCAGCTAGTGCGAACTCCAGTCGACGTAATTATGGCGCAGGGCGCAGCCGCGTCGGTTCTAAGCAAGCTGAACCTGCCGGTGCCGGTGGTGTTCGCCACAAGCGGCGATCCAGTGTCTGCTGGCTTTGTACGCAGCCTAGCGCGGCCAGGCGGCAACATGACCGGTGTGACGTTCATGGCGGACGAACTAAATGGTAAGCGAATTGAACTGCTGCGCGACATGCTACCGGGACTTCGCCGAGTGGCGATCGTTGCCAATCCTCAGCACCCCGGCGAACATCTCGAACGTGCATATTCCGAGCGAACCGCCGAAAAATTCGGTATTGAGATGGACTATTATCCGGCGCGTTCGACGGAGGAACTGGAGGACTCATTCCGGAAAATGAAAGCCGAACCGCCGCAGGCGATCAACTTGTTCTCTGATGGCTTTGCCATCCAGAACCGCGAAAGCATAGTGAGGTTCGGCCTGACCCAAAAAATCCCAATCATTTCTGGCTGGCCGGTATTCGCACAAAGTGGCGCAATTTGCAGTTACGGTCCGCGACTGACAGAATCTTACCGACGGATGGCTTCGTTCGTCGACCGCATCATTAAGGGCGGCAAGGCGGCCGAGATTCCGGTGGAGCGGCCTACTCGATTTCAGCTCGTCATCAATCTGCGCACGGCAAAAGCGCTCGGAATAAGCGTACCACCCGCGCTGGTAGCGCAGGCGGATGACGTAATCGAATGATGCTTGTCGGTACTTTGCAGATGTTCGGGATACTGGCGATTTAGGCCGACGGCTTTTGGCACTTAGCCGAAGATTGCACTGAACATCGGAACGTCGGCTTGTTGGAGTAGACTACCCATCGTTGGGTTCGGCTGGTTGGCCGCTTTTTCCCCGAAGCGGAGCTCGACCACCACGACTAACCCTTCCGGGATGCAGTTTGAGCCGGTACGATGCCGCCACCTAAGCCGGGGGCGTAACATGAGGCGGCGCGAATTCATCCTATTGACCGGAAGCGCAGCGCTTTGTTCGTTCTCGGCGCACGCGCAGCAGGCGGGAAAGGTGCCTCGGATCGGCTATCTTGGCGTCACGTCCCCTTCCGATAGGCCGCCTCTACTTGACACGTTCCGGCAAGGGCTGCGTGAGCTCGGGTGGATTGAAGGCCAGAATATTGTCATCGACTATCGTTTCGCAGAGGGTCGGTTCGACCGGCTGCCCGACTTTGCGGCCGAGCTGGTCCGGCTCAAGGTAGACGTCATCGTATCGTTGGGAACGCAGGGAGTGACGGCAGCTAAGAACGCCACCAAGACGATCCCCATCGTCATGATTGGCGTTCGCGATCCTGTTGGCACCGGACTCATCGCGAGCCTCGCGCGCCCGGGCGGGAACATCACCGGGGTGTCCGGCAGCGCCGGCCTGGCAATCGTCACCAAACAGCTGGAACTGCTCAGGGAGACCGCTCCCAAAATCCGCCGTGTGGCCATCCTCTCGAACCCGGCCAATGCGTATCACGAGCTCGCGATAAAAGAACTGAACGCCGCGGCCCGGTCGTTGGGAGTGCAGCTTCAAATCCTGGAGGCTCGAGGTCCAAACGAGTTCGACGGCGCATTCGCGGCGATGGCCAAAGAGCGCGTGGGAGCACTCCTCGTGCTGTCAGACGTGATATTCAACGACCACCGAGTACGGCTTGTAGATCTCGCAGCAATGAACCGCCTGCCGACAGCTTACGGCGTCAGGGAAAGTGTGGAGGCCGGGGGTCTAATGTCTTACGGGCCGAGCTTTCTCGATTTTTACCGTCGCAGCACTGTATACGTGGACAAGATCCTGAAGGGCGACAAGCCGGCCGACCTCCCCGTTGAGCAACCAACGAAGTTCGAGCTGGTCATCAACCTCCGGACTGCCCAGACGCTCGGTATCGAAATTCCTGCAACGCTGCTCGCGCGCGCCGACGAGGTGATCGAATAATAGTTGTCGATGTTCGCAATTACACCAAAGGGGAAGTGCCCATGCCTGCTCTTGTGCGGCATTCCAACGTGACGACCTAGCCTCAAATATGCTAATTCTTGTCCCGAGGCGCCCCTCAAGAGTGCCACACAAAGACAGATCGTCGGATCGAAAAACACAATAAAATCAATGCGCAATAGGATTGTTACTTCAGTTCAATCCTGTCTGGCAGCACCCTCTACCAGATTGATGCTTTTCGTGATCGGCCTTCGACGACCTTCCAGTGCCAATTGAATCGGACCAGCGCGTAACTCGCTTCGTTATTCGCGGCAAGCTGCGGACTGCTCAATGCTGTGGTTTTTCTCATCAATGAGCGCGGAGAGTTCGGCACGAATGATGATCGCGAACAGTTCGCGGTCAGGCAACATTTCCACCGGAGCGTTGCCGCGCCAAATCTGCGCGCACTTATAGCCTAACCTGTCACGCCCTTTTTGACGGCTTACGGATCGCCACCCTCTGTCGTCTCGATTTTCGGTGCAGAACGCACCCTCACTCGTTGTACGATCCACCACTTACAAGCATCGTCCTGCCACATAACAAAACTGGCGGAGGGCGAGTAAAGCTGTGTGGCTTACTGGTGAGTGTCGCAGAAGAAGATGCATCGGCGCGAACGCGACGGAGGTTATCTCTGGGCACTCCAAGCGTGGGTCGGGTGGGGCGGTATTCACTCACTGGTCCAATATGACGCTCGTGCGACCAGAAGACGTTATTTTCTCTACGCGGACCAATCTGCCTGACGGGGCTTGAGGCACCGCAGCTACCTGGCGCACCACCGCGATAATTTGTTTGCCACTCGGAGAGAGGAGCGCCCGCAGGAATTCTGCGCCAAATGGCACGCCTTTGGCTTAACTCAGCAAAACCTCTTCGATTATCGTTGCCGTCTTGATCGCCTGTCCCTCGTCAGCGAATTCCGCCGCAGGAAAGGCCCAACGCGTCCGGCTCCGGCTTCCTTGCAAATCCCGTAAAACCGCAATAATTTTTGCACGGTAGGTAGTGGCTAAGTATTGGCGCGCCCGAAGAGATTCGAACTCCTGACCCCCAGATTCGTAGTCTGGTGCTCTATCCAGCTGAGCTACGGGCGCGTTTTTCGTCAGGCATCGGGCTGCAGGGCCCGATACGTCCGGTAAAGTTCGGACGGCCGCGAAAGAGCGCTTTAGCTACCCGCTCCGGCCCCGCTTGGCAAGGTCCGGAACGCGGGATCCGGCAATCCATTTGTGGCGAAGGACCGGCGGGGCCTGACGGTAAAAGTCGCGTTCCCTGAGGCGCTTAAGCCCGCGCCCGCTCGTTGCGGACGGTCTGCAGTTCCACCGGGCGGTCGGGAATCGAGATCCGGAAGGTGGCGCCGATGGTGCCTTCGACCAGGTGGATGTCGCCGTCATGGGCGCGGACCAGTTCGGCGGCGATGGCCAGGCCCAGCCCGCTGCCGCCGGGGCGGCCGGAGGTCTGGAACGCCTCGAACAGGTGCTCGCGCGCTTTCGCCGGCACGCCGGGGCCGGTGTCGGATACCTCGATGATCGCCACCGTGCCCTCGCGTCGGCCGGTAATACGAATCTGCAGCGGAAAGCCCTCGCCCTTGGGGCGGCTTTCGAGCGCCTGCACCGCGTTGCGCACGAGATTGAGCAGCACGCGAAACAGCTGGTCCGGATCGGCGTCGATCGAAAGCCCGCGTTCGATCGCGCTGATCCAGGTGATCGAGGCCTCGGCGGCGAGGCCGGCGGATTCGCGTACCTCGGCGACCACGGGTTCGACCAGCATCATGCGGCGATCAGGGGCGGCCTCCTGCGCGCGGCCATAGGAGAGCGTCGACTGGCAGAAATCGATGGCGCGCTCGAGCGAGCGCATCAGTTTCGGCGCAAACCGCTGCACCCTCGGATCCGGCACGCTGGCAAGCTGATCCGACAGCAATTGCGACGACGCCAGCAGATTGCGCAGATCGTGGTTGATCTTCGACACCGCGAGCCCGAGCGCGGCGAGCCGGCTCTTTTGTGAGAGCATCGAGACCAGATCGCGCTGCATGTCGGACAATTCGCGCTCCGCCACGCCGATCTCGTCGCCGCGCTGGCTCGGCACGATGATGCGCGCCGCGCTTTCGGGGTTTTCGTGGAAGCCGACGAGGTTGGCGGTCAGCCGCCGCATCGGCCGCACGAACAAATAATGCAGCGCGAGGTAGACCAGTCCCGCGGTGAGCACTCCGATCAGGAGCGCGACCAGCAGCAGGTTGCGGGAAAACCGGTACATCGCCTGGCGCAGCGGCGCTTCATCGAACACGACCTCGATGAATTGAGCGCCGCCGGGCGCGGGACCCACGACACGAATGGACGGGTTGCCCCGCTCCACCATGGTCTCGAAGGATTGGACGATCGCGGACCAGACGGTGAGCGTCCGCATGTCGATGTCATGGTCGATCCTGGCCGGCGGATCCGCGCTGGCAAGCAGCCGGCGCTGCTGGCCCATCTTGATGGCAACCGCGCGGGCGCCCACGCTCTGCAGGATCTGCCTTGAAAGCGAATCCGGGACCATGCCAAGCGGCGCGGCATCGAGCACCAGCACCGCGGTATTGGCAGCCGCCAGACGATCGTTCAGCCGGTTCATCCAGAAGTTCGCGATCGCGGGCACGTAGATCATCAGCCCGGCGATCATCACGAGCGGGATGGTGAGCAGCAGCAGCTTGCCGGACAGGCCGAGGCGCCGCGGGGCCAGAGGCCGCGGCGCGTCAGGACTAGGCTGGTCGGTTGCTGACACGGATATCTGCCCTGATGACTCTAGTTTTCGGTGCCCGCCCGGCGGTGATCCGGCCCGACCCCACTTGCAGGTACGGTGATTCCAAGGATGCGTTTCGGCCCGTGACCGGTCAAATTACCGATCGCTAATGTCTGCCGGTTCCAACGGTCCGGAGCGTCGCCCGCCCGTTGGTAAAAACCCCGCGAAAACAGATATATTCGCCCCAATTGCGTCGTTTCAAAGAACTGACGTTGCGACAACCCCTGACATTGACGAAAACAGGTCGCTCCCGTATAAGCCGCGCCAATTGTCCGCGATGGCCCGGCACTACCCCGGGGGCGGCTCATTTGGGGCCGTAAATGGCCCGTTTGGGCTGGCCCGCATCACCGGACGCACCTCAATTCAACAGGCAAATTGCCCGGTCAGCGGAGAACTACCCGTGAAGCGGACTTATCAACCCAGCAAACTGGTGCGCAAGCGCCGTCACGGCTTCCGCGCCCGTCTCGCCACGACCGGCGGCCGCAAGGTTCTCGCCGCGCGCCGTGCGCGCGGCCGCAAGCGTCTGAGCGCCTGAGCCGGATCCTTCCGGAGATTTTCACTATGGATCGGCTGAGGCAGCGGGCGGACTTTCTCGCCGTTGCCAATGGCGCGCGGGCCAACAGCCACGCCTTCGTCGTGCAGGGCCGCCGGCGCGACGACGATGGGCCGGTCCGGGTCGGGTTCACCGTTACCAAGAAGAACGGCAGCGCTACCGAGCGCAATCGCATCCGGCGCAGGCTTCGCGAACTGGTGAAGCGGCTGGACGTCATATCGATGCGACCGCACCATGATTATGTGCTAGTCGGCCGCAGGGCCGCGCTCACCCGCGATTTCGCGACCATGCTCGAAGATCTCCGTTCGGCGCTGCATCGGCTCGACCGGCAGGCGGGCAAACCCAAGACTTGAATGGCGAGACCCCAAAACGATGACCGATAATCGCAACACCATCCTCGCCGTCATTCTATCCGGCCTAGTGCTGATCGCCTGGCAATATTTCTACAACGTGCCGCAAATGGAGCGGCAGCGCGCACAGACCCAGACCCAGACCGAACTCGCCAAGTCATCGACACCGGCGACCCCGGGCTCGGCGACACCTGGCTCCACCGCCCCGCAACCCGGCGCAGCCCCATCACCCGCCACGCCGGGCCAGCCGGCCGCAGTCGCGCCCGTCGTCAGCCGCGATGCCGCTATCTCTGCCTCGTCCCGCATCAAGATCGAAACCCCGCGCGTCACCGGCAGCATTTCGCTGAAGGGCGCGCGGATCGACGACCTGTCGCTGGTGCAATATCGTGACACGGTCGATCCGAACTCGCCCGCCATCGTGCTGTTCTCGCCGTCGAACACGGCGCATCCCTATTATGCGGAGTTCGGCTGGGTGCCGGCGAGCGGCTCGACCGCGCGCATTCCCGACCAGAACACGGTATGGCAGCAGGAAGGCTCCGGCACGCTGTCGCCCGGCAACCCGGTGACGCTGAAATACGACAATGGCGAAGGCCTCACCTTCCGCCGCACCATTGCGATCGACGATCGCTTTCTCTTCACCATCAAGGACGATGTCACCAACGTAGGCTCCGCGCCGGTGACGCTGTACCCGTTTGCGCTGATCTCGCGCCACGGCAAGCCGGAGGTCTCGGGCTATTACATCCTGCATGAGGGCCTGATCGGCTATCTCGGCGAGCAGGGCCTGCAGGAATACGCCTACAGCAAGATCGACGACGTCAAGTCGGTCGCCTTCAACGTCACAAATGGCTGGCTCGGCATCACCGACAAGTACTGGGCCTCGGCGCTGCTGCCCGATACTACCGCGAAGCTGCAGGCGCGCTTCTCCTCCAACCTCGCCAACAACAAGCGCAGCTACCAGACCGACTACCTTCTCGACCCGCAGACGATCGCGATCGGCGGCACCGGCAGCGCAAATGCGCGGCTGTTCGCCGGCGCCAAGGAAGCCGGCGTCGTCGGCATCAACTTTCCGTTCGCGGGCCATGGCGGCTACAACAAGCAGCTCGAGCTCAACCGTTTCGACCTGTTGATCGACTGGGGCTGGTTCCACTTCATCACCAAGCCGATGTTCCTGGCGCTCGACTATTTCTATCACCTGGTGGGCAATTTCGGCGTCTCGATCCTGCTGGTGACGGTGCTGGTGAAGCTGCTGTTCTTCCCGCTCGCCAACAAGTCCTACGAGTCGATGGCGAAGATGAAATCGGTGCAGCCGCAGCTGGTTGCCCTGAAGGAGCGCTATCCGGACGATCGCCAGAAGCAGCAGCAGGAGATGATGGAGATCTACCGCAAGGAGAAGATCAATCCGATTGCGGGCTGTCTTCCCATCGCGCTGCAGATCCCGGTCTTCTTCTCGCTCTACAAGGTGCTGTTCATCACCATCGAAATGCGCCACGCGCCGTTCTACGGCTGGATCAAGGACCTTTCGGCGCACGACCCGACCAACCTGTTCAATCTCTTCGGCCTGCTGCCCTTCGATCCGACGCACATACCGGTGATCGGATTCTACCTCGCGCTCGGCGTCTGGCCGATCATCATGGGCATCACGATGTGGTTCCAGATGAAGCTGAACCCGACGCCGCCGGATCCGACCCAGAAGATGATCTTCGACTGGATGCCGCTGATCTTCACCTTCATGCTGGCGGGCTTCCCGGCGGGTCTGGTGATCTACTGGGCCTGGAACAACCTGCTCTCGGTGCTGCAGCAGAGCTACATCATGCACAAGAACGGCGTGAAGGTGGAACTGCTCGACAACATCAAGGCGACGTTCACCAAGAAGGCCGCCGAGAAGACGTAGCAGCCGTCGTCATTCCGGGATGGTGCGTTGGCACCAGACCCGGAATCTCGAGATTCTCAGGTGCGCAATTGCGCACCATAGTTCGATGCTTCGCATCGCCCCGAAATGACATCCCGGGAAACAAAGACCCTTCGCATGACCACCGACATCGATGCGGAGCTGATCGAAGAGGGGCGAAAACTCTTCGCTGGCGACTGGCAGTTCGTCTGGGCTTCGCCCTCGATCGAGACGCTGCCGCCGATGGCGGGCGTGGAGGTCGCGTTTGCCGGCCGATCCAACGTCGGCAAGTCGAGCCTCATCAATGCCCTCACCAGCCGCAACGCATTGGCGCGCACCTCGCATACGCCGGGCCGCACCCAGGAGTTGATCTTCTTCGACGGTCCGGACAAGGCCGGCCTCCGGCTGGTCGACATGCCCGGCTACGGCTACGCCTCGGCGCCGAAGACCCAGGTCGCGTCGTGGACCAAACTGATTCACCAGTTCCTGCAGGGCCGCGCCACGCTGGCGCGGGTCTATGTGCTGATCGACGCCCGCCACGGCATCAAGGAAGTCGACCAGGACGTGCTGAAGACGCTGGATAAATCCGCCGTGAGTTATCAGGTGGTGCTGACGAAGGCGGACCAGGTGAAGAAGACAGAACTGGACAAGGTCATCGCCGAGACCACGGCCGCGCTCGCCAAACACCCGGCGGCGTTTCCGGAGGTGTTGGTGACATCCTCGCGCTCCGGCGCGGGCATGCCTGAACTGCGCGCCGCGATGGTGCGCCTGTTGCACGAGCGCGCCTGATGAGCCGTGCCTGCCGTATCCTGATCGTGCTCGCCGCCATCATGGGCGCCGACGGCGTCATCCTGGCGGCGGCATCCGCGCACGGGACCGATGCGTCGCGGCTGGCTTCGGCCTCCTCGATGCTGCTGTTTCATGCCACTGCGGTACTGGGTGCCGTCGCACTGGCGGAGCGCGGCGTGATCCATGCCCGTATCGCGATCGTGGCTGGCTTCGGCTTCGTGATTGCGGCGGCCCTGTTCGCCGGCGACCTGACGCTGCGGCAATATGCCGGCCACGGGCTGTTTCCGATGGCGGCGCCGACCGGCGGGACGCTGCTGATTGCGAGTTGGCTGGCGCTTGCCGTGGCAGCCGCCTGGCCGAGAAAAGTGTGACCCTTCCCTTCTCGCCTTGTGGGAGAAGGAAGAAACCAACTTTGCGCCCTGCCCGCCAATCGGATAGAACCCGGCCCGGCATCCGGAATGGCGAGACCCGCTTCATGACAACGCAGAATATCAGCCCCCTCGATCAGGCCCGCATACTGTCCGAGGCGCTGCCGCATATGCAGCAGTATGACGAGGAAACCATCGTCATCAAATATGGCGGCCATGCCATGGGCGACGAGGAAACTGCCAAGGCCTTTGCCCGCGATATCGTGCTGCTGGAGCAGACCGCGATCAATCCGGTCGTGGTGCATGGCGGCGGGCCGCAGATCGCGACCATGCTCAAGCGGCTCGGCATCCAGTCGGAATTCGCTGCGGGCCTGCGCATCACCGATGCCGCCACCATCGAGATCGTCGAGATGGTGCTGGCCGGCTCCGTCAACAAGCAGCTGGTCGGCTATATCAACGAAGCCGGCGGCAAGGCCGTCGGTCTTTCCGGCAAGGACGGCAACATGGTGAAGGCGTCGAAGACGACGCGCACCATGGTCGACCCGGATTCGAACATCGAGAAGGCGATCGATCTCGGCTTCGTCGGCGATCCCGACAAGGTGGACCTGACGCTGTTGAACCAGCTGATCGGCTACGAGCTGATCCCGGTGCTGGCGCCGCTGGCGACCTCGCATGACGGCCAGACGCTCAACGTCAATGCCGACACCTTTGCCGGCGCGGTGGCGGGCGCGCTCAAGGCCAAGCGGCTGCTGCTGCTGACGGATGTTCCCGGCGTGCTCGACAAGTCGAAGAAGCTGATCCCGGAATTGTCGGTGAAAGATGCGCGCAAGCTGATCGCGGACGGCACGATTTCCGGCGGCATGATCCCGAAGGTCGAGACCTGCATCTATGCGCTCGAACAGGGCGTGCAGGGCGTCGTCATCATCGACGGCAAGATGCAGCACGCAGTGCTGCTCGAATTGTTCACCAACCAGGGCACCGGCACGCTGATCCACAAGTGACGAGCAACGCGGCGAGGCGAACAAAGGTCGTCATGGCCGGGCTTGTCCCGGCCATCCACGCCTTGCTTGCTCCCGGCGAGGAAAAAGACGTGGATGCCCGGGACAAGCCCGGGCATGACGTCGTTAGCGTTCGATCACAACAACGCAAACCCTTGACGCGCTTCCTGTTGCCACTGCCGGCAGCGCTCGTTTCATTCTTCATCTCCTCCCTGCCCGCGTTCGCCGACTTGAAGCTCTGCAACCGCATGAGCTACGTGGTCGAGGCCGCGATCGGCATCGACGAAAAGTCGGCCACCGCCACCCGAGGCTGGTTCCGGATCGATCCCGCTGCCTGCCGCGTGGTGCTGCAGGGCGCGCTGACCGCCGACCGTATCCTGCTGAACGCGCGCGCGCTCGGCGTCTATGGCGCTTCGCCGATCCCGCAGAATGGCAGCGACACGCTGTGCATCGCGCCGGACAATTTTGTCATTGCCGCCGCCCGCCAGTGCCGCGGCAACCAGACGCCGGCGCCGTTCACGCAGATCACGCCGACCAAAACCGACGACGGCCATCTGGTTGCCTATCTCGCGGAGGACTCCGAATATGACGACGAGCAGGCGCGGCTGGCCGGCATCCAGCGCCTGTTGGTGATCGCGGGCTACGATGCCGCGCCGATCGACGGCGTCGACGGGCCGAAGACGCAGGCCGCATTGGCGGCGTTTCTCAAGAGCCGCGGGCTCACGGCCGACATCGTGCAATCACCGAACTTCTTCACCACCATGATCGACGCGGTACAGAAGCCCTCTTCGAGCGGACTGACCTGGTGCAACGACACGCCGCACCGGATCATGGCGGCGGTGGCCACCGACGACGGCAAGGCCGTAACCAGCCGCGGCTGGTACCGCATCGATCCCGGCAAATGTCTGCATCCCGACGTGATCGGCCAGCCGAAGCAGGTCTACAGTTTCGCCGAGGCCGTCGACGCCGACAACCGCGCCGTCAGGCTCAGGGACAAGCCGCTGAACTGGGGCGGGCCGAAACAGCTCTGCACGCGCGAGAGCAAGTTCGAAGTTTCCGAACAGGGCGATTGCGGCAGCCGCGGCCTTGCCCCGATCGGCTTTGCGCCGGTCGATATGTCGAGCGGCGGCAAGACCATTCGATTTGCGATGCCGTGATGGTTACGCACTCCCTCCACAAATCCTACCCGCCATCACCCGCGAAGGCGGGTGATCCAGTACTCCGAGACGCAATTTGCTTATCTCGAAGGCAGCGGCGTACTGGATGCCCCGCCTTCGCGGGGCATGACAGCGAGTAAATGCGATGACAACTCCCCGCCACTTCAATCACGTCGACACCTGGGTGTTCGATCTCGACAACACGCTGTATCCGCACCACGTCAATCTGTGGCAGCAGGTCGACGCGCGGATCGGCGAATTCATCGGCGCGTTTCTCAAGGTCTCGGCGGAAGAAGCCCGCGTGATCCAGAAGGATTATTACCGCCGCTACGGCACCAGCATGCGCGGCATGATGACCGAGCACGGCGTGCATGCCGACGACTACCTGGCCTATGTGCACCGGATCGATCATTCGCCGCTGGAGCCGAACCCCACGATGGGAGCGGCGATCGCAAGACTTCCCGGGCGCAAGCTGATCCTCACCAATGGCTCGACCGACCATGCCGGCGCGGTGCTGGATCGGCTCGGCATATCCCACCATTTCGAAGCGGTGTTCGACATCATCGCCGCCGAACTGGAGCCGAAGCCGGCGCCGCAGACCTACGACAAGTTCCTGCGCGTCCACGGCGTGGATCCTGCGAAATCGGCGATGTTCGAGGATCTCGCGCGTAACCTCGTGGTGCCGCATCAGCTCGGCATGACCACGGTGCTGGTGGTGCCCGACGGCGCCAAGGAAGTGGTGCGCGAGGACTGGGAGCTTGAAGGCCGCGACGCAGCGTATGTCGATCACGTCACGGATGATCTGACGGGGTTTTTGGAGAAGTTGTCTTCATCAAATTAGGTCGTCATACCCCGCGAAGGCGGGGTATCCAGTAATCACCGGCGTCTCGATCAATCACAGCCGCCGCGGCGTACTGGGTCACCCGCCTTCGCGGGTGACGACGGGAGAGTTTGCCTTGACTCTCCCCCGCCAAATCCCGAAAAAGCCCCCTGCCTTGCCCGAACATCCCCGCTTCCGAGGAAAACCCCGATGTCCCTGTCCGCGCTCGAATCCACCGTCAACTCCGCCTTCGATGCCCGCGACGGGATTTCGACGGCGACCAAGGGCGAGGTTCGCGAGGCTGTCGATCATGCGCTCGAACTGCTCGACAAGGGCGAGGCCCGCGTCGCCGAGCGCGAGTCGAGCGGCAAGTGGAAGGTCAATCAGTGGCTGAAGAAGGCGGTGCTGCTGTCGTTCCGCCTCAACGACATGAGCGCGATTCCCGGCGGTCCCGGAAGTGCGTCGTGGTGGGACAAGGTGCCGTCCAAGTTCGAGGGCTGGGGCGAGAACCGTTTTCGCGATGCGGGCTTTCGTGCCGTGCCCGGCTCGATCGTGCGCCGCTCGGCCTTCATTGCGCGCAACGTCGTACTGATGCCGTCCTTCGTCAATCTCGGCGCCTATGTCGATGAAGCGACCATGATCGACACCTGGTCGACCGTCGGCAGCTGCGCGCAGATCGGCAAGCGCGTGCACATTTCGGGCGGCGTCGGCATCGGCGGCGTGCTGGAGCCGCTGCAGGCCGAGCCCGTGATCGTCGAGGACGACTGCTTCATCGGCGCCCGCAGCGAGGTCGCCGAAGGCGTGATCGTGCGCAAGGGCGCGGTGCTGGCGATGGGCGTGTTCCTCGGCGCCTCCACCAAGATCGTCGACCGCGAAACCGGCGAGACCTTCATCGGCGAGGTTCCGGAATATTCGGTGGTGGTCCCGGGCGCGCTGCCCGGCAAGCCGATGAAGAACGGCCAGGTAGGCCCGTCCACCGCCTGCGCCGTGATCGTCAAGCGCGTCGACGAGCGCACCCGCGCCAAGACCAGCATCAACGAGCTGCTGCGCGACTAGGGCAAGCCGGGCTATGAACGACGCCGTTTCCATCACCCGCGACCTCGTCCGCTGCCCATCCGTCACGCCTGCCGATGCCGGCGCACTCGGCGTCCTCGAGCGCCTGCTGAAGGACGCCGGCTTCGAGGTGCATCGCGTCACCTTCGGCGAGCCCGGTACAGCCGATATCGACAATCTCTACGCCCGCATCGGAACTGAAGCGCCGCACATCACCTTTGCCGGTCACACCGACGTGGTGCCGGCCGGCGACGAAGCGGCATGGAGCCACGGCGCGTTCTCCGGTGATGTCAAGGACGGCTTCCTCTATGGCCGCGGCGCAGTCGACATGAAGGGTGGCATCGCCTGCAGTGTCGCCGCCGTGCTGCAATATCTCGCGGACAATGGCGGCAAGCCCAAAGGTTCGATCTCGTTTTTGATCACCGGCGACGAAGAAGACATTTCCGTCAACGGCACCATCAAATTGCTGAAGTGGTGCGCCGAGCGCGGCGAGAAGTTCGACCATTGCGTGCTGGGTGAGCCGTCCAATGTCGAAGAGCTTGGCGATTGCATCAAGATCGGCCGCCGCGGTTCGCAGTCCGGCACGCTCCATGTCGATGGCGTGCAGGGCCACGTCGCCTATCCGCATCGCGCGGCGAACCCGGTGCCTGACATCTCGCGGCTGATCGTGGCGCTCTCCGACGAGCCGCTCGATCACGGCAGCGCGCAATTCCAGGCGTCGAACCTGGAATTCACCTCGGTCGATGTCGGCAACACCGCCAGCAACGTGATCCCCGGCCAGGCGCGGGCAAAGTTCAACATCCGCTTCAACGACAACCACACGCAAGAGACGCTGCGCGCGCTGGTCGAGGAGCGGCTGGCGAAGGCCTGCGGCAACCGCATCCGCGCCCACATCGTGTGGGAGTATTCCAACTCCAACGTGTTCGTGACAAAGCCCGGCGCGTTCACCGACCTCGCCGTCAGCGCGATCGAGGAAGTCACCGGGCGCAAGCCAGAGCTCTCGACGTCAGGCGGCACCTCGGATGCGCGCTTCATCTCGGGCTACTGCCCGGTGATCGAGTTCGGCCTGGTCGGCCAGACCATGCACCAGGTCGATGAGCGCACGCCGGTGTCAGATCTGGAGAAGCTGACGAAGATCTATCGCGGCGTGCTGGACCGGTATTTTGCGTGATCCAGCCGCTGGCTGGACAAAACTTCGAAAACAACCCCATGCACAGTAGGGATTGGGGTCGCTAGTACTCCACCCGCACCAGATACAGACCCTCCGGCGGCGCGACGGGGCCGCAGGCGGCGCGGTTGCGGGCGGCCAGCGCAGCGGCGAGATCGTCGGCGCTCCAGCGGCCTTCGCCGACCCAGACCAGCGAGCCCACCATCGAGCGCACCTGGCTGTGCAGGAACGAGCGCGCGGAAGTGAGGATCGAAACCTCGTCGCCTTTCCTGACGACGTCGAGCTGGTCGAGCGTCTTCTCCGGCGATTTCGCCTGGCATTCGGTGTCGCGAAAGGTCGTGAAATCGTGCTTGCCGAGCAGCCGTTTGGCAGCGGCATCCATCGCATCGGTGTCTAAATGGCGCGGCACCCGCCAGGTCCGCTTGATGTCGAGCGCGAGGTTGGCGCGGTGGTTGGTGATGCGGTAGCGGTAGTGACGCCGTGTCGCCGAGAAGCGCGCCTCGAAATCATCGGCGACGATCTCGGCCGAGAGCACGCCGATCGGATGCGGCCGCAGGTGCGCGTTCAGCCCGTCGCGCAGACGCCCCGGTGGAAACGGCTTCTGGATGTCGCAATGCGCGACCTGCGCCAGCGCATGGACGCCGGCATCGGTGCGGCCCGAACCGTGCACGCGCGCGTCCTCGCCGCAGATCGCCTTGACCGCCGTTTCCAGCGCGCCCTGCACGGTCGGCGCGTTGTCCTGGATCTGCCAGCCGGAGAACGGCGTGCCGTCATATTCGATGATGAGCTTGTAGCGGGGCATTTTTACTCGGTGTCATCGTCCGTGCAGGCGGACGATCCAGTACGCCGTGACGTCCATGTTCATTTTCAGAGGCCGCGGCGTACTGGATACCCCGCTTTCGCGGGGTATGACAGTCTCACGAGAGGCACGCGCCCGCCGTCAGCGGCGTGCCGCGCAAAAAGTCAGCGGCCTTCATCGGCGCCTTGCCGGCGCGCTGCAATTCGAGAATCCGGATCGCGCCGTCGCCGCAGGCAATCGTCAGGCGATCGTCGAGCACCGCGCCGGGCAAACCGGAACCGTTTGCCGGTTCGCAGCGCAGGATCTTGATGCGGGCCGGCTCGCCATCGGTCGCGAGTTCGCACCAGCCGCCGGGAAACGGCGACAGCCCGTGAATGTGCCGCAGCACCTCGCGCGCCGGACGCGCCCAGTCGATCCGCGCCTCGGCCTTTTCGATCTTGGCGGCGTAGGTGACGCCGTCTTCGCTCTGCTTCCGGAGTTGCAGCCCGCCGCGTTCCAGAGCGCCCATCGCGCGCACCATCAGGTCGGCGCCGAGCGGCGCCAGCGCATCGTGCAGGTCGGCGGCGGTCATGGTGTCCGTGATCTTCAGCCGCTCCGCCATCGCGACGTCGCCGGTGTCGAGGCCGACATCCATCTTCATGACCATCACGCCGCTTTCGCCGTCGCCAGCCATGATGGCGCGGTTGATCGGGGCGGCACCGCGCCAGCGCGGCAGCAGCGAGCCGTGCAGGTTGAAACAGCCGAGCCTGGGCGCATCGAGAATGGCCTGCGGCAGGATCATGCCGTAGGCGACGACGACGGCCGCGTCCGCATCGTGCGCGCGAAATTCCTCGAGCGCTTCCGGCGTTCTCAGCGTCGCAGGCGTCAGCACGGGAATGCCTAGCCGCCGCGCTTCCTGCTCGACCGGGGTCGGCTGCAGCTTCATGCCGCGCCCGGCCGGCTTCGGCGCGCGGGTGTAGACGGCCACGATCTCGTGGCCATGGGCCACCAGTTCCAGCAGCGTCGGCACTGCGAAGTCGGGCGTGCCCATGAAGATCAAGCGGAGGGACATGCGGTTCGAAGTATCCCGAGGAAGTTCGATTTTACTCCGTCTTGGCCGGGCTTGTCCCGGCCATCCACGTCCTTTGTCACTGTGAGAAAAGGAAGGCGTGGATGCCCGGGTCAAGCCCGGGCATGACGGTAGATGGAATGGCGCCTACCCGGCCGCGCGCTTGGCGGCTTTCGTGAACTTCTTCATCACTCGGTCGCGCTTCAGCTTCGAGAGATAGTCCACGAACAGCACGCCGTTGAGGTGATCGATCTCGTGCTGGATGCAGGTGGCGAACAGGCCGTCGGCGTCTTCCTCGTGCACCTTGCCGTCGAGATCGGTGAAGCGGATGCGGACCTGCGCCGGGCGCTCGACTTCCTCGTAATATTCGGGAATCGAGAGGCAGCCCTCCTCATAGACCGACAATGCTTCCGAGGAAGAGATGATCTCCGGGTTGATGAACACCCGCGGCTTCGGCTTGGTTTCGCCGTTCTCGTCCTTTTTGGCGAGATCCATGGTGATCAGCCGCAACGGCTGCGCGACCTGGATTGCCGCCAGCCCGATGCCGGGGGCGTCGTACATGGTCTCGAACATGTCGTCGGCGAGCTTGCGGATCTCCGTCGTCACCTTTTCGACGGGCTTGGAGACGAGCCGCAACTGCTTGTCCGGCAGGATGATGATTTCTCTGAGGGCCATAGCGCGCGATTTAAGCTGACGGCTTGCCGCGGTCAATGCGCGGAGGAACCCATTAAGCCGGCGTTAACCATGATTTTTAAGGCATCGTTAACCACGAAAATTAGCGTTTCATTCACCATATATGTTCCCTCTTCGTTCGCGAAAGGCAGCGAATCGGGCTACATAGCCGCATGAACGAAATTCTTTTCATCGTCGGCGACCTGCCGATCCACGTCCGCGAACTGCTGATCGGCTTCGGCGCCCTCGCACTGGTTCTGCTGCTGGTGATCGCCATCGTGATCGCCCGCGCCGGCCGCCGCGGCGCGGAACTCGCGATGGCGCAGGCGATCCGTGCCGATGAACTGGAGGAGCGCCTGAGCGAGATGCTGCGGGCGCAGAGCGAGTCGACCGGCCGGGTCGACGCCATGGCGCAGGCCCTGACGGGCCGCCAGGCCGAGATGGCGCGCGCGGTCAACGAACGACTGGATTCGGTGACCCACCGCGTCGGTCAGTCGATGGAAGCGACCACGCGCCACACCATGGATTCGCTGCGCGTTCTTCACGAGCGGCTCGGCATCATCGATAACGCGCACAAGAACCTCACCGACCTGACGTCCCAGGTGACGACGCTGCGTGACGTGCTCGCCAACAAGCAGTCGCGCGGCGCCTTCGGCCAGGCGCGGATGGAAGCGATCGTGCAGGACGGCATGCCGCAAGGCTCCTACGAATTCCAGTACACGCTCTCGACAGGCAAGCGCCCGGACTGCGTGGTGTTCCTGCCCGACCAGCGCCCGCTCTGCATCGACGCAAAATTCCCGCTGGAAGCGATGACCGCGCTGCACGACGCCCGCAGCGACGAGGAGCGCAAATTCGCCAGCCAGCGCCTGCGCAACGACGTGATGAAGCATGTCAGCGATATCGCCGAGAAATACCTCATCACCGGCGAAACCCAGGACACCGCGCTGATGTTCGTGCCCTCGGAATCGGTCTACGCGGAGATTCACGACGGTTTCGACGACGTGATCCAGAAGGCCTACCGTGCCCGCGTCGTGCTGGTGTCGCCCTCGCTCCTGATGCTGGCGATCCAGGTGATGCAGCAGATCCTGAAAGACGCGCGCATGCGCGATGCCGCCGACCAGATCCGCACCGAAGTGCTCAATCTCGGCGACGACCTCGGCCGCCTGCGCGACCGTGTGCTGAAGCTGCAGAAGCACTTTGGCGACGTCAACGAGGACGTCCGCCAGATCCTGATCTCCGCCGACAAGATCGAAAAGCGCGCCGGACGGATCGAGGAACTCGATTTCAGCAAGACCGACGCGCCCGCCGAACCTGCGCGCGTGGTCAAGGGCGGAACACCGGAACTGTTCCCCCTGCCGCGCAAGCTGCAGGCGGGGGAGTAGGTTTTTTCTTGCGAAGCTACACACTCCACTGTCATCGCCCGGCTTGACCGGGCGAACCAGTATCCCAGAGGCGCCAGATGGGAGCACGTGGCTACTACGTCTACATTCTAGCCAGCCGCATCGGTGGCACGCTTTACATTGGCGTGACAAATGACCTGGTTCGGCGTGTCGGCGAGCATCGTCTTGAATCGGCAAAGGGTTTCACTAAGAAGTATGGCGTCCACAAATTGGTCTATTTCGAACAGTTCGATGACGTCGAGAATGCAATAAGTCGCGAGAAGCGGCTGAAGAAGTGGAATCGGGTCTGGAAAATCCGGCTGATCGAAGAGCTTAATCCCAACTGGGACGATCTTTATCCGGGAATAGCTGGCGCTTGAACGTCAATCTCTCGTCGTCGTACCCGCGAAGGCGGGTATCCAGTATTCCGAGGCGGTCGTTGCTAACAATTGGCGTCGCGGAATACTGTCATCGTCCGCCTTCGCGGACGATGACAGTTTTCGTGTGGCTACCAAAATCTGCTAACACCCTCCTATGACCGCACCGGAAGCCGCTTCCCCAACATCGCCCGCCCCCACCTGGCGCGAGGGCCTTGCCGTTTATCTGCAGCCGCGCGTGCTGATCGTGCTGATGCTCGGCTTTTCCTCCGGGCTGCCGCTGGCGCTGTCGGGATCGACGCTGCTGGTGTGGATGCGCGAATCCGGCGTCGATCTCGGCACGATCGGGCTGTTTGCACTGGTCGGCACGCCCTACACGCTGAAATTCATCTGGGCGCCGCTGGTCGACGCGCTGCATGTTCCGGTCTTCACGCGCGCGTTCGGCCGCAGGCGGGGCTGGCTGGTGTTTTCGCAACTGCTGCTGATCGGCGCGATCCTGCTGCTGGCGCTGACCGATCCGGCGCGATCGCCGCTGTTTGTCGCGCTCGGCGCGCTGCTGGTCGCCACCATGTCGTCGACCCAGGACATCGTGGTCGATGCGTTTCGCGTCGAAAGCCTGCCTGAGAGCGAGCAGGCCGCCGGCATGGCGTCCTATGTCGCGGCCTACCGGATCGGCATGCTGATCTCGACTGCCGGCGTGCTGTTTCTGGTCAGCGCGTTCGAGAGCACCGGCATCGGGCGTCAGGCGGCGTGGATGTGGGGCTATGTCGCCATGGCGGCCCTGGTGCTGATCGGCACCATCACGGCGCTGGTTGCCACCGAGCCCGAGCAATCGGTGCGCGCGGAAGCGGAAACCCGCGATGAGGCGGCGCTCACGCGCGTCATGCACGCGGCGATCGGGGCGTTCTCGGAGTTTCTTTCCCGCAAATACGCGTGGGTGGTGCTGGCCTTCGTGGTGCTGTTCAAGTTCACCGACGCGTTTTCCGGCACCATGACCGCGCCCTTCGTGATCGACCTCGGCTTCACCCGCAACGACTACGCCGCCATAGTCAAGGGCGTCGGCCTGATCGCCACCCTTATCGGCGGCTTTGCCGGCGGCTATCTGGCGCGACGCTATTCGCTGGTCGCGAGCCTGTGGATCGGCGGCATGCTGCAGGCGATCTCGAACCTTGTGTTCGCGTGGCTTGCCCTTGTCGGCGTCAACCAGTGGGCGCTGGCGGTTGCCATCTCGGCGGAGAATTTCACCGGCGCGATCGGTACCGTGATCTTCGTCGCCTATCTCTCGGCGCTGTGCCAGAACCCGCTGCATACGGCGACGCAGTACGCGCTGCTCACCGCACTCGCCGCAGTCGGGCGCACCTATCTCTCCTCCGGCGCGGGTTTTGTCGCGGCGACGACCGGCTGGCCGCTGTTCTTCATTATTTCAGTCGTGGTCGCGGTGCCGAGCCTGATCCTGCTGGCGTGGCTGCAGCGGCGCGGACATTTTGGCGAAGTGGGGACGGTGAGGGTTTAATTCTCTCGTCGTCCCCCGCGAAAGCGGGGGACCCAGTATCCCAGAGCAGTTGCGATTGAATCGATAAGCCGCGGCGTACTGGATCGCCCGGTCAAGCCGGGCGACGACAGCCGTATGTGTGGCTATGACACCAGCACCTCAATGCTTCGTCACCACGCTCCACTTGGTGATCACGGCTTCGCTGATCTGCCCGGCATCCTGGGCGCACGCGACTTCATCGACCTTCACGGAAATTTCCTTGCCGATGAAATTCTTCAACTGCGCGGCCTGGGCGTCGCTCGAGGTGACGAGCTGGAACGTCTCGGGACCGGTTTCGAGATTGCAGAGCCCGCTCGGCGCCGGCAGCCGGCGCGGCTCGCTGGTGATCTGGTAGGTCGCGGCGCGCTTGCCCTTCTTGCCCTTCATGGCATTGAGTTCCCCCGACAGAATTTCGCCGGCATTGATCGGCTTGCCGGGCTTCGACGCGGGCTCGGCCTGCTGCGCCCACGCCGAAGGCGCAATCAGAACTGCCGCCGTGATAACCGCAAAGCGGGAGCGTATGCCGAATCGTCGTTTCGTCATGGTTCGGTTCCGTTTGTGTTGGCTAGAACAGCGTTCGCTGCCGCATGGCAGCCGATAGCGTACCTTCGTCGAGGTAATCAAGTTCGCCGCCGACAGGCACGCCATGCGCAAGCCGCGTGACCTTGACGTTGGCGTCCTGCAGCAGATCGGTGATGTAGTGCGCGGTGGTCTGGCCATCGACCGTTGCGTTCAGCGCCAGCACGATCTCGCTGACTTGCGGCTCGTGCGCGCGCGCCACCAGCGCGTCGATAGTGAGATCCTGCGGGCCAACGCCATCGAGTGGCGACAATGTGGCGCCGAGCACGTGATAGCGGCCGTTGGTCGCGTTCGCCCGCTCCAGCGCCCAGAGATCGGCGACGTCGGCGACCACGACGATCGTCGAAGGGTCGCGCCGCGGATCGGTGCACACCGTGCAGGGGTTTGCCGTATCGATGTTGCCGCAGGTCTTGCAGACCTGGATCCTGTCGATCGCCACCTGCAGCGCGCCGGCAAGCGGCGTCATCAGCGCCTCGCGCTTCTTGATCAGATGCAGCGCCGCGCGCCGCGCCGAGCGCGGGCCAAGGCCGGGCAGCCGCGCCAGCAACTGGATCAGGCGTTCGATTTCGGGGCCGGCAACGCTGGCAGCCATTTCAGCCGAGACCAAGCCCGGGCGGCAGGCCGAGCCCGCCGGTCAGCGCCTGCATCTTTTCCTGCATCGCCTGTTCCGCCTTGCGCCGCGCGTCGTTATGCGCGGTGACGAGAAGGTCTTCGAGGACCTCGCGCTCCTCGGCCTTCATCAGCGACGGATCGATCTTCACGCCCTTCACTTCCATCTTGGCGGTCATGCGCACGGCCACCAGTCCGCCGCCGGAAATGCCCTCGACCTCGACATTGCCGAGTTCTTCCTGCATCGCCTGCATCTTGGACTGCAGCTGCGCCGCCTGCTTCATCATGCCGAGAAAATCAGCCATTCGTGCGTCCTCTGAAATACGCTTTAGTCATCGTCGCTATCCGAACTCTCGGCCGGATCTTCACTAATATCGGATTCCGGCGTCTCGGCGGCAAGACGGCGCACCTCGACCACCTTGGCGCCGGGAAACCGCGCCAATACCTCCTGCACGCGCGGATCGGCCTCCGCTGCCCGGGCGTGCTCGTTCTTCGCCTGCTCGTTCTGCGCCCGCAAGGTCGGCTGGCCGGCCTCGTTGGAGACGATTACGGTCCAGCGCCGCCCGGTCCATTGTTCCAGTTTGCGCGCGAGGTCGCCGACCATCCCGCGCGCGGCGCTGCGCTCCAGCGCCACTTCGAGCCGGCCGTCCTCGATCCGGACCAGCCGCATGTCGGATTCCAGCGCAGCCTTGGTCAGGACATCGCGTTTCTCGCCGGCAATGGCGACGAGTTGCGGAAAACTGGTGATGCGCAGCACCGGCGTGGACTGGGTCTCGGCGGACGGCGCGGCCATCTGCGGGCGCGCGGACGCTTCCGCGCCGGACCGCGGCGACGTGGGCACGCGTATCGGCGAGGCTGACATTGAAGGCGCCGGCGCCGGCCGCGCGGGCGCCGCGCTGACCGAAGCGACCGGAGAACTGCCGCCGTTCTGGTCGAGCATCCGGATCGCCTCGTCCGGCGTCGGCAGGTCCGCGACATAGGCGATACGCACCAGCACCATTTCGGCTGCCGCCGCCGGCCGCGTCGCGGTCTGAACTTCCGCGATGCCCTTGAGCAGCATCTGCCACATCCGCGACAGCACCCGCATCGAGAGCTTGGCGGCAAATTCGCGCGCACGAACCCGCTCGGTTTCGCCGAACGCAACGTTGTCGGCGGTAGCGGGAACAATCTTCACGCGGGTGACGAAATTGACGAATTCGGCCAGATCCGACAGCACCACGACCGGGTCGGCGCCGACATCGTATTGCGCCCGGAATTCACCAAACGCGCTGGCAATATCGCCGCGCGCCAGATGCTCGAACAGATCGATCACGCGGGTGCGGTCGGCAAGGCCCAGCATCTGCCGCACCGCGTCGGCGCGCACGAGGCCGGCGGCATGCGCGATCGCCTGATCGAACAGCGACAGCGAATCGCGCACCGAGCCTTCGGCAGCGCGCGCGATGATGCCGAGCGCCTCCGGTTCGACCTCGACGCCTTCCTTTTTCGCGATGTTGGACAGATGCCCCATCAGCACGTCAGCCTCGACCCGGCGGAGATCAAAGCGCTGGCAGCGCGACAGCACCGTGACAGGAACCTTTCGGATTTCCGTGGTGGCGAAGACGAACTTGGCGTGCTCGGGCGGTTCTTCCAGCGTCTTCAGGAAGGCGTTGAAGGCCGCCGTCGACAGCATGTGGACTTCGTCGATGATGTAGACCTTGTAGCGGGCGCTGGCCGGCGCATAGCGCACGCTGTCATTGATCTGCCGGACGTCGTCGACGCCGGTATGGGAAGCGGCGTCCATCTCGAGGATGTCCATGTGCCGGCTTTCCATGATCGCCTGGCAGTGCACGCCCAGGTCAGGCATGTGGATGGTCGGCCCCTTCACCGAACCATCAGGCTTCTCGTAGTTGAGCGCACGGGCGAGAATTCGCGCGGTGGTGGTTTTGCCGACACCGCGGACGCCGGTCAGGATCCAGGCCTGTGGAATTCGTCCCGTTTCGAACGCATTCGAAACGGTCCGGACCATCGCCTCCTGTCCGATCAGGTCGTCGAAGCTCGAGGGGCGGTATTTGCGCGCCAGCACCCGGTACGGCTTGGCACCCGGCTCACCGCCGAGCCCGAGGCCGCCCGCGCCTTCTGGATTGTCGGGGGGAGCGCCAGCATCACTCATCGGTCGATCCGCAATGGTTTGTCTCTCGGGGCCGGCTTGCGGACAGGAGCAAAATCAGACGCATGGGTGCGGACCAGCCGCCGCCATGCGCGTTTCGCTCGAAAAACAGGTAGGAGACTGACGAGCGACCCGATCCGGACCTCGTTAGGGCTGCTTCCTTCCGGACCTGACCCGGTTGGCGAGTGGCTCGTCCACCGCCAATCTCCCGGTCCTTATTTGGGGCCAAAAGGGCCGGAACGCAAGCCGCCTTTCCCTGTCATACCCCGCGAAGGCGGGGTATCCAGTACTGCGCAGCCCATCGGTAAGCCGAGAGGCCGCGGAGTACTGGATCACCCGCTTTCGCGGGTGATGACAGCTTGGTATGAAACCGCGTGAGTGCCCCCGAGAAGGCGCTTTATAAGCCCGAAATGCATCGGGTACGGGAACTGTTATGCCCTCTGACGCCTCCACCTGGTCGCTGCACTCCCAGCTCCAAAAAGACACCATCGACATCGGCGACCTGCCGCTGTGCCGGGTGCTGGTCATCAAGGATGCGCATTACCCGTGGCTGCTGCTGGTGCCGCGCCGGGAAGGCGCGGTGGAGATCATCGACCTGGACGAGGTCGCACAGGCGCAGCTGATGACCGAAGTTTCCCGGGTTGCACGGGCTTTGAAAGAAGTCACCAAATGCGACAAGCTCAACATCGCGGCATTGGGTAACGTGGTGCCGCAGCTCCACGTCCACGTCATCGCGCGCCGCACCAGCGACGCGGCCTGGCCGCGGCCGGTCTGGGGCGTGATGCCGCCACTGGCGCATGACGCCGGGGAAGTTCAGAATTTCATCAACGCGCTTCGCCGCAAGATCTGGTTGGGATGAGAAGAAAAACAGATGTCCGCATTCGACGCATATCCATTAGGCAAGCCCGCTTTCGTCACCCATACGCTCGACCGGGCCGCGCATTTCCGCACCAATGACGACAAGCTGTTTGCGCTGGAAGGCCAGAGCAATGCGCGGGCCTATGTGGTCTACCGCGACTCGCTGGTCATGAAGCAGGAGGAGAGCGGCCCCCGCGCACTGCTCTCGATCAGGGAGGCGCTGGACTACGGCGCCAATCCCGGCACGATCTTCTTGGGCCTGCGCGACGGCGCGCCGATCTTCGGCATGGGCATTGCGCCGGCCGCCACCGAGAAACTGATCGGCCGCAGCGACGTCGCGGTAACGGAACTGCGCGGCATGGCGATGCAGGGCGTGCTGCCGCTCGAACAGCTGTCGGCGATCGCAATGGCGAAATCGCTGGTGGGCTGGCATCAGCGCCACCAGTTTTGCGCCAATTGTGGTGCGCGGACCTCGATGAAGGAAGGCGGCTGGAAGCGCGAATGCGGCACCTGCAAGGCCGAGCATTTTCCGCGCACCGATCCGGTCGTGATCATGTTCGTCAGCCTCGGCGACAAGGCGCTGCTCGGCCGCCAGAAGCAGTTCATGCCCGGCATGTATTCGTGCCTCGCGGGCTTCGTCGAAGCCGCCGAGACCATCGAGGACGCCGTACGCCGCGAGATTCTCGAGGAAAGTGGCATCCGCGTCACCGACGTGAATTACTACATGACGCAGCCATGGCCCTACCCGTCGTCGCTGATGATCGGCTGCACGGCGCGCGCGATCAGCGAGGAAATCGTCGTCGACCGCGTCGAGCTCGAGGATGCGCGCTGGTTCGATCGCGCCGAACTCGCGCTCATGCACAAGCGCCAGCATCCCGACGGACTGTTTGCCGCGCATCCCTTTGCCATCGCGCATCATCTGATCGGGCAATGGCTGCATGGCGGTGGCAACAACGGCGCATAGCCGGAACCCATCGCCTGCCTGCTCCATTGAGCCGGGACTGAAACGGACAAGACGGGTCCTCGCATGAATTTTCCGGACAAGGCGCCGCAAAGGCCTCCGCGCATCCTGTGCATCGGCATGCCGGTGCGCGACCTCACCTTTCATACGCCGGCCGTTCCAGAGCGCGGTTCCAAGGAAAACGCCACCGCCTTCGACGAGATCTGCGGCGGCAACGCCCTCAATGCCGCGATCGGCATCGTCCGGCTTGGTGGCCGCGCCACGATCTGCGGGCCGATGGGTGACGCCGGGGAAACATCCAGCCGCTTCATCTTCGACCAGATGGCGCGCGAGGGTATCGAGACCAGGCACCTCATCCACATGCCCGGCCTGGTCACGCCGATCTCGGCTGTCATGATCGATCCCAGCGGCGAGCGCACCATCGTCACCTTCCGCGATCCGAAGCTGTGGAAGATCAAGCTGCCGCCCACCGACACGCTGCTGGACGATTGCGCCGCCATCCTCACCGAAAGCCGCTGCGCGGAGTTCTGCACGGATCTCTGCGCCGAGGCGGTCCGGCGCGGCATTCCCGTCATCGTCGACGTCGATCGGGCAATGTCGCTGCGCGAGGGCCTGCTGAACGCCTCGACGCATCTGGTGTTCTCCAGCGAGCCGCTGCAGGAGACCGCCGATGTCACCGACGACGCCCAGGCGCTGAAGAAAATTGCAAAACTGACCCCGTCGTTCCTGGCCGGCACCAGGGGCCCGCGGGGCACGATCTGGCTGGACGAAAACGGGGCGGTCCAGGAAACCCCGGCGTTTCCGGTCCACACGGTGGATACGCTTGGCGCCGGCGACGTCTTTCACGGCGCCTTTGCGCTGGCCATCACCGAGAAGCAGGAATTGCGGCAGGCGCTGCGCTTCGCCTCCGCCGCGGCCGCGCTGAAATGCACCCGCTTTGGTGGCGCTTTTGCTGCCCCGCAACGTACTGAAGTTGAAGAGCTTTTACGCCAGGGCCAGGCGGCCGCCCGAGCCCCGGCAGGCCAATAAGTGGGCTTGCTATAGAAGAATTTTCTATATATGAGGGTATCGAACCTTATGTGTGGAACATTCTTCTCATGTCCGATCTAGCCGTACAGCTTCCCGAAGCCAACCGTCGCCTCGACGCCATCGACCGCAAGATCCTGACCGTGCTGCAGGAGGATGCCTCTCTGTCGGTCGCCGAAATCGGGGACCGGGTGGGGCTGTCGTCGACGCCCTGCTGGAAGCGCATCCAGCGGCTGGAGGCGGATGGAGTCATCCTGCGCCGGGTGGCGCTGGTCGACCAGAACAAGATCGGGCTCGGCATTTCGGTGTTCGTCTCGGTGGAGAGTTCGGACCACTCCGAGGCCTGGCTGAAGACCTTTGCCAGCGCCGTCAGCGCCATGCCCGAGGTGATGGAGTTCTACCGGATGGCCGGAGACGTCGATTACATGCTCCGCGTCGTGGTCGCCGACATGGCCAGCTACGACGTGTTCTACAAGAAGCTGATCAGCGCCGTGCCCCTGAAGAACGTCACCTCGCGCTTTGCGATGGAGAAGATCAAGTCGGTCACCGCGCTGCCAGTGCCGGCGGCGTAAGCGAAATACGCAGTTCTACGGACGCGGTTCGTTACCGAACATTAGCCCTATCCCGATACACGTTGAGGGATGGGTCATACCGACATCACAATCAGCCGCCGCTGGCCGGCCTGGCTCAACGCCGGGCTGTTGCTGGCCGTGAGCTTCGTCGGCGTCGCTGCGCTATCCTTTCAGGCCCGCCCGGGCACCGAGATCGTGGCCGTGGCCTTTCCGGTCTGGTGGGATTCCCGGCAGGCCTTCACCGCCGCCGCTTCAGCCAACGCTGCCATCGTCCGCGTCACCGCCGTCCCATCGCTGCTGGTGGTGCGGCCCGACGGCCATGAGGGATTGTCGCGGCTGCAGGCGGCCGGCGCCTGGTTGACGGTCGATCCGCAAGCGATCGCCGCCTGTTTCACGAAAACCATATAGGGGATTCGAGCATGACGACCGCCAACCGTGAACTCGAGGCACTGCGCGAGACCGCGAGCAAGACGCTGATCGTCCTGCTCTGGCTGCATGTCCCGATCGCTGCCGCCATCGGCATGCTGCGCGGCGCCGACTGGACGATGCCGACCCTGTTTACGATGGTGCTGGCTGCTGCCGCGACGTTTTCGTGGCGCACGGCAGGCAACGGACTGTCGACGCGACTGATCGTCTCCGTCGCGGCAATGGGCGGCGTGGCCGTGTTCGCCGCGCAGATGTCCGGACATCCCTGGCAGATCGACCTGCATATGTACTTCTTCGCGACGCTGGCCTGCCTTGTCGCCTATTGCGACTGGCGGCCGATAATCGCCGGCACGCTCGCGGTCGCCCTGCATCATTTGATTCTGAACTTCATCGTTCCCGCCGCGATCTTTCCGGGCGGCACCGATCTCGGCCGCGTCGTGCTTCACGCGGTCATCCTGATCATGGAAGCCGGCGTGCTGGTCTGGCTCGCCTTCCAGCTCGAGCAGCTGTTCGCAACCACGGCTGAAAAAACCGCGGAAGCGGATGCGGCCAACGCCGCCCAGGCCCGCGCCCATGCCGAGCGCAGCGACGCCGAGCGACGGGTGAAGCTCGAGGCGGATACGGCGATGCGCAGCATGGCCGACGATTTCGAACGCAAGATCGGCCATATCGTGCAGGCCGTCGCGGTCGCCGCCGGCGAAATGCAGGGCATGTCGTCGTCCATGAGCCGCAGCAGCGAGGAAACGGCGCGGCAGACCGAAGCGGCCGCAGCCGCATCGACGCAGGCCTCCGTCAATGTCGGCACGGTGGCGGCCGCCGCCGAGGAACTGACCGCCTCGATCAGCGCGATCGCCAATCAGGCCACGCGCTCCGCCGAAGTCGCCGGCAAGGCGGCCGAGGAAGCGCGCCGCACCAATGCCGTCGTCGAAGGGCTCGCCAGCGGCACCCAGAAGATCGGCGAAGTGGTAACGCTGATCCAGAGCATCGCCAGCCAGACCAACCTGCTGGCGCTGAACGCCACCATCGAGGCGGCACGCGCCGGCGAGCATGGCCGCGGCTTTGCCGTGGTGGCGAGCGAAGTGAAGGCGCTGGCCAACCAGACCGCGAAGGCGACCGAGGAAATTTCCGCGCAGATCCAGGATATTCAAACTGCCACCGGCGAAGCCGTCACGGCGATCCAGGCGATCGGCGGCACCATCGCCGAGATCAACGAGATATCCGGCGCGATCGCCGCCGCCGTCGAGCAGCAGGGCTCCGCCACCAGCGAAATCTCCGGCAATGTTCAGCAGGCCGCCAACGGCACCCGCGAGGTCAGCGAAAACATCACCGGCGTGGCACGCGCCTCCGGCGAAGCCGGCGCCGCCGCCTCAAAGCTCCTGAACGCCGCGAACGGGTTGTCGTCGCAATCCGAGCAGCTCAGGGGCGCTGTCGACAGCTTCCTCGGTTCGATCCGCGCGGCGTGAGAATACGAAGGCGCTGTCATCCCCGCCTTCGCGGGGATGACGGGCAGCTTTGGTCGCGCGATCAGATCTTCTGATTGTACTCGCCGACTTCCGGATGCGTCCGCAGCACGGAATCCATCGCCTCGAACATGTCGCGCATGCGCTGTTCGGAAACCGGGCTCTCGACCACCACGACCAGTTCCGGCTTGTTGGATGAGGCCCGCACCAGGCCCCAGCTGCCGTCCTCGACGGTGACGCGGACGCCGTTGACGGTGACGAGATCGCGGATGTTCTGGCCCGCGACCTTGCCGCCTTCCTTCTGCAACGCCTCGAAATGCTTCACCACGGCTCCCGCGACGCCGTATTTGGTCTCGTCGGCGCAATGCGGCGACATCGTCGGCGACGACCATGTCTTCGGCAGCGCGTTCTTCAGGTCCGCCATCGATTTGCCAGGCGCACGATCGAGCATCTCGCAGATCGCGATCGCCGAAACCAGGCCGTCGTCATAGCCGCGGCCGAACGGCTTGTTCAGGAAATAGTGCCCCGATTTCTCGAAGCCAGCCAGCGCGCCCATCTCGTTGGTACGACGCTTCATGTAGGAATGGCCGGTCTTCCAGTAGGCGGTCCTGGCGCCCTGCTTCTGCAAGACCGGATCGGTCACGAACAGCCCGGTCGATTTCACGTCGACCACGAATTGCGCATCCTTGTGGATCGCCGACATGTCGCGCGCGAGCATGACCCCGACCTTGTCGGCGAAGATTTCCTCCCCGGTATTGTCGACCACGCCGCAGCGGTCGCCGTCGCCGTCGAAACCAAGACCGACATCGGCCTTGTGCTCGAGCACCGCGTCGCGGATCGCGTGCAGCATCTCCATGTCTTCGGGGTTCGGATTGTATTTCGGGAAGGTATGGTCGAGCTCGGTGTCGAGCGGGATCACTTCGCAGCCGATCGCCTCCATCACCTGCGGCGCAAACGCGCCGGCGGTGCCGTTGCCACAGGCGACCACGACCTTCAGCTTGCGCTTCAGCTTGGGGCGCTTCGTGAGATCGGCGATGTAGCGCGCCGGAAAATTCTCGTGGAATTGATAGGAGCCGCCCGGCTTGTTGTTGAAATCGGCGTTGAGCACGATTTCCTTTAGCCGCGTCATTTCGTCGGGACCGAAGGTGAGCGGGCGATTGGCGCCCATCTTGACGCCGGTCCAGCCGTTGTCGTTGTGCGAGGCCGTCACCATCGCGACGCAGGGCACGTCGAGATCGAACTGCGCGAAATAGGCCATCGGCGTCACGGCCAGCCCGATGTCGTGCACCTTGCAGCCCGCCGCCATCAGGCCGGAGATCAGCGCGTATTTGATCGAGGCCGAATAGCCGCGAAAATCGTGGCCGGTGACGATCTCCTGGCTGACGCCGAGTTCCGCGATCAGCGCGCCGAGCCCCATGCCCAGCGCCTGGACGCCCATCAGGTTGATTTCCTTCTCGAACAGCCAGCGCGCATCGTACTCGCGAAAACCGGTCGCCTTCACCATCGGCCCGGATTCGAAGGCATAGGTATTGGGAACCAGCGCGGGTTTCGGCTTCGGGAACATCAGGCGGCCTTGTGATGAAAATGCAAAAAGGATCGCACAGCCTTTAGCGAATGCGCAGGCATGGCGAAAGACGGGACTGGCGCCTCTTCGTGGTTAATTATTAGGTTTCGGCGATCACGGTAAGGAGGCATCGTTGCAATGCTTACTCCTCGTAGCGCGCGATTTCCTCGTTAACAACGATCCGCAAGGAGGGCAGAGAGCGCTCAACCGTATCCCAGACGATGTGAGCGACGACATCCTCGTAGTCATGGCGGTAAACGTTGCCGGCTCCCGCCATCTGCTTCCACGATATCGTGGGGTGCCGGGCCTTCAACTGATCCGGCAGGCGTCGCGACGCCTCGGATATGATCTCAAGACAGCGGGTAACGGCGTAGACGGTGCGTAAATCAGATTTGAAGGAGTCGCGGTGGAAGCCCTCGATGAAGCCAGCAGCCAAATCGATGTGATGCAGGATATCGCGAAGGGCGATGTCCGTCCGCTCAGAATGCATAGATCGCGTCAGCCATCGCGTTGCGGCGGATATAGGACTTGAAGCCCTCGCTGCTTACCACGTCGACGGGCTGGTCAAAAAGGCCAGCGATATATTCCTTGATGTCCACGTAATCGAAAACCGTGATGCGCGCATCGGGATCGAATTCGACCATGATGTCGATATCGCTATCCGATCCGTTGTCGCCCCGAGCCAGCGAGCCGAACAGGGCGGCATGCTTGATACCACGCCCGCGCAGGGCATGTTCAGAACGTCGCAGGGTCTGAAGCGCTTCGGAGCTGTTCATGCCTTGTAACGTATCATGTCGTGCGCCCCACCGGGAGGGGCCGACGGCACAAAATCCAGGCTCTACTGCTCGAGCACCATCTTGCCGTTGGCTACCTCGAAGCGCTTCAGCTTCGACAGGAAAGACATGCCGAGAAGGTTTTCCGACAGCGCGGCGTCGGGCAGCACCAGGGCGTCGACGTCGCGGACCACGAGGCCGCCGAGTTCGATCACGGCTAGCCGCGTGCGCGCGGCCTTGATGGTGCCGTTGGCGGTGGAGACGGTCGCGTTGTAGTCGCTCCGGGAAGGACGCAGGCCGAACCGCGCCGCCGACTTCTCGTTCAGCGCCACCACCGACGCGCCGGTGTCGACCATGAAATTGATGCGCTGACCATCGATGCGGCCGTCGGTCTGGAAATGGCCGCGGGCGTCGCGGGGGATGTTGAGGCTGCGACCGGAGGCTACCGCGACCGTTTCCGTGGAAGCCATCTTCGGCGCTGCGCTCGGGGATGCCGACGCCGGCTGCATCCTGTCCGCCACCTGCGCCATGTAGGTGCCGAGGCCGACCAGAACGGCGGCAAGGATCATCAGGTTACGCATACGCCACACTCGATTGCCAGACCGCCGATATCACCACGCCAGCCGCCAAGCCGTGCCTAACAGACTTGGTCAGGAAACAGACGAGACTCCCATTTCGACGAATAGGATGAGCGAAGGGTTAACGGAGATCCTCACGTCCCGCGCGGCTTGACCCGGCGGGTCGGCAGCGCATTGGCGGGATCTTCCGGCCACGGATGCCGGGGGTAGCGGCCGCGCAGGTCGGAACGGACGGCCGCGTAGCTGCCGCGCCAGAATCCCGGCAGGTCGCGCGTTACCTGCACCGGCCGCTGCGCCGGCGACAGCAGTTCCAGCACCAGCGGCACCGCGCCCCGGGCGATCGAGGGATGGGTGTTGAGCCCGAACAGTTCCTGCAGGCGGACCGCGATGGTCGGCCCCTGCTCGGCTTCATAATCGATCGCGAGCATGGTGCCGGTCGGCGCCTCGAAATGCGTCGGCGCCTCCCGCTCCAGCCGTGCGCGCAGTTCCCATGGCAACAGCGCCATCACTGCGTCCGAGAGTTCGCCGGAGGAAAGTTCTTTCAGCGCGGTCTTGTCGTAGAGGACGGGCGTCAGCCAGTTGTCTGTATCGGCGGCCAGCGCTGCATCCGACAGGTCGGGCCAGCTATCGCCCTCGGCCTTGCGCAGGAAGGCAACGCGGTCGCGCCATTGCCTGGACGATTTCGACCATGGCAGCTTGTCGAGCCCGGCGGCGACCAGCCCGTCGGCAAAAATTTTCGCGGTCGAAGCCGACGGCGACAGCGCCATCGGCGCTTCCGACAGCGTGATCGCGTGAAGGGTTTTTCTGCGGCGCCCGCGCAGCGCCATGGCGCCGCGATCGAACGAAATTTCTTCGCTGTTCTCGATCTGATCGGCGAAGCGCTGCTCGATATCGGCCTGGGCGATTGGCGCCGCCAGCAGGATTCGGCCCTGCGCGGCGGTGCCGGTCAGTTCGGCGACCGCGATATAGGGCGCGCGCGCCAGCGACGAGGTCTGATCGACCGCGGCGCCGCGGCCATTGGCGAGCACGAAACTGCCATTGCCGCGGTTGCGCGCGACGCGATCGGGGAAGGCCAGCGCCAGCATGACGCCAGTGGATGGCGAGACGTCCGCGCCAGCCGGTCCTTCGGTTGCCGCCACCTGCTGCGCCCAGCGCTGCGCCAGGCTGCGCGCGCTGCTGGCGCGCGGCGAGCGGTCGCGGCGGAAATGGTCGAGCCTGTGATCGAGGTCGACGCTGTCGCCGCCTAGGCCCCGCTCGGTCAGGATAGCCGCGATTTCTGCGGCCTCTTCGCCGGCCCCCAGCCGATGCGAGTCCACGATCATGCGCGCCAGTCGCGGCGGCAGCGCCAAAGCGCGAAGGCTCTGGCCTTCCGCCGTGATCCGGCCGTCGGAATCGATCGCGCCGAGTTCGCCAAGCAGACTGTTGGCTTCCTTCAGCGCCGGCGCCGCCGGTGGATCGAGAAACGCCAGCGTGGCCGGGTCGCGAACGCCCCATTGCGCGAGGTCGAGCACCAGGGAGGACAGGTCGGCCGAGAGAATTTCGGGCTGCGTGTAAGCGGCGAGCGAAGCCGTCTGCGGTTCGTCCCACAACCGGTAGCACACGCCAGGCTCGGTGCGACCGGCGCGTCCGCGGCGCTGGTCGACCGCGGCGCGCGAGGCGCGCACGGTCTCGAGCCTGGTCAGACCGATATCAGGCTCGTAGCGCGGCACCCGCGCCATGCCGGAATCGACGACGATGCGTACGCCCTCGATGGTGAGCGAGGTCTCGGCGATCGAGGTCGCCAGCACGACCTTGCGGATTCCCTTCGGCGCCGGCGCAATGGCGCGGTCCTGCACCGCCGCATCGAGCGCGCCGAACAGCGGCACGATCTCGACGCTCGCATCATGAATTCGTTCAGCGAGAAAATTCTGCGTCCGGCGGATTTCGGCGGCGCCCGGCAGGAACGCCAGCACCGAGCCGGGATCGGCGCGCAGCGCGGCCGCGATCGCATCGGCCATCTGCCGTTCCAGCGGCGCATCGGCCTTGCGGCCGAGATAGCGCGTCTCGACCGGGAAGGCGCGGCCTTCGCTGGCAACGACCGGCGCATCGCCCAGCAACTTGCCGACGCGTGCGCCATCGAGCGTCGCCGACATCACCAGGATGCGCAAGTCCTCGCGCAAGCCCGTCTGCGCATCGCGCGCCAGCGCAAGGCCCAGATCAGCGTCGAGCGAACGCTCGTGAAACTCGTCGAACAGCACCGCGGCCACGCCTGACAGTTCGGGATCGTCGAGGATCTGCCGCGAGAAAATTCCCTCGGTGACAACCTCGATCCGCGTCGCGCGCGATATTTTCGACCCGAAACGCACGCGATAGCCGACGGTCTCGCCGGCGCGCTCGCCGAGCGTTCGCGCCATCCGCTCGGCGCTCGCGCGTGCCGCAATCCGCCGCGGCTCCAGCATGATGATCTTCCGACCCTTCAGCCAGGGCGCATCGAGCAGCGCCAGCGGCACCCGCGTGGTCTTGCCGGCACCCGGCGGCGCGACCAGCACGGCGGTGTTGTTTGCGCTCAGCATGCGCGCGAGTTCATCGAGCACCGCGTCGATCGGAAGTGGGATATCGAAGCTGCGGGGCAATGGCGGCTCGCATCATGGACGCTCTTCCCCTCTCCCCTTGTGGGAGAGGGTGGATCGACGCCGCGTCAGCGGCGGCGAGACGGGTGAGGGGTTCGTCTCCGCGGATGCATACCCCTCATCCGGCGCTTCGCGCCACCTTCTCCCACAAGGGGAGAAGGGAAGAAAGAGTTCACTTCGCCGCCCGGCCGACGCTCTCGTAGGTGAAGCCTTGTGCCGCCATGTCCTGGGCACGGTAGATGTTGCGCAGGTCGACCACGACGGGCTGCGCCATCGTGCTCTTGACGCGATCGAGATCGAGCGCGCGGTATTGCACCCACTCGGTCACGATCACCAGGGCGTCGGCGCCGTTCACGCAGTCGTAGGGATCGTCGCAATACTCGATATCAGGCAGTTCCTTGCGCGCCTGCTCCATGCCGACCGGATCATGCGCGCGCACCTTTGCGCCCATGTCGAGCAGGCCGGTGACGAGCGGGATCGACGGCGCCTCGCGCATGTCGTCGGTGTCGGGCTTGAAGGTCAGTCCGAGCACGGCCACGGTCTTGCCGCGCAAATTGCCGCCCACCGCATTGGAGACCTTGCGTGCCATCGCCCGCTTGCGGTTGTCGTTGACGCCGAGCACCGCCTCGACGATCCGCAACTGCACGTCATAATCCTGCGCGGTCTGGACCAGCGCACGGGTGTCCTTCGGGAAGCAGGAGCCACCGAAGCCCGGCCCTGCATGCAGGAACTTCGTACCGATGCGGTTGTCGAGCCCGATGCCGCGCGCGACTTCCTGCACGTCGGCTCCGACCTTTTCGGAGAGATCGGCGATTTCGTTGATAAAGGTGATCTTGGTGGCGAGGAACGCGTTCGCCGCGTACTTGATCAGTTCGGCCGTGCGGCGCGCCGTGTACATCAGCGGCGCCTGGTTGAGCGACAGCGGCCGATAGATATCGCCGAGTACTTTCCGGCCGCGTTCGTCCGAGGTGCCGACCACGATACGGTCGGGGAATTTGAAGTCGCGGATCGCCGCGCCCTCGCGCAGGAACTCCGGATTGGATGCGACCACCACATCAGCCGCCGGATTGGTTTCGCGGATCAGCCGCTCGACCTCGTCGCCGGTGCCGACCGGCACGGTCGATTTGGTGACCACCACGGTGAACCCGGAAAGCGCGGCAGCAATCTCGCGCGCGGCAGCGTGGACGTAACTCAGATCGGCGTGGCCATCGCCGCGCCGCGACGGCGTGCCGACCGCGATGAACACGGCATCCGCCTCGGCGACCGGCTTGGTGAGGTCGGTAGTGAAGCTCAGCCGCTTTGCCTTGACGTTGGAAGCCACCAGCTCGTCCAGCCCCGGCTCGAAAATCGGCATCTCGCCACGCAGCAGTGCGGCGATCTTGCCGGCATCCTTGTCCACGCAGGTAACTTGATGACCGAAATCGGCAAAGCAGGCGCCGGACACCAGGCCGACATAGCCCGTGCCAATCATGGTAATTCGCATAATAACGACCCGTATCTGATGGTTAACGCCAATACCGATTTGCTGGCGTCTTAGAGCATTTTTCATCAAGGGGGAAAGCGCAAAACGCGCTCAGTCCCCGGCATGTTGTTTGTATGGATAAAGGAGAAAGCAACGGATCGGGCCGAAGATGCGGCCACATCGCACCAAAGAGGCACACCGATGACCTTAAACGGCACATCCGCCGGCACAGAGCGTTCCCCCCGCATCGACTGGGTGGATTACGCCAAGGGGATCTGCATCGTCATGGTCGTGATGATGCACTCGGTGCTGGGCGTGGAAAAGGCGGCCGGCGACACCGGCTTCATGCATGCCTTCGTCATGTTCGCCCAGCCGTTTCGGATGCCGGACTTCTTCCTGATTTCAGGCCTTTTTCTCGCCGTCGTGATCGACCGCGACTGGCGCACCTATCTCGACCGCAAGGTCGTCCACTTCGCCTATTTTTATGTCCTGTGGATGACAATCCAGTTCGGCTTCAAGGCACCGGGCTTCGCCGCCGAACATGGCTGGCGTCACGTCGGCCTTCTGTACCTCGAATCCTTCATCGAGCCGTTCGGCACGCTGTGGTTCATTTATCTGCTGCCGATTTTCTTCGTCATCACAAAACTGTCACGCAATCTTCCGCCACTGGCGGTCTGGCTCGCGGCTGCTGCGCTGGAGATGGCGCATGTCGCGACCGGCTGGACGGTGATCGACGAATTCTGCGCCCGCTTCATCTATTTCTACTCAGGCTACCTGCTTGCCTCCTACATATTCGCACTGTCGGATCGTTCGCGGGAGAAGCCTGCGCTGGCGCTGGTCGGACTGGCGCTGTGGGCGCTCGTCAATGGCGGCCTCGTGATATCGGGCTTCAGCCACTGGCCGCTCGTCTCGCTGGCGCTCGGCTTTGCGGGAGCGGGCGCCATCATCGTGATGGGCACCTTGCTGGCGCGGATGCAGTGGCTGAATTTCCTGCGCTATTGCGGCGAGCATTCCATCGTCATCTACCTCGCCTTCTTCCTGCCGATGGCGGTGACGCGAACGCTGCTGCTGAAGACCGGCGTGATTACCGACATCGGCACGGTTTCGCTGATCGTGACGGTTGCGGGCGTCGCTGGCGCGGTGGTGATCTGGCGGCTGGCGCTGGCGCTGCGCGCCGACTTCCTGTTCGAGCGCCCCAAAGCGTTCTGGATCGCGCCGAAGAAGCCGGCGCCGGTATTGCAGCCGGCGGAGTAATCTTCCCCATCCCGACTGTCATCGCCCGGCTTGACCGGCGACCCAGTACGCCGGGCTTCCTCGGTTGAACACAACTGCCGCGGCGTACTGGATCACCCGCCTCCGCGGGTGATGACGGCGGAACGTGGATCAGGATGGGTGTGTATTGGGCTCAAAAACAGTCCCCCGAGGCTGTCAATCCGCGCAAAAATCCCTAAATTTCGGCCATGCCGAAATCAGCCCCCAAAGCCACCGCGAAACCCGTTGCCGCCAAAGCCCCTGCCAAGGCTGAAGCGAAGGCGCCTGCCAAACAACCCGGCAAGGGCGACCACATCTTCCTGGTCGACGGTTCCTCCTACATTTTCCGCGCCTATCACGCGCTGCCGCCCCTGAACCGCAAGTCCGACGGGCTGCAGGTCAACGCCGTGCTCGGCTTCTGCAACATGCTGTGGAAGCTGTTGCGCGACATGCCCGAGGACAACCGGCCGACGCACCTGGCGATCATCTTCGACAAGTCAGAGATCACGTTCCGCAACAAGCTCTATCCAGACTACAAGGCGCACCGGCCGCCGGCGCCGGACGATCTGATTCCGCAGTTCGCACTGATCCGCGAGGCGGTGCGTGCGTTCGACCTGCCCTGCCTGGAGCAGGCCGGCTTCGAGGCCGACGACCTGATCGCGACCTATGCGCGGCTCGGCAGCGAGCGCGGCGCCACCACCACCATCGTATCGTCAGACAAGGACCTGATGCAGCTCGTGACCGACAAGGTCGTGATGTACGACACCATGAAGGATCGCCGTATCGGCATCCCGGAGGTGATCGAGAAATTCGGCGTGCCGCCGGAGAAGGTGGTCGAGGTGCAGGCGCTGGCGGGCGACTCCACCGACAACGTGCCCGGCGTTCCCGGCATCGGCATCAAGACCGCGGCGCAATTGATCGTCGAGTATGGCGATCTCGAACAGCTGCTGTTCCGCGCCACTGAGATCAAGCAGCCGAAGCGGCGCGAGGCGCTGATCGAGAACGCCGAGAAGGCGCGGATCTCGCGGCAGCTGGTGCTGCTCGACGACAAGGTCGACCTCGAAGTGCCGCTCGACGACCTCGCGGTGCACGAGCCCGATGCGCGCAAGCTGATTGCGTTTTTGAAGGCGATGGAGTTCTCCACCCTCACCCGCCGTGTCGCCGACTATTCGCACATCGATCCGTCTGATGTGGAAGCGGATGCGGCGAACAAGAGCGCGGGCGCCAAGGATGCGGCGTCCGCCGCGCCGACCAACAAATCGTCCGGCACATCCGGCGATCTCTTTGCAGGCGCCGCGACCCCGGCCGCAAAGCCCGGAGCAGCCAGGGAAGACAAGGCCGCAAGCCCGAAGGGCACGCCGATCTCGCTCGCCGCGGCGCGCGAGGAAGCCATTCGGAAGATCGCGTTCGATCGCAAGAAATACCAGACCATCGGCAGCATCGACCAACTCGAGGCCTGGATAGCGCGCGTGCACGATACCGGCCATCTCGTCATCGAGGCGATGTCGGACTCGATCGACCCGATGCAGGCCGAAATATCCGGTATCGCACTCGCGCTTGCGCCCAACGATGCCTGTTACGTCCCGCTTGCCCACAAACAATCCGGCGGCGGCACCGGCCTGTTCGATGCCGGCCTTGCCCCGGACCAGATCAAGGCCGCCGACGCGCTCGCAGCGCTGAAGCCGGTGCTGGAATCGGCCGGCATCCTCAAGATCGGCTTCAACATCAAATTCAATGCCGTGATGCTGGCGCAGCACGGCATCACGCTGCGCAACCATGACGACGCGCAGTTGATGTCCTATGCGCTCGATGCCGGACGCAACGCGCACGGCCAGGAGTCGCTGGCCGAGCGGTGGCTCGGCCACGCCGTGATCAACTACGGCGAACTCACCGGCAGCGGCAAGAACAAGCTGACGTTTGACCAGATCGCGATCGACAAGGCCGCCGAATATTCGGCCGAAAGCGCCGACGTGATTTATAGGCTTTGGCGTGTGCTGAAGCCGCGCCTGGTCGCCGAGCGGATGACGGTGGTCTACGAAACGCTGGAGCGGCCGCTGATCTCGGTGCTGGCTCGGATGGAGCGGCGCGGCATCTCGATCGACCGGCAGGTGCTGTCGAGGCTGTCAGGGGATTTCGCCCAGACCGCCGCGCGCGTCGAAGCCGAACTGCAGGAACTGGCTGGCGAGCCGATCAATGTCGGCAGCCCCAAGCAGATCGGCGACATCCTGTTCGGCAAGATGGGCATCCCCGGCGGCACCAAGACCAAGACCGGCGCGTGGTCGACCTCGGCACAGATCCTCGACGAACTCGCCGAACAGGGCCATGAATTTCCCAGGAAGATCCTGGAATGGCGACAGGTGTCGAAACTGAAATCGACCTACACCGACGCGCTGCCGAACTATGTCCATCCGCAGACCCATCGCGTGCACACGACCTACGCGCTGGCCGCGACCACCACCGGGCGGCTGTCGTCCAACGAGCCGAACCTGCAGAACATTCCGGTTCGTACCGAGGACGGCCGCAAGATCCGCCGCGCCTTTGTCGCAACGCCCGGGCACAAACTCGTATCGGCGGACTATTCGCAGATCGAGCTGCGGCTGCTGGCCGAGATCGCCGATATCCCGGTGCTGAAGCAGGCGTTCCGCGACGGGCTCGACATTCACGCCATGACGGCATCAGAGATGTTCGGCGTGCCGATCAAGGACATGCCAAGCGAGATCCGCCGCCGGGCGAAGGCGATCAATTTTGGCATCATCTACGGCATCTCGGCATTCGGGCTCGCCAATCAGCTCGGCATCGCCCGCGAGGAAGCCTCGGCCTACATCAAGAAGTACTTTGAGCGCTTTCCGGGCATCCGCGCCTACATGGACGAGACCAAGGAAGCATGCCGCAAGAACGGCTATGTCACCACGCTGTTCGGCCGCAAGATGTACTACCCTGATATCAAGGCCTCCAACGCCTCGGTCCGCGCCTTCAACGAGCGCGCATCGATCAACGCGCGCCTGCAGGGCACCGCGGCCGACATCATCCGCCGCGCCATGATCCGGATGGAGGATGCGCTCGCGGAGAAGAAGCTTTCCGCGCAGATGCTCTTGCAAGTTCACGACGAACTGATCTTCGAAGTGCCCGAGAACGAGGTGGCGGCGACGCTGCCGGTGGTGCAGCACGTGATGCAGGACGCGCCATTCCCCGCGGTAGTGCTGTCGCTGCCGCTGCAGGTCGATGCGCGGGCGGCGAACAATTGGGACGAGGCGCACTAAGCGAGGTGCGAGTTACTTCCTTCTCCCCTTGTGGGAGAAGGAAGAAACCTCAATCCAGCTTCGCTTCCATGCCACGCTTGGTCGCCGGGCGGGCCATCAGCGCGTTGTACCAGCGCTCGACGTTGGGAAAATCCTTCAGCTCGACCTTGTGGCGCGGGTGGCGCCAGGCCCAGCCGAGGATGGCGAAGTCAGCGACCGAGAGGCCGTCGGCGACGAATTCGCGCCCTTCCAGCCGCCGGTCCAGCACGCCGTAGAGCCTTCGCGTTTCGGCCATGTAACGTTTCAGGCCGTAGGCGCGGTCGGTTTCGTTCTCCAGCGCGATGAAGTGGTGCACCTGGCCGGGCATCGGCCCGAAGCCGCCCATCTGCCACATCAGCCATTCATAGACGGGGATGCGTTCGGCGAGCGGCTTCGGCAGGAACTTGCCGGTCTTCTCGCCGAGATACAAAAGGATCGCACCGGACTCGAAGATGCTGACCGGCTTGCCGCCGGGGCCGTCGGGATCGACTATGGCGGGGATCTTGTTGTTCGGGCTGATCTTGAGGAAAGCGGGCGCCATCTGCTCGCCCTTGCTGATGTTCACCGGGATCACCTTGTACGGCAGCCCCATTTCCTCGAGTGCTACCGAGATTTTGCGGCCGTTCGGCGTGTTCCAGGTGTGCAGCTCGATGGTCATTCCGGTTTCCCCCAAAAGAAGCTTTGCCCCTCCCCTAGCGCGGAACCGAAGGGTCTTACAACGGGCCTTTCCGAATGCCGTCCCTGCGTTCCGGCGAGACACCGTGCCCTGTTGACGGCAATGGATCGGCGCTGGAATGTGCCGGACGCCGCCGATAGATTGCGGCCCGCCTCAAACGCCGCACTGGGAAAACCGCCTTGTCCAAATCCGCCTCCCGCGCCCGCCTCGCCGAGATCATCCGCAAGCGTTCGTTCGGCCGCGGCGAGATCACGCTGGCTTCGGGCCGCAAGAGCGACTTCTACTTCAACCTCAAGCCGACCATGCTCGATCCCGAAGGCGCAACGCTGCTGGCCGAACTGACCTATGAGGCGCTGAAGGACGACAACCTCGATTTCATCGGCGGGCTGGAGATGGGCGCGGTGCCGCTGGCGGGCGCGATCGCGCAGTGGTCATGGATCAAGGGTCACCCGATCGCGGCCTTCTTCGTCCGCAAGAAGCCGAAGGAACACGGCGCCCGGCTGGCGGTGGAAGGCCTCGCCAAGGGCGAGAGCCTGCAAGGCAAGCGCATCGTGATCGTCGAAGACGTCACCACGACCGGCGGCTCGGCGCTGAAGGCGGTCGAAGCCGTACGCGACGCCGGCGGCGAGATCGTCCTGGTCCTCACCATGGTGGACCGCGAAGAAGGCGCGAGCGAAACCTTTGCGGAAGCCGGGCTGGAATTTCGCGCGCTGTACAAGGCGAGTGAGTTCCTGAAGAGCTGATCGCTCACAACGTCGTCACGCCCGGACTTCGACCCGGCCATGACGAGAGCGCATCGCATTTCTCTTCGCCCCTCAGCCAGGCTCAACCGCTCGTTTACCATCGCGCATTAAGGTTACCCCCGGCTGAAGCCTCCAGCGCTTCAGCGCGTATGGTTGCGTTGGGTGGAGTAAGCGTTGCGTACCGAGTTTCCTTTTTCGCGCGTGCGGCGCCGCGCGACATTCGTTGCCGCAGCCACATTGGCGGGTTCCCTCATTCTCGCACCCGGCAGCGTCTCCGCCGAAGGCCTGTTCGATTTCTTCTTCGGCGGCGCCCAGAAGCAGCAGCCGCGGCAGGCCAACTTCTTTGCCGATCCGTTCGGCCTCAACCAGCAGCAGCCGGCGCCCGCACCGGCGCCGCGCGCGGCGGGATCCGGGCCGGCGTTCTGCGTGCGCAGCTGCGACGGCAAGTATTTTCCGCTGACCATGCGCGGCAACGCCTCACCGGTTCAGACCTGCCAGGCTTTTTGTCCGGCCAGCGTCACCAAGGTGTTTTTCGGCAGCAGCATCGACGGCGCGGCCGCGAGCAATGGCGAGCGCTATGCCGACAGTGAAAACGCCTATGCCTATCGCAAGGCGCTGAAAGCCGATTGCACCTGCAACGGCCGCAGCCCGTCCGGACTGGCGCCGGTCGACCTCGCCTTCGACACCTCGCTCCGCCCGGGCGACGTGGTCGCCACCACGGACGGCCTGGTGGCCTATAGCGGCACCCGTCCGGGCGCGGGCCACACCGCCGAATTCACGCCGGTTGCCGCCTATCCCGGCCTCACCGCCGATGTCCGCGCGCGGCTCGGCGAAATGAAGGTCGCGCCGGTGACCGCCGAAATGGTCGGCGAGATCGTGACGCCGGACGCGCGCGAGGTGACGTCGAGCATACCGAAGACGGCGGCGCCGAAAGCGGCGAAACGGGCGGAAGTGAACTAGAATATCGGGATAGTCATTCCGGGGCGATGCGAAGCATCGAACCCGGAATCTCGAGATTCCGGTCTGGTGCTTACGCACCATCCCGGAATGACAGGAAATCACCGCCCGACGATGACCCCGATCACGTTCGGTGCCGCGAGATACTTCTCCTCGATCGCCGCGCGCGCTGCAGCGCGGTTTTCCGGCGTCAGCAATCCGCGCTTCTCGGCCAGTATCATCCAGCAATAGCCCCACCAGTCCGTCAGCATGCCCTGGTCGTCGACGAGGTCGTAGCCCTGCCCGGCCGCGAAGATGCGCGCATGCGCTTCGTCCAGCGTATCGAGAAAGGCGTGATCCTCGTCCGAGAACAGGTCGTCGCTGAAATCGTCCGTGGTGTAGCCCCACACCGACATGCAAACGGCGTTGAACTCGCGATCGATGGCGTCATCGTCGACGACCTGGCGGCGCGAAGCCTGGTGCAGGCGCGACAGCGATCGTGCGAAATCGGCAATGCGGGTGAGTGCGAATTGATCGAAGGCGATGGTGGACATGTAGTCCTCACGAACTCTGGCAGGCCATAGATGTTGTGTCGACGCAGTGTCGAATCACAATGATATATCAACTACTTGCTAAAGTGTTCTTAATTCGTTCCGATGATAGCCACGCGTCGTCCCGGCGAAGGCCGGGACCCATAACCACCGAAGGCGCGGTTGGCCGATCCATGCGCAACGCCGGTACTTACTACGTCTACATTCTCGCGAGCCGCCGGTACGGCACGCTGTATATCGGCGTCACCCGCGATGTGCGGGCGCGGCTTGAACAGCATCGCAGCGGCCATGGCTCCCATTTCGTGAAACAATACGAGGTGTTTCGCCTCGTCCTTGTCGAGGAGTTCACATCGTCGCAAGAGGCGATCTCGCGCGAGAAGCAATTGAAGAATGGCAGCGATACTGGAAGATCAGGCTGATTGAAGAAATCAATCCGGATTGGAGCGACCTGTCCGGCCAACTCTAGGCAGTGGTGGTTATGGGTCCCGGCCTTCGCCGCGACGGCGGATACTCACCAAAAGCAGCCTTGCCGATGCCGCGAAATCGGCCCGGTCCTTGCATAAAATCATATCAGGGCAGTGCAGAACTTCGCTGCGAGCGGTTTCGATCGTGCCGCAAGGCGCGTATCTTTGTTTCAGTCTTAACTGCAGGGATCGAGGTATTGCAGGAACAATTCCCAGGGAATTACCCGGCGCCGGGCCAGCCGATCGACGAGCTGGCGCTGGCGGAGATCAAGGGCGCGATTCTCGCCAAGCTCAGGCTTGCGATCGGCAAGGATGCCGGCATGGCGACCCGGCGCGACTGGTACAAGGCCGCGGCGCTGGCGCTGCGCGACCGTATCGTCCACCGCTGGCTGACCGCCGAGAAAGAGAGCTACGATGCCGGCAGCAAGCGGGTCTATTACCTCTCGCTCGAATTTCTGATCGGCCGCCTGTTTACCGACGCGCTAAACAACATGGGCCTGCTGCCGGTGTTCGAGGCGGCGCTGGGCGACCTCGGCGTCGGGCTCGACGACCTGCGCAAATGCGAGCCGGACGCGGCGCTCGGCAATGGCGGCCTGGGGCGGCTCGCAGCGTGTTTCATGGAGAGCATGGCGACGCTGGGCATCCCTGCGATCGGCTACGGCATCCGCTACGATTTCGGCCTGTTCCGCCAGATCGTTGCCCAGGGCTGGCAGCAGGAATATCCCGATGAATGGCTGAGCTTCGGCAACCCCTGGGAATTCCAGCGGGCGGAGGTGATCTACCACATTCATTTCGGCGGCCATGTCGAGCATGTCGACGACCGCGGGCGCGACCGCGCGACGTGGCGTCCGGCGGAAACCGTTCAGGCCGTCGCCTACGACACCCCGATCGTCGGCTGGCGCGGCCATCACGTCAACGCGCTGCGGCTATGGTCGGCGCGCTCGCCCGACCCATTGCGGCTCGACGTCTTCAACACCGGCGACTACCTCGGCGCCGTCGCCGAGGAAGCGCGCGCGGAATCGATCTGCAAATTCCTTTACCCGAACGACGAGAGCCCGGCGGGCCGCGAGTTGCGGCTGCGGCAGGAATACTTCTTCGTCTCGGCGTCGCTGCAGGACCTGATCAAGCGGCACCTCTCTTCCGACGGACAGTTGCGCAACCTGCCGTCCAAGGTCGCGGTGCAGCTCAACGACACCCATCCGAGCCTCGCCGTTACCGAGCTGATGCGCATCCTGGTCGACCTGCATAATTTCCGCTGGGACGAAGCGTGGAAGCTCACGGTGGCGACGCTGTCCTACACCAATCACACGCTGCTGCCGGAAGCGCTGGAGACCTGGCCGGTCGAATTGTTCGAGCGGCTGCTGCCCCGCCATCTCGAAATCATCTACCGTATCAATGCCGCGCATCTCGCGCTGGCGGACCAGCGCTGCCCCGGCGACATCGATTTCCGTGCCTCGGTATCGCTGATCGACGAGAAGAGCGGCCGCCGGGTGCGGATGGGGCAACTTGCCTTTGTCGGCTCCCACCGCATCAACGGCGTGTCGGCGATGCATTCCGACCTGATGAAGGAGACCGTGTTCCACGATCTCAACCATCTCTATCCAGGCCGCATCACCAACAAGACCAACGGCATCACCTTTCGCCGCTGGCTGATGCTCGCCAATCCGCGGCTGACCGGCCTGCTCCGCGAAGTCTGCGGCGAAGCCGTGCTCGACGATTTCTCGCTGTTCGATCGCATCGAGGCCCGCGCCAGCGACCAGGCCTTCCAGCAGCGCTTCCGCGACATCAAGCACCAGAACAAGCTGGCGCTGGCGCGGCTGATCGGCGAGCGGCTCGGCGTCAAGGTCGATCCGTCGGCGCTGTTCGACGTCCAGATCAAGCGCATCCACGAATACAAGCGGCAATTGCTCAACATCATCGAGACGATCGCGCTGTACCACGCCATCAAGGACGAGCCGCAGCGCGACTGGGTGCCGCGGGTCAAGATCTTCGCCGGCAAGGCGGCGGCGAGCTATCGCTACGCCAAACTGATCATCAAGCTGATCAACGACGTCGCGGAAGTCGTCAACAACGACCCTGACGTCGCGGGACGGCTGAAGGTCGTATTCCTCGCCGACTACAATGTCAGCCTCGCCGAAGTGATCATTCCCGCCGCCGACCTTTCCGAGCAGATTTCGACCGCCGGCATGGAAGCTTCCGGCACCGGCAACATGAAGCTGGCGCTCAACGGCGCGCTGACCATCGGCACGCTCGACGGCGCCAATATCGAAATTCGCGACCATGTCGGCGTGGAGAACATCGCCATCTTCGGCATGGAAGCCGGCGACGTCATGATCCGCCGCAAGCAGGGCCTGGATGCGACCGACGTGATCAGCCGCTCGCCGCGGCTGGCGCGCGCCATCACCGCGATCGAGAGCGGCGCGTTCTCGCCCGACGATCCCGCCCGCTTCGCCTCGATCGGCCACGCGCTGCGCTACCTCGACCACTACATGGTCTCGGCCGATTTCGATTCCTACTACGAGGCGCAGCGCGGCATCGACGCCCGCTGGCAGGTGGTGCCGGCCTGGACCCGCGCCTCCATCCTCAACGTCGCGCGGATGCCGTGGTTCTCCTCCGACCGCACCATCCGCGAGTATGCCGAGGAGATCTGGAACGTGCCGGTGCGCGCCGCCGCGCCGGTGGCTAGCGCCCAGCGCGGCGCGACGCGGTAGCAACGCTCCTCATGGTGAGGAGGCGCAAAGCCGTCTCGAACCATGAGAGCCCGAGGCGCCCAGACGTTGGGGCTCGGCTTTATCCTTCGAGACGCAGGCTTTGCCTGCTCCTCAGGATGAGGTCTGCCGAAGGGATGCCGTTACCTCCTGCGTCATTGAAGTCTACGGGATAGCAGTGATACTGCACGGCAGTATCCGGAGAACTTCATGCCCACCCAAACCCCTCACCTGTTCGACGTCGCCACCCAAGTCACCGCCGGCGATAGCTGCTGGCAGGGCAAGACCAGCCCGGACTACTGGGCCTTTGTCGGCCCGTTCGGCGGCTGCACGGCTGCGACCGTCATGCGGGCGCTGATCGAGCATCCGCAGCGCGCCGGCGATCCGCTGGCGCTCACCGTGAATTTCTGCGCGCCGGTGGCGGAAGGCCCGTTCGATCTCGACGTGCGGCTGGTCAAGGCCAACCGCTCGAGCCAGCATTGGTCGGTGGAAATGACGCAGAACGGCGGCGACGTCGCGACGCTGGCGACCGCCGTCTTCGCCGAGCGCCGCCCCTCCTGGTCGCACCAGCAGGCGACGTTTCCCGATGCCATCCCGTTCGAGCAGGCCCGTTCGTTTCCGCGCACGCCGATGACGTGGACGCACCAGTATGATTTCCGGTTCGTCGAGGGCGAGCCGAGTTTCTATGGCTCGCCTGCGGCGGAGCCGCTCGACGCATACTCCAAGCAATGGATCGCCGACCACACGCCACGCAGGATCGACATGCTGTCGCTGATGTCGATGTCGGATGCGTTCTTCGGCCGGGTATTCCTGGCGCGACGCGAACTGATCCCGTTCGGCACGGTATCGATCACGACCTATTTCCACACCTCCGCGGAAGAGCTGGCAGCCGAGGATATCACCCGCGTGCTGGCGACCGCCGACGCCAGGATCTTCCACCGGAGCTATGGCGACCAGCACGGCGAATTGTGGTCGCCCTCGGGACGCCTGCTCGCGACCACGACACAGATCGCCTATTTCAAGGTGTAAGGGACGTCAGCGCGTCGCGAATCTCATGTAGGGTAGGTCAGGCCGCTGTCGCTGTGGCCGCCTGCGACTTCATTGGAGGTTCCGCCGCATGTCCGAACCCGATGCCAGCCGACCAAAGATCGCCCTGCTCGGCATCCCCATCGAGATCGGCGCCTCCCAGCCCGGCACCCTGATGGGACCGGCGGCGCTGCGAACCGCAGGTATCGGCCGCATCCTAGGCCAACTCGGCTTCACCGTCGAGGATCATGGCGACATGGCGCCCTCCAGCATCGAGACCCCCGAGGGATCGCCGCCGGCCAACGCCAAATTCTACGACGAGATCAAGGGATGGATCCGTGCGCTGAGCAAGCGCTCCTTCCTGCTGGCGCGCTCTGGCGCCATTCCAATATTCCTGGGGGGCGATCATTCGCTGTCGATGGGATCGGTGAACGGAGTCGCGCGTTACTGGCGCGAAAAAGGCCGGCCACTGTTCGTGCTGTGGCTCGACGCCCATGCCGACTACAACACGCCGAAGACGACGGAAACCGGCAACATGCACGGCATGTCGGCGGCGTTCCTGTGCGGCGAGCCCGGGCTCGACCGGCTGCTCGGCAAGGAGCCGCGCGCCTCGATTGGCCCCGAAAGGCTCGACCTGTTCGGCATCCGCTCGATCGATCCGGAGGAGAAGAAGCTGGTGTTCGAGCGCCGCGTCGCCATCGCCGACATGCGCGCGATCGACGAGTTCGGCGTCGCCGTGCTGATCCGAAAAGTCATCGAGCGTGTGCGGGCACAGAACGGCGTGCTGCATGTCAGCTTCGACGTCGACTTCCTCGATCCCGCGGTGGCCCCCGGCGTCGGCACCACGGTGCCGGGCGGCGCGACCTATCGCGAAGCGCATCTGATCATGGAGCTGCTGCACGATTCCGGCCTGGTGCGCTCGGTCGATATCGTCGAGCTCAATCCGTTTCTCGACGAGCGCGGCCGCACCGCGCGCGTCGCCGTCGAGCTGATCGGCAGCCTGTTCGGCCTGCAGATCACCGATCGCCGGACACCCAGCAATGCGATGCTGCCGGGCAATGGTTAGAGGCGGCGCCTGGCCCGCCTCAGGAGATGACCGCGGTCTCGGCACCGGTGCGAGGACGAACCGGCAACTGCAGATAATGCACGCCGTTGCTCTCGGCCTTGGGAAACCGGCCGGCGCGGATGTTGACCTGAATTGACGGCAGCAACAGCGTCGGCGCGGACAGCGTCGCATCGCGCGACTGTCGCATCGCGACGAACGCGTCTTCGGTGACGCCGCCGCGAAGATGGACGTTGTGCTCGCGCTCGTCCCGCACCGTGGTCTCCCACTTGTATTGGTCGCGGCCGGGCGCCTTGTAGTCGTGGCACATGAACAGCCGCGTTTCGTCGGGCAGCTTCAGCAGCCGCTGGATCGATTGATAGAGTTGATGGGCGTCCCCGCCCGGAAAGTCTGCGCGCGCGGTGCCGTAGTCGGGCATGAACAGCGTGTCGCCGACGAACACGGCATCGCCGATCTTGTACGAAATGTCCGCCGGCGTGTGGCCCGGCGTGTGCAGGACCTCGACGACAAGCTCGCCGATGCTGAAGGTCTCACCGTCCGCGAACAGCCAGTCGAAATCGCTGCCGTCGGCACGCAGGTCTTCGGCATTGAACACGGGGCGGAAGATTCGCTGCACGTCCTTGATGTGCTCGCCGATGCCGATCCGCGCACCGGTCTTCGACTTGATGTAGGGCGCACCGGAGAGATGATCGGCATGCGCATGGGTCTCGAGGACCCACTCGATCGCAAGCCCGTCCTCGTTCGCCGCGGCCAGAATGGCCTCCACCGAACGCACGTCGACGGTGCCGTCGCGCTGATCGAAGTCGAGCACGGGATCGATGACCGCGGCGCGGCGGGTAACCGGATCGGACACCAGATAGCTGATGGTGTTGGTCGCCTGATCGAAGAACGCCCTGATCTGCGGGGCTGCACGCGATGTTGTCATGTCGCATTCCTATCCATCTGCCTGTTTCATTGGCCTCCGGTCATCCCGAAGCGCGATATAGATTGCCGGAATCACCAGCACGGTAAGCAAGGTCGACGACGCGAGCCCGAACAGCAGCGAGATGGCGAGCCCCTGAAAGATCGGGTCCGGCAGAATCGTGGCTGCTCCGATCATCGCGGCGAGCGCCGTCAGGATGATGGGTTTGAAGCGCACAGCCCCTGCTTCGAGCAGCCGTTCGCGCAGGCTGTTGCCGACGGCGGCGTGACGGATAAAGTCCACCAGGAGGATCGAGTTCCGCACGATGATGCCCGCGAGCGCGATAAACCCGATCATGGAAGTCGCGGTGAACGGCGCGGCAAACAGCCAGTGGCCGATCAGAATGCCGATCAGGGTCAGCGGAATCGGCGTCAGGATCACGAGCGGCAGCTTGAAACTGCCGAACTGTGCGACGACCAGGATGTAGATTCCGACGATCGCGATCGCGAATGCCGCCCCCATGTCGCGGAACGTGACGTAGGTGATTTCCCATTCGCCGTCCCACAGCAGCGTCGGCCTGGTTTCATCCGTGGGCTGGCCGTGCAGGCTGACGGTGGGTTTGGGCAGATCGCCCCATGGGTGCGCGTCGATACGGCGGGCGACCTCCAGCATGCCGTAGATCGGCGCTTCGTAGCTCCCCGCCAGTTCGGCCATCACCATATCGGCGAACCGGCCGTCACGGCGAAAGATGACCGGAGAACCGGCCTCGGTCGATGCCCGCACCACCTCGCCAAGCTCGACCACGGTCTTGCCGCCCGGCACCGTGTTGGCGGGAACCGGGGTCGATTTGAGCGCTTCCGTCCAGGCGAGATCGCTCTTCGGCAGCCGGACCGTGATCGCGATCGGATTGCGATCCTCGCCGCGGTGGGAATAGCCGACGGTCAGTCCGCCGAACAGCATCTCGATCGTGTCGTAGACGTCCTTCTGCTCGACGCCGAAGAATTCCAGACGGTCCTGGTCGATCGACAGCCGCAGCCGCGGCCGCGGTTGCCCGGCCGAATCGTCGACGTCGACGATGAAGGGCACTGATGCGAATATCTTCCTGGTTTCGTTCATGACGGCGCGGCGGGTCGCCGAATCCGGGCCGTAGATCTCGGCGAGCAGGGTCGCCATGACGGGCGGGCCGGGAGGCACCTCCACCACCTTTATAGAGGTCCCCTCGGGCGTTGCGAGCGCCTTCAACTTCTCTCGCAGTTCGAGCGCAATGACGTGGCTGGCGCGTGAACGGTCGCCGCGCGCGGCGAGATTGACCTGCAGTTCGCCGAGTTCCGGCGCCGCGCGCAGATAATAGTGCCGCACCAGACCGTTGAAATTGAACGGTGCCGCGGTGCCGGCATAGACCTGCACCGACGTCACCTCCGGCAATTGCCGGGCAATCTCGGCCGCAGCCAGCAGCACCCGCTCGGTGTCCTCCAGCGTCGCGCCTTCCGGCAGATCGGCGACGACCGCGATCTCCGATTTGTTGTCGAACGGCAGCAGCTTCACCGTCACGCTCCTGGTATAGAACAGGCCCATTACCAGCAGCGTCGCGACACCGACGGAAACCAGGAATATCCAGGACGAGCGGCGGGTACGAATGACGGGGGCGGCGACCTTCCGGTACAGCCGGCCGAGCCAGCCTTCGTCATGTGACGCCGCATGCGCCTGCGAGGCCTCGCCGCCGCGGTGCAGCTTCAGCATCAGCCACGGGGCGATCACCATCGCGACAAAGAACGAGAACAGCATGGCAGCGGAGGCGTTCGCCGGGATCGGTGCCATGTAGGGGCCCATCAGGCCCGACACGAACAGCATCGGCAGCAGCGCCGCGATCACGGTCAGCGTCGCCAGGATCGTCGGATTACCAACCTCGGCCACCGCCTCGATGGCGGCCTGCAGCCGCGGACGGCCATCCCGCATCGCCCAATGCCGCGCGATGTTCTCCACCACCACGATCGCGTCGTCGACCAGGATGCCGATCGAGAAGATCAGCGCGAACAGGCTGACGCGGTTGATGGTGTAGCCCATGATGTTGGCCGCAAACAGCGTCAGCAGGATCGTGGTGGGAATCACCACGAGCGTCACCACGGCCTCGCGCCAGCCGATCGCGAAGGCGATCAGGACCACGATGGAGACGGTGGCGAGGCCGAGGTGGAACAGCAGTTCGTTGGCTTTTTCGTTGGCGGTCTCGCCATAGTCGCGGGTAACGGTCGCAGCGACATCGGCCGGAATCAGCCGGCCCTCGAGTGCTGCGATCCGCGCGCGGAGATCTTCCGCCACGACAACCGCGTTGGCGCCGGCGCGCTTGGCGATCGCCACGCTGATCGCGGGCGCCGTTTTCCACGAGCCCTTGTCGTGCTCTGACACGTTCCAGACGCGGTGTTCGACCGGCGATGGCCCCAGCACGACCCGGGCGACGTCGCGCACATACACCGGGCGATTGTCGCGGGTTGTCAGCAGCAGCAGCCCGATGTCGGGCACGCCCGACAAGGTCTGCCCCGCGACGATCGTGCGGGTCTGCCCGGCATCACGGACCCGGCCGGCCTGGAACGAGCGGTTGGCGTCGCGCACCTTGGCCAGCAATTGCTGCAGCGTGACCCCATGGAGCGCGAGCTTTTCCGGATCGGGCTCGACACGGATCTGCTGCGCATCGCCACCGACGATGTAGGTCAGGCCGACATTATCGACCTTGCTCAGTTCGGAACGAAGTTTTTCCGCGAGGTCGAACAGGTCCTTGTCCGAATAGCGCTGGGCGGCCGCCGGCTTCGGCGACAGCGTCACCACCATGATCGCGACATCGTTGATCCCGCGGCCGACGATCAGCGGCTCCGGGATACCAACGGGAATCCGGTCGATGTTGGCGCGGACCTTCTCATGGACCCGCAGGATGGCTTCGTCGGCCTTGGTACCGACGAGGAAGCGCGCCGTCACCATGACGCGGTCGTCCTGGGTCTGGCTGTAGGTATGTTCGACGCCGTCGATCGCCTTGACGATCGTCTCAAGCGGCTTGGTCACCAGTTCGACGGCATCCGGCGCCTTCAGGCCGTCGGCGCGCACCGTGATGTCGACCATCGGCACGCTGATCTGCGGCTCCTCCTCGCGCGGGATGGTGATCAGCGCGACGAGCCCTGCGGCGAGAGCCGCCAGCAGAAACAGCGGGGTCAACGGCGACTGGATGGTCGCCTTGGTCAACCAACCGGAAAATCCGAGCTTCACGACCGCACCAACCGGTCGGAGTTCTGCAGGCCGGACAGGATTTCGATGCCATCCGGCATGTCCGGCCGCGGCGCCGGCCGGCCGCGCTGAACCGGAACATCGACATCGACGTTACCGGCGGTGCGGACCCGGACATAGTCGAGGCCGAAGCGGGTGGTGATGAAACGCGCGGGTATCACATAGGCGGGACGCGCACCGGCCGCAATCCAGACCCTGACACGCTCGTTGACGAAGTAGTCTTCGAGACCCTCGACGACGGCATCGGCGACGACGCGCCCCTCCTCGATCTGCGGATAGACCAGGCTGATCTTGCCGAAGCGCGGTGCGGCTGTCCCGAGATCGTCCCCATCGATGCGGATCGGATCGCCTGCCTTCATCGACTTGGCGTGCCGCTCCGGCACCTTGAGCCGGACCACGAAATTCTGCTCGGCAATCAGGGCCACGGGATCACCCGGCATGACCACGGTCCCCGCGGTGAGCGGGACCTTGAGCACGCGGCCGGCCGCCGGCGCCAATACATTGCCCTCGGTGAGCTGCTGCTGGATCACCGAACGCTCCGCGGTGCGCGCGCGCATCGCATTGGCGGCGACGTTGGACGCCGTGCGCGCCTCGTCCAGCCGTGTCTTCGGCGCGATTCCCTTCTGGAACAGGTCTTCGGCGCGCGTCAGGTCGATTTGCGCCTGCGCCACCTGGGCTTCGAGGCCTGCGATCTGCGCATCGAGCGCCTTCATCTGCAGCGCGAGCTTGTCGTCGCCGACCGTGGCGATGACCTGGCCGAGTTCGACATGGTCGCCTTCCCTGACCGCGATCGCGGCGACGGTGCCGCCGATCCGGCTGCGACCCGGGACGACGCGCCGGCTTTCGATTGTCGCGAACACCGCCTTCTGGTCCGGCACCGTCGACGATTTCACCACGAAGACCTCTTCTGCCGCGCGCACCGGCGTGGACGGCACGCCGGTGATCGCGAGCAGAAGCGCGCCGAATGCGGGCAGCGAGGACTTCTTGCACAGGGAGAACATGAAACTACTCCGAACCATCTTGATCATTAGAGCGCCGGCAAATTCATTGCCGTTGATGTGGGTCAACTCTTGCGGCGGCGCGCCGTGTCAGGCTTCGAACGGCCGGCACCCGGCTTGCAGAAAGAGCGATACAGCACCTCGACCAGATCACGCGCCGGCTCGCTGCTGATCGAATACCAGATGGTCTGGCCGTCGCGGCGCGCATCGACCAGATCGTCGCGACGAAGGATCGCAAGATGCTGCGATACCGTGGAATCCCGCAGGCCGAGGAACGCAGCGAGTTCGCCGACCGAACGCTCGCCGTCGATCAACTGGCACAGGATCAGCAGGCGGTGGCGGTTGGCCATGGCCTTGAGCAGATCACTCGCAACGTCGGCGGCAGACTGCATTTGCTCGCTATCTATTTTCATACTTGCGTATATACGCAATATCGAATATATAGTCAACCACAAAGCGGCCCGCGGGTCGCCCATTCCACAGCAACAGGGCTCAATCGCGGTCAGGCAATTAAGCAAACGGAGGAAGTGTCATGGCGGAACTCGTCGTACTCGGTGCAGGCCTCAGCGGAACGTTGATGGCCTATGAACTGCTGCCAAAGCTGCGAAAGGGCGAGGACCGGGTGACGGTGATCGGCCAGGGACCACGCTATCACTTCGTTCCCTCCAACCCGTGGGTTGCGGTCGGCTGGCGCGAGAAGCAGGATATCGAGGTCGATATCGCCGACGTGATGCAGCGCAAGGGCATCCGCTACTTCGCACAAGGAGCGCGCCGCGTGCTGCCCCGCGAGAACCGGATCGAACTGGAAGACGGCACCTCGGTCGCCTACGACTACCTCGTCGTCGCCACCGGACCGGACCTCGCCTTCGATGAAATTCCGGGCCTCGGGCCCGAGGGCGAGACGCAGTCGATCTGTCATGTCGATCACGCCACCCGGGCAAAGGCGGCGTTCGAGCGGTTCGTGGAGGCGCCCGGCCCGATCGTCGTCGGTGCGGTACAGGGCGCGTCGTGCTTCGGCCCGGCCTATGAGTTCGCCTTCATCCTCGATACCGAGCTGCGAAGGCGCCGTATCCGCGACCGCGTTCCGATGACCTTCGTGACCTCGGAGCCGTACATCGGCCACCTCGGCCTCGACGGCGTCGGCGACACCAAAGGCCTGCTCGAAAGCGAGATGCGCGATCGCCACATCAAATGGATCACGAATGCGCGCGTCACCGCGGTCGAACCCGGCAAGATGCGGGTCGAGGAAGTGTCGGAATCAGGCGCCGTCGCGAAGGCCCACGAACTGCCCTTCAACTATTCGATGATGTTGCCGGCGTTCCGGGGCGTGGCCGCCGTGCGCGGCATCGAGGGCCTGACCAATCCGCGCGGCTTCATCGTCATCGACAAGAAGCAGCGCAATCCCGCATTCCCGAACATCTTCGGCGTCGGGGTCGGCGTTGCGATTGCGCCCGTAGCCGCGACGCCGGTGCCGACGGGCGTGCCCAAGACCGGCTTCATGATCGAGTCGATGGTGACGGCGACCGCCCTCAATATCGCCGACCTGCTGAGGGGCGCCGAGCCGAAGGCCGAAGCGACATGGAACGCCGTCTGCCTCGCCGATTTTGGCGACAGCGGCGTCGCCTTCATCGCGCAACCGGAAATGCCGCCGCGAAACGTCAACTGGTCCGCCAAGGGACGCTGGGTCCATTACGCGAAAGTCGCGTTCGAGAAATTCTTCCTGCGCAAGATCAGGCTCGGCGACAGCGAGCCGTTCTACGAACGGTTCGTGATGGAGCAACTCGGGATCCGCAAGATCAAGACCGGCTGAGCAGGACGAGGCAACGAACCATGAGCTCGACACGCAACATCGTCTGTCCGCATTGCAGCGCGGTCAATCGCGTCCCGGACAGCAAGCCGGCGACCGAGGCCCGATGCGGCGCATGCCACAGGCAACTGTTCGACGGCCACCCCGTCGCAGTCGACGGTGTCCGCTTCGACAAGCACCGCCGCGCCAATGACATCGCGGTGCTGGTCGATGTCTGGGCGGCATGGTGCGGTCCGTGCCGCGCCATGGCGCCGATGTTCGAGAGAGCGGCATCGGAGCTGGAGCCTGAAGTCCGGCTGCTGAAGCTCAACGCCGACGAGGAGCAACGCACCAGCGCCGAGTTCGGCGTGTCCGGCATTCCCGCCCTGCTGTTGTTCCGCGGCGGCCGGCTGGTGGCAAAAACGGCCGGCGCGATGAACACCGGAAATATCGTCGCATGGACCCGCGATCAGCTCGCCGCAAGCGGCTGAGGAATTACGAAGCAAGTGCAAAATGGAGAAGTGAAATGAATGTAGACCGTGCCGTCATGGCTTTCGCCGGAATCATGATTCTCGTCAGCGTCGTACTCGCCTTGTATGTCAGTCCCTATTGGCTGGCGCTGACCGGCTTCGTGGGACTGAATTTGCTGCAGGCATCGATCACCGGTTTCTGTCCGGCGGCGATGATTTTCGGCAAGCTCGGATTGAAGTCCGGCTGCGCGTTTTCGTGAATGCACGCACGGCCGCCTGTTTGAGGGCCGCCGCAGGAACGCAAACAAAAAGGGCGGCTCAGAGAGCCGCCCTTTTTAATCATTCGTTCGCGACCGATCTCATTCGGCCGCGAGCTTCAGGTCTGGCGCAGCCGCGAGGACTTCGGCGTCGACCTGGGCTTCGAACTTGGCAAAGTTCTTCTGGAACATGCCGACCAGCGCGCGCGCGGTCTTGTCGAACTCGGCCTTGTCCTTCCAGGTGTTGACGGGATCGAGGATCTCGCTCGGCACGCCCGGCAGCGCGGTGGGCACCGCAAAGCCGAAATACTTGTCGGTGCGGAATTCGACATTGCGCAGGCTACCGTCGAGGGCCGCGGTGAGCAGCGCGCGCGTCACCTTGATCGGCATCCGGCTGCCGGTGCCGTACTTGCCGCCGGTCCAGCCGGTGTTCACCAGCCAGCAGTCGACATTGTGCTTCGCGATCAATTCGCGCAGCATGTTGCCGTAGACGGAAGGATCGAGCGGCAGGAACGGCGAGCCGAAGCAGGTGGAGAATTCCGGCTGCGGCTCGTTGCCGAGACCGCGCTCGGTGCCGGCGACCTTGGCGGTGTAGCCGGACAGGAAGTGATACATCGCCTGCGCCGGCGAAAGTTTAGCGATCGGCGGCAAGACGCCGAAGGCGTCGGCGGCGAGCATCACGACGTTCTTCGGCTGCCCGGCGCGGCCGGTGCGCGAAGCGTTCGGGATGAAGTCGAGCGGATAGGCCGAACGGGTGTTCTCGGTCTTCGAGCCGTCGTCGAAATCGGGAACGCGAGTGTCCTCATCGAGCACCACGTTCTCCAGCACGGCGCCGAAGCGGTTGCTGGCGGCGAAGATCTGCGGCTCGGCTTCTTTCGACAGCTTGATGCACTTGGCATAGCAGCCGCCTTCGAAGTTGAAGACGCCGTCATTGCCCCAGCCATGCTCGTCGTCGCCGATCAGCGTGCGGTTGGGATCGGCCGAGAGCGTGGTCTTGCCGGTGCCGGACAGGCCAAAGAAGATCGCGGTGTCGCCCTTGGGCCCGACATTGGCCGAGCAGTGCATCGGCATCACGCCCTTGGCGGGCAAGTAATAGTTCAGCGTGGTGAAGACCGACTTCTTCATCTCGCCGGCATAATAAGACCCGCCGATCAGGACGATCTTGCGGGCGAAATCGATGGCTACGACGTTCTCGGAGCGCACGCCGTGACGTTTGGGATCGGCGCGGAAGCTCGGCAGGTCGATGATGGTGAGCTCCGGCACGAAGTCGCGCAGCGTCGACGCCTCGGGGCGGATCAGCAGCGTGCGGATGAACAGCGAGTGCCAGGCGAGTTCGGTGAAAACGCGCGTCTTGATCTGGAAGGTCGGATCGGCGCCGCCATAGAGATCCTGCGCGTACAGCGTCATGCCTTCGGCATGCTTGAGGAAGTCGGCATAGAGCGCGGAGAACTGGTCAGCAGTGATCGACTGGTTGCCCGCCCACCACATGTTCTTGTCGGTGGTGGCGTCGCGAACCGTGAACTTGTCCTTCGGACTGCGGCCGGTGAATTCACCGGTATCCGCGCACAGGGCGCCATCGGCCGACAGCACGGCCTCGCCTTTCGCGAGCGAATATTGATAGAGCTGCGGCGCGCCAAGGTTCCAGTGCACCGTCTTGAGATTTTTTAAGCCAAATTTGTCGGCGCCGAAGGCACCGTTGCGTAGACCCGTCTCTTGCACGAAGACTCCTCCTCGAACCCGCGTTACTTCGAATTGCGCGCTGTCGCTTGACGCGCTCTGTCGCGGTGACCCCTGAATATAGCCTTCCGGCCCCGGTCCGGCGACCTAATACTGATGAACGCCGTGCTTGCCAAGCCGATCCGCATGTTTTGGTTATTTGCAAAAAATGAGCCTTGATCTCGCTCAAACGATTGCTACGGCGCTTTTCCTCGCTTTGCCGTCATGATTGCGCGACCATCCGTCGCTACCGGCGGGCCGGTCAATTGCTGCATTGCAGCATCAAAAAATTAACTGCTGACGGTGGGCCTTCTGCACGCAGTGACGCGCTGAATCGCGTTCGGCTGCCAGGCGAAGCGCAGCGTGAGGCACAGCCCCGCGGTCGGCCAAATCAGCATCACCGCTTTCGCCTGATTGCTTGCCCCATCATTGCTTTTCCCGCGCCTCGCCCGCCAGCCGCACCAGCATTTTGCGCAACTCCAACCCGCTGGTGACCCGCTCCGGGAAATCCAGCCGCAGCGTGGCGCTGCCGGCCTGCATATCCATGCCGTCGGGATCACATCCGGTACAGGACCAGTCGGCAGGCTCAGCCCCCAGCAGCTTCGTGGCGTAGAGGTTCATCGCCTCGCGGTGATCCTCGTTCATGTGTTCGACCGCGCCCTGCTCGGCCCCAATCAGCTCGCCGGCATCGGCGATCTCGGTCAGAAACTGCGCAGGCTTGAGGTCGATGATACGGCCGAAGCCGGCGACCAGATGCAGGCCGGTCGGGGCTATCCGGAAGAACGAGAAATCCTTGAAGTCCACGAACGCTGCCGCGGACGGATGGGCATTGAGATAGCGCCGGCGCAGGATCGCAGCGGTCTCGCCCTCGGCCTCCTCGGCCCGGCCGGCCAGCATGATCCGCGCGCCCTCCAGCGGATCGCCGGCGGCACGTTCGTCCAGCATCAGCGACACCCGGCTGTCGGCGAGGATATTCCTGGTATGCAGCGCCAGCCGCGAAATCAGCAGGATCGGCGAGCCGTCGGCGTGGCTGGCGACGTTGACCAGCGAGCAATAGGGATCGCCGCTCCCGGCCGTCAGCGTCGCCAGAGCGCCCTGCCGGCTCCGCCGCAGCAGCGAGCGGGATAATCTGGAAGCGTTGAATTCAGCAGCCGGCTGCATGGGTTCCTTTCAGGCCATCTTATTGCAAAAAGGGCCTTTTTTCCGGGCCGCAGAGGGTGCTATATGGGGGTGCACGACGCCCGTGGAAGCGTTTTTGCGGAACTCGGTCACACTTCAGCCCAGCTTGCATTGCTCGTTGACCGCGTAAGTAGACAATTTATTCGGCGCACCGCTCGATCGCCCGCCGTTTAAGCCACTCTCATTCTGAAAGCAGGCTCATGCCCACAATCGCCTTGGTCGACGATGACCGCAACATTCTCACTTCCGTCTCGATCGCGCTCGAAGCCGAAGGCTATCGCATCATGACCTATACGGATGGTGCGTCGGCGCTGGACGGATTCCGTACCTCGCCGCCGGACCTGGCGATCCTCGACATCAAGATGCCGAGGATGGACGGCATGGAGACGCTGCGGCGGCTGCGGCAGAAATCCGATCTGCCGGTGATCTTCCTGACCTCCAAGGATGAGGAAATCGACGAATTGTTCGGCCTCAAGATGGGCGCCGACGATTTCATCCGCAAGCCGTTTTCGCAGCGCCTGCTGGTGGAGCGCGTCAAGGCCGTGCTGCGCCGGGGCCAGCCCAAGGACCCGACCGCCGTTCCGAAGGAGCCGGATGCGCGCGCCCTGGACCGCGGCCTGCTGCGGATGGATCCGGAACGCCATACCTGCACCTGGAAGAACGAACCGGTGACGCTGACGGTGACCGAGTTCCTGATCCTGCAGGCGCTGGCGACCCGCCCCGGTGTCGTGAAGAGCCGCAACGCGCTGATGGACGCGGCCTATGACGATCAGGTCTATGTCGACGACCGCACCATCGACAGCCACATCAAGCGGCTGCGCAAGAAGTTCAAGGTGGTGGACGACGACTTCGAGATGATCGAGACGCTGTACGGCGTCGGCTATCGTTTCAAGGAAGCCTGATCCGAGCCGGCCGCGGCCGGTTCCGGTGCAAGCGCCGGGCGCTTGTCCGGCCGTCATGCTTGAAAGATAACGTGCGGGGCGCCGTCTGACTCATCCGCACGAGCGGCGCAGAACGACGAAGCGGCGCATCACAACGGGGCAGCCAGCTATTGCTAGATCGAACGCAACCCGATCCAGGCCTGAACCACGAGGATGCTTCGGACTCCCTCGACCGGGACCGCGTTGCCGACGATAGCCCGCGCGACACCGGCTGGCGGCGACCGCTCGGCTGGATGCGGCGGGCCGGGCAATTCTTCTTCGCGCTTTCCTTCTCCAGCCTCACGCGCCGCATCGTCTCGCTCAACCTGGCCGGCCTCGTCGCGCTGGTGGCGAGCATTCTCTACCTGTCGCAGTTCCGCGCCGGCCTGATCGACGCCCGCGCGCAGAGCCTGCTGGTGCAGGCCGAAATCATCGCCGGCGCCATTGCGGCGTCCGCCACCGTCGAAACCAACACCATCACCATCGATCCGGACCGCCTGCTCGACCTGAAGCCCGGCGAAAGCTATGGCGCGCCCGACGAATCCTCCGGTCTGGATTTCCCGATCAATCCGGAGCGGGTCGCGCCGGTGCTGCGGCGGCTGATCTCTCCGACCAAGACGCGCGCCCGCATCTACGGCGGCGATGGCGGCATGATCCTCGACAGCCGCAATCTCTACGGCCGTGGCGACGTGCTGCGCTTCGAACTGCCGCCGCCGACAACGGAGAAACCCGGCTTCGTCGAGCGGGCCACGATCTCGGTGCGCACCTGGCTCAACCGCGGCGACCTGCCGCTCTATCGCGAACTCGGCCCGGAAAACGGCAAGGGCTACGAGGAGGTCGTGCAGGCGCTCGACGGCGTCAAGAGCAGCATGGTGCGCGTCAACGACCGCGGCGAGGTGATCGTCTCGGTCGCGGTGCCGGTGCAGCGGTTCCGCGCCGTGCATGGTTCGCTGATGTTGTCGACGCAGGGCGACGACATCGACCAGATGGTGACGGCCGAACGTCTGGCGATCCTCAAGGTCGGCGGCGTGGCCTCGGCGGTCATGATCATGCTGTCGCTGCTGCTGGCGAGCACGATCGCGGGGCCGGTGCGGCGGCTGGCCGACGGCGCCGAGCGCGTTCGCCGCCGCATCCAGACCCGTGTCGAGATTCCGGACTTCACCCGCCGGCGCGACGAGATCGGCCATCTCTCCGGCGCGCTGCGCGACATGACGAATGCGCTATATAGCCGCATCGAGGCGATCGAGATGTTCGCCGCCGACGTCGCCCATGAACTGAAGAACCCGCTGACCTCGTTGCGGTCGGCGGTGGAGACGCTGCCCTTGGCACGCAACGAAACCAGCCGCGCGCGGCTGCTCGAGGTGATCGAGCACGACGTCAAGCGGCTCGACCGGCTGATCTCGGACATTTCCGACGCCAGCCGGCTTGATGCGGAATTGCAGCGACAGGACATGGCGCCGGTCGATTTGCGCCGGCTGCTGACGACGCTCACTTCTGTGGCCAACGAAACCCGGCTCGGCCACGACGTCGCGGTGGAGACCCGCTTCGAGGGCCGCGGATCGACCGACACGTTCTCGGTGCCCGGCCATGATTCGCGGCTCGGGCAGGTGATCTCCAATCTGCTGTCCAATGCGCAGTCGTTCTCGACGCCGGGCGGCAAGGTGCGCGTCACCTGCCGGCGCGTGCGCTCCGAAATCGAGATCGTCGTCGATGACGACGGGCCCGGCATCGGCGAGGACGCGCTGGAACGCATCTTCGAGCGCTTCTACACCGACCGTCCGCACCAGGGGTTCGGTCAGAACTCCGGCCTCGGACTGTCGATCTCCAAGCAGATCATCGAAGCGCATAACGGGCGGATCTGGGCCGAAAATCGCCATGGCCCGGCCGATGCCGACGGCAAGCCCACGGTAGCGGGCGCACGCTTCGTGGTCAGGCTGCCGGCACCATCGCCATGACCGATAGCGCCAGCGTGCACGCTTCCGCCGTGCTGGTGGGCGATCGCGCCGTGCTGATCCGGGGGCCGTCAGGGGCAGGCAAGTCGCGGCTCGCCTTCGATTTGATTCTAGCGGGGCGCTCTGGACAGCTTCCGGCGGCCGTTCTGGTCGGCGACGACCGTGTCCATCTCGACACAGTAGCGGAACAATTGTGGGTCCGGCCGGCGCGCGAACTGGCCGGCCTGATCGAGATCAGGGGGCTCGGGATTCGCCGCTGCGGCTATGCAAGTGAGGCAATTGTTGGACTCGTCGTCGATCTGGCGGCCAGCGATGCGGAGCGGCTGCCCCGGCCGGAATCGCTCTCGATCCGGTTAAATGGTGTTTCGTTACCACGAATCCCCGTCGAAGCCGGCTACGCACCCCTTCCGCTGATTGCAGCCGCTTTGACGACAACCGCCGGTTCTGATTCCATCAGACCTTCGGATGATTGCCTGAAGGGAATTGGTAACCATATAAGCCCCAATATCGCCACCGATTAAACCGGCACAGGCCTCACTCTCTACCGCCAAAATCCGGGACAATAGCCAAGATGCCCTCTTGCGCGGGGCCTCTGGATGGTCAAAGTGGCGCGTTCGTGCGGTGCACCAAAAAGCACCCGCGAGGAGTTTCCGATGATTGGTCTAGTGCTTGTGACCCATGGGCGCCTTGCCGACGAGTTCAGGGCGGCGCTTGAACATGTCATGGGTCCGCAGAAACAAATTGAAGCCATCACGATTGGAGCCGAAGACGACTCCGATCTGTGTCGAAGCGATATCATCGAAGCGGTGAATCGCGTCGACAGTGGCGATGGTGTCGCTATTCTCACCGACATGTTCGGCGGCACCCCATCCAACCTTGCGATTTCCTGCATGAGCCGCCCGAAGGTGGAAGTGCTCGCAGGCATCAATCTTCCCATGCTGGTCAAGCTCGCCAAGGTGCGTGAAGAGCGATCGCTTCCCGATGCCATTGCGATGGCCCAGGAAGCCGGCCGCAAATACGTCACCATCGCCAGCCGCGTACTCGCCGGCAAATGAGCGACGACGCCGCGCCCGGAAAGGAACTCGGGCCGGGCGTGCCTGCGGGCGCCATTTCGCGGGAACTTCTCATCATCAACAAGCGCGGCCTGCATGCACGGGCATCGGCGAAGTTCGTCCAGATGGTCGAGAAGTTCGATGCCGAGGTCTGGGTAACCCGCGGTAGCGAAACCGTGGGCGGCACCTCGATCATGGGCTTGATGATGCTGGCCGCCGGTCCCGGAACCACCGTTACGGTTTCGGCGAAGGGACCGGAAGCCGAAGCCGCGATCGATGCAATCGCGGCACTGGTCGCCGACAAGTTCAACGAAGAAGGCGTTTGAACGGCGCCAAGCGCTGTAATTCTCAAACCCTCATGGTGAGGAGCCGCGAAGCGGCGTCTCGAACCATGAGGCCCGGCTGGCGCCATTCATCCTTCGACGCCGCTACGCGGCGCCTCAGGATGAGATCTGACACCTGATAGAGGTGAGACAATCTTCAAAACGGATTCGTGACAATCCCGCCGTCGACGCGGAGCGCGGCGCCATTCGTGGCGCTCGAGGCTTTCGAACAGACGTAACAGATCAAATTGGCGACCTCTTCGGGCTTGGCGTAGCGCTGCAGCAGCGACGCCGGCCGGCGTTCGCTGAAGGTGCGCGAGACCAGATCCTCGACGGTTGTTCCCATCGTCTTCGCGCGCGCGGCCAGCCGCACCGGCGCCATCTCGACCCAGGTAGGTCCCGGCATCACCGAATTGACGGTTACGTTGGTGCCTTTCGTCATCTCGGCCGCGCCGCGTGCGATGACGAGTTGCGCCGACTTCGAGAAGCCGTAATGCACCATCTCCTTTGGAATGTAGACGCCGGATTCGCTGGAGACGAACACGACGCGGCCCCAGTCCTTGTCGTCGAGCATCCGCTTCAGATAGTGCCGCGTCAGCCGGACTCCGCTCATCACGTTGACCTCGAACATCCTGGTCCAGTCGGCGTCCTCGATGTCGAAGAAACCCTTGGGATCGTAGATGCCGAGATTGTTGACGAGGATATCGACGTCGGGGAATTGCGCCACCAGTGCGCTGCAGCCGGCCGCATCGCCGAGATCGAACACGGCCGCTTGCACCTTGGCAGACGGCGCCGCCTGCCGGACTTTTGCAGCAGCCTCATCCACTGCCGCCTTGTCCCGGCCGTTGACGATGACGTCCGCGCCCATTTGCGCAAGCCCGATGGCGGTGGCAAGCCCAATGCCGCGCGTCGAGCCGGTGACGAGCGCCGTCTTTCCTTTCAGATCGAGATCCATCCGTTTCCCCCTTCAGGAGTTCTTGCGCTTGCGCGCTATTTGGCTGGCGGCACGATATACACGTTCCACGCCGTTGCGGGACCCGGCATCCCCGGAAAGAACCGACGGGTCGTGATCACGATGTGCTCGGCGTTGGCGGCATGGGCCTTCATCCACGCCTCGCACTTCTCCAGCTTCCAGTCGCCGGTTTCGCAGATGCCGATGAAGCCCGAGCGCCTCGCTTCCTCGAGCGAGGTCAGGCCCGACGACCACGGCTCGTCCGGCGTCAGGGGGGCCGGATGATCGGGGCTGTAGAAGGTGACGGGCTGGCCGGTATCGGTATAGGCCGCGACCACCGGCCAGCGCGAACGAAAGCGCGTGTGCCAGATGTCCGTCAGTTCGCGGGCGAGTTCGGAGCGCGCCCGGTAGGTCGCGCCGGCGGTGCGTTTCTCGTTCAGCTCATACGCAACGATCCTTGGCGAGGCCGCCAGCACGATGAGCGAAATCACCAGCCAGCTCGAGGCCAGGTTGAACAGTGCGATGCGCCGGACCCGCAGCGCGGGAATGGTCATCAAGGCGAGCGGCACCAGGAAGAACAGCGGAATGCCCCAGTCGGTCTTGATGTAGACATGGAAGAGCAACGCGCCGAGCGGCGGGCCGACCGCCACCACTGCCTGGATGATCCAGATGTTGATCGCCTGCGAAACGTTCACGCCGGGATTGGCGCCGCGCGACCAGAATGTTTGCAGCTTCCAGCGCCGCGGCGGCCACGCCAACGCAATCGCGCCGAGCAATATCGGCAGCGCCAGCAGCGCCAGATTATGCCCGATATAGCCCACCACGAGACGGCGCATCATCGCCGGCTCGTTTAGCGAATAGGTGTCGCCGGCATAGGTAAGCGGGACGAAATTCACCTGCTGAAGCCACATCACATGCGGCAGCATCGCCACCACCAGCGCGGCGATCGCGACCCATGGCGCCGGCGATCGCAGGAATTTCAGGCGGTCGGGGTGGATCAGTGCAGCGAGACCGATGGCGCCGATCATGGTCAGCGCCCAGTATTTGGTCATCAGCGCCAGCGCACCGGCGAGCCCGAGCCAGATGCCTGATTTCACGCTGCGCTTCTCGAACGCATCGAGATAGGCCAGCACCAGCAGCGGCAGCGTGACGAGCTGCAGCAGATCCGGATTGTACTTGAAGCCCTTGAAGTTGAAGATCGGATAGATCGCGAGCATCACGACCACGAAGAACGCGCGGCGACGATCGACCACGCGCAGCGCCAGCAGCCAGCAGATCACGATGCTGCAGCCGAGCGTCGCCATCGCCAGCGCATAGCTCGCCCAGTCGGTGACCGGAAAGATCCTGAACCAGACGCCGGCCACCCATCCCGACAGCGGAGGATGCTTGCCATAGCCGAACAGGAACTTCTGGCCCCACGCGAAGCCTTCTGCGACGTCCATGTGAACGTCCTGCCCGGTCTTCAGACTGACCAGGATCACCGTCCACAGCACCGCATGAACCACGGCAAAGCCGGTCACCAGCCACAGGCCGCTCCCGGGGTCGGTGGCGCGCGAGGCCAGCCACGCCGCCAGCCGCCGCATGGAGAAAATGCGCTTCGAACGCGCCGGCGCTGGTAAAATGGAAGCAGTGGACATGGCCCGAGTGCGTAGCGCGTTTTGGGGCCGAGTGGAATCAGCTTGGCGTGAAGAATCCCCTTTAGAATACAGCAATATGGTTGCCGCACGGGGATGTGAATGCTATCCCGCGCCCATGACAACCGTCCCCATTTCCAACATCCGCAACTTCTCCATCGTCGCCCATATCGACCATGGCAAATCGACGCTGGCCGACCGCCTGATCCAGATGACCGGCGGGCTGAGCGATCGTGAGATGGCGGGCAAGGAGCAGGTGCTCGATTCGATGGATATCGAACGCGAGCGTGGCATCACCATCAAGGCGCAGACCGTGCGGCTCAACTACCGCGCCAAGGACGGCAAGGACTACATCTTCAACCTGATGGACACGCCCGGCCATGTCGACTTCGCCTACGAAGTCTCGCGCTCGCTGGCGGCCTGCGAGGGATCGCTGCTGGTGGTCGATGCCAGCCAGGGCGTCGAGGCGCAAACGCTCGCCAACGTCTACCAGGCGCTCGACAACAATCACGAGATCGTGCCGGTCCTCAACAAGGTCGACCTGCCCGCGGCCGAGCCCGACAAGGTCAAGCAGCAGATCGAGGACGTGATCGGCATCGATGCGTCGGATGCCGTGATGATCTCGGCCAAGACCGGCCTCGGCGTTCCCGACGTGCTGGAGGCCATCGTCACCCGCCTGCCGCCGCCAAAGGGCGATCGCGACGCGACGCTGAAGGCGCTGCTGGTCGACAGCTGGTACGACGTCTATCTCGGCGTCGTCGTGCTCATTCGCGTCGTCGATGGCACCATGAAGAAGGGCCAGCGCATCCGCATGATGGGCACCGGTGCGGCCTATGACGTCGAGCGCGTCGGTTTCTTCACGCCGAAGATGGAGCAGGTCGACGAACTCGGTCCCGGCGAGATCGGCTTCATCACCGCGGCGATCAAGGAAGTCGCCGATACCCGCGTCGGCGACACCATCACCGACGACCGCAAGCCGATCAGCGAAATGCTGCCGGGCTTCAAGCCGGCGATCCCGGTGGTGTTCTGCGGTCTCTTTCCAGCCGATGCCAACGATTTCGAGACGCTGCGTGGCGCGATGGGCAAGCTGCGGCTCAACGACGCGAGCTTCTCCTACGAGATGGAAACCTCGGCTGCACTCGGCTTCGGCTTCCGCTGCGGCTTCCTCGGGCTGCTGCACCTGGAGATCATCCAGGAGCGGCTGTCGCGCGAGTTCGACCTCAACCTGATCGCGACCGCACCGAGCGTGATCTACAAGATGCACCTGACCGACGGCACAGAGCTTTCGATCCACAATCCGGTCGACATGCCCGACGTGGTCAAGATCGCCGACATCGAGGAGCCGTGGATCGAGGCCACGATCCTGACGCCCGACGAATATCTCGGCAGCGTGCTCAAGCTGTGCCAGGACCGCCGCGGCGCGCAGAAGGAGCTGACTTACGTCGGCTCCCGCGCGATGGTGAAATACGATCTGCCGCTCAACGAAGTCGTGTTCGACTTCTACGACCGCCTGAAATCGGTCTCCAAGGGCTACGCCTCGTTCGACTATCATTTGACCGACTACAAGGTCGCCGACCTCGTCAAGATGCAGATCCTCGTCAACGGCGAGCCGGTCGATGCGCTGTCGATGCTGGTGCACCGGACCCGCGCCGAGGGCCGCGGCCGCGCCATGGTCGAGAAGATGAAGGAACTGATTCCGCCGCACATGTTCCAGATCCCGATCCAGGCCGCGATCGGCGGCAAGGTGATCGCCCGCGAGACCGTCCGCGCGCTGCGCAAGGACGTCACCGCCAAGTGCTACGGCGGCGACATCACGCGCAAACGCAAGCTTCTGGAGAAGCAGAAGGAAGGCAAGAAGAAGATGCGGCAGTTCGGCAAGGTCGACATCCCGCAGGAAGCGTTCATTGCGGCGCTGAAGGTCGATAGCTGAGCAGCAATCGCCTGCCTTCGAGGGCTTGTTTTGACCGCCTAAAAATGGCTTGTTTTCCGTCATGGCCGGGCTTGTCCCGGCCATCCACGTCTTTGGTCATTGCTGGAGCAAAGACGTGGATGCCCGGCACAGGGCCGGGCATGACGATCGAGAGATCCTCAGGAAGTTCTCAAGACATAGAATTTCGAATCGACGGCCATGATCGGGAAGGCCTTGGGCAGTTCGGCTTTCTGCAGCTCGACAAAGCCGTTCTTTTCATAGAACCGGTGCGCTGCCAGAAACTTTTCCGTGGTGCCGAGAAAGATCTCGGAAACACCTTTCGCGCGCGCGTGCGCCAGCAAGGCATCGAGCAGCTTTCCCGCCACGCCGAACTCGCGGCCACGAAACGGCGCGGCGACGAACATCTTTCGCAGCGCCGCCTGCCGCTGGCCGATGTCTTTCAATCCGACGGTGCCGACAACCTCGTCGTTTGACCGAGCCACCCAGAAGCCGCCCGTTCCCGATTGATAGAAGCCGGGAATGTTCATGAGATCGGGCTGATCGGCTCCCTTGATGGGAATGCCGAATTCGCGTTGCTGAATCGGCAGGATGACATTCAGGACGCTTTGCTGATCGGCATCGGAAAAGTCAGTTACAAGAACTTTTTGCATCAGCGTCCCTTCGTTCCAGCCGACTGTAGCACCACGCGAAGGCAATGATTTGGGTGGGGCTGACTAGCATGATGAGACTCGATGGACAATCGAGGGTGAACTCTGCCGCATAAGATGGTACCCTGCACCGATGTCCACGCCCCCCAAAAAGACAAAGACACTGTCTCGCACTCCCCGGCTGCGCATGGCTGCGTGCCGCGATCCGCGCGACCGGAAGCTTCGAGCAGATTTGTGCCGACAAGCAAAGCTGATGGCGCAACATCCCGAGAATGACGGCATGGATGCCTGGAATGAAGTCGCTTACGACTGGAGTGGCTGGAAGTGAAGCGCGGCGACGTCGTGCCAGTGGCCGTTCCGCGATAGCCGCTCAGACCCGGAATGCGTCTGCCACCTTGCTCTCCTCCCGCAGATCGGCCACCATCCGCCCCGCTCAGAACATAAATACAAAAGAGCGAGGAAACGCATGAGCAAGTCCTCCGGGTCTTCCTACGGCTGGGTCGTGGTCGGCGTCGGCGCGCTGATGACCTGCGTCGGCTTCGGCGCGATGCTGTCACTGGCCGTGTTCCTGCAGCCGATTTCGCAAGACATGGGCTGGTCGCGCAGCGGCGTTTCGGCGGCGGCGACGATCGACTTTCTTGCCATGGGGCTTGCTGCATTCTTCTGGGGCACGCTGTCCGACCGGTTTGGCACCCGTATCGTGGTGCTGTCGGGCGCGGTGCTGCTGGGAACGGGACTGGTCGCGGCGAGCCAGGCCACCAGCCTGTGGCAGTTCCAGTTGGCGTTCGGCGTACTGATCGGGATCGCGGCCGGCAGCTTCTACGCGCCGATGGTCGCGGTGGCGAGCGCCTGGATCGAACATCACCGCAGCCTTGCGGTCGCGCTGGTGTCGGCCGGCATGGGCGTGTCGCCGCTGACGGTCGCGCCGTTCGCAAGCTGGCTGATCGCCGCCTACGACTGGCGCACCGCGATGCTGGTGATCGGCATCGCCGCGTGGGCGCTGTTGATCCCGGCCGCGTTTCTTGTGCGCCCGGCGCCAGAGCCCGCAGAAGCGGACACAGCAAGTGGAACCGGCGCACCGGAAACGCAATGGACCGTCGCGCAGGCGCTGCGGACGCCGCAATTCATCACGCTGGCGCTGGCGCATTTCGCCTGCTGCGCGGCGCATTCGGGCCCGATCTTCCACATGGTGAGCTATGCCATGATCTGCGGCATCGCGCCGCTGACCGCCGTGACCGTCTACAGCCTTGCCGGATTCTCCGGCCTCGGCGGCCGCCTGCTGCTCGGCGTATTGGCCGATCGCTTCGGCGCCAAGCACATTCTGGTCGGCGGCCTGTTCGTGCAGGCGATGTCGGTCGCGGCCTATCTCGCGGTCGGCCAGCTCGGCGAGTTCTATGCGCTGTCTGTGATCTTCGGCCTCGCCTATGGCGGCGTGATGCCGCTCTACGCGGTGCTGGTGCGCGAATATTTCGGCGCGCGCATCATGGGCAGCGTGTTCGGCGCCGTCTCCGCCTTCGCAAGCCTCGGCATGGCGCTGGGCCCGCTGGCCGGCGGCTGGGTGTTCGACACGTTCCAGGCCTACAACTGGCTCTATGTCGGCTCGTTTGCGATCGGCATCGCCGCGGTCGCGGTGGCGCTGAGCTTCCCGTCCGCAAAGCGGCCATCGCAACCATCGCTCGATCTCGGCCGCGCCGCGGCATGAACAGGAAACCACGAGGAAGCGCATGAACAAGCCCGCCGGCTTCGATCTGGTCGAGCGCGCAAGAGCGCTGGCGCCACTGATCGCACGGGAGGCCGACGAGATCGAGCGGAAGCGGCGGCTGACGCCTGTTGTGACGCAGGCGCTGATCGAGAACGGGCTCTATCGCGCGCTGCTACCGCAGAGCCTCGGCGGCGCTGAGGCCCCGCTCGAAACCTTCATGCAGATGCAGGAGGAAGTCGCCAAGGCCGATGCCTCCACCGCATGGTGCCTCGGCCAGTGCAGCGTCTGCGCCATGACCGCAGCCTATCTCGATCCCGATACCGCGAACGAGATCTTCAACGTCGCACCCGGCATTTTGGCGTGGGGCGCGATCAATCACGAAGTGCAGGCGGTTCCGGGCGGTTACAAGGCCAATGCGCGCTGGGACTTTGCCTCCGGCTCGCGGCAGGCGAGCTGGCTCGGCGCTCACGTCCGCGTCGTCGAGGCCGACGGCACGCCGCGGCGCAAGCCGGACGGCTCGCCGGAGATCCGCACCATCCTGTTCCCGGTGACGAGCGCCACGATGCACGACGTCTGGGACGTGATCGGCCTGCGCGGCACCGGCACCGATTCCTATTCGGTCGAGAACCTGTTCATTCCCGAACGCTTCGCCGCGCTGCGCGACGAAGCCGTGGCACGATGCGAGAACGGGCCGCTGTACAAGCTCACCACCAACATGGTGTTCGGCATGGGCTTCGCCGCGACCTCGCTCGGCGTTGCGCGCGCCACGCTCGATGCGGCCACCGAACTCGCGCGCGGCAAGACGCCTCAAGCGCTGAAGGCGATGCGCGACAACAATGCCGTGCAGGGATTGATCGGCCGCACCGAGGCCAGCCTGCGCGCCGCGCGCGCCTATCTCTACGCGACCGCCGCCGAGGTCTGGCGCGACCTGTTGCGCGGCGAAGCGACAACCGAAGCCCATCGCGTGGCGCTGCGCATCGCGACCACCTGGACCATTCATCAGTCCGCCGCCGTGGTCGACACCGCCTATCACATGGCGGGCGCCACCGCCGTGTTCAACGCCAACGGGTTCGAGCGGCGTTTTCGGGACATGCACGCCATCGCGCAGCAGATCCAGGGCCGCGACGCCCATTACGAGGACGCCGGCAAGGCGATCCTCTCGGGCAATCTCGCTACGCCGCCGACGATGCGATGACGCGGTGCACCGTAGTATTACGGACCGCCCCGCACCCCCTGTTGTTAAGCAATTGATGAAATCTCTTACGGAGCCCCGCCTTCTGGAGTTCCGGACGTCCCATGTTCAAGATTCGCTCGATCGCCGTTCGCCTGATCCTCGCCATTTCCCTGACGGTAGCCGTTGCCTGCGCCATTCTCGGAACCTTCTCGATCGCTCAGCAGCGCTCGCTGACACAGCTCGCGCTCGATCAGCAACTCAAGCTGCAATATGAGAGCGTGATTGCCGCCATCGATTATGAGGGGCGTGCCGCGCTTGCGGTCAGTTCTGCGGTCGCCGCGCTGCCTCCGGTCGCCGAGGCGCTCGCCAAGGAAGACCGGGACGGTTTGGCCGCGCTGCTCGGGGACGCCATGAAGGCGCTGACGGCCCAGGGCATCCCGCTGATCACCTTCCAGAAGCCGCCGGCCCACGTCATCTACCGCGTCCACGCGCCGAAAGTCTTTGGTGACGACATCTCCTCACGCCGCAACACGGTGGTGGAGGCGAACAAGACCGGCAAGCAGATCGTGGGCGTCGAACCCGGCCGCGAAGCGCTCAGCATTTTCGGCATGACGCCGATCATGCGGGACGGCAAGAGCCTGGCGAATGTCGATGTCGGCGCCGCCTTCGGCAAGGAATTCGTGGATCGCGCCAAGAAGCGTTTCGGCATCGACCTTGCGGTCTATTCGTACGACGGCAAGGATTTCAAGAGACTGTCCTCAACCTTCGGCGACGCCGTCGTCGCGACGCCCGCCGAACTGAAGAGCGTGTTCGACGGCCAGGCGGTACGTCGCGACGCGACGGTCAACGGCCATCCTGCCGCGCTGTATCTGGGACAGATCAAGAATTACGCCGGGCAGCCGGTCGGCCTTCTCGAGGTCATCAAGGATACCACCGAGTATGAAGCGGCGGCGGCGAGTTCGCAGCGCAACCTGATCCTCGGCACGCTGGCCATCCTGGCCGGCGCCATCGTGCTGGCGTTCCTGCTCGGTCGCGGCCTGTCCCGTCCACTGGCTGCCATCACCGCGGTCATGAACCGCCTTTCGGGCGGCGAGATCGACGTCACGATTCCGGGCAGCGAGCGCCGCGACGAACTCGGCACCATGGCCAAAGCGGTCGACGTGTTCCGCCGCAGCATGATCGAGGCACGCAGCATGCGCGAGACGCAGGAAGCCTCCAAGCAGCAGACCGAAGAAGAGAAGAAGGCCCTGCAGCGCCAGATGGCCGACCGCTTCGAGACCGACGTCAAGAGCGTCGTCGCCGCGGTCGCCCAGGCGACGACCGACATGCAGCGCGTGGCCGGCGAGATCGCGACAAGCGTCAACGGCACGTCGCAGCGCGCCGCCGCTGCCGCAGCCGCTTCCGACGAGGCATCCGGCAGCGTCAGCACGGTTGCCGCCGCGACGGAAGAACTCGCCTCCTCCGTCGCCGAGATCGGCCGGCAGGTCACCCATTCCAGCCAGGTCGCCGAAAGCGCCGTGGTCAAGGCCGGACAAACCACCGAGATGGTGAGCAGCCTGGCTTCGGCCGCCGAAAAGATCGGCGACGTATTGCGCCTGATCGGCGCCATCGCAAGCCAGACCAATCTGCTGGCGCTTAACGCGACCATCGAAGCCGCGCGCGCCGGCGAGGCTGGCCGCGGCTTTGCCGTCGTCGCGTCCGAAGTCAAGGAGCTCGCCAGCCAGACCGCGAAGGCCACCGAGGAAATCGCGGGACAGGTGGCTGCGATCCAGTCCGCCACCGGCGACTGCGTGACGGCGATCGGCGGCATCAGCGACACCATCCGCGAGATCAGCGGGATCGCCACCACGATCGCCGCCGCCGTGGAACAGCAGGATTCGGCGACGCGGGAAATCGCCCGCAGCGTCCAGCAGGCGGCCACCGGCACCAGCGAGGTCTCGATCAACGTGACCGGCGCCAGCCAGGCCGCCGACCAGTCGCGCGCGCTGGCCGAGAACGTCTCGGCGGCAACCGGCCAACTCGGCCGGCAGGCCGATGCGCTGTACAAGAGCGTCGATACGTTCCTGGCCGGGCTGCGCAACGCCGCCTAGAGCCTTATCGGTTCTGATTGAATCAGAACCGGGCTCTAGTCTTTTGTTTTGACGCGTTTTCTTTACGCGAACAGGTATCCACTTCGCTCGAAAACGCTCTAAGCATCGATCGCGCAAGGCCCGGCTTTCGCCGGGCCGGCGCCTGCCCTATTCTGTCCTTCGCTTCGAAGCAGGCGCGGGCAGTCCATGGTGAAGAAATCCGTCAAGAAGGGCGTCGCAGTCAACGCTGCGAAGAAGCGCGCCGGTGCCCCAAATGCCGCGCTGAATGGCGTCTTCGACGCCTATCCAAAGCCGGTGAAGGCAAAATTGCTGGCGCTGCGCCGGCTGATCTTCGATACCGCGAAGGCCACCAGCGGCGTCGGCGCGCTGGAAGAAGCGCTGAAATGGGGGCAGCCGAGCTATCTCACGACCGAGAGCAAGAGCGGCAGCACCATCCGCATCGACCAGGTGAAGACGGAAGCCGGCCAATACGCGGTCTATTTCCATTGCCAGACCGATCTGGTCGAGACGTTTCGCGAGCTCTATCCGGAACTGCGCTACGGCGGCAACCGCAGCATTCTCCTCGACGCTGCCGACAGGTTGCCCGAGGCCGCGCTGCGCCACTGCGTCGCACTGGCGCTGACCTATCACCTGCGCAAGCGCAAGGCTGCGCGGGCTGCATAGCGGCAGCGCCACAAATTCTGTCGGTTGCTGCACCATGTTGTGCGCGTCCGGCCTTGCCGAATCCATGGTATGCTCAAGGGAACAGAGTGATCCGATGACATCCCGCCTGATTCTGATCCCCCTCCTCTCTCTCATGATCGCCGCCAACGCCGTGAGCGCGTGGGCGCAGGACAAGGGCACGGTCAATCCAAAACCGCTGCCGCCGCTGGCCAATCCGAACGATCCCAATACTCCCGCGAAACAACTGTTTGGCCGCAAGGTGCTGCCGGCGGCGATGCCGACGCGCACGTACGGATTCTATGCCCATGGCTGCATCGCGGGCGCGGAGGGGCTGCCGATCAACGGCGACAACTGGCAGGTGATGCGGCTGTCACGCAACCGCAACTGGGGCCACCCGGATCTGGTGGCGCTGGTCAAGCGGGTGGCCGCAAAGGCACGCAGGGATGCCGGCTGGCCCGGAATACTGGTCGGCGACATGTCGCAGCCGCGTGGCGGGCCAATGCTTACCGGCCACGCCAGCCATCAGGTCGGACTGGACGCCGACATCTGGCTCACGCCGATGCCGAACCGGCAGTTGTCGCGGAACGAGCGCGAGGAAATGTCGGCCGTGATGATGGTGCGGTCCGACCGGCTCGACATCGACCCCAGCGCCTGGACGCCGACGCATCTTGCGGTGATCCGCGCCGCCGCGCAGGAGCCCACCGTGCAGCGCATTTTCGTCAATGCCGCGATCAAGAAGGCGCTGTGCCGCGAAGCCAGGGGCGATCGCACCTGGCTGCACAAGGTGCGGCCGATGTACGGCCACGACTATCACTTCCACATCCGCATCAAATGTCCGCCTGGCAGCGGCGAGTGCGAGAGCCAGCCCGAACCTACTGAAGGCGAGGGCTGCAGCACAGGCGACCTCGCCTACTGGTTCAGCGACGCGGTGCTGCACCCGAAGCCGCCCAAGGTACCGCCGAAACCGAAGCCGCCGATGACGATGGCGTCGCTGCCGCCCGCCTGCAAGGCGGTGCTGCACGCGGCGGACGCGAAGCACTAGCCGGCACTTCGATCCGGCGACGAGGGGCACCTTTACCTGGCCTCTCAGCATGCTATTGTTCCGGCAGCGATATCCCTGCGGCCGTAAGTCGCCTGGGACCCACCGGAACAGCGCTTCCGATTGTCGCATCCCTGAGCCAATCAACGCCTGTTTGCGGCGCGCGACCTGCGCGACCGTGGGCACGCTCGGAGCGCTACCATGAACCGTTTCGCCGGAATGCTTTCTGCTTTTCTGCTCCTGTTCGGAGCCATTCATTCGCCCGCGACCGCGCAGGACAAGACCCTTACGATTTTCGCCGCAGCTTCGATGAAGAATGCGCTCGACGACATCAATGCCGCCTATGCCGCCAAAACCGGCGTCAAGACCACGGTGAGCTACGCCGCGAGCTCTACCTTGGCGAAACAGATCGAACAGGGGGCGCCTGCCGACGTCTTCATCTCCGCCGACACCGACTGGATGGACTACGCGATCGGCAAGAAGAACATCAACGAACCGAGCCGGGTCAATCTCCTCGGCAACAGCATCGTGCTGATCGCGCCGAAGGATTCGAAAATCGACAATGTGACCATCGGCGCCGGATTCGACCTCGCCAGGCTCGCCGGCGACGGCAGGATCGCCACCGGCGACGTCAAATCCGTGCCCGTCGGCAAATACGCCAGGGCGGCGCTGGAAAAGCTCGGTTCATGGCAGGCGGCCGAACCGAAATTTGCGATGGCCGAAAGCGTGCGCGCGGCGCTGACGCTGGTCGCGCGCGGCGAAGCGGCGCTCGGCATCGTCTACTCCACCGACGCCAGGGTCGAGCCCGGCGTCAAGGTGGTCGGCACGTTCCCGGGCGATTCCCATCCGGCAATCATCTATCCGGTCGCAGCGACGACCACCGCCAAGCCAGAAACGACGGGATATCTCGCCTTCCTGCGCTCGACCGCGGCGAAGAACATTCTGGAAAAATACGGCTTCAAGTTCCTGGTCAGCCCGTCGACCTGATGTCCGAGATCACGCCGGCCGAATGGACGGCCATCCTGCTGTCGCTGCGGGTCGCCATCATCGCGACGCTGGTGGCGACGCCATTCGGCATCGCGCTGGCATGGCTGCTGGCGCGGCATGATTTCTGGGGCAAGTCGGTTCTCGATGCCTTGGTGCATCTGCCGCTGGTGCTGCCGCCGGTCGTCACGGGCTATCTGCTGCTGCTGACGTTCGGCCGGCGCGGCATGGTCGGCGCGTGGCTCGCCGACAATCTCGGCATCGTGTTCGCATTCCGCTGGACCGGTGCGGCGCTCGCCTGCGGCGTGATGTCGTTTCCGCTGCTGGTGCGGCCGATACGATTGTCGATCGAGGCGATCGACCGGCGGCTGGAGCAGGCCGCCAGCACGCTCGGCGCCGCGCCCTGGCGGGTGTTCGCCACCGTGACGCTGCCGCTGGCGCTGCCGGGCATCCTGGCCGGCATGGTGCTCGGCTTTGCCAAGGCGATCGGCGAGTTCGGCGCCACCATCACCTTCGTCTCCAACATTCCCGGCGAGACCCAGACGATTTCTTCCGCGATCTATTCGCTGATCCAGACGCCCGATGGCGACACCGCCGCGGCGCGGCTGGTGCTGATTTCCATCGTGATCGCGATGGGCGCCCTGATCGCATCTGAAGCGTTCGCGCGGCGCGCCACCAAGCGCCTGCACGGGAACTGAACGATGCTGCGCGTCGACGTCAACAAGCAGCTCGGCGAGTTCTCGCTTCAGGCCGCGTTCGAAAGCCAGGGCCGCGTCACTGGTCTGTTCGGCGCGTCCGGCGCCGGCAAGAGTTCGCTGATCAACATCATCGCGGGCCTGCTGCGCCCCGATCGCGGCATCGTCACGCTCGACGACGAGGTGCTGGACGACACTTCCAAGGGCATTCACGTGCCGCCGCACAAGCGCCGGATCGGCTACGTGTTCCAGGACGCGCGGCTGTTTCCGCATCTCGACGTGCGGCAGAACCTCGATTACGGCCGGCGCATGAACGGCCTTCCGGTCGATAAAACGCAGCAAAAGCGCGTCACCGACCTGCTCGACATCGGCCACCTGCTCGACCGCCGCCCCGGCCAGCTCTCCGGCGGCGAACGCCAGCGCGTCGCGCTCGGCCGTGCGCTCTTGTCGAAGCCGCGCCTCTTGCTGCTGGACGAGCCGCTGGGGTCGCTCGACGAGGGCCGCAAGGTCGAGATCTTGCCGTATCTGGTGCGGCTGCGCGACGAGGGCATCCCGATGGTCTATGTCAGCCACGACGCCGCCGAACTGCGCCAGCTCGCAACGCAGATCGTGATGCTGAAAGGCGGCCGCGTCACCGCGCTCGGCGGGGTGAAGGTGCTGACGTAAGACGTCGACGGTTCGCTCCATAGCGGCCGAAATGTGGCGCCGGCTGTGCCCATCCGCCTATTTCTTTCCCTTTCTCCGCCCCGTTTAGCCCGCGTTTCAAATCCACGGTTGCCGCAAACGAGAGCTCAGCGCGCCCCTGACTAGTGCTGCAAGGGAGGCGTCGGATGGATCAAGTGTTGCGTACCGGACTATCCTTTCAGCGCAGGCTGCGCCGCGTGCTTGTTGTTGCCGCCATCGTCGGCCCCGTGGCGCTGGCGCCGGAGATGAGTTCGGCCGAGAACCTGCTCGATTTCCTTTTCGGCGGCGGCCAGAAGCAGCAGAACCAGCCCTCGCTTTTCGGCAACATTTTCAACAACAATACGCAGCCGGCGTCGCCGCGGCCGGCCGTTGCAGGTTCGGGACCAGCGTTCTGCGTGCGCAGTTGCGACGGCAAATATTTTCCGCTGATGCGCGGCGCGGCCTCGCCGACCCAGTTATGCCAGGCCTTCTGTCCGGCGAGCCCTACCAAGATTTTCTTCGGCTCCAGCATCGATCACGCCTATGCCGCAACCGGCGAACGCTACGCCGACAGCGAAAACGCCTTTGCCTATCGGAAGGCGCTGCGCGCCGATTGCACCTGCAACGGCCACAATCCCGCCGGTCTGGCGCCGGTCGATATCGCGATGGACGGCTCGTTGCGTTCGGGCGACGTGCTCGCCACCGCCGACGGAAACGTCGCCTATTCCAGCTCGCCGACCGGCAACGACCAGGCCCGGATTTCTCGCCGCTAGCGTCCCTTCCGGCCTGGACGCCGTAGGTGTGCGCATGGTGCGTGGCTGAACCCGGCATTAACCTCGGACGCCCGACAATGGTGGCGATCTGGCGCATGTCCAGAAACCAGCTTTGCTGTCGAGGGACCGATGGTTCACCATCCCTTTAAACTCTTCTGCTTCTGGACGGTGCGCGTGGTTGCGGCCGTTGCCGTCGGGCTGGCCGCGACGGGTGCGGGGCGCGCGCAGGCGATCTCCCCGCCGGTCTGGACGGTGCCGGAGGTCGGCGCACTGCCCGACGACGATCATGGCCGCCTCGTGCGGCGCGGGCGCGACCTGATCACCGCGACCTACGCCCATATCGGACCGGAGGTGCCGGATCCGGCCAAACGGTTTGCCGGCAACAATCTCGCCTGCAGCAACTGTCATCTCAACGCCGGCACGAAGAAATTCGGCCTGCCACTGTTCGGGCTGGTCGAGCTGTTTCCGCAATACAGCGCCCGCCTCGGCGCCGAGATCACGATCGAAGACCGGGTCAATTCGTGCATGACGCGTAGCATGAACGGCCGCGCGCTGCCGACCGATGGTCCGGAAATGCAGGCCATGGTGGCGTACATCAAGTTCCTGTCGTCCGGCGTCCCTGCCGGCAAAGTGTTGTCAGGCCTCGGGGCCGGCACGATGCCTGAACTTAATCGGTCGGCCGACCCGGTCCGCGGCAGAAAGGTTTACGCGAATGCCTGTCTCGCCTGTCACAACACCGATGGCTCCGGAATCCGCCGCAGCCTGCCGACCAGCGATCTCGGCTACATGGTGCCGCCGCTGTGGGGCCCGGACAGTTTCAACAATGGTGCCGGCATGGCGCGGCTGATCACTGCGGCGAACTTCGTCCACTTCAATATGCCGCACGGGACCGACTACCTGAATCCGCAGCTCACCGTCGAGCAGGCCTGGGACGTCGCGGCCTATATGATCTCGCAACCGCGTCCGACGAAAGCGGGGCTCGACAAGGATTTTCCCAACCTGCTGACCAAGCCCGTCGACGCGCCCTACGGCCCGTATGCCGACGGATTCAGTCAGCAGCAGCACATGTTCGGACCATTCGGCCCGATCCGGGCGGCGCTCGAAAAGAAGCGAGGCAACGCGCCCAAGTAAAGTGCTCAGGTAGCGCGCTTACTCGGGAACGACGCGCACTGCGCCGCGGGCCGCGCTTGTCGTCAGCGCCGCGTAGGCCTTCAGCGCCATCGTCACGTTGCGCTTGCGCTTCTGGGCCGGCTTCCAGGCCTCCGCTCCGCGGGCCAGCATGGCTTCGCGGCGCTTCGCCAGCGTGGCATCATCCACGACCAGACTGATCGAGCGCGAGGGAATGTCGATCTTGATGCGATCGCCGTCCTCGACAAGTCCGATCAACCCACCCTCGGCGGCTTCCGGCGAGAGATGCCCGATCGACAGACCGGACGAGCCGCCGGAGAAACGGCCATCGGTGACCAGCGCGCAGGCTTTTCCGAGGCCCTTCGATTTCAAATAGCTGGTCGGATACAGCATCTCCTGCATGCCGGGACCGCCGCGCGGGCCCTCGTAACGGACCACGACGACGTCGCCGGGCTTGATCTTGTTGCCGAGGATGCCATCGACCGCGGCGTCCTGGCTTTCGAACACCCGCGCCGGGCCCTCGAACTTCAGGATGCTCTCATCGACGCCGGCGGTCTTCACGATGCAGCCCTCGAGCGCGATGTTGCCGGACAGCACCGCAAGGCCGCCGTCCCTGGAATAGGCGTGTTCGGCGTCGCGGATACAGCCGGCCGAACGGTCGGCATCGAGTTCTTCGTACCGGCGCTCCTGGCTGAAGGCTGTCTGCGTCGGCACGTTGCCCGGCGCCGCCATATAGAACTTGCGAACGCTCTCGCTCTTGGTCTGCTTGATGTCCCAGCGGCTGAGCGCGTCTTCCAGCGTCTTTGAGTGAACCATCGGCAGGCCGCGGTTGAGCAGGCCGGCCCGGTTGAGTTCGCCGAGAATGGCCATGATGCCGCCGGCGCGATGCACGTCTTCCATGTGCACGTCGGCGACCGAGGGCGCGACCTTGCAGAGGACCGGTACACGGCGCGACAGGCGGTCGATGTCCTGCATCGTGAACGGCACCTGGCCTTCATAGGCGGCGGCGAGCAGATGCAGCACGGTGTTGGTCGAGCCGCCCATGGCGATGTCGAGCGTCATCGCGTTCTCGAACGCCTTGAAGCTCGCGATCGAACGCGGCAGCACGCTCTCGTCGTCCTGTTCGTAGTAGCGCCGGGCCAGATCGACGATCAGATGGCCGGCCTCGACGAACAGGCCCTTGCGGTCGGCATGCGTCGCCAGCACCGAGCCATTGCCCGGCAGCGCGAGGCCGAGCGCCTCGGTCAGGCAGTTCATCGAATTGGCGGTGAACATGCCGGAGCAGGAGCCGCAGGTCGGGCACGCCGAGCGCTCGATCACCTCGACCTCTTCGTCGCTGACATTGCTGTCGGCGGCGGCAACCATCGCGTCGATCAAATCGACCGCGCGCTTCTTGCCCTTGAGAAGGACCTTGCCCGACTCCATCGGGCCGCCCGACACGAACACGGTCGGGATATTGAGCCGCAGCGTCGCCATCAGCATGCCGGGCGTGATCTTGTCGCAGTTGGAGATGCAGACCATGGCGTCGGCGCAATGCGCGTTGACCATGTACTCGGTGCTGTCGGCGATGATCTCGCGCGACGGCAGGCTGTAGAGCATGCCGTCATGGCCCATGGCGATGCCGTCATCCACCGCGATGGTGTTGAACTCCTTGGCGACGCCGCCGGCCTTTTCGATTTCGCGCGCGACGAGCTGGCCGAGATCCTTCAGATGGACGTGGCCGGGCACGAACTGGGTGAACGAATTGACCACGGCGATGATCGGCTTGCCGAAGTCCTCGTTCTTCATGCCGGTGGCGCGCCAGAGGCCGCGGGCGCCCGCCATGTTGCGGCCGTGGGTCGTGGTTCGGGAGCGGTAGGCGGGCATGGCGTTTCCTCGGGATGGACGTGCGGATTTGTGACGTCTTTTAGACGCTCGACCGCGCGGATCAAAGCGCCTTGACGCAAGGTCGCCATGCGCGGATCAGCCCAAAACGGGACAGGGCTGGAGGTGCCCTGCCCCGGCTACCGCTAGACGATCTCGCGTGCGCGAAGTTCCGCGATCGCCTTGGCGTCATAGCCGAGCGAGGCCAGTACCTCGTCGGTGTGGGCGCTGAGCGCGGGCGCCATCCGGTCCAGCCTGCCGCCGCCATGGGCGAGCTGAAAGCCGCTGCCGGCAAAGCGCAGGCGTCCATAGGGCGTATCGAGCTCCTGGATGGCGCCGCGCGCCGCGATCTGCGGGTGATCGATCACCTCCTCGACCTTCCAGATGCTGGCGCAGGGCGCTCCTGCTGCCTCCAGCAGCTTTTCCCACTCGCGCGGATCCTTCTTCGACAGCGCCTCCTCGATGATGGCGCGCAGGGCCGGCTCGTTTTCCTGGCGGGCGAACCAGTCGGCGAAGCGCGGATCCTCCAGCGCGTCGGCGCGGCCGAGCGCCGTCATAAGCGCGCGGTATTGCTTCTCGCTGTTCACCGCGAGCAGCAGATAGCCCTCGCCCGCCTTGAACAGGTTGGCGGTCGGCCTGCGGCTGACCGCCTGGTTGCCGGAGAGCTGCTGGCGGTGGCCGGCCACCGAATAGTCCGCGACCTGCCCGGACAGGAACGCCAGCGTCGCCTCGAGCATGGAGACATCGACCAGTTGGCCCTTGCCGGTGTGGGTGCGCTGGAACAGCGCGCTCGACACACCGAACGCGGCGGTTGCGCCGGAAAGAACGTCGCAGACCGCAAAACCGGCACGCGTAGGCCCGGTCTCGGCATGGCCGGTGATCGACATGATGCCTGACAAAGCCTGAATCTTGCCGTCATAGCCGGCGCCCAAGCGCTCCGGGCCGGTCTGGCCGAAGCCTGAGATGGCGCAATAGATCAGCCGCGGGTTGATCGCCGACAGCGCCGCATAGCCGATGCCGAGCTTGTCCATCACGCCCGGCCGGAAATTCTCCATCACGACGTCGGCCTCGGCAGCGAGCTGCTTGACGATCCTGATCGCCTCCGGCTTTTGCAGGTCGAGCGTCAGGCTGCGCTTGTTGCCGTTGATCGCCTGCCAGCCTGGCGCAAGACCGCGGTCGGCCCATTCGCGGCTCAGCGGCGTCCGCCGCATGTCCTCGCCCTCGCGCCGCTCCACCTTGATGACGTCGGCGCCGAGCAGCGCGAGCTGGTAGCTGGCATAGGGACCGGCCAGCACCTGCGTGAAGTCGAGAACCTTCACGCCTTCGAAGGGTCGGGTCAAAGGGACGTCCTCCTGCGTATTTTTTCTCTTTCCCCTCTCCCCTTGTGGGAGAGGGTGGCTTCGCGAAGCGAAGACGGGTGAGGGGTTCTCTCCGCGAACACTGAATACGCGGAGAGATACCCCTCATCCGGCGCTTCGCGCCACCTTCTCCCACAAGGGGAGAAGGAGAAGAGAGATCACGCTGCGCGATTGCCGCGCGCGATTTCTTTTTGCTTATCGAATTCGGCGCGGCGTTTCGCCAGTTCTTCCGGGCTCATCTGCGCAACGTTGTTGTAGTCGAGCTTCCAGGTGGCATCCTCGCTCCAGCGCAGTGGCGACTGCATCGTGGTGCGCGCGCCGGGTGCGGACTCGAGCAGGCGCAGCGCCAGTTCGAGCGTCTGTGCCTGGGAGGCCTCGTCATGCGGCTTGCCGGCGGAGTTGCCGAGCGGGAAATCCGAAAACAGAAAGCGCGGCGCGGCGGCGTGCTCGACGATGTCCTTGGCGCAGCCCATCACGACGGTGGGGATGCCGTTGGCTTCGAGGTGGCGCGCCACCAGCGCCGAGGTCTGGTGACAGACCGGGCAGTTCGGGACGATGACCGCGACATCGACCTTGTCGTCCTGGCAGCGCGCCAGGATCTCGGGCGCATCAGTGTCGATGGTGACGCGATGGCTTCGGTTGGTCGGCGCACCAAAGAAGCGCGGCGCGACCTCGCCGATCCGGCCTGATGCAGCAGCCTTGAGGAGCTGCGGCAGCGGAAACCAGGTGCCGCTGTCGGTCGCGGTCGTGTGCTTGCGGTCGTAGCCGATGTGCGAGATACGCAGATCGTGCTGCTTGGCGGTGTCGCCATCATAGACCTGGTAGAACTTGGCGCTGCCATTGTAGGCCGCGCCGGGGCCCTGATCGCCCTTGGTGGGATCGTACTTCGCGGCCGTGGTGACGATGGTCACGCGCGACTGCGCCAGCGGCTTCTTCAGCGGCTGGAACGGCGCATCGACATAGTGCGCCCAGCGATAGGGCGTCGTGTAACCGATGGCGGTGTAATAATCGCGGGTCCGCTGCATATAGGGGACCGCGGAATCGTAGTCGGGCGCAAAGCCGAGCTGGTCGTCAGAGGGGCCGGACATTGTTGTGTCTCCTGCGTTTCCACCGTGAGGCCGTGACCCGGCCGTTTCCGGGAGGCTAGTGATTTACAGGCGCCTCCTCAACCGTCGAAATTGCATCGGACCTGCGCGGACGCATTGCAAGCGCCAGCCGGTGCCGTAGCCCGCATGAGCGCCAGCGACATGCGGGAGACAGCGGCCCCGGGGTCGCTTCGCTCGCCCGGGCTACGCGACACAGTGCCGTAGGGTGGGCAGAGCGAAGCGTGCCCACCCTTTCGCAGCGAAACTGGCGGATGGATGGTGGGCACGTCGCTTGCGCTCCTTTGCTCACCCTACGAAACTTGCGCGTGATCGTAGCCCCCATGAGCGAAGACCGTAGCCTGCTCCCGGCTTCTTTCAATCTGGCTTGATCTTGCGGATTTCATTCTTCGATGCCGCATCTGGCGTCCTCAGTTGCAAGAGCGATCCTTCTGGTCGCAATAAAGCTCAAACTTTCCATCAGGCGGACCACGGATCAGCCAAGCTTCAACTCCAGCAGGAAAAAAACGGACCATTGTTGCGACTTGATCTCCGTTGGACGAGTTCGTCCAGACGAAGCCATACGTCTTCCCAGGTGATTTAATCCGCTGCGGACCGCTAAACTCATTCGGTTTCAGGCCGCTCCGCGCACATTCTCCAATGAATTCCTTCTCAGCCTTTTCCCGCGCAGCCGCCTCATCACTCGTGATGAAAATCGCAACTTCGTGCGCCGCCAATCCAAGCACAATAGCAATCACGATTCCGACTATCCATAGAAGGACTCGCGTCGTTCCTGTCATAGGTTGCATCATAAGGTCGACCAGCTAAGTGCATTGTCACCGAAATGACCTATATCTGGACTGATATCAATATTGCGGCTCGTAGGACGGACACGTTGCGCGTAATCGTAGCCCGCATGAGCGCCAGCGACATGCGGGAGACAGCTGCCCCGGGGTCGCTTCGCTCGCCCGGGCTACGCAGCTACACCCCCGCCACCGACGACCAGATGTCGGCAAGCTTGCGCTTGGCCTTCTGCCGGCGCGTCAGCAGCGTGACCTCTTCCTCATCTTCGGGGAGGCGAAGGCCGACCACGTTGACGCGGCCGCCGCTGATGCTGCGCGCGACAAGGACGATCGGGTCGAGCACCAGTTCGGCGCCGGTCTTCGGCGCATGGTCGAGGTGAATGTCGAAATAGTCGGACAGCGTCAGCTTGGCCTGGTCCTCCGCGACGGTGACGCCGTAGATGGTGGCGAGTTCGCCGAGCGTGTGCTCGCCCGACACCATGAAATCGCCGAGCAGGTGCGGATCGGGCGCCGAACTCGGCGCCATGTCGACGAAGAAGCGGTCGAGCGCCTCGGCCTTTTCCGGCGGCGCCAGCAGGTAGATGTAATCGCCGGCCGCGATCGGATCGGCCTCGGCGGGCGACAGGATCCGCTCGTCGCGGATAATGAGAGTCGGCTTCGACCATGACGGAATCAGGCCGCGTCGGAAAAACAGGCTCTTCGGCCGCACCGAATAGCCGACCAGCTGCTGTTCGAGCTGGCCGGGCAGATCGAGCTCGACGCGCCGCGGGGCGCGGTCCACCCGCGGCAGCGCCACGTGCAGCCATCGCGCCGCCGGTCCCAGCGTCCAGCCCTGCAGCAACAGCGATATGACCACCACGACAAAGGCGACGTCGAAATAGAGATAGGCCTTCGGCAGTCCGACCAGCAGCGGGATAGAGGCGAGGAAGATCGCGACCGCGCCGCGAAGACCGGTCCAGGCGATGAAGATCTTCTCCCGCCAGTTGAACCGGAACGGCACCAGGCAGAGGTAGACCGCAAGCGGCCGCGCCGCCACCATCAGCACCAGCGCCACGGCCACGGCCGGAACGATGCTGTCCAGCAGGCGCTGCGGCGACGCCAGCAGCCCGAGCAGGACGAACATCACGATCTGCGCCAGCCAGGTCGCGGCATCGAGAAACGTCACCACCGAATTATGCGCGCGAGTGGGCCGGTTGCCGATGATGATGCCGGCGAGATAGACCGCGAGAAATCCCGAGCCATGCGCGATCTGCGCCGCGCCGAAGATCACCAGCGCGGCGGTGGTGACGAATGGAGCATGCAGGCCCTGCGGCAGCGGCATGCGATTGAGCGCCACCACCACCAGCCGGCCTCCGATCACGCCGGCCACAGTGCCGAGCAGGCCTTCGCGCGCGAACTCCATGGCGACATCGGCGGCCGAGCTTTCACCGATCGAAATGAACTTGACCAGCATCAGCGTGAGGAAGATGGCGAACGGATCGTTGGTGCCGGACTCGGCTTCCAGGGTTGCGCCGACACGCGGGCGCAGGCGCAGGCCCTGGGTGTGCACAAGCAGGAACACCGCAGCGGCATCGGTCGACGCCACCACGGCCCCGACCAGCAAGGACTCGGTCCAGCTCAGGTCGAGCGCGTATTTTGCCGCCGGAGCGGTGATCAGCGCGGTGAGCAGCACGCCGATGGTCGCCAGCAACATCGAAGGCGCCAGCACGGCGCGGATGCTTTGAAACTTGGTGCGCAAACCGCCGTCAAACAGGATCAGCGCCAGCGCCACCGAGCCCACCATGTAGGTGGTATGCACGTCGTTGAAGCTGATCTGGCCCGGCCCGGAATCGCCGGCCAGCATCCCGATCACCAGGAACACCAGCAGCAATGGCGCGCCAAATCGCAGCGCCAGCAGGCTGGACAGGATTCCGGCCATTACCAGAATGGAGCCGAGCAGGATGGCTATGCTGACCTGGTCGAGGGACGCCATTTCTAGGCAGTTGCACCTTCATAAACGAGAGCAAATACTTGCACTTGCATCCATATCGTTGCCACAGTTGAACGCCAACCCCATTTCTGCGAAAGCGGCAATGTGCCCGATTTTATGGGCCTTACGCGCTTCATCGGGCCCGTGTATCGATGGTCCTGTGTATAAGTCGTCCGCCACATTGCCTGTGGAAATCTGTCCCCGTTCGAATCCGAATCGCCTGAGCCGCACCTGACGAGAGTTGCCGATGGACTTTGCCCCGAAGGAGATCATGGAGTTTCTGCAATCGACCGCGCGATCGGTCGGCGCGGAGATTGCCTCGCCATGGTTCTATCTGCAGTTCGGGCTGATCCTGGCCGCCGCCGGCATCGCCTATGCCGCGGATGCCGCGATCCGCGCACGGGTCGACATGTCGTCGCTGGCGATGCGCTGGCCGCTGCCGCTCCGGCATTTCGCCCGCGTGCTGGTCGGCAGCGCGTCGACCGCGGTGTTCGCGATCATCGTGATCGCCGAACGCATCGTGATGTACCACACGACGTGGCCGAGCCGCAGCTACCTATTGATGGTGGCCGCCAAGCTGGCGCTGGCGTGGCTCGTGATCCGGCTGGTGACCTCTGTCATCCGCAACACGTTCATCGTCAAGCTGGTGTCGGTCACGGCATGGTTCATCGCGGCGCTGAGTATCCTGGGCCAGCTCGATCCGGCGGCGGAAACGCTCGACTCCTTTGCGATCGAGATCGGCGGCCTGCGGTTGACGCCGCTACTGCTGATCAAGGCCGGCGCACTGCTGATCGCCGCACTGTGGCTCACCAACATCGCCAGCAACTTCATAGAAGGCCGGATTACCCGCGCCAGCGACCTGACGCCGTCGGTCCAGGTGCTGCTGGTGAAGATCATTCGCATCGGCCTGATGGTGGTGGCGATCGCCATCGCGCTCGGCGCCGTCGGCATCAACCTCTCGGCGCTTGCGGTCTTCACCGGTGCGGCCGGCGTCGGCATCGGTCTCGGCCTGCAGAAGATCGTCGCCAACTTCATTTCAGGCATCATCCTGCTGGCGGACAAGTCCGTGAAACCGGGCGATCTCGTCACCATCGGCGACAGCTCGGGCCGGATCAGCGCGATGAAGACGCGCTATATTTCGGTGGCCGCCGGCGACGGCCGCGAATTCCTGATCCCGAACGAGGATCTGGTGACGCAGAAGGTCGTGAACTGGACCTACACCGACAAGAACACGCTGGTGAAGGTGCTGTTCAACACCAATTACGACGCCGACCCGCGGGCGGTGTGCAAGCTCGCCATCGACATTGCGGCCGGCGTGCCGCGCGCCATCAAGAGCAAGCCGCCGAACTGCATCCTCACCGAATTCGCCGAGGCCGGGATGAAGTTCTCCCTGACCTTCTGGTTGCCCGACCCCGACGGCCTGGACAACGTCAAGAGCGAGGTGATGCTGGCGCTGTGGGACGCGTTCAAGCGCGAGGGTGTCCGTGTTCCCTACCCGGTGCGCGAGATCCGGGTCCGCGGCGGCGCACTGCCGGTCGAATCCGTGGTGGAGGTATCCGGCTAGATGCGTGCTAAATGCCGCACCGGGGCCCAACCTTGGCTTGCACTGACCGGCCGGATCATTAGATTAGGCTTTCAAATCAGTCATTTCCGCACTCACCGAAACATGATCCGCCCATGAGCTATATCGAAGCGAACGACACCTCCTTGCGAAAAACCGGCCAGATCAAGCTGCATGGCGCGAGCGGTTTTGCCGGCATGCGCAAGGCGGGCGCGCTGGTGGCCAAATGCCTCGACGACCTCACCGACATCGTCAAGGCGGGCGTCCCGACCTCGGAGATCGACGAATTCGTCCGCAACTTCGCCTTCAGCCACGGCGCCTATCCGGCGACGCTGATGTATCGCGGCTACCGCTATTCGACCTGCACCTCGATCAACCACGTGGTCTGCCACGGCATGCCCGGCGACCGCGCGCTGAAGGAGGGCGACATCGTCAATGTCGACGTCACCTTCATCGTCGACGGCTGGTACGGCGATTCCAGCCGCATGTATGTGATCGGTCCGATCGCCCGCAAGGCCGAGCGGCTGATCGAGATCACCTATGAGGCGATGATGCGCGGTATCGCGGCGGTGAAGCCCGGCGCCACCACCGGCGACATCGGCCATGCCATCCAGAGCTTCGTCGAACCGCAGGGCATAAGCGTGGTGCGCGATTTCTGCGGCCACGGCCTCGGCCGACTGTTCCATGACGAGCCGAACATCATCCACATCGGCCGCCCCGGCGAGGGCGTGGCGCTGAAGCCCGGCATGTTCTTCACCATCGAGCCGATGATCAATCTCGGCAAGCCGCATGTGAAGATCCTCTCCGACGGCTGGACCGCGGTGACGCGCGACCGGTCGCTGTCGGCGCAGTTCGAGCATTCGGTCGGCGTGACCGCAACCGGCGTCGAGATCTTCACGCTGTCGCAGCGCCATGGCGAGAAGCCGTTCGCTGCGGCCTGATCGGGCGGCAGCCTGAATTTGCGCGTGCGGCGATCAACAAGGTTCATCGCGGCTTGCCTCATCGCTCGACCGCGACGAGCGGGTGTTCATCCGTCTATTCGGCAGCGGCCGAGTCGTGTTGCAAATCGTTCTCAACACGAACCCTGCGGCAACTTGCCTTTCCCGATGTCATGACTCCTTGCGGAATAGCTTGTGCCACGCGGGGTAGAACACCGCGCGGGCGCTCTCCGGGAGCGAGGGCCTCTGGCGGACAAGAGATCAACCAAGGGAGCAAGGGCAATGTTCGAGATTTCACGTCGCGATCTGGTCCTCGGGAGCACGGGGGCTGCGCTCGTTTTCGGTCTCAAGGGACCCGTTTCGTTCATCGACGCCGCGCATGCGCAGCGCGCCGCTGACAGCCTCAAATACAAGGTCGGCGATATCGAGGTCTTCAGCCTGCATGATGGCACCATTGAGCGCGTGCTCGACGCCAACTTCATCAAGAACGCCGCGCTCGACGACGTCAAGAAGGCGCTCGTCGCCGGCGGCATCGGCCCGGACAAGTTCGACAACCCGTTCACGGTCACCGCGATCAGGACCGGCGGCAAGGTCGTGCTGTTCGATACGGGATTTGGAAACAACGGCCCGCCGACTGTCGGCAAACTCGCGGACAACATGAAGGCGGCCGGCCTCGATCCGACTTCCGTTTCCACGGTCGTGATCTCGCATTTCCACCCCGATCACATCTCGGGCCTGTGGGTGAAGGAGACCAACGCCCAGGTATTTCCGAACGCGGAGATCATGATGCCGGAGGTCGAGTACAAGTTCTGGACCGATCCGGCGCTGGTAGAAAAGCTTCCGGAAGCCGCCCGCAACAATGTGCGGCGCATCCAGTCGACCTTCCCGACCTGGAAAAACGTCAAGCAGTACAGCGACGGCGCCGAACTCGCACCGGGCGTGAAGGCCATCGCAACCCCCGGCCACACGGTCGGCCACATGTCGTTCCTGGTCGCTTCCGGCGGACAGCAATTGTTCATCCAGAGCGACGTCACCGGCATCCACCAGTTGTTCGTCAAAAATCCCGGCTGGTTCTCGATGTTCGATGCCGACGGGCCGAGGGCGGAAGCCACCCGCCGCGCGTTCTTCGATCGCGTCATCGCCGAAAAGGGCATGATCGCCGGCTATCACTTCGGCTTCCCGAACGTCGGCACGCTGACCAAGGACGGCAACGGCTATGCCTTCGCGGCCGTGAAATCCTGAGCGCAGACCGGCTGGAAAGATTGGAACGGCGCCGCGTTATGTGCGGCGCCTTTCCTCAGATACACGCGCACTTTAGAGTTGCAAAAACCCGCCGGCACGGCATGGTGACGGCCGATGCCCGCCAGGACCAATTCTCAGGATCAATCCGCGGATACGCCGCATTATCACGGCCACCGCGAACGCCTGCGCGAGCGCTTCCATGCGGCCGGGCCGGAAGCGCTGAGCGATTACGAACTGCTGGAGATGGCGCTATTCCCCGCCCTGCCCCGCCGCGATACCAAGCCGCTGGCCAAGGCGCTGCTGACAAAGTTCGGCTCGTTCGCCCAGGTCATTCATGCACCCATGGCGCGCCTGCGCGAAGTCGATGGGATCGGCGAGGCCTCGATCAACCAGATCAAGCTGCTTGCCGCGGCAGCGCACCGGGTTGCCAAGGGCGAGATCAAGCGCAGCATCGCGCTATCGTCCTGGAACGACGTGATCGACTATTGCCGCGCTGGCATGGCGTTTGCCGACAAGGAACAGTTTCGCCTGTTGTTCCTCGACAAGCGCAACCAGCTGATCGCCGACGAGATCCAGCAGACCGGCATGGTCGACCACACGCCGGTCTATCCGCGTGAGGTGATCAAGCGCGCGCTCGAACTGTCGGCGACCGCGCTGATCCTCGTCCATAACCATCCGAGCGGCGATCCAACGCCATCGCAGGCCGACATCCAGATGACGAAAGCAATCGTCGACATCGCGACGCCACTCGGCATTTCCGTGCACGACCACATCATCGTCGGCAGGAACGGGCACGCGAGTTTGAAGGGGATGCGGCTGATCTAGCCGCCGCCAAAAATCGCCGCCGCGGATCTGGTCTAATACGCAATCGTCGTCCGCACGCCGAATATCGCGCCATTCCTGATCGGCAGCTCCGGCCGGTCGGGATCGGAGATGTGGCCGCCCGGGTGGGTCACGTATTCGAACGTGGGCTGCACGGTCCAGCCGGGCTTGATCTGGGCCTGGTAGCTCAGCTCGATCGTCATCTCGTAGTTGCGGACCGGTTGCCCAGTGCCGGCGTGAAAGATCACGTCGCGGTCGAAGGCGCGGATGCGGTTGGAGATGTTGCCGTAGATGAAGCTGGCGCCGAACCTGTCGTTGGGGCGGCTCGGGATCAAGCCGGAGAAGACGATACCGGCATCGAGGAAGAAGTTGATGTGGCTGCTGTCCGAGGGACTGGCCGCGATCCGGCTGAACACGCCGACGCCGCTGTCGGGGCCGCCGTCCACTGGACGGTAGAGCTGCTGGTCGACGATGCCGTAGATGCCGCTGTTGCCGCGGATCCGGCGGGCCGTGCCGTTGCTGAGGGGATCAGCAAGCGAGAAGCCGTCCGTGCCGAACCTGTGATCGTGGAATTGTCCGAAATGGTGCCAGCCGCCGAGCCGGTAGATTCCTGCGAGCCCGCTGTCGTCCTTGCCCTGATTGCGGCGGTACTGCACCTCGCCCATCAGCAACGGCGGATCGTTGATCCTGAAATTGGTACCTGTGGTGTTGACCGTTCCCTGTTCGCCGGGATCGCCGTTGAACACGGCGACCAGGCCTGTCCAGTGCTTGTCGGGATCGAACCTCCAGCGCAGGCCCGGCGTCGCAAGAGGATAGGCCGGTCCGCCGCTGGGCAGGTTGGCGCCGGTGATCGTCGGCCAGTCGCTGCTCAGAAACATCCGGCTGTAGTCGCTGATGAAGAACTCCGCGTCGGCGGCGAGCTGGCCGAAGCGAAAGCCGAACCGGTCGTCGAACAGCTTCTGCTCGAACCAGAGCTCGGAAAGCCGCGTCGAGGGGATAGCCTCGATGTTGCTGATCGTGATCAGGCTGTTGAAGTGCTCGGCGCGCATGCCGGAGGTACGATGAATTTGAAAGGCGTTGCCGAAGAAGTTCAGGCCCTGCCATCCCGCGAACTTACCGAAGTCGATGGCGGTGAACGCCTCTAACTTGCCCTGGTAGAGACTGCCGCGACGGATGCCGCCGGACACGTTGCGGAGGGCTTCGCCGGTGTAGACCAGCCCGTAGGTGATCCCGTGCTGGGCGAGCCATCTACGGCTCCCGGTCGGATCGCCATTGTCGGGCAAACTGGTCGCGATCGACACCGGTGGAATGCCATCGACAACTTCCGTTTCCGCCATCGCCGGCCCGGCCATCGCGATCGCCGCGAGGATGGAAACATTCAGCCTTAACTTACTCACTTGACGGCATTCCTGACTGCTATTGCAACTTAATTGCATCTGAAGGGCGGACGTTCGCGATGCTGGGAGGTGGCGTGGTTCATCCGATTTAAGGTGGTCTTTGCAGGTTGAGCGGCGCACCCCACGGAACCGCCTCTTCATTTGCGAATAGTTCGCATTTGCAAAATGACTGAAGGTTCCCTATACGTCAAGCCAGTTGCGAATGAATTGCAATTTCGGAATGCTGCAGGCGGTCAGGGGCAGCGGACCGTGCGCGGGACACAGGAGAACTGAGGAATGTTTGATCGAGGCAGGCGCGTCGTTCTTGCGACCGTTGCGGCAACTGCGGTGCTTGGGCTGATGACGCAGGCAGCGTTCGCTCAGGCCAAATTCAAGGCCGTCACGACGTTCACGGTCATCGCCGACATGGCGAGGAATGTTGCCGGCGACGCGGCAACCGTCGAATCGATCACCAAGCCCGATGCCGAGATTCATAATTACCAGCCGACGCCGGGTGACATCCTGAAGGCGCAGGAGGCCAATCTCGTCCTCTGGAACGGGCTCAATCTCGAACTCTGGTTCGAAAAATTCTTCCAGCGCCTCAAGGGCGTCCCCGGCGTCGTCGTCTCCCAGGGCGTCGAGCCGATGGGGATCGCGGAGGGGCCCTACAAGGGCAAGCCCAACCCGCACGCCTGGATGTCACCGAAGGCGGCGCTTATCTACGTCGACAACATCCGGGACGCGTTTGTGAAGCACGATCCGAAGAACGCCGAGACCTACAAGGCCAATGCCGAGGCGTACAAGCAGAAGATATCGGCCGCGATTGCGCCGATCCAGGCGAGGCTCGCCGCGATTCCGCCCGAGCGGCGATGGCTGGTGTCGAGCGAAGGCGCCTTCAGCTACCTCGCCCGCGACTTCGGCCTGAAGGAGCTCTATCTCTGGCCGATCAATGCGGATCAGCAGGGCACGCCGCAGCAGGTCCGAAAGGTGATCGATGCGGTGCGCGCCAACAAGATTTCCGTCGTGTTTTCCGAAAGCACGATCTCGCCGGACCCCGCCAAGCAGGTTGCCCGCGAGACGGGGGCCAAATATGGTGGTGTTCTCTACGTGGACTCGCTCAGCGCCGCCGATGGCAAGGTTCCGACCTATATCGATCTCCTGCGGGTGACGTCCGAGACGATCGCAAACGGCCTCGCACAGTGAACGCGATGATCGACACGTTTCTCAATCCCGCATCCCCGGATGCGGGATCCGGACTCTCCGTCAGAAACGCGACCGTCACCTACCGCAACGGTCACACCGCCTTGCGCGATGCGACCTTCAAGATCCCTGCGGGCACCATCACCGCGCTGGTCGGCGTGAACGGCAGCGGCAAATCCACGCTCTTCAAGGCGATCATGGGCTTTGTCGGCCTCGCCGGGGGCGAGATCTCGATTCTCGGCCAACCAGTCAATGCCGCGCTGAAAAAGAACATCGTCGCCTATGTGCCGCAGAGCGAGGAGATCGACTGGAACTTCCCGGTTCTGGTCGAGGACGTGGTGATGATGGGCCGCTATGGCCACATGAACATGATGCGCCTTGCGAGGCCCGCGGATCACAAGGCCGTCGCGGCCGCGCTCGAGCGCGTCGGCATGAGCGATTTCCGCAAGCGCCAGATCGGCGAACTCTCCGGCGGCCAGAAGAAGCGCGTGTTCCTCGCCCGCGCGCTGGCCCAGGACGGGCGGGTGATCCTGCTCGACGAACCCTTCACCGGGGTCGACGTCAACACCGAAGACGCCATCGTCAAGCTTCTGCGTTCGCTTCGCGACGAAGGCCGCGTGATGCTGGTCTCCACGCACAACCTCGGCAGCGTGCCGGAGTTCTGCGATCGCACCGTGCTGCTCAACCGCACGGTGCTCGCCTATGGTCCCACGGTCGAGACTTTCACGCAGGCGAACCTGGAAAAGACCTTTGGCGGCGTCCTGCGGCACTTCGTGCTGAGCGAAGGCGAAGGCGGCCGGCCGCATGCGCTCGACGTGATCACCGACGACGAGCGGGCGGTGATCTTCCGGGACGGCAAGGCGGCCAGGCACGAACCGACGCCGGACGATCGAGGCAGCGGCTAGTGTCCACGCTGATCGAACCCTTCACCTACGGATACATGCTCAACGCCATGTGGGTTTCCGCGCTGGTCGGCGGGGTCTGCGCGTTCCTCTCCGCCTATCTGATGCTGAAGGGCTGGTCGCTGATCGGCGATGCGCTTTCGCACGCCATCGTGCCCGGTGTCGCTGGCGCCTACATGCTCGGCCTGCCGTTTTCCATCGGCGCCTTCTTCTCGGGCGGCCTCGCGGCAGCAGCCATGCTGTTCCTCAACCAGCGCACCAGGCTGAAGGAAGACGCCATCATCGGGCTGATCTTTTCTTCCTTTTTCGGCCTCGGACTTTTCATGGTCTCGCTGTCGCCCACTTCAGTGAACATCCAGACCATCGTGCTCGGCAACATCCTGGCGATAACCCCGGAAGATACCCTGCAACTCGCCATCATCGGCTTCGTCTCGCTCGCCGTCCTCATCGTCAAATGGAAGGACCTGATGGTCACCTTCTTCGACGAGACGCATGCCCGCTCGATCGGGCTCAATCCGACCGCGCTCAAGATCATGTTCTTCACGCTGCTGTCCGCCTCGACGGTCGCGGCGCTGCAGACGGTCGGCGCCTTCCTCGTCATCTGCATGGTGGTGACGCCTGGCGCGACCGCTTATCTGCTGACCGACCGCTTCCCTCGCCTGCTCCTGACAAGCGTTGCGATCGGATCGACGACGAGCTTCGCCGGCGCCTATGCCAGCTATTTCCTGGACGGCGCGACCGGCGGAATCATCGTCGTGCTGCAGACGCTGGCCTTCCTCGCGGCGTTCTTCCTCGCCCCCAAGCACGGCATGCTGGCGGCCCGCCGCCGCGCGGCACAGGCACTGGATACAGGCCCATGACGCCGCTCGATACGCTCCTGCAGCCGTTCCAGTTCGAGTTCATGCGCCATGCGCTGATCATCGCGGTGCTGGTCGCGATCCCGGCCGCACTGCTCTCCTGTTTCCTCGTCCTCAAGGGCTGGTCACTGATGGGGGACGCGATCTCGCATGCCGTCTTTCCCGGCGTCGTGATCGCCTACATCGTCGGGTTTCCCTATGCGGTGGGCGCGTTCGCGGCCGGCATGATCTGCGCGCTGGCGACCGGCTTCCTCAAGGAGAACAGCCGCATCAAGCAGGACACGGTGATGGGGGTCGTATTCTCCGGCATGTTCGGGCTGGGGCTCGTGCTCTACGTGAAGATCCAGAGCGAGGTGCATCTCGATCATATCCTGTTTGGCGACATCCTCGGGGTGGGTCTGCGCGACATCGTCGAAACCGGGATCATCGCGGCCATTGCGGCCGGCGTCATCGTCGTCAAATGGCGGGACCTCCTCCTGCATTCCTTCGACCCGGCGCAGGCGAGGGCGATCGGGCTGCCGGTCCGTCTCCTGCACTACGGTTTGCTGGCACTCCTCTCCCTGACCATCGTCGGCGCCTTGAAGGCCGTCGGCATCATCCTCGCCATCGCCATGCTGATTTCACCCGGAGCCATAGCCTTCCTGGTGACACGCAAGTTCAGCGACATGCTGATTGTCGCCATCATCGTCGCGGTGATTGCGTCTTTCCTCGGCGTGTATCTTTCCTTCTTCATCGACAGCGCGCCCGCCCCGACGATCGTACTGCTGATGACCATCGCCTTCATTGCCGCCTTCGTCCTTGTCACGAACAGGGCCGCAAGGCTGCAACGGCGTGAAGCAGCTCTGGCCGTGGACCCCATCGATCCCGGAGGCGGTCAGTCCCGGGCGTGAAGCTGCACTCGAGCTGTCGCGCCTGCCTCGGCAGCGCGGCGCTTCAACAATTCCTGTTCGCGCTTGTTGCCGGCCAGCCGGGCTGCGGCCTCGAACGCCGCGCGGGCTTCCTCAGAACGTCCAAGCTTGCCTAGCAGATCGCCGCGGACGCTTTCGAGCAAATGATAGTTCTTCAGCGCGGGCTCGTGCACCAGTCGGTCCACGATCGCAAGCGCGGCCGAGGGACCTTCGGCCATGCCGACTGCAACGGCGCGGTTGAGCTCGATGATCGGCGAGCGCACCAGCGCCGCCAGTTCGGCATAGAGTCCCGCGATCCGCGGCCAGTCGGTCTCATCGGGCGTGGCAGCTTTGGCGTGGCAGGCGACAATCGCCGCCTGCAGCGCGTAGAATCCCGGCCCCCCGCCGAGTTCATGCGCGCGCGCCAGTGCCAGCAGGCCACGGCGGATCTGCAACTGGTCCCAGCGTGCGCGGTCCTGGTCCATCAGCAGGATGGGATCTCCGGCGGCGTCGGTGCGCGCCGCGATGCGCGAGGCGTTCAGCTCCATCAGCGCCAGCAGGCCGTGGGCCTCGGCTTCCTGCGGCGCAATGGCTGTCAGCACGCGGCCCATGCGCAGCGCGTCGTGGCACAGCTGCGGCCGCAGCCACGCGTCGCCGCGGGCAGCCGTATAGCCCTCGTTGAAGATGAGGTAGACGACTTCCAGCACCGAGGCCAGCCGCTCCGAAAGCGCCTCGCCGTGCGGGGTTTCGTAGGCGAGCCCGGATTCCGAAAGCGTCCGCTTTGCCCGCACGATGCGCTGGGCAATGGTCGCCTCCGGCTGCAGGAAGGCACGCGCGATCTCTTCAGTGGTCAGGCCGCAGATCATCCGAAGCGCCAGCGCGGCGCGCGCCTCGCGCGATAACCGCGGATGGCACGCTGTAAAGATCAGTCGCAGCAGTTCGTCGCCGATATCATCGTCCAGCGCAGCATCCGGATCGGGCATCGCCTGCTGTTCCTGCTCCATGTCGCGTATCAGCATCTCGTGCTTGCGATCGAGCATGCGGCGGCGGCGCAATTGATCGAGCGCCCGGCGCTTGGCCGTCGCCATCAGCCACGCCCCGGGCTTCTGGGGAATGCCGATGGCGGGCCAATGTTCGAGCGCCGCGACCAGCGCTTCCTGCGTCAGGTCCTCGGCCAGCGGCACGTCGCGCAGCATGCGCGACAGGCCGGTGATCAGGCGCGGCTGTTCGATACGCCAGACGGCGAGGATGGTGCTGTTGATGTCGGCGGCCGTCATCGCCGCCGACTGGATTTATGGAATGCCCGCATCAGGCGTGCGCGCGCACGCCGACCTCGCAGGCGCCGTCCATGCCCGGCGTGGCAAGCACGCGCACCTCGCAGGTACCCTCCCAGCCGGGCATGTGCTCGAGGTGCAGTTGCATGAACTCCTTCGCGGAAGCCATGGCCTCCTCCATGTCGCGGAGTTCGAAGATCGCGTAACCCCCGATCAATTCCTTGGTTTCGACGAACGGCCCGTCGACCACGCCAAGCTTGCCGTTCGTTATTTTTACTTGCCCGCCGGCCATGGTAATCGGCAGCAGCCCGCCGGTATCGAGCATGCGCCCGGCCTTGATTTCACGGTCGGCGAGCTTGCCCATCGCCTCCATGAGTTCCGGGCTCGGGCCGGTGTCGGGCTTCGGAGAGGTAACGATATACATGATGCGCATAGGAAACTCCTGCTGAGGCGAGTTGCCGGTATTGGCCCTCAAGACTGTCTCGCTATGGAAGACGACGAACGGCCCAGTGGAGGATCGACAGGCACCCTGGATTTTTTTGAGCCGTGCGGCCTTGCCAAGCTGTCTGGGAGCTATTGCGACCGGATCAGGATCAGCGGATCGGCGGTATCGGGCACCCGCCGCCATTGCGCATTGTCGTCGGCCTCGAACTGCCAGGTCTGGCCCGCGGCCGACATCAGGATGATCTGCCCGCGTTCCAGCCGCCACTGGTTCGGCGCGAAGGCTACGACCGCGGGATCGCATTTCGGCTTCAGGAACACCTGGAAATTATCGCCTGATGCTTCGGTATTTGTCAGCGTCAGGCCGCAGATGGTCTGGCCCTTGCCGCGGACCATCTGCCAGTCGCCGATCATCTGATCCATCGACTTGGCAAGCGAGCGGGCGGCGGCGAGGTTCTGCAGGATGTAGACACCCTCCCCGGTTCGCAGGCCTTCGAAAATGCCGCTCTCGACTTCGGTGAAGTCGATCACCGGCTGGCCTGCAGCGTCCTGCATCCGCACGATATCCAGCCCCTTGATACTCCAGGCGGTGATATCCTTGCTGAACGGCAACGCCTTCATGCAGCCGGGCTCGAGTTCAAGCTTCAGTCCCTGCGCCGTCGAATCCTCTTTCATGGTCACGACGCAGGTCTTGCTGCGATCGGTCGTGGCGAGTTCCCACTGCCCGATCATCTCCTTCTTCAGCGCAGAGGTATCCTGCGCCACGGCCGGTGGCGCCAGCGCGAGCAGCGCGGACAGCGCCAGGCACAGGCGCCGCGGCGACATCAGCGTCCCTTCACCGGGGTTTCCGCGACAGGCGTCAGCGGCGGCTTGCCGGCAAACCAGTTCTTCAGATTGTCGACGACGAGCTGGTCCATGGCGTTACGCGTTACCACCGAAGCCGAGCCGATATGTGGCAACAGCACGACATTTTGCATCGATTTCAGTTCATCCGGCACGTTCGGCTCGTTGGCGAACACGTCGAGCCCCGCCGCCAGAATGGTACCGGACTTCAGCGCCGCGACCAAAGCCTGCTCGTCGACGACGGAGCCGCGCGCGACGTTGATCAGCACGCCGCGCGGCCCGAGCGCCTTCAGCACGTCGGCATTGATCATCTTCGCGGTCGCAGCCCCGCCCGGCACGATCACGATCAGCGTATCGACGGCCTTCGCCATCTCCATCAGATCGGGATAGTGCTGGTAGGAGACGGCCGAGGACGGCTTGCGCGAGTGGTAGCATACCGGAACGCGCGAGGCCTCGAGCCGGCGTCCGATCGCCTGCCCGATCCGGCCCATGCCGACGATGCCGATCTTGCGGTCGCGCAGCGAACCGGCACTCAGCGGATAGTTCTGCGTCTGCCACAGGCCGGAGCGCAAATAGCGATCGGCCTTGACGAACTCGCGCAAGGTCGCGATCAAAAGCCCCATTGCGACGTCGGCGACCTCTTCGGTCAGCACGTCGGGCGTGTTGGTGACGACAATGTTGTGCTCGCGCGCATAAGCGGAATCGACGTGGTCGTAGCCGACGCCGAAACTGGCGACGATCTCGAGCTTCGGGAAATGCGACAGCGCTTTGCCGTCGGCCGGCACCGTGTGATAGGTGACCGCGATGCCGCGGGTTTTCGCCACGACGTCGGGCGTCAGGCGTTCGAGGTCGGCACGGGTTTCCGCCATATGCAGGACGAACTGGTCCGGGAAGCCGTTTTGCAGGATCGGCCTGATCGGTCCGTAGACCAAGAGATCGATCTTTTCGGCCGAATTATTCGCGGCAGCCATCAGTTTTCCTTTCCAAGCGCGCTCTCATGCCAGCGCCGTAATACCAGATGCGAAACTAGCGCCAGCAGCCCATAGATGACAATCCCGGCGGCGGACAGCAGCAAGAGCGCCGCGAACATGCGGGGAATGTTGAGACGATAGCCGGATTCGGCGATCCGGAACGCAAGGCCGGAGCCCGCGCCCGCGGCGCCCGCCGCGATTTCCGCGACCACGGCGCCGATCAACGATAGCCCGCCGGCAATCCGCAAACCGCCAAGGATGAACGGCAGCGCCGCCGGCAGCTTCAGGTACCGCAGCGTCTGCAGCGGCGACGCCCCGTAAAGCTGAAACAGCCCGGCCAGATTGCGGTCGACCGAGTTCAGCCCAAGCGTGGTGTTGGACAGCACGGGAAAGAAGGCGACGATCCAGGCGCAGACGATGACCGCCGTCTGTTGCGACAGGTAGATCAGCAGCAGCGGCGCAATGGCGATGACCGGCGTGACCTGCAGGATCACCGCATAGGGAAACAGCGAGTACTCCAGCCATTTCGACTGATTGAACAACAGCGCCAGCGCGATCCCGCCAACGGCTGCGGCGACGAAGCCTTGCAGCGTGGTCAGCAGCGTAACGCCGAGGGATTCCGACAGCACCGGCCAGTCGCTGACGAGCGTCCGGAACACGACAAGCGGGCTCGGCAGCACATAGGGCTGAATGTCGTTGACGCGAACCACCAGTTCCCAGAGCACGAGGCCCGCCGCGAGCACGGCGACGGGAAGCAGCATGCGGCCGATGTCTGGCAGGGACTTCATGCCGCGGGCTGTCCGGAATAGGACGGCGCCAGCGCGCCCGTGACCTCGCGGCAGTACGCGGCATATTCGGCCGAGGTACGGAAATCCTCGCCGCGCGGCTCTCGCGTCTCGATGCGGAACTCGCGGCTGATGCGCCCGGGCCGCGCCGTCATCACGATGACCCGCTGCGACAAATAGACCGACTCGAACACCGAATGCGTGACGAAGATGATCGTCTTGCCCAGCGTGCGCCACAGCGCCAGCAGATCGTTGTTGAGGCGAAACCGCGTGATCTCGTCGAGTGCGGCGAACGGCTCGTCCATCAGCAGGATATCCGGATCGGTAACGAGGGCCCGCGCGAGCGACACCCGCATCTTCATGCCGCCGGACAATTCGCGCGGGTAAGCGTCGGCGAATTCGGCGAGCCCAACCTGTGCAAGGGCGTTGCTGACGCGGTCGTCCGTTTCGGATGCCGGCACATGGGCCAGCCTGAGCGGCAGCCGAACATTGTCGCGCACGCTTGCCCACGGCATCAGCGTCGGCTCCTGGAACACAAAGCCGATCGGGTGACGTCCACCCACTTCGTCCGCCTGATGGGTAACGTCCACCGTGCCCGAACTCGGCGCGGTGAGCCCCGCCATCAGCCGCAGCGCGGTCGATTTGCCGCACCCCGATGGCCCGAGCAGCGCAACGAACTCGCCTCGCGCCACATCGAGATCGAGCGGCCCGAGCGCGGTGACCGCGTTGTCATAGACCTTGGTGGCGCCGCGCAGGCGGACCGCGCGGGCGCCGGAGCGCGTATCCATCTCGGACGATGCGGGCTCGGCCATGTCAGGTCAGTTCTTCGGCCGCAGGTCGAGGCCGACGCCCTTGTTGGTGAAGCGAAGCGTGTAGGCCTGGCGGTAATCGATGTCGCGGCGAACCACGCCGGCCCGCACCATCTTGTCGAAGAAGCTGGCCATCCGCGCGTCGTTCATGGCGCCGATGCCGTCCTTCAAGGCATCGCCGGAATCGACGATGCCGTATTCCTTCATCTTGGCCACGGAATAGCTGAGTAGTTCGTCGGTCATTTCCGGGTTCATCTTCTTGATCAGCGCATTGCCGGCGGCGTTGTCGCCGTAGAGGTAATTGTACCAGCCGATCGCCGAGGCATCGACGAAGCGCTGCACGAGGTCGGGCTTCTTGTCGACGATCTCGCGGCGCGTCTCGATCAGGGTCGAATAGGCGTTGAAGCCATGATCGGCGAGCAGGATCACGCCGGGCTTGAAGCTCGCGGCCTTTTCCACGGCGTAAGGTTCCGACGTCACGTAGCCCTGCATCGCGCTCTGCTTGTTCACGATGAAGGGCTGCGGATTGAAAGTGTAGGGCTTCACCTTGCTTTCGTTGAAGCCATACTCGGATTTCAGCCACTGGAAATAGCTCGCGACACCTTCCTTGGACACCAAAAGCGTCAGCGGCTTGAGATCCTCGAGCCTGGTGATCCTGGTCTCGGGATGGGTCAGGAAGACCTGCGGATCCTTCTGGAAGATGGCTGCGACCGCGACCACCGGCACGTTGTTGGTGACGGCGTCGAACGATTGCAGCGAATTTGCCGTCATGAAGAAGTCGAGCTTGCCCGCGATCAGGAGAATGCGGTTGTTGGTGTTGGGACCACCGGGCACGATGGTGACGTCGAGGCCGTATTGCTTGTAGGTGCCGTCGGCCACCGCCTGGAAGAAGCCGCCGTGCTCCGCCTCCGCGACCCAGTTGGTCCCGAACGACACCTTGTCGAGGGTCTGGGCGCGCACGGGCGAAAGCCACGCAACCAGCGCAAGGAGGCCTGCGGTTAACGCTCGCGGCAAAAAGGCCGGGTTCATGGTTGGACTCCGTCGCTCGTTCTGGCCCATGATAGGAGGCTATGGACGTGGATCACGCCCTCCGGGGGTGGTTCCCGGAATGGCCAACAAACTAGCCTGCTATTGCATTCAAAGAAACGCTTCGCTCGATGACTTCGCCTGTTCCGCCCCGCGACTGGACCGCCATCCACTGGCCTGACATTGCCCGCAGCGAGGCCGCGCGCTGGATCGCGGTGCTGCCGCTGGCGGCGACCGAGCAGCATGGTCCGCATCTGCCGCTCGAAACCGATGTCCTGATTGGCGAGGCCTATCTGGCGCGGGTGCGCGAATTGTTGCCGGCCAACGCTCCCGTCACCTTCCTGCCGCTGCAGCCGGTCGGCGTTTCCACCGAACATATCGATTTTCCGGGCACGCAGACGCTGCCGGTCGACGTCGCGCTCCGGGAATGGACGGCGATCGGCGAAAGCGTGGCACAATCAGGCATCCGCAAGCTCGTGATGGTGACGAGCCATGGCGGCAACAGCGCCGCGATGTCGCTGGTGGCTCAGGAATTGCGGGCGCATCACCGGCTTCTCGCGGTCACCACCAACTGGTCGCGCTTCGGCGCGCCGGATGGACTGTTCTCCGAGGAGGAATTGCGCCACGGCATCCACGGCGGCGCCGTCGAGACCTCGATCATGCTGGCGCGATATCCGCACACGGTGCGAAAAGAGGCGATTGCCGATTTTCATCCCTCGAGCATCGCGATGGAGAAGAAATTTCGCTGGCTCTCCACGCATCGCCCCGTGCCATTTGCGTGGCAGACGCAGGACCTGCACGAAAGCGGCGCCGTCGGCGACGCCACCAAGGCTTCCGCCGAGAAGGGCGAAAAGTTGATCGATCACGGCGCGCGCGCGTTCTGCGAATTGCTCGACGATGTCGACAAATTCGATCCGGAATTGTTTCTTCGCGGCGTGCCCCGCTGAAATTTCAGCGCCTAACCATCTGAATTATATAAGAAATAATTGACGAAACCATATTTCCGGCGGCCTTTTCGAACCGCTTTCGAAGGCGCTCCGTCCAACTGGGCATGCGGACCACAATGGCCGCTTAGAACAAGGATGGAGTTTACCATGTCGATCAAGACCAAGTTTGCCGCTCTCGCTCTCGCTACCCTCGCCGTTACCGGCACCATCGCTTCCAGCAGCCAGGCGCAAGCCAAGCCGCTGCACTGGGGCTACGGCGCCGGCCTCGTTGGCGCCGCCGTCATCGGCACCGCGATCGCAGCCTCAGGCCCGGGCTACTACTACGACGGCTATCGCCGCTGCGGCTGGGTTCGCCAGTTCGACGCCTTCGGCAACTACATCGGCCGCGTCCGTACCTGCTCCTACTGATTTTCGTTCGGCTGACCTGGTCTCTGTTTGAGAAGCGATTTCTTCAAGCAAGCCATCTCAAGACCTGAAAACGCTTCTCGTGGAGTTGCGTCCAGCACGGGCGCCTCATCCACCCCGTGCTGAACCCGACCCGCCCGGTTGTCCCCCCGGGCGGGTCACTCTTTTTTCGGTCGCGGCGGCGCGCCCCATCAACCCCAAAAGCCTACACGGCGTTGCATTCGTGTCACGGAACGGTGCCATCAGACTGCATTTGCTGGCTCCGTTCTTGTCTTGCGAATTATTTGCAATAAAAGTCTTGCAGAGATGTCGGACGACCTCGATCGGGTGCGGAGCTTGCGAATCCGCAAGCGTGCGATTGGGGACGTGGTTGATGACTTCTCTTGCTGACTGGCGAAGCGCGCTCGAATCTGCCGTGATCACGGACGGCCATGGCAGCTTCGGACCGGGATCTTTCGTGCGATGAGCAGTGATCGCCGACCTCTGGAAATTGCTTTGGCGGGCGCAGCGCTCGGCGCGCTGGCGCTCGGCAATTCCGCGCTTGCGGCCGACTTGGCGCTCAAGGCGCCCCATCTGCGGCCGGCATTCGACTGGAGCGGCTTCTACATCGGTGGCCACACCGGCTATCACCGTGGCTCGTCGAGCGCCACGCTTGTCGACCCCTTCGTCACATCGACGAGCAGCGTTGTCAGCGGCCTGATCGGCGGGGTGCAGGGCGGATATAGTCATCACCTCGCGTCCGGACTGCTGCTGGGCGTCGAAGCGGATCTGACCTTCCCGAACTATCTGCCGACCAACCACGTCGTCTCCCGCATAGCGACAGCACGCTCCCTGGCAGAAGAGCGATGGGACTATGTCGGCACCGCGCGAGGCCGCATCGGCTATGCCAGTGGGCCATGGCTCGCCTATGCCACCGGCGGTTTCGCCTTCGCCGGCGAGCGCTTCCTCAACACGCCCGCAGGCGACGTCGAGGAAAAGCAGATCAACGTCCGCCCGGGCTGGGCGGCCGGCGCGGGGCTGGAATACGCCTTCGCGCCGCATTGGAGCGTTAGGCTTGAGTATCTCTACGCCCGGTTCGGAAAGGCCGATGTCCGCTTCTCGTCGGGAACGTCGTACAGCTCGACGCTCGATCTCCAGCAAGTACGGATCGGTCTCAACCGCAAGGTCGACTGGCCTGGTGCAAAGAGCTGGACACCGAAGACAGACCTGACCGATCCCGAATCCGATCGCTGGGAAATTCACGGCCAGACCACCTATCTGCCGCAGGGCTACCCGGCGTTCCGCGCGCCCTACACCGGCACCAACAGCCTGACGCCCGCGCGGCAGGCGCAGGCGACCTGGAGCAACAGCCTTTATCTCAACGCCCGGCTCTGGGAAGGCGGCGAGGTCTATTACAACCCCGAACTGCTGCAGGGCTTCGGATTGAGCGACACCGTCGGTCTAGCCGGATTTTCCAGCGGCGAGGCGCAGAAGTCGAACTTCCCCTACCCGCACTACAACACCTCGCGGCTCTATGTGCGCCAGACCTTCGGATTTGGCGGCGAACAGGAGGAGCTTGCCAGCGGACAGCAGCAGCTCGCCGGCAAGGTCGACGTCAACCGGCTGACGCTGCAGGCCGGCAAGTTCTCGGTCGGCGATGTCTTTGACGGCAATTCCTACGCCAAGGACACCCGCAGGGATTTCATGAACTGGTCGATCTGGGCGCCGGGCGCCTTCGACTATGCGGCCGACAAGCTCGGGCTCACCTACGGTGTGACCGCCGAACTGAACCAGAAACAATGGGCATTGCGCGGCGGTTACTTCCTGATGGGCGCGGAATCCAATTCCAACAATTTCGACACGCTGGTCGGTCGCCGCGGCCAGTACGTTGCCGAACTGGAGACGCGCTATTCGCTGTTTTCGCGGCCCGGCAAGCTGCGCACCATCGGCTGGGTGAGCAGCGCGTTTTCCGGCAGCTATCGCCAGACGCTCGACAATCCGGCGCTTGGTACCGACATCGCGGCGACGCGCACGGGCCGGTTCAAATACGGCTACGTCTTCAACGTCGAACAGGCGATTACTGACGACATCGGCGTATTCGGCCGCTGGAGCTGGAACAACGGCAAGACCGAGATCATGTCGTTCACCGATATCGATGCTTCGCTCTCGCTGGGCACCTCGATCAAGGGCTCAACGTGGGGCCGGCCGGATGACACCATCGGCATCGCCGGCGCGATCAACGCGATATCGCGCGATCATCGCGACTTCCTCGCCGCCGGCGGGCTTGGCCCCCTGATCGGCGACGGCCAGCTCAACTACCGCAAGGAGCGAATCTTCGAGACCTACTACGCGTACGCGCTCACGAAGCAACTGACGCTGACCGCCGACTACCAGTTCGTCACCAACCCGGCCTACAACGCCGACCGCGGCCCGGTTCATGTGTTCTCCGGCCGCTTCCACGGGGAGTTCTAGGCTGCTCTGCCGGACACCGCGCCGCCCATTCTGACGGCCAGTACCTTGTCGATGCGCCGGCCATCGAGATCCATGACTTCGAAGCGCCAGCCGTTGACCTCAATGCGATTGCCGACCTCGGGTATCCTGCCGAAGTGGCTGAGCAGGAATCCCGCAACCGTCTGGTAGGAACGGGACGTTGGCAGCACGATCTGGAGCAGCGAAGCGAATTCCACGGCGGGCATCCATCCCGAAATGAGATACGACCCGTCGTCGCGTTTCACGGCCGCCTGTTCGGGTGGGCCCTCTTCGGTGTGAAAGCCGCCGACGATCGCCTCCAGGATATCTGCGCTGGTCACCACGCCCAGGAAGACGCCGTATTCGTCATGAACCAGTCCCATGTGAACCGCGGAGTCCCGCAGCACCGCTACGACGTCCCTCGCATCGAGGAATTCGGGAATCACCGGGGCCGGGCGGACGAGCTTGCGCATGTCGGGCTGCCGCCCGGAAAGATAACTGTCCAGAATGTCCTTGGCGTTGACGATCCCGAGCGCTGCGTCGGCATCCTCCTCGAAAACCACGAAGCGGGAATGGGTGCTGGCCGCCAGCTCCGAGCGAATCTCTTCAGGCGTGTCGGAGAGATTGATCATGCTGACCTCACGCCGGGGCGTCATCACAGCGCCGACCGGAAGGTCGCCGAGACGCATGACGCCGGCAATCATCTCCTTTTCGCCGGGTTCCAGCACGCCGGCGTTTTCGGCTTCGACGACGAGCGTGCGGATTTCGTCCTCGCTGACTTTCTCTTCCGCCGCACCGCGATGACCGAGGAGCCACAACAATCCCTTGCCCGACCGGTCGAGCAGCCACACGGCCGGCGCCGAGATCTTCGCAAGGAGCGCCATATAGGGTGCCACGCGCACCGCCACCGATTCCGGATCGCGCAGCGCGATCTGCTTGGGCACCAGTTCGCCCATGATCAGCGACGCGTAGGTGATGACCGTGACCACGATGCCGACGCCGATGGCGTCTGCCATGCCCTGCGACCATCCGGCCCCGACCAGCAGCGCCGTCAGCCGCTGACCGAGCGTGGCCCCGGAAAACGCGCCGGACAGGACGCCGATCAGCGTAATGCCGATCTGGACCGTCGAGAGAAACTTGCCGGGATCGGATGCCAGCGCCAGCGCGCGGCGGGACCCCTTGACGTTCTTCTCGACCAGCGCCGCAAGCCGTGCCGGCCGCGACGATACGATGGCCAGCTCCGACATGGCTAGCAGGCCATTGGTGACGATCAGGACCGCGACGATCCCGAGTTCGATGTAAACCATTAGTCTTGTGGGTTCCGTTCCACGATGGGCAGGGAGCCTATCAGATAGTCATTCGATAGGAGACCCGAAAGAGCGCGCAAAATGCCGCAACCTCATTATACCGCTGGCTGGAACGAATCCGCCCGCGCCATCGCCCAGGCGTCGTGGAAGCGCGGATCCATGGTGCCTTCGATCAACTCGCCCGGACGCAGCGACGGATAGAGCTTCGCGTACGACAATGTGTCGTTGGTGGAGGAGCGCTGCGAGAAATGCACCGGCCGCAATTGCCGCGGATGTTCCAGCCCAGCGGCGGCGATCAACTCGGACAGCGCGTGCAGCGTGGCATGATGGTAGCTGTAGACCCGCTCGACCTTGAGCGGCACGACCAGCGCACGTGCGCGGAGCGGATCCTGCGTGGTCACGCCGGTCGGGCACCGATCGGTATGGCAGCTCAGGGACTGGATGCAGCCGAGTGCGAACATGAAGCCGCGCGCCGAATTGCACCAGTCGGCGCCGATCGCCATCGCGCGCGCCATGTCGAATGCGGTAGCAATCTTGCCGGCGGCACCGATCTTGACGCGGTCGCGCGCATTGATGCCGATCAGCGCGTTGTGGACGAAATTGACGCCCTCGCGCATCGGCATGCCGAGATGGTCCATGAATTCCAGCGGCGCCGCACCGGTGCCGCCTTCATTGCCGTCGACCACGATGAAATCCGGATAGATCCCGGTCTCCAGCATCGCCTTGCAGATCGCCAGGAACTCCCAGGGATGACCGACGCACAGTTTGAACCCGGCAGGCTTGCCGCCGGACAGCCGCCGCATTTCGCCGATGAAGACCATCATTTCAATCGGCGTCGAGAACGCGCGATGCGTCGCGGGCGAAATGCAATCCTCGCCCATCGGCACGCCGCGAATCTTGGAGATCTCTTCCGATACCTTGGCCGCGGGAAGGACGCCGCCATGTCCAGGCTTAGCGCCCTGGCTGACCTTGAGTTCGACCATCTTGATCTGGTCGTCGCTGGCGACGCGGGCAAACTGTTCCGGGTTGAACGAGCCGTCGCGGTTGCGGCAGCCGAAATAGCCCGAGCCGATTTCCCAGATGATGTCACCGCCGTGTTCGCGGTGGTAGGGACTGACGCCGCCCTCCCCGGTGTCATGGGCAAAGGCGCCCTTCTTCGCGCCCGCATTCAGCGCCCGCACGGCGTTGGGGCTGAGCGCGCCAAAACTCATCGCCGAGATGTTGAAGACCGAGGCCGAATACGGTTTGGTGCATTCCGGACCACCGATGGTGACGCGAAACTGCTCGACGGCGCGCGGCTTCGGCAACATCGAATGGTGCAGCCATTCATAGCCGTCGCGGTAGACGTCCTCCTGGGTGCCGAACGGCCGCTTGTCGAGCACCATCTTGGCGCGCTGATAGACCAGCGCACGGGTGTCGCGGGAAAACGGCATGCCGTCCTTCTCGCTCTCGAAGAAGTACTGGCGCATCTCCGGCCTGATCTCCTCGAGCAGAAAGCGGATGTGCGCCGAGATCGGATAGTTGCGCAGGACGGCGTGATTCTTCTGGGTGAGATCGCGGATGCCGAGCACTGTGAGGGCACCGAAGACGACAATCGGGATCGCGAGCAATTCCCAGACCTTGAGCTTGGCATCGAAAATTCCGATGCCGACAAGCAGGGCCGTAACGACGGCGCAAATGGTCAGGATGATGTAGCGTGGCGAGAACGGCAGCAGCAGCGTTTCCATAGAACCCCTCTCGGCCAATTGTTCTTGCTGGCCCGGAAGCTTAGTCCAACCAAAGGAGCAAGCGCCATACGATATACGGGCCGACATTCGCGGATGTGACAACGGGCGGCAGAAAAATTTCTGGGATCACCGGCCTCCGCTACCGATCGGTCGGGACCGTCTTTTGCAGTGCAGCGCGACGAGCTGCCCGTGGCTCAGTGGCTGTGCGGCCGCATCTCGTGGGGAATCCTGCCCTGTTGCAGGCCATGCTGTGCCAGCCACGCATCCGTAGTCGCAATCGCGCGATCGATGTGATCCGCCGTTCGCGAGAAATCATACGGTGAGCCCACCAGTGGGCACAGCGGCGGCACGACGAAATATTCGATATCCGGCCCAAGCTCTTCCAGTTCGCTGACCAACTGGCGCGCGATCAGGAGCGTCAGCGCATGCAGCGCGTTCGCGACCGCGCCGACCGGCGGCGCCTGCGTCGCGCAGGCGTGTCCCGTCGGCAGGATGATCAGGCGCCTTGCGCCTTTCTGCACGGCAACCTGAATTGGCGTGTTGCTGGAGATCGCGCCGTCGGCGAGATAGTAATCCCGGTAGCGGATCGGCGTGAATGCGCCGGGGATCGCGGTGGATGCCACGATCGCCTCCGCAGTCGATCCTTCCGACAGCACCACGCTGTCGCCGGAGATGATGTCGGTCGTGACGATGTGCACCGGCAGCTTTGCATCCTCCAGATTGCGATAGGGGATGTGATCGTCGATCAGCTTGCGAATGCCGTCATGGGGAATCAGGAAGTCGCGGCGCCACAGGAAGCTCAGCACCGTCCGCCAGTTCATCGGGAAAACGTCGTGCCGCTGCAAACCGCGCCAGATCGCAGCCAGCCTCTCCACGCCATCCGGCGTCGGATCGCCGGCATAGAAGGCGCCGTTCAGCGCGCCGACACTGGACCCGACCACCATGTCCGCAGCCACGCCATGCGCAGCCAGCGAATGCAGCATGCCGACCTGGACGGCACCGAAACTTCCGCCGCCCGCAAAGACGAAGGCGGTTTTTGCCGAGCCGATCTCGTCGCGTACCGACACGCGCGTTTATACTCCCGATATCGCCGCGTCGGAGATGCGCGCGGCGTTCGAGAGGGGTTATAGCAGTGGGAGGATGGGAGGAGCTAGGAGCATCGTCATTCCGGGGCGCGTCGCAGACGCGAACCCGGAATCTCGAGATTCCGGGTTCGATGCTACGCATCGCCCCGGAACGACAGCAAACTTTATCAGCGCTCGACGAACGCCTTTTCGATCACGAAATGGCCGGGCTTGCTGCCGCTGCCTTCGACGAAGCCGCCGGATTCGAACATCTGCTTCAGCTCTTCCAGCATGCCAGGGCTGCCGCACATCATGATGCGGTCGGTATCGATGTTCAGCGGCGACTGGTGGATGTCGTTGAACAACTGCTCGGACGAGATCAGGTCGGTGATGCGGCCGCGGTTGCGGAACGGTTCGCGGGTCACGGTCGGGTAATACAAGAGCTTTTCCGACAGCAGCGGTCCGAACAGTTCGTCGTCGCGCAGCTTGGCGACGAGTTCTTCGCCATAGGCGAGTTCGGAGACCTGCCGGCAGCCATGCACGAGCACGATGGTCTCGAAGCGGTCGTAGACGTCGGGGTCCTTGATCAGGCTCGCGAACGGCGCCAGGCCCGTGCCGGTCGACAGCAGCAGCAAGCGCTTGCCCGGAATCAGATTGTCGGTGATCAGCGTACCGGTGGCCTTGCGGCCGACCAGGATTTCATCGCCCTCGCGGATTTTCTGCAGTTTGGAGGTCAGCGGCCCGTCCGCGACCTTGATGGAGAAGAATTCGAGTTCTTCCTCGTGATTGGCGCTGGCCATGCTGTAGGCGCGCAGCAGCGGCCGGCCCTCGATCTCGAGACCGATCATCGCAAACTGGCCGTTCTGGAAGCGGAAACCGGAATCGCGCGTGGCCCGGAAGCTGAAAAGCGTATCGGTCCAGTGGCGAACGGCAAGAACTTTCTCTTTATAGAACGCGCTCATGTGTTTTCGTTTTTCCTGACGTCTCGGTGTAGAACGTTTCGGTCCTCGGCCTCGAAGTGCCAAAAGTCTGCGAAATCATTGGCGAAGTGGCGCGCCATTTGCGCACGGCAGACACATAGTCAATATGACCTACAGCACAATCGATAACTCGGTATGGCTGTCGTTCCATTTTGTAGAATGGTTCGAATGCCTTGCTTAATGCCCCGTTCACGCAATTTACTTGCTGAATTTGCCGCCGATCTGGCAATAAATTGCTGCGCGGGATCATGGAATTCCTCTAGTTTAAGGCATCGTCAATGCTCAACAGCCAGCGCGTATTCGTCGACGCCGTCCGGCAATACTGCGCCCGAAACAACGTATCGGTCGAGCTCGGGTCGCAGGGCTGGGTCATCATCATGCAACGCGGCGCGCAGCGGCAGCTTGCGTTCGGCTATGATCTTGGCCTGAACAGCGCGGCTGCGCATCGCATCGCCAATGACAAGGCCGCCACTTCGGAAGTCCTGCAGCTTGCCGATATCCCTTGCATCCCGCACACGCTGTTCCTGAACCCATCGCTCTACGAATACGTTCCTCCCCAGCGATCATGGGAGCGCATGCTCCGCCTGATCGAGGATCATCCGGCCGGCCTCGTCGTGAAGCCGAATGACGGCACCAGCGGAAAATCCGTCCACAAGGTCATGACGGAGTCGGATCTTGAAGTCGCCGCTCATCGGATTTTCGCTTCGAACCAAAGCCTCGCGGTTTCCCCCTACGTGGAAATCCAGCAGGAGATCCGGGTGGTCGTTCTCGACGATCAGCCCATCGTGGCCTATGGCAAGCAGCGCCCGTCGGTCGTGGGCGATGGCAAGCGTTCGGTGCTGGAGCTGGTGCTTGCGGGAACGCCACGCGCGAAGCGGGCCGGCATCCTCGCCAGTGCTTTCGAAAGCTCTGATAATGCCGGGCTTGATTCGATACCGCCGCCGGGCCAGCGCCGCGTCGTGAGCTGGCGGCACAATCTCGATTCCGGCGCACAGCCTGTCCTGCTGGAGCAAGGCGCCGATCGGGACGCTTGCGTCGAGATTGCGCGGCGCGCGGCCAGCGCTATCAACATTCGCTTCGGATCGATCGACGTCGTGCAGGTCGGAGGCTCCTGGAAAATTCTCGAAATCAATTCGGGAGTCATGATGGAAGCGCTCAGCGGATCGCATCCCGAACTGGTCTTTGCGGCATACAGCGCTGCGCTGGATAAAGTGTTTGGCCAAACGAGAGTATAACCGACAGCGTCAAGAGGGAGGAAACACCATGAGCGACACCGTCAATCGCCAGATCCTGCTGGTCGAGAAGCCGACCGGCAAACTGGGGCCCGAGCACTTCAAGATGGTCGAGGGCGCCGTGCCGCAGCCGAAGGACGGCGAGGTGCTGGTGCGGACGCGCTATATCTCGCTCGACGCCGCCAACCGGGCATGGATGCACGGCGCCACCTACCGCGCCGCCGTCGAAGCCAACACCGTGATGGCGGGCGGCAGTATTGCCGAAGTCGTGTCATCGAAAGCGCCGGGATTTTCACCCGGCGATATCGTGTTCGGCGACACCGGCTGGCAGGATTACGCCGCGGTACCGGCGAAGCATATGAACAAGATGCCAAAGCTTGAGCCGATGACCCATCTCTTGAGCGTGTACGGCATCGCCGGCCTCACCGCCTATTTCGGCCTGCTTCATGTCGGCAAGCCGAAGGAAGGGGAAACGGTCGTCGTATCGGCTGCGGCCGGCTCTGTCGGATCGATCGTCGGGCAGATTGCCAAAATCAAAGGCTGCAAGGTGATCGGCATCGCCGGCGGCAAGGACAAGTGCAACTGGCTGACCTCCGAACTCGGTTTCGATGCCGCGGTCGACTACAAGGACGGCGCAACCTACAAGGCGCTGCGCGCGGCGGCGCCCAAGGGCATCGACGTCTATTTCGACAATGTCGGCGGCGACATCCTCGAAGCCTGTATCTCGCTGATGAACAACCGCGGCCGCATCGCCTGCTGTGGCGCGATCTCGCAGTATGACGGCGTGCCGTCGGCCCACGGCCCGCGCGGCGTGCCCGGCCTGATCGTGGTGAAGCGCCTCACCATGCAGGGCTTCATCGTGATGGACTACATGGACCAGAGCGCCGCCGCGCTCGCCGACCTGCAGTCCTGGGTCGCCTCGGGCAAACTGAAGGTGCAGGAGGACGTGATCGACGGCATCGAGAACACGCCGAGGGCGCTGATCGGGCTGCTGGCCGGCGAGAACCGCGGCAAGCGCATGGCGAGGGTGTAGGCCGCTTGCTCGACTTCACCCGCCCCTCGAGGGGGCGGGTAGGCACGCATCGCAAGATGCGTGACGGGGTGGGGTGACGGTCTATCAACACGAGCACTGTTGGACGCGGAGAGACCGTCACCCCGCCCCGCCGCTTCGCGGCGACCCGCCCCTCAAGGGGCGGGTGAAGACAAAGCTTACCGAGCCTGCGTCACCGCCGCCCCGGCCTTCTTTGCCTTCCGCTCCTTCAGCCAGTTCTCGAAGCGCTGGATCACGACGAAGAAGGTCGGCACGAACAGCACCGCCAGGCACGTCGATGCCAGCATGCCCGAGAACACCGTGATGCCGATCGACTTCCGCGCATTGGCGCCTGCGCCGGTCGCCAGCACCAGCGGAACGACGCCGAGGATGAAGGCGAAAGACGTCATCAGGATCGGCCGGAACCTCGCCCGCGCAGCCTCGATTGCGGATTCCAGCAGCGGCTTGCGGTCGCGCACGTGCAACTCGAGCGCCACCTCGACGATCAGGATGGCGTTCTTGGCCGACAGCGCGATCAGCAGGATGATGCCGATCTGCGTATAGAGGTTGTTCTCGATCCGCAGACCCGTCAGCACGATCATCGGACCGAGTAGCGACAGCGGCACTGCGAGAATGACCGAGATCGGCGCGTACCAGCTTTCATACTGCCCGGCCAGCACGAGATAGACCAGCAACAGCGCGAGGCCGAACGCCCAGTAGATCTGGCCGCCGACGACCTTCTCCTGGTACGACATCGCCGTCCACTCGAAGCCTGTGCCCGGCGGCAGGGTCTTCTCGGCGATCTCTTCCATCAGCTTCATCGACTGGCCGGAACTGTAGCCGGTGGCCGGCAGGCCGATGACGGTTGCAGCGGGATAGAGATTGTACAGGCTGATCAGCGACGGGCCGACCGCCGGCGTGATCTTCGCCACCGTGCCGAGCGGAATCATGTCGCCATTGCTGTTGCGCACCATCATGTTCTGGATATCGGCCGGCGTCAGGCGGAATTGCGCGTCCGCCTGCGCGTAGACCTGGAAGGTGCGGCCGAACTTGTTGAACTGGTTGACGAAGGTCGAACCCATGTAGGACGACAGCGTCGAGAAGATCTGGTCGGTCGTGACATGCAGCGTCTCGGTCTTGATCCGGTCCACCTCGATGTCGTACTGCGGCACCATGGAGCGGAACGGCGAACTCACCCTTTGCAGCGCGCTCTGCGACGACGCGTTGGCGACGATTGCGCTGGTGATCGCCTGCAGCTTGCCGAAGTCGGTGTTGCCGTCGCGGAGCTGGACCTGCATCGCAAAGCCCGCAGCGTTGCCGATGCCCTGGATCGGCGGCGGCGGCACCACGAGTATCCGCGCCTCGTCGATCACGGAAAGTTTTTCGTTCAAGCCGACGAACAGCGACCGCAGATCCTCGCCCTTGCCGCGCGCGCTCCACTCTTTCAGGATCAGATAGGCGACGCCCGCATTGGCAAGGCTTGATGAATTGTCGAGCGCGGAGATGCCGGCGATGGTGATCACCTGATCGACGCCCGGCGCCTTGCCGGTGATCTCGCTCACGCGGGTGAGCACCCGCTGGGTACGATCGAGCGCCGCTCCGTCAGGCAACTGCACGGCGACCAGCAGATAGCCCTGATCCTCGATCGGAATGAAGCCGGTCGGCACCCGCGACAGGCCGTAGCCGCCAATGGCGATCAGGATCAGCGCGAAGATGACGGAAACGCCGCTGTGCGCCACCAGCCGGCTGATCAGCCGGCTGTACCAGGCCTCGACGCGATTATAGACCGCGTTGAAGCCGCGATAGAAGAAGTTGCGCTGCTCCGGCGGCGCCGGCGGGCGCAGCCACAGCGCGCATTGCGTCGGCTTCAGCGTCGCCGCGTTGACCGCGCTGAGCAGTGCGGTCGCGGCAATCACCAGCGCGAACTGCGCATACATCTGCCCGGTCAGACCCGGCAGGAACGCCGAGGGCAGGAACACCGAGATCAGCACCAGCGTGATGCCGACGATCGGCGCGAACAGCGCGTCCATCGCGCTGATCGCGGCATCGTGCCCGGACATGCCCTTCTCGATATTGTGCGCGGCGCCTTCGACCACGACGATGGCGTCGTCGACCACGATGCCGATCGCGAGCACGATCGCAAACAGGGTCGAGATATTGACGGTGAAGCCGAGCGCCGCCATCGCCGCAAAGGCGCCGATGATCGTCACCGGCACTGTCGTAGCCGGCACCAGCATCGCGCGCCAGTCCTGCAGGAAGATCAGGATCACGACCAGCACGAGCAGGCCCGCCTCGATCAGCGTCTTGTAGACCTCGTTGATCGATTCCGAGACGAATTTCGTGGTGTCGAACGGCGTGTCGAAGGTTACGTCCTGCGGAAACGACTTCGCCAGCACCTGCATCTTCTTCTCGACGGCCTGCTGGACCTCGAGCGCGTTGGCGCCGGGCGACTGGAACACGCCGATGCCTGTGGACGGCTTGTTGTTGAGCGAGAACACCTGGCTGTAGGTCTGGGCGCCGAGTTCGACCCAGCCGACATCGCGCACGCGCGTGACGTCGCCGCTGGTGCCGGTCTTGACGATCACGTTCTCGAACTCGCTGGGTTCGGCGAGCCTCCCGCTGACGTTCAGCGTGTACTGGAACGCCTGCCCGGCCGGCGTCGGCGGTGCACCGACCTGGCCCGCGGTGACCTGCTGGCTCTGCTGCTGGATCGCGGAGATGACGTCCTGCGGCATCAGGTTGCGCGCATACAGCTTGTTCGGATCGAGCCAGACCCGCATCGAATATTGTCCCGCGCCGAACACGGTCACGTTGCCGACGCCAGGCAGGCGCGACAGCTCGTCGCGAATGTTGATGGTGGCGTAGTTGCTCAGGAACAGGCTGTCATAGGTCGCTTTCGGCGAGGTCAGCGTCACGAACAGCAGGATAGCCGTCGATCGCTTCTGCACCGTGACGCCCTGGCTCTGTACTGACTGCGGCAGCTGCGACAGCGCGCTCGACACGCGATTTTGCACCAGCACCTGCGCGAAGTTCAAATCAGTGCCGATCTTGAACGTCACCGTCAGCGTGTAGGTGCCGTCGGCGCCGCTGTAGGACTGCATGTAGAGCATGTCCTCGACGCCGTTGACCTGCTGCTCGATCGGCAGCGCCACGGTATCGATCACGGTCTTCGCGCTGGCGCCGGGATATCGCGTGGTGACCTGCACCGTCGGCGGCACGACATCCGGATATTGCGCCACCGCGAGCCGGAACAGGCAGACGCCGCCGATCAGGATCATCAGGATCGCGATGACGTTGGAAAGGACGGGCCGTTCGATGAAAAACTTCGAAATCATGGCCGGCTCCTACTTGGCCGCAGCCGGCGGCGCTTCGAGCTTCTTCAGTTGCGGATCGACCTTCTGGCCGGGAATCGCGCGCAACAGTCCGGCGGTGACGACGCGATCGTCGGGCTTGAGGCCCTCCTCGATCACGCGCAGGCCGCCATCCTGCAGCGGGCCTACTCTCACCTTTCGCTGCTCGACGACATTCTCGGCGTTCACGACCAGCAGATAGCGTCCGGCCTGGTCGGCACCTAGCGCCACGTCAGGCACGAACAGCGCGTTCTGCTCGCGGTCGATCGGCACGCGAACGCGCACGAAGAAGCCCGGCAGCAGGCCGCGATCGGAATTCGGCAACACGCCGCGCACCGGAAGCGTGCCGGTCGACTGGTTCAGCGTCACGGCGGCATAATCGAGCCTGCCCTTGTGCGGGAAACCCGTCTCGGTTTGGGTTCCGACCTCGATCGGCAATTGCCGGAGGTCGTCCGCCGTCAATCCGCGCCGGCGGGCCTCCGCGCGGATCCGCAGCACGTCCTGTTCGTTGACGTTGAAGTTCACCCAGATCGGATCCAGCGCCACGATGGTCGCGAGTTGTGTCGGCGACGTCGCCCCGACGAGTTCGCCGACCGAGACGAGATGCGCGCTGACGACGCCGTCGAACGGCGCGGCCACATGGGTGTATCCGTAATTGACCGCCGCGATCTTGGTGTTGACCTGGGCCTGCAGCAGGCTCGCCTGCGCGTTGTCGCGCGTCGAGGTGGACGTATCGAGCGTGGCCTGTGAAACGGCCTGGCGCTGCACCAGTTCCTGCTGACGCTTGAAGTCCGCCTCGGCCTGCCGCAGCGTTGCCTGCGCGCCGGTTTCCGCGGCCTGCGCCTGTTCGAGCTTCAGCTTGTAGGTTTCGGGCTCGATCGTGAACAGCGGCGTGCCTTCCTTCACGAAGGCGCCGTCCTTGTATTCGATCGACTGCAGAAAGCCCTGCACGCGCGCGACGAGATCGACATTCTTGACCGGCGCAGTGTTGCCCGTTGCTTCCAGATACCGCGTGAACGATCCCTGCGCGGGCACCGCAACATCTACCTTCGGCGGCGGCGGCGGAACAAAAGTATTTTGTTCGCAGGCACTTAAGACGCCGAATGCGGCGATGGCAAAAGCCACGCGGCAGACGGCAGCGCCTTTATCTGCGACGGCGCTGTATCGACTCATTCGTGCAGGCGAACGCGAAGCCTTCATTTTTCGTGCCCCAATACGTTTTTTGTTCTGCAAAAGGCCTTTATTGAAAAACCGGCTTTCCGCCATCCCATAAAAATAGCAACAATCCGCTTGCAGTGGAACCGGAAACCGAAAATGATGCGGCCTGTTTGAATTTATACTGCAGTCACATTCGCTATTTTAGTTCGATTGAAGCGGCGGCTTCCTGCAACGGAAAAGGATATGAAAATGATCGACACGTTGACACGTGCGGCGAAGCTTGCGCCGTTGCTGGCGGCCGGCGCCCTTCTTGCAACTGCCGCTTTCGCGCAAGCCCCGAGCCAGGCCCAGCGCGATGCCATCAAGTCGCAGTGTCGTTCGGATTACATGGCGCATTGCTCCAGCGTGCCGCCGGGCGGCGAGGCATCGCTGCAGTGTCTGCAGAAGAACATGTCGAGCCTGTCCTCGGGCTGCCAGGGCGCGGTGCGCGCCGTCGAAGCGCCGGCTGCCAAGCCGGCTGAAGCCGCACCGGCCAAACCTGCAGCGCCCGCGGCAGCGACGACCGCGCCTGCGGCGGCAACAACAACGGCGCCCAAATCCGCCGAGCCAAAGGCCGCAGCCGGAGCGCCGACCAAGGCGCAGATCTCCGCCATCCGCACCGCCTGCCGCTCCGACTATCCGAAGGTCTGCAAGGGCGTTCCGGCCGGCGGCGCACCGGCGGTGCAATGCCTCGAAAAGAACAAGGCGAAGCTTTCTGCCGCGTGCGGCAACGCCGTCGCCGCCGCCAGCGGTGGCGCAGCAGCGCCTGCGGCTGGCACGGCAGCTCCTGCGGCGGCCGCCGCGCCGGCGGCGGCGCCAACCGTGATCGTGCTGCGGCCGATGCGACCGCGCGAAGAACTGTTCGTGCTGCGGTCGGCCTGCGGCACCGACGTCCGCTCGATCTGCGGCGGCGTGGCGCCCGGCGGCGGCCGCATCGTGCAATGCCTCGCGACCAACGCCGCGCAGCTTTCGCCCGCATGCAAGGACGTGCTGGCGCAGTTCGCCGCGCAGTAGATCGCGCGGTTATTCTCCGCGGAAGGCCAGGATGAGCTGGATGAGCCTCACCGACAGGGCGACGTAAAAGATCGTCATCACGATTTGGTACGCGATATGCCAGTTCAGTCTTGCGAGTTTGTAGAGGCCGTCGAGGAAATTCAGCAGCAGCAAAATGGCGCCGAACAGCATGACGCCGCGGCCGATCAGGCCATGGCGCAGATAGCCGAACAGAACGATCGATGGCTCCGTGCTGGAGACGTGCGCGCCGGCCGATACGATCAGCGTTCCGATGATCATCTTTTCGACGTGAGAGAATATTTCCCTGGAGACCGGCTCGACGCGTTCGGAATAGAACGCCAGCCATTTGGCCCTGACCTGCGCCATGTATTTTCCTCGGATTTTCCTTGCGACAATAAATGGGCCTTCACTACAGCGGGTCCGCGATCAAGAAGCAAGAAGGCGGCCAGCTTGATCTGCGGATAGTCAACCCAACGGCTGCCACAGCGAGAGGAAAATCGATGCTTCGCGTCATCATGACCGCCACCGCCCTGCTCTGCATGTCGCAAACCGGCTTCGCCCAGGAACTGACTGCCGAGCAGCGCAGCGCCTGCATGGGAGATTACGAGAAATTCTGCAAAGGCGTGATGCCGGGCGGCGGTCGGATCATCGCCTGCCTCGCCAAGGAGAGCGACAAGATCACCCCGGCCTGCAAGAAGGTCCTCACGGCAGCCGAGAAGAAGTAGCAAGTAAGCTTCCGAAAAGATTTTCAGAACTTCACCATCAACCAAATATGGTTTGGGAGTCCAATATGCGTTCCTTTCTGATCATTGCAACCGCCCTGTTCGCCTTCGGCGCCGTCCTGACCCTGGAATCGACGACGGCCAGCGCCGCGGTCTGCGCCGACGGCGTCGTTCGCGCCGGCTGCGCCGGGCCACGCGGCGCGGTCGTCGTTCGCAAACCAGCCAAGGTTTGCAAGACCGTCATCGTCAACGGTGTGGCCGTCCGCCGTTGCACCTGAGCCGATCCTGATTCACGCGAATTCCGATCGCTGCGGGCCGATCTCTTGGCGCAGCGATCGGTGCGTGCCATGATCCGGCACGCATGAAGAATTTTTCCGCTCCGTTCCCGCTCTGGGCTCGCGCCGTCCTGCTGGCGGGCCTTGCTGCCGTCGCCCTCGGCGCGAGCCTCGTCGCCTACCGCTACTATTCGAAGCCTGTAACGCTCAGTCTTGCGGTCGGATCTTTCGACGGCGAGGCGGCCAAGCTTGCCTCGCTCATCGCCGGCCGGCTCGACGCGGCAAAGTCCGCCGTGCGCATCAAGGTCGTGCCGACGGACAGCGTGCTGGATTCGGCGAAACTATTCGCCGCCGGAAAGACCGACCTCGCGATCGTTCGCGCCGATGTCGGCGACCTCTCCCAGGCGCGAAGCGTCGTGCTGGTCAACAAATCGGTCCTGATGATTCTGGCGCTGCCGGGATCGGGGCTGACGAGCATCGAGAAACTGAAGGGCCATACGCTCGGCGTGGTCGGCGGCGAGATCAACCAGAGCATGGTCGATGCGCTGACGAAGGAATATGACCTCGCCGGCAAGGTTACCTTCAGGAACATCGCGCCAGCGGATGTGCCGCGCGCGATCCAGTCAAAGCAAGCCAGCGCGTTCCTGGTGGTCATCCCGATCAGCGAAAAATACCTGGCGCTGGTGCGGCGCTTCTTCAACGACAACCGCAATGCCTTTCCAACTCTCATTCCCGTCGAATCCGCCGGCGCCATTGCGGATGTTGCAGGCGCCTATGAGAGTTTTGACATTCCGCAGGGGACGCTCAGGGGCAATCCGCCGGTCCCGGACGCCGACCTGACCACGCTTCGCGTCGGCTCCTATCTCATCGCCAACAAGAGCCTCGACGCCGACCTGATTACCGACCTCACGCAGGCGCTGATCAACGCCCGCAACGATCTCGTCCGCGATCAGCCGCTGCTGGCAGGACTGACCGCGCCGGACACCGATCCCGACGCCTATGTTGCGGTCCATCCGGGCGCTGCCGCGTACTTCAACGGCACCCAGCAGAGCTTCATGGATAAATACAGCAACTGGATCTACCTGACGCCGATGGTGCTGGGTGCGCTGGCGTCGATCTTTGCGGCCGCCTGGCGGTTTCTCGGCATCGAGCGTCCGGAGCCCGAAGAGATGACGATCAAGACCTTGTTCGCCCTGCCGAGGCGAATAAGGGAGATGAACAGCGACGCCGAACTGACCGAAATCGAAAACCAGGTCGACGCGGCGCTGGAGGCCGAGATGGCCAACGCCATCAGGAGCGAGAACCCGCAGGACATGTCCACGCTGGTCTCGCTGGCGCATCGGCTGGAAGATGCGATCGATCGCCGCAGGCTCGCGATTGCGGCAAAGCCTCCGGCGGAGGGCCAGGTTGCAGATTCAGGCGGGCGGATGCGCCCTGTTCCCTGATTTTTCAGTGGCGCAAGCTTCGCTCAAGGACTACTCTCGGCCAATTAGTAAGCATACTGTCGATTGGGAGGAAGACGTGCGTATCGCCGTGATCGGCGGAGGCCCCGGCGGCCTCTACTTCGCCTATCTCTGGAAGCGGCGTCATCCCGACGCGCACATCGACCTGTTCGAGCAGAACCCCGAAGGCGCCACCTGGGGCTTCGGCGTGGTGTTCTCCGAGCAGGCGCTGGAGTTTCTGCGCGCCGACGATCCCGATACCGTGGACGCCATCACGCCGCGGATGGAGAGCTGGAAGAACATCACGCTGAACCTGCGCGGGCAAAGCGTCGAGATCGACGGCGTCGGCTTCTCTTCGATCGGCCGCCTCGAACTCCTGACCATCCTGCAGCAGCGCGTCCACGCGGCTGGCGTTGCACCGCGGTACGACACGACCATCCAGTCCGTGGACGAACTCAGCGGATACGACCTGATCGTCGCTGCCGATGGGTTGAACTCGCTGGTGCGCCGCAGTTATGAATCAGCCTTCGGCGCCTCGGTCTCGCATTCAACCAACAAGTTCGCCTGGTATGGCACCACAAAGCGCTTTGCCACGCTGTCGCAGACGTTCGTGAAGACCGATCTCGGCACGTTCAACGCCCACCACTACCGCTATGCGCCGGCCATGAGCACATTCCTGGTCGAATGCGATGCGGCGACCTGGCAGGCTTACGGCTTCGAGGGCAAGTCGATCGAGCAGTCGCAGGCGATCTGCGAGCAGGTATTCGCCGCGACGCTGGACGGCCACAGGCTGATCTCCAACAAATCGGTGTGGCGCAATTTTCCGTGGATCTGGAACGAGAACTGGTCGCACCGGAACATGGTGCTGATCGGCGATGCGCTGCACTCGGCGCATTTTTCGATCGGCTCGGGCACGCGACTCGCGATCGAGGACGCGATCGCGCTGACCAAGGCGCTGGAAGCCGAGACGGAAATTCCATCCGCCCTCGCCCGCTACCAGGCCGAGCGCAAGCCGATCGTGCAGAAGCTCGTGACCGCCGCGCGCACCAGCGCGGACTGGTACGAACATTTCCCCGAACACATGAAGCTCGACCTGATGGATTTCGGCTACAGCTACATCACCCGCTCCGGCCGCATCGACAATGCGCGGCTGCGCGCGATGTCACCGGCCTTCATGGCGCGCTACGAGGGTTCGAAGAAGACCGGGAGCCGGTCATGACGCAGGACATTGCCGATCAGGTGCCGCGGGACAATCCCGGTGCACGCGAGATCGGATTTTCGCTTCCGGAACGCTACAACGCGAGCCGCATCCTGTTCGACAATATAGTGCATCGCCGCGGCGAACGGCTGGCGCTTACCGGCCCCGGCGGCTCGCGAACCTACGCGCAACTCTGCGCCGAAGCCTCGCAATGGGGGCACGGCTTCCAGTCGCTGGGCCTGAAGCGCGGCGACCGCATCCTGATGTTCCTCGACGACACGCCGGCCTATCCCGCGGCGTTCTTCGGCGCGGTGCGTGCGGGCTTCGTGCCGCTCCTGATCAACACGCTGACGCCGCCGGACCTGCTGCAATTCTATCTCGCGGACGCCAGCGCTGCCGTGGCAGTTGCCGAGGCCGAGTTTGCGCCGCGGTTCAACACTGAAGCCTGCAAGGATACACCGCTACAGACTCTGATCGTGGTCAACGGCACCGCGGGCGAACACACTGTTCCGAACAGTTTCACCGCCGCGTCATGGCTGCAGGGTTTCCCCATCGATCTGCCCGAGGCCGACACCACGCGCGACGAGATGGCGTTCTGGATGTATTCCTCCGGTTCGACCGGTCGCCCCAAGGGCATCGTGCATCTGCAGCACGACATGGCCTACAGCGAGCAGGCGTTCTCACGCAACGTGCTCAAGCTTGGACCCGACGACATCTGCTTCTCGGTGCCGAAGATCTTCTTCGCTTATGGTTTCGGCAATGCCATCACTTTCCCGTTCTCGGTCGGCGCGGCGACGCTGCTGCTGCCCGGCCAGCCGAAGCCCGCGACGATCTTCGAGGCGATCGAGACATACCGTCCGTCCGTGTTCTTTGGATTGCCGACGCTCTATACCTCGCTGACCAAGGCCGACGGCGCGTCAGCCACCGATTTTTCCTCGCTGCGCATGGCGCTGTCGGCCGCCGAGATATTGTCAGCGGAAGTGTTCAACGGCTGGAAGGCGCTGACCGGAATCGAGATCGTCGAAGGGCTCGGCTCCACCGAAGTGCTGCACATCTATCTTTCCAACCGTCCGGAGCAGAAGAAGCTCGGCGCCGCCGGCCTGCGCGTACCCGGCTATGAGATCCTGCTGAGGGACAAGGACGGCCGCGAGGTCGACGACGACGAGGAAGGAATCCTGTGGGTGCGCGGCGATTCCAATACGCCGCTATACTGGAACCGGCCCGACAAGTCTGCCGAGACGATCCGCGATGCGGGGTGGATCTACACCGGCGACCGCTTCGTGCGCGACAGTGAGGGTTTTCACTTCTTCCGCGGTCGCGCCGATGACCTGATCAAGATCTCGGGCCAATGGGTCTATCCGCTCGAAGTCGAACTGTGCCTCGCCGAACATCCCGACATCAGGGAATGCGCGGTGTTCGCGGCCGAACTGCCGGACCGGCGCATGACGCTGAAGGCGGTCGTGGTGATGAACAGGGGCGGGTTCGATCCGAACGACGTCACACGGAAGCTGCAGGACTACGTGAAGGCGAAGTTGCTGCCGTACAAATATCCGCGCGAGATCAGGTTCATCGAGGAGTTGCCGAAGACCGGCACGGGCAAGATCGACCGGCAGGCGCTGCTGAAGATGTAGCAGGCGGCTTCAACAAGCTCAGTGTCGTCCCGGCCTTGAGCCGGGACCCATAATCACCGGCCCCGGCTATTTGGAAGGTTTCAACTCCGGCCGGCCGAAATCGAGAGGCTGCGGAGTATGGGTCCCGGCTCAAGGCCGGGACGACGGCGGAGTTTGTTGGCGCTACCCCGCCAACCCCGTCCCGCCATACAGCCACGCGAGATCCGCGTACCACTCTTCCGACGTCTTCGCGCTCATGATCGCATTGCGCAGCCGGGCGTGCCCGCCGGCGGGGTGATAGATGTGCTCGCCGATGGCCCGCGACATCAACTGCACCTTTGCGGTGCGCAGGAAGCGCTGCGCCCGATAGGCCTCCAGCGCCTGCGCGAAATCATCGTGGCCCGACAGCATGTGCGACAGGCACACCGCGTCCTCCATCGCCTGGCAGGCGCCTTGCGCAAAGTATTGCAGCATCGGATGCGCGGCGTCGCCGAGCAGTGCGACGCGGCCGTCGACCCAGCGCTCGACCGGATCGCGGTCGCACAGCACCCACAGCCGCCAGTTCGTGCCGTGGCGGATGATCTCCTGCGCCCGCGGATGGACATGCCCAAAGCCCTGCATGACCTCCTCCTCGGCGACAGGCTTGCCCGCCACCGGCTCCGGCGCGTCGTTGTGGTAGGTGACGACGAGGTTGAACACCTTCCAGCCCGACAGCGGATAATGCACGATGTGGCATTTCGGCCCGGCCCATAGCGTGGCGGCGTTCCAGCGCAGATCTTCCGGCATCTGCTCGGTCGGAATCACCGAGCGGTACGTCGTATGGCCGGACACCCGAGGCGGCCCGTCGGCGATGACCTGCTTGCGGACGTTGGACCACAGCCCGTCGGCGCCGACTAAAAGCGATCCCGTGACGCGCTCGCCGTTCGCCAGCCGCACTGTTACCGATGCGCCATCCTGATCGTAGCCGGTCACCTCGCTGCTGACACGCAATTCGATCAACGCGTGATCCCGGCAGGCGCGCAGGAAAACGCCGTGCAAATCGCCGCGATGCACCACCGCATACGGGTTGCCAAAGCGGGAGCGGAACGGCTCGCCGAGATCGATATGGGTAATCTCTTCGGCCGTGAGCGCGTCCATCAGCCGGAGCTGATCGATATAGACAGCCATTCCGCGTGCGGCCTCGCCAACGCCGAGATAATCGAAGGCGTGAAAAGCGTTCGGGCCGAGTTGGATGCCCGCGCCGATCTCGCCGAGCGCCGCGGATTTTTCCAGCAGGATCGAGCGGATACCTTTTTGCGCCAGCCCAAGCGCCGTGGCCAGGCCGCCGATGCCACCACCTGCAATCAGGACCGGTCGCGTGTCCATCAGCCCGACTTTCCCAGATGTTCGAGCGCGTCCTCGGCGCGCAGCGGCACGCGCGAGGCCTCGTTGTTCAGATCGACCAGCTGCGCCATCAGCGCCAGCAGGGCCTTGCGGTCGGCCGGCTTCAGCGGCTGCAGCATCCGCATCTGCGCCCGTTCGACCAATGGCATGATCTCGCGCAGCGCGGCGGCGCCCGGCTTCGTGAGATGGAGGAGTTTGACGCGCTTGTCGCCGCGGGATGGCTTGCGCTCGACCAGGTTCTTGCTCTCCAGCCGTTCGATGACGTTGCCCAAGGTGGAGCGGTCGAAGGCGATCACCGCCGACAGCCGCGTCGCGTCGATGCCGGGATGGGTGTGGATCGCCACCAGCGCGGCATATTGCACCGGCGTCAGGTCGAACGCCTTGCACTCTTCCACGAAGATCGAGACCGCGATCTGCTGCATCCGCCGGAACAGGTAGCCCGGCGCATTGTAGACCGCGTCCATGGTGATGGGTGAGGATTTACTCGGCATCGGGCTGCTTGTCCGGTGCGGCATCCGCGAACGCCTTCATTTCTCGTGCCGCCGCCTCAGCCTCGAGCAGGCGCGGATAGGCCGAAACGTCGACACCGAAGCGCCGCGCGTTGCCAAGCTGTGGCACCAGGCAGATATCGGCGATGGTCGGCGTCGCGCCGAAGCAGAACGGCCCCTTCTCACCGGCGATCAGGGCTTCGCAGGCCGCGAGGCCCTCGCGGTTGACCCAGGCCGCCCACTCCGTCACCTTTTCCTCCGGCAGGCCGAGCGCCCGCAGGCGGTTCAGGACTTTCAGATTCTGCACCGGGTGGGTGTCGCAGGCGAGCGCCATTGCGAAGGCACGCGCTTTTGCCCGCCGCAGCGGATCCTTTGGCAGCAACGCCGGTTCGGGATGGGTCTCATCCAGCCATTCGATGATGGCGAGCGATTGGGTGAGGATGACGCCTGCGTCGTTCTCCAGCGCTGGAACGAAGCCCTGAGGGTTGATCGCGAGAAAAGCCGGGGCGCATTGCTCGCCCTTGCGGAGATGGTGTGGCAGGTGCTCAGTGGGGAGCCCCTTGAGATTGAGCGCGATTCTGACCCGATAGGCCGCGGCACTGCGGAAATAGCCATGCAGCTTCATCGGAACCTCCCCGGCAGTTGATCGTTACGCCCTGATCGGCTGATCATTGACGCTACCTATATTGTAAGTATACTGTCAATCCTGAGGCGAACAAAAATAGCGCAAGGATAGCGGGAGGCTCATGATGGAAGCCGTGCAGAAGACCCCGGAGCGCGAGGCGTTCTACAAGAAGATCGACGGCGAAAATCTCTCCGCGCTTTGGAACGTGATGAGCGACCTGATCACGCCGGAGCCGAGGAGCGCGTGCCGCCCGCACCTGTGGAAGTTCGATTCGATCCGCGACTACATGACCGAAGCCGGCAAACTGATCACCGCCAAGGAAGCCGAGCGGCGGGTGCTGGTGCTGGAAAATCCGGGCCTGCGCGGTCAATCGAAAATCACGACGTCGCTGTTTGCCGGCGTACAGATGGTAGTGCCCGGCGACGTCGCGCCGGCGCACCGGCACAGCCAGTCCGCGCTGCGCTTCGTGCTCGAAGGCAAGGGTGCGGCGACCGCGGTCGACGGCGAGCGCACGCTGATGGAGCCCGGCGATTTCGTCATCACGCCGTCGATGACCTGGCATGACCATTCCAACGAGACCAGCGAACCGATGTTCTGGCTCGACGGGCTCGACATCCCGATGGTGCAGTTCTTCGACGCGTCCTTTGCCGAAGGGTCGAACGAGGATCAGCAAAAGATCTCCAAGCCGGCGGGCGACAGCTTTGCTCGCTACGGCCACAACCTGCTGCCGGTCGACGAGAAGCGCAAATCCAAGACCTCGCCGATCTTCAACTATCCCTACAGCTACACGCGCGAAGCGCTGGAGCGCGCCAAGGCGCGCGACGAGTGGGATGCCTGCCACGGGCTGAAGCTGAAGTTCTCCAACCCCGAGACCGGCGATTTCGCGATGCCGACGATCGGCACTTTCATCCAGTTGCTGCCGAAGGGCTTCAAGACCGCGCGCTATCGCGCCACCGACGCCACCGTGTTCGCCGCGATCGAGGGAAAGGGCCGCACCAGGATCGGCGACCAGACGTTCGAATGGGGCGCGCGCGATCTGTTCGTGGTGCCGAGCTGGCACTGGGTCACGCATGAGGCCGACACCGACGCGGTGCTGTTCTCGTTCTCCGACCGCCCGGTGCAGCAGAAGCTGGATCTGTTTCGCGAGGATCGTGGCAACGCGTGAGAGCATTCTATCGTCGTCCCGGCGAAGGCCGGGGCGACAGTGATCGTAGGGTGGGCAAAGCGTAGCGTGCCCACCACTTCGGTCTCCGCAAGAATGGTGGGCACGTCGCTTGCGCTCCTTTGCCCACCCTACGAATCCTGCGCCACCGCCAGTGCATCAACTGCGCTTCCAGCATGCGACGCACCTCGCCTACCGCCAATCCGAACAGCGACGGGATAAGCAGCGCGCTGCTCCCGCAATGCGTGGCGCACGATGCGAAAAGTGCCCCGCACAGGCGCCTTGAGCCGCGCGGCGCAATGCTTCAAGGCCATCGCGTTAACCATCGACTGGTTAACGACGGCGCGAAAACCCCGATCTTAAGGTTAAGGACTGTTTAATGGCACAAGTGCTTGGCTCGTCAGCTAAAAGGGCTGGAACAACGCCAGGCTTATCGCATGGCGAACCATCTATCGAGAATTGTCAGGCCGTAGAGACTTTCCAAAATGTTTCGTCGAACGAAAGCGTCATTGCTCTCAATGATGGCATGGACATTTTTCGCTGCCGCAACGCTGCTGCCAACTACCGCGAGCGCAGCCGGCTACGGGGTGTCGTCTGCCGATGCCTTGGCGATCGCACTGGTATCTTCCGGAAGCCTGCTTGTGCTTCTCGGCATGTGCGGCAGTCTCTTCCTGTCGCAACGCGAACAGCTTTCCGTTCCGGAATATCCGGCACCGCTGCACGTACCAGAACTTGAAAACATTTCGGCAGTACGTCCTCCGAATTTGCGAGTCAGTTTCGATGTCCCGGAGGGGCCGGATGGCTATGGAGTTCGGTTGGCCACGCGTCAGGCTCGGCCTGGCATCGCAGGCGGCGCGGGCGAACGTCGCGCCGCACCGCGGCTGCTGCCCCCAGACAACAATCGCACACCGGCATGGACCAGCGCGACGGATGAACCGCAGCGCCTGGCTGAGACGGCAGCCGAGTGACCGATCGGGATTCTTGCCGAGAATTTTTGTTTCGTAAAAGGAGAAGCGACCCATGAACAACATGAAACAAGATCCTAACGAGGGTCGATTGACGGACCTCGCCAAGCTCGAATCGGACATCGCCGCGGCCATGCCGGAGCGCGCGCCGTTGCCGTCGATCAAGGCGCCGCCGGTACAGACCGGACCGATGCCGGACTATGTCGAGCATCAGGACGGTGTTCCGCGCGTCGGAGCGCTCAGCGCCGAGGCCGTGGTGCGCGACTATGAAGCTGCCGCCAAGGAAATCGAGGCGATGGGCGCCGAGATGATCGACGCGGCCCGAAAGTGCGAGGCGATGACCGCCGAGGTGCACCTGGCCATTGCCTACATGCACGAGACCGCCGCGGCCTATCGCGAGGATGCCAAGCGGATCTTCAAGCGCATCGAGGATTGCTCGTTCCTGACCGAACAGGTTCGCAAGACCTGCGAAGCGCTCAAGGAAAAGATTGCAAGCAGCAGCCAGACCGCCTGATACGTTTCGGCGATCTGGTCGCTCTGTTTGGGGCCTGCGCTCAGGTCCCGACCTGCAGCGGCGACGTGAGCTTGCGCAACGCAGCGATCACCGAAAGCGCGGTAATGCGACCCGTTTTCGGATTCTCCGATGGAATGTTCTCAATCGACATTGCGAACGAGGCCGAGTCCGACTCGACCTTGATCTGATGGCAGTTCCGGCTTACCGCCGGATCGGCCCAGATTTCGATCGTCGTGCGGTCCGGGCCGATGCCTGCCAGCGACAGCGCCGCCACGACGTTGACATTGGCCGGAAATGCCGCAGCCGCGTCCCGCGCCGAACCCTTGAACACGCACAGCGCTGATTTCAGCCCGTCGAGCGATATCCCCTTTTCGATCAGGTAAGGCGCACCGGCCAGACCCGTCGGCGGCTTGCGCGTGACCATCTGCACCGAGCTGATGGTGCCTTCGGCAGCGGCAGAAACCGCATCGAATCCGATCAGGGCGCCGGTCGGCACGATGATCTGGCCGCCATGGGCGCGAGCGAGATCGATGAGTTCGGGGCGCGGCAGCAGCGCGCTGGAGCTCAGCACCATGACCTGCTTGCCGGCACTCAGCATCGGCCGGCATATCTGGTCGAGGATCGCCGCCGGCGCGCATTCGACGACGAGGTCGGCATGCTCAGGCAGATCGTCGAACGAGATCAGCGGACAGGCGATGCCCTCACGGTCGAGCCAAGCCTGCGCCTTGGCCTGATCCCTTGCAACGATGGCCGAGAGCGCAAGGCCCGGCATCCCCTGCGCAAGCTTGCGCACCAGGGTTTTGCCGATCTCACCCAACCCGGCAATGGCGATACGCTTGGAAGACAAATTCTACTCCTGTCGTGGGATATCATTATGCACGGTGGGTTGCACATTTCGTGCCGTACCGAAATCCTAGCGGCGCTGCACGCCCCAGTTCGCAGCACGTTTTTCGGCGAATGACGCCAGCCCCTCCGATGCCTCCTCGGTCTGCCGCCGCTCCGAATGCATCCGCACCAGCCGCGCATAGGCGTCGTCGTCCACACTCATGCCGCCGAACGAACTTTCCAGCGCCAGCGCCTTGGTCTCGGCCATGGCCTGTGGCCCGTTGGCGAGCAATTGCTCCACGACTTTTGCACCGGCGGCTTCCAGCTCGGCCAGCGGTACCACTTCATGCACCAGCCCGATGCGGCGGGCGTCAGCCGCGCCAAATCGTTCGCCGGTCAGCGCGTAGCGGCGAACCTGCCGCACGCCAATGGCATCGCAGAGCTGCGGGATGATGATGGCCGCCGTCAGTCCCCAGCGGACTTCGGTGATCGAAAACAGCGCGTTGTCCGCAGCGATCACGACATCGCAGGCCGAGATCACGCCGGTGCCGCCGCCGAAACAGCCCCCCTGCACCAGCGCCACGGTCGGGATCGGCAGCGTATTCAGCCGCTGCACCGCTTCGAACGTGGCACGCGACACCGCTTCGTTCTCGGCCGCCGATTTCGGCCGCACGCCGTTGATCCATTTCAGATCGGCACCTGCCTGAAAATGCTTGCCGTTGCCCCTGAGGACAACGACGCGGAGGTTTGGCTTCTTGCCGAGATCTTCCATCGCCGCGAGCACGCCGTTGATCAGCCCGGCATCATAGGCATTGTTTACCTCGGGACGGTTCAGCGTGACGGTGGCGACACCGCTCTCGCTAAGATTCCACAAAACCGGATTGGCAGTCATTAGCGGCCTCTTGTCGTGATGTTTGTGCCGGCAATATGCCGAACCGGCGGACATTGATCCATCCCGTTTCGCCATGCCAGCGATGCAAGCCACATCACCGGTTGCGCGTTGGCGCCAGCTTGTGGAAACTGCCGCTCTCGATCCCCCTCGGCAGGACAATCACTCCATGCGGATATGCGTTTTCGGTGCAGGCGCCGTCGGCAGCCACTTTGCGGTGCGGCTCGCGCTGGCGGGGCATGACGTTTCCTGCGTGATGCGGGGCGCGCATCTCGATGCGGTGAAGGCGAACGGCCTGACGCTGCGTGTCGGAGACGCCGAGTTCAAGGCGAAGGTGCGCGCGTCCGACGATCCCGCCGCACTGGGGTCGCAAGACGTCGTCATCTGCACATTGAAGGCGACCGGCCTGCCCAGCCTCGCGACCAGCGTTCAACCCCTGCTCGGTGACGACACCGCCGTGGTGTTCGCGCAGAATGGCATTCCCTGGTGGTACGATATCGGGCTTTCCGCAAAACATCCTCCCGTTCCGGATCTGGCCTTTCTCGATCCCGGCGGCCGCCTGCGCGCGGCGATCCCGAAAGACCGGATCGTCGGCGGCGTGGTGTTTTCGTCCAATGAAATTATCGCGCCGGGCATAGCTGCAAACCTTTCGCCGGAGCGCAACCGGCTCCTGGTCGGCGAGTGCGACGACCGTCCGAGCGAGCGGATCGCGCGGCTGCGCGCGGCGCTTAACGCGGCATCAATCGAATCGCCTGACGTCAAGGAAATCAGGGAAACGGTCTGGTCGAAACTCCTGACCAACATGTCGATGTCGGTGCTGTGCCTGTTGACCGGGCAGACCGCGCGCGCCGTCCGCGACGATCCCGCACTCGCCGATGTCGTGCCGCGCCTGCTCGACGAGGCCGGCAACGTCGCGCAAAGCGCCTACCCCGAGGTCAAGCGCGTCACCCGTTCCGGCCCGGCGCCGGACCACAAGCCGTCGATCCTGCAGGATTACGAACTCGGCCGCGCCATGGAGATCGACGCGCTGGTCCGCGCGCCAGCCGCATTCGCGCGCGCCGCCGGCCTTTCGACCCCCATGCTCGACTTCATGGGCGCGCTGGCGATCCGCCAGGCGCGCGACACGGGACTCTACAAAAACTAGAAATCAACGGAACGAATCCAAGGGAGGACTGCGGCATGCACGTCAAAGGCAAGGTTTGCGTCGTCACGGGAGCGGCAAGCGGCATCGGCGAAGCGGTGGCGCGTGCCTATGCGGAGGCGGGTGCGCGGGGCGTCGTCGTCGCCGACCTCAAGTCTTCGCGCGACAGGCTGGCGAAGGTCGCGGGCGATATCGATGGCCTCGCCGTAACCGGCGATGTCGGGCTCGAAGAAGACATCAAGGCGCTGATCGCCGCGGCCGAGGACAAATACGGTCCCGTCGACGTGTTCTTTTCCAATGCCGGCCTGTCGCGCAAGGGTCAGGAGACCGCCTCGGACGCCGATTGGGACGTGAGCTGGCGCGTCCATGTCATGAGCCACGTGTTTGCGGCGCGCGCGCTGGTGCCGGGCATGCTCGCACGGGGATCAGGCTATCTTCTCAACACGGCGTCGGCGGCCGGTCTTTTGGCATCGCTGAACTCGATGCCCTACGGCGTCACCAAGAACGCGGCGGTGGCGCTCGCCGAGCATCTCGCCATTCAGTATGGAGACCGCGGCATCCGCGTGTCCGTGCTGTGCCCGCAGTCGGTGCAGACAGGCATGACCACGCCCGGCCCGAGCGCGGCAAGGGTCGACGGCGTGCTGCAGCCGCCGGAAGTGGCGCGCATGGTGATCGAGGCGATGGAGGCCGAGCGCTTTCTCATCCTGTCGCACCCGCAGGTCGCCGAATACATGCTGCGCAAGGCCTCCAGCCGCGACCGCTGGCTCGGCGGCATGCGACGGCTGCGCGACAAGATCTACGGCGCGCCGCAATCAGCCTGAGGACTTCGGCGCGAACGGCTGCAATAGCCCGGTGTAAGGCTTCGCGCCCGGCGAGGCGTAGGAGCCACGCCGCGACGTGGTGAGCTTCAGGCCCGCCAGCGCCTCGGCCTGTTTCACCGCGGCCGCCACGCCGTCGACGACGGGAACACCGAACTTGCGCGACAGTTTCTGCGGGAGATCGGCCATCCCCGCGCAGCCCAGCACGATCGCCTCCGCGCCCTTGTCGAGTGCGCGAGCAATCTCGGCTTCAAGCTTCGCTTCCGCGCCCGAGCCGGGCTTTTCGAGATCGAGCACCGCGACGTCGCAGGCGGTGACCTGCGCCCGCTCGGCGAAGCCGTAGCGACGGACCAGTTCTTCGAGCGGCACGATCGAGCGCGGCAGCGTGGTGACGACGGCGATGCGCTTTGCGATCTGTCCGGCTGTCACCAGCGCCGCCTCGCAAATGCCCACCACCGGATATGCCGCTGCCGTTCGCGCGGCGTCGAGTCCGGTGTCGTCGAAGCAGGCGACGATCGCGGCATCGGCATCCGGCGTGCTGACGAGCGCCTGGATCAGGCCGGGCACGGCAAAAGCCTCGTCGTAATATCCCTCGATCGAGACCGGCCCCATCGCTGATGTCACGGCCAATATTTCGGTGCCTGACGCGGCGACGGCGCGCGCGGCCGTGCCAATCGTCTCGGTCATCGATGCGGTGGTATTCGGATTGACGATCAGAATTTTTGTCATGGATGCATCGTAATGAGTATCGCGCACGGCGCAACTCTATCCTCAGTCGTCCCGGCCTTGAGCCGGGACGACGTCTGAGAGTTACCCGACGACCCTATCCGCCCATGCCGCGAACGCATTCAGTGCCTCGCCCAGCACCTCGCGATCGTTCCGGCCCGAACTCTTCAGCACGTGAAGGGAATGATCGGCGCCATCGAGCAGATGCAGCGTCGCCCGTGAACCGAGCCGCTTGACGACGGGCTCGAGCAAGCTCAATTCCGCCAGTGCATCGCGCGTGCCCTGCAGGAACAGCATCGGGATATTGACTTCGGCGAGATGTCCGGCGCGCTCGCTGGAAGGTTTTCCGGCCGGATGCAGCGGAAAGCCGAGAAACGCCAGCCCGCGAACGCCGGGCAACGGCGAGAGCGCCTGTGCCTGCGAGGTCATGCGTCCGCCGAACGATTTGCCGCCCGCGATCAGCGGGAGCGCCGGACAGCACCGTCCGGCCTCCGCGACCGCGGCGCGGACGGCAGCATGCGCGACCTTGGGCGCATCCGGCCGCTTGCTGCCTTTCTCCATATACGGAAATTGATAGCGCAGCGTCGCGATCCCGCGCTCGCCGAGCCCCGCAGCAATCGCTTCCATCGACGAGTGAGCCATGCCCGCACCCGCCCCGTGCGCGAACACGTAGCAAGCCCGCGCCGGCTGCGGCCGGATCAGCAGCGCGGATACGGTCTCGCCGGGATTGATCTCAATTCGGAGCGATTGCGCGTCGGCTGCTTTCATTCGTTCTGACGACTGTCGATGGGCTAGCCCGCAACACTATGCGGGTTTGACGCGCAGCGTCAAAGTCAAGCGGCTTTCTCATACATGCCGGCGTCACAAAACTGGCATGGCAACAAGCCAGCGTCGAATTCCTGGGCATATTTCGCGGCAGCCCGCCGAAACAGATCGATGGGATTTCCGATGCCCTTTACAAGGCCGGATCGGCGCGAACGCGCGCCGACTGCCGGATTCATGGACAGGCCGATGACGGCCACTATAGGATGGTATTATATTTGACAACACGCCAGGGATGATTCGCTCATCCGGCGCTTTTGCTAACTGACATTTTTTGCGCGCTTGCGGCGCGGTTTTGAGAAGGGGCGCGCCATGCGTGGCAAAACGATTGCAGCAGTTGTCGTCGGGGCACTGGTCGTCGGCGGCGCTTACCTTGCCTTCAAGGATGACATCACCGCGCTCTGGGACCAGTTTCACGTCAAGATCGCGGAGTATCCGCAACCGAAGAAGACGGTCTGGCTCGACCAGGGCATCAGCAAGGAAAAGCTGAGCTGGTACTACCACGCCGACCAGGGCACGCGGACGTTCGGCTTCCCTTTCAAATGGTTCATGGCGCTCGAGCAGCCGACGATCCCGTGGTTTGTTTTCAACAAGGTCGGCGACTTCAGCGAGACCGCCTATCTTGATCGATATGGCTTCATTCCCGACACCGTGATCCCGGGCAAAAAGGCGCTTCCGATCGGCCTGGCCGAGGGCGGTCCGATGCTGGACCCCACGGGCGCGCCATGGAAGAACCCGCGCACCCGGGAGACCATGAACGGAATCGGCCTGACCTGCGCGGCCTGCCATACCGGACGCTTCACCTACAAGGACACGGCCGTCATCATCGACGGCGGGCCGGCGCTCACCACGCTCTTCAAGATGAAACAGGGCATGGGCGTCTCCCTGCTCTTGACGCGTTTTATCCCGACCCGGTTCAACCGGTTTGCCGAAAACATCCTGGGACCGGATTCCACCGTCGCCGAGCGCGAGGCGCTGAAGGACCAGCTCAGCCAGGTGCTGAAGCAGTACGGCGAAGTTCAGGAGCTGGAAAAGCGCGTCGCCTCGCAGAGCGTGCTCGAAGGTTACGGCCGGCTCGACGCACTTAACCGGATCGGCAACCAGGTTTTTTCGATCGACCTGAAGAGGCCGGAGAACTATGCGGGTTCGTCCGCGCCGGTGCATTACCCCCGGATCTGGAACACGCCGTGGTTCGACTGGGTGCAGTATAACGGCTCGATCATGCAGCCGATGGTGCGCAACGCCGGCGAGTCGCTCGGCGTCTCGGCCGAGCTCAATCTGACCGATCCCTCCAAGGGCCTTTACAAATCCAGTGTGAACGTGGCGTCGCTGTTCGAAATGGAACAGTTGATCAAGGGCAACGCGCAGCCCAATGCGAAGGACGGCTTCCCGGGCCTGCGGTCTCCGAAATGGCCAGGCGACATCCTGCCGCCGATCGACCAGCAGCTGGCTGCGCGAGGGGCAGAACTCTACAAGACCCATTGTCAGGAATGCCACCGCCCGCCGGTATCGAGCCCGGCGTTCTGGGACTTCAACAACAAGGACTGGTGGACGAAGAACGAGGCCGGCGAGCCGATCCTGAAAGTCGAGAATGTTCCGATCTCGCACATCGGGACCGATCCCGCGCAAGCCGAAGACATGCTCAACCGAACGGTCTCCGTCCCCGCCCATCTCGGCGTCAAGAACAGCAGCTTCGCATTCGCACTCGGCGAGGTGGTCGAGAAGACGGTCAATTACGTCTTCGACCAGAAGAAGCCGCCGACGAGCCCCGAAGAGCGGAAGAAAATCGACGGCTACATGCCGAACGAGCTTCGCGGCGAACTGGCCTACAAGGTTCGCCCGCTCAACGGCATCTGGGCGACGCCGCCCTATCTTCACAACGGCTCGGTCCCGACCGTCGAGGCGTTGCTGGGCCCGCCCGAAGACCGGCCGAAGACATTCTATCTCGGCAACCGCGAATACGATCCCGTCAACCTCGGTTACAAGTTCGACAAGATCGAGAACGGATTCGAATTCGACACTTCGATTCGCGGCAACTGGAATACCGGCCACGAGTTCAGGAAGGAATTCAGCAAGACCAAAGAGGTCAAGGGCGTAATCGGCCCCGCGCTGTCGCCCGATGACCGCAAGGCGCTAATCGAATACCTCAAGACGCTGTAGGAACTTCCGCGTACCGAGATCCCTGAACCCGCGCGCATGTCAGGCCCGCATCGCTGCGGGGGCGGAAGCGCGCCTGCGCAATTGACCGCCAGCGCGCTTTACGCTGTTCTGTCAGGCGTGATCGCGAGCCAATGAGGACGTCGCCAGCAAGAGCGGCGCGGTTCGCGACGGGAAACGCTTCAATCCGGGAGCCCGCATGCCGCCGCAAGACCAGCCTGACCGTGCGCCTGAAGTCGGCGCGGATTTCGACGCCGTCATCGTCGGCGCCGGCTTCGCCGGCATGTACATGCTGCACCGCCTGCGCGGGCTGGGCTTCACCGCACGGGTGTACGAGGCCGGCGGCGGCGTCGGAGGCACTTGGTACTGGAACCGTTATCCCGGCGCGCGGTGCGACGTCGAGAGCATGCAGTATTCGTTCTCGTTCTCCGAAGAACTCGACCAGCAATGGGACTGGTCGGAGAAATACGCGCCGCAGCCGGAGATCCTGAGCTACGCCAATCACGTCGCCGACCGTTTTGATCTTCGCCGGCATATCCTGTTCGACACGCGCGTCACGGCGGCCACCTTCGACGAGAAGGCGAAATGCTGGCGTATCGAGACCGATCGCGGCGATCGCGTATCGGCCAGGTTCTGCATCATGGCCGTCGGCTGCCTCTCGGCGGCCAATCATGTCCCCTTCAGGGGACGCGAGGATTTCAAGGGCCCGATCTATCACACCGGCGAATGGCCGCATGAAGGGGTCGACTTCACCGGACTGCGTGTCGGCGTCATCGGCACCGGCTCGTCGGCGATCCAGTCGATCCCGATCATTGCCGAGCAGGCATCGGCGCTGACGGTGTTCCAGCGTACCGCGACCTACACCGTGCCGGCCTGGAACGAAAAACTGACGCCGGAGTATCGCCGCGCCATCAAGGCCGACTATCCGGCGCTCCGCGCCAAGGCGCGCGCTCGGCCGACCGGTTTCTATTTCCCCTTCAACATGAAGCCCGCGCTGGAAGCCACGCCGGAAGAACGCACGCGGCAGTATGAAGAAGCCTGGCAGCGCGGCGGGCTTCCGTTCCTCGGCGCCTATGGCGACCTGCTGTTCGAGAAGGCCGCCAACGACACCATCGCCGATTTCGCGCGCGAGAAAATCCGTTCCATCGTCAAGGACCCGGCCACTGCCGAGTTGCTGTGCCCGCACAACGTGTTCGGCTGCAAGCGCCTGTGCGTCGACACCGGATATTTCGAAACCTACAATCTGCCGCATGTGAAACTGGTCGACGTGTCGGAGACACCGATCGAGCGCTTCACCGCCGGCGGCATCGAGGTGAACGGCACGGAATATCCGCTGGACGCCATCGTCTGCGCCACCGGCTTTGCCGCCATGACGGGATCGTTCGACAAGATTGCGATCACGGGCCGCGGCGGACGGACGCTGGCGGAGAAATGGCGGGCCGGTCCGCGCGCCTATCTCGGCGTGGCGACGGCGGGCTTTCCCAATCTGTTCACGATTACCGGACCGGGCAGCCCGTCGGTGCTGGCCAGCATGATCCAGGCCATCGAGCAGCATGTCGACTGGATGGCCGACTGCATGGCGCACATGCGCGACATCGGCGCCTCGACCATCGAAGCGGTGCAGCCTTACGAGGACGAGTGGGTCGAGCACGTCAACGACGTCTCGAAGATCTCGCTGCGCTCGACCTGCAGCTCCTGGTATGTCGGCGCCAACATCCCCGGACGCCCGCGCGTGTTCATGCCCTATATCGGCGGCTTCCCCATCTACGTTCAGAAGTGCAACGAGGTCATGAGCAACGGCTTCGAGGGTTTTGTGTTGGAAGACGCCGAAATCGGCAACGAAGCTCCACGCGTGCGCCTCACCGAGCGATGGCGCGTGCCGCTCGACATCGAGGTGATCTCGCCCGCTGCAGTCGCTGCACGACGGGTGCCTGTCGTGTGAAAGCCCGTCTTGCCAACAGAGCTGTTCCGTTCCATCAAGTGGGACTACGCGCCTGCTTGAGGAAATCATTGTCATCCAAGGGAAATGCATGACCACGCCGCTCGACCCCGTCATCGCCCAGATCATTCCGCTGCTGCCGCTGCGCGATCCCGACAACATGACGCCGCAGAGCGCCCGCGATGCGCTCAGCGCACTGGCCGCGTCGCGCGCGTCCGTGCCGCCGCCGCCGGTCATGAGCGCGGAAGACACCAAGGTGAAGGGCGCCGCCGGCTTCCTCGCGGCGCGGGTCTACCGTAACACCAGCGGGACATCGCCGACGGTGCTGTTCTTCCATGGCGGCGGCTGGGTCGCCGGCGACCTCGACACCCATGACCGCCAGGCGCGCCTGCTCGCCATCGAGACCGGCGCCGTCGTGGTCTCGGTGGACTATCGCCGCCCGCCCGAGGTGCGCTTTCCCGGCGCCTTCGAAGATGCCTTCGCCGCCGTCAGGGACGTCGTCGCACGCATCGCCGAATTCGGCGGCGATGCCGCGCGTGTCGGCGTCGCCGGCGACAGCGCGGGTGGCAACCTCGCAGCCACCACCGCCATCGCCTGCCGCGACGCGGGCATCGCGTTGTCAGCGCAGTTGCTGGTCTATCCCGTCACCGACGTCGTCGGCAATTTTGCGGATACAAAAGAGAACGCACGCTTCCCCTCGCGCAGCGAGAATGCCGAAGGCTATTTCCTGTCGCGTGCCGTGATGGAATGGTTTTGCGGGCACTATCTCGCCGACGCCGCCCACGGCGCCGACTGGCGCGTGTCGCCGCTGCGCGCCACAAATCTCGCCGGGCTCGCGCCGGCGGTGGTCACCACGGCCTGGTACGATCCACTGCGCGACGAGGGCAAGGCCTATGCGGAAGCGTTAAAGGCCGCCGGCGTCCCGACCAGCTATCATGAAGGGCCGGGCCTGATTCACGGCTATTTCGGCCTCGGCGATGCCTCCGAGACCGCAAGGCGAGAAGCGCAACGCGCGCGGGCGGATTTCAAGACCTTGCTGCACAAGGGCGTTTAGCGATCTGCGATCGTTTCGCGGTCACCCGCTGTATCAAACTCTCTCGATCGTCACCTCGGCGGCGAGACGCTCGACGTCATCCGGCCGGCACAATTCCGTTCCAGGATGGATCAGCGCGGCGGCGCCGGCGGCGACCGCGAGACGAAAGGCGTCTTCGCGCGATCCCCCCGACGACAGCCGCCAGATCAAGGCAGCCAGAAAGCTGTCCCCGGCGCCGACGGCGCTTCGCGGCGTGATCGGAATCGGTCGTGCCCGCAGCACCTCGTTGCGGGTCACCAGCGCCGCACCGAGGTGACCCATGGTCAGCGCCACGGTGGCGACCTTTCCGCCGGCGACGAGTGCCTTGGCCGCGGCTTCCCATTCGTAGGCGTCCGACGGTTCACGGCCACTCAACTCGCGCATCTCGCGCAGGTTCGGCTTGATGAGATCTACCCCTTCAGCCACTGCGGCGGCGAGCGCCGGCCCCGACGTGTCGAGAACGAACCCCGCGCCGCGTTGCCGCGCAATGCGCGCGACCCGCGCATAGAAATCCTCGGGGACGCCTGCAGGCAGGCTGCCGCTCGCGACGAGATGGCGAGGGAATGGATCGAGCGCCGAAACCAGCTTCAGGCATTCCTGCCACTCGAACGCATCTAGTTGCGGGCCGGGAAGAATGAACCGGTACTGCTTGCCGGTCGCAATCTCGTCGACAAAAAAATCCTCCCGCGTTTCGCCCGCAATCGTCCAGGTCTGGCTGGCAACGCCTTCCTGGTCGCGCAATTGCCGCAGCAGGCTTCCGATCGCGCCGCCGACGGGGTAGATCGCGCGCGCATCGCCGCCGAGCCGCCGGATCACCCGCGCCACATTGATCCCGCCACCGCCGGGGTCGCGGCGCTGCGATTGGCCGCGCAGCTTGGCCACGGGCTGGATGCGGTCGACCGATGTCGAAAGATCCACGGCCGGATTGAGCGTGATGGTGACGATGTCGGTCATGCGGCTGGGCGGCTGGTTCGAACCGCGGACAAGTCCGCGTTGTTGACACCGACGCGGTGGCGATCCCGGGAAGACTCGAACTTCCGACCTACGGTTTAGGAAACCGTCGCTCTATCCGGCTGAGCTACGGGACCGAGAACCCGCGCCGGAAACGACGGGTCTGGCCCGTGCATAGCAGAGCCGCGGCATGATCGCCAGTGTCCGAAATGCCGGAAATCGTACCTCCGCCGCCCCCTGCTGGCGCAGAGTGTGATATTGGCAAGGGAGCCACACGCACGTCCCCTGGAATTTCAGTTTCGGATTGCTGAATGGATCCCCGGACATGAAGGCCTGTCTCTTCGTCATCGGCGCATTCACAGCGATCCTTGCATTGCAACCGATGCCGGCGGATGCCCGCACCGATTCCTATTGCCTTCGCCGCGCAGGATCGATCGGTCCAGGCCGGTGCGATTTCAGCACGCGGGCGCAATGTATGCGCATCGCATCGGCATCGAACGCGACCTGCAGCCGCCGTTCCAGATCGTTTCATCACAGCCCGTCACGGACACGCGGGGGAGTCTGGAATTAGTGGTCCGATGTCAAAGGGAAACCGGAAGGAGAATTCGCCATGCACCGCGTTGTCCTGATCCTGCTCGGCATCGCCAGTCTGATTTCGTTGGGCGTGGCACCGGCGGAAGCTGCAAGGCGCCAGTATCCCTACTGCATGCAGGGTGCAACCATGCCTGGACTGAGCAACTGCACTTTCACCAGCCGGGCGCAGTGCCAGGCCACCGCATCGGGCAGGCGTCTGACGTGCATCAGAAACCCGTTTTACGGACAGCCGGCCCGCCGTTCGCGGTCGTGAGCGATGGCCGAAAGCGGGTGTGTAGCTTGCAAGCGGCCGCCGCTTGTCGGCGGCCGCAAAGTTGAACGCTAGGCCTTGATGTTGTTCTCTCGGACGACCTGGCCCCAGGTGCTGACCTGCTTGGCAAAGAACGTCTGGAAGTCCTTGGCGTCGGCAAGCAGCAGCGACATCTGCTGCGTCTCTTTCAGGTTCGTCGCCACGGCCGGATCGCTCAGGATTTCCTTCACGGATTTGGCCATGCTGGCGATGACATCGGGCGGCGTATCCTTTGGCGCGAAGATGCCCCACCAGGCCAGCGTTTCGAAATCGGGATAGCCGGCTTCGATCGCGGTCTGGGTGTCCTTGAGCGCGGGCATCCGTTCGCGTCCCATTTGCAGGATCGGACGCAGCCTGTTGGTGCCGAGTTGCGCCGTGATCAGCGCCGCCGATCCGATGATCATGTCGACATGGCCCCCGAGCACGTCGTTCATGGCAGGGCCGCCGCCGCGATAGGGCACATGCGTGATCTCGACGCCGGCCTTCTTGCCGAGCACGGTCATCGCGAGATGGCCGAGGGTGCCGATGCCAACGGAAGCGTATTTCACCGCGCCGGGGTTTGCCTTGCAGGCCGCGATCACGTCGGCGAAGTTCTTGTACGGCCGTTCGGCGTTCGCCGCGACGACGTAAGGCGCGGTGCCGACCAGGAACACCGGCATCAGATCCTTCTCGACGTCCAGCCCCGGTTTTTCGAGAATCGACGGAATCACCGCGTGCGAGTCGAAGGTCACGAGAAAGGTCGCGCCATCGGGCGCGCTCTTGGCGACCTGTGCGGCGCCGAGCGAGCCGGCCGCGCCCGACTTGTTTTCGACCAGCACGGTCCGGCCGAGTTTCGTCTGCAGATGCGACTGCAGCAGCCGCGCCAACGCGTCGGTGGATCCTCCGGGCGGAAACGGCACCACCAGCGTCATGTTCTTGGCCGGCTGGGCCAACGCCGGCGTGATCGCGAACGCAGCCGACGCCGCAAGCAATTTACGTCTCGTAATCTTCACCAAGGCTCTACTCCCGATTGCTCTTTTGTTTTCTTGTTTTATCGCCGCAAACGTTACGAATTTCCGAAACCGGAGCCGGCCTTTTTATATTCCGGCCGCGGCGGGCTGAAGATATCGAGCACGCGGGCCCCCTCCGGACCAGCCCGCATCGTGTGCGGCACGTTCCCCGGCGTGCGCCAGAAGTCGCCCTTCTTGACCTGGATTTCCTCGCCGCCCTGAACCCGGATCGCCGAGCCGTCGAGCAGCACGCCCCATTGCTCCTCGGGGTGATGATGCAGGGTTCCTTCCGCATGCGGCCCCAGCGTCACCACCGACAGCATGGCATGCTCGCCGGAGAAGATGCGCGTGGTGACGCCCGCCGCCAGTTCGCGAAACAGGCCGTCATTGGGATTATCAAGGTTGTGAAATTCGCTCTTCTGACTCATCGCTTTGGTCCTCAATGCTTGTTGCGCCATCAAGACTTGCCTTCAAGACTTGCCTTCAAGACTTGGCGTAGCTGCCCTGGTAGCGGCCTTCCCGAATCGAGGTCAGCGTTTGCTCTTCGCGCACGATCTGTGCGCGCACCGCCTCGAGCAGCGTGCTTGCGACCGAGACGGGAAACGACACCACGCCGTCCTCGTCGCCCACCACGATGTCGCCGGGGCTGATCACCGAGCCGCCGATCGAAACCGGCACGTTGATTTCGCCCGGCCCGCTCTTGTAGGGGCCGCGATGGATGACCGCGCGGGCAAAACACGGGAAGTCAGACGCCGCGAAGGCTGCGACGTCGCGGATCGCGCCGTCGATCACATAGCCCGCTGCGCCCCTGTATTCGGCGATGTTCTTCATGATCTCGCCGACCAGCGCCCTCGTCTCGTCGCCGCCGCCATCGACCACGATGACATCGCCCGGCCCAACCAATTCGAGCGCGGCATGGATAGCAAGATTGTCGCCGGGTCGCGTTCGCACGGTGAAGGCCGTTCCAACCAGCCGGCCGCCACGATGGAAAGGCCGCAGGCCCACCGCTCCGGGGAGCCTGGCGAGGTTGTCGCTGATGATGCATGTCGGCGCGTCCCTGAACGCCTCGATCAGTTCGGGCGCAGGCTTTGGTACGCTCTTCATGGCGGTGGTGATGCTCATGCAGACAGTCTCCCCTGATGGCTTCAACGCGTTCGCACGTGCAGTCGTCGCTGCGACGAACGAAGCGTCATTTTTATTCTGCTGTTCCGCGACATGGCGCAACATAGGCAGCGCAAGGCAATTCTGCCGGCTGCCCACATGAAGGTTCCGCCGTCCCAAAACAAGTAAGATTCCGCAGGAGCAGGTATAATGGATTTGAATAGGTTCCAGAAAATCGGGTCGCACAAAATTTCAACCCCCGCGTGCGCCTTAACACGAATTTAACCGGCCCGTTCGACTCTGGAGGAGATTTGACGATCAGACGCCGGTCTCCTCACGATGCTGTTCCAGAACTTGGTTCCCTCACCGGCGCTTTCGATCGCGCAGTTTTCCGATATCGATGCCTTCCGTCCGGTCGAGTTCGTCGCGGACGCGCGCAGCGTTCCGTTGAACCTCGTGAATTTCCACACCGCGCGCGCGACGGTGCAACTGCCTTGCTGTCAGATCACGGCGCTGGCCTCGTTCCCCCGCGTCGTTGACGTCAGCTACCGCATGGCGCACGGCGCCGTCATCTTCCAGCTCGAGGACGATCACGAAGTATCGGCCAACGGAATGTCCGTGAACGGACCCGCCTTCATCGGGATGCGTGGCAATGTGGACATTCAGTACTTCGAACCGCGCGGGTCGCTGCATGCGATCATCACCTTCGGAGCCGCCTTGCGGGACCGGGAGTGGTTCGAGACGCCGGATCGGCTATGCGGATTCACGCCTGACATCGGCGCGCTGGCGGCCGTCAGGTCGGTCGCGACAGGCATTCTGCGAACCGCTTCCGCCGAGCCGCATCTGATGAAAGAGCCCGGCTTCGCACTCGCCCTGCAGGAGTCGCTGCTGCTCGCCATCGACGACATGTTCCGCCGCAGCAGGTCGTCGGGAATAGCGGGCAGGACATCGAGCAAGAGCTATTGCCGCCTCGTGCGGATGGTCGACGAATATGTCGCCTATCATGCCGCCTCGCCGATCTACAGCGCCGACCTCGCCGAACAATGCGGCGTCTCGGTCAGGACGCTGGGCACGGCGGTGGTAAGCGTGCGCGGCATGAGCCTGCATCGCTATCTGCGTCTCAAGCAGCTTTGGGCGGCGCGGACGCAACTTGTGAAAGGGTCCGATGCGATCACAGTGACATCCTGCGCGAGGGCCAACGGCTTCCACCACATGGGTGAATTTGCACGGCTCTATCGCGCAGCCTTTCACGAACCCGCATCGCGTACGCTGGCCCGCGCCAGGGGATTAGACTGATTGTTGCCACAATCTGGCAAGTTTATCCCCGCTCATCCACAGATGGCGCATTGTCGATCACTGCCGCGCAATGTGCGCCGCGCAGTTTGACCGTTGAATTTCCTGAATAATTCTGACCGTGCGGCGTTGTGTTCCATGGGTCATATCAACCCATTATGCTTCCTCGCGAGCGGGAAAATCGTGCAATAAGGGGATGACAGCGCTGCCAAAATGATGACAATCGAATCAACTATAACTCCCAAGAATTCGGCTGGAGAATGTCGTTCGTGATCGCCTCACGTACATTTGCGTTTGTTGTTGCCGCCGTCGGAAGTGCTGCGGTGATGGCGCCGGTGCGCAGCGATGCGCAGTGGTGGCGTAGCTCGCCTGTTGATTTCGAGTCATGTGCCGATGTCGCCGAGAAGGCGAAGACGAAAGAGGAAAAGACGGCCGCGCTCGCCGAATGCAATCAGAAATACGCCGGCCGCCGCAAGCCCGGCGGCGGCTACACCTACTACGACTTCATGCAGGACCGGACCTTCGACATCGCAGGTCCGAATCCGACGCCGGAAGAGCAGAAGAAGATCGACGAGCAGTATACCGCCTACCTCGAGCGCGAACGTCGCACAACAATTGCCGCAGCGCAGATGGCCAAGCAGCAACCGGAGCCGCCACCGGCTCCGCATGCGGAGGTACAGCAGGTCTCGCTGCGCACCGAATCTTCGCTGCCCGAGACCGAGAAAGTGCCGGTGCCGGTCGCGAGCCCGGTCAAGCAAGCCGCACGCATCCGGGCGGCGCAATGCGCGAAGAACCAGTTCTCATGCGAGTGGCCGCGGCTTTCCGAAAGCATCAATGAACTGAAGCGGCTGTTCAATCCGCAGCAGCAGCCCCCTGCCAAGCAGAAGCGAAGCTAGGCACTTCTGTCACCCCTGCGAACGCTGGAACGACATCATCAATATGCGCGCATCTTCTTGCCGCGACGCGGAGCAACCGGCTTTGCGACCGGCGCGGCCGGTGTTGCGGCAGCCCGCGCGGCATTGCGCTGCTCCTGCAACCGCGCATCATAACCCGGCGAGGGAATTACGGTCGGTGGCGCCGCAATGGCAGGAACCAGCGACAGCCAGCCGGCCAGCGTTGAAATCACGACGAGCGCAAGACCAGTTCGTTTCATGCCGCTTCTCCCATCGGCCGCACCATGAGATCTACGTTCTGCATCCGCTCCATTCAAGGCGCAGCCACGTCAATTGCCGTTGCGAATCTGCTGCGGTGTCAGTCCGGGCGAACCCCTGGCCTCACGTTCGGCCTTTCGGATCAACACCACGATCCGGCGCGACAGCGGCACATCCAGCCCGCGCCGTTCGGCGATCCGGGTGATGACGCCCTGCAGATAATCGATCTCGGTGCGGCGGCCACGCTGCAGATCTTCCCACATCGACGAGCGCGCCTCGGGATCGATCTTCATCGTCCGTCCCAGCAGCGCCGCGAAGACCGGGTCCGGCAGACGCAACAGCGCCGGCATCCAGCCCAGCGGAACCGGCGTCGGCGAAACCGGCCTGATGCCTTCGGCACGGATTGCCGCCAGACCTTCCGCCACCTGGTCCGCGAACAGCGTTCGCCAGGACCGCTGTGCCAGTTGCCGGCGCAGCGGCAGGTCGGCCAGCGCGTTGAGCGCGTTGTTGAGGTTGAGCAGCAGCTTGCCCCATTGCACGCCGTCGATGTTGTCGGTCGCGCGCATGGTGAGCCCCGGCACCGAAAGTGTTTCGGCGGTGCGCGCCTCGTCCTGCTCGATGACGATGTCGCCGGAAGTGGCGCGATGAAACCGTCCGTTGCCGAGCGCGATCACGTTGAACGGCACCATGCCGCCGAGCACGCGCCGCCCCGGCAATCGTTCGCGTAGTTCGGCGGTGTTACCGACACCGTTCTGCAGGCTGACGATCACGGCATCGGACGGCACGTGCCGCGCGATGAGATCTGCCATCGCAGCGGTATCGGCGCTCTTGACCGCAACCAGCACCACGGCAGCATCGCCAAAAATCGAAGGGTCTTCCGACAACGCGAAACGATTTGCAGCGATGGTTTGATCGACGCCCTCGAAGCTGGTCGGCCGCAGACCGTTCGCCTCGATTTCGCCGACCACGCGCGAACGCGCCAGCAGCGCGACACGACGGCCGCCCGCTGCCAGCATGCCGCCGACGAAGCAGCCGATGCTGCCTGCGCCCGCGATTGCAATCGTCCGTTCCGAACTCATCTGGTTGCTCGTTGCATCGGGCTTCGATAGCAGAACCGTTGCGCGGTGCCTATCGAGCGGCCGGCCAATGCTGCACGACCGCGCCTTGTAACCGTCATGGGCCACCGTTATGTTTGCCGCGGGGGCCACGCGGAGGAGACGAGCATGGGTTTACTCGACATACTCAACGGCATGCAGAACGGCCCACGCGGCCCGAGCGCCCCGAGCGCGAAGAAGGATGACGGCGGCGGGATGTCGCCCATGACCATGGCGATCCTGGCGCTGCTGGCCTGGAAGGCGATGAAGCATTTCGGCGGCGGCCAGCCCGGCGCAGCGCCGACCCAGGCGCCTCCAAAACTGCCCGGCAACGTGACCGCAGGCCTGCCCGGTGGCGGCGCTGGCGGCGGTCTCAGTGACCTGATGAAGGGCGGATTGGGCGGACTTCTCGCAGGCGGCGCGGCCGGCAGCATTTTGAGCGGCGGGCTCGGCGATCTCATGAAGCAATTCCAGCAGAACGGCTTGGGCGATCAGGCCGACTCCTGGGTCAGCACCGGTCCCAACAAGCAGATCTCGCCTGGCGATCTCGGCAGCGCGCTCGGCGTCGACCAGATCGAGGCGCTTACCTCGCAGAGCGGCATGTCGCGCGACGAATTGCTGCAAGGCCTCAGCCAGTACCTGCCCGACGTCGTCAACCAGTTGACACCGGACGGACAGTTGCCGGACGAGAACCAGATGTCGCGCTGGATCTGACGCTGCGCCAGCGCGGCGCCCAGCGCCGCGCTGCATCACCATCGACACGTCGTCAACGGCAGGGGAAAAAGACAGACATGAGCGGCATCATCTGGGTCATCGTGGTCGGCTTCGTCGCCGGCATTATCGCGCGCATGCTTTCGCCGGGCCCGAACAATCCCAGCGGCTTCATCCTGACCACGGTGCTCGGCATCGCCGGCGCGTTTCTCGCGACCTGGATCGGCCAGGCGATCGGCCATTACAGCCCCGATCAGGGCGCCGGCTTCATTACTGCCACCATCGGCGCGCTGGTGGTGCTGTTCATCTGGAACCGGCTGGTGGCGCGGGGAATGATTTCCGATCCGGGCCGGAGGTGACGGCGTAGGCGTCACTACGTTCATCTTGCGTCATTCCGGGGCGATGCGAAGCATCGAACCCGGAATCTCGAGATTCCGGGTTCGCTTCGCGCCCCGGAATGACTTCATCAAAGCACCAGATGCATCCCCGCATCCATCCGCACGTACTCGCCGGTCATGTTGCTCGATGCAGGCGATGCGAGGAAGCACACCAGTTGCGCGATATCATCGGCCGTTGACGCGACCTTCAGCGGCACCTTGGCCACGACTGCATCGCGCACCGCCTTGGCGCCGGCCTCGCCGCGGCCCTTGGTGAACCACGGCGTATCGATATAGCCGGGGCAGACCGTGTTGACGCGGATCAGCGGCGCCAGCGCACGCGCCAGCGACTGCGTCATGGTGTTGAGCGCGCCCTTGCTCGCGGCATAGGCAACCGAAGAACCGCCGCCGGAGATGCCGGCGACCGACGACACGTTGACCACGGCGGACGGCAGCCCCGACGCTTTCGCGCCGGCCTCGAGCTGCGCGCGCGCCGCGCGGATCATCTGGAACGGGCCGATGGTGTTGACGGCATAGATGCGCTGGAAATCCTCGGCCGAAAGCCCGTCGAGATCGTGGTGCGGCACATGCTTGGTGGTGCCGGCATTGTTGACGAGAATGTCGAGACGACCCCACCCCGCCGCGGCCGCCGCGATCTTCTTGCAGTCCTCATCGCGCGAGACGTCGCCCTGCACGACAATGACTTCGGCGCCGGCGCTGCGGCAGAGGTCGGCGGTCGCCTCGGCTTCCGCCTTGCTGTTGGAATAGTTGACGACGATGCGCGCACCGCCCTTTGCCAGAATGGCCGCGGTGGCCGCCCCGAGGCCAGAGGCAGAACCGGTTACGATCGCGCACAAACCATCCTTCGACATCCGCATTTCCTCTTGTTGCTTTTGAGCCGGGCTTCAAACCGCCCGAAAGGTCGGTCGACGCCTTTACCATATCGCGCGGCCAGGTGCGTGCAAATCCGGTAGTCCGTTCCGCGGAATTTATTCGTTGGCTGATGACGTTCATGCCAACGCCGCAGGCGGCCCTGCGGACAGCGCTTGTCAGGGCTATGGCTTTTGCCCATCATAAAGCGCAATAAAACACCGCACCCGAGACCTTGGCGCCAGCGCGTAAGGCCGGGCCGATGCCAATCAATTTCGGGGAACGCCGTGGCGGAGAGTGAGAATATTGTTGCCGAGACCGCGGAGAAGATCTTCGCCGATCTCGCCGACGCCCAGACCATCAACAATGACAAGAAGGGCGCGTGGAAGGCGCCGCTCTGGCAGGCGCTGACCGACGCCGGCCTGCCGCTGTCCTGGGTACCGGAGGACTGTGGCGGTTCGGGTGCGTCGCTCGCCGAAGGCTTCAGCGTCTTGAGCGCCGCCGGGCGCTTCGCCGTCGCCGTGCCGCTCGCCGAAACCATGCTGGCGGGATGGCTGCTGGCGCAGGCCAAGATTTCCTCGCCCGACGGCGAGATGACTGTCGCGCCCGCAAGCCCGAAGGACCGGATTACCATCGATGCCGACGGCAGCCTGTCGGGCAGGGCCCGCGGCGTGCCGTTTGCGAAAGCCGCAAAACACATCGCGGTGCTGGTCGGCGATGCCAAGGGCACTCTCTCGATCGCCCTGATCGATGCTGCAAAATGCCGGATCGAGAGCGGGATCAATCTCGGCGGCGACAATTCGGATATCGTGACGCTGGACAAGGTCCAGCCGGTCACGATCAAGCCGGCCCCGAAGGGTTTCGACCAGACGCAATTGATGCTGATGGGTGGCGTCGCGCGATCGCTGCAGATCGCGGGCGCGCTGGAATCGATGCTGGAAATTTCCGTGCGCTATTCCAACGAACGCGTCGCGTTCGAAAAGAAGATCTCCAAGTTCCAGGCGGTGCAGCACAACCTGGCACGGCTCGCCGGTGAATCGGCGGCGGCGCTCGCGGCCGCGACCTCGGCTGCGGACGCCTATGCCAACGCGACCTCGTTCAACGACGAGCTGTTCCTCGAAGCGGCTGCTGCAAAAATCCGCTGCTCGGAAGCGGCTGAGAAAGGCGGCGGCATCGCGCACCAGGTGCACGGCGCGATCGGCTTCACCATCGAGCACATCCTGCACCGCTATTCGCTGCGCGCGCTGGCGTGGCGCGACGATTTCGGTTCCGAGAGCTACTGGGCGGTCGAGCTCGGCAAGCTCGTCTGCGACCGCGGCGCCGATGAATTGTGGCCGCTGGTGGCCTCGCGCTGAACCGACACCGATTAGCTGGCTTTAGAAGTCGAGATAGACAATGACCGCAGCCCTTCGTTTCGATCCGATCCGCCTGCCCGAAAAGTGCGAACAGTTGCGCAAGGAAGTGCGCGCCTTCCTCGCCGAGGAAATCGCCGCCGGCACCTTCGATCCGCACAAGCCCAACCGCGAGGACACCGACGTGCCGGAGTTTTCGCGCAAGGTCGGCGAGCGCGGCTGGCTCGGCATGACCTGGCCGAAGAAGTATGGCGGCCATGAGCGATCGTTCCTCGAGCGTTACGTCGTGACCGAGGAAATGCGCATCGCCAACGCCCCGACCCGGCGCTTCTTCGTCGCCGACCGGCAGAGCGGCCCGGTGCTGCTGAAATACGCGCCCGAGCACATCAAGATGGAAATCCTGCCGCGCATCTGCAAAGGCGAGATCTGCTTTGCGATCGGCATGAGCGAACCGAACTCGGGCTCCGACCTGTTCGCGGCAAAGACCCGCGCCACCAAGACCGACGGCGGCTACCTGATCAACGGCACCAAGATCTGGACCTCCTCGGCCCATATCGCCGACTACATGATCGCGATCTTCCGCACCTCGCCGCCGACGAAAGAAAATCGCCGCCACGGCCTGACGCAGTTCCTCGTCAAGATGAAGCAGCCGGGCATCCAGGTGAATCCGATCGGCCAGATCACCGGGCAGTATGAGTTCAACGAAGTCGTCTTCACGGACTTTTTCGTCCCCGAGGATCACGTGCTCGGCGAAGTCGATGGCGCCTGGAAGCAGGCGACTTCCGAACTCGCCTACGAGCGCTCGGGTCCGGAGCGTTTCCTCGAAACCTATTACGTGCTGACCGAACTGGTCCGCGCCGTCGGCAAGAACCCGGATACCCGCAGCGCCGAAGGCATCGGCCGGCTGGTGGCGCAGGTCCACACCATGCGGCGCATGTCGGTCTCGGTGGCCGGCATGCTGCAGGCCGGCAAGGAGCCGGTCGTCGAAGCTTCCATCGTCAAGGACATGGGCACGGTGTGGGAACAGCAACTGCCCCACCGCGTCCGCGACCTCGCCGCCTTCGTCGAGGAAACCGCCACCAACCGCGAGACGCTGGAAAAGCAGCTCGATTTCGCCATCAAGACCGCGCCCAAGCTGACGATCCAGGGCGGCACCACCGAAGTGCTGCGCGGCATCATCGCCCGCGGGCTCGGCCTGCGCTAACTGCGCGGCTCGTCCGCATTCAAACAACAAGAAGGAAAGCCCATGAGCAAGTACACTGATATCGGCGTCGAAAAGCACGGCCACGTCGGCCTGATCGAAATCCGGCGGCCGCCCCTGAACTTCTTCGACATCTCGCTGATCAACCAGATCGCGGACGCGCTCGAGGAGTTCGACAAGGACATCGAGATCCGCGCCTCGGTTCTCGCCGCCCAGGGCAAGGCGTTCTGCGCCGGCGCGAATTTCAGCGATCCGGCGCGACAGGCGCAGGAGGAGGCCGAGGCCAAGGCCGAAGCCAAGGGCGATCCCGCCGACAGCCTGGGCTCGATCAACAGCCTCTATCTGCATGCCGTGCGCATCTTCCGCGCCAGGAAGCCGGTCGTCGCCGCCGTGCATGGCGCCGCCATCGGCGGCGGCCTCGGGCTTGCGGTATCGGCGGATTTCCGCGTCACCTGCCCGGAGGCGCGCTTCTCCGCCAACTTCACCAAGCTCGGCTTTCATCCGGGCTTCGGCCTGACCACGACGCTCCCCGAACTGGTCGGCAAGAACAACGCGGAACTGATCTTCTATACCAGCCGCCGCGTCACCGGCGAGGAAGCCACCAAGATGGGCCTTGCCAATGTCTGCGTACCGCAGGACCAGGTGCGGGCCGAGGCGATGAAGCTTGCCAACGAGATCGCCGAATGCTCGCCGCTCGGCCTGCTCTCCACCCGCGCCACCATGCGCGACGGCCTCGCCGACCGCGTGCTTGCCGCCACCAACCACGAACTCGCCGAGCAGTCGCGGCTGCGCAAGACCGAAGACTTCAAGGAAGGCGTCAAGGCCACGGCGGAACGAAGGGTGGCGAACTTCAAGGGGCGTTAACCCCGCGCCCTCTTCCCTTCTCCCCTTGTGGGAGAAGGTGGCGGACGCAGTCCGCCGGATGAGGGGTTCTCTCCGCACGCGAGATTTTCGTTTGCGGAGAGAACCCCTCACCCGTCTCAATCGCGCTTCGCGCGATTGATCCACCCTCTCCCACAAGGGGAGAGGGAAGCACGGCGCCTCACGCCACCAGCCTAAACGTCACCCCGCAAAGCTCGAACGTATCGCCCGACACCTTGCAGCCTTTCGCCCTGGCCGCGTCGCGCACTTTCGCGATATCGGCGACCTTGAACGTCAACCCGCTCATCAGGTCGCTCGCGCCCTTGACGAAGCGGAAGCTGGCATTGGGCAGTTTCAACTCGGGCTCGCCGTTCGCGGCCCTGCCGACGGCGATGCCGGTGATCCTGCCCCAGTGCTCCGCCAACCCTTGCGGATCGGGGCTCTCCATTTCGACTTCGGTCAACGCCTGCGTGACGTCCTTCCGGATGGCTTTCTGCCAGTCGGGCCCCGCCGGCGGATAGGGCCCCAGCACATCGTCGCTGCCCTCGGTGTGGTTGAATTCGATGAAGGCGGCGCGGCAATCGCGCGGGTGCAGTTGCACGCCGTGATAGGGCGCATGCGTGATCACGTTGGCGGTGCGCACGCCGATGCCGTTGGCGCGCCTGCCGCGTGCGTCCGGATCGTCGCAGCAGAAGATCGCCATGTAGCCGCCGCGGCCGCCGGTCTTGTCGATGAAGCGTCCTGCGGCCGTGCCCGGCTGCGTCGGTGCCACCACTTCCAGCAAAATGGTATCGACCGGCAGCAGCGCGTTCTCCAGCCCGTATTTGGCGACGTTGCCATCACGGTAACAGACGTTGAGGCCCATGATCGCGGAGATGTCCGAAATCACGGGCTCCAGATGCGGCGCCACCAGGCAGATCTGCCGCAGCCTGAGATATTCTGCCATCTCAGTGCCCCTGAAATGCGGGTTTGCGTTTCTCGACAAACGCCTTCGCCGCTTCCTTGTGATCGGCGGTCTCGCCCGAGCGCGAGTGATGGATCGCCTCGGCGTCGAAGCAGGCTTCCAGCGACATCGTCTCGGCATTGTTGATGTTGCGCTTGATGTAGCCCAGCGTCACCGACGGCCCCTGCGCCAGCGACATCGCGAGATTATGCGCTTCGGCATCGATGTCGGCGTCCGGTACCACCTTTGTCACCATCCCGAGATTGAAGGCCTCCGTCGCGCTCAGCACCGGCGAGGTCAGATACAGTTCGCGCGCCCTGGCGCTGCCGAGCATCTGGGTGAGGAAATACGTGCCGCCGTAATCGCCCGACAGTCCCACCTTCGCAAACGCCGTCGTGATCTTGCAGGACGCGCTGGCGACGCGCAGGTCGCAGGACAGCGCAATCGAGAGGCCGGCGCCCGCAGCGGCACCATCGAGCTGCGCCACCACAGGCTTCGGCGTCTGGTGCAGGATGCGCGACACTTCCATGCCGCGGCGCAGGTTGGTCATCTTGGCCTCGAAGGCGAGCGGCGCCCTGCCCTCCGCCATCGACTTGACGTCGCCGCCGACGCAGAACGTGCCGCCGGCGCCCTTGATCAGCACCGCGCGCACCTCGTGATCCTCAGCCGCGCGTCGCGCGGCTTCGACCAGCCCGCGCGTCATGTCCGGATTGAGCGCGTTGCGCCGGTCGGGGCGATTCATGGTGATGGTGAGCAAGCCCTGCTCGAGCTTCTGGAGGACCATTTCGTTTGCGCTCATGTGTCGTGCTTTCGTTGTTGTTGATTTGCTCCGTCATTCCGGGGCGATGCGACAGCATCGAACCCGGAATCTCGAGATCCCGGGTTCGATGCTTCGCATCGCCCCGGGATGACTGCGTGACTACGTCACTTCGTCATTTCTTCACCAGCGGACAGCGCGAGGCTTCCAGCGGCTGGAACGCCTCGCTGCCGGGGATCGTCGCCAGCAGCTTGTAATAGTCCCAGCGCGCTTTGGACTCCGACGGCTTCTTCACCTCGAACAGGTACATGTCATGCACCATGCGGCCGTCCTCGCGGATCTTGCCGTTCTTGGCGAACATGTCGTTGACCGGCGTCTCCTTCATCACCTTCATGACCGCAGCCGCGTCCGTGGTGTTCGCGGCCTTCACGGCTTTCAGGTAGTGCAGGACCGACGAGTAGACGCTGGCCTGCGCCGCGGTCGGCGGCCGCTTGACGCGCTCGGTGAATCGCTTGGAGAACGCGCGCGTGTCGTCGTTGAGGTCCCAATAGAAGGCTTCCGCCAGCAGCAGGCCCTGTGCGGTCTCAAGCCCAACGCTGTCGATGTCGGTCACGAAGGCGAGCAGCGGCGACAGCTTCTGGCCACCGCTCCTGGTCAGCCCGAATTCCGCCGCCTGCTTGATCGCGTTGATGGTATCGCCGCCGGCATTGGCAAGGCCGACCACCTTGGCCTTCGAACTCTGCGCCTGCAGCAGGAACGAGGAGAAGTCCGACGTGTTGAGCGGATGCTTGACCCCGCCGAGCACCTTGCCGCCGGCCTTCAACACCACGTTCGTGGTGTCCTTTTCCAGGTCCTGGCCGAAGGCGTAGTCGGCGGTGAGGAAGAACCACGTCTCGAAGCCGGACTTGACGGTGGCCAGCCCGGTGACGTTCGCCTGCCCGAACGTATCGTAGGAGTAATGCACGGTGTAGGGACCACACGCCTCGTTGCTGAGGCGGATCGAGGCCGGGCCGCTATACATGATGATCTTGTTGCGCGCCTTGGCGATCTCGCCGGCGGCCAGCGCGGTCGCGGAAGCGGCCACGTCGTAGATCATCTCGACGCCCTGGTTGTCGAGCATGTCGCGCGCGATGCTGGCGGCGAGATCGGCCTTGTTGAGATGATCTGCGGCGATGATCTCGACCTTGCGGCCGAGCACCTCGCCGCCGAAATCCTCCACCGCCATCTTCGCGGCTGTCTCGCTCCCGGCTCCGGTGATATCGGCGTAGAGGCCCGACATATCGAGAATGCCGCCCAGCTTGAGCGGCGGCTTGCTCTGCCCCAGTGCCGCGCTCGCGGACACCGCCAGCGCTGCGGCGAAAATGCCCGTCGCAATCTTCTTCATAAATAATCCTCCCGGAAGTGTTGCCGCATTGGTTGCGGCCTTGATGTTCGGCGCGATCATGCCGCATGGGGACAACAGCAGCAAGCCGCAGCCGTGCGCAGACTTGCGCAACGATTTCCGCTAAGCGGAATGATCCTTGTAGGATCGGTCGAGCGCAGCGAAACCCTTCGATATTGCGCGCGCGGCGTGACGGGTTTCGCTGCGCTCCACCCACCTGGAGGCTAGCCCAGCAGTCCCTTCCCGGGCACGTGATTGAGTTCGAGCCGGATGCCGTCGGGATCTTCGAACAGGATCGAATAATATCCCGGCGCCCATTGATCCTCGCGCGGTGCACGAATGATGTTGGCGCCGAGCGTCTGGAGGAAGCCGTGCAGTTCGTCGATGTCGGCGCGTTCGCGTGCGCGGAAGCAGAGGTGATGCAGGCCGACGCGCTTCTGCTCGAAGGCGGCACCTTCGTGCTCGGCGGACGGCGCACTGATGCCGACGGCGGTGCGGCCGCCGACGCAGTAATACGTCGTCTCGGTATCGATGACCGGCTTCAGCCCCAGGAAGGGCAGCAGCCTCGAATAGAAATCGCGTGAGCGCGCAAAATTCGAGGCGGTGAGGAAAATATGTGCGATGCCGTTGATCTCCATGGCTCCCCCTGCGTGGCAATCTCTGGTAGCATTATGACGTCAAGCATACGGGAACGGATTTGGAGTAAGCCGCGTAATGACCGATCCGGCATGGCGTCACCGGGCCATTGTTGCGGCATTTCTCGTGCTGTCTACTGCCGGACGTGCGAACGCCGATTGCATGTTCGAGCCGCAGGGCGAAGGCCGGGTCGCCGCCGCGCTCGACGGGCGCAGCTTTCGCCTCGATGACGGCCGCGAGGTCCGCCTTACCGGGATCGAACGCACCGGAACCGACGGGGGCAAGGCCGTGCTGGCGGCCCTCGTTGCTGGACGTCATGTGACGCTGCATGGCGAAAACGACACGCCGGACCGTTACGGCCGCCAGGCGGCCGTCGTCTTCGCGGAAGGATCGGAGACTTCCGTGCAGGAGGAAATGCTCCGTCGCGGCGCGGCGCTGGCTTCCGCCGACGTGACCGACAAGGACTGCGCCGCCGAGCTGGCCGCCGCAGAGAAAGTGGCGCGGCAAAGCAAATTGGGAATCTGGGCTCACCCCACCGCCATAAAAAACGCGGAAAGTCCGGGCGATATTCTGGCCGGGATGGGGCAATTTGCGGTGGTCGAGGGCAGAGTACTGTCCGTTCGTCAAGCGGGGACTGTGACCTACCTGAATTTCGGTCGTAACTGGACACGGGACTTTGCTGCGACTATTTCAGGGCGCATCATGCCGGCATTCGAGACGGCTGGGCTCGCGCCTAAGTCACTCGAAAATCAACGGATTCGTGTCCGCGGCTTTGTCGGGTCGCGGGGAGGACCACGAATCGATTTGCTCCGGGTGGGGCAAATTGAGGTGCTGGGCGGGAAATAGCGCGTGATTCGAAAACTCGGCACCGGTTTTCGATTCGGTCATGCGCAAGCGAAGGGATGGGGGCATAATCCGGTCGAGACCGACCGGATCGTGATTCCAGTGGCTGATTTGACGCATCGTGCAACAGGGCGCCAAAAGAAGACTGGTCGCGGCCTCTTGGCCGCGCCGGCGCTGCTGTGCGCCGGGCTGGCGCTTGCGGCCTGCGGAAATTTGGGAAAGCTGGAGACTGCGGCGCCCGCCCCGGCCGCGCCCAAGCCAAATCGCACGGTCGTCCAGACGCCTGCGAGCGAGCGCGAGCATGAGCGCATCCTCTCCTCCTATGGCGGCGCCTATGACGATCCGAGGCTGGCGGCGCTGATCAGCAAGACGGTCGACCGGCTGGTCGCGGCGTCCGATCGACCCGACCAGGCCTACCGGGTAACGATCCTCAATTCCGGGGCGGTGAACGCGTTCGCGCTGCCGACCGGGCAGCTTTACGTGACACGCGGCCTGATCGCGCTCGCCAGCGACACCTCGGAATTGTCCTCCGTCCTGAGCCACGAGATGGCGCATGTGCTGGCCAAGCACGCCTCGATCCGGGAAGACCAGGCGCGGCAGGCCGCGGTGGTGACGAAAGTCGTCACCGACATGGGCAACGATCCGGATCTCACGGCGCTGGCACTGGCCAAGACCAAACTGACGATGGCGAACTTCTCGCGGGCGCAGGAGTTCGAGGCCGACGGGATCGGCGTCGGGATTTCGGCGCGCGCCAATTTCGATCCCTATGGCGCGGCGCGATTCCTCGCGGCGATGGAGCGCAACGCGGCGCTGAGGGCCGGCAAGACCTCGCTCGACCCGCGGGCGCAGGACTTCCTGTCCTCGCACCCGGCGACACCCGAGCGGGTGCAGAATGCGCAAGCCAGCGCGCGCCGATACACTTCCCCGCAAGCTGCCGAGCGCGACCGCGAAACCTATCTGGCCGCCATCGACAACATCGTCTATGGCGAGGACCCCAGCGAAGGCTTCGTGCGCGGGCGGCGTTTCCTGCATCCCAAGCTCGGCTTCACCTTTGCCGCGCCCGAAACCTTTACGCTCGACAACACTGCACAGGCCGTCATCGGCGTGCGCGAGGGCGGCACCCAGGCGATGCGCTTCGACGTAGTGCGCGTGCCGGGCGAACAGTCGCTCTCGGATTATCTCAATTCCGGCTGGATGGAAGGCGTCGACAAGGCCTCGACCGAAGACCTCACCATCAACGGCTTTCCGGTGGCCGCGGCGTCCGCGAACGGCGAACAGTGGCAGTTCAAGGTCTACGCGCTGCGCTTCGGCACCGACGTCTACCGCTTCATCTTCGCTTCCAAGCAGCGCACCACCGAAAGCGAGCGCAACGCCCGCGAGACCGTGAACTCGTTCCGCCGCCTGACGCTGGAAGAGATCCAGGCCGCGCGGCCGCTGCGCATCAAGGTCATCACCGTGCAGCCCGGCGACACCGTGGAATCCCTCTCCCACCGCATGGCCAGCATCGATCGCCCGGCCGAACGCTTTCGCATCCTCAACGGCCTGGACCAGCACGCCCAGGTCAAGCCGCGTGATCGCGTGAAGATCGTGGTGGATTGAGGGAAAGACATTTTGTCGTCCCCGCGAAGGCGGGGACCCATACGCCGCGGCGGTCATTGTAAGGCAATCGTTCAGATATCAGGCTCGACCACACCTTCCTGTGGTTATGGGTCCCCGCCTTCGCGGGGACGACGTGGGGAGAGAGTTGCGCTTGGAGCCTTATCGGCTGGTGCGTTCATCAGCCGGGATGAAACGCAGTGTGCCCGCCCGGCGCGTTGGCTTGCCGGTGTCTTTCGTGTGATTGACGCCATCCGTGACAGGCACTTCGGGGAAATCGAACGGACTTACCCCGTCGAGGCACGCCACGTTCACGGCATATGAATTCTGGTCAGATCGCCTTTGGTGATGGGTGTAGATTCCGCAGCGGGAACAGAAGAAGTGCTGCGCTGCCGCGGTGTGGAAGCGGTAGCTTGTCAACGCATCCTGGCCCTGCAGGATATTGACCCCACCCATTTCCGCCATGGCAACGACGGCGCCTCGCATTCGGCAAAAAGAGCAAGTGCAGCGGAGGATCGAATTGAAGCCGTCGCTGAGCGTCACCTCGAAACGCACCGCGCCGCAATGGCACCGGCCGGTTCGAATGTTCGTGTCGTCCACCATGTTGCCTGTGTCCCCCTCACGTCACCTCTACGCCTGCACGTCCTACCGATGTCAACGCCGAAACGGAACCTGCCCCTCTCCCCTTGTGGGAGAGGGTGGATCAATCGTGCGAAGCACGATTGAGACGGGTGAGGGGTTCTCTCCGCAGTCACATCGCGTGGAGAGACCCCCTCATCCGGCGCCGTAGCCGATGCGAAGCATCGGCGTCCTTAGAGACGGCCGCCAAGGCGGCCTATGCCACCTTCTCCCACAAGGGGAGAAGGAAGATTCCGCCGCAACATTGCACCCAAATAAACTTCACCCAAACAAAAAGCCCGGTCTTGCGACCGGGCTCTTGTTTTTCAATCCGTCGAACCCTTTCAGGCGGCTTCGTCCGCCACCGTGGATTCATCGCCATCGGCCTCGACATCGGCCTCGTCGGCTTCAGCGTCGGCGGTTTCCGTCTTGGCGCCGCGGCGCGGGCTCTTGGCGAGCTGGCTCTCGATTTCCTTGACCGCCTCGGTCTCCGTCGAATGCTGGACGACGGCGATTTCGCGCGACAGGCGATCGAGCGCCGCTTCATAGAGCTGGCGTTCCGAGTAGGACTGCTCCGGCTGCGATTCCGAGCGGTAGAGATCGCGGACCACTTCGGCGATCGCGACGATGTCGCCCGAATTGATCTTCGCTTCGTATTCCTGCGCCCGGCGCGACCACATCGTCCGCTTCACGCGCGCGCGGCCCTTCAGGGTCTCCAGCGCCTTCTTGACCAGCGCGGGCTCTGACAGCTTGCGCATGCCGACATTGGCGACCTTGGCGGTCGGCACGCGGAGCGTCATCTTGTCCTTCATGAAGTTGATCACGAACAGCTCGAGCTTGGCGCCCGCGATCTCCTGCTCCTCGATGGCCAGGATCTGGCCGACACCGTGTGCGGGATAGACCACGAATTCATTGGCCTTGAAGCCCTGACGCTGGGTCACGACCTTCTTCGGCTCCTCGACCCGCGGAGCGGCAGCCACCGGCTTGGCAGCAGGCTTTGGCGCGACGGCAGCCTTCACGGGGGCCTTGGGGGCGGCGACCTTCGGCGGAGCGGCCTTCACAGGAGGCTTGGCGGCGGCCTTCGAAGCAGTGGCCTTCGAGCCCGTCGCTTTCGCGGCAGTTTTGGCAGTCTTTTCTGGCATTGCGCTTCTTTTGTTCTTTGAGGACTTTGTGGCCGCAACCTTCCTGGCAACCTTCACGGTCGCCTTGGCACGGCCCTTGGTTGCGCTGCGGCTGGCCGAAGCGGCTTTTTTGGTGGTCTTGGAAGCACTCTTTTTACGCGTTTTCTGTGACACAGCCTGCGCGCGGATACTGCCACGCCCCTGTTCGATGTTTTACGGGAACCCACCGGGGCCACAGGTACGCAATGGCCAGGATCGGCTTATTATGTGCCCAATATAGCACATTTTCCGCAAAAATCAATGATTTACGCCCGGTTCCGTACCTTTACGGGGTCTTTTCGGCCACAAGTCGGTCGATAGGGTAAATCAGCAGGCCCGTTTTGGTTCAGATTGGGTCCGAACCGGGCTCAATTAATCCACAGGATGGATCGGCAGATCAGTCGCCGCTGCCGGGTTCCTTGGAAAAATATTTCTCGAATTTGCCTTCCACACCCTCGAATTCTTTCGCGTCGGTCGGCGCTTCCTTCTTCTGGGTGATGTTGGGCCAGCTCTTGGCGTACTCGGTGTTGACCTCGAGCCACTTCTCCAGCCCCGGTTCGGTATCGGGCTTGATGGCGTCAGCGGGGCATTCGGGTTCGCAGACGCCACAATCGATGCATTCGTCGGGATGGATCACCAGCATGTTCTCGCCCTCGTAGAAGCAGTCGACGGGGCAGACTTCAACGCAGTCGGTATATTTGCATTTGATGCAGGCTTCAGTGACGACGTAAGTCATCCAAAACTCCGAAACGAACGATTATCCGGGGTTTGCGTAGCGCATGCAGTGCGCTGCCGCAAGGGAAGGAGCGCGCTTCGAGCCGCCGTTTTCAGGCGTTCCCGGACGCTCTGTGCAAATAGTCACGCTTTGCTGTTCTGCAAATCTTCGTAGAGCACGCGCGCCGCCGCAGCATCGCCGCGCCGCTCGGAAAATCCGATGACCTTGAGAATGCGCACGTTGCGATCGAGCGCAATGGTGAGGACGTCGCCGGGCTTCACGGCGTGTCCCGGCGCTTTTTCTCGCACGCCGTTGATGCGAACGTGACCGGCTTCGACCAGCGCGGCAGCGGAGGTGCGGGCCTTCACCACCCGCGCATGCCACAGAAATTTATCGAGACGCTGCCGGTCCAAACAAACTCTCTCGAAGCTCTTCGACGCGCTATTCCTTGCGGCCGGCGAGTTGCTCTTTCAGCGCCGCCAGTTTGGCGAACGGCGAATTCGGATCGGCCGGACGATCGCGATCGCGATCGCGCGGTGCTGCGCTGGTCGCCCATTGTCGATGCGACGGGCCAGAGTCGCGCTTGTCCCGGCCGCCCTTGTCGCGTCCGCCGAAATCGCGGCCCTTGTCGCGCGGACCACGGTCGCGATCGCCCTTGTTGCGGTCGCCCTTGTTGCGATCGAACTTGTCGCGACGGTTGTCATTGTCGCGATCGCGCCCCTTGCCCTCGAAACGTTCGCGCGGGGGACGATCCTGACGTGCCTCGGTTGGCGCTGCGCCCTCTGCTGCGGGAGCAGCAGCGGCATCGGCCGGCGCGCCCTCGCGAGGCTTGCGGAACTCGTTGTTGTTGCGACGGCCGCGACGATGGCGCTGCTGCTCGCGCGGCGCACCTTCGGCGCCCTCACCGGCTGCAGCTGCCGGCGTGCCTTCCTGCTGGCGACCATGACGCGGACGATTGCGATCGTGATGCGGACGGCGTTCGTCCGAACGGCCGCCGGGCCGCCAGACTTCGATGAGCACGGGCTCGGCCGGTGTTTCGGGTTTGGCTTCCTCTGCAGCTTCAGCAGGTGCAGCCTCGCTTGCGACAACAGGCTCAGCCGCAGCTTCAGGCGCGCTCGTGGGTTCAACCGCAGCCTGTTCCGCAGAGGTTTCCGCGGCCGGCGCTTCTGCAGTCACAGGCTCCGGCGCGACTTCGACCGGCGTTTCAACCGGTGCCGCTTCAACCGGCGGCGCCTCGACAACGGGCGCTACGCTCACTTCATGCACGGGCGTAACGCTCGGCAGCAATGCGGCCGACGGCGACGGGTCGCCGGACATCGAATGGCTGGAGACCGGCAACTCCGCAGCGATTTCTCCCGCCGGCGTCGCTGATGTCGTTTCCGCAGACGCTTCCACCGGCGTCGTTTCAGCGGAGACCGTCTCGACCACTTCCACCGGCGCGGGCTTCGGCGGCAAGGGCGGGCGGCGGTCCATGCGGTAGCCGAGCGCGCGCAGGATCGAGGCGAAGTCTTCGCCGGCGGATCCCGTCAGCGAGGTCATCGCCTGCGTCACCACAAAGCCGCGGCCATCGAATGCGCCGGTGGGTTTTTCGCCGGGCGAATTCTCGCGCCACGCCAGCGCGGGACGGATCAAATCGGCGAGACGCTCCAGGATATCGACGCGCACCGCGCGCTCGCCGCACTGGCGATAGCCGAGCACGCGATAGGCGTCGCGCGGCAACGCCTTGTCGATCGCAAACGAAGTGCGGCCGCTGGAGGCCAGATGCTGCGCGCCCGACAGCGCGGACATGTCGACATTGTCCTGCTTCTCGGCCCACAGCAGCGAGGCCAGCGCGCGGGCCGCGGGCTTCAAGAGCGCCGGGAAATAGATGTGATAGGCGCCGAAGCGCACGCCGTATTTGCGCAACGTCGCACGCGAGGCCTGGTCGAGATCCTTCATCTCGTTCGCGATCTTGGTGCGCTCGAGCACGCCGAGCGCCTCGACCAGCTGGAACGCGATGCCGCGTCCGATGCCGGTGATGTCCTCGGCCTTGGAGAGCCCGAACAGCGGCCCCAGCAGTTTTTCGATATGCGTCTTCAGCCACAGGTCGAGCCGCGCCTGCACGGATTCGCGCGACGCGCCGGAGAGCCGATCGTCGGCGATGATGCGGATGCGCGGATGCAGCACGTCGTCCGACGCGGCCAGTTTCGCCACCGCATCGCCGGTCCAGCGGATGGTGCCGTCGGAGGTCAGCACGAACTGGTCGTCGGGGGCACTGCCGAGCTTTGCGGCGCGCGCGTCGATCTCGCCGGCCAGCACCTGCTGGGCCGCCGCCTGCAACGCTTTCGCATCCGATCCCGCTTCCGCCGCATCTGGCGCAAAGGTGAATCCGTCGAGGCGGCCGATCGCATGGCCCTCAACGATCACTTCGCCGGTCTTCCCGATTTCCGTATTCAAAACACTGTTCTCCCGCAGGCGGCGCATCAATACACTGGTACGGCGGTCAACGAAACGCTCCGTTAGGCGTTCATGCAGCGCATCGGATAATTTATTTTCGATCTCCCGCGTCGCCTCCTGCCAGTGGTCCGGGTCGGAAAGCCAGTCCGGGCGGTTGGCGACGAAGGTCCAGGTGCGGATTTGCGCGATCCGGCCCGACAGCGTGTCGATATCGCCGGTAACGCGGTCGGCCTGGTCGACCTGGGCGGCAAACCAGGCATCGGGAATCCGGCCCTTTTTCATCAGGAATGCATAAATCGTGGTCACGAGTTCGGCATGGGCGGCGGGCGCCAGCCGGCGGTAGTCCGGGATCTGGCAGGCGTCCCACAGCCGCTCCACGGCGGCCGCGCCATGGGCCATGTCCCGCACGTCGCCGTCGCGTGCCGCATGATCGAGCACGCGCAGGTCCTCGGCGATCGGCGCGCGGGTCAAGGCCTCGTGACCGGGCGAGAGTGCCAGCGAGACCTGCAGCGAACCGAGCGATGAAAAGTCGAGCTTCGAGTTGCGCCACTGCAGCATTTTGACGCTGTCGAAGGTGTGGTTCTGCAGCGCATTCACCAGTTCCGGCTCGAACGGCGCGCAGCGGCCGGTGGTGCCGAACGTGCCGTTGCGCGTGGCGCGCCCGGCGCGGCCTGCGATCTGCGCAAACTCCGACGGATTGAGCCGGCGGAACTGGTAGCCGTCATACTTGCGATCCGACGCGAACGCGACGTGATCGACGTCGAGGTTCAGCCCCATGCCGACGGCGTCGGTGGCGACGAGATAATCGACGTCGCCGTTCTGGAACATCTCAACCTGCGCATTGCGCGTGCGCGGACTGAGCGAGCCCAATACGACGGCAGCGCCGCCATGCTGCCGGCGGATCAACTCCGCAATCGCGTAGACCTCATCGGCCGAGAAGGCGACGATGGCGGTGCGCCGCGGCTGCCGCGTGATCTTGCGGTCGCCGGCAAACTCGAGCTGCGACAATCGCGGCCGTGTGACGATCGACGCGCCCGGCAGCAGCCGCTCGATGATCGGACGCATTGTCGCAGCACCGAGCAGCAGCGTCTCGTCGCGGCCGCGCCGATGCAGGATGCGATCGGTGAAAACATGGCCTCTCTCGAGATCAGCCGCGATCTGGATTTCATCGACGGCGAGAAACGACACGTCGATATCCCGCGGCATCGCCTCGACGGTGGAGACCCAGTAGCGCGGATTCTTCGGCTTGATCTTTTCCTCGCCCGTGATCAGCGCGACGCTTTGCTCACCCGCACGCGCCGCGATCTTGTTGTAGACCTCGCGCGCCAATAGCCGTAGCGGCAGGCCGATGATCCCCGACGAATGCGCCAGCATCCGCTCGATGGCCAGATGCGTCTTGCCGGTATTGGTCGGCCCGAGCACGGCGGTGACGCCGGCGCCGGGAGCCCGTTCGTGTGCGAACGTGGAAGGTGAGAAAGCCATACTTTGCAGGTGTTTCTTGCGTCGCGCTATTTGGGAAGTGTCTCATAATGCGACGGCGATGCGGTCGCGGCTTAAGCTCTGGAACGAGTCTCGAACGAATCGCGTCCGAATCGCTGACTCCTGCGGAAACCTCCTTCGTTCACCGCAACATCTCGCGTGGATGCAAGCGAGGCGGCACTAGATCAAGTTTGTCGAGCCTCTACAAGCGGCGGTTTCGGCGGTGAATTCCTTAAAAATATAGGGTGGGTGGAGTCGAATCAGAAGCGGGGAAGAGTCAAGGCTCTCGCCGTCATTCCGGGGCGATGCATAGCATCGAACCCGGAATCTCGAGATTCCGGGTTCATCGCTGCGCGATGCCCCGGAATGACGACGGAAGCTACTGCGTCTTCGCCACCCGGGGCGGCATCGCCGTGGTGACGAACGACGTCGCTTCCAGCATCGCGGGGCCAAACGGCGTCGGGATGGTCATGCGGAAGGGAACCAGGACGCGCGTGCCGGCGATCGGCACCAGGGTGACCTCCATCCGCCGCTCGGTGGCGAGGTATTTGATGACCGGGCGGTCGGGGATATAGCCCGCGACGGGGGTGAAATAGACCGCGCAGACTACGGCCGGGCCGTGATAGCCGCGCTCGGCCTTCACCGTTTCCATGCGCTTGAAATCGAGCTTCAAATCGTAGCGCATCCGGCCGTCGAAGATGCCGGTGCCGGTGCGGCAGGTGTCGGGCGTCAGCACGTCGCCGTTCCCGGCCACGCGCACCAGCGAGCCGGTCATGGGATCGAGCACGTTTTTCCGATGCGCATCCGTGACGACGATCCGGTCCGGATCGACCGGCGGCGCCGGATCGATCGAAAAATCCTTCACGCCCCCGTTTGCCAGCACCATGCGGATGGTTTCGGACTTCTTCTGCGTGGTGGTCGTGGCAGTATAGGCGTTGGCGACCAGCGCGCCGTTGACGATGCGGCCCTGGCTGGCGCCGGAACCCGTTCCGCCGGAAAACGCCTTCAACAGCCCGGCGGTGCCGCCCTGGGCGGCGGCCGAAAACGTGTCGTCGCCGATTTCGATGGTCCAGGCGCCCTTGCCGACGGCAATCCCCGCCAGCGTCGCCTCGTACTGCGCATCGAGCCGCCCCTGCGCCAAAGCCGCCCCGGAGCCAAGCGAAAGCCACGCCCCGGCGCAGAGGCCGAGCGCGAGCGTGAACTGGGCCGAAATGGCGCGTGTGGTATTCACCAAATGAAAGTCCCGGGATCGGCGCGAGCAAAGGTTCATTTAGGCAGAAATATCCTGCAAACAACGCGGGTTATCGCAAGAAGCACGCCACCGGACCGCATGGCGGCCCCGCGTCCGGGCCGGCAAAGTCCTTGAACTCATATGCAACCCGATGGTGTCGGCGGGGATTGCGCCGTTTGTGTGGTTGGCCCAAGTGGCTGGAACTCTTTATGAAACCCGCGGCCATCACATCCGCGGGAGCGCGCTTTCGGGCACCAGATCCGCCCAAAAACCTTGACCGTCCGGCCGTCTCCCCCTATACGTCCGCGGTTCCTGGAAATGGACGCGATTTTGGACCCCCGCGAGGTGCGCGAACGCATCTTCCATGGCGGGGATGAAAGAGGATTTGCAAGATGTCCCGGCGCTGCGAACTGACGGCCAAGGGCCCCCAGGTGGGCCACAAGGTGAGCCACTCGAACATCAAGACCAAGCGGCGCTTCCTGCCGAACCTCACCAACGTCACCTTCATCTCGGACGCGCTCGGCCGCAACGTGCGCCTGCGCGTCTCGACCAATGCGCTCAAGAGCGTCGACCACAATGGCGGCCTCGATGCGTATCTGATGAAGGCCAAGGCCGACGTGCTCTCCCCCCGCGCGCTGGACCTCAAGCGCGCCATCGAGAAAAAGGTCGGCAAGCCGGTGTTCGCCAAGAAGGCGAGCTGAGGCTAAGCTCAAATCGGCGGATCGAAGTTTGAAGCGGCCGGGTCGAAAGACCCGGCCGTTTTTGTTGTGCGATCGGCCGGCTGAACCCAAGATCGATCTTTACTCGGATGAATTATCCAAGACACTTTGTGGCCTAAAGCGTGCTGAAGTCGCATTAGCCCCTGAGCTGGCTGTCAACCTCTCGGTCGTTACATGGCAATCCTGATCCCGAGCCTGGGCTACGCGCGCTTCGACACCCGCGGCGAGCTGCGGCTTGCGGAGCGGCTCAAGGACTTCCTCGAAGAGAACGCCGTCGTCTGGCACAACCTTCCGGTGGGCCCCCGCAGCCGGCATCCGGACTTCATCATCGTTCACCCGGCGAACGGCCTGCTCGTGCTCGAGGTGAAGGACTGGCGCCTGGAGTCGATCGCGGCGGCCGACAAGATAAAGGTCGAGCTGCTGACGAGCCGCGGCACCGTACGCGAGAGCAATCCCCTGGAGCAGGCTCGCAGATATACGTTCGACGTCGTGCGCACGCTGGAACGGGATGGGCAATTGCTGTTTCCACCCGGGCATCGCTTCATGGGCAAATCCATCGTTCCGTTCGGCTACGGGGCCGTGTTCACGAACATCACGCGCAGGCAGTTCGATCAGACCGATCTGAAGGAGGTGTTCGCGGAACACCTGTGTGTGTTCAAGGATGAAATGACGGAGGGCGCGGACCCCGAACAATTCCGGTCCAGATTATGGCGCATGGTGTCTCCGCGCCTCAGTGAACCGCTGTCGCTGCCGCAGTTCGACCGGCTGCGCGCGCTGATGTTTCCCGAGATCCGGATACGACAGATTGCCTTGCCGCTGGAGGAAGCGCCCGCGCCCGATCCGTCCGACCGGACGCTTGCCGTGATGGACATGCATCAGGAGCAGATCGCGCGCAGCCTGGGCGAGGGGCATCGGATCATTCGCGGCGTCGCCGGATCGGGCAAGACGCTGATCCTTGCCTTTCGCGCCGAATATCTGGCGCGCGGGGCGACAAGGCCGGTGCTCATCCTGTGTTACGCCAATGGCATCGCGGGCCGACTCGAGGATGCCATGCAGGCCAGGGGCGTGGAGCACCGTGTCCAGGTCCTTACCTTTCATGGCTGGTGTTACCGGATGCTGCGGACTTATGGGATTCCCGCTCCCTCCGAGCGTGACTATCCGGACTACGCAGAACGACTGGCTGCGAGCGTGTCGGAGGTCGTCAAGGCTGTCGATCAGGGGCACATCCCGATGGAACAGTACGACGCGGTCCTGATCGACGAGGCCCACGACTTCGAGCCGCAGTGGCTCGCGCTTGCCGCCAGGATGGTGAACCCGCGCACGAAGGCGCTGATGGTCGTCTATGACGATATTCAAGCCATCTACAAGGGACGTGAGCGGCCGGTGTGGAAGCAGCTTGGAATCGAAGCGTCGGGCCGGACGACCGTTCTGAAGGTCAACTACCGCAACACGGCCCAGATCGTCGCCTTCGCACGGCGCTTCGCGTCAGACGTGATCGGCGCGCCCGGCACGACGGCCGATGACGAGCACCCCGTCCTGTTGCCGGAAGATGCGGGCCGACAGGGGCTGGCGCCAGACGTGCGGCAGTGTGTGAGCGTTGATGCAGAAGCGCACTGCGTCGCCGAGTGGATTCTCGGGCGGAAGAAAGCGGGGTACGAGTGGCCGCAGATGGCTTGCCTTTATCCGGAGCACTGGATCGGCGAGCGGGTCGCTCAGATACTCACCAGGCATGAAGTGCCGATCGATATGGTCAAGAACAACAAGAACAGGGTTTCGACGAAGCGGATGGCCGTGCGGTTGCTGAGCATGCACACCGCGAAGGGGCTCGAGTTTCCGTGCGTCGCTATTGCGGGGTTGGGCCTGCTCGGCCGCCACGGCGAGGCGATCGAGGAATGTGTTCGACTGACGTATGTTGGGGTTACCCGGGCGACCCACGAGGCGCTTTTGACGTACTCGAGTGAGTCGGCGCTGGTGCAGCGGCTGATCGCGTAGGCCGGAGCCGCATGAGCTGAAGCGGGATTTCAACGCTATCCTGGGCCTTGCCACCGGCCATGGGCTGACGCGCTCCGCCGCTGGCGCGACGCGCTGAAGAGCTTCGACCACAATCGCGGCCTCGATACGTATCTGCTGAAGGCCAAGGCCGACGTTCTCCCCCCGCGGGATCTCAAGCGCGCCATCGAGAAGAAGGTCGGCAAGCCGGTGTTCGTGAAGAAGGCGAGCTGAGCCAAGGCTCAACCAGGCGGATCGAAGTTTGAAGTGGCCGGGTCGAAAGACCCGGCCGCTTTGTTGTGCGGACATGACGCCAAGGCGCGGTCACGCACTAGACCATCTATCGAATCATCCTAGAGTAGCAATGAAATCACCCACCAGCTATCGTAGCATCAGTAGATGGGGGACCACGTGAATACTGGGTCAGCAGACAAGTCCAAACTAGCGGCAGAAATCGTCGCGCTGCTCAAGGACCACTCGAACCTTGGTATCCGACTTAAGGAAATTCCCTACAGCTGGCCGGACGGACCACATCGACTTTCAGGCAAGTTTTTTTATTTGGCGTTTGCTCACGGCGTCCCGACTGTCAAAGAATTTGTCGAGTACCTGTATGATTGCCTAATACCCTACTGTCTCCCCAAAAAACTCTATGGGCCAATCCTCAGGACCGCAGATCCATCGAAGGATTTTGCGAGAATTATCCGCTTGGGCGACGATGCGAAGGGTCTTTTCATCGACGCAAAGAACCAGCTTGTATCAGGCGGAGAAGCTGGAGAGCTAATTCTATACGCGTTGCTCGAGTGGGCACTTAAAGCTCCACGCCTCGTCTCCAAAATGTATCTCAAGACAAATAATAACATGCCGGTCCACGGCACAGATGGGATCCATATCGGCTATGATGAGGCAAACGATCTGATGACAATCTATTTTGGCGAGTCAAAAATATACAAAGATTTCGCAAATGCCGCTGACGCTGCCTTCAAGTCAATGGAAGAGCTGATATCAAATGCCGGCCAAATTTCGCGAGAAATCGACATCCTGAATAACTTGTCTGACTTAGAATCGCTGCCACAATCGGCGCAAGCTCGGGTACTTGAATTCATTGACCCCTACTCAACTTCGCCAGCATCTCTCAACAAGCGCATTGTGCACGCTTGCCTTCTTGGATTCGAGTACAGAGCGTACGCACGAATTCTAACGCTGGCGCCGGACGCCGTGCTCGCCGCCTTCGAAAAACAATACCGAAAGAGAATAGCCAGCGCTTGCCGTGTGGTTCACCGGCACTACAGTGGTCGCCTCCCGGTGACTACCAACCTAGATCTTTTTTTACTTCCTTTTCCTTCCGTTGCGGAATTTCGAAAGCAGTTCTACGGAAAGCTGGGTGTAACTGAATGAGCCTAATAGATGCCGCCTGCGAACGCATAAGCAGCAACCCACAATTTGAGCTGGATTATCGCGCCATCGTGCAACAGTCGATCTCGTCAGACGTAGTGGCGCTTTCTGCAAATGCCTCTTTGGACGATGAGGCGCTTCGCCGTCTCATGCAAAGCGCGGCACTCTTTGCCCAATCTTCAAAGCCTGATTGGCGTCAACTCGCTTATCGCATCAGCGTTGGCTCACTTCTACATCGGGAGAAATTGGGCGGCATTGCAGAGGCTGCACGCTTGACGTTAGCACGGCTCGGCAACTACCCAGCAATTAAGTTTGCGTTTGGCGACGCACCTGAACCACGAACCATTACTCCCTCAGTTTTCTTTGAGATTGTTGGCCGCCAATCTCGAAATACGGTCGTAGTAGGAGACAGGCGGACAGTCCTCACTGAAATGCAAAAGACCGTTTGGGACACAGTCTCATCCGGAGCATCGTTGGCGTTATCGGCCCCGACCTCCGCTGGAAAATCATTCGTCTTTTTGACTTACATTGAACAAACCAAACGGCAGAAACCGGCCAGCAATATCGTGTACCTAGTTCCCAGTCGCGCATTAATCAGCCAAGTGGCAAGCGACCTTCGCGCTTCGGGCGCCGAGCAATCCTACGGAATTGCTACAATTCCTGTTCCTCCCACAACAACTTCCAAAGGAACTCCCATCTATGTTTTGACACCAGAGCGATTGCAGGTGCTCTTCTATGCTGCGCCAGAACTCAAATTTGATATCGCTATCATCGATGAAGCGCATCTCATAGGAGAAGGATCTCGAGGAATAGTGCTTCACTCTGTCCTTCAAGACCTCCAACGACGGAATACAAAAACTCAGTTCCTATTTTCATCTCCTCAAGTCCGCGATCCTTCAGTATTTGGGGCAGTGGTCGGCAATTCCAACGTTGAGGTCGTGAAGACAACCGATTCTCCCGTTGCCCAAAACATCATATTCGTCAACGGCGACGCACTGAACAATAAGAAGCTCTCGATAGCCCTATGGCAAGATGCTGACGAGTTTGGCTTCGACGAACTGGAAACCGCGATTCCTCTGTATAATTCGCTCGATAGAATGATCTACGCGAGTTGGGCGTTGGGCGCCGGATCCCAAAGTTTGATCTATGCAGCAGGACCAGCGCAATGCGAGGATATCGCATACAAAATAAAAGATTTGGGGAGTGATACTGACGCTGGGGCTTTAAAGGCTACACATATCAATGCGACAACACAGAAGGCTAGATTGGACTTAAGCCTCTTCGCAAAGGAAGCTGTTCATCAAACCTACGTGTTGGCCGATACCGTCCTTGGTGGTGTTGGATTCCATTACGGTCGGATTCCCGCCTTGTTGCGCAGCGCTGTCGAAACCGCATTCGCTAGCGGGCATCTGGATTACATTGTTTGCACTAGCACGCTGCTGCAGGGAGTAAATTTGCCCGCGCGGAATGTCTTTATGCAAAACCCCCACAAAGGAATCGATAATCCGATCGATCCCGTAGATTTCTGGAACTTGGCAGGACGAGCTGGACGGTTAGGCAAAGACTTCCAAGGCAATGTGTTCCTAATTGACTATCCAACTTGGGACTCCGCTCCCTTAGCTGGCCAGAAAGACGAACCGGTAACGCCTTCTCTGGAGGCGACACTTGTCGAAACAGTTGCGGATCTAGTTGAGTTTGTCAGCAATGATAGCGAGCCGTCGGGCCTGAAGCCGACGCTCGAAGCAGCCTTCTCCAAATTGCTGCGCGACCTGCGGCATGGGCAACTGGATGAGACGCTTGATCGACTACCGACTCTGTCACCAGACAATCGCGCAAGGATTACGTCTGCTTTAGAGAAGGCAAACGCGCAGATCAAGGTTGACGTTACTACCTTGGATGCCAGTCCGCAGATATCCGGGTTTCGCCAGCAAGATCTCTATCACTACATGGTCAAAAAAATAAAAGAGGAAGGACCGGACTACTTGATACCGGTACATCCCAGCGCTTCGTTCAAAGAAGCGTTAGATAAGCTTCGGCCGATATTTGCCAGAGTTCACCGATATCTTGAGCTTAAGCCAGGCAATCATCACCTTTACTGGGCGCCGCTCGCGCTCCGCTGGATGCGCGGGGAACCACTGCCGCTGATCATTGACGAAGCAATAAAATATCACAAAAGACAAGGAAGATCACGGAGCAACAGCACTGTCATAAGGGAAATATTGACAGCCGTAGAAAGCGATTTGCGTTTCAGATATGTCAATTTGCTCGGGTGCTATCTTGCAGTCCTAAAGCAAGCACTTGTCGACGCTAAGCATGTCGAACGCGTATCGAAAATACCTGCTCTAACGCTATATTTGGAATTAGGTGCAGCGTCTCAAACTATGATCCATCTGATGAGCATCGGCCTTTCGCGTCATACTGCTAATGTGCTGGCGGGTCTGACCGCAAACAAGGAAATGGACGCAGCAGCCGCGCGAGCGTTCCTTCAGCGCTTACCCGTTCAATCAACGAACCTTTCGCCTTATTTGATTGCCGAGATTGGTCGAGTTTTGCAAACCTCCTAGCCGCCAATTCCTATCGGGCGGATTGCCTAGAAGAGCCTTATTAAGGTGTAGTGCGATTAAAGGTGGTGGAGGACCCTCCACCGGCGCTTGCGCTGTCATCCAAAGTCCCAAAACTACGCTATACTCGCTCGGGTAGTATCACCCTCCCCGGCGACTTCCCCATGCGCAACATCATCATCTGCTGCGACGGCACCGGCAACGAGATCTCCGAGAACATCTCCAACGTCCTCAAGCTCTATCGCTGCCTGCGCAAGACGGAGCGGACATCGCCGCGGCAGCTCGTCTATTACGATCCGGGGGTCGGCACGCTGGCGCGGCCGGATCCGTGGCACAAGCTGCGCCAGGATTTCAACGCCATCCTCGGGCTGGCCACCGGCTATGGGCTCGATGACAACGTGCTCGCGGCCTATGCCTTCCTGGCCCAGCACTGGCAGAAGGACGACCAGATCTATCTGTTCGGCTTCTCCCGCGGCGCCTATACCGTGCGGGTGCTGGCGGGGCTGATCCACAAGATCGGGCTGATTACATCAGAGCAGGTCAATCTCGCGGGCTCCGGCCTGATCGCCTACAAGCAGTTCTCCTCCGACGAGGCGCCGAAACTGCGCGCCAGGCTGAAGACGATCACGGATGCGGCAAAGGCCGAGGACGAGTTGCCGCTCTCGCCGTTCGACAACGCCGCGCAGTTCGCGCGCATCACCTCGTCGCGCTGGCCCACCATCCGCTTCGTCGGCGTCTGGGACACGGTCGCGAGCGTGATCGTGCCGCGGCCGGATCGGCTCTACTGGCCGAGCCTGGAAGAACTGGCCTGGACGCTGCAGAACCCGAGCGTGCAGACGTTCCGCCAGGCGATCTCGATCGACGAGAAGCGCTGCATGTTCCGCCTGAAGAAGTGGCACCAGCCGCAGACGTACAAACCCGTCCGCTTCAACGAGGTGAACGCCGCGCCGCAGGATATCCTGCAGGTGTGGTTCGCCGGCGTGCATGCCGATATCGGCGGCGGCTATCCCGAAAAGGAAAGCGGGCTTTCGAAATATCCGCTGCTCTGGATGATCGACGAGGCCGCGAAATCCGGGTTGAATTTCACCACGGCGAACATCAACCAGCTCGCCTGGGGCATCCAGCGCAAGAGCAGCCCGTTCTCGTACGTGAAGCCCGATGTCGAGGGCGATCTGCACAATTCGCTGACGGGCGCGTGGTGGCTGCTGGAGTACCTGCCGAAGCGCGCGAAGTACAAGGAGTGGCCGGCGCGGCAAACGCATTTCGGCTACTACATCCCGGACGCCGAGCCGCGGCTGATCCCGGAAGGCGCGATCATTCACCAGTCCGTCATCGACCGCATGAACGCGATGCCGGGCTACCGGCCGGTGAACATGCCGACGGCGTATGAGGCGTTCCCGATGCCGACGCCGCCGGGGCAAAGCGCGAGCGCGGAGGAGGCGGAAGACGAGGCGTAGGAACAACGTTCTCTCCGCCGTCATTCCGGGGCGCGCCTCTTGGCGCGAACCCGGAATCCATCGAGCTACACGTGCTGCCGTTAAATGGATTCCGGGTTCGTGCTTCGCACGCCCCGGAATGACGGAGAGAGCGGGGAGTGTGACTGCCCGACGGGCAAATCACTTCCACATCGGACACGGTTGATCCGTCCAGCCCTCGCGCGAAAAATATTCCGCTTAACCCGTCGGGCAAATCAAAAGTAAAATTCCCGCCATCCCGTCCCACTGGAGGGGCGTATCGCGATCGTCACGGACGTAGGTGCGGGATGCGGTGGCCGCGGCAATGCCCGGCGCGCGAGGTGTCTGCAGGGCGGAGCTTTCCGTGAGCGAACAGCGCGCGCCAGACGAAGGCGTTACTGCGGACGGCAAAACCGTGTGGTCCTGGCGCCCGTGGCTGGCGTCAAGCCGCCGGAGGTTGACAAAGCCCTACCGGGATTTGTTCGGCCTTCAATCCGGCGGCGATGGAGGCAAGAGGAATTCGTCTCCAGGGAGAGCACGGCATAAGCCGTAAAACCACTGCGCAGGGAATGCCGGAATGCTCCGACTGTACCTGTATGCTCGTGTGCGCTTCTTCTCGCGCACTATTGCACACGAGACCGCGGGTGCAGCAAGCACCCGGCATTCCCTGCGCCCTCCTGATTTTTCGGGCGCGAAGGATGAGCAAAGCTCGGGCGAAACGCGCCGCGAGAACGCGGACCCATACTCACTTGTCGTCACCCGGCTTGACCGGGTGATCCAGTATTCCAGAGGCCGCCATGATTGAACCGATAAGCCACGGCGTACTGGATCGCCCGGTCAAGCCGCGCGACGACAGCGGAGTTTGTATTTGCTCCGTCATGCCCGGGCTTGACCCGGCCATGACGGCGTTGGTGAGCCGTGAATGACTGCCCCCTCACCCCGCCTTCGCCAGCCGCCCTGCCTCGATCGCGTCGATCTGCAGCGCGATGTAGCGGGAGTAGATTCTCGCCTGCGAGAATGCGCCGCCGACGAACCACAGGCCTGGCTGCGGCGTTCGCGTCCACATGTTGCGGAGCTCGGATGTCACCTCGTCGAATCCCCACACGCGCCCGACGCGCTTCGCAACATCCTCACCGAACAATTGCGTGAGCAGATGATCGGGGCCCTTGTAGCCGGTGGCGAGCACGAACAGATCGGCCTTGCGCGTGGTGCCGTCGCGCAGCTTCACGCCGCTGGTCTCATAGGCCGCGATGTCGGCCGCCTGCAGGAGCCTGATCCTGCCGTCGGCGATCAGCTCGGAGGCGCCGACGTTGAAATAATAGCCGCCGCCGCGGGTGCGGAATTTCAGCGGCCAGCCGGTGCCGTCCTCGCCGTATTCGAGGCGGAAGCCGGCGGCCTCGAGCCGGCTCAAGAGCGGCGCGTCGAGCCGCTTCACCTCGTCGGTGACGAGCTTGTGCGCAAGCTTCATGACCGGCAGCGGCACGCCGGAATTGAGGATGTCACGGCTCGCAATGGGCGGGCCGTCACCGAGATAGGTTTTGTCGTAAAGCTGCGCCGTCTCGACATTGACGACCATGGTCGGGCTGCGCTGGATCATGGTGACGTCGGCGCCCGCGGCCTGCAGTTCCTGGCAGATGTCATGCGCGCTGGTGCCGGTGCCGAACACCATCACCGGACGTCCGCGCCACTGCGCGCCCGCCTTGAAGCGGCTGGAATGCAGCACCTCGCCCTTGAAGCCCTCGATGCCTTCGATGTGCGGGATGTTCGGCGTGCCGCTGACGCTGGTCGCGAGCACGATGTGTTTCGGGCGAAGCGTGCGGCTCGTGCCTTCACGCGTCAACCGCGCGGTCCAGCGCTGCGATGCGTCGTCGTAGTCAGCGCCCTCGAACGCGGTGCGCGTCCAGAAGTCGACTTCCATGATGTCGACATAGCTCTCCAGCCAGTTTGCGATCTTGTCCTTCGGGATGTACTCCGGAAACGTCGCCGGGAACGGCAGATAGCGCAGGTGATTGACCGGCGTCTTGTTGTGCAGCTTGAGCCCGCGGTAGCGCAGGCGCCAGTTGTCGCCGATGCGCTCCTCGCGGTCGATCACCAGCGCCGTGAGGCCGATGCGTTTGGCTTCGACGGCGACCGAGATTCCGGCGTGACCACCGCCGACGATCAGCACGTCGGGATCGCGGCTGTCGTAAGCGCCCTCCGCCTGCCGCGCTTCGAGCCAGTCGGGGCCGGCGAAATCGCGGGTGGTGGATTCGGCGACGCCGCTGGCGCGCGCCGCGCAAATGGAGTCGAAATCGAGTGAGGTGGAAATCGTCCAGGCTTTTGCCGTCCCGTCCGGCTGGGGCGCAAGCCGCATGGCGCCGTAGCCCGGGCCGTTGACGGTGTCGAAGGTAAAGATCGCCTCGATCACGTCACGGCCGCCGACCATGCCGTTGCGCGGCGCGAGCGCGGCATGATCGATCCGGAAATTTGCCGCGCGCGCTTCCGCAGCCCGTGCCAGCAATTCCGTCACGACGGTTGCGTTGCCGCTGAAGGTTACGAAATTCCAGGAGATGCCAAAAAGATTTCGCCAGTGGCTGTCTGCGACAAAAAGCGCCGACAGTTCCGCCGCCGAGCGACGTGCGAGCGCCGCGTCGAACGCCTCGATCCAGCGCTCCGTAGTATCACGGAGTGCGTCGGCGAGCGGCACTCCCGGTCGGTCCAGCATGGCGGCGTTTCCCCAAGGTTTCGTCGTTATCGGCCATCAGAGCGCAGCTTTCGTCCGATCACAACGGTCCGAACGCATCTGCAAGGCGGCATGCGCGGAACGCGTCCCACACGTCGTCCCGGCGAAGGCCGGGACCCATACGCCGCGGCAGAGACTGTCTGGGCGAGATGGCAGATGGCCTCATTCCAACAACGAAGGCCGGTGGTTATGGGTCCCGGCCTTCGCCGGGACGACGGTGCGCAGGGCCCTCACTCCGCATTCCTACGGTCCCTTCCCGCTCCTCGCGACCCCAATGGTTTACCCATCGTTCAACTCTGCTTCCTATCCTCGTCCACCTGCCAGAACCGGCTCCAACGCTCAGGATGAGCGATGCTCGAACGATCGATCTCCGATGAGGTCGAGGCCGCCATCAAGGCCGCCTCCGCCGACAAGCACCTCGAAACCGTCAGGCGGGTCACGGACCTGTTCCTGGCGCAGGCCGATGGCTACAGCGGCGAGCAGATCGAGTTGTTCGGCGACGTGCTGGAGCGGCTGATCAAGACCATCGAGATCCGCGCGCTGGCCGATGTCTCCGCCCGCATCGCGCTCGCCGAAATGAGCACCCAGCTTGCCTCCGTCAAGCAGGCGCCACGGGGCGTGATCCGACGGCTGGCGCGGCATGACGAGATCACGATCGCGCGACCGGTGCTGACGGAATCCGCGCGGCTGACGCCGGAAGACCTGGTCGAACTCGCGGAGACCAAAGGCGAGCAGCATCTGCTCGCGATCTCCGGCCGCTGGTGGCTGAACGAGGTCGTCACCGACGCGCTGCTGAAGCGGTATTATCCCTCCGTCAGCCTGCGGCTGGTCGGAAATCCCGGCGCCAAGATGTCGGCGGCCGGCTACGCCATCGTGCTGAAGCAGGCCGAGACCGATCCGGCGCTGGCGGTCGAGACCGGCATCCGCGTCGACCTGCCGGTTGATCTGCGGCAGCAATTGCTGCGCAGCGCGACCGACGCCGTTCGCGAGCGGCTGTTGTCGCGCGCGCCGCCGCACATGTTCGAGACGATCCGCGATGCGATCGCAGCCGCCGCCGCCGGCGCCCACCGCGAAATGTCGCGCAGCCGCGATTTCACCGCCGCCGCCCGCTTCGTCGCCTCGCTCGCCAAACATGGCAAGCTCACCGAGGCGGAGCTGCTTGGCTTTGCCAGGGAACGAAAATACCCCGAGACGATCGCAGCGCTTGCCGAACTGTCCGCTTCCAGCATCGAGGTGATCCGCCCGGTCATGCAGAGCCTGCGCGACGACGGCGTGCTGATTCCGTGCCGCGTCGCCGGCCTGAAATGGGAAACGGTCGCCGCCATCCTCGACAGCCGCTTCGCCTCCGGCACCATGGCCCGGGATGAACTGGCGCGAGCGAAGGCGCAATACGCCAAACTGACGTTAGAGAACGCCCGCCGCCTGATCCGCTTCTGGCAGGTGCGGCCGGTGGCACCGGTGGCGAAGGCGAATTGAGGGGGACAAAACTATCGAGTCGTTCCGGGGCGCACGAAGTGCGAACCCGGAACCTCGAGATTCCGGGTTCGATGCTGACGCATCGGCCCGGAATGACGTGCATTGCCTCACGCCGCCTTGATCAAACCGGCGTCGAGATGCTTCAGCCGCGGCATCACTTCCTGCTTCAATAGCCGCAGCGAGTTATGCCAGGCCTCCGGCTTGTGCTTGTAGTCGAAGCCGAACACCAGCAGCGTGCCGAAGCCGCCGACCTCGTGGTAGATCTTTTCGATTTTCTCCGTAACCGTCGCCGGCGACCCCACGATCCAGTTGTTCCGCGCGCAATATTCCGCCGTCACGTCGGAGTCCGGCACGTCGGGCGAAGCCTTGAGGTAGTCCTTGAAGCCGAAATGGCCGAGCAGCGGCAGGAAGTACTCCGTCATCATCCGGCCCATCATGTCGCCGACCGAAAGCCGCCACGCCTCCTCGTCGGTATCGGCGACGAACACCTCGCGCACCATGCGCCAGTCGCTGCGGTTCGGCTTGCGGCCGGTTTTGGCCGCGCCGATCTCGACCGACTCCCAGTGGCTGCCGACATAGGCCGGGTTGAGGTTGAGGCTCATCGGGATGTAGCCCCGCTCGCCCGCGAGCTTGAGCGTGTCGGAGCCCTTGGAGAGGCCGGCGACGCCGATCGGCGGATGCGGCGCCTGTACCGGCTTGAGATGGGGCTTGAGGAAGTCGAACATCACGTCCGGCTTGTTCACCGTCCAGTACTTGCCCTTGTAGGACCACGGCGCGTCCTCGGTCCACATTTTTAGGATGATCTCCAGCGCCTCGCGCGTCATGTCGCGGTTCTGGCCGGACATGCCGTCGACATTGAACATCGCCCAGTCGCTCGGCAGGCCCGAAGCAGCGACGCCGAAATTCAATCGCCCGCCGGAGAGATGGTCGAGCATGGCGACGCGATTCGCGAGTTCGGCGGGGTGGTGATAGGGCAGCAGGAAGCCGCCGGGGCCGAGGCGGATGTTTTTGGTCTGCAGGAACGCCTGCGCGAGGATCAGGTCAGGCGAAGGGTGCGGCTCCCATGGAGCGGTGTGGTGCTCGCCGATCCAGGCTTCCTGGTAGCCGAGTTCGTCGAGCCAGCGCAGCGTCTGCAAGTCCCAGTCGTGGCCCTCCTTCAACCCGCATTCCGGCGGATGGGACGGCATCGTGAAATATCCGATTTCCATGGGGCGTCCTCGCTATGTGTTTATTTGAAAGCGCGTCTGTCGCGCGCCAGCACAAGCATAGCACCCCCGGCGTGTGGCCGAGATATGACAATAAGAGTTGGTCGTCATTCCGGGATGGTGCGCCAGCACCAGACCCGGAATCTCGAGATTCCGGGTTCGATGCTTCGCATCGCCCCGGAATGACCGCGCGGCGTATGCTGCTACCTCGTTCCGAAGGTGGTGGCGCCGAACAGCGCCTTTTGCGTCGAGGGTTGCGAGCGCCAGTATTGCGGCGGGGCTTCGACCTGGCCGCCGAGTTCGGCCGCGGCGTGCCAGCCCCAGCGCGGGTCGTAGAGCATGCCGCGCGCCAGCGCGACCATGTCGGCCTTGCCGGAGGCCACGATCTCCTCGGCCTGCTTCGGCTCCGTGATCAGGCCCACGGCAATGGTGGTGAGCCCGGTCGCCTCCTTGATCGCCTGTGCGAACGGCACCTGGTAGCCGGGGCCAAGCGGAATCTTTTGCAACGGCGAGACACCGCCCGAGGACGCATCGATCCAGTCGACGCCGTTCAGTTCGTGGGCGAATTCGATGGTCTGCGCCAGATCCCAGCCGTTCTCGACCCAGTCGGTCGAGGACACGCGGATGCCCACGGGCTTGTCCGCCGGAAACGCCGCGCGTACGGCGTCGAACACTTCGAGCGGAAAGCGCATGCGGTTCGCCAGCGAGCCGCCATACGCATCGGTGCGCTGGTTGGCGACCGGCGACAGGAACTGGTGCAGCAGATAGCCGTGGGCGGAATGCACCTCGATGGCGTCGATGCCGAGCCGTTCGGCCCGCCGGGTGGCGGCGACAAATGCCTCGCGCACGCGCTTCAGGCCGGCCGCGTCGAATGCCAGCGGCGGCGTCTCGCCTTCCTTGTGCGGGATAGCCGAAGGGCCTTCCACCCGCCAGCCGCCTTCGGCCACCGGGATCAGTTGCCCGCCGTCCCAGGGTTTGTGGCTCGACGCCTTGCGGCCGGCATGGGCGAGCTGGATCATCACGGCGGCCTTCGAGCGCTTGCGCACCGAGGCCAGGATCGGCTTCAGCGCCGCTTCCGTGGCGTCGTTGTAGAGGCCGAGACAACCCGGCGTGATCCGCCCGCTCGGCTCGACGGCGGTCGCCTCGATGCAGAAAATCCCCGCCCCCGACAGCGCCAGCGAGTTAATGTGGGTGAAGTGCCAGTCATTGGCCTCGCCGTCGACGGACGAGTACTGGCACATCGGCGCCACCATGATGCGGTTGGGCAGCGTCAGGCCGCGCAGCTTGATCGGGGTAAACAGGGCGCTCATGGGATGGGGTCCGGACCGGAGGGGAAGCGACCCTCAATGTGTAGCGAGCAGCTTCCCCCTCCTCAACCCGCTCCGGCCGCAACCCACCCCTCACGGTTTGATGCGCTGCGGCCGGACGCCTCATGGCTTGATGCCGGCAGCCTTCACCAGTTCCAGATTGGCTGCGGTCTCGCGCTTGACGAAGTCGTCCATCTCGGACGGCTTCATCGGCATCGGTTCGATTCCGAGCTTTTTCAGACCTGCCTGCATCGCCGGATCGGCCAGCACCTTCTCGCCGGCCGCATACAGTTTCTCGACGATGTCGCGCGGCGTCTTCGCCGGCACGAACATGCCGAACCAGATCGCGCTGTCGGCATCCTTCAAGCCGATATCTGTTGGCGTCGGCACGTCGGGCAGATCGGGCGCACGTTTCGCCGTCGAGACCACGAGCGCGCGCACCTGGCCATCGCGGATCAGGGGCAGCGCAGTCGAAAGCGGGCAGAAATACAGGTCGATCCGCCCGCTGATGATGTCGGTGATCACTTCCGGACCGGAGCGATAGGGAATATGCGTCGCCTCGATGCCGGCAGCAAAACGGAATTTTTCGGTGGTGATATGCACGGCGCTGCCGATGCCGACCGAGCCGAACGAGATCGAGCCGGGCTTGGCCTTGGCGTCCGCGATGAAGTCCTGAACGGTTTTCCAGGGCCGTGCGTTCGGCACGATCATCACATTGGCGCTGGATCCGATCATCAGCACCGAGGCGAGGTCGCGGGTGGGATCGAAGGTCGTGCTCGGGAAAATGGCCGGCGAAATCGCCAGCGCCGATGACTGGGCGAGAATGCTGTAGCCATCGGGATCGGCCTTCGCGACCAGCGCCGAGCCGACCGTACCGCCGCCGCCGGCACGGTTTTCGATCACGATCGGCTGGCCAAGTTCGGCCGAGATGCGTTCGAACACCAGCCGCGGCACAACGTCGGCCGCGCTGCCGGCGCCGAACGGAATGGTCGCCTTGATCAGCCGGGTCGGCCAGCCCTGTGCCTGTGCAGCCGTAGCCGTGCAAAAGCCGGCCAATACGCAAATAACGCGAAGAAAGTTGTTCATCGAAAGCTCCGGTTTCATCGCCCGCAGCATTGCAAGAACCGTTCCGTTATTGGCCGGCCGGGCTACTCCACCAGCGTGAACTGCAGCAGCAGATTACGCTGTATCAGCGAAAAATTGTCGTCCGAGACCAGCGTCAGCACCGTCTCGCCCTCCGGCGTTACGTGGGCATCGATGGCTTCCAGATTGTCGACCTCGTTGCCGAGATCGGCGCTGAATATAGGGGGACCGTCGACGACGGCGCCAGGCGTGACGGAGGCCAGGGGAATGCGGCGGATCCGGATGCCGATGCCGCCGAGCCAGGAAAATTTCCGCTCGAGCAGCAAGAGATCGCCCGACGGCAGCAGCACCGCATCGCTGACGTCGAAGCTTTCGCTGCGGCGAACGCTGAACGGACCCGGCGTCTTGCCGCCGATGAGGAAGGCCGCGATGTTGCCCTGCGCATCGAGGCCGCGCTCCGAGATAGCGATCAACGATCCCGCCATGGGCTGGCCTTTCGGCACCATCACCAGCGCCTCGATCCCCTTGTTGTAGGGCAGCCTGCGCGCGCCCGGCGGCAGTTGAACCGGTTCGCCGGGGGCACGTGTAAACCCCTTTGCGAAGTCGAAGCGCAGGATCTGGTTGACGCGTTCGATGCCGACATAGACCAGCGACCCGTCGAGCGCGAGCGCCTCGGTGTCGAACCAGCCGCGCGACGTGATCGGCTTGCCGTCGGGCCCGAGCATCGGCGCGGCCTCGACATCGTCGAGCCCGGTCATCTCGCGGCCCTTGTAGACGATGCGGCCGGTGAACCAGCCACCCTTGTCGCTGATGGCGATGAAGCGTTCGCCCTTGGCATCCAGCCGCAGGCCGGACAGTCCGCCAAAGCCACGAAACCGCGAGGTCAGGATGAGCCCGCTGCGAAATTCCAAAGCACCAAAGCGGACTCGCGCGCGGTCGCGGGTGTCGAACGAGGCGATCGGCCGGGCATTGACGTCGATCGAAACCGCCGAGCTGACCGCGTACTCGTCCGGAGGCGCCTGCTTCGGCCGCGGCTGAACGGCGGTCTGCGCCCTCACGCCTGATGTCGCCGCTACCGAGAGCCCCGCCGCTGCATATTTGAGAAGGCGGCGGCGGCCGATGAGCGAACGCATGCGCTACGAATGCAGGCGGCGCGGCCGGTGGGTCGTCGCGGGCGCGGCGCCGTGGGTCTCGCTGAACAGTTCGGCGAGCTTCTCGGTGATGGCGCCGCCGAGTTCCTCGGCATCGACGATGGTAACGGCACGACGATAATAGCGCGTGACGTCGTGGCCGATTCCGATCGCGATCAGTTCGACCGGCGAACGGGTCTCGATCTCCTCGATGATGTGACGCAGATGCCGCTCGAGGTAGTTGCCGGGATTGACCGACAGCGTGGAATCGTCGACCGGCGCACCGTCCGAAATCATCATCAGGATCTTGCGCTGCTCGGGCCGACCGAGCAGCCGCTTGTGGGCCCAGTCCAGCGCCTCGCCGTCGATGTTTTCCTTCAACAGGCCTTCGCGCATCATCAGACCGAGATTCTTGCGCGCGCGCCGCCAGGGCGCGTCGGCGGATTTGTAGATGATGTGGCGCAGATCGTTCAGCCGGCCGGGATTGGCCGGCTTGCCGGCGGCGAGCCATGCCTCGCGCGACTGCCCGCCCTTCCAGGCACGCGTGGTGAAGCCGAGAATCTCGACCTTGACGCCGCAGCGCTCCAGCGTGCGCGCGAGAATATCGGCGCAGGTCGCCGCCACCGTGATGGGGCGACCGCGCATCGAACCGGAATTGTCGAGCAGCAGCGTCACCACGGTATCGCGGAAGGTCGCTTCCTTCTCATGCATGAAGGACAGCGGGTGATAGGGATCGGTAACGACGCGCGACAGCCGCGCCGGATCGAGAATGCCTTCCTCGAGGTCGAACTCCCAGGCGCGGTTCTGCTGCGCCATCAGGCGGCGCTGCAGCCGGTTGGCCAGCCGTGCGACGATGCCCTGCAGATGCGCGAGCTGCTTGTCGAGATAAGAGCGCAGCCGTTCGAGCTCGTCATGGTCGCAGAGGTCTTCGGCCGCGATGACCTCGTCGAACTTCGGCGCAAAGGCATGATATTCCGGCCCGCGCGGCTCGTTGGCGCCGCGCGTATTCGGCCGCGTCGCCTCGCCCGGGGTCTCGTCGTCGCCGAGTTCGCCGTCGTCGAACGTGTCCGACGTGGAAGCCTGCGCGCTCTCCATGGCACTATCCGACATTTCGTCGGTGGAGGCTTCCGCCTGGTCGGCGCTCATTTCCTGCGCGGCGTCGGAATCGGGTGAACCTTCGGCGCCCGACTGATCGTTCTCGCCGTCCTGGTTCTCGTCCTGGTTTTCGTCGTCGTCGGCGTCCGCATCGCGGTCGTCGCCGAGGTCGAGCGCCGTCAGCAGGTCGTGCACGAGATCGCCGAATTTCGCCTGGTCCTCGGTGACGCGGCTCAGCTGGTCGAGCCGGGCGCCGATCTTGTCTTCCAGCGCCGGTCGCCAGAGATCGACCATCTTTTTCGCGGCCGCCGGCGGCGCGAGCCCCGTCAGACGTTCGCGCACCAGCATCGCCAGCGCGTCCGACAGCGGCGCATCGGCGCGGTCGGTGATTTCATCGTACTTGCCGCGATGGAAATGATCGTCGAGCATCGCCGTGAGATTCTTCGCCACGCCCGCCATCCGGCGCGAACCGATGGCCTCGACGCGGGCCTGCTCCACCGCCTCGAACACACCGCGCGCCTGCGGATTTCCCGGCATCAGCTTGCGGTGCACTTTTGGATCGTGACAAGCGAGCTTGAGCGCGATCGCATCGGAATGGCCGCGCACGATCGCCGCATCGCGCTTGGTCATCTTGCGGGCCGGCTCCGGCAGCCGCGCCTTGCCCGGTGCGAGGCCCGGACGCTCGGCCGCGAACGTCACTTCCAGCTCCGGCGCTTTTGCGATTGCGCGGAGGCAAGAGGTTACGGCGCGCTTGAACGGTTCGGTCGGCGCTTCCTTCGATCCGGTTCGGAATTTGGAATTGGATGTGCTCATAGCGCTTTCGTAAACCAGTGCCGGGTGACGCCCTTGGGGTAGCCGTCGATCGAACCGAATTCCTCATAACCGCAGGCGCGGTAGAAACCCGGCGCCTGGAAACTCATCGTATCCAGATAGGACCGCGTGGCCCCAAACTCTCTTGCCTCGTCTTCGATCGCCTTTATCAGCCTCGTCCCGTAGTCCTTGCCGCGAAGCTTCTGCTCCATCCAGAACAGCTGGATAAACAGCACCGTGGTCCAGACTTCGCCGACAATGCCACCGACGATTTTTTCGTCTTCGCGCAGCGAGATGGCGAGGCGCTTGTACTTCTGCTTCCCCATCTTCTCGGTGTTGTAGCCGATCAGTCCGCCGAGCACCGCCTTCTTGGTTTTTCCAATGGTGCGCTCGACGGCAATTTTCGGCATGGGCTAGCTGAGCGCCACGTTGACCGAGGACTCGGCCAGTTCCTGATTGAAGCAGCGCTGGTAGAACTCCGCCACCAGCGGCCGCTCCAGTTCGTCGCACTTGTTGAGGAAAGTGACGCGGAACGCGAAGCCGATGTCGCCGAAGATGTCGGCGTTCTCGGCCCAGGTGATGACAGTACGCGGGCTCATCACCGTCGACAAATCGCCATTGGCGAACGCGTTGCGGGTGAGATCGGCAAGCCGCACCATCTTGTTGACGATGTCGCGGCCTTCCTGGGTGCGATAGTGATGCGCCTTCGAGAGCACGATCTCGACTTCCTCGTCATGCGCCAGATAGTTCAGCGTCGTGACGATCGACCAGCGGTCCATCTGGCCCTGGTTGATCTGCTGGGTGCCGTGATAGAGGCCCGACGTATCACCGAGGCCGACCGTGTTGGCGGTCGCAAAGAGACGAAACGCCGGGTGCGGCTTGATCACCTTGTTCTGGTCCAGCAGCGTCAGACGGCCGGAGACTTCCAGCACGCGCTGGATCACGAACATCACGTCCGGGCGGCCGGCGTCATATTCGTCGAACACAAGCGCGATATTGTGCTGCAGTGCCCAGGGCAGGATGCCGTCGCGAAACTCCGTGACTTGCTTGCCGTCCCGGACCACGATCGAGTCCTTGCCGACCAGATCGATACGGCTGATGTGGCTGTCGAGGTTGACGCGCACGCAGGGCCAGTTGAGGCGCGCGGCGACCTGCTCGATGTGGGTCGATTTGCCGGTGCCGTGATAGCCGGTGACCATGACGCGACGATTCCTGGCAAAACCGGCGAGGATCGCAAGCGTGGTGGCGCGGTCGAAGCGGTAGTCCGAATCGACTTCCGGCACGTGCGGATCGACTTCGGAATAGGCCGGCACTTCGAGATCGCTGTCGATACCGAAAACCTGCCGAACCGACACCTTCATGTCGGGCATACCGGCAGGCTCCGAAACTTTGCTCATGGCGGCGGTCGTCATCAATCCTCCGAGGTCCGGGCGTTCCCGAAACCGAATTTGCTGAATGGCTGCGGATGGGGGCTTGTGCAAACCTAGCAGAGAGCAAGGGCCGGCAGAAGCCCGCGCCGCAATCAAAGTTCCCTCGCCTTATCATTGAGATAGGTCATCTGTCAGGTTTTTGGAGGGCTGCCCTGCAAATCTCGCTGCACTTTTGCGCGATTGGCCGGCCTGTCCGCTGAAATCTGCGGCCCAGGCACCCTTTCAGGCGCGATCCGGAGCTGTTAGCTGGAATTCGTGCCGGCCGCACCGAGACAGGACCTTTGTGACAACATTCCTCGATCCCCTGATTGCTTTCGTGTCGGCCCACCCGTGGCTGGCATATCTCACGCTGTTCCTTGCGGCCCTGCTGGAGGCGGTCCCTGTCGCCGGCGCGCTGGTGCCGGGCTCGACCATTATTCTGGCCCTGAGCGCGCTGGTGCCGGGCGGCGAACTGCAATTGTGGGGCGTCCTGGCAGCGGCCATGGCCGGCGCCGCACTCGGCGATGGCTCGGCGTACTGGGCCGGCCATCGCTCGCAACGGGAAATCCTCAGCGCCTGGCCGATGTCGGGATATCCGGGCTTGATGGCGCAAAGCGAGGCCTTTTTCCATCGATGGGGTGCGTTGGCGGTGTTTTTTGCCCGCTTTGTGCCGCCGGTCCGTGCCTTCGTGCCGGTCACGGCCGGCGCGCTCGGGATGCCGCCTGGCAGATTTTACCCCGTCAACATCGCTGCGGTGGTCGCCTGGGCGTTCGCGCATGTGGTGCCGGGCGTGCTCGCGGTCACGGCGCTGCACCATTTTGCCGGCCTGCCGCATCACGAGCACGTCGGCAAACATTTGTGGATCCTGGCCGTAATCGCCGGCGCGATCGTCGCGCTCGGCGTCTGGGCGTCGCGTCGGCGTCAGGTCCGGACGGGGCTGCGGCCCGGCGCCGGACCGACATAGCGCGCGCGGGGCCGGATCAGCCGGCCGTGCTGCAATTGCTCGCAGGCGTGGGCGATCCATCCGACGGTGCGCGCCATCGAGAACAATACCAATTCATGGCCGGGCGGCAGCCCAAGCGTATGCACCAGCACCGCAAGCGCATAGTCGATGTTGACGAACTCGCCGGTGGCTTCCGCGATGCGCTCAGGGATTTCATGGGTGAACTTGCGGTCGGCGCCTGAGCGCGCCAGCGCCGCAAGCAGCGCCTTCGCGCGGGGATCGCCGTGCTTGTAGACGCCATGGCCGAAGCCCGCAAAACGCTCGCCCAGCGCGACGCGCTCGCGAATCAACGGCGCGACGTCGCCATTGGCGAGCGTCTTTAGCAACTGCGCCGCCAGCACGCCGGCGCCGCCATGCTTCGGGCCTTTCAGCGCAACCAGGCCGGCGATGACCGCGTCGTAGAGGTTCAATCCGGTCGAGGCCGCACAGCGCACGGTGAAGGTCGAGGCGTTCAGTTCGTGATCGGCCAGTAGCACCAGCGCGCGGCGGAGCAGGTCCGCAGCGTGCTTGTGATCCGGCGCCCAGCCGCGCGCGACCTGCAAATGAAGTGGTTTCGGCGATGATTTCGCGTTCAGCATGGTCGCGACCACCAGCCGCATGATGCGGCCGCCGAGCAACGCCCGCCCTTCCGGTGCGCGAGTGTAGGCGCGCGGATCGGCGCTGGCTGCGAGCGCCAGCACGGCAATCGCACGATCGATCGCATTGGCCTGACGGGTGGCGTCGGCGACGGCGCGCATTTCGTCCGACACGACAGGGCAATTGTCCTGCTCGAACGGGTCGACGCCGGTGACGTCCCACAACAGCGTCGCGGCATGTTCGAGCGTGTCGGCTTCGGCAAGATCGACGCAGTTGACGCCGCGGTAGATCGGCCCGTTCTCGGTGATGGTCGCGATCGCGGAATCCATCACCGGCAGATCGGCATCGAAACTGCGCAGGCCGCGCGGCTCCGGCGACGGGGTGCGCCGCTCCTTCAGCGTGCGGACGTCCTCGGCGCGGTAGCGATGGCTGCGCGAATCCTCGGACGGCTCCGATCGGATCAGCCCGCGGCTGACATAGGCATAGAGCGTCGCCTGCGAGATCGCGAGTTCGGCGGAGGCCTCGCGGGCGGAAAGATAGAGCCCGGCGGATTTTTTCATATTGATTTACATAATCAAGATTGATCAATCTGTCGAGAGGCCCGACCTTTGGAACGACAAAGGAGTGTCTCGATGAACATCCAGCTTTCAAAGACCCCGATCGGCCTCGACGGAATCCCTGCCGCCGAAACCGTGCTCAGCCATGTCGACGGCGAGCGCGGCGAACTGATCATTGCCGGCGAGCGCGTCGGCGACCTCGCCCGCAAGACCGGCTTCGAGGGTGTGACCGCCCGGCTGTGGAGCGGCGGGACCGGCCAGCCGATCGGCGAAGCCGCGGTGCGCGCCGCGCTCGGTGCAGCGCGCGAACGCGCCTTTGCCCGGCTGCCGGATCTGCTCGGCATCACGCGCGGACTCTCGATCGTGGACGGATTTCGCGCGGCGGTCGCGGGGCTGCGGGCCGAAGCCGGCCTCGCGCACGAGGCCACCATCGTCGGCGCGTTTCCGGTGATTGCAGGCGCGCTGGTACAGCGGAGCAAGGGCAACGATCCGATCGCACCCGATCCGACCGCAAGCCACGCCGCCGACACGCTGTCGATGATGCTCGGCCACAAGCCGAACGCGCGCGAGACCGCGGCGCTCGACGCCTATTTCGTCACGGTGTGCGACCACGGCATGAACGCGTCTACCTTCACGACGCGGGTGGTGGCATCGACGCAGGCCGACCTGTTCGCGGCCGTCACCGCCGGCTATTGCGCACTGACGGGACCGCTGCACGGCGGCGCGCCGGAGCCGGTGCTGGAGATGCTCGATGCAATCGGCTCACGCGAACGCATCAAGCCGTGGGTCGACAGCGCGCTCGCCCGCGGCGAACGGCTGATGGGATTCGGTCACCGCGTCTATCGCGTCCGCGATCCGCGCGCGGATGTGCTGAAGGGTGCGATCGAGCGGCTTGCCAGCGAAGGCACCGATCTGCCGTTTGCCGGCGAGGTCGAGGCCTATATCCGCGGCGCGCTGCGGATCAAGAATCCGGATCGCCCGCTCGACACCAATGTGGAGTTCTTCACCGCGATCCTGCTCGACGCGCTGAAAATCCCGCGGCAGGCGTTTACGCCGATCTTTGCGGTGGCCCGCGCCGCCGGCTGGACCGCGCATGCCCGCGAGCAGCAGCGCGGCGGACGGCTGATCCGGCCGAGTTCGGCGTATATCGGGGCGATGCCGGGGTGAGCGGACGAACGCACTTTCAAGACGATAGCGGAGCCGCGATTTCCGCTGTCGTCCCGGCGAAGGCCGGACCCATAGCCACAGGCTTGAGTTATGGGGCGAAAGCCGTCGAACAGTTCGTTACAAATCGAGAGGCCGCGGCGTATGGATCCCGGCCTTCGCCGGGACGACGTTGCTCGCGGCTTACGCGCCGCGCACCACGGTCTTGAGATAGTTGTACGCCTTGATGATCTCGATCAGGCGATCCTCGGTGGAGCGGTCGCCGCCATTGGCGTCGGGGTGGTGCTGCTTGACCAGCGCCTTGTACTTCGCCTTGACGTCCTCGAGAGTCGCTTCGGCGGAGAGCCCCATCACCTGCAGCGCCTTGCGCTCGGCGTTCATCACCTTGCGGGTCTCGACCTTGGCTTCGGCGCCCGGTCCGGGCCGCCAACGGCCACGGCCGTTGAGTTCGGAGAACATGGAGAAGGGATCGGAGGCGCCGTCGAAATCCTCGGCCGCCTGCTTGCCTTTCTTGCCGGCGGTGTTGGCGCCCATCTTCCAGGTCGGGCGATGGCCGGTCAGCGCGTCCTTCTGGTAGCGCGCAACCGCATCGGCATTCATGCCCTGGAAGAAATTATAGTTCTGATTGTACTCGCGGACGTGGTTCAGGCAGAAGTGAAAGTACTCGCGGGAATTCTCGCGGCCCTTCGGCGCGCGGTGCGGGCCCTTGTTCTGGCAGCCCGCCCACTCGCACATGGCGGCTTCCTCGCGCGCCTGCGCCTGCTGCTTCGCGCTCAGCTTGTTGGGCTTGATGCGAATGGAATCGAAGAACTTGGATGAATCAATTGCCATGACTGACTTTGACTACGCAATGCCCGAGGCTTCAAGTCTTGACATTGCGAATAACTCCGTTCGGGTACGCCATTGACGAAAAACAGATACGGAATTATCTGCCGACATCATGAGCACCAGGGACATTATCATAAACAAGTTGCGTGAAGCTTTCTTGCCGGAAAGCCTCGACGTCGCGGATGAATCACATCTGCATGAGGGCCACGCCGGGCACAGGCCGGGCGGCGAGACGCATTTCAGGGTCTATATTGTGTCTCCGGCCTTCGAAGGGAAGAGCCGGATCGAACGCCACCGGATGGTAAATGCAACATTGGATGCGGAACTCAAGGGCTCCGTCCACGCGTTGGCCATCAAGGCGCAGGCGCCAGGCGAAACTGCAGGGCGGTGATCGGCTTTCGCCGTCGTCACCATAGACATCGAATGACGAGAGCGGGTGATCAGAACGCCTTGCCTGCCCGCCTCGGCTTCGGCTCCTCCGCCTCGGCTTCACGCGGCAGCGGCACGATCTTCAGTGCCGTGATGCGGTTGCGCTCGCGGCGGAGCACGCGGAAGCGGCAGCCGTGGAAAGTGAAACTCTGGCCGCGCTCGGGGATCGACCGCGCCTCGTGAATCACGAGCCCCGCCACCGTGGTCGCCTCCTCGTCGGGCAAATGCCAGTTCATGGCGCGGTTGAGATCGCGGATCGGCACCGAGCCGTCGACCACCACGGAGCCGTCGGCCTGGGCGCGGACACCGGCCACCACCACGTCGTGCTCGTCGGAGATGTCGCCGACAATTTCCTCCAGAATGTCTTCCAGCGTCACCATGCCTTCGACTTCGCCATACTCGTCGACGACCAGTGCGAAGTGGGTCTTGCGGCGGCGGAACGCCTTGAGCTGTTCGGACAGAGGCCGCATCTCCGGAACGAACCAGGGCGGCAGCATGATGGCTGACACGTTGATACGCGACATGTCGCCCTCGGAGGCGCGGATCGCGCGCAACAGATCCTTGGCGTGCAGCACGCCGATGATGTTTTCCGGCTTGTCGCGCCAAAGGGGAATGCGGGTGTACTCGGTCGCCAGCACCTCGCGCACCAGTTCTTCCGGCGGCATGTCCGCATTGATCATCACCATGGCGGTGCGGTGGACCATGACGTCGGAGACGGCGAGGTCGCCGAAGCGGAATACGTTGTGAATGTATTCGGCCTCGCCGCTTTCAATGCCACCGTGCACGGCCGACTCTTCCACCAGGCCCTCGATCTCGGAATCGGTGAGGATTTCGTGCTGCGAGGATTCCTTGACGCCGAGCAGGCGCAGGATGCCGCGCGAGGCGGTATTGAGCAGCCAGTTCAGCGGCCAGAAGATCAGGTAGGAGACATGCAGCGGATAGGCGATCCATTGCGAGACCGGCATCGGCTCCCTGATCGCCAGCGTCTTCGGCACCTGCTCGCCGATCACGATATGCAGCGAGGAGAAAATCAAAAACCCGGCCATGAACGACACGAAGTGCAGCGTGCGTTCCGACATTCCAAGCGGAAGCAATAACGGCTCGAGCAGTGCCGAGACGGTGGGCTCACCGACCCAGCCGAGGCCGAGCGAGGCCATGGTGATGCCGAGCTGGCAGCAGGCGAGATAGGCCTCGATATTGCCCATCATGCCGTGCAGCAGGCGCGCGCCGAAGCGGTCCTGCTCGACCATCGCCTTGATGCGGAATCCGCGGCTCTTCACCAGCGCGAACTCGGCAGCGACATAGAACGCGTTGGCGGCGAGCAGCAGGAACGCCAGCAGCAAATTGAATGCAGTCGAACTCATGCCTGCCTCGCGACGGCCCCGGCCCTGCGCGACAACTCGACTATGCGAGGCGATCCCGTTTTCATCCCGACAGCTTCCGTTGCAGGAAGCCGCGAACCAGCGCCGGCTCGACGTCGTTGGTGACCACCGCGCGGCCGATCGCCTGCAGCAGGATGAACGTCAACCTGCCGCGCTTGACCTTCTTGTCCTGCGCCATCAGCGCCATCAGGGCATCGGCGTCCGCCAGCCCCTCCTGCGCGAAGCCCGCGATGTCCTGCAGCCGGGTCGGCAAGCCGACCGAGGCAAGATGGCGCTCGACGCGGGCAGCGTCGGCTTCGGAGATCATGCCGAGTTGCGCGGAAAGCTCCGCCGCCAGCACCATGCCGACGGAAACCCCTTCGCCATGGAACAGGCGATCGGAGAAACCGGTCGCAGCCTCCAGCGCATGACCGAAGGTATGGCCCAGATTGAGCAATGCGCGCTCGCCGGTTTCGCGCTCGTCGCGCGAGACGATCGCGGCCTTGGCGCGGCAGGAGGTTGCAATCGCGTGTTCGCGCGCAGCCCCTCCCGAAAAGATGTCGGCATGGTTGGCCTCGAGCCAGGTGAAGAAGGCTTCATCGCCCAGCACGCCATATTTGGCGACTTCGGCATAACCGGCCCGGAACTGGCGCGGCGACAGCGTGTCGAGCACGGAGGTATCGGCGATGACCAGCACCGGCTGATGAAACGCGCCGAGCAGGTTTTTGCCCTGCGGCGAGTTGATGCCAGTCTTGCCGCCGACCGAGGAATCCACCTGCGCCAGCAGCGAGGTCGGCACCTGCACGAAATCGACCCCGCGGCGCAGGATCGCCGCGGCAAAGCCGGCGAGATCGCCGACCACGCCGCCGCCGAGCGCAATGACGAGATCGTTGCGTTCGATCCTGGCCGCGATCAGCGCCTCGCTGACCTTTTCCAGACCGGCATAGGTCTTCGACCCCTCGCCCTCCGCGACGATTATTCGCGACGACGGAATGCCGGCTTCCGCCAGTGAGCTCTCGGTTTGCGCCAGCCAGTGCCGGGCCACGGTGTGATCGGTGACGATCGCCGTCCGCACCCCCGGCCGCAACGCGGCGACGCGCGCGCCCAGCGACAGGAGCACGCCGCGGCCGATGACGATGTCGTAGGCGCGGTCGCCCAGCGCGACGTCGACGGTGATGTCGGCGGAAGGTTTCAGGGGCGCGGTCATCGCGTGGCGCTCGTCTATTCGTTGTTGGTCGGGTTTGCCGGGGTGCCGGCACACAGCCGCGCGCGAAGGGCATCGATGCATTCGTCGACGATGCGGTCGTGCGGCACGTCGCGCGAGGCGATCGTGAGGTCGGCGCTCCGGTAGACCGGCTCGCGCGCTTCGAGCAGGCGGCTGACTGTCGCCTCCGGATCAGCGGTCTGCAACAGCGGCCGGTCGGCGCGGCGCTTGACCCGCTTCATGATGACGTCGATGTCGGCCTTGAGCCACAGCGAGACCGCCTTGTCGCGGATACGGTTGCGGGTTTCCTCGCGCATGAAGGCGCCGCCGCCGGTGGCGATTACCGCCGGCCCGCCGTCGAGCAGCCGCGCGATCACCCGCGCCTCGCCGTCACGGAAATAAGGCTCGCCATGGGTCGCAAAGATCTCCGGGATGGTCATGCCGGCGTGGGCCGCCTCGATCTCGATGTCGGCGTCGAGAAACGGCAGCCGCAGCCGGGCCCCCAGCCGGCGGCCGATGGTCGACTTGCCGGCGCCCATCATGCCGACGAGCACGATCGACCGCCTCCCGAGGGCCGCCGTAATGTCGGCCTCCTGGGAGGTGCCTGCGTGTGCCGGTGCCGCCGTCTCGGACATTAAAAACTCTGTCTCCCTGCGGCGTTGCGCCGCTCCGCGCCACCTATACTACCCCCAGCGACGCCGTTGCCAGAGACTCTTGCCACGGGGATGGGAACATGATGGATGATTCCATTGGTTAATTTCGCCGCCCTGAGCCCCCTATGCCCAGTTTGTTCCGCTTTCTGACGGTCGTCGGCATCATCGCCGGGCTGATCTATGGCGTGCTTTTCGCGCTGGCGAATTTCGTCAGCCCAAAACCCCGGGAAATGACGGTCACGATCCCGGCCGACAGGTTTCTCAAGAAATAGCCGCTATCGTCTGATCTGTGGGTAAATCGCTAACTCGGGGAGAAGACACTCCGCCCACGGAGGTGTCGGGTCATGCGTTCCAGCAAGGCACATACAGATACACGGCTGATCCACCTGTTCCTCGACATGCTCGCCGCGGAACAGGGGGCGGGTGACAACACGCTCGACGCCTATCGCCGCGACCTCGAGGATTTCTCCGAATTCCTAGACCGCGCCGGCCAGAATTTCACCCGCGCCGGAACCGACGTGCTGCGGGATTACCTCGCCGATCTCGACACCCGCGGCTTCAAATCCTCCAGCGTGGCGCGCCGGCTGTCGGCGATGCGGCATCTGTTCCGCTTCCTGCTCAACGAGCGGATTCGGAGCGACGATCCCGCCGCGATATTGTCCGGCCCGAAGCGTGGCCGCGGCCTGCCGAAGGTACTGTCGATATCTGACGTCGACCGCATGCTGACGCGGGCCAAGGAATTGACGCAGGCGGACGTTTCCCCCCAGCACCGGCTGCGCGCGATGCGGCTGCACTGCCTGCTCGAAGTGCTCTACGCCACGGGCTTGCGCGTGTCCGAACTGGTGGCGTTGCCGCTGTCGGCCGCGCGCAGCGACGCCCGCATGATCGTGGTGCGCGGCAAGGGCAACAAGGAGCGGCTGGTGCCGCTGAACGAGGCCTCGCGGCGCGCGATGGCCGACTACCTCGCAGCGATGCAGGCGCTCAAGACCGATAAACAGAAGAACGCCGCGAGCTCGAAATGGCTGTTTCCATCGTTCGGCGAAAGCGGCCATCTGACGCGGCAGCATTTTGCCCGCGACCTGAAGGAACTGGCAGCAGCCTCGGGGCTGGCGCCGCGGCTGGTCTCGCCGCACGTGCTGCGCCACGCCTTTGCCAGCCACCTGCTGCACAACGGCGCTGACCTCCGCATCGTGCAGACGCTGCTCGGCCATACCGACATCTCGACCACGCAGATCTACACCCACGTCGTCGAAGAGCGGCTGAAGAGCCTTGTCCGCGACCTGCATCCGCTGGCGGAGAAGTGACGAAAGCGTAGCCCGGATGGAGCGCAGCGAAATCCGGGTTCTTGCCGTGAGCAGTCATCCCGGATTGCGCTACGCTCCATCCGGGCTACGGGAGAGCGTTCGGGGATCAAATTCACTCCCGCCTTGACTTCCGCGGCTTCTCACCCGAAAGAGCGATCTCCCGCCCGCGGCCTTGATCGGCGCGGCTTCGGCGCACCGGGAATACCGGACCGAGGTACGCGCTAAATCATTGAAGATGCGTGCTTTCCCGCAGCGAATCGAAACGCTTCGCCTCCACGCAGGTTGTTACCTATATTGTTTTGATGCCGGATCAGATGCGCAGCTATCTCGACTTCGAAAAACCCGTCGCCGAACTCGAGGCCAAGGTCGATGAACTGCGCGCGCTCGCAGCGTCGGGCAGCGACATCGGCGATGAGATCGCGCGAATAGAGGACAAGGCGTCGCAGGCGCTGGCCGACCTCTACACCAGCCTGACGCCGTGGCAGAAGACGCTGGTGGCGCGCCATCCGCAGCGACCGCACTTCACCGATTTCATCAACACCCTGGTCACTGAATTCACGCCGATGGCGGGCGACCGCAAGTTCGGCGAGGACGAGGCGCTGGTGGGCGGCTTCGGCCGCTTCCGCGGCGAGAGCATCTGCGTGGTCGGGCAGGAAAAGGGCGCCACCACCGAAGGCCGCATCAAGCATAATTTCGGCATGGCCCGCCCCGAAGGCTACCGCAAGGCGGTCCGGCTGATGGAGATGGCCGACCGGTTCGGCATTCCCGTCCTGTCGATCGTCGATTCGGCCGGCGCCTATCCCGGCATCGGCGCCGAGGAACGCGGGCAGGCGGAGGCGATCGCGCGCTCCACCGATGCCTGCCTGTCGCTGGGCGTGCCCAACGTCGCGATCATAACCGGCGAAGGCATGTCGGGCGGCGCCATCGCGATCACCACCGCCAATCGCGTGCTGATGTTCGAACACGCGATCTACAGCGTGATTTCGCCGGAGGCCGCCTCCTCGATCCTCTGGCGCGACGGCACCAAGGCCCAGGAAGCCGCGACCAGCATGAAGATCACCGCGCAGGACATGCTGCGGTTCGGGGTGATCGACCAGATTCTCCGGGAGCCCCCGGGGGGCGCCCACCGCGATCCGGCCGCGATGATAGCGGCGACCGGCGACGCCATTGCCGAGGCCTTCAACGACCTCCGCAACCTCGACGCGGACGGCATCCGCCGGCAGCGACGGCAAAAATTCCTCGATATCGGCCGCAAGCTCGGCTGACCTCGTGCTGACTTGGGGCTGACTTAGGGCTGACTTGGGGCTGACTCGGCGCAAGCCATCTCCTCCTTTTGAGGTCGCGGGGCGGTATTCCCAAGCGTGCCTCCCTTTTTTCCTGAATCGCTGGATTTGGCCCCAATTAGGCCCCGACCACGGTTTTTAAACTTTGGTTGACCATGCCTGCCGTAGGACCGACGGCCTTGTCCCGTTCGGGTTGCGGCGCGCTGGGGCAAAGGGTAAGATTTTAGATAATGGCTTCAGGGCGTACCGCTGTGATTTGGGGTGCGGAATTGCCCGGAGGGTGTGGAGCTTAAGCCTTTGGACAATCGCTCGCTGGTTCGCGCGCTCGCAACTTCGGCTGCCCTTGCAGCCGGTGTGGTGCTGGCCGGCTGCAAGGGCGACGATCTCTCGCTGGCCAACAACGCCAAGGCCAACCAGCCTGTCCCGCCAAAACTGGTCGCCGACATGTCGGCGAAGAACATGGATCTGCAGTCGCCGATCCTGGTTCGCCTGTTCAAGCAGGAAGCGGAACTGGAGATCTGGAAACAGGACCGCTCCGGCCGTTTTGCCCTGCTCAAGACCTATCCGATCTGCCGCTGGTCAGGCGATCTCGGCCCCAAGGTCCGCGAAGGCGACCGCCAGGCGCCGGAAGGCTTCTATTCGATTTCGCCGGCGCAGATGAATCCGCAGTCGGCCTATTACCTCTCCTTCAATACCGGCTACCCGAACGCGTTCGACAAGGCGCTTGGCCGCACCGGCTCGCAGCTCATGGTGCACGGCGACTGTTCGTCGCGCGGCTGCTACGCGATGACCGACGAGCAGATCGCGGAGATCTATTCGCTCGGCCGCGAATCCTTCTTCGGCGGCCAGAAGCAGTTCCAGTTGCAGGCCTATCCATTTAAGATGACGCCGGTCAACCTGGCCAAGCATCGCAACAACCCGAACATGCCGTTCTGGAAGATGATCAAGGACGGCAACGATCATTTCGAGGTGACGCGGCAGGAGCCGAAGGTCGATTTCTGCGAGAAGAAATACGTCTTCGACGCAGTCAAGAAGCCGGGCGCCACGCGTGATCTCGTGTTCGACGCGTCCGCAAAATGCCCGGACTATGCGGTTTCCGAAGAGATCGTCGAGGCCGTGCGCGAAAAGCAGGCGACCGACATCGCCGAGACCGCCAGGCTGATTGCCAAGGGAACGCCGGTGGCGCGACTCAACCCCGGCATCGATGGCGGAATGCATCGCGTGTTCGCCGCACGCGTACCCGAAGCCACCACCGGCCTTTCCGAAGCAGGCGACGGCTCCATGTCGCTGCTGGCGCGTGCGCCCGGCACCGTTCCCTCGCACGTCAATCCGCCCAAGGCGCCCTCCGAGAGCCTGCTGATGGGTACGCCGGAACCGCCGAAGCTCGCCGCAGCGCCGGCGCCCGCCCCTGCTCAGGCCGCCCCCGCAACGACGCGGGTCGCCAATGCCGCCCCGGCGGCCGAGAATGACGGGTGGTTCTCCAACCTGAAACGTAAAGTCGGCTTCGGCAGCGCAGCCGATGCCACCGCCAGCACGCCGCCTTCGAAACCGAAGGAGGCCGCCAAGCGGCCCGAGCCGCCGCGTCCTGAAGCGTCCGCGCCGAAGACCACCGCGCCCAAGCATGACACCAAGCAGGCCGCCAGCCGTCCGCCGCTGAGACCGTCCGTACCGGATGCCCCGGCCCCGGCCGCGAAGGACAGCCAGGTCGCCGGTTCCGCGCCGATCGTGCCGCCGAACTCGTTCGACAGCCGCTTCGGAGCGGTGCGGTAAGAATTTTCCGTTGGATCTCTTGAAAGCGCCGTTGGTCGGCGTTGTTCAAGCTTCCCGCAAACGGTCAGACCATCATACTGAGGAGCCGCGTAGCGACGTCTCGAAGGATGGATGGCACCCGCCCGGCCTCATGGTTCTCCCGGCGAATGCGAAGCATCGTCCGGAGACGGCGCTACGCGCCTCCTCACCATGAGGGTCAAACTGTTGCGGCGCTTTGCCGTCAGCGCACGCTCAGGCGTACCGGCCGTGGCAATGCTTGTACTTCTTGCCGCTGCCGCAGGGACAATCCTCGTTGCGGCCGACCTTGCCCCAGCTTGCAGGGTTCTTGGGATCGCGATCGACCGCGCCGGCCTGCGGTACCAGCGAGGCGTTGGCGAACGCCATCTCGTCTTCGCCGGTGTTGGGATCGAGCTTGTGCGCTTCCATCGCCGGCAGCACCGGCTGCTGCTCTTCCGGCGGCACGATCTCGACGCGCATCAGCTGCGCCGTCACCGCCTCGCGCAGATGCGCGATCATCGCCTCGAACAGGCTGAACGCCTCCGACTTGTATTCCTGCAACGGATCGCGCTGGCCGTAGCCGCGCAGGCCGATCACCTGGCGCAGATGATCGAGCATGATCAGATGCTCGCGCCAGAGATGGTCCAGCGTCTGCAGCAGGATGGTCTTCTCGACGTAGCGCATCACGTCGGGACCCCATTGCGCGACCTTCGCGGCCATGTGCTCGTCGACATGCTTTTCGATGCGCGCCAGCAATTCCTCGTCGGCGATGCCTTCTTCCTTGGCCCATTCATCGACCGGCAGGTCGACGTCGAGCACGCGCTTCAACTCTTCCTTCAGGCCCGCGACGTCCCATTGCTCGGCATAGGCATGCTCGGGCACGTGCTTTGCCACGACGTCATCGATGAACGCGTGCCGCATGTCGGTGACCGTCTCGGCGACGCTCTCGTCCTTCATCAGGTCGACGCGCTGGTCGAAGATCACCTTGCGCTGGTCGTTCTGGACGTTGTCGAACTTGAGCAGGTTCTTGCGGATGTCGAAGTTGCGGGCTTCGACCTTCTGCTGCGCCTTCTCCAGCGCCTTGTTGATCCAGGGATGGATGATGGCCTCGCCCTCTTGCAGGCCCAGCCGCTGCAGCATGCTGTCGAGCCGGTCGGATCCGAAGATCCGCATCAGGTCGTCTTCCAGCGACAGGAAGAACTTCGAGCGGCCGGGGTCGCCCTGGCGGCCCGAACGGCCGCGGAGCTGGTTGTCGATGCGGCGGGATTCGTGCCGCTCCGAGCCCATGATGTAGAGCCCGCCGGGCTTGGTAATGGTCTTCGCCGCCTTTGAGCCCTTGGCGGGCTCGACCTCGACCACGTCCTCGGCCTTCAGCACCATCTCGCGGAAGCGCTCGATGTCCGCCTTGATCTGCTCGATCTTCCTGGCCTTCTCGGCTTCGTCCGTGATGTTGGCGGTCTCCTGCTGGATGCGCATTTCCAGCGAGCCACCGAGTTTGATGTCGGTACCGCGGCCGGCCATGTTGGTCGCGATCGTGATCGCGCCGGGGACGCCGGCTTCGGCGACGATATAGGCTTCCTGCTCGTGGAAGCGCGCGTTCAGCACCGCGAACAGCTTTGCCGGCTTGCCGGCACGCGCCGCCGCGTAGAGCTTCTCCATCCCGGACTCCGAGCCGAAATCGATCTGCTTGTAGCCGTGCTTCTTGAGGTAGTCGGCCAGCACCTCCGACTTTTCGATCGAGGCGGTGCCGACCAGCACCGGCTGCATCCGCTTGTTGGCGCGTTCGATCTCCGCCAGTATCGCGGCGTATTTCTCGTTCTGGGTACGATAGACTTCGTCGTCCTCGTCGAGACGCGCAACCTGAACGTTGGTCGGGATTTCGACGACCTCGAGCTTGTAGATGTCGAACAGTTCATCGGCCTCGGTCAGCGCCGTGCCGGTCATGCCCGCGAGCTTTTCGTACATGCGGAAATAGTTCTGGAAGGTGATCGAGGCCAGCGTCTGGTTTTCCGGCTGGACCGCGACATGCTCCTTGGCTTCCAGCGCCTGGTGCAGACCTTCCGAATAGCGGCGGCCCGGCATCATGCGGCCGGTGAACTCGTCGATGATGACGACCTCGCCGTCGCGGACGATGTAGTCCTTGTCGCGGGTGAACAGGGTGTGGGCGCGCAGCGCCTGGTTGACGTGGTGGACCACGGAGACGTTCTCGACGTCGTAGAGCGAATCGCCCTTGAGCTGGCCGGCGTCGCGAAGCAGGGTTTCCAGCTTCTCCATGCCGCCTTCGGTCAGCGTCACGGTGCGCTGCTTCTCGTCGACCTCGTAATCCGCCTTGTCGAGCTTCGGGAAGAAGGTGTCGATGGTGTTGTAGAAATCCGAGCGGTCGTCGAGCGGGCCGGAGATGATCAGCGGCGTGCGCGCCTCGTCGATCAGGATCGAGTCGACTTCGTCGACGATGGCGTAGAAGTGCGGGCGCTGGACCATATCCTCGAGCCGGTACTTCATGTTGTCGCGCAGATAGTCGAAACCGTATTCGTTGTTGGTGCCGTAGGTGATGTCGCGCGAATAGGCTTCCTTGCGCTCGGCATCGTCGAGGCCGTGGACGATCACGCCGACGGTGAGCCCGAGGAAATTATAGATCTGGCCCATCCATTCGGAGTCGCGGCGGGCTAGGTAGTCGTTGACGGTGACGACATGAACGCCCTTGCTGGCCAGCGCATTGAGGTAGACCGCAAGCGTCGCGACCAGCGTCTTGCCTTCGCCGGTCTTCATCTCGGCGATGTCGCCCTCGTGCAGCACCATGCCGCCGATCAGCTGGACGTCGAAGTGGCGCTGCCCGAGCGTGCGCTTGGCGGCCTCGCGCACGGTGGCGAAGGCCGGTACCAGGATGTCGTCGAGCGACTTGCCGTCGGCGAGCTGCTGGCGGAATTCGGCGGTGCGCGCTTTCAGCGCCTCATCCGACAGTTTTGCGAGCTCGGGCTCGAGCGCGTTGATGGCGTTGACGCGGGACTGGTATCCCTTCACCCGCCGGTCGTTGGCGGAGCCGAAAAACTTGCGGGCGAACGCGCCGATCATGCCAAATCCTGCCTTTGCCGTTACTGCGTTGCAGCCGTGACGTGTTAGACCAGGTTGCCCATCAACTCACCGTGACACATCGCGGCAAACGCCCCGAACCGGGGGTCTTCCGCCAAATGAGTGGGAATCGGGCAATCCTGGGTTCAACGGCAAAAACCGCAGCGAAATAAGCTCAATACCGTCGATAGGTTCCGGCAGAGATATGGCTGCCCCCGGGGCTTGTCAACGTATCGAGATATGTCAAGGAATTCATGATTTCGACAGACTTTTCGCGTTGCCAAGACCCCATGATTGGGCGAGTGTCCCCGCCGCCTTTGGCCTTCCCCTGTTCAAGACAAGGATTTTGCATGACCACCTCGTTCCCGGAAACGAAAACCGGCCTGCGCTTCGGCTTGGCCGCATTGGCCGCGACGGGCTGCCTGGCCGCGGTACTGGCCGCCGGCCTGCCGGTTCGGGCCCAGGACAATCCCGTGCTCGCCAAGGTCAACGGCGTGGAGATCCGGCAGAGCGACGTCGCGCTTGCCGAAGAGGAACTCGGCCCGAGCCTCGCCCAGATGGACCCGGCGACCAAGAAGGACAACGTGCTGGCCTTCCTGATCGACCTGAAGATCGTCGCCAAGGCCGCCGAGGACAAGAAGGTCGAGAATTCCGAGGACTTCAAGAAGCGCCTGGCGTTCACCCGCAGCCGCCTCCTGATGGACAGCCTGCTGGCCACCGAAGGCAAGGCAGCGACGACCGAAGAGGCGATGAAGAAGGTCTATGAGGAGGCCTCCAAGCAGATCACCGGCGAAATGGAAGTCCGCGCCCGCCACATCCTGGTCGAGACCGAGGATGAGGCCAAGGCGGTCGCCGAAGAGCTGAAGAAGGGTGCCGATTTCGCCGAACTGGCGAAGAAGAAGTCCAAGGACCCGGGCGCCTCCGACGGCGGCGATCTCGGCTTCTTCACCAAGGAACAGATGGTGCCGGAATTCTCCACCGTCGCCTTCGCGCTCGAACCCGGCAAGATCTCCGACCCGGTCAAGTCGCAGTTCGGCTGGCACGTCATCAAGGTCGAGGAAAAGCGCGCCCGCAAGGCCCCCGACTTCGAGCAGGTCAAGGCCCAGATCGAAACCTATGTCACGCGCAAGGCGCAGGCGGAATACGTCGCCAAGCTGCGCGAGGCCGCCAAGGTCGAGCGCATGGACAAGCCGGCGGAAGCCGCCAAGACCGAGGCGCCGAAGCCATCGGATTCCAAGATGGCGCCGCCGGCGAAGAAGTAAGAAATCGCTGTCACTTCTTCGAGACCAATAGTATCTACCATCGTCATGGCCGGGCCGTAGCGCCCGGCCGTTCCATGTCTGGGGCCGGGTTGGCAGCCCCGGTTGAGGTTGACCTGGTCGAACAAGGTGCTCGCATGTCCGCTACCGTTTCCCCCCTCGCCCCGACCGATGTCCCTGATATGCCCGCCATTGCGGGCGTGAGGCTTGCGACCGCCGCCGCCGGCATCCGCTACAAGGGGCGCACCGACGTGCTGCTCGCGGTGATGGACAAGGGCACCACGGCCGCCGGCGTGTTCACCAAGTCGAAGTGCCCGTCCGCGCCCGTCGAATGGTGCCGCGCCAGGCTGAAGGGCGGCAAGGCGCGCGCGCTCGTGGTCAATTCCGGCAACGCCAACGCCTTCACCGGCAAGACCGGCAAGCAATCGACGGCGCTGACCGCGCAGATCGCGTCGAAGGCGGTCGGCTGCGCCACCGGCGACGTGTTCCTCGCCTCGACCGGCGTAATCGGCGAACCGCTGGATGCCACCAAGTTCGACGGCGTGCTGGCGACGCTGGCTGAGGCCGCCACGCCGGATCACTGGATGGACGCGGCGAAGGCGATCATGACCACCGACACCTTCCCGAAGGTGGCGACCGCGACCGTCAAGCTCGGCAAGGCCAGGGTCACCATCAACGGCATGGCCAAGGGCGCCGGCATGATCGCGCCCGACATGGCGACGATGCTGTCCTTTGTGTTCACCGACGCGCCGCTGTCGTCGGCCGTGCTGCAGTCGCTGCTCAAGACCGGCGTCGAGGACACCTTTAACGCCATCACCATCGACAGCGACACCTCGACGTCGGACACCCTGCTCGCGTTTGCCACCGGCGCGGCCGCGGAGCATGGCGCGCCAAAAATCAGCCGCGCCAGCGATCCCAGGCTGAAGGCCTTCGCCAAGGCGTTCCACGCCGTGCTCGCCGACCTCGCCGAACAGGTCGCCCGCGACGGCGAAGGCGCGCGCAAGCTGGTCGAAGTGATTGTCGAGGGCGCGACCACGAAGACCTCGGCGCGCAGGATTGCGATGTCGATCGCGAACTCGCCGCTGGTCAAGACGGCGATCGCCGGCGAGGACGCCAATTGGGGCCGCGTGGTGATGGCCGTCGGCAAGGCCGGCGAGCCCGCCAACCGCGACAAGCTGTCGATCGCGTTCAACGGCATCCGTGTGGCCAAGAGCGGCGCGCGCGATCCGTCCTACAACGAGTCTGAAGTGTCGGAGGTGATGAAGAACCCGAAGATCCAGATCAAGGTCGGCCTCGGGCTCGGCAAGGGCCGCGACCGCGTGCTGACCTGCGACCTCACCAAGGAATACGTCGCCATCAATGGCGACTATCGATCATGATCGCCGCTTCGCTGTCATTCCGGGGCAATGCGCCAGCATTGAACCCGGTATCTCGAGATTCCGGGGTCGCGCTTCGCGCGCCACGGAATGACAGCCAACTGGCAGCGACGCATGGCTGACATCAAGCTCACCCTGGTGGTTGCCTGCGCGCTGGTCGACGTCGACAAGCGGATTCTGCTGGCGCAGCGCCCGGAGGGCAAGGCGCTCGCAGGCCTCTGGGAGTTTCCCGGCGGCAAGGTCGAGCCCGGCGAGCGGCCGGAGCAGACGCTGATCCGCGAACTGCACGAGGAGATCGGCATCGACGTCAGCGAGCCGTGCCTGGCGCCGCTGACCTTTGCCAGCTACGCCTATGACAGCTTTCATTTGCTGATGCCGCTCTACATCTGCCGGCGCTGGGAAGGCACGGTGACCGCACGCGAAGGCCAGCAACTGGCCTGGGTCCGCGCCAACAAGCTGCGCGACTACCCGATGCCGCCGGCGGACATCCCGCTGATCCCGCATCTGATTGATTTGTTGCTGTGAAGTGACTGGCCGACGCCTCGTACACGCAGGTCCGGCACAAAATATCGAAAACAACCCCATGCAAAGTAGAGCGCCGCCGCGCCTGCAGGCGTTCTGCCGGTCCAACCTCATCCTGAGGAGGCGCGACAGCGCCGTCTCGAAGGATGGCCACATCGGGGCTTCATGGTTCGCCCGGCGATGCCTGCATCGTCCGGAGACGCGCCTGCGGCGCTCCTCACCATGAGGTCAGGCATTAAGTGTTCTTCCCCTTCACCGCCGCCTCGAGACTTGCCTTCGCCGAGCCCGGCTTCAACGGCTTCTGCTGGCTTTCATGCGGCGCCCAGCCGGACAGCCAGATCACGTCGAAGGTCGCGCGGATGCGGCCGTCGGGATCGGCAAAACGATCCGCGTATATCTGCGCCATCCGCAGCATGGTGGCGCGGCGGGTCGGCGTCCGCCGCCGCTCGATCAGGATGTTGCTCGCGCCCATCCGCCGGAGATCGGCCATCAGCGCGAACGCGCTGTCGTAGCGCACCACGACACGATCGACGTCGGTGACCGGCAATGCAAGCCCGGCCCGCTGCAGCAGGCTGCCGATGTCGCGCAGATCGGCAAACGGCACGACACGTGGCGACACCCCGCCTTCGCATTCAGCCTCCGCCGCCGCAAAGGACTGCCGAAGTTCAGTCAGCGTATCGCCTCCGATCATCGCCGCCAGCAACAGGCCGTCGGGCTTCAGCGCGCGGCGGATCTGCGCCAGTACGCCCGGCAGGTCGTTGACAAACTGGAACGCCAGCGCCGAGACGACGAGATCGAGGGACTCCGGTTGCAGGGGCAGCGCTTCACTTTGATCGGGATCGACGTGGACGATCGATCGAAACCGATCGGCCAGCGGCTTTCGCAGCAACTCGCCCGGCGTCCAGATATCTGCCACATCGGAAAAGCTGCGCGTCACCGCTTGCAACCGGTCTTCCATATCCTCCCTGACGCGATCGAGCAGGAACGTGACCGGCTCTCCGCGCCGCGCGCGATCGAGCCGCGCGCACAGCATGGCGCGGTCGAATAGCGTGGGCGCAGCGGTCGTGTTCGAGGCCATGCCGGTTGGTAGCCGCCTGCCCCATCTCTGGCAATCCTGTGCTTGAGCCGCGCTACACACAACGCTAGCCTCACGCCATGGACGCCGAGGCATCATCACGTTCCATTGCCGACCAACTGCGTAGCGCGCTCGGCGCCTGCCGCGACGTGCTCGCGCATCTTCCGCGGCTGGCGCTCGACATCGCGCTGCCGACGCTGTGCGTTTCCTGCCGCGAGCCGGTCGATGGCGAGGGCGTCTGCGCGGCATGCTGGGCGAAACTGTCGTTCATCGAGCCGCCTTATTGCCCGCGGCTCGGCATTCCCTTTGTCTACGATCCGGGACCGGAACTGCTGTCGATGGAGGCGATCGCCAGCCCACCGGCGTACCAGCGCGCCCGCGCCGCGGTGCGCTATGACGACGTCGCGCGCACGCTGGTTCATTCGCTGAAATACCAGGACCGCACGGACCTTGCGCCCACCATGGGCCGCTGGATGGTGCGCGCGGGCCAGGAATTGCTTGCCGGGGCCGACGTTCTGGTGCCGGTTCCGCTGCACTGGCGACGTGGCTGGAGCCGCCGCTACAACCAGTCCGGTGCGCTGGCGCGGGTGATTTCGCGGCAAAGCGGCGTCAAACTGGCCTCCGAGGCGCTGCGGCGAATTCGCGCGACCGAGCAGCAGATCGGGCTGTCGCGGCCGCAGCGTGCCAGCAATGTGCAGGGCGCGTTCAAGGTTGCCCCCGAACGCAGCGCCGATATCGCGGGGCGTCGTGTGATTCTGATCGACGATGTCCTGACGTCGGGCGCCACGGCTGATGCCTGCGCCCGCGCCTTGCTGCGCGCCAAAGCCGCGCAGGTCGACGTGCTGGTGTTCGCGCGGGTTGTGGACACCCATCGGGCTCCCATATAGTCCAGACAGTTCCGAACCAGAGCGCGCCATGACCGCCATTGAAATCTATACCCGTCCGGGCTGCGGCTATTGCACCGCCGCCAAATCGCTGCTGACGCGCAAGAATGCCGCGTTCACCGAATTGAACGTGGCCAGCGACCCGGCCCTGCGCGATCAGATGTACGACCGCGCCGGACATGGCTCGACTTTTCCGCAAATCTTCATCGGTGCAACCCATGTCGGCGGCTGCGACGAGCTCTACGCGCTGGACCGCGCGGGCAAGCTCGACGCCCTGCTCGCCGGAGAAAAGGCCTGATCATGAGCGCTGGCTCCACCTTCACGGCCGCCATGGTGCAGATGCGCACCGGACTGTTGCCCGAGCCGAGCCTCGAGCAGGGCATGAAACTGATCCGCGAGGCGGCCGCGCAAGGCGCGGACTACGTGCTCACCCCCGAGGTGAGCAACATGATGCAGCTGAACCGCAAGGCGCTGTTCGAGCATCTCGCTGCCGAGGAGGACGACCGCTCGCTGAAAGCCTATCGTGAGCTCGCGGCGGAACTGAAGATCCATCTCCATGTCGGCTCGCTGGCGTTGCGCTTCTCGCCGGAGCGCGCCGTCAACCGCTCGTTCCTGATCGCGCCTGACGGCAACGTGCTCGCCAGCTACGACAAGATCCACATGTTCGACATCGACCTGCCCGGCGGCGAGAGCTACCGCGAGTCCGCGAACTACCAGCCGGGCGAAACGGCCGTCATCTCCGACCTGCCGTGGGGCCGCATCGGGCTGACGATCTGCTACGACGTGCGTTTTCCGGCGCTCTATCGCGCGCTGGCCGAAGCCGGCGCATTGTTCCTCACCGTGCCGTCGGCGTTCACGCGCAAGACCGGCGAAGCGCACTGGCATACGCTGCTGCGCGCCCGCGCCATCGAGAACGGCTGTTTCGTGTTCGCAGCCGCGCAGGCCGGCATGCACGAGAACAAGCGCGAGACCTACGGGCATTCGCTGATCATCGCGCCCTGGGGCGAGATCCTCGCCGAGGGCGGCGTCGAGCCCGGCGTGTTCCTCGCCGAAATCGACACAACAAAGGTGGAGGCCGCCCGCAAGAGCGTGCCATCGTTGCAGCATGGCCGGCGCTTCGGCATCGCCGATCCCAAGGCCGGCCCGGAGCACCTGCATCTCGTCCGGGGCTCGGTATGATCCACTACAACCTTCGCTGCGAGAAGGGCCACGCATTCGAAAGCTGGTTTCAGAGTTCCGCGGCGTATGAAAGCCAGGAGAAGCGCAAGCTGGTGAGCTGCCCGGTCTGCGGCTCGGTCAAGGTCGAGCGCGCCATCATGGCCCCGCAGATCGTGACCAGAAAGGGCCGCGAGGCTCCTGCGCCGACACCTGCAGCACCTGCGGAGGTGGCTGCTTCGGAATCGACGCCGCTTCTGATGGCACAGGAGCTCGAGCTGCGCACCAAGCTCAAGGAGTTGCGCGATCACATCGTGAAGAACGCCGACAATGTCGGCGAGCGCTTCCCCAACGAAGCGCGCAAGATGCACTATGGCGACATCGAGCATCGCCCGATCTACGGCGAAGCCTCGCCCGAGGAAGCGCGTTCCCTGATCGACGAGGGCGTCGAGGTCTCGCCGTTGCCGGTGCTGCCGGACGACAGGAATTGATGTGCAACGTCATTCCGGGATGGTCCGAAGGACCAGACCCGGAATCTCGAGATTCCGGGTTCGATGCTTGCGCATCGCCCCGGAATGACTGGTGAGAGATTTCACACCGCCACCAGCAGCGCCACGCCGATTACGATCAGCACGATCCCCGAGAGTTCGCGCGCCGATAGCGCCTGCTTGAACGAATAGTACGCAACCGCCTGTGCGAACAGCACCTCGACCAGCGCCAGCGTGCGGACGTTTGCCGCTGCCGTCAGCGCGAACGCCAGGAACCAGAATTGCGAGGCGAATGCGCCCATGAAGCCGGCGAGCATCGAGGGCCGCCACAGGCCGAAAATCTTCACCAGCACGTCGGGCGCGCGGGCGAGCAGATAGACCGTCAGCACCAGCGTCTGCACGAACAGGCCGAACACCAGCGTGTACGACGCCGCCGTCACGAAGGAGACGCCGGGCACCGTGATGATGGCGCCGCGAAAGCCGATCGCCGACAGCGCAAAACAGCCGGCGGCAACCAGCCCGATGATGGTCGGCTTCAGCTCGGCAAAACCCTTTTCGCCGCCCGGCCGCAGCGCCGTGATCACCACGCCGACGGTTGCGATCAGGATCGCGACCACTTTCAGCACCGTCAGATGATCGCCGAGGAAGACAAAGCCGAAGATTGCGGTCTGGATCGCCTCGGTCTTCAGATATGCCGTCGTCACCACGAACGAGCGGTCGTTCATCGCCAGCAGCATCAGGCCGGTCGCGACGATCTGGCTCAGCGCACCCAGCAAAAGCCACGGCCAGAACATCGCCGTCGGCCACGGCACGGCGTCGCCGGTGAAGGCCACCACGACCGCGAAGAACACGATCGAGAACGGGAAGCCGAACAGGAAGCGGATATTGGTCGCACCCCAGGTCCCGAGCGGCCCCGTCAACGACCGCTGCATCGCGTTGCGCGCGACCTGGCCAAGCGCAGCGACGATGGTGAAGGGAATCCAGAGCGAGGCGACGGTGAACATGGGAAATACCGGCGAGAGATCGCCGCACCGTGCCGGGCGGCACGGGTGCGGTCAACCGAAGCCGCGTCATGACAGGATTGCGATCAAGTACCAAATCTATCGTCGTCCCTGCGAACGCAGGGACGACGAAAACCTACGTTTCTTAGCTCCCCTCTGCCACCACCATGTAGTTCACGTCCATGTCGGACGAGATGCTCCAGCGGTCGGCGAGCGGGTTATAGACCACGCCGGCCTGTTCGGTGATGGCGAACCTGCTGTGGGCGAGATGCTGCGCGAGTTCGTCGGGGGTAACGAACTTGTCCCACTGGTGCGTGCCGCGCGGCAGCCAGCGCAGCACGTATTCGGCGCCGACGATCGCCAGCGCAAAGCTCTTCCAGTTGCGGTTCAGCGTCGAGACCACCATCATCCCGCCCGGCTTGACCATCGCCGCGCAGCGCGACAGGAACGCGCCGACGTCAGTGACATGCTCGATCACTTCCATCGCCAGCACGATGTCGAAGCGCTCGCGCACGTCCATCGTCTCGACCGTGGTGCAGCGGTAGTCGATTGACAGGTGACCCTTGTCGGCGTGCAGCTTGGCGGCGGCGATGTTGGTCGCGGACGGATCGATCCCGATCACCTGCGCGCCCAGCCGCGTCAGCGGCTCGCACAACAGCCCGGCGCCGCAGCCGATATCGAGGACGCGCAGGCCCGACAGGCAACTCAGGCTTTTGACGTTGCGATCGAACTTGCGGCAGGCCGCGTCCCTGATGTAACCGAGCCGCAGCGGGTTGATCTTGTGCAGCGGAGCCATCTTGCCCCGGGGATCCCACCACTCGTCCGACAATTTGGAAAATTTCGCGACTTCGGCCGGGTCGACCGTGCTGCCGCTGGAGGAAGAACCGGCGGATGATTTTTGCTGCATCGCCATGGCTACGTACCGACCGGTCGGGCTGTGATGGCGCTGCGAAACGAGAGCGGCCGCGCAATGGTGGCGATGGTTTGCGTGCCCTCGCCAACGCCCTGAATCGTGACATCGCCGTAGTTCATCAAGCGCCCAAGGATGCTCTGGTTGACATCGACGCTCTCGACCTTGTCGAGGCTCATCTCGAAGGTCCGCCGCTTGATGAAACCAGTCTTGTGAACGACTCGCATATTGGTGACATCGGTCTCGGTGGTCCAGCGGTGGAACCAGGCCGTCGCCGTCCAGTACAAGGCGACAAGGGCCGCCACTGCCGCGAAGGCCAGGCAAATCAGCATCAGGACGTCAGTGCCGACCATGCGCGAGAGCACCAGAAATACGATCACGGCGATCCATGCCGCGATCGACGGCAGGAAGAACATCCAGTGCGCATTGGTCGAGTACAACACCTTCTCGCCGGGTTGCAGGATATCGTCGATGTAACGCCCCATACGCCTACCTGAATTAACCCGTCACCACAGAAATTGCGCCATTTTTCGGCCGAAACGGAACCCGGGCGCTTGCCCAAGGCCGCGTCGCTATGTATACGCCGCTTTCGACCCGCGCGCTCCAGTTTCCGTGCGGCTCAAGTAACTTATCCTCACAGGGAATGCACGCGTCGTCATGGGCCGCCTCGTGATGAAATTCGGCGGTACGTCCGTCGCCAATATCGACCGAATCCGCAACGTCGCGCGTCACGTCAAACGTGAAGTCGATGCCGGACACGATGTCGCCGTCGTGGTGTCGGCCATGTCCGGCAAGACCAACGAACTGGTGGAATGGTGCCGCGACGCCTCGCCGATGCACGACGCACGTGAATATGACGCCGTGGTCGCGTCGGGTGAACAGGTGACATCGGGACTGCTCGCGATCGTGCTGCAGGGCATGGGCATCCAGGCCCGCTCGTGGCAGGGCTGGCAGATACCGATCCGGACCTCGGATGCGCACGCTTCGGCGCGGATTCTCGAAATCGACGGCGCGGAGATCGTCAACCGCTTCAAGGACCGCAAGGAAGTCGCCGTCATCGCCGGCTTCCAGGGCATCAATCCGCAGACCAACCGAATCACCACGCTCGGCCGCGGCGGTTCGGATACTTCGGCGGTAGCGATCGCGGCCGCGATTCACGCCGACCGCTGCGACATCTACACCGACGTCGACGGCGTCTACACCACCGACCCGCGCGTGGTTCCAAAGGCGCGGCGGCTCGACAAGATCGCGTTCGAGGACATGCTGGAACTGGCCTCGCAGGGCGCCAAGGTCCTGCAGGTACGCTCGGTGGAACTCGGCATGGTGCACAACATGCCGGTATTCGTCCGTTCCAGCTTCGACAAGCCGGAGGATATCGACCCGCACGGCACCCCGCCGGGCACGCTGATCTGCAGCGAGGAGGAAATCATGGAAAGCCACGTCGTCACCGGCATCGCCTTCTCCAAGGACGAAGCCCAGATTTCCGTGCGCCAGATCGAGGACAAGCCCGGCGTCGCGGCTGCGATCTTCGGACCGCTGGCGGATGCCAATATCAACGTCGACATGATCGTGCAGAACGTCTCCGAGGACGGCAAGACCACCGACCTCACCTTCACCGTTCCGGCGTCCGACTATACCCGCGCCCGCGACACCATCACCGCGTCGAAGGACAAGATCGGCTACGCCAGGCTCGACAGCGCCACCGACGTGGCCAAGGTCTCGGTGATCGGCAGCGGCATGCGCAGCCATGCCGGCGTCGCCGCCAAGGGCTTCAAGGCGCTGTCGGAGCGCAACATCAACATTCGCGCCATCACCACGTCAGAGATCAAGTTCTCGGTGCTGATCGACGCCGCCTATACCGAACTTGCGGTGCGTACGCTGCACACGCTCTATGGGCTCGACCAGACCTAGAACGATTTTCTCCAGACTCGCCGCCCCATGGTCTGATCGTCAGACCAGCGCAGTTTTCGGCAGATCCAGCGCTTCGCTGGCGCAGCATCGCCAGCGACCCACACGTTATTGCTTCTGGCAGGCCTTTTGCTTGGCAAAACAAGCCTCGATTGGCTATAGGCCTGAGAGGTGGGCTGCCACAAACTGTGCGACGGTTGTGGTGACCTCGATTCGGCCGGACCAGCGCCTGCGGGCGGCGCCGAATGATTAAAATTGTTGATTTTCGTGCGTTTTACACCAGCCCCCGGCCACCCGGCCGGACGGCTTTGCGGGGGAGGATTTTGGCACATGCGGAGCGCGTCGGGAGGTCCCCGCGTCTTGTTGAGACGGCTCCGCGAAACCATGGCGGAGCAGGTCTCTGCCCAGGAGCGCCTGGACAAGATCGTGGTCTTGATCGCGGCCAACATGGTGGCCGAGGTCTGCTCCTGCTACGTGCTGCGCATCGACAACACGCTCGAACTCTATGCCACCGAAGGCCTGAACCGCGACGCCGTGCATCGGACGGTGCTGCACGCGCATGAGGGCCTCGTCGGTCTCGTCTCCAGCGAGGCGAACCCGCTCAACCTGTCGGACGCGCAAAGCCATCCGGCCTTCTCGTTCCGCCCGGAAACCGGCGAAGAGATCTACCACTCGTTCCTCGGCGTACCGATCCTGCGCGCCGGCAACACGCTCGGCGTGCTGGTGGTGCAGAACCGCGCCAAGCGCACCTATGTCGAGGAAGAGGTAGAGGCGCTGCAGACCACCGCCATGGTGCTGGCGGAAATGATCGCCTCGGGCGAACTGGCGGCGCTGGCGCAACCCGGCGCGGAACCTGCGGCGCGCCACTCCCTGCACAAGACCGGCGCCATCCTCTCCGACGGCATCGCGCTCGGCCATGTCGTGCTGCACGAGCCGCGCGTCGTCATCACCAACTACATCGCCGAAGACCTGCCGAAGGAACTCAAGCGGCTGGACACGGCGCTGGGCAAGCTGCGCGCCGACCTCGATCGCATGCTGGAGCGCGGCGACGTCGCCGAAGGCGGCGAGCATCGCGAGGTGCTGGAAGCCTACCGCATGTTCGCCAACGACCATGGCTGGTCGCACAAGCTGCATGAGGCCGTCGCCACCGGCCTCACCGCGGAAGCCGCCGTCGAGCGCGTGCAGTCCGACACCCGCGCGCGGATGCTGCGTTCGACCGATCCATACCTGCGCGACCGCCTGCACGACCTCGAGGATCTCGGTCATCGCCTGATGCGGCAACTGGTGGGACAGGATCACGCCCCCTCGCGCGAGCAGCTGCCCGAAAACGCCATCCTGATCGCGCGTGCGATGGGACCGGCGGCGCTGCTCGACTACGACCGCAAGCGCCTGCGCGGACTGGTGCTGGAGGAAGGCACCGCCAATTCCCACGTCTCGATCGTGGCGCGCGCACTCGGCATTCCCGCCGTCGGCGAGGTGCCGAACGCCCCCGGCATCGCCGATCCCGGCGACGCCATCATCGTCGACGGCACGTCCGGCTCGATCTACGTTCGCCCGTCGGCGGAAATCGAATCAGCCTATGCCGAGCGGGTGCGCTTCCGCGCCCGGCGGCAGGCCCAGTATGCCGCGCTGCGCGACATGCCCTGCGTCACCAAAGACGGCCAGCCGGTCGAGCTGATGATCAACGCCGGCCTGGTCGTCGACCTGCCGCATATCGACGACACCGGCAGCGCCGGCATCGGCCTGTTTCGCACCGAATTGCAGTTCATGGTCGGCCAGAGCCTGCCGCGCTCCTCCGACCAGCTCGCGCTATATCGCACGGTGCTTGATGCCGCCGGCACCAAACCGGTTACATTCCGGACGCTGGATATCGGCGGCGACAAGGCACTGCCCTATATGGAAACCGTGATCGAGGAAAACCCCGCGCTCGGCTGGCGCGCGATCCGCCTCGGCCTCGACCGGCCGGGATTGCTGCGCGGACAAATTCGCGCGCTGCTGCGGGCCGGCGGCGGCCGCGCGCTGAAGATCATGTTCCCGATGATTTCCGACGTGGCCGAGTACGATCAGGCCAAGGCGATCGTCGAGCGCGAACTGACCTACCTGCGCCAGCACGGCCATCCGCTGCCGGAACGCATTGATGTCGGCACCATGGTGGAAGTGCCCGCGCTGCTCTACCAGCTCGACGAATTGCTCAAGAAGGTCGATTTCGTCTCGGTGGGGTCGAACGACCTGTTCCAGTTTCTGTTCGCGGTCGATCGCGGCAACGCCAAGGTTTCCGAGCGCTTCGACACCATGTCGGCGCCGATCCTGCGCGCGTTGCGCGATATCGTGCGCAAGGCCAAGGCAGCGAAGAAGACCGCCTCGCTCTGCGGCGAGATGGCCTCCAAGCCGCTTGGCGCGCTGGCGCTGATCGCGCTGGGCTACCGCTCGCTGTCGCTTTCGGCTACCGCACATGGGCCGGTGAAGGCGCTGATCCTCGATCTCGACGCAAAGAAGGCCGAAGCCATGATCATGCCGCTGCTCGATGCGCCGGCCGGCAGCGTCTCGATCCGGCAGAAGCTGACGGAATTCGCCGAAGCCGAGGGGCTGTCGTTGTAGCGAGGCTCTGCCCGACGACGCTCACCCTCTGCATCCGATCCCTGAGAACAACGCCATGCTACCCGAAGCCAAACTCGACATCCTGCTTGCCCACCACGCCTCGCTGGAGGCCGAACTGCTGGGCCAGTTAAATTCCGAGAAATACGTCCAGATCACGCGCGAGCTCGCCGAACTCAATCCGCTGATCGACGCCGTGAAGACCTATCGCGCGGCGCGGACCGAGATTGCGGATGCCGAATCGCTGCTGGCAGACCCGGCCACCGATCCGGAAATGCGCAGCATGGCCGAAGCCGAGCTCGAGACGCTGCAGGCGCGCGTCGACGAGCTGTCGCAGAAGATCCGCGTGGCGCTGTTGCCCAAGGATGCCATGGACGACCGCAACGTGATGCTGGAAATCCGCGCCGGCACCGGCGGCGACGAGGCTTCGCTGTTCGCCGGCGACCTGTTCCGGATGTACGAACGCTTCGCCGGCCTGCAGGGCTGGAAGGTCGAGGTGATCTCCGCCTCGGAAGGCACCATGGGCGGCTTCAAGGAAATCATCGCCGAGGTGCAGGGCCGCGGCGCGTTCGCCAAGCTGAAATTCGAATCCGGCGTGCACCGCGTGCAGCGCGTCCCCGACACCGAGACGCAGGGACGCATTCACACCTCGGCCGCGACCGTCGCCGTGCTGCCCGAGGTCGAGGATGTCGACGTCGACATCAAGAACGAGGATCTGCGGATCGAGACCATGCGGGCGCAGGGCGCCGGCGGCCAGCACGTCAACAAGACCGAATCGGCGATCCGCATCACCCACATCCCGACCGGCATCGTTGTCATGATGCAGGACAGCCGCTCGCAGCACAAGAACCGCGCCTCTGCGATGAACATCCTGCGCTCGCGCATCTATGACGCCGAGCGCCAGCGCGTCGATGCGGCACGCTCCGCCGACCGCAAGGAGAAGGTCGGCTCCGGCGACCGCTCCGAACGCATCCGCACCTATAATTTTCCACAAGGCCGCGTCACCGATCACCGGATCAATCTGACGCTCTACAAGCTGCCGCAGGTGATCTCGGGCGAAGCGCTTGGCGAACTGATCGACGCGCTGACCACCGAGCATCAGGCCGCGCAGCTCGCCGCCCAGGGCGCGGCGGCGTGACGCCTTCGCAAACCGTCGAGACGGCGCGACGGGCGCTCGCCCTGCAATTCAGATCCGCTGGAATCGATTCCGCCGAACTCGACGCGCGGTTGCTGACAGGGCACGCGCTCGGCCTCGACCTGACCGGCCTGATCACGGCGGCGCAGCGCCAGCTCACGCATGGCGAATCCGCGCGCCTCGACGGCTACGCACGCCGTCGTCTCGCGGGCGAGCCGGTCGCGCGCATCGTCGGCGAAAAGGAATTCTGGGGACTGCCGCTGCAGCTCGCGCCTGCGACGCTGGTGCCGCGGCCCGACACCGAGACGGTGGTCGAACTGGCGCTCGAACTGTTGCGCGCCGGCGGCGAACTCGACCGCCCGCTGCGCATCGCCGATCTCGGCACCGGCACCGGCGCCATTCTTCTGGCGCTGCTGTCCGAATTGCCGGCTGCAACAGGCACAGGCACCGACATCTCCGAAGCAGCGCTGCAGACCGCCGCAGCCAATGCTGCGCGCGCGGGACTTTCGGATCGCGCGACATTCATCGCATGCGATTACGCGAGCGGCCTGTCCGGCCCGTTCGATCTGATCGTCTCGAATCCGCCCTATATCCGCTCGGCCGATATCGGCGGCCTGGCCGTGGAGGTCCGGGACCACGATCCGCGGGCCGCGCTCGACGGCGGCGCCGATGGGTTGGACGCCTACCGCGCCCTGGTTCCGCAGGCGGCGCGCCTGCTGGCGCCCGGCGGTGCCCTGGTCGTGGAGGCTGGAGAGGGCCAAAGCGGCCAGATCGAGGCTTTGATGGTAGCCGCGGGGTTAACGCCCGCCCCCGCCCCCAAAGCCGATCTGGCAGGCATTCCCCGGGCCGTTGCGGGCCACAAAACGGCCCGATAAAGTCCTATTGGAACGCAAAAAAACCTCTTGGAATATCACCCGGGAGCGACTACGTTCCGGTCACAAATCGGTCCCGGGTGGCTGGCCCCGCAGCTAAAAGCGGGTGGAAGCCAGAGTTCTCGAATCGAGAACCCGCCGAGCGAAAGGTTCCAAAACGCAGGTCGAATTGAGCGCAATAGCTGGAGCTGTGCTGCTCTTGACCGCAAAGCGAACGAAAGCCTGATATTGGTCTTGCAGACTTACGCAAACATTCCGTCACGCGAAGTCGTCACGCAAGACGATTAGGCTGGTTTGACTGGCTCAATGATTTGGTCCGGCGCGCGGTAAACGGCGCCGGTTGGGGAACGCGTCTTTGCTGAACGCGATGGTTGGCGAAATCGACGACATGGATTTGAACGGCATCGTGACCCGGTGCGCCTGAGCGCGCCCGGACGCGATGAGGATACGACGGCAACTGCATAACTTCAGGGCTGGAATTAAAGGCGACACATGAGAAACGGTCAAAACAACAAGCGGATGCGTAACCGGAACAATAACAACAACAATAATAATAACCGGCGCGGTCAAAACCCGATGACCCGGGTGTTCGAATCGAACGGACCCGACATCAAGATCCGCGGCACAGCATCGCACGTTGCGGAAAAATACGTCCAGCTGGCGCGTGATGCGCGCTCGTCCGGCGACCCGGTCGCTGCCGAAAATTACTACCAGCACGCCGAGCATTATTTCCGTCTGATCGCCGCGGCCCAGGAGCAGTTCCGGCAGAACCAGCCGCAGCCGCGCATCGACAACGAAATGCCGGCAACGGAAGATGGCGAGGACGAAGGCGAGAGCTTCTCGCATTTCGGCCAGGAGCCGGGCTTCGTCCCGCAGCAGCAACAGCAGCCGTACATGCGCGACAGCAATCCGCGCGAGCAGCGTGGCGACGGCCAGCCCTATCAGCGCGACCAGCAGCAGCCGCGCGAACATCGCGAGCGCGATCGCGAGCATCGTCCGCAGCCGCAGTATCAGCCGCAAAACCAGCCGCAGCCGGTGATTGCCGATGCCGGCGGCGTCGACCGCCTGCCGTCCTTCATCACCGGACCGCAGCCGCAGGTGAACGGGTCCGGCGGCTATGAAGGCGGTGGTGAACGCGAGCGTTTTCCGCGCCGCCGACGCCGTCCGCACGGCCCGCGTCCCGACAGCATGGCGGCGCCCGCCGCACCGAGCGAAGACTTCAATCCGGGGAATGAGTAAGCGGTAACCTTCGCGTGGGCACAGCGCTAACGCGTCTGTGCCCTTTTTACGTTTCTGTCAGCTTGTCGCGCGACGCCGTCGATGACGGCACCAGCACCGGCTCCAGCGACGGAATCAGCCGCGTGCGTTCGCGGCCTGCGGGGATCGCGCGATAGACCTGCTTGGTCGCTTCCACGATATGCACGCCGGCAAACGGCAGCGACAGCGCAGCACCGGCGCGCTCCCACGCCATCGCCGATCGCAGCAGCCAGCTGTTGCCGACCGGCGGCAGGAACAGCGCCTCGCCCCACGCCGCCGGCGTGAACCAGGTGTGCCGCAGCAACTGCGTGATCTGCGCACGCGAATACGGCCGGCCGTGACCGAACGGCGTGTTGTCGGTGCGCGTCCACACGCCGCGGCGGTTCGGGATGACGGCGATCAGGCGCCCGGACGGCGCCAGCACACGCCACACCTCGCGCAGCAACCGCTCCGGATCGTCGGACATTTCCAGTGCATGGACCAGGAGAATGCGATCCACCGCGGCGTCCGGCAGCGGCATCGAGAATTCATCGATCAGGGTCGCCAGCGCCGGACGCGCCGTCGGCCATTTCAGCACGCCCTGGGCTGCCGGCATGAAGGCGATGCAGCGTTCCGAATCCTCGCGAAACAGCCCGAGATAGGGCGTGGGGTAACCGAGCCCGAGCACGCGCTGCCCGGCCGCATCCGGCCAGCGCGCGCGGATGCCGCGGTTGATCAGCTGCCGCGCCACGATGCCGAGGCGCTGCGAATAGAAGTCGCGAAGGTCGATCACGTCGATGGTCATGGCACCAATCTAACATACCGCGCTCGGCTGCGGCGCGGCGAAAATGGCATTGCCGCATGAGCGTTAACGCCATATTCCTTGCGATCCAATGGGGAGCTAACGCCTTACTCAGGGAGCTATCATGGCCGCGGAAATTCGCACCTTTGCCTGCCTCACCGACAATTTCGGCTATCTGATCCACGATCCCGCGACCAAGGCCACCGCGTCGATCGATGCGCCGGAGGCCGCGCCGATCATCGCGGCGCTGGAGCGTGAAGGCTGGACGCTGACGGATATCCTCATCACCCATCACCACCACGACCATGTCGGCGGCGTCGCCGAACTGAAGCAGAAGTACAATTGCCGCGTCGTCGCCCCGCACGACAAGTCGACCAAGATCGCCAATGTCGATCTGCGCACCGCTCATGGCGACGTCCTCAAGGTCGGCAGCCTGCTGGTGCGGGTGCTCGAAACGCCCGGCCATACGCTCGACCATGTCTCCTACGTGTTCGACGGCGAGAAAGCGGTGTTCGCCGCCGACACGTTGTTCTCGATCGGCTGCGGCCGGGTGTTCGAGGGCACCTATCCGATGATGTGGGATTCGCTATTGAAGCTGCGCGCGCTGCCGGACGATTTCAAACTCTATTGCGGCCATGAATACACCGCCTCCAACGTCAAATTCGCACTCACGGTCGACGGCGACAATCCCGCGCTGAAGGCGCGCGCCGAGGAAGTGGCGCGGCTGCGCGCGGAGAACAAGCCGACCATCCCGGTGCTGCTCGGCGAGGAGAAGAAAGCCAACGTGTTCCTGCGCGCCGACGAGCCGTCAGTGGCGGCGAACCTGCACATGAAGGGCGCCAGCGCCGAGAAAGTGTTCGGCGAGTTGCGCGAACGCAAGAACAAGTCCTGATGGCGCTTCCGAAAGAAGCCGCCGCCATCATCGCGCGGCTCGATCTCAAGCCGCATCCGGAAGGCGGGCATTACCGCGAGACGTTTCGCGATGAGGCCACGGATGCCGGCGGGCGTTCGCGATCGACCGCGATCTATTTCCTGCTGGCAAGCGGCGAACGCTCGCACTGGCATCGCATCGACGCGGTCGAGGTCTGGCACTACTACGCGGGCGCGGCGCTGACGCTGCAAATCGCCGATGATAGCGGCCGGCGGAGCGTAACGCTTGGCGCCGATCTCGCAGCCGGCGAGGAGCCGCAGGCGATCGTGCCGCCGCATGCGTGGCAGGCTGCCGAAAGCAATGGCGACTGGACGCTGGTCGGCTGCACCGTCGCGCCCGGTTTCGAGTTTGCGAAATTCGAGCTGGCCCCGAAGGGTTGGGAGCCGAGTTGATTTCGTAGGGTGGGCAAAGCGCAGCGTGCCCACCATCGGCGGCACGTCGGGAATGGTGGGCACGCTTCGCTTTGCCCACCCTACTTCTTCAACACCATGTCTTTCGCTGCGATCAAGCCGCCGCCGGCGATCAGGACGGCGGCGATCGCGATCGTGGCGGTCGGCTGCGCGTAACCCGCGAGGATCAGGAACGCCGTCGACAGCAACGGCGTCGCGTAGGATGCAGCCCCCAGCACGCGGATATCGCCGCGCTTCATGCCGATGTCCCAGACAAAGAACGCCGCTCCCACCGGGCCGACGCCGAGCGCGATGATCGCAAGCCACTGCCCCATCGTCTCCGGCCACACGGTGGTCTCGACCATGTTGTGGACCAGCGCGGCGAGCAGCGCGGTCGCAAGGCAGAAGCCTGCCACCGCATCGGTCGGCACCGCTTTCAGCTTGCGCGACATCACCGAATAGGCCGCCCAAACGAAGGCGGCGAGGAAGGCCGCGGCCAGGCCCGGAATCTGGCTCGCTGCAAATCCCGCCGTATTGCCGGCCAGCAGCAACACCGTGCCGGCGAGCCCGAGCAGCGCGCCGATGATGTGATGCGACGCCAGCCGTTCGCCCGGCAAGAGCGACGAGAACAGCACGATCAGCAGCGGCCAGAGATAGTTCAACAGCCCGGCTTCGGCCGGCGGCGCAAACCGCAGCGCGAGGAAATACAGTGCGTGATAGCCGAACAGGCCGCCGACGCCGACCACCCAGGCAATGAGCGGCTGCTTCATGGCGGCGAAGGCTGCGGGGCGGAACAGGAAGCTTGCGAATGCTACGGCGGCGCCGATGCCAAACGTCATGGCAGCGAGCTGGAACGCGGGGATTTTTCCGGTGGCGACGGTGAGCACAGACAACAGCGACCACATCAGGATCGCGGTGAGTCCGATCAGTGTCGCGCTACGGGGGTTCATTGCCAGAATTCTCTCGTCATGGCCGGGCATAGCCGTCTGAAGGACGGCGTCGCTTGCGCTCGCCTATGCCCAGCCATCCACGTCTTGCTTGCCACTGGTTTTAAAGACGTGGATGCCCGGGACAAGCCCGGGCATGACGACTTTCTTTACGCGCCGTTGCTGGATGCAGCAGCCACAAAATGACGAGATAGTCTCAGGTCATGTACTGCCCGCCGTTGATCGTCATCGTCGAGCCGGTGATGCCGCCGGCCTCGTCGGCGGCGAGGAACACTACGGCGCGGGCGATTTCTTCGGGCTCGCCGAGGCGATTGACCGGGATCAGCGGCAGGATGCTCTTCTCCAGCACTTCCTTCGGCACCGCCTGCACCATTTCGGTGTTGATGTAGCCGGGGCAGATCGCGTTGACGGTGATGCCGCCCTTGGCGTTCTCCAGCGCCAGCGCCTTGGTGAAGCCGATGTCGCCGGCCTTGGCCGCGGAATAGTTGACCTGGCCGAACTGGCCCTTCTGGCCGTTGATCGAGGAGATGTTGATGATGCGGCCGAACTTGCGGGCGCGCATGCCTTCGATCACCGGGCGGGTCATGTTGAACAGCGAGCCGAGATTGGTGTTGATGACCGCGTTCCACTGCTCGAGCGTCATCTTGTGGAAGGCGCCGTCCTTGGTGATGCCGGCATTGTTGACGAGCACGTCGATCGGACCGACTTCAGCCTCGACCTTCTTGATCCCCGCCGCGCAGGCGTCGAACGAGCTGACGTCCCATTTGTAGACGGGGATACCGGTCTCGGATTTGAATTTCTCGGCCGCGGCGTCGTTGCCGGCGTAGCTCGCCGCCACGTTATAGCCTGCGGCCTTCAGCGCCTTGCTGATCGCTGCGCCGATGCCTCGCGTACCCCCCGTTACCAATGCAACACGTGCCATGTCGTAGTCCTCCTTGGTGGTCTTCTTTATAAGCCGGAAATCATTCCGGTCTTTTGACGAAGCTCAGCCTGCAGGTTTGAAGCGCTCCAGAAAACGCTTCCGAAGATGAAAATGCCCGGCGCGAGACCGGGCATTTCATCTTTAGCAATTAAGGCTGCGGGTGACAGATGATCTTTTCATCATTCAGCCGGTCACTTTGCCTCAGGATCAGTCGCGTGCGACGCACATGGCGATGCCCATGCCGCCGCCGATGCACAGCGTGGCGAGGCCCTTCTTGGCGTCGCGCTTCTGCATCTCGTGCAGCAGCGTCACCAGCACGCGCGCGCCGGACGCGCCCACAGGGTGGCCGATCGCGATCGCGCCGCCATTGACGTTGACCTTGCCGGTATCCCAGCCGAGGTCCTTGTTGACGGCGCAGGCCTGCGCCGCGAACGCCTCGTTGGCCTCGATCAGGTCGAGGTCGCCGATGTTCCAGCCGGCCTTCTTCAGCGCGGCGCGGGACGCCGGGATCGGTCCGGATCCCATGATCTTCGGATCAACGCCGGCCTGGGCCCAGGACACGATGCGGGCCAGCGGCTTCTTGCCTTCCTTGGCAGCCTGCTTGGCGGTCATCAGCACCACGGCGGCGGCGCCGTCATTGATGCCGGAGGCGCTGCCGGCGGTGACCGTGCCCTCCTTCTCGAAGGCCGGCTTCAGCTTGGCCATCGCGTCGATGGTCGCGCCATGGCGCGGATATTCGTCGGTATCGACGACGATGTCGCCCTTGCGGGTCTTGATGGTGACGGGGACGATCTCGTCCTTGAACTTGCCGGCCTTCTGCGCGGCCTCCGCCTTCTGCTGCGACTTGACCGCAAACTCGTCCTGTTGCGCGCGCGTGATCTGCCACTGCCGCGCGACGTTCTCGGCGGTGTTGCCCATGTGGTAGCCGTTGAAGGCATCCCACAGGCCGTCCTTGATCATGGTGTCGACCAGTTCGAGGCCGCCCATCTTGACGCCGCCGCGCAGGTACTGGGCGTGTGGAGCCATGCTCATGGATTCCTGGCCGCCGGCGACGACGATTTCGGAATCGCCGTTGAGCAGCGCCTGGTAGCCCAGCGCCACGGTGCGCAGGCCGGAGCCGCAGAGCTGGTTGACGCCCCAGGCCGGGCTTTCCACCGGGATGCCGGCGGCGATCGAGGCCTGGCGGGCCGGGTTCTGCCCCTGCGCCGCGGTCAGGATCTGACCCATGATGACTTCCGAGACACGGCCCGGCTCGATGCCCGCCCGCTCCAGCGCGGCCTTGATGGCGACGGCGCCGAGGTCGTGGGCCGCGGTGGTGGCGAACGCGCCGTTGAAGCTGCCGACCGGGGTGCGGGCGGCGCTGACGATGACGACATCGTCTGACATGGACATCTCCTGAGGTTGAGGTTTCTTGTGACGGCGGGCGGCCGGTTGGCGAGCCTGTCTCTCACCTTATCCTGTTAACCTCGTTGACCCATGTCAATCGGCCCCAGCCCAAAATCATGCCGCGGCGCATTCAAATTGGCCCCCGTGAGGGTTTCCTCAGCAGCGTCCATGCCTTGGAATTAACCGTGCCGCACAAAACGGTAGCCGAACCCGATTGAAAATGCTTACTTTGTTGCGTTGCGTTGCTCGTCTGCCCTTCGGCAATGCCGTCGGGTTCCCCGCTCTCGGTGTATTGTGTGAGCCCATGGCAAAGTCAGAACAACCCACGACCATCAAGAAGTACGCCAACCGGCGGCTCTATAATACCGGCACCAGCACCTATGTGACGCTCGAGGATCTCGCAGCGATGGTGAAGGATGGCGAGGATTTCCTCGTCTACGACGCCAAGACCGGCGACGACATCACCCGCTCGGTGCTGGCGCAGATCATTTTCGAACAGGAGAACAAGGCCGGACAGAATTTGCTGCCGACCACTTTCCTGCGCCAGCTGATCCGCTTCTACGGCGACAGCATGCAGATGGTGGTGCCGAAATATCTCGAGCAGTCGATCGACACGCTGACGCGCGAGCAGGAAAAATTCCGCAAGCAGCTCGCCAACACGTTCAGTGGAACGCCGTTTGCGCCGCTGGAAGAGCATGTCCGCCGCAACATGGAATTGTTCCAGCAGACCTTCTCGATGTTCAAGCCGTTCGCGCCGCCGCGCAGCGAAACGAGCGAGCCGGATAAGGCGCCTGAGCCCGCGCCCGCCGACAATATCGACGACCTTCGCCAGCAGATGAAGGACATGCAGGAACGTCTCGAGCGCATGTCGAAAGAGCCGAAGAAAGAAGAGTAGCGCTCTGCCCTCGTGACGGCGCCGACAGTCCCGGCCTCCTCCGACACGGCGCGACAGACCTTGCAATCGCGGGCCATGTGCTCGCGATTTTCTTTTGTTCCCCGGTTGACCTGCATCAAACGCTAAAGCGCGCGTCACAGCCACACTGTCCGCATGGACATGCAGGTTGCGACGATCGAGCCGCCGGTCACGGGCGGATCACCTCCCGGAAATCGCCGGCGGCTTTCATGGAAGCTCGCGGTCGCGATCCTGATCGTGGCTGCAGCCATCGCCATCGCATGGTGGTTTCTGCGAGGGCCCGCGATCACGGTGGCGCGTGTCACGCGCGGCGCCGCCGCCGAAATCGTCTACGCGACCGGCTCGGTCGAGCCCGAGACGTGGTCACGCTCGACCCCCCTGGTGCGCGGCCGGATCATCGAGCGCTGCCGGTGCGAGGGCAAGGCGGTAAAACGCGGCGACGTTCTCGCCCGCCTCGACGACAAGGAAGCACTGGCGACGCTGAACGACCTGCATGCGCTGGCGGAATTCCAGCAGCGCGAGTTCGACCGCCAGTCGCAATTGCTGGCGCGCGGGGTTGCGAGTTCGCAGGCGTTCCAGAAGGCCGAGACCGACCTGGCGCGCATCAGGGCGCAGATCGCGGCCCAGGCGCAGCGGCTCGATTATTACAAGCTGGTGTCGCCGATGGACGGCGTCGTTCTCAAGGAGGACGGCGAGGTCGGGGATATGGTTGAGCCCGGCACGATCCTCTACCGCATCGGCCTCGAGAAGCCATTGTGGGTCGTGGCCGACGTCAACGAGGCGGACATCCCCCGGGTCAAGGTGGGTCAGAATGCGCTGCTGCGCACCGATGCGTTTGCAGGTCAGGTCCTGCCGGGCGCCGTCAAGCAGATCACGCCGGCCGGCGATCCCCTTTCCAAGACGTTTCGCGTCCGGATCAGCCTGCCCGACGAAACACCGCTGCGCGTCGGCATGAGCGTCGAGGCCAACATCATCAGTCGGGAAAAGCTCGACGTCCTGCTCGTCCCGGCCAACGCCCTGGTCCACAGCAACCTGTTCGCGATCGAAGACAGCCATGCGCGGCTGCGCAAGGTCGAGATCGGCATCCGCGGCACCGGCTTCGTGGAAATCCTGCATGGCGTGAGCGAAGGCGAATGGGTCGCCTCGCCGGCCACCGCCAACATCAAGAATGGTTTCCGGGTCCGCGCCCTTCCCGTGGAGACGCCAGCGCCGTGAACCTGATCCTGAGCATTGCCTGGACTCACGTCCGTTATCGCGCCCGGCAGACCCTGGTGGCGATCGCCGGCGTCATGACCGGCGTGGGGTTTTCGATCATGATGGCGGCAATGATGGAGGGTTCGCAGGACGACTTCATCCAGACCCTGGTCAATGCGCTGCCGCATATCTCGGTGACGGATGAACTGCGCGAGCCGAACCGGCAACCCGCCGAGATCCGCTACGCAGCGGCCGAGTTCCACGGTCTCACGCCGGAGGTGCGCCGCCCCGGCATCAAGAACCCGATGGCCACGATCGCCTCGCTGCAGACCTGGGTGCCCGGGACCATGACGCCCTCGGTGCAGTCCAAGGCGGTGCTGCGCTTTGCCGGCCGCAACCTCACCGTTTCGATCATCGGCATCGATCCCCGCACCGAGGTGGAGGTTTCCAACCTGGCGACCCACATGCGGCAGGGATCGCTGCAATCGCTCTACCGCGCATCCAACGCCATCGTGCTTGGCGACCGGCTCGCGGCCAAGATCGGCGCGCGCATCAACTCCAACATCACGCTTGCCTCTGCCTGGGGCGTCAACATGAGCGCCACCGTGGTGGGCACGTTCCATTCGGGTTTCAGGATGACGGACGAAACCACCGGCTACGTCCTGCTCAAGACCGCACAGATTCTCGAACGGCAGACCGGCGTCGTGAACGAAATCCGGGTCCGCACGCGCGATCCGATGGAAGCGCGCCTGATCAGCGAACGCATCGGCGAGCAGACCGGGTACCGGTCGATCTCCTGGCAGGAAGCGCAGGAAGACCTGCTCTCCGCCATCACCGTGCGAAACGTGCTGATGTACACCATCGTCGGCGCGATCCTGCTGGTCGCGAGCTTCGGCACCTACAACATCATTTCCACCATCACGCATGAGAAGACGCGCGACATCGCGATCCTGAAATCGCTCGGCTTCCGCGACCCGACGATCCGCGCCATCTTCATCTTCGAGGCGCTGCTGGTCGGGTTCGTCGGCGCGGCGCTTGGATGGATCTTCGGCTATCTCCTGACCCGCGGCCTCGCCTCGCTGGAGTTCAAGACGCCGTTTTCAGACTACAACCATCTGCCCGTGATCTATTCGGCCAAGCACTATCTGCTCGCGACAGCCGTGGCGCTGCTGTCGAGCCTGGTGGCAGGTTATTTTCCGGCCCGCGCCGCCGCGCGGCTTCATCCCGTCGACATCATCAGGGGCGCAACATGACGACGCCGCTGATCGAGGCCCGTCGCGTCACCAAGATTCTCGGCGGCGTCGTGCCGGTGACGCTGGTTCGCGATATCGACCTCAAGATCATGCCGCGGGAGTTCATCGCCATCACCGGGCCGTCCGGATCGGGAAAATCCTCCCTGCTGTATTTGCTGGGACTACTCGACCTGCCGACCAGCGGCGATGTCCTGATCGACGGCCGTTCCACGACGGCGATGACGGAAGACGAACGGGCCAAGGTGCGGCTTGCGCGGCTCGGCTTCGTCTTTCAGTTCCACTTCCTGCTTCCGGAATTCACCATCACCGAGAACGTCGCGTTGCCGATGCGCGCGCAGGGACGCCTGTCGCCACGCGCAATCCAGGCGCGCGCCGAGGAACTGCTGGGATCGCTCGGATTGGGCGACCATCGCCACAAGATGCCGGACCAGCTATCCGGCGGTCAGCGCCAGCGTGTGGCCGTCGCGCGCGCGCTCGCCAACGATCCGCCCGTCATTCTCGCGGATGAGCCGACCGGGAGCCTCGATTCGATGTCCACCGCGCAGGTGTTCGGCATCCTCCGCGACCTGGTTGCGCTGGATGGCAAGACCGTGGTCGCGGTCACCCACGACCTCAATCTCGCCGCGCAGATGCATCGCCGCATTCATGTGGTGGATGGCCGGCTGCAGAACGAGGCGCTTGAATCGGCCGGTGGAGAGATGCCAGCTTGAATGCTGACCTCGTCGATCAACCGGCCACAGGCATCGCAGCATCGGTCGTTGTGCTCCACGGCCGCTGCGGCGAGGCCAGCCCGATCAGCCGGCCCTGGATATAGTCGCAGCCCCACTCGCGCAGCATCACGGCGGCTTCCTCGTCCTGCACCCACTCGGCGACCGTCTTGATCTGCAGCCGCCGCGCCAGGTCGATCAGCGTCTGCACAAAGGCGCGATCGTCCGCCGAGCGCGCGATGTTCTGCACGAAGGCGCCGTCGATCTTTACGATATCCACGCCCAGCTTGCGCAGGTTGCGGAACGAGGTGTAGCCGGCGCCGAAATCGTCGATCGCGATCCGGCTGCCGAAATTTTTCAGCCGCGTGATGAAGCCCCTGATGTCGTCGATATCGCGGATCGCGACCGTTTCGGTGATTTCGACGATCAGCCGCTCGCCGGCGCCGGGATACGCCTGCATCAGCGATTCGATCGAGGTCCACCAGTCCGGGTCCATCGTGGTGGCGGGCGAGATGTTGAGGCTGAGCCGCACGTTCGGCGAGGCGGCGAGTTCGGCGACCGCGAGTTCGAGTACGCGGTGATCGACCAGCCGGATCAGGCCCAGCCGCTCGGCGACGGGAACGATATCCGGCGCCAGCAGCGCACGGCCGTCCGCCTGCTCCATCCGCACCAGACATTCGTAGAATGCCGGCTGCCGCGAGCGGACCTCCACCACGGGCTCGAACGCCGTGACGATGCGGCGCTCGTTCAGCGCGGTGACGATCTCGTCGGTGACGCGGATGTTGACGCGGCGCTGGGCGTCGCGCTCGACGTTCGGGCGCCACAGCGAGAAAGATCCGGCGCGGCGGCGCTTTGCGCCGTCGAGCGTTTCCTGCGCGCGGTTGACGGCCTCGTCGGCGTTGCGGGCATAGCGCGGGATGCTGATCGCTCCGATCGACGCGGTCACCGAAACCGGCCCGGATCTGGTGGGAACGACTTCGTCGCGAATGCCGGCCAGGAACCGCTCGGCCGCGACATTGGTGTCGTCGACGGTGCAGTTGCGCAGGATCAACCCGAACTTGTTGCCGGAAAACCGTCCCAGCACGTCGCCGGCGCGCAGCCGGACGCGGATGCGCTTTCCGATCTCGGCAATCACGGCGTCCGCGACGTCGAAGCCGAACGCGTCATTGATGCGGGCCAGATGATCGATGCCGATCAGCATGAACGCACAGGACGAGCGGGATCGCGCGGCCTCCTCGATGCTCTCCGCCAGCGCGGCAACCAGATGCGTGCGGTTGAGTTCACCGGTGAGCGGATCGTGCCGCGACAGCCGCATCAACTGCTCGTCGCGGGCGTGACGCTCATTGTTGATGCGGACCACGCCGTGCGCCAGCGCCGGCTTGCCGTCCGGCCCCGCATACCAGCAGCCGGTCTCCTCGATCCAGATTACGGGCGCCGAGGTCGAGGTTCTTACGCCGTATTCGATCCGGTAGTTGACCCCCTCGCCGCTCCGCGCCGGCGGCGACTGCGCGAGCGCGTCGGCCCGGATCGAACGCGTCGGCTCGATCAGCTTCGCGAACTCAGTGGCGCTTGCCAGCGTTTCCAGCGGGATGTCGGTGAACACCGCGCCGGCATTGTCGCTCCAGGCGATGCTGTCGGCTGCCACGTCCCAGACGAAGGCGGCTTGTCCGAGCGAGGCGAGAATGCTGGCGGCTTGCGGGACAGCGGGCATCGGTTGCCTCGATTCGGGACACCGGGTGATTCCCGATTGCCTGAGGATAGTGGCTGTTTCGAATCGCAGGCTAGGCAAAGTTCTTAAATAATCCGGAAACCACGTTTTACGGACTTCCCAAACCGGCCGGGAACGAAACGGAAGGGAACGGCATAGGCCTTGCGAGGATCGGATCGCAGTGGGGTTAACGTCCCGAAACGTGACAGTTTTAGCCGGTTACGGTGTGCGATGCTGGATATCGATCGATCGGAAGAGATCCTGGATGGCGACTTCGTCGACGCTGACGAACCCGCCTGCATGGAACTCGTGCCCGTCGCCCAGTCCGTGCAATGGGCGCCGAGGCACGCCACGCCGCGGCCGGACCCAAGCTTCCTCGCGCAGTTGATGGCTACCGCCGATGAGGCCCCGCAGGCCCGCAGCCTGCGGCAGGCGTCGCTGGCGGACGCGCAGAGCGCCTACGGCGCCAGCCGGGGCGCCCGCTGCGGCACCGGCTTCAGAACCCGTCAGACGATATAGCTTATCGCTGAGGCGTATCCGGCTTGTCCGGCGAGGGTGTCGGGCCGCTACCCGGCTGAATTGCCGGCGACGGCACTTCCGGTGACGGCGGCTCTGCCGGCGGGATTTTCGCCGCGGCTGGCTCGGGAGCACTGGCGGGCGGCACCGGCGTCGGTGCGGGTTGCACCGGTTTCGGCTCAGGATGATCCAGCAAAACGGATTCGGCGACCGAAGCGGCCGGCGGAACGGCGGCCGCGGGTGGAACGGCGGCCGGCGGAGCGGTCGGCGTCGGCGCAGGTTCAGGCGCCGGCTCGGGTTCGGGCGCGGACGCCTCGGCTTTTGCCGCACCCTTTCTCGACGGCGCAGGCGCTGCGACTGCAACGGTACGGCGCCGCGTGCGCAGGGCGAGGCCGGACAGGAAATCCACCAACGCCAGCGCGGTCAGCAGGAAAAAGGTCGAGGTGCCGAACTTCGGCCACATCACGAATTCCGCCGCGGCCGCGCCAAACACGATCAAGGAGAGCAGATGGTCGGTGAGATATTTTGCGCCGGGCCGCGCGCCCTTGATGACTTCGGCGAGCAGCAAAAGGATGCCGAGCGTCAGCAGCACGTCGCTCAGCGTCACCGTCCATTCCGCGCCCGACACCAGCGCCAGCTTCACCAGCGGATCGGTGAACGATACGCCGGGCATCAGGAAGACGATGATGTTGTAGATCGCGAGCGGAATCAGGAGCAGCGGAAAACCGACCATGGGTATCGCGCCTTGCTAGAAAACCGGAATGTTCCAGGGCGAATCACACTGCTTCACCGCGGGAACCGTTGGCCCACTCGTTGGCCAAATTCGGGCAGGCGCCGACAATCACGGCGCCTGGACCCGCGTCCGGTCAGGATTCCTTCTTCGCCTTGAGAACCTGACGGCCCTTGTACATGCCGGTCTTCAGGTCGAGGTGGTGCGGACGGCGGAGTTCGCCGGAATCCTTGTCCTCGGCATAGGTCGGCTTTTTCAGCGCGTCCGCCGAGCGGCGCATGCCACGCCGCGAGGGCGATGTTTTTCTTCTGGGAACGGCCATAACGGTCCTCTAGGGGTGTTGTTGGAGGCATCGTCCAAGTCGGACGGCGCGCCACACGCGTTCGCGCACGGGCTGCGATGCCGATAAGGTCGCGCTTATAGAGGATGGCATGGCGTAAAGCTAGGCCAGCCAGCGGTTAAATTGGCCGAAAATTGGCTCAAAAGGCACGATTTTCGTTCCAGCACCGCTGCAGGGCCGCGGCATTGGCCCGCGCCATGTAGGTCCCGGCCAATCGCCGCACGCCGGGGCCGGGATTGCGGGCGCTGCGCCTGACCGGATTGGGCAGGATTGCCGCCAGCAGGGCAGCCTCCCGCGCCGATAACGACGCCGCCGAACGGCCGAACGCGTATTGCGACCCCGCCTCCGCCCCGAACTGCCCGGACGGGCCGAGTTCGGCGATGTTGAGGTAGATTTCCAGGATCCGCTGCTTGGACAGCACGAGATCGATCCACATCGCCAACGGCAGTTCCAGGCCCTTGCGGATCACGCTGCGGCCGGGCCACAGGAACAGGTTCTTGGCCACCTGCTGGGTGATGGTCGAGCCGCCACGCTGGGGCTCGCCGTCCTCGGCATCCTCGATCGCATCCTGCAGGGCGTTCCAATCGATCCCGTGATGGCTGCAGAACTTGGCGTCCTCGGACCCCACCACCGAACGCGGCAAATACGGCGAAATCGCATTGAAATCGATCCATTGCCGCGACACCGGCTTGCCCGTGAGCCAACGCCAGGCCATCAGCGCCGAGACCGGATGGCCGGCGCTGTAGAACGGCGTCACCAGATAGGGCAGCAACAACACCGCCAGCAGCAACAGCAGCAAAATTCGGACAATGCGCAAATCGGGTGTTCCGGATGAGCCACAGGGCGGCCCATAAGACCTCCACGCGCGTGACATCTCCATGATATTCCGCGCGTTTTCCAGCACTTTTAGGGCGCTGTGACCGAGGTCATGGAATTGACGAAGCCGTTGTCATCAACGATTGTCCGGCCAACTCGATCTGGAGCTATTCTTGATGACGACCGCCACTGCCGATTTTTCCAAACGACTGGACCAGACCGCGGAAGACACCGAAGCGCTGCTGGCGAAGCTTTTGTCCGACACGCTGCTGCCCGACGAGATCGCCCGGCCGAAGCGGCTGATGGACGCCATGCGCTACTCCAGCCTCAATGGCGGAAAGCGGCTGCGCCCTTTTCTGGTGGTGGAAAGTTCCGCCGTGTTCGGCGTTCCGCGCGACGCGGGCCTTTTGGTCGGCGCCGCGCTGGAATGCATCCATTGCTATTCCCTGATCCATGACGACCTGCCGGCGATGGACAACAGCGACCTGCGCCGCGGCCGGCCCACGCTGCACAAGAAGACCGACGACGCCACCGCGATCCTTGCCGGCGACGCGTTGCTGACGCTGGCATTCGACATCGTCACCCGCGACGAGATCCACAGGGATGCCAATGTCCGCCTGCTGCTGACGCGGGCGCTGGCGCGGGCGTCCGGCATTGGCGGCATGGTCGGCGGCCAGATCCTCGACCTCGCCGGCGAAGGCCGGTTCGGCGACCGCGAGCCGGTCGACGTGGCGCGGCTGCAGCAAATGAAGACCGGCGCGCTGCTGCGCTATGGCTGCATCGCCGGCGCCATCCTCGGCCAGTCCACGGACAAGGAATACCAGGCGCTCGACGATTACGGCCGCGCACTCGGCGAGGCCTTCCAGATCGCCGACGACCTGCTCGACGTCGAAGGCGACGCCGCCGCCCTCGGCAAGCCGGCCGGCGCCGATGCCGCGCTCGGGAAGACCACCTTCGTTACCCAGCTCGGGATCGACGGCGCCAGACAGCGCGTGAACGACCTGCTGGCGCGGGCGGATTCGGCACTTTCGGTGTTCGGCGCCAAGGGCGATATCCTGCGGGCTGCCGCACGCTTCGTCGCGGAGCGCAAGAACTGACCCCGATCATAGGCGCGGGATGAACAAGGAATTCGAGGATCACCTTGTTCGTTTCCGCAACTGGCCGCTGCCGGTCCGCGTCGTCTACGCGAGACCGCGGACCTTCATTGCGATAGCGGCCGGCATCGCCGTTTTCCTGCTGCTGCCCGATACAAGGCGGCTGGTGACCCGTCTCGTTATCGGCTGGGATGCATTCGCCACCCTGTATCTCGTGCTCGCCTACAGCATGATGCTGCGCTCCGGCGTCGCCTATATCCGCCGCAACGCCGTGCTGCAGGACGACGGGCGTTTCGTGCTGCTGCTGCTCACCGCGCTCGGCGCCTTTGCCAGCCTCGCGGCCATCGTGTTCGAACTCGGCGCCTCGAAGGGCAACCCCGCCGGGCTGATCCTCGCGATCGTCACCATCGCGCTGTCATGGACGCTGGTTCACACCTCGTTCGCGCTGCACTACGCGCACGAATTCTATCGCAGCGAAAAGCCCGGCGGCCTGCAGTTTCCGAGCGGCGAGACGCATGTCGAGGCGGATTACTGGGACTTCGTCTACTTCTCGTTCGTGATCGGCATGACCGCGCAGGTTTCCGACGTCGGCATCACCGACAGGATCATCCGCCGCACCGCGACCGTGCACGGCATCATCTCGTTCGTGTTCAACACCGCACTGCTTGCACTGATGGTCAACATCGCCGCCAGTGCGATCTAGCGGCCCGAGGGAAATCTCGATGGTGCCGTGACCGCTCTCAGTTGCAGACTTCCACGTTGCCGCCGGAGCCGCTGCGGGGTGAGCCACCCTGATAGTCGATGCGACAGCCACGCCTAACCGGCCGGCAGCCGCCCGCGTCGCAAACGAACTGGCCCGATCCTCCTGCCGACGCGCGACGGTTGACGCCGCCCGACTCGGGGAGGCCCGGGATGGATTGGGGCCGCCCGCGAACCTGGCGCGCGCGCTCCCGACGATCGTCGGCATCGCGTTTGGCGACCGGCTTCTTCTCGCGGCGCTTCTCACACTCATTATTGTCGTTGAGGAACGAGCCCGCGGCGCAGGTGATCCTCGTGCAGCGCTCGCCGTCTGCCTTGTAGCCGTGCTCGCAGACCAGGGGGCACACCCGCGCCGACTTCAGCTTGATGGTGTCGAGCGCATCGGTCGAAGCCACCTTGGTGTCGAGTCTGGTGCCGGCGTAACGGTTGAACTGCGTCAACGAACGCTGCGAAGCGGCGTTCCAATTGCCGTCGGTCGAGCCGGTGAGGCATCCGACGCGGCGCAGTTCGGACTGCACCGACTTGGTGACGTCAGCCTGGGGCGGTCCTGCATCGAGGGCGGCCACCGTCACGGCCTTGTCGCTCGCAGCCTTGTCCGCGGTGACCTTGTCGGCAGCAGCCTTCTCGGCGGCAGCCTTTTCGGTAGCAGCGCGCTTTTGTTCGGCTGCAGCGGCCTGGTCCTGGGCCACCTGCTTGGCCTTCTCGGCCGCGATCCGGGCTTGCTCGGCGGCTTTCGCTTCGGCTTCGGCCTTCGCCTGCTGCGCCTTCTGGGCGCCCTCGGCGGCGAGCCGCGCCCGCTCCTGCTCGGCCAGCCGCGCCTTCTCGGTCGCGGCGACGCGGGTTTCTTCGGCGGCGATCTTGTCGAGCTGAAGCTTGGCAAGGCTTGCGTAGAAACCGTCAGGGTACTGCGCGAGGAACGCCCTGAGCGCGCTCCTGTTGCCAATCTGCAGCGCCAGTTCGTAATCGCGGCGGGCTTCGGCCTGCGCGTTGAGCGCGGGTGCCACCGGGGCGACCGCGGCGGGCACCAGCGGCACGTCTTCGCCGCCGAGCGAGCCGTACACGAAGGGTTCCTGCTTGTTGCCGGTGGTCTTCAGCACATCGTCGCGGATAAAGCCGAATGCGCGGCGCACATCCAGCCCGGGCTTCGTCAAATGGTGCGACAGCGCTGCCGTGAACGGGCTGTTCTTGCCGTCGCCGTCGGCGGCCGTCGAACCCGCCTTGGCCGAATAGGCGATCAGGACGTTCGGGCTGGTCGGCTCGACCTTGGCCAGACCCTGCCCGATCGCGCGCGAAGCCACCGTCCGCTTCATGGTCCTGGAAAACGGATTATCGCGGCAGGCGTCGAGGATCACCAGACGCAATTTCTTGGCCGGCTCCATCGCGACCAGGATGCGGTCGAGCGACAGTGCCTCGTCATAGACGTCGGTGTCGCGTTCCAGCTTTGCGTCCACCGGGATCAGGTAGTTTCCGCCGTCTACCTCGATGCCGTGGCCGGCGTAATAGACGACGGCGATATCGGCATCGCGGGCGCGGTCGGCAAAGTCGCGCAGCGCGCGCCGTGTGTCGATGGCGGAGAGATCCCGGCGGGAATCGACGACATCGAAGCCGGCTTCTTTCAGCGTCGCTGCGATCCTGGTGCTATCGTTAACCGGATTGGAGAGCGGTGCGACATTCTGGTAGGCGGAGTTGCCCAGCACCAGCGCCACGCGCTTTTCGGCAAGAGCCGGCCCGCAGACCAACAGGGATGCCGCCGCCGCCAGCATCCATCGAAACAATCCTAAAGATCCAGATTTAACCATGACACTTCCGGAGCCTCGCACTTTCTACCACACCGGACTGCCTATCAGAGGCAGCAGCCGGACTTTGTGAGTTACGTCACGATCCACGCGGACGTGAATCGCACTCTTTTTCTCTTCGTTAGTCGGCCCAGCGCCCCGGCGGTTCGCCCAACGCGGGATCACGTTTTCCGGCCGGGTTCCCGACCGCATATCGCCCCCCGGCGGCGGGCTTCTATTCCCCGCATTTGGTACTCAGCCTGACACGACATGTTCGTGATATTGCGGCAGATCGTCGATGATCGCAAACCAGGGCGCCTTCGAGCCTGTGAAGATGTGAGCCGTCGGGCGGATCGAGGGAACGTCGACCAGCGTGCCCATGGCGACATGGACAAAGGCGCCGTCGCGCACCACGGAGTAGAGTAACGACCCGCAGCGCTCGCAATGCGCGTTGTGGTTCGCCTCGTCGCCATAAGTCTTGAGGTTGGTTTCGCCCCTGGTGACACTGAGCCTGTCGCGCGCGATGCCGGCGAAAGGCTTGAACGCTGCGCCGGTGGTGCGCCGGCAGTTCGAGCAATGGCAGTTCATCGCGTAGGCGAATTCGTCAGCCACGGCATAGCCCACCGCGCGGCAGTAGCATTCTCCGACCAGAATGCGAGCATTCGATTTCAGTGAACCCGTCACGTCCAGTCCCTCGCACCTGTGATGAAGTCACCCATAGCGCAATCAACGCGTTCGTGGCTTAATTCAACCGAACAAATTTCTTTTCGCCGGGAGGAATTGCCGTGAGTCACGACCGATCGACCGTGGAAGCCGTGGTCAAGAACTACTTCGATGGCCTGTATGAAGGCGATGCCGACAAGCTCGGTGCAATGTTCGATTCGTCGGCCGATTTGCGCTGGCTGGAGAAGGGCGAATTGCAGGTGCTGACGGTGCCGAACTGGCTCGACCGCGTGCGCAAGCGGCCGTCGGCAAAGGCGGAAGGAAAACCGCGCGAGGATTTCATCGTCACGATCGATCGCTCCGATGACCAGACCGCCTTCATCAAGGTGCGCTGCCAGCTGCCGCCGCGTTACTTCACCGACTATCTGGTGGCGATGAAGCTGAACGACGGCTGGAAGATCGTTTCGAAATCGTACCGCTACGATCTGCGCGAGTAGAATTACGAGCCGTCGCACCTGCATCCGCAGGCTCTCGGCTGGTACGGGCAATGATCCGGCGAGTTCTCGGGCGTCGGTTATAAATTTGTCAGAGACGGCCTGAAACCGATGGCGCCGCATCCATGGGCAGCCTCCCTCCGCAATTGACCTCGCGGATTTTCCTTGCGAAGGGGGGCTGTCATGGAAGCCAAATTTCAGATTTTCTTGATCCTGCTGGCGGTGCTGGCCGGCACCACGCTCTTGGCGCGGCGGATCAACGTCGCGCCGGCCATCCTGCTGATGGTCGCCGGCATTGCCCTCGCTTTCGTGCCCGGCATGCCGGTCGTGGAACTGCCGCCCGAAATCGTGCTGCTGATGGTGTTGCCGCCGCTGATCTATTCGGCGAGCGTCGCCATGAGCTGGCGCGAATTCAAATCCAATCTCCGGCCGATCATACTGCTGGCAGTGGGCTGCGTGATCTTCACGGCCTTCATGGTCGCCGCCGCGACGCATTACCTTATCGGACTGCCCTGGAGCGTCGGATTCCTGCTGGGCGCGATCGTCGCCCCGCCGGACGTGGTGGCACCGCTGGCAATTGCCCGGAAACTGGGCATGCCGCGCCGCATCCTCATCGTACTCGAGGGCGAAGGGCTCGCCAACGACGCCACGGCATTGATCCTCTACCGGTTCGCGGTGGCAGCGATTTCGACCGGACTGTTCTCGCTGCCAAAGGCCACCGGCACCTTCGCGGTCATCGTCGTCTGCGAGATCCTGTTCGGGCTCGCGATCGGCTGGCTCTCCCTGCGCGCACGGCACGGCACGCGGGATCCGCAGATCGAGATCACGCTGTCGCTCCTGACGCCCTACCTCGCTTTCTGGATCCCCGAACACCTCGGCGGTTCCGGCGTGATCGCAACCGTCGCCTGCGGGCTCTACATGAGCTGGAACGGACCGCTGCTGATTTCCGCAGCGACCCGCCTGCAAGGCATTTTCTTCTGGGACCTCGTGATCTTTCTAGTCGAGGGCATGCTGTTCCTGCTGACCGGATTCCAGATGCGGCAGGTATTCGAGAAGTCCAAGGCGTTTCCGGTCCAGGAAATCATGTTCACGACGGCACTGGTCGTCGTCATCGTCATCATCGCCCGATTCGCCTGGGTCTACCCTGCAGTCTACCTGCCCCGCGTCCTGAGCAAGCGATTGCGTGAACGGGATCCGGCGCCATCCTGGCGGGTCACGTTCGTGCTGGGCTTCACCGGCGTGCGCGGCGCGGTGTCGCTCGCTGCCGCACTCGCTCTGCCGCTCGCGCTGCCGGGCGGTGAAGGCTTCCCTTATCGCGACATGATCCTGTTCGTCGCCTTCGGCGTCATCTTCATCACGCTCGTCGGGCTTGGCTCGAGCTTGCCGCTGGTGGTGCGATGGCTCGGCCTCGCCGGGGACGGCCGTAAGGAATATATCGCGGAACATGAATCCGAAATCGCGGCGCGGCGCGAGGCGCTTCATGCCGCGCTGAAGTCGCTCGATGCCATCACTGACGACCGCGAACTCTCCGACGAGGTCGTCAAGCTGTTGCGCGCACGGCACGACATCCGCAGCAACCAGCTTCCGGATTCGCTCGACCCCAACGGTCACGACATCTCGGCGGCCGGTACCGCGCTGACCCGCGAACTGATTGCCTCCGAGCGCGTGTTCATCCACGCGCTGCTGCGCGACGGCAAGATCACCGACGAAACCAGGCGGCGGATCGAGCGCGACCTGGATCTGGAGGAGGCCAGCCTGAGCAACCGGGAGTATCGGAAGATTCCGTTGTAGGCGCGTCCGGCTTTCCAGCCGAGCCCGTCATTCCGGGATGGTCCGAAGGACCAGACCCGGAATCTCGAGATTCCGGGTTCGATGCTTCGCATCGCCCCGGAATGACGAAAGCTAGCTGGCCTCCTAGCTACTCCGCCGCCGCGTTTCGCCCCCGGTGCCCGACATAGCCCGCGGGATCGCCGAAGCGCTCGATCATGACCGCGGTCAGGTCCTTGGCCTTGCTGGTGACGCAGGCGCCCGAGCGCACCGCATAGCGGTCCTGATGCTTGAGATGCGGCGGCGCCACGCCCTGCTGCAGCGCGCGGGCGGCGTCCATGACGAGCTTGCGGAAGTGCATGATGCCGAGATCGGTCGGGCCGAGATGTTCGCGGGTGCGGTCGGCGATCGGGCCCTGGCTGTCCTGCACGGCGGCGTCCTGTTCGGAGACGCCCTTGATGCCGGTGTAACTGGAAGTCTTCTGCAGCTTGCGATCGATCAAGTAATCGTTCGACTTGTTGCGCAGCGGAACATAGTTATCGTCGACCACGGCCATGACGCCGTTGCCGCGGTCGTAGCCGTCGCGCTCGGCCTGAGTCAGCGGCCGTTCCGGATTCCAGGCGTAGGTGTAGATCCAGCAATTGGTATCGGTGACCGGCACAAAGCTCTGGCCGAAGATGTTCTCGCCCGGCATTGAGCTTGGCGCATAGGCGTGGAACGGCATCAGGAACTGGGCGATGCGCCAGTAGATGTTGTCGGTTCCGGTCAGTCGTCCACCGGCGACGACGAGACCGGCATCATGCGGATTGATCTTGATCACCGGGCGCGGGTCCTCGGCGATCCATCGCATGTGATCCGTCGCGACCCGCGTCAGCGGGTTCACGAAGTGCTTCTTGATGTCGAGGATCTCGTTCTCTTCCTTCTCGAAGGACAGGTGTGCGAAGGTGAAATGCGCGGTGTCGATCGAGCCTTCGACCGCCTGCACCCAGTTGCAGTCCTGCCATTTCTTGGTGACATAGCGATGCGAGGGCGGCACCAGCGCCATCTCGAGCGCGGGCAACTCGGGCATCTGCTCGACCGGTCCCATATAGGCCCAGATCATGTCGCCCCATTCGCGCACCGGATAGGACTTGATGCGGATCAGGTCCTTGGCGTTGAGGTCGGGATAGGAGGTCGGCATGTCGACGCAGCGGCCGTCGGTATCGAACTTCCAGCCGTGGTAGACGCAGCGGATGCCGCATTCCTCGTTGCGTCCGAGCCATAGATTGGCACCGCGGTGCGGACAGTATTGATCGATGACGCCGACCACGCCGCGCGTATCGCGGAAGGCGAGCAGTTCCTCGCCCATGACGACGATCTTCTTCGGCGTCCCGTCGGCGTCAGGCAATTCCGCCGACAACAGCACCGGTATCCAGAACCGGCGCAGCAATTCGCCCATCCCCGTCCCCGAACCGCTCTCGGTGAGGAATTTGTTGTCTTCTGCGCGGAGCATGGGGCGAACCTCCGGATTGATTATTGCTTTTGGTCAAGACTGACGCAGTCGCGGCGGGGCGTCAACGCAGCATCTTCGTAGGGCGGATTAGCGAAGCGTAATCCGCCGCCATCGCGCGCGAGATGGCGGATTACGCTTCGCTAATCCGCCCTACGAAATTAAACCGGCCTCTCCCCCTTCACCGTCACGCGCGTGCCGGATCTCGTGTGCGGCCAATAGTCCCACATCGCGCGGTGCTGGGCGCAGCGGTTGTCCCAGAATGCGATGGCATTTTCGGTCCAGCGGAAGCGGCACTGGAATAATGGATTCTCGGCGTGCTGGTAAAGATAGGCCAGCATGGCGTCGCTCTCGTCGCGGGGGATGCCGACGATATAGCGCGTGAAGCCGCGGTTGACGTAGAGCGCCTTTCTGCCCGTCACCGGATGCGTGCGCACCACCGGGTGTTCGGCGCGCGGATATTCCGGACGGTCGGCGACGCCGTAATTGGCGTAGAGGCCGCGATAGGTCTGCTCGCCGTCGTGCAGCGCGGTGAGCCCGTCGAGATAGGTCTTCATGCGGTCCGACAGCGACTCATAGGCGGCGTACATGTTGGCGAACAGCGTGTCGCCGCCGCGCGGCGGGCATTGCTTGATGTAGAGGATCGAGCCCATCGGCGGCTCGACGTCGCAGGACACGTCGCTGTGCCAGCCCTCGCCGTTGGCGCGCGGCGAATCCTTGTCGGCATAGATCCTCATCAGCGCCGGATCGCCCTCGTTGGGCGCCGCCGGATGGACGTGCAGTTCGCCAAACTTGCGGCCGAAGGCGAGGTGCTGGTCGGGACTGATGTGCTGGTCGCGGAAGAAGATCACGAGATTTTCGGCGAGCGCCCGGTGGACTTCGTCCATCTGCCGGTTGGAGCGTGCGTCATCCGAAACGAGTTTGGCAATGTCGACGCCGGAAATCTCCGCGCCGATGATCGGGGTGAGTTTCTCGACGCCGATGGTCTCGTAGGGTTCGGCTTCGCCGGCGATGTGGCGATAGCGCGGTCCCTGCTTGCTGGACAACGAAGACATCGGCGCTGCTCCGACGGTTTGCGGTTCTTTGCCAATCGTACCGCTTGCGAGGCGAAGCGCAAACTGGCCAGACGGAGCCTGCGCGCATGCATTGGCTGACATCCTCAGCCTTTCGTGAGGCAGCAACGGCCTTGACTGAAAAACACACATGTGACACACTGAGTACACATGGAGTCGGAGATGGGAAAATACGACCCCCTCAAAGCTTTCCTAGGCAAGCAGCGGACCCTTGAGGTGCCGCTGACATTTCAGGAGATCGAGAAGATCACTGGCGTGAAGTTGCCCCCGAGGGCACAACATCATCGTGCATGGTGGAGCAACAATCCCTCCAACAACGTGATGACGAAGGCTTGGCTGGAAGCTGGCTATGAGAGTGCGCAGGTCGATTTGAGCGCTCGCAGGCTCGTTTTTCGCCGCGTTGGAAAAGTTGCGGCTGCGGAACAGAAAACACCGCCGGGGGCAAAGACAGGTGAGCGCCATCCCCTGTTCGGGGCACTCAAAGAAGTGACGATCATTCCGCCGGGAGTGGACCTCACGGAACCTGCCGACCCGGACTGGGGCAAGGTGTACGAAGACTGAGATGCAACCGCTCTTGCTCGACACGCACGCGGCGATCTGGATCAGCAGGAATGAACCAATCGCGCCTCACGCCGTGGAGGCCATGAATGCCGCACATCAGGCGGGAGGCGTGGTGTTGATTTCCGCTATCACCGCATGGGAGGTTGGGCTTCTCGTTTCACGCAATCGGCTGAAGCTGCTGATGACGCCGCAGCGGTGGTTCGCTCAGCTTCTCAGCTTGCCCGGAATGCAACTGGCCGAGTTGTCGCCCGACATACTGTTGGAGTCGTCATTCTTACCCGGCACCCCGCCGCGCGATCCAGCCGACCGCATTATTATTGCGACAGCGAGGGACCGTGGTGCAGCGCTGATCACACGCGACCGCCTGATATTGAACTACGGTGAAGACGGTAAGGTCAGCACGATCGCGTGCTGACCAGTCACAGTTACTCCGCCGCGGTCACGGCCCCCGGCGTCTTGGCGCCCGCGCCGTAGCGCTGGTCGATGTAGTCGATCACCAGTGCCTTGAAGTCGGCGGCAATCGTCGGACCGCGCAGGGTGCGGAATTTCTTGCCGTCGACGAACACCGGCGCGGCCGGCGCTTCGCCGGTGCCGGGCAGCGAGATGCCGATATTGGCATGCTTGGATTCGCCGGGGCCGTTGACGATGCAGCCCATGACCGCGACGTTGAGTTGCTCGACGCCGGGATACTGCGTCTTCCAGCCCGGCATTTCCGTGCGGATGAAATCCTGGATCGAGCGTGCCAGTTCCTGGAACGTGGTCGAGGTGGTGCGGCCGCAGCCCGGACACGCCGCGACCAGCGGCACGAAGGTGCGGAAGCCCATGGTCTGCAGCAATTCCTGCGCGACCTGTACCTCAAGGGTGCGATCGCCGCCCGGCTCGGGTGTCAGCGAAATGCGGATGGTGTCGCCGATACCGTCCTGCAGCAGGATGCCGAGTGCGGCAGAGGAAGCAACGATGCCCTTCGAGCCCATGCCGGCTTCGGTGAGGCCGAGATGGATCGCGTAGTCCGAACGCGAGGCGAGCGTCTGGTAAACGGCGATCAGATCCTGCACGGCGGAAACCTTTGCCGAGAGAATCATCTTGTTCTTGGGCATGCCGAGTTCTTGCGCCCGTGCCGCCGACAGAAGCGCGGACTGCACCATGGCCTCGCGCGTCACGGCGCGGGCATCGCGCGGATTCGGCGAAGCGGTGTTCTCGTCCATCAGCTTGGTCAGCAGTTCCTGATCGAGCGAGCCCCAGTTGGCGCCGATCCGGACCGCCTTGTTGTTCTTGTTGGCGATCTCGATGATGTCGGCGAACTGGGTGTCGCGCTTGTTCTTGAAGCCGACATTGCCGGGATTGATGCGGTACTTGTCGAGCGCCTCGGCACAGGCCGGATATTCGGCGAGCAACTTGTGGCCGATGTAGTGGAAATCGCCGATCAAAGGCGTGGTGATGCCGCGCTTGCGCAGGCCATCGCGGATGTGCGGAACGGCGGCGGCGGCCTCCTCGCGGTCGACCGTGATGCGTACCATCTCGGAGCCGGCGCGCGACAGCGCCGCGACCTGCGCGATGGTGCCTTCGACATCGGCGGTGTCGGTGTTGGTCATCGACTGCACGACGATCGGGGCGCCGCCGCCGACGGCGACATTGCCGACCATGACCTGGGTGGTTTTATGCCGGGCCCTGGGGCCGGCGATGTCATCTTGCGGGATCATTTCGGGCTTGTTCATGGGGGTCTCGAATATCAGGTTTTGATGACATTCACCAAGGGGGCGGCAAAGGCGCAGTGCGCCTCGTCACACAATGAAACTTTGTTTGTCTACTCAATGGCTTACATCGGCCACGGCGATCGAAAGCAAGGCCAAAAGCCCGATCTTCCCTTACCCGCTATATTGGACAGGAATCGCGGAATTGAAAGGGCGGGCGTTCCTCCCGCCGCCTTTTCATAGCCCGATCAGGGGCCTAGCATCACCCCAAAATAACGGGAGGCCACCATGTCGGGGCGGAACGAACTCATCTCCACCGCGGAACTCGCTGATATGCTGGGTCAGGCGGACCTGCGCCTGTTTGATTGTACCACTTATCTCGAACCGGCCCCCGAAGGCAGCAGCCAGCCTTATCTCGCCGTGCCCGGGCGACATACCTTCGAGGCCGGGCATATTCCTGGCGCGGACTTTCTCGATTTGCAGGGCGATTTCTCCGATCCCGATACGACGCTTCGCTTCATGATGCCGGATGCCGCGCATCTCGAACACGCCTTCGGCCGCCACGGCGTGTCCAACGGCAGCCGGGTGGTGCTGTACAGCATCGGTACGCCGATGTGGGCGACGCGGTTCTGGTGGATGCTGCAATCGCTCGGCTTCGAGACCGCCGCGGTGCTCGACGGCGGGCTCGACAAATGGAAACTCGAGGGCCGCCCGCTCGAAACCGGACCGGCCAAAGGGTATCCGCCAGCGACATTCACGGCAAAACCGAAGAGCGGATTTTTCGTCGACAAGCACCAGACGCTGGCGGCCACCTCCGAGCGCGGCACCGTCGTCGTCAACGCGCTCGGCCCGCAGTTCCACAAGGGACTGGAGCCCAGCCGCTACGGCCGGCCCGGCCGCGTGCCGGGCAGCTGCAACGTGTCGGCGGCGACCTTGCTGGATCCGCAAACCAAGGCGTTCATCCCGCTGGCGGAGGCCGAAGCGAAGTTCAAGGCGCAGGGCATTACCAAGGACAAGCGCGTGGTCGCCTATTGCGGCGGCGGCATCTCGGCGACGGTTGATCTGTTCCTGCTGCACCGGCTCGGCTACGACAACCTCACCCTCTACGACGGCTCGATGGGCGAATGGGCCAAGGATACGTCGCTGCCGATCGAGACGGGCTAGGCCCAGTCTCTCCCCGTCATTCCGGGATGGTCCGAAGGACCAGACCCGGAATCTCGAGATTCCGGGTTCGCATCTGCGATGCGCCCCGGAATGACGGAGGAAACGCTACGCCGGGACGTTCGGATCGGGCATGACCTTCGGATCCGGCTTGTTGACGAGATAGAGCCCGGCGATGACCAGTACCGCCGCGACACCGAAGGCAATCGTCAGCGTGTCGTGCATGATGAAATACGCCGCGACCACGCCGAACAACGGCGTGATGAAGGTGAAGGACGACAGCTTGCTCGCCGAATACGTCTTGATCAGCGCGAACCAGATCACGAACGTGCAGCCCACCACCCAGAACGCCTGATAGGCCAGCAGCGAGATCGAGAGTGCGCTCGGCATGTGGGTGATCTTCTCGCCGAACAGCAGCGACGCGCAGCCGAGTATAGGGATCGACACCGCGACCTGGTAGCCGAGCGCCTTTTCCGGCGCCGCGTTGCGCAGCTTGGTGCCCTTGGCGATCAGCGTGGTCGCGCCCCACAGCGCGCCACCGGCGACCACCAGCAGGTCGCCGAGCAATACCGTCGCATCGACATTGGGCTGCGGCACGCCGATCGCGAGCGCGACACCCGCAAAGCTCAGGCCCAGCCCGCTCCATTGCAAAAGACTCAGCCGCTCCCCCAGAAACTGATAGGAGCCGAGCGCGACGAAGAACGGCGCGGTGTAGAGAAACACCGCCGCGCGCGACGCCGTCGTGAACACCAGCCCGGAGAAGATCAGCACGAACTCGATGCCGAACAACGTGCCTGCGAACAGGCCGGGCCACAGCGAGCCGTCTCGTTCGAAGAATTTCACCCCGCGCAGCCAGCCGGCGATCAGCATGACCGGCAGGGCGCCGGCGGAGCGGATCAGCGCCTGCAACATCGGCGGCACGTCGGGCAGCGCCAACTTCACCGCGATCTGGTTGAAGCCCCAACTCAGGCACAGCATCAGCACCAGGGCGATCGCACCCGGGCCGAGCGCTCGCCCATGGGACGGAGATATCTTTTCGGCGGGCATCGTTCCTCGTGGCGCGGCTTTAACGCCGCGTTGTTGTTATTTTTGACAGTGCGCGCAGGTGCCGGCGATCTCGACGACGGAAAGCTTTGGCGCGAAGCCGGACGCCCGCGCCGCCGCGTTGAGGCTTTGCGCCACTGGAGCAGCGGGAATTTCGCCGACCGAACCGCAATGGTCGCAGATCAGGAACGCCACCATGGAGGTCTCGTCATGGTCGTGCGCGCAGGCGAGGAAGGCGTTGCGGCTCTCGATCCGGTGGACGAGGCCGTTCTCCATCAGGAAATCGAGCGCGCGGTAGACCGTGATGGGCGCCGGCCGCGGCATCGATTTGGCGAGTTCGTCGATCACCTCGTAGGCGCCGAGCGGCCGGTGGCTCGACAATAGCGCCTGCAGCACCTGACGCCTTATCGGGGTGAATTTCTGCGCCCGGCGCGCGCAAACCGCCTCCGCATGCGCGATCGCTTCCGCGGTGCAGCGGCCGTGATCGTGGTCTGGAGCTGGGAAAGTCGGCTTGGTCAGGGTCATCGCGGGGCCTTGGTAGCATTTTGGCAACCAAACCCAAAGCCCCGCGCGTAGCGGGTTCCAGCCATGTTCTACGGGCGGGTCACGTCCTTGTTAACGTCCGATGCGGAATTAATGAGCTAGCTTATTATATGGCAAGCTTATGGAGGCTGGCACGATGCGTGGTCCCGTGGACATGAACTTCCTGTTTACGCTCGGCGAGGTGCAGCGAATGGTGCGCGCCTATGCGGACAAGCAGGCGGCGCGCTACGGCATTACCCGCGCGCAGTGGGCGGTTCTGGCCAAGGTCGAACGCACCGAGGGGCTGAAGCAGTCCGAACTCGCCGAGATGATGGATATGCAGCCGATCACGCTGACGCGGTTGATCGACAAGCTCTGCGACAATGGCTGGATCGAGCGCCGCGGCGACGAGAACGACCGCCGCGTCAACCGGCTCCATCTCCGCAAGGCCGCCCGCCCGCTGCTCGGCAAGCTCTCCGGGCTGCGCTCCGAACTCACCGCGACCGCGCTGGAGGGCATCAACCCCGCCGATGCCCACCGCCTGCTCGCCCAACTCGACCTGATCAAGGAAAACGTCCGCAACGCGATCCAGAATCCGGCGAACGAACCTCCGCGAAAGGAGCAGCGCTATGGCTGATCCCGTGCTGAAATTCCCGCCCGAACAGAAGGGCAATCCGGCTTCGCCGACCTCGCCGCCGAAGGCCGCAGCCGAGCCGCGCCGCCGGCTGATGGCCGGCATGCGCCGATACCGCCGCTTCCTGCTGCTGGTGGTGCTGCCGCTGGTCGCAGCGGTCGCCGGCGTGACGTTCTATCTCAACGGCGGCCGCTACGTGACCACCGACGACGCCTATGTCGGCGCGCAGAAGGTGCTGATCACGCCCGATATCTCCGGCAAGATCGAGAAGGTCGTGGTCAAGGAGGGCCAGCAGGTCCGCGAGGGCGACGTGCTGTTCGAATTCGACCCGGTCCCGTTCCGCCTTGCGGTGGCGCAGGCCAAGGCCAATCTCGCGCAGGCCAAGGTCACCTATGACAATCTCACTGCAGACCTCAAGATCTACAGCCAGATGACCGACCTGTCGCAACAGGGCATGGATCTGAAGCGGCGCGACGTCGAGCGGAAGTCTTCACTGGTGAAGAACAATTTCGGCTCGCAGCTCGACCTCGACAATGCGGCGGCGGCGCTGGTGACGGCGAGCGCCCAGTTCCAGTTGCTGCAGCAGAAGATCGCGACTGCGAAAGCGCAATTGCTCGGCAATCCCGACCTCCCGATCGAGGAGTTTCCGGCTTATGCCCAGGCGAAGGCGGCACTCGACCAGGCGCAGCGCAACCTCGACCACACCACGATGCGCGCCCCGATGGCCGGCACCGCGACGCAGGTCGAGCAGATCCAGCTTGGCCGCTTCGTGACGGCAGGCACGCCGGTGTTCAGCATCATCGACACCTCGAACCCCTGGGTCGACGCCAACCCGAAGGAATCCGATTTCACCTATGTCGCGGTCGGCCAGTCGGTCACGCTCGAGGTCGACGCCTTCCCGAACCATCCGTTCAAGGGAACGGTCGGCTCGCTGTCGCCCGGCACCGGCGCGCAATTCGCGATCCTGCCGCCGCAGAACGCGTCGGGCAATTTCGTCAAGGTGGTGCAGCGCGTGCCGGTGCGGATCTATTTCGACAAGAACGACAAGTACGTCCGCAAGCTCAAGGCCGGCATGAGCGTCTACACCACGATCGACACTAACCACCGCCGCTCGCTGTCGGCGCTGCTCGGCCTGTCGCCGGCGGCGGCGAACCAGGACCACGACTAGCGCCATGACCACGCCGGGCCAGCCATCGGCCTCCGTTCCCGGCCTGCGCCGGAACATGGTGACGATCTGCGCCATGACGGCGACCATCATGCAGGCGCTGGACACCACCATCGCCAACGTCGCGCTGCCCTACATGCAGGGTTCGCTGTCCGCCTCGCAGGACCAGATCAACTGGGTGCTGACGTCCTACATCGTCGCGGCCGCGATCATGACCGCCCCGGTCGGCTGGATCGCCAACCGCTTCGGGCGCAAGCGCATCTTCATCATCTGTTCTGCCGGCTTCACAATTGCTTCGGTGCTGTGCGGGCTGGCGCAGGACATTACCCAGATGGTGGTGTTCCGCCTGCTGCAGGGCGTGTTCGGCGCCGCGCTGGTGCCGCTGTCGCAGGCCGTGATGCTCGACTCCTACGCGCTGCACGAGCGCGCCAAGGCGATGGCGATCTGGGGCATGGGCGTGATGATGGGACCGATCATGGGTCCGTCGCTCGGCGCCTGGCTGACCGAAACCTATTCCTGGCACTGGGTGTTTTTCGTCAACCTGCCGTTCGGCATCATCACCGTGCTCGGCCTCGTCATCTTCATGGACGAGACCAAGCACAATCTCGAACTGCGCTTCGACTGGTTCGGCTTCACCGCGCTCGCCATCGCGATCGGCGCGCTGCAGCTTGCGCTCGACCGCGGCGAGCAGCTCGGCTGGCTGGAATCCAACGAGATCATCGCCGAGTTCATCATCGCCGCCATCGGCTTCTATTATTTCCTGGCGCACTCGCTGACGACCGACCGGCCGTTCATCCAGTTTGCCCTGTTCAAGGACCGGAACTTCGTCAGCGGCTGCGTGTTCATGGCCGTGATGGGACTGGTGTTGTTCTCGACCATGGCGCTGTCCTCGCCGTTCCTGCAGAACGTGATCGGCTATCCCATCATCACCGCCGGGCTTCTCTTGGCGAGCCGCGGATGCGGCACGTTCGTGGCGATGATGCTGGTCGGCCGCCTGATGCGCCATATCGAGGCGCGGACGCTGATCATCTCGGGCCTCAGCCTGACCGCCGGCTCGCTGTTCTACATGACCGGCTGGACCGACCAGACCGGCGCGACCGAGATCGTGGTCGTCAGCGTGATCCAGGGATTTGGCTTCGGCCTGGTGTTCGTGCCGCTTTCCACGGTCGCATTCCTGACGCTGCCCAATCATCTGCGCACCGACGGCACCTCGATGCTGACGCTGATGCGCAACGTCGCCAGCTCGATCGGAATCTCGCTCGTGATCGCGCAACTGACGCAGGGCTCGCGCTACACATATGCGGTGATGTCGGAGCACATCAATCCGTTCAATCACGCCCTGCAGATGCCTGTCGTGCGCGACATGATCAATCTCGGCACGGACCAGGGCCGCGCCCTGGCCGACGTGATGGTGAAAGTGCAGTCGCAGATCATCGCGTTCTCGCACGACTATCAGTTGGTGATGATCTTCACCGCCTGCGCGATCCCGCTCACCATCATGATCGGCTCGACCAGGGCCGTTCTTCGCGCGCAGTCGGCCAGGCCGGATCATGCGGTGGTCGAATAACCCCGCGACGAGCTAGGCTATTTCACCCCGCCCTGCTTGGCCTGCAGGCTCAGCCACATGCCGCCGAGCGACAGCGCGCCGCCGATCAGGTGAACCATGGTCGGCGCCTCGCCGAGAAACATGATCGACAGCACCGCGCTGACGATCGGCCCGAGATAGAGGCTCAGCGAGGTCGATACCGCGCCGAATTTGCCGCCGAGATACGCGTAGGCCGAATAGGCAAACAGGCCGGGGACCAGGCCCGCAAACAGATACACCAGTGCCGCACGACCGCTGAACGCGGCAGCCGGCGCATGCCACATTTCATGGATCGCGAAGGGCAGCGAGAACAGCGCGCCTGCCGCCGCGAACAGGCCTATGCGTGCCAAGAAGCTCACGCCGCCCGCGACGCGGTTCTGCATCAGCGTATAGCCAGCCCAGGCCAGCATCGCCATCAGCACCAGCAGGTCGCCGATTGCGACGCCGCCTCCAATGGTGGCTTGCCCCTTCATGATGATCAGCGCCGCGCCTGCCAGCGAGACCAGCATGCCGATGATCTGGCTGCGATGGACGGCTTCCTGGCCCGATATGAAGGAAATCAGCAGCACCACCAGCGGCGAGAGCGCCATGATCAGGGAAAGATTGATGGCCGACGTCGTGACGCCCGCGACATAGACCGGACCGCCGCAGATGAACATGCCGAGGAAGCCGGCCACCACGATGCCGGTGCCCTGCCCGCGCAGCGCGCCGGGCTTCTCCCGCAACGCCATGATGACCAGCGGCAAGAGGCCGAGCGCCACGATGCTCCAGCGAAAGAACGCGATCGAGAACGGGGGCACGCTGCCGGCGACGCCGCGCGCGAGGATCATGTTGGAAACCTGCGCGGTGGCAATCAGCAGGAAACCGAGCAGGCCCAACACTTCCTGCGTCTTGTTGCCGGCTTCCTTGGGTGGTTCGCTCATGCCGAATTCAGTGCCTGCACGGTCGTGGCGATATTCGTCACGTGGCAGGGTATCGGCTCGCCATCACGGCGTCGAACGCATTCTGAATGACGTCAACCGGAGGCTTCAGACCGGTAAACAATTCGAAGGCATCGGCGGCCTGATAGACCGCGAGATCGCGCCCGGTCATCACGCTGGCGCCCTTCGCTTTCGCGGCGACGAGCAGCGGCGTCCATAGCGGCGTATAGACCGCATCCGCCACCCACAGGCCGCGATGCAGCAGCGCGTCCGGCACCGCCATGCCGCGATCCGGCAGCATGCCGACCGGCGTTCCGTTGACGACGCCGGCGGCGCCCTGCAGCGCGCCAGCGACGTCATCGGCAACACGTGCTTGCAGACGGCCATTCAGTTGCGACGACAACGCCTCGGCCTTGGCGCGGTCGGCGTCGAAGATATTGAGTTCGGTGACATCAAGGCTCGCCAGCGCGAAGGCGATCGCCTTGCCGACGCCACCGGCGCCGATCAGCGCGACTGCGCCATGTTTCGAGCCCGCAACGAGATCGGCGACCGCGCGGGCAAAACCGGTGCTGTCGGTGTTGTACCCGACCAGCCGTCCGTCGCGAACGACGACGGTGTTGACCGCGCCGATGGTGCGCGCATCCGGTGACATCCCGTCGAGCAGCGGGATCACGGCTTCCTTGTAGGGGAAGGTGACGTTGACGCCGGCGAAGCCCATACGCCTGACGCCGTCGAGCAGTTCGCGCAGGGTCGCTGCATCGGCACCCGCGACCTCGATCAGTTGATAATGGCAGCGAACGCCGACGGCGTCGCCGGCCGCTTCATGCATGGCCGGCGCAGCAGACTGCGCGATCGGCGCACCGATCAGTCCGGTCAGATATTTTGCACGCTTCGGGATCAAGTGATCGCTTCGAAGGCCGGGCTGAGAAGCGCCGCGACATGCCCACCAATGCTACCAACGCGCAAACTGCCATCCTCCCCTGGAGGGGGAGGATCGGTTCGCATGACATGCGAACCGAGGTGGGGTGACGGTCCCTCCGCGTCCGGCAGTGCCCGCGTTGAGAGACTGTCACCCCGCCCCGTCTCACATTGCGCTGCGCTCCATGTGAGCCGACCCGCCCCCTCAAGGGGCGGGTGGAAACCGCGAGGTCGCTCTCTTGGAAGGGACATCACGCCAGCACCGGTCAGACGTCGAAGAACACCGTCTCGTTGTCGCCCTGGAGATAGATGTCGAAGCGATAGACCGCGCCACCTGTACCCGGCTGCCGTACGGCAATCAGCGTTGCGCGGCGGTCGGCCGGGACCAGTTCCAGCACCGGATCGGCGGCGTTGGCGGCCTCATCGTCGAAATAGATCCGGGAATAGAGATGCAGCAGCATGCCGCGCGCATACACCGCGAGCACGATATGCGGCGCCTGCAGCTTGCCGTCGGGGTCGGGCACGGAGCCCGGCTTGATGGTGTCGAAGGCGTAACCGCCGTTACCGTCGGTACCGATGCGGCCAAACCCCTTGAACGATGAATTCGGCAGCGCCCGCTTGTCCTGCGGGTCGGAGAACCGCCCTTGCGCGTCCGCCTGCCAGATCTCGAGCATGCAATCCGGCACCACCGCGCCGTCGCCATCGAAAACTTGTCCCTCGACGCGAATGCGCTCGCCTGACGTGTCGGGCGTCAGCAGATTGTTGCTGAAGGCGTCATTCCAGTCGTACTTGCCGTTCGAGGTCAGGCCATAGGCGAAGTACGGACCGACGGTCTGCGACGGGGTGATCCCGTCAGGTTTGGTCTGTTGCACTTAACTGTTCTCCATCGGCGTGGCGTTGCGCCCGCGCAGCACAATGTTGAAGCGGTAGCACAGCGCCCAATCCGGCCTGGTGTTCTCCAGATCGAACGACGAGATCATCCGGTTGCGGGCCTTCTCGTCGGTCACCGAATTGAAGATTGGATCGAACGGGAACAGCGGATCGCCGGGGAAATACATCTGCGTCACCAGACGCGACACGAAGGAATGGCCGAACACCGAGAAATGGATATGGGCCGGCCGCCAGGCGTTGGGATGATTGCCCCAGGGATAGGCGCCGGGCTTGATGGTGACGAAGCGGTAGTAACCTTGCGCATCCGACTGCGTACGGCCGGCGCCGGTGAAGTTCGGATCCAGCGGCGCGGGGTGCTGATCGACGACGTGGACGTAACGCCCGCAGGCATTGGCCTGCCACAGTTCGACCAGCGTGTTCGGCACGCCGCGGCCGTCTTCATCGAGCACGTGGCCGTGCACGATGATGCGCTCGCCGATCGGCTCGCCCTTGTGCTGCAGCGTCAGATCGTGGTCGTTCTCTCGCACCGTCTCGTGCCCATAGACCGGTCCGGTCAATTCCGACAGCGTGTGCCGCATCGGAATCAGCGGCTTCGAGGGCGAGCGCTTCACCGTGCTCTTGTAGGCGGGCGACAGCCGCGGCGGATGCGCCGCCAGCGATTGCAGCGGATAGAGCAATGTCATGACGAATTCCTCCCTCGCCGTGCGCATTTCAGGCGGCGCCGCCGATCATTATAGGACATAACTAATTTGGGAAACAGCCGTTTTAGCGCCTTCTGCCTCCGTCATTCCGGGGCGCGCGTAGCGCGAACCCGGAATCCATGTTGCGTCTCGTTCTGCGGATCGTTGGATTCCGGGTTCGATGCTGCGCATCGCCCCGGAATGACGCCGTGGGCGTCAGTTCAGCTTTTCGATGGCGACCGCAACGCCCTGGCCGACGCCGACGCACATGGTTGCCAAGGCAAGCTTCCCGCCCCGCTTCTCCATGCCGTGCACCGCCGTCAGCGCCAGCCGCGCGCCGCTCATGCCGAGCGGATGGCCGAGCGCAATCGCGCCGCCATGCGGATTGACGAAATCGGCGTCTTCCTTGACACCCAGTTGCCGCAGACAGGCTATGCCCTGCGAGGCGAAGGCTTCATTGAGCTCGATCAAATCGAAATCGCTGATCTTGATGCCGAGGCGCTCCATCAGCTTGCGGGTCGCGGGCACCGGGCCGATGCCCATGATGCGCGGCGGCACTGCAGCCGACGCCAACCCGAGGATGCGCGCCCGGGGCGTCAGGCCGTGCTTCTTCACCGCGGCTTCGGAGGCGAGGATCATCGCGGCCGCGCCGTCGTTGACGCCCGACGCATTGCCTGCCGTCACCGTGCCGGGATTGCGCACGATCGGCTTCAGCTTGGTCAGGCCTTCCAGCGTGGTTTCGGGGCGCGGATGCTCGTCCTTGTCGACGATCACGGGTCCGGCCTTGCCGCCCGGCACCGAAACAGGGGTGATTTCTTCGGCGAAATAGCCGGCGGCGATCGCGGCACCGGCGCGCTGCTGCGAGCGAATGGCCATCGCGTCCTGATCGGCGCGCGACACCTGATATTCCTCGGCGACGTTCTCGCCGGTCTCCGGCATCGCATCGACGCCGTACTGCGCCTTCATCAGCGGATTGATGAAGCGCCAGCCGATGGTGGTGTCGTAGATCTCGGCCGAGCGCGCGAACGCTTCCGGCGCCTTGCCCATCACGAACGGCGCGCGGGTCATGGATTCGACGCCGCCGGCGATCGCGAAATCGATTTCGCCTGCGCGGATCGCTCGGCCCGCAGCGCCGACCGCGTCGAGGCCGGATGCGCAGAGGCGGTTGAGGGTCTGGCCGGGAACCGTGTCCGGCATCCCCGCGAGCAGCAGCGCCATGCGTGCGACGTTGCGGTTGTCCTCGCCGGCCTGGTTGGCGCAGCCGAAAAACACCTCGTCGACCTGCGACCAGTCGAGCCCGGGATGCTTGGCCATCAGCGCCTTGATCGGAACAGCGGCCAGATCGTCGGCGCGCACCTTGGCGAGCGAACCGCCGAAACGGCCGATCGGGGTCCGGACGGCATCGCAAATGAACACATCACGCATTGAATCTCTCCCTGAATGCCGCGCCTTAGGCGTTATTTCCTCTGGAATGGACGGTGAGTTTTAGGAGCGTGCCCGCTGCAGGTCAATTGACACCCGTCGTCCGGCCTTGCGCCGGGACGACGGGGAAAACGTGGATTGCGGTTGTAAACCGATAGGACCCGGGCAACGAAATCTGTAGGTTGCGCCGCAATGACGATCCAGCAATCCATCCCCGCCCCCGCGCCCCCCGAAGCCGCACCGGCCGCCGACGTAAACTCGCGCGTCACGCCGATGATGGAACAGTATCTCGAGATCAAGGCCGGCCATCCCGGGCTGCTCCTGTTCTACCGGATGGGCGATTTCTACGAGCTGTTCTTCGAGGACGCCGAGATCGCCTCCAAGACGCTCGGCATCGTCTTGACCAAGCGCGGCAAGCATCAGGGCATGGACATCCCGATGTGCGGCGTGCCGGTGGAGCGCTCGGAAGATTATCTGCACCGCCTGATCAACGCCGGTCACCGCGTTGCGGTCTGCGAGCAGACCGAGAATCCGGCAGCCGCCCGCGCCCGCGGCAACAAGAGCGTGGTGGCGCGGGGCGTGGTGCGGCTGGTGACGCCGGGCACGCTGACCGAAGACACCCTGCTGGATGCGCGCACCAACAATTACCTGCTGGCGATTGCGCGCGCCCGTGGATCGAGCGGCGGCGACCGCGTCGGCCTTGCCTGGATCGATATTTCGACGTCCGAGTTCATGGTGACGGAATGCTCGACCGCGGAACTCGCCGCAACGCTGGCGCGCATCAACCCCAATGAAGTGATCGTTACCGACGCGCTGTATGGCGATGCCGATCTCGGCCCGCTGCTGCGCGAACTGCCCTCGGTGACGCCGCTCACCCGCGATGTCTTCGACGGCGCCACCGCCGAGCGGCGGCTGTGCGACTATTTCGCGGTCGCGACCATGGATGGCCTCGCCGCGATGTCGCGGCTGGAAGCGACCGCGGCGGCTGCCGCCGTCACCTATATCGATCGCACGCAGGTCGGCAAACGTCCGCCGCTGTCGCCGCCGGCGCGCGAAGCCGCCGGCACGACGATGGCGATCGACCCCGCCACCCGCGCCAACCTCGAACTGACGCGCACGCTGGCCGGCGAGCGGCGCGGATCGCTGCTCGACGCGATCGACTGCACCGTCACCGCCGCCGGCTCCCGGCTGCTGGCGCAACGCCTTGCCGCGCCGCTCACCGACAGCGCGGCAATCGCGCGGCGGCTGGATGCGATCGCGACGTTCGTTGCCGACAGCGCCGCGCGTGACGATGTCCGCACCACGCTCAAAGCGGCGCCTGACATGTCGCGCGCGCTGGCGCGGTTGTCGGTCGGACGCGGCGGTCCGCGCGACCTGGCAGGCCTGCGCGATGGCATCCTCGCGGCGGACCAGGCATTGGCGCGGCTGGCGCAGATCGAAGCGCCGCCGCCGGAGATCGTCGCCGTGATGGAGGCGCTGCGCCGGCCCTCGCGCGACCTTGCCCGCGAGTTCGAACGCGCGCTGGCCGAACAACTGCCGCTGATCAAGCGCGACGGCGGCTTCATCCGCGAGGGTTATGAGCCCGCGCTCGACGAAAGCCGCAATTTGCGCGACGCCTCCCGCCTCGTCGTCGCCGCGATGCAGGCGCGCTACGCCGAGGATACCGGCGTCAAGGCGCTCAAGATCCGGCACAACAACGTGCTCGGCTATTTCGTCGAGGTCACGGCGCAGCACGGCGACCGGCTGATGGCGCCGCCGCTGAATGCGACCTTCATCCATCGCCAGACCCTGGCGGGCCAGGTTCGCTTCACCACGTCGGAGCTCGGCGAGATCGAGGCCAAGATCGCCAACGCCGGCGACCGCGCGCTCGGATTGGAGCTGGAAATTTTTGAGCGGCTCTGTGCGATGGCGCTCGCGGCCGGCGACGATCTCCGCGCCGCGGCACATGCGTTCGCGCTGCTCGACGTCGCGACCGCGCTGGCGAAACTCGCCGTCGACGACAATTACGTGCGGCCCGAGGTCGATGCGTCGCTGGGTTTCGCCATCGAGGGCGGCCGGCATCCCGTGGTCGAGCAGGCGCTGAAGCGCGATGGCCAGCCGTTCATCGCCAACGCGTGCGACCTATCGCCCGGCCCAGCGCAGAAATCCGGGCAGATCTGGCTGATCACCGGCCCGAACATGGCGGGTAAATCGACCTTCCTGCGCCAGAATGCGCTGATCGCGCTGATGGCGCAGATCGGCTCCTACGTGCCGGCATCACGCGCGCGCATCGGCGTCGTCGACCGCCTGTTCTCCCGCGTCGGCGCCGCCGATGACCTCGCGCGCGGGCGATCGACCTTCATGGTCGAGATGGTCGAGACCGCTGTCATTTTGAATCAAGCCAGCGAACGCTCGCTGGTGATCCTCGACGAGATCGGCCGCGGCACGGCGACTTTCGACGGCCTGTCGATCGCGTGGGCCGCGATCGAGCATCTGCACGAGGCCAATCGCTGCCGCGCGCTGTTCGCCACGCATTATCACGAACTGACCGCGCTTTCCGCCAGGCTGCCGCGGATGTTCAACGCCACCGTGCGCGTCAAGGAGTGGCAGGGCGACGTCGTTTTCCTGCACGAGGTGCTGCCCGGCTCGGCCGACCGCTCCTACGGCATCCAGGTCGCGAAACTTGCCGGCCTGCCGCCGGCAGTGATCACCCGCGCCAAATCGGTGCTGGCCAAGCTCGAGGCACAGGACCGCGGCCAGACCGCGCGCGCGCTCGCCGACGACCTGCCGCTGTTCGCCGTCCCTTCACGTGCCGCGGCCGAGCCCGCGCCACCGAGCGAGGCGGAGCTACTGATGGAAGCTGTCAAGGCGCTGCATCCCGACGAGATGTCGCCGCGCGAGGCGCTGGACGCGCTGTATGTGTTGAAGGCGAAGCTGCCGAAGTAGTCGAGAGGGCGTAGCGGGGCGAGGCTGGCGCCAATCCCGCATATCGCTGCGCTCATGCGGGCTACGAAGCTCGGCTGCTCTCAACCGGCGAAGGGCTGGATCAATTTCAGCGTCGCCGCAAAGCGGATGCTGCGCTTGCCCGCCAGCGCCGTCGCCTCGATCTCGGCACCCTCGGCATTGCAGCTGCCGGAGAAGCCAATGCCGACCTCATGGCCGCCGAACAGCGGATGCTCGTCCTTTGCCGGCGTGTGCTCCTGGTTGACGAACTCGCCCTTCCAGCGGCCGTTCGCGGAGGTGTAGGCGCCGAGATAGTAGAAGAAAGCGTCGCCGCCGAGGATGCGGCCGTCCTTCAGCAGCATCACGCCGGTCTGTCCGCCTGCGATGCCGTCCAGCATCCGGATGTCGATCGAATAGAGCCCGCTGACGATGCCGCCTTCGCCGACCGCTCCCGGCGGCGGAATGTCGTCATTGCCGAGCGGCGTCATGACTGCACGGAACACCGAGCCGGCGTCTTCCACAACGCAGCCCGCGAAGTGCCAGACCTCGCCCTGCGGCTTGCCGCGTATGCTGATCGTGACAGCGTCGGAACTGACCAGCGATCTCCGGTGCGGCGAGGGACTGTGGCGCCGGGTCCTGAGCCTGGCGATGATTTCGCCGTCAACGTTTTCGTAAGTGCCGAAATGGGCGAATGCCGTGTTGCCGCCGAGCATCGTTCCGGCATGGGCGTACAGCACGCTGCGGCCGGTGCCGCCGCTGATGTCGTACTCGACCTTGTACAGTCCCTCCACCGCGCGCCCTCGTTCGGCCCGTTGTCAGTCTAGCGGGTCTCATCGCAGCCGGTAACCAGCAAACTTGCGGCTAGGCGCGTGCAGTCTTCCTCCGCCCGAGCCACCACAGCCCCAGGTTCCAGCCAATGCAGGTCGCGAGTGCGAGGCTGAGCCCCACCGCCGAACCGAACTGCAATGCCGCCAGATGCAGCACCGCTATCGCGATGCCCAATCCTATCAGTCCCCAAGCGCTGTTGGCGAGCACGGCGGCTGTCGGCGGACCGCCGATGCGGGGATGCAGGATCAGCATCATCGAGGTGAACACGATCGGGAACAGCGCGATCATGCCGCTCACCTTGGGGCCGACCCAGCTCGATGTGGTGACGACGGTTGCGACCAGTGTTGCGACCAGCGAGGCCCGCAGCGGAATATCGTACCAGCGCCGCCGGATCGGCGGCATCTTGGCGTGGCGGTAGCGCGCCAGCAGCGGCACGCAGATGCCGAACGCGATGGCGTTCGCGACCAGACCGCCGGCGAGCGACCATTGCACCGAGCGGATGATCGCGGCGAGCACGAACCACACACTCACTGCCGTGGTGCAGCTCAGCAGCGCGCCGTGGCGCTGCGCCAGCACGACATAGGTCAGCCCGAGGAAGATCGTCGCGGCGTTGATCGGCAGGCTTGCGAGTGCGCCTTCGGCGATGAAGGCCGCGTCATGGTCGAGCGCGAGGAATACGTAGGACGGCCCCGCCGATATCGGCAGCGTCGCGATCAGCGCGCCGATCACCGGCCCCGATCGTTCGGTGACGACGGAAGCCGTCACCACGAACGCCGCCGTGATCGCCATGCGCAGGCCGAGCGTGAGGATGAAGGCGAGTTCGGGGGACATGTTATCCGTCGCCCCTGCGAACGCAGGGGCCCATACGCCGCGGCTTCTCGGTTATGGGAGGTGCGGGTTGATACTTCCCGCACCCATGGCTTCGGTGGTTATGGGCCCCTGCGTTCGCAGGGGCGACGGCGAAGCTAGACCCGCTTCATCGTCACCGAAACCTTCGGGCCGTTCTTGATCGTCTGATAGACCACGCAATAGCGTTCGGTGAGCTTCAGCAAGAGATCGAGCTTGTCCTGCGGCGCGTCGGTTCCGACCTCGAAGCGCAGGCGGATTTCCTCGAAACCGACCGGGGCTTCCTTGGCGACGCCGAGCGTGCCGCGAAAATCGAGGTCGCCCTCGGCGATGACGTTGCCGGACCTCAGCGGCACTTCGACGGCGGTTGCGACCGACTTCAGCGTGACGCCGGCACAGGCGGCCAGCGCCTCGAGCAGCATGTCGCCGGAACACAGCTCCAACCCGGAGCCGCCGGTCGCGGGATGCAGGCCGGCCACCGCCAGCGCGCGCCCGGTTTCGACCTTGCAGGTGAGGCCTTCATTGTCGATCGAGCCCTTGGCCTTCAACGTGATGACGGCAGCCGAGGGGTCCGACTTGTAGCGTTCCTTGATCGGGGCCTGCATTGCGCGGAGTTCGGCGGCGTCCATTCTCGTCTCCCGGTTGTTCTTATTACCCCGCCGATTTAGTGCGAAATGGCGCCGCTGTCACCACCACATCGCCTCGCCGGCAGTGGATTTGGCGTCGGCATCGGGCACGTTGCGATCGAGCGAGCGGTCGAGCGCAGTAAGCACGCGGCGCTTGAAATTGTCGAACAGCGGCGAATTGCGGTCGCGCGGGCGGGCCAGATTGATCTTGATCTCCTCGAACAGCCGCCCCGGCCGCGGGCGCATCACCAGCACGCGATCGGCCAGCACCACGGCCTCGTCGACGTCATGCGTGACCAGGATGAGGGTCGGCCTAGTGTCGTTCCAGAGGTCGAGCAGATGGTCCTGCAGGTCGCGCCGCGTGAACGCATCGAGCGCGGAGAACGGCTCGTCGAGCAGCAGCACTTCCGGTTGCGGCACCAGTGCGCGCGCTATCGCCACCCGCTGCGCCTGCCCGCCGGAGAGTTCGCGCGGCCAGGCTTTGGCCTTGTCGGCAAGACCGACCCGCGCCAGCGCGCGCGCAACCTTCTCGCGCCGCGCGTCGGCGGAAAGGTCGGACAGGCCGAAGCCGATATTGTCGGCGACGCTGAGCCAGGGCAGCAGCCGCGGCTCCTGGAAGATGATGCCGATCTTGGCATGCGGCGCGGTGATGGCGGCGCCGTCGAGAACCACCGTGCCTGATGTGGCGCGATCGAGGCCGGCGATGGCGCGCAGCAGCGTCGATTTTCCGCAGCCGGAGCCACCGATGATGGCGACGATTTCGCCCGGTGCGATATCGGCCGAGAAACGCTCCAGCGCGTGAACGCCGTTCGGATAGGTCTTTCCCACGCGATCCAGCGCCAGCATCAGCGGCCTCCTCCCTGGCGGCCGAACGCATCCTGCCAGCGCAGCAGCGGCGCGGTCGCGATTTCGATCAGCCAGTCGGTGGTCTTGCCGAGTATCGCGAAGATCACGATCGCCGCGACGATCTGCGCCGGCTTGCCGAGCTGCTGGCCGTCGATCAGGAGATAGCCGAGGCCTTCGGATGCGCCCATGAATTCGGCGGCGACGACGAACATCCACCCCAGGCCAAGGCCGACGCGCAGGGCGACGACATAGGCCGGCAACACCGCCGGCAGCAGGATGCGCCGGATCATCGCCGGGCCTGAAAGGCGGAAGGTGCGGCCGACCTCGACGATCTTGCGGTCGACGGAGAGGATCGCCCCCATCACGCCGAGATAGACCGGGAAGAATACGCCGACCGCGATCAGCGCGACCTTCGAGGTTTCGAAAATGCCGAGCCACAGGATGAACAGCGGCACCCATGCGATCGACGGAATCGCGCGCAGCGCCTGCACCGTCGGATCGAGCAATTGCCGCGCCACGCCCCAATAGCCTGATATCGCGCCGAGGATGGTGCCGGCGGCGACGCCAAGGCCGAAGCCGGCGGCAACGCGCGTCACCGTCGCGGTGATGTGGCGCGAGAGTTCGCCGCTCTGCGCCAGTTCCATGACGGTGGCGAAGATCTTCGTCGGCGGCGGCACCAGCCGGCCGTTGGAATAGCCGAGCCCGACCCAGACCTCCCAGAATGCCGCGAGCCCGACCGGCAGCAGCAGCCCGAGCGCCGGCCGCGCATAGCGCCGCAGCCGCGCCGGCGATGGCGGCGCCACCACCTCGGTTCGTTCCAATGCGGGAAGCTCAACACTCATGGTCATAGCAAGAACGCTTCTCGCGCGGGATTGCAAGGTGGGCTTCTGTTTCCTTCTCCCCTTGTGGGAGAAGGTGGATCGCTGACGCGAAGCGGCAGCGAGACGGATGAGGGGTTTGTCTCCGCGGATGGAAACCCCTCTTCCTTCCTTCTCCCACAAGGGGAGAAGGAAGGAAGAGGTCAATTCGTCGGCAGCGGGACCTGGTCGTCGATCAGGGCATCGAGCGTCGCCTTCACGTCGACCTTGGCGTCGACCACGCCGGCCTGTTGCAGGGCGAGGCCCGCGGCGATAATGGACTCGCGCTGCGGTGCGCCGATCCGGCTGTGGGTCAGTTCGGTGCGCTCCTTGAGCTGCTTGTCGACAACGGCTTCCGGCAATTTGGTGATGCCGATGAAGGTCTTCTTCAGGTCGTCGTAATTGGCCAGCGAATATTTCCGCGCTTCCTCGTAAACGGCGAGCACGCGGCGGACGATTTCGGGATGGTCCTTCAGGAACTGCTCGCGCACATTGAGGATGCCCCAGGTGTTGGCGTCGGCCTTGCGGAAGAACAGTTTGGCGCCGTCCTCGACCTCAGCCTGCGCCATCATCGGGTCGAGACCGGCCCACGCCTGGACGTCGCCGCGGATCAGCGCGGTCTTGCCGTCGGCATGCTGCAGCAGCACCGGCGTAATGTCCTTTTCGGTGAGGCCGGCGCCGAGCAGCGCGCGCACCAGAAAGATGTGCGGATCGGTGCCGCGGGTCACCGCGACGCGCTTGCCCTTGAGATCGGCGACGGAGGCGATCTTCGAATCCTTGGCTGTCACCAGCGCGGTCCATTCGGGGCGCGAATAGACATAGATCGACTTGATCGGGTTGCCGTTGATCTTGGCGACCAGTGCCGCGGAGCCCGCGGTCGATCCGAAATCGATCGAGCCGGCATTGAGGAACTCGAGCGCCTTGTTGGAGCCGGCCGACTGCACCCACACGACATTGATGCCGTCCTTGGCGAACTCCTTCTCGAGCAATCCCTTTTGCTTGAGGATCATCGACACCGGGTTGTAGGTCGCCCAGTCGATCCTGATCTCCTTGGGTGCATCCGCGGCAAAGGCCGCGCCCGGCAACAAGGTCGAAACCGCCAGCATCGCAGCCACTGCGCGCCGTGAAATCCCAGTCATGCTTGCCCTCCCTCAGGCATTGAAAAACACACTTGTTTTTCAATATGTTATGTCGCGACGCAATGAGAAAATACGTACCGCCAATGCGGCGCGGCGAGCACAGCATTACCAAAACGGATCGGAATCCAGCATAGATGTACTGTTGCCCTACAATCGTGAGTGACAGCCTCTGCGGCGTCCGTTATCGGGAAGACCATGGACAGCGTCGTGACTGAAGACCGCCCCCCGGCGGATGAGCGTTTCGATACCGCGCGGATCACGGCGGCGGTCGATGCGCTGGCCGAAAAGCATGCCGGCCGCGAGGACGTGTTCCGCCAGACGCTGGCGCAACTTCTCAAGGCCGAGATGATCGCAGCACGTGCCACCGCGCAGGCGATGCTGCTGAAAGACCGCAACGGCCGCCGCTGCGCCGAGCGGCTGTGCTTCATGCAGGACGAGATCATCCGCATTCTCTATTCGGCGGCGACGCGACATCTCTATCGCTCGCATATCCCGTCCGGCGCCGAACGCATGGCCGTGGTCGCAACCGGCGGCTATGGCCGCGGCCTGATGGCGCCGGAATCCGACATCGATCTGTTGTTCATCCTGCCCTACAAGCAGACCGCCTGGGGCGAGCAGGTCGCGGAAGCCATTCTCTATTGCCTGTGGGACATGGGATTGAAGGTCGGCCACGCCACGCGGTCGGTCGACGAATCGATCCGGCAGGCGCGCGGCGACATGACGATCCGCACCGCGATCCTGGAGATGCGGTTCCTGACCGGCGACCAGCCGCTGTACGACGAACTGGTCGCGCGGTTCGACAGGGAAGTCGTGCAGGGCACCGCGTCCGAATTCGTCACCGCCAAACTCGCCGAGCGCGAGGAGCGGCACCGCCGCGGCGGGCAATCGCGCTACCTGGTCGAGCCGAACGTCAAGGACGGCAAGGGTGGCCTGCGCGACCTGCACACGCTGTTCTGGATCGCGAAGTACGTCTATCGCGTGCGCGAGACCAGCGAACTGGTCGAGCGCGGCGTGTTCGATGCGCAGGAATACCGCATTTTCCGCCGCTGTGCCGACTTCCTGTGGTCGGTGCGCTGCAACCTGCACTTTGTCGCGGGGCGCGCCGAGGAACGGCTGTCGTTCGACATGCAGCGCGAGATCGCGGTCCGGCTCGGCTATACCTCGCATCCCGGCATGCAGGATGTCGAACGCTTCATGAAGCACTACTTCCTGATCGCCAAGGACGTCGGTGATCTCACCGCCATCCTGTGCGCCAAGTTGGAAGACGAGCAGGCCAAGCCGGCGCCGGTGCTGAGCCGGGTGGTGGCGCGGCTGCGGCCGAGCAACAACCGGCGGCGGGTGCCCGAGAGCGACGACTTCATCATCGACAACAACCGCATCAATCTGGCCGCGCCCGACGTCTTCAAGCACGATCCGGTCAACCTGATCCGGATCTTCCGGCTGGCGCAGAAGAACAACCTCGCCTTCCATCCTGACGCGATGCGCACGGTGACGCGCTCGCTGAAGCTGATCAACACGCCGCTCCGGGAGAATCCGGACGCCAACCGGCTGTTCATGGAGATCCTGACCTCCGACAACGCCGAAACCGTGCTGCGGCGCATGAACGAGACCGGCGTGCTCGGTCACTTCATCCGCGCCTTCGGCAAGATCGTGTCGATGATGCAGTTCAACATGTATCACCACTACACGGTGGATGAACATCTGATCCGCTGCATCGGCCATCTGCAGGACATCGAGCGCGGCGGCAATGACGAATTCGTCGTCGCCAGCGACCTGTTCCGCAAGATCCAGCCCGAACATCGCGCGGTGATCTACATCACCACGCTACTGCACGACGTCGCCAAGGGCCGACCCGAGGACCACTCGATCGCAGGCGCCCGGGTGGCGCGGCGGCTATGCCCGCGGCTCGGCTTCAATGCCGCCGACACGGAACTGGTGGCATGGCTGATCGAGGAACATCTGACGATGTCCACGGTGGCGCAGTCACGCGACCTCTCCGACCGCAAGACCATCGAGAACTTTGCGGCGGTCGTGCAGTCCGTGGAGCAGATGAAGCTGTTGACCATCCTGACCACCGCGGACATCCGCGGCGTCGGCCCCGGCGTGTGGAACGGCTGGAAGGCGCAGTTGCTGCGCACGCTGTATTACGAAACCGAACCGGTGCTGACCGGCGGCTTCTCGGAAGTGAACCGCGCGCAGCGCATCGCGGTGGCGCAACGCGAATTCCGCGCCGCCTTCACCGAATGGCCGGAGGCCGAACTCAACGCCTATATCGGCCGGCACTATCCGGCTTACTGGCTCAAGGTCGAACTGCCGCGCAAGATCCGCCACGCGCGCTTCCTTCGGGCCAGCGAACAGGCCGGCCACAAGCTTGCGATCAATGTCGGCTTCGATGAGGCGCGCGCCGTCACCGAACTGACGATCCTGGCGACCGACCATCCGTGGCTGCTTTCGATCATCGCCGGCGCCTGCGCGTCCGCCGGCGCCAACATCGTCGACGCCCAGATCTACACCACCACCGACGGCCGCGCGCTCGACACCATCGCGATCTCGCGGGAATACGACCGCGACGAGGACGAGGGACGCCGTGCCACTCGCATCGGCGAAATGATCGAACAGGTGCTCGAAGGCAAGCTGCGGCTGCCCGAAGTGGTGGCGCGCAAATCGGCCACCCGCAGCAAGATGCGTGCCTTCGTGGTCGAGCCGGAAGTAGCGATCAACAACCAGTGGTCGGACCGCTACACCGTGATCGAGGTCTCCGGCCTCGACCGCCCAGGCCTCCTGTACCAGCTCACGACCGCGATCTCGAAGCTCAACCTCAACATTGCGTCGGCCCACGTCGCGACCTTCGGCGAACGCGCCCGCGACGTGTTCTACGTCACCGATCTGCTCGGCGCGCAGATCACCGCGCCGACGCGACAGGCGGCGATCAAGAGCTCGCTGATCCATCTGCTCTCCAGCGAAGACAACGTCGCGCAGCCGGCGGCGTAAAAGTCCTTCCACTGTCATTCCCCGGTGCGCAATCGCGCACCTGAGGGCGCGCCGTGGCGCGAACCCGGAATCAATTTCACAACATGTTCTGTGGCCCGATGGATTCCGGGCTCGCGCTGCGCGCGCCCCGGAATGACGGTGGAGCAAGCTCGGTTAGATCTCCACGCCCTCGTGCTGCAGCAGCCAGCGCTTCCTTTCCAGGCCGCCGCCGTACTTCACCAACGAGCCGTTGGCGCCGATCAGGCGGTGACAGGGCAACACCACGCTGATCGGATTGGCGCCGTTGGCGTGGCCGACGGCGCGCACGGCGCGGGGCATTTTGATCTTCGCGGCCAGCGCCCCGTAGCTCATCGTTGTCCCCGCCGGAATCCCGGACAATGCGCGCCAGACCTTCTGCTGGAACGGCGTGCCCGCGACACGCCACCGAATTATTGCGAGGCGATCAAGATCGCCCTTGAAATAGCCGGATAGCGCTGTTCGCAGTTCGCGCGGCGCGCGCGCCGGCTTGAGGCTCATCGCACCGTAATGCAGGCGCAGCAGTTCCTTCATGCGCGCCTCGTAATCCTCCCAGTCGAGCGCGCGCAGGTTTCCATCCGCATCGGTCACCAGCAGCGCGGTGCCGATCGGCGTCGGCAATCGGTCGATTTCGAATTGTTCGGGCGGCGTGGCGGGCATGGGTTGGACTCGCGGTCGGAAATTCTCGCGGAAGGAAAATGTCGGCAGGCGACAGCATTTTTCACGCAAGCCATGCTAGCGTCCACCCGATTTCCGCAGCCGGTTGGGGACCGCAACATGATCTGGATTGCCAATTTTCTGGTCGCGGTGGTTGCCGCGCTGCACGTCTATTTCCTCATTCTAGAGATGTTTCTCTGGACCAAACCGTTGGGCCTGAAGACCTTCCGCAATTCGATCGAGAAGGCGATGGAATCGGCGGTGCTGGCCGCCAACCAGGGGCTGTATAACGGATTCCTCGCCGCGGGCCTCGTCTGGGGCCTGCTCCACCCCAATCCGGGGTTTGCGTTCCAGATCAAGGTATTCTTCCTGCTCTGCGTGATCGTGGCCGGCGTGTACGGCGCGGCGACGGTGAGCCGGCGGATACTTTATGTACAGGCCGCGCCCGCGGCATTCGCATGGATCCTGCTCTGGCTGGCGTAGGAACGGCCTTCACGCACCGTCTTGCATTGCCAAAACCGTTCCGCCAAACTCCTTGGCAACGATGGCGCTCGACCATCGGTCCACATGGGAGTTAACGATATGAAGGACGGGCTTACCCGGCTGGTCGCTACGACTGCGGCTGTGATCGCGCTGTCGGCTTCCTCGGCTTACGCGCAAAAGAAATACGATACCGGCGCCAGCGACACCGAGATCAAGATCGGCCAGACCGTGCCGTTCTCGGGCGCCTATTCGGTCTATGCCAACATCGGCAAGACCCAGGCCGCCTATATGCGGATGATCAACGATCAGGGCGGCATCAACAGCCGCAAGATCAACCTGATCCAGTATGACGACGCCTATTCGCCGCCGAAGACGGTGGAGCAGATCCGCAAGCTGGTGGAAGGCGACGAAGTCCTGCTGACCTTCCAGGTCATCGGCACCGCGGCGAATGCGGCCGTGCAGAAGTATCTCAACGCCAAGAAGGTCCCGCAGCTTTTCGCCGCCACGGGCGCGTCGAAGTTCACCGATCCCAAGAACTTCCCATGGACCATGGGCTACAACCCGAACTATTTCGTCGAGGGTCGCATCTACGGCCAGTACATTCTGAAGGAGCATCCGAACGCCAAGATCGGCGTTCTCTATCAGAACGACGATCTGGGTAAGGACTACGTCAGCGGGTTGAAGGCCGGCCTTGGCGACAAGGCCGCGAAGATGATCGTGGCAGAAGCGTCCTACGAAGTCGCCGACCCGACCATCGATTCGCAGGTGCTGAAGATCAAGGACTCAGGCGCGGATCTTTTCTACAGCGCCTCGACGCCGAAGCAGGCGGCGCAGGCGATCCGCAAGATCCACGAACTCAACTGGAAGCCGGTGCATATCCTCGACATCAATGCGAGCCCGGTGAGCGCCACGCTGCAACCGGCCGGCCTCGAGGCGTCGAAGGGCGTGATCAGCGTCAACTACGGCAAGGATCCGGCCGATCCGACCTGGAAGGACGACGCAGGCCTGAAGAAGTATCTCGACTTCATGACGAAATACTTCCCTGAAGGCGACAAGATGAACACGGTCAATACCTACGGGTATTCGACCGCGCAGTTGCTGGTGCAGGTGCTCAAGCAGTGCGGCGACGACCTGACGCGCGAGAACGTGATGCGGCAGGCGGCCTCGCTGAAGGACGTCGTGCTCGACCTCAGCCTGCCCGGCATGAAGATCAATACCGGCCCCAACGACTACCGCGTCAACAAGCAGTTGCAGATGATGAAGTTCAACGGCGAGCGCTGGGAACTGTTCGGCCCGATCATGGAGGACGCCGGCCCCGCCGGCTAAGACAGGAATTCGAATCGATCGGCGGATGCCGCCGGCGTCGCAATCGCAGCGACGCCGGCGGTCTCGTTTCGGCACAGCGAGTTCCGTCCTCGCCGCGCACGGCAATACCGTTGGATTCTTTTTGTGCAGCGGAAACCAATGCCCGTGTCCTGACCTTGACTAAGGTCGAACATGAAACCGGGCCCCGCTCCTTGCAATGCAACATGCCTTCCGCCAGTATCCCCGCAGCGATGGCGCCGTTGGGCTCATTAAGTCCCGGCAAGGTTCATCGACTCAATCACACATGAGGATCCCAAGGATATGAGGAAGAGTGTTTTCCATTTGGTGACCGGCACGGCGCTCGCGGTTGCGCTGTCGGTCTCGTCGGCCCACGCGCAGAAGAAGTACGATACCGGCGCGACCGACACCGAGATCAAGATCGGCCAGACAAACCCATTCTCGGGACCGGCTTCCGCCTATGCCACCATCGGCAAGACCCAGGCCGCCTACATCAAGATGATCAACGATCAGGGCGGCGTGAATGGCCGCAAGATCAACCTGATCCAGTATGACGACGCCTACTCGCCGCCAAAGGCGGTCGAGCAGGTGCGCAAGCTGGTCGAGAGCGACGAAGTGCTGCTGACGTTCCAGCTGCTCGGCACGCCTTCGAACGCCGCCGTGCAGAAGTACCTGAACGCCAAGAAGGTGCCGCAGCTGTTCGCCGCCACCGGCGCCTCGAAGTTCACCGATCCGAAGAACTTCCCCTGGACCATGGGCTTCAATCCCAACTACTTCGTCGAGGGCCGCATCTACGGCCAGTACATCATCAAGGAGCATCCGAACGCCAAGATCGGCGTGCTCTACCAGAACGACGACCTCGGCAAGGACTACCTGAACGGCATCAAGGCCGGCCTCGGCGACAAGGCGGCGAAGATGATCGTGGCGGAAGCTTCCTACGAAGTCTCCGACCCGACCATCGACTCGCAGATCCTCAAGATCAAGGACGCCGGCGCGGACCTGTTCTTCTCGGCGAGCACGCCGAAGCAGGCGGCGCAGGCGATCAAGAAGATCCATGAGCTCGGCTGGAAGCCGGTGCACATTCTCGACATCAACGCCACCTCGGTCGGCGCCGTGATGAAGCCCGCCGGGCTCGAAGCCTCCAAGGGCGTGATCAGCGTCAACTACGGCAAGGATCCGCTCGATCCGACCTGGAAGGACGATCCGGGCATGAAGAAGTATTTCGAGTTCATGGCGAAGTACTATCCGGACGGCGACAAGGATTCGAGCTTCAACTCCTATGGCTACTCGACGACGCAGTTGCTGATTCATGTGCTGAAGGCATGCGGCGACAATCTGACCCGCGAAAACGTGATGAAGGTTGCATCGAACTTGAAGGATGTGCAACTCGACCTGTCGCTGCCGGGCATCCTCGCCAACACCTCGCCGACCGATTACCGCGTCAACAAGCAGCTGCAGATGATGAAGTTCAACGGCGAACGCTGGGAATTGTTCGGCCCGATCCTCGAGGACAAGGGCCCGGCGGGCTAGGCCCGGCGCTCTTCACCAAAACGATCGGCGGAAGAAGCAATCGGCGGTCCCTCGGGGCCGCCGATTTGTTATTCGTCGTCATTGCCGGGCTTGACCCGGCAATCCATCCATCTTCATGAGAAGCTTCCCTTGATGGATGGCCAGGTCAAGCCCGGCCATGACGAGAGAGCTACTTCGGAATCTCGCCGAACGTCTTGCCGACCGGCAGCACCGCGTGGCGGATCAGGCGGGAATCCTCGACGGCAGCCTGGCGGTGCTTCACAGCCTCGCGATAGACCGGATCGCGGATCATCTCTGCGAACGCCGCAACGCTGGGGTATTCGGCGATGAAGCAGTGGTCCCAGCGCTCTTCGGATGGGCCGATCAGCATCAGTTCGAACCGGCCCTGCCAGACGATACGCCCGCCGAGCCGCTCGAACACCGGGCCACTCTCCCGGCCATAGGCTGCATAGGCTTCCGCGCCGGTGGCCTTGCGGCCATCGGGATAGGCCGCCTGCGCGCGCAGCCGGACCAGGTTGAGCATGTGGATCGGCCCCGGCCTATCGTTGGCCTTGAACTCTGCGAAAACTTCCTTGGTCGGATCGACGTGGCCCATGCAGTTCCCTTCCTGAAAACATGATCGCTTGACGTCGATGCTAGCACGCTCCGCCGCACCTCCTAATCCCGCATTAACCTCTCGGTAACCGACCCTTAAACTGCGCCCGATAGCGTAAGCGCCGACGGGTATGAGCGGCGTTTGTGATGGCGTGGGGACGGAAAAAGAGCGGCGGGCGCAAGGAGCCGCTTTTCGGGCTTCCGGCTGCGCTCGCCGACTTGCGGCTCTCTCCCGAAGATCGCATTCCCGCCGCCACCGACGACGACAAACCGAAGAAGCCCGTGCCCAAGCGCAAGCCCGTAGAGGATGACGAGGACGAGGCGCCGCGCGAGCGCAAGCCGCGCGCAGGCCGTAGCGGCGCCAAGCGCCGTTCGAAGACACGGAAGTTTCGCTGGGGGCGGCTGGTCTACTGGGGCGCGGTGCTTGGCCTGTGGGCCGCGATCGCCGTCGTCGGCGTCGTGGTCTGGGTCGGCGCCCATCTGCCGGCGATCCAGTTGCTCGAAATTCCAAAGCGCCCGCCGACCATCCAGATCACGGGGTTCGACGGCAGCGTGCTGACCACGCGCGGCGAAATGCCCGGCGCCAACGTCGCGCTGAAGGATCTGCCGCCCTATCTGCCGAAGGCGTTCATCGCCATCGAGGACCGCCGCTTCTATTCGCATTACGGCATCGATCCGGTCGGCATCGCGCGCGCCGCGGTCACCAACGTGCTCAATCGCGGCGTAGCCCAGGGCGGCTCGACGCTGACCCAGCAGCTCGCCAAGAACCTGTTCCTGACCCAGGAACGGACGATGACACGCAAGCTGCAGGAGCTGGAGCTCGCGTTCTGGCTGGAGCGCAAGCATTCCAAGAACGAAATTCTCGAGCTCTATCTCAACCGCGTCTATTTCGGCTCCGGGGCCTATGGCGTCGAGGCGGCGGCACAGCGTTATTTCGGCAAGTCTGCGAAGAACGTCACGATCGCGGAAGCCGCGATGCTGGCGGGCCTTGTCAAGTCGCCGTCGCGGCTGGCGCCGAACCGCAACCCCGAAGGCGCCGAGCAGCGCGCCCAGATCGTGCTGTCGGCGATGGCCGACGCCAAATTCATCACCGAGGCGCAGGCCAAGGCCTCGATCGGCCACCCTTCCTACAAGGTGAAGCCGGCTGGCGCCGGTACCGTCAACTACGTTGCCGACTGGATCGGTGAAGTGCTCGACGATCTCGTTGGCCAGATCGACCAGAGCATCGTGGTCGAGACCACGATCGATCCGAAGCTGCAGAGCGTCGCTGAAGCCGCCATCATCGACGAACTCGCGGCCAAGAGCGTCAGGTTCAACGTCACACAGGGCGCGCTGGTGGCGATGACGCCCGACGGCGCGGTGCGCGCCATGGTCGGGGGTCGGAACTATGCCGAGAGCCAGTTCAATCGCGCGATCACGGCCAAGCGCCAGCCCGGTTCGGCGTTCAAGCCGTTCGTATTCCTGACCGCAGTCGAGGCCGGGCTGACGCCCGAAACCATCCGGCTCGATGCGCCGCTGGATATCAAGGGCTGGCGGCCCGAGAACTACACCCATGAATATTTCGGTTCGGTGACGCTGACGCAGGCGCTGGCGATGTCGCTCAACACGGTCGCGGTGCGGCTCGGCGTCGAGGTCGGGCCGAAGAACGTGGTGCGCACCGCGCACCGGCTCGGCATATCCTCCAAGCTCGAGGCCAACGCCTCGATCGCGCTCGGCACCTCGGAAGTCTCGCTCAACGAACTGGTCGGCGCCTATGCGCCCTTCGCCAATGGCGGGGTCGGCATTTCCCCGCATGTCGTGACGAAGATCCGCACCAATGAAGGCAAGCTGCTGTACATGCGCCAGCCCGAACGGCTCGGCCAGGTGATCGAGCCGCGTCACGTTGCGATGATGAACACCATGATGCGGGAAACGCTGCTCTCCGGCACCGCGCGCAAGGCGGAGATCCCGGGCTGGATGGCGGCCGGCAAGACCGGCACCAGCCAGGATTTCCGCGACGCCTGGTTCATCGGCTACACGGCCAACCTCGTCACCGGCGTCTGGCTCGGCAATGACGACAACTCGCCGACCAGGAAGGCGACCGGCGGCGGGCTGCCGGTGGAAGTCTGGACCCGCTTCATGCGCACGGCGCATCAGGGCGTCCCGGTCGCGGTACTGCCGAGCTCGCAGCGCGGCGGCGCTCTGTCGAATTTGTTTCAGACGGCGGCGCAGGACAACGCGCCACCTCCGCCAACACAGTCAGCACCGGCGCCGGTGCCGCTCACACCTCCCTCTGGCGGTTCGCATCGGCCGGCGCCGACGCGCGCCTCGGTGCCGCCACCCAATCCATCGGCGCGTCCGGAACCTGCCGCGGGACTGGATGGCTGGTTGATCGACAGGGTGTTCGGTCGTTAAAGCCCGGTTAGCTCGTAAAGACCACGCGCGTTTCCACCGATACGCGCCGGTACAAATCTTCGACGTCGTCGTTGACAAGGCGGATGCATCCGGACGCGACCAAGTGGCCGATGGTCTTTGGCGAATTGGTGCCATGGATGAGCAGCCCCGGCTTGTCGAGCAGCAGCGCGCGGGCGCCGAGCGGACTGCCGGGACGGCCCGCCGCCGCGAGCAACGCGTCGGCCTCCTTTGCGCTCGCATTGGCGGACCGCCAGTCGGGCCATTCAAGCTTGTTCATGACCCGCGAGAGACTGCCACCCTTCAGGCATTCCTGCGCCACGCCGATTCCGTAGCGGCGCGCGGAAGTGCTGGAATCGATCAGATAGAGAAAACGGTTCTCGCGATCGACGACGATCGAGCCGGGCACGACGGTGGTGCGGTAGAACACCACCTGCCGCTGCAACGCGAACGGCAGGACCTCGCCCGAAGAGCCGCCGTCGACGCCGGGCTTGAGGTCCGCCACCACGACATCCTGACGCCCGCCCTGCCCTTTTGGCGACGACGACTTCACGTTAGCGGCAACGACGGCGGGGCCTTTGGCGGCGACGAAGACGTACGCCACGGTCGCGAGCCCGATGACGGCGGCGACCGCAAACGCGCCGATGGCGTAAGGCTTCCAGTTCCGACCGGTCGACAGGGTTTCGCTGATGGCCGCGGCCGCGCTGGCTTCCTCGGCGGCTATTTCATCCTCGATGCGCCGGATCGCGTCTTCGAGCGCGGCAGTGTGCGATGCCGCCGCCTCGCGCGGGAGGTGGGAGCGCGCGATCAGGCTGGCGGCGTCCTTGTAAACCTGGTCGCGCGTCGCGGCGTCCTTGCCCACGACGGCTTTCGTCAGCAGCGAATAATAATCCACGGCCATGACCTGACCTCTGAAAACTACCTGACGGGAGGCGCGTACTGAATTCCGCCCTGGGTCCAGAGCGCATTCAATCCTCGCGGGATGCTCAGCCTCGACTGCGTCCCGACGTTCCTTTCATAGATCTCGCCGTAATTGCCGACGGCGCGGACGGCGCGCGCCGCCCAGTCGTTGACGACGCCCAGTTGCTCGCCGAACTCGCCCTCGGTTCCGACCAACCGCCTGATGTTGGGATTGGGGGATTTCACCGCCTCATCGATCGTCGAGGATTTCACGCCGAGTTCCTCGGCATTGATCAACGAATAGAGCGTCCACTTGACCAGGTTGAACCACTGATCGTCGCCCTGCCGCACCGCCGGCCCGAGCGGCTCCTTCGAGATCACTTCCGGCAGGATGATGTGGCTGTCCGGCGCCTGCAGCTTGAGACGCTCGGCGTAGAGCTGCGAGACGTCGCTGGTCAGCACGTCGCATTTGCGATCGTCGTAGGCTTTCCGGCTTTCTTCGGCAGTACCGAGCGCCAGAACCTTCAGCGGCATCTCGTTGGCCCGGAAATAGTCGGTCAGGTTCAGTTCGCTGGTGGTGCCGCTTTGGGTGCAGACCGTCTTGCCGCCGAGTTGCAACGCCGTGTCGACCCCGGCCTCGCGGCGCAGCAGAAAGCCCTGGCCGTCGTAATAGGCGACGCCGGCAAACATCAGGCCGAGCGAGCTTTCCCGTGACATCGTCCATGTCGAGTTGCGCGACAAGACGTCGATCTGGTTGGACTGCAGCGCCGCGAAACGAGTGACCGCATCGAGCGGCACGAACGTCACCTTGGCGGGATCGCCGAGAATCGCCGCCGCCACTGCGCGGCAAATGTCGACGTCGAAGCCGGTCCACGCGTTCTTGTCGTCCATGCTGGAAAAGCCGAGCAGTCCCTGGCTGACGCCGCAATTCAGCGTGCCGCGCTCCTTGACGGCCTTCAGGGTTTGCGCGCCGGCCGGAATCGCCGTGAGAACGAACGCCAACAATGCAAGGATCGGGAGGATGACGGGCCGCTTCTCGAAATCAGGCATGTGGATCTCGCGATCGGTGGCGGTTTCGATGTCCTTGAGCCGGAGCAATGTCGGGAAGCTAGCATAACCGGAACGGTTACCAAGCATTCCTGGATCGACGAGGAGTATCCGGGAACCAGCGCGGCGTTTGGGATGCGGGATCGGGTGCGTCGACGAAACAATGCAAGAATGAATCTACAAAATCGATGTCATCTCGATCGCGAAGCGATCAGGTAGTCGCCCCCGGATCAATTCCGGGGGGCGACTAAACGCGTTCAGTCCTGAATTCCATACCGATGCAGGTCGTTGCCATGCGTGTCGAGCCAGTTCTTGGCGCGCTCGACATGGCCGCAAACCCGGCCGCAGACCCGCCAGAATCTCGCCGAATGATTCATCTCGACGAGATGGGCGACTTCATGGGCGGCGAGATAGTCCAGCACATAGGGCGGCGCGAGGATCAGGCGCCAGGAGAACGACAGCGAACCCGCCGAGGTGCACGAACCCCAGCGGCTCGACTGATCGCGGATCGAGACCCGCTTGACCCTGACGCCGAGATGTTCCGCGTAGCCCATCGAGGCCTTGTGCAGGTCCTTGCGCGCTTCGCGCTTGAGAAAGTCGTGAACACGCCGGTCCATGTGCTCGATGCCACCGGCCACGCACAGTATCTTTTCACCGCTGTCGCGGGTTTCAGTCCAAACCGTGCCGCGCTCGCCGGCGCGATGCACGATTTTGTGCGGCACGCCGCGCAGTGGAACCACTGTGCCAGGATGAAACGGCGCGGCCTTCGGCAAACGACCAAGACGCGCGGCGATCCAGCCGCCGTGAAGCCGCGCGAACTCCTTGGCTTCCACCAAAGTACCGCGCGGCGGCATGGTCAGGATCGCTTCACGATCCGTCGGATGAATTCGCAGGGTGTAACGCCGCGCGCGGCGATGCCGACGCAGCCGAATCGCAAAATATTGCGAGCCGTGTTTGACCAAAACGGTCGCGGGTTCGGCGGGCCGCCGATAGAGAAGGGCACGAGTAGCCATGTCTGAAAGTCCGGGGAGCAGGAGTGCGCCCGGATTCTGCCATATCCGCCGCCATTGAAATCGCTCGGCGCAAAAACAAATCATTTGCCCAATATACAGGGGCTCGGGATCAAAAACCCCCTACCGGCTGGGGCTGGAACCGAAATATTTGGGTAGATTCGTGATTCAGAAGGCGGCCCAAGAAACGAATCTGGGCTCACTTCATTAAGAGAGTCGAAATCCGGATTTTTTCAGTCCCTTCAGGAGCTTACCCGGCAGGACGAATCGAGAGCAAAAATTCGCGTTATTCGGCTGCAGCAGACGTTGGCACCAGTTGCAGCTTGGTATTTGCCGCGGACATCATGAAATCGGAGATTCTCGGCACGATTTCGGAGCGGAATCGCGATCCGTTGAACACGCCGTAGTGACCGACGCCCTTCTGCACGTAATGAACGCGGCGATGATCGGGAATCGCGGGACATAGTGAATGAGTTGCTTCGGTCTGACCGAGACCGGAGATGTCATCCTTCTCGCCTTCCACCGTCATCAACGCCACGCGACGGATTTTCGACGGATCGACCGGCTTGCCGCGATGAGTCATCTCGCCTTTCGGCAGCGCGTGCTTCACGAACACGACATCGACGGTCTGCAGGTAATACTCCGCGGTCAGGTCCATAACAGCGAGATACTCGTCGTAGAACTCGCGGTGCTTGTCGACCATGTCGCCGTCGCCCTTCACCAGATTGTTGAACAGGGCCTTGTGCGCGTCGGTATGGCGGTCGAGGTTCATGGTGATGAAGCCCGAGAGCTGCAGGAATCCCGGGTAAACATCGCGCATCACGCCGGGATGCGGGAACGGCACCTTGGTGATGACGTTGTTGCGGAACCATTCGATGCCGCGCTCGGCCGCCAGATTGTTCACCGAGGTCGGATTGCGGCGGGTGTCGATCGGGCCGCCCATCAGCGTCATCGACAGCGGGACGAAGGGATCGCGCGCCGCTTCCATCACGGAGACCGCCGCCACGACAGGCACCGACGGCTGGCACACCGCGACCACATGCATGTTGCCGCCGAGCACATGCAGCATCTCGATCAGGTAGTCGACATAGTCGTCGAGATCGAAACGTCCCGCGGCGAGCGGAACCATCCGCGCGTCGGACCAGTCGGTGATGTAGACTTCATGGGTCGGCAGGAACGCTTCGACCGTGCCGCGCAACAGCGTCGCGTAGTGGCCGGACATCGGCGCCACGATCAGCACGCGCGGCTGCGGGTGGCGCAGCGGACGGGTCAGCTTGCGATCGAAATGCAGCAGCCGGCAGAACGGCTTTTCCCAGATCGAACGGACCTCGACCGGGGTGCGGATGCCGTTGACCTCGGTGGTGTCGAGGCCCCATTCCGGCTTGCCGTAGCGGCGCGTGGTGCGCTCGAACAATTCGCAGGCCGCGGCGATCGATTTGCCGACCTCGGTGTGGGACCACGGATTGAGGGGGTTCTGAAACAGGATCTTGGTGGCATCGGTCACGGCGCGGGCCGGATTGAGCGATGCGTGGCCCATTTCGTACATCCAGTACATCGGCGTCGTAAGCGCCGGACTGCCTTCAGCCACCAGCGGCGGTGCGCCGCCAAACTCACCAATCGGCATCGAGTTCTTATCCCTGTTTGCGCCGCAGCATACTGCCGAATGCGTAATTAAGCGTCAATGCGCCGAGCGGTAGATCTACGGGGCCAAAACGCCAAAAAACCCCGAAATCCACCGGAAACTAATAACTTATTCACCACCCGACAGGAGAGAACCGTGATCTTTGGCGCTGCGCAAAAGGGCAAGGAAGACCGCAAACGAGGCAACGAACAGCACTGCATTGATGGCCAGCGACCAGGCCATCAGGTCGGCGCGAAACACGTGATCGATCAGCAGCGCCCGCATGCCCTCGAACACATAGGTCGGGGGCAAGGTCCAGGCGAGCCACTGCAGCCAGCCCGGCAGCACCGCAACCGGATAGTAGACGCAGGCGAGCGGCATCAGGCCGAACATCAGCGTCCAGACGATGCTCTCGGCGCCCAGCCCGTTGCGCAGCACCAGGCCTGAGACGAAAATCCCGACCGACCAGCTGGTGAAGATCAGGTTGCAGAAGAACGCGATCAGCGGCAGCCCGATGGCGAAGAAGTTGAAATTGAAGAAGAAGAGCGCCAGCAGCGTCATCGGGATCACGCCGATCGCGAGCCGGATCAGGCTCATGATCATCAGCGAGATCAAAAACTCGATCGGCTTCAGCGGGCTCATCATCAGGTTGCCCAGGTTGCGCGCCCACATCTCCTCGAGAAACGAGATCGAAAAGCCGAGTTGGCCGCGGAACAGGATGTCCCACAGGATCACGGCGCCGATCAGCGTGCCGCCGGCGCGCGCGAAGAAGCTGTCGTTCTGCGCAATGTAGGTCTGCAGGAAGCCCCAGGTGATGACCTGCAGCGCCGGCCAGTAGATCAGTTCCAGCAGCCGCGGCCAGGACGACATCAGGAGATACCAGTAGCGCAGCACCATCGCGTTGATGCGCTGCATGGAGAGCCCCTGATGCGCCGCGGTCTTGAGGGCAACGTTGTTCATCGCGCCACCTCCCGCGTCCGCCCGCGCGCGACATCGAGGAATACCTCTTCGAGCGTCGCCCGGTTATAGCGCACCAGGATCTGCTCGGGGCTGTCGTCGTCCTCGATGCGACCGCGCTTCATGATGATGACGCGGTCGCACAGCCGCTCCACCTCCAGCATGTTGTGCGATGCCAGCAGGATGGTGGCATCATGGGTCTTGCGGTAGTCCGCAAGATGCTGCCGCACCCAGTCGGCCGTATCGGGGTCGAGCGACGCCGTCGGCTCGTCGAGCAGCAACAGCTCCGGCTGGTTGATCAGCGCCTTTGCCAGCGCGACGCGGGTCTTCTGGCCGGCCGAGAGTTTTCCGTTGGCGCGGTCGAGGAAATCCTTCAGGTCGAGATCGGCGGCAAGCTGCTCGATGCGCTCGCGCAAATTCTCCACCGCGTAGAGCTTTCCGAAAATGGTAAGGTTCTGCCGCACCGTGAGCCGCATCGGCATGTCGACATAGGGGCTTTCGAAATTCATCCGGCCGAGCACGTCGGCGCTCCGCTCCGGCATCGGATAGCCGAGCACCTGGACGCGGCCGGAGGTCGGCAGCACCAGTCCCATGATCATGGCGATCGTCGTGGTCTTGCCGGCGCCGTTGCCGCCGAGCAGACCGGTAATGCTGCCGCGCCTGATCCGGAACGACACATCGTCGACGGCGCGGGTGGTCTTGTAGACCTTGATCAGATGCGCAACGTCGATCGCGGCCTGATCGGCCCCGGGAGACTGGGTGGGCGTTGCCTCGCTGTCGTCCATTTCGGCCGTTCATTGAGCCATTGCGGCGGTGAGCGCAAGAGAGGCCGTCATGCCCGGGCTTGTCCGGGGCATCCACGCTCTTTCGATCCGCCTGCAAGAAAGGCGTGGATGGCCGGGTCAAGCCCGGCCATGACGGAGAGATTGAAACCAAGGCACCAATTTGTGATCGCGCCCTCGCACGGCTAAACTGCAGATATGACCGACGTTGCAGCCTCCGATTTCCGCCATCCCAGTCGCTATGTCCGTCTCGACACGATCCTCCGGCTGCGCTGGCTGGCGGCGCTCGGCCAGCTCACGGCGATCTTCGTCGTAGCGCGGGGGCTGGAGTTCGACGTTGCCGTCATCCCCTGCGTTGCCATCGTCGGCATATCCGCGCTGCTCAATCTCGCGCTGCAGATCGCCTTCAACCCGATGCAGCGGCTGGATCCGGTCTACGCGGCGGGACTGCTCGCGCTCAACATCGTCGAACTCGCCGCACTTTTGTTCCTCACCGGCGGCCTGCAGAACCCGTTCTCGTTCCTGTTTCTGGGCCCGGTCCTGATTTCAGCGACGGTACTGCCGATCCGGATGACGGTGGCGATCGGCCTGCTCGCGGTCGCCTGCGCCTCGGCGCTGGTGTTCTTCCATCTGCCGCTGCCATGGGACAGCGACGATCCGCTGGTTTTGCCGCCGATCTATTTGCTCGGCGTCTGGCTTTCGATCGTGCTCGCGATCGGCGTCACCAGCCTCTATGCGTTCCAGGCCACCGAGGAGGCGCGAAAGCTGTCCGACGCCCTGGCGGCGACCGAACTGGTGCTGACGCGCGAGCAGCACCTGACCCAGATCGACGGACTTGCCGCGGCCGCGGCGCATGAGCTCGGCACGCCGCTGTCGACGATCTTCCTGATTTCGCGTGAGCTGGAGAAATCCGTCAACGGCAACGAACAGCTTGCCGCCGACCTCAAGACCTTGCGCGAACAGGCGCAGCGCTGTCGCGACATCCTGGCCAAGATCACCCAGCTCTCCGCCTCCGGCGCACCATTCGACCTCATGCCGCTGTCGACGCTGATCGAGGAAGCCGTGGCGCCGCATCGCGATTTCGGCGTTGTGATCAAGGTGCGGCTTGCTGTCGCAGCGACACGCGAGCCGGTCGGCGCGCGAAATCCGGCAATCCTCTACGGCGTCGGCAACATCCTGGAAAACGCCGTCGATTTCGCACGCACGACGGTTGAGGTTAACGCGTGGTGGAACGCGGATACGGTCGAGATCGTCATCTCCGACGACGGCCCCGGCATCGCGCCCCACATCCTCAGGCGTATTGGCGAACCCTATTTATCGCGGCGGCGCGGCACCGATGAAGCCCATAGCGAGCGCGCCGGCCTTGGGCTTGGCGTGTTCATCGCCCGCACCCTGCTCGAGCGCACCGGAGCCAAGGTTTCCTTTACCAACCGCACCTTTCCCGATCACGGTGCCGTGGTGCAGATCGTGTGGCCGCGCGCCCGCTTCGAGGGGGAGCAAAGCCCTGCCCTGTCAGCGGATTAACCGGGTTCCAGGCGTCGGGAAAAGCCGGCCGATCGACTTTAGGCGGCTTGGCAGAGCCGTGGTACAACGCCATATCCTATGTATCCGCAAAACAGGGGATACCCGACCTTGAACGCCATCACTGAACTGACCGATCACGCCGACCGCTCGCTCCTCATCGTCGAGGACGACAAGCCGTTTCTCGAGCGCCTGTCGCGCGCGATGGAAACCCGCGGCTTCTCGGTGACGTCGTGCGATACCGTCTCCGACGGCCTTGCCCAGATCGGCAAGTCCGCGCCGGCATTTGCCGTCGTCGACCTGCGGCTCGGCGACGGCAACGGGCTCGATGTGGTGTCGGCGTTGAAGCGCAAGCGCCCCGAGGCGCGCGCGATCGTGCTGACCGGCTACGGCAACATCGCGACCGCCGTCACGGCGGTGAAGATGGGTGCCGTGGATTATCTGTCGAAGCCCGCCGACGCCGACGATGTGGTCGCGGCATTGCTTGCCAGCGGCACCGAGAAGTCCGAACTGCCGTCGAACCCGATGTCGGCGGACCGCGTACGCTGGGAACACATCCAGCGCATCTACGAGATGTGCAACCGCAATGTCTCCGAAACCGCGCGGCGGCTCAACATGCACCGCCGTACCCTGCAGCGAATTCTGGCCAAGCGCGCGCCGCGGTAATTCCCATCTATCCCTCATGGTGAGGAGCCGCGAAAGCGGCGTCTCGAACCATGTGGCCAACACTGTGGCCACATCCTTCGAGACGCAGGCTTCGCCCGCTCCTCAGGATGAGGATCAGAGGTTCAATTCTCTCAAAACTCCCCGTGCCCCTGCGGATCTACCAGCCGGTTGATCCGTAGCGCGGCGGCCATCGCAAACCGCACCGTCATCGATTTGCGCGTTGCCGCCGGCAGGCGATGCTCGGGCGCCTCGCAGTGCAGATGCGCGCCGTAGGCGTCGGCGATGATCAACCCGGTATCCTCGGGGAATATCTCGCAGGGCAGATCCTGCGTGAAGGCAAAGAACAGCCGGTCGCAATGCATCCGGTAGTCCTGCCATTTCTGGTCGGCGCGCAAATCTTCCACCGACGACTTGATCTCGACGATCCAGATGTCGCCGCGCTCGTTGAGCGCGACGAGATCGGCACGCCGTCCCGACGGCAGCGGCAATTCACTGAGGCAGGAAAAGCCGAGCGAGCGCAGCAACCGCGCGGTGCCGCGCGCGATCGCGAGCGCCGTCTCCGACTGGCGGCGATCCAATGGCGGCACGAGACCGATCTGGCGGGCGAGTGATTCCATTGTCGTGAACCCTATCCGATTTCGCAGCGACCACCCAGCCAGCGATGCCAAGTCCGGCGTTAAGCCGGTCACAATTTTGTCCGTAACCCGCCGATTTTTGGACCTCTGCGCACCGCGAAGTCAAAGGGACCCTGAAAGGGAACCTTGCTTCTGAGGGACAAAACGCTGGAGGAGATCCACGATGCCACGCATCTCACCATCCGCCCTTGCGCCCGCCCTCATCGCCCTCGCGCTGTCCACCAGCCTGTCGTCCGCCATCGCGAAACCCGCGGTCGAGGTCGCGTTCGTGCTCGACACCACCGGCTCGATGGGCGGCTTGATCGAAGGCGCCAAGCGCAAGATCTGGTCGATTGCGACCGCCATCGTCGATTCCAATCCCGACGCCGACATCCGCATGGGCCTCGTCGCCTATCGCGACATCGGCGACGACTACGTGACCAGGAAGGTCGAGCTCACCGCAGACATCCAGGACCTCTACGCCAGGCTGCTCGAACTGAAGGCGCGGGGCGGCGGCGACTGGCCGGAGAGCGTCAACGAGGCGCTCGACGTCGCCGTCAACAAGCTGCAATGGAACGCGGGCGTCGATACAAGGCGGATCGTGTTTTTGGTGGGCGATGCGCCGCCGCACATGGATTACGCGCAAGACGCCAAATATCCGGTGACGCTGTCGGTGGCGAAGCAGAAGGACATCATCGTCAACGCGGTGCTGGCCGGCAACGCCCGCGATACCGAGCGGGTGTGGCGCGACATCGCCCAGAACGGCAACGGCCGCTTCATTCCGATCCCGCAGGACGGCGGCCAGGTCGTCATCATCGAGACGCCCTATGACGAGGAAATCATCATCCTGCAGCGCGAGATCAACGGCACCGTGATCCCCTACGGGCCCAAACACCTGCAGAAGCAGACCGAGAACAAGACCAAACAATTGTCCGAAGTCGCCGCCGCCGCCCCGGCACAGGCGTCCGAGATGGCGAGCTATCTCAACAAGCGTTCGAAGGCGACGTCGGAGGCTATCACCGGCGGCGGCGACCTGGTCGCCGACGTCTCCGCCCGCCGCAGCAGCGTTTCCGCCATCAAGGAAGAGGAACTGCCCGACAATCTGCGCGCGATGAAACCCGAACAGCGCGCCGAGGAAGTCGACAGGCAGATGACCCAGCGCAAGGCGCTCAACGAGAAGCTCGCAGCGCTGGTGGCGAAGCGCGACAAGTATGTCGCCGAACAGCGCAGCAAGGCCCCGCCGAAGGCGTCATCGTTCGACCGGGTGGTCGAGGATACGCTGAAGGCGCAGATCAAGCGGTGAACGGTTGACGCGTCATTCCGGGGCGATGCGTAGCATCGAACCCGGAATCTCGAGATTCCGGGTCTGGTGCTTGCGCACCATCCCGGAATGACAGCCTAGCCGACTGCCCGATTCCCACTCAGGGATGCCGGCCCACGGCCATCTGGTAGATCGTCATGATCACCTCGAACAGGATCAGAAGCACGATGATCACTTCGAGCCGCAGCGAGCGGCGCGTATCGATGATGTCCGTCAGCACCTGCGCGGTCTCGGCGATCACGGCGAGTTTGCGGTTCAAGGATTCCGCGCGCTCGCTGAGCTCGTATTCGTCCTCCAGACGCGCATACAGCCGTTCCAGATGCGGCTTGTCCCAGAGGATGTCGGGCTTTTCCGACACCGCGACCGGTCCCGTCACCCGGTGGCGCACCGACAGCGCGTTGCCGATGTGCTTGAGGATCGAAGCGCGGCCGCCGCTGATCTGTCCGCGCTGCGCCAGTTCGCGCGCCAGCGGCTCGGTGGTGTCGAATACGGTCGCGACTTCCCGTTCGTGCCTGGCAAGGACGACGCTCTTGGCCAGCACCTCGGCGACGAGGATCAGCCGTTCCGGCGAGAAGCTTTGCAGGCAGATCGGACCGCCCGGCGCGATCGGCTCGTCCTTCTCGCCGGACAATTCGATGATCGCGATTTCCTCGTCGCGCCGTTCAAACGGCCCCGTCATGCGCGATTGCAGGCCGCGAAGGAATTCGTCTTCTTCCAGCGCGTTGAGGCCGATGAGGACGACAACGCCGTAGCGAAACAGCACGGCCACGCCTTCTTCATTGACGCGGAACGTCAGCGGCGTCGTTGCCAGTACATCGCCACGCTCGAGACCCGACGTATTGAGCCGGTCGCTGACGGAAAATGCCCGCACGGTCGTCCGGGTGCCGCCGAGCGGCGGTTTCGAGGCCTGGTTCATCAACTGCGCATCCCGGCCGAAATCGCCATCTGACCGATGCATTTCCGGCGTTCCCCACTAGATATCCGTCTGCGCAACCTTATCACGGACCGGAACCGGACACATATCGGTTCACTGCCGTGTTGACCCCTTTTCAATGTGCAATATGGTGCCAGCCCATGGATGACAAAACCGAGACCCAGGCAGACGCTCACGCGAAGGCCGGCGCGATGATCGTGCCGGTGACGCTGTTCGAGCAGAACTGCACCATTATCTGGCACGAACCTTCCAAGAAGGCCGTGGTGATCGACCCCGGCGGGGACGTTCCCAAGATTCTGGAAGCGATCAAGCAGACCGGCGTGACGGTCGAAAAGATCTGGCTGACGCACGGCCATATCGACCATGTCGGCGGCGCGGCCGATCTGCGCGACGCGCTGCAGGTAAAGATCGAGGGCCCGCACATCGCCGACAAATACCTGCTCGAGAACGTCGTGAGCAGCGGCGAGCGCTTCGGCATGACAGGGGTGCGCAACTTTGGCCCCGACCGCTGGCTCGACGAGGGCGATCAGGTCACGATCGGCGACCTGACCTTCGACATTCTGCACTGTCCCGGCCATTCGCCGGGCAGCGTGGTGTTCTTCAACAAGGAATTGCGCTTCGCCCATGTCGGCGACGTGCTGTTCAACGGCTCGGTCGGCCGCACCGACCTGCCCGGCGGCAGCCACACCACGCTGATCAATTCGATCAAGGAAAAGCTGCTGCCGCTCGGCGACGATGTCGGCTTCATCTGCGGCCACGGCCCCGGCTCCAGCATCGGCCAGGAGCGGATGACCAATCCGTTCATCACCGGAGAGATGTGATCCAATTCCGCCAGGCTGAGAGCTGGCGATTATTTCATCAGGCCCGCGGCCGTCAGCGCCCGGGTGATGACGGCGCCGACATCGATGCCGCGGCGCTTGGGTTCATGCGGCACCGGCTTGGTCTGTCGAACCGGCTTGTTGGTCCGCGACCATAGCCGGGCAGCGACATCCAGCGACTGCAGCGATGCCGTGGCATGCGATGGCGTGACGGCCGACGCTATCGCCGGACTCGGCGCAGGCGCTTCAGCGACCTGGCTGATGCGCTGCGTCAGGCCGAAGAAATTTGCGATGTGGTAGGACGACGAGATCCCGGCCTCGATCAGGAAGGCGCCTTCCGCACCATAGGGCTCGTCATTGCCGGCCAGGCCTAGCGGCGTGCCGTGGGCCATGTCGGTGATGGTGTAGGACTCGACGACGGTCTCGCCGTCGGCGTTCCACCAGACCTCGCGCGGATGACCGTCGACATCCACCGCCGACATCGGCGCCATCGGCAGGCCGTGAACGTCGAGCCACTGCTTGACGATTTCGTTGGCGTTGCCGGGGTTCACCGTGCGATCGGCGCTGCCGTGCCACACCGACACTTTCGGCCAGGGGCCCTTGTGTTTCGTGGCCTTGCGTACGAGGTCGCCCAATTGATCGGCCGGGCGCGATGTCGACTGCATCATGCCGCCGAGCGCTTCGCGAACATTGCTCGCGATGCCGAACGGGAGACCGGCGATGATGGCGCCAGCCGCGAATACTTCGGGATAGACCGCCAGCATCACCGATGTCATGGCGCCGCCCGCGGAAAGCCCGGTGATGTAGATGCGGCGCGCATCGATCTTGTGGTCGGCAGCCATCCGCGCAATCATCTGGCGGATCGAGGCGGCTTCGCCGCGGCCGCGCGCGACGTCGCCCGGATTGAACCAGTTGAAGCAGGTGTTGGCGTTGTTGGCGCCCTGCTGCTCCGGCATCAAGAGCGCAAAGCCATAGCGCTTGGCGAGCGTGGACCAGCCGGTGCCGAAATCGTAGCCGGCGGCGTTCTGGCCGCAGCCGTGCAGCACGACGACCAGGGCCGACGCGCGCGGGAGCGCTTCAGGGGTGTACGCGAACATCCTGAGCGCGCCGGGATTGGTGCCAAACCCGTCGATTTCAGTAAGCGGCGTGCGTATTCCCGGCGACGAATTCAGTCCATAGATTCCCAAGCCATTGAACCCGCTCAATCGCGGGAAATGGCGCAGGAATTCCACGTTCTTGGCGAGAGACAAATGCTGCTCCGGGGGCGTCTGTTCTTAACGCACACCTGAACAAATAGTTGCTGCACTGCAAAATAGAAAGACCGTGCACTGTCATTCCCCACAATCAAATTTTGCGGGTTGACGTGAATTTGTCATGCTGTGATTCGGCGCCTCAGCGTCAGGAATGTGGCGCGGGCGATTTGCGGCGAGGCGGCGATGGCAAAACTGGACGACACCGACCGGCAAATCCTGATGCTGCTGCAGGAGGACGACCGTCAGCCGCTGGCCGCGCTGAGCGAGAAGATCGGCGTTGCCGTTTCCACCATCAACGACCGCATCAAGCGGCTGGTTCGATCCGGGATGATTTCCGGCTTCCATGCCCGCGTTGCGCCGGAAGCGGTGGGGCTGGACTTGCTCGCCTTCATCATGGTGAGCTGGAGCAACCCGAAGGTGGAGGCGAGTTTTCTTGAACGGGTGAAGGCTTCGCCCGACGTGCTGGAATGCCACCACATCACCGGCGCCTGGAATTACCTGCTGAAGGTCCGTGTCGGCACCACGCGCGACCTCGAGCGGTTTCTTACCGACACCATCAAGGCCGTGGACGGCGTGGAGCGAACCGAGACGCTGATTACGTTGTCATCGGCGAAAGAGACCTGGAACGTGAAGCTCTAGGAATTGGGCTCCAGCGATCCCGTCAGCGACACGCGATGCCGCAGCGCGATCCAGTTACCGCCAGGGTCGCGCACCATCGAGATCCTCGCCGTGGCGCCGAGCGTACCCATCTTTGCGCGACGACCATGCGCGTACGGCCCGGCTCGAAGCATTGCCTTGCCTTTGCCCACCCCGTAATTTGCGAGCCGAGCAATCCCAAAGAACAATAATTCTGGAGCGAAAACCCAATGTCACGCCTGAAGTTCGGAGCCTTCCTCGCCCCGCATCACCCGATCGGCGAGAACCCGTTGCTGCAATTCCGCCGCGACCTCGACTTCGTCGAGCAGATCGACGCGCTCGGCTATGACGAGTTCTGGTGCGGAGAGCATCACTCTTCGGGCTGGGAAATGATCGCCTCGCCGGAAATGTTCCTCGCTGCCGCCGGCGAACGCACCAAGCGCATCAAGCTCGGCACCGGCGTGGTCTCGCTGCCCTATCACCATCCCTACAACGTCGCACAGCGCATGGTGCAGCTCGACTGGATGACCGGCGGCCGCGCCATCTTCGGTTCCGGACCCGGCGCGCTGGCCTCCGACGCACATACGCTCGGCATCGACCCGATGACGCAACGCGACCGCCAGGACGAGGCGATCGCGATCATCCGCCGCCTGTTCAAGGGCGAGCGCGTCACCGCCAGGAGCGACTGGTTCAACATGCAGGACGCTGCGCTGCAGCTGTTGCCGCTGCAGGAAGACATGCCGTTCGTGGTGGCGTCGCAGATTTCGCCCTCGGGCATGACGCTCGCCGGCAAATACGGCATCGGCATCATCTCGCTCGGCTCGATGTCGACGCAGGGCCTGATGTCGCTGGGGACACAGTGGGGCTTTGCCGAGGATGCCGCGAAGAAGGCGGGCACCACCGTGAGCCGCTCCGACTGGCGCGTGCTGCTCTCTTGGCACATCGCCGAGACCCGCGAACAGGCGGCGCGCGAGGCCGGCCCCGGCCTGATGCGCTGGCACAACGAGTATACGGTCCGTACGCTGCAGCGGCCGGGCGTCGAGCCGTTCAAGTCGCCCGAAGACGCGGTGGAGAAGACCGCCGGCGGCGAGAACGCCGCCTCGACCATCGGCACGCCGGACGATCTGGTGAAGACCATCAAGAACCTGCTGAAGGTCTCGGGCGGCGTCGGCACCATTGTCGGCTTCGTGCACGACTGGGCCAACCCGGAAAACACCCGCCGGAGCTGGGACATGGTGGCGCGCTACGTGATCCCGGAGATCAACGGCTACATGACCAAGCTGCGCGAGTCGCAGAAATTCCTGATCGAAAACCGCGCGGTGTTCGAGCGGGCGGGCCAGGCCGTGATGGCCAAGATCATGGAAAACGACAAGGCCGCCGCCGCGCTCGCCCATACCGGTCCGGGCCGGGTCGCGATCCCGACCGTCAACGCGCCGGACCTGCAGAAGGAAGCCGCCAAGCGCAAGGCGTGACGAAGACGCCAGAACAAAAACTTTTGAACGGCGCGGATTGCTTCCGCGCCGTTTTTCATGGGCAAGACTTTTTCATGGGCAAGACAAAGAGTTGTTTACCGGCCCGGGCTATGTCCGAACCCGCTGCCCGGCCATATTCAGACCGCGACAAAGCCGCCGGTACAGTGGATAATATCTGCGACTTCGAGGCTCAACCGGAGCAATGGCCATGTCGATGCAGGGTATCGCTGCCCCCGCCTACAGCTTCACGCCGCCAAAGCGCAATTCGCTGACGCATATTCCCGGCGACGAGGGCTGGCCCCTGATCGGCAAGACGCTGGAAGTGCTTGCCGATCCGAAGGGCCAGGTCGAGCGGCAGTCGAAGAAATACGGCCTGATCTATCGCAGCCATCTTTTCGGCGAGACCAGCCTCGTACTGCTCGGGCCCGACGCCAACGAGCTGGTGCTGTTCGATTCCGCAAAGCAGTTTTCCTCGACGCTCGGCTGGGGGCGGATCCTCGGATTGCTGTTTCCGCGCGGCCTGATGCTGCTCGACTTCGAGGAGCATCGCCTGCACCGGCGCGCGCTGTCCGTGGCGTTCAAATCCGGCCCGATGAAGTCATATCTGGGCGAGCTCGATACCGGCATTGCGTCGCGGGTGGCGCAGTGGAAGGCGCAGCCGGGACCGATGCTGTTCTATCCCGCGATGAAGCAACTGACGCTCGACCTGGCGGCGACCTCGTTCCTCGGCGCCGACATCGGGCCTGAAGTGGATGAAATCACCAACGCCTTTGTCGACATGGTCGCGGCCTCCGTCGCGGTGATCCGAAAGCCGCTGCCCGGCACGGCGATGGCCCGCGGCGTCAGGGGCCGCAAGCGCATCGTCGCCTACTTCTCCGAGCAGATCCCGCTGCGCCGCGCCAAGGGCGGCGGCGATGATCTGTTCTCACAGCTTTGCCACGCCACCCACGAGAACGGCGTGCTGCTGTCGACGCAGGACATCGTCGACCACATGAGTTTTCTGATGATGGCGGCGCACGACACGCTGACGTCGTCGCTGACGTCGTTCGTGGGCGAACTTGCCGCCCATCCGGAATGGCAGCAGAAGCTGCGCGACGAGGTCAATGGCATCGGCATCGCCGCCGGCGCCCCCACCAGTTTCGACAATCTCGAAGCGATGAAGCTCACCGAGATGGCATTCAAGGAAGCGCTGCGGCTGAAGCCGCCGGTGCCGTCGATGCCGCGGCGCGCGGTTCGCGACTTCACTTTCAAGGGCTACGCGGTGCCTGCCGGCACCATGGTCGGCATCAATCCGCTGTTCACCCATCACATGCCGGACATCTGGCCCGAGCCCGAGAAATTCGATCCCCTGCGCTTTACCGACGAGGCGCAACGCAACCGCCACCGCTTCGCCTGGGTGCCATATGGCGGCGGCGCGCATATGTGCCTCGGCCTGCACTTCGCCTACATGCAGGCGAAATGCTTTGCGCGGCATTTCCTGCAAAACCTCGAAGTGTCGCTGGAGCCCGGCTACAAGCCGGACTGGCAGATATGGCCGATTCCGAAGCCGCGCGACGGACTGCGCGTGGTGTTGAAGGCGGTCTAGTCGTCATTGCCGGGCTTGACCCGGCAATCCATCGTTCTTCGATGAAGAACTTTCTTGATGGATGCACGGGTCAAGCCCGCGCATGACGAAGTGAGCGTTCAATCCACGAACGTCGTCAGCTGCGCACCCTCGTCAGCCACGAACACTGCGATCAGTTCGGCAGGCTCGGTGTTGCTGGCGTTGGCCGAGACGAGATGCACCGCGCCGGGCGGCTCGAAGAACGACTGGCCCACCTTGAAGGTTTCGACCGGACCTCCGGCGAGCTGCGAGCGGATTTCGCCCTTGGTGACGTAGGCGGTGACCGAGCCGGCATGGCGGTGCGCGCGGGTAAAGCCGCCCGGACCGTAGAACACGCGCACGATGGTGACGCGCTTGCCCGGCACGTTCGGCAGCGCGTGCGAGGCGATCGGCTCGACGACGTCCTGCGTCGAGCCGGACGAAACGCTGTTGGCGCAGAGCGGCTCGATCACAGCCGAGATTGCATCCATGGTCGAGGGCAGCGCCTTGCCGATGACGAAGGCGCAGGCGAGACCGGCGATGACGGCGAGGTAAAAGGGGCGGCCGGCCGGTAGCGGTGACGGGTGAAATGCTGCGGACATTTGCGTCTCTCCTTTTTTGTCCCGTCATTCCGGGGCGCGAAGCGAACCCGGAATCTCGAGATTCCGGGTTCGATGCTTCGCATCGCCCCGGAATGACAGCGCTTCTCTACCCCGCGCCCTGATCGAACGCCTTGCGCATCGCGACATAGCCCTGCTGCTGCTGGCTCCAGTTGCGGCCGCCGGTCATCGCGCCGTCCACCACCAGATCGTGGCCGTTGATGAAGGAGGACTCGTCGCTGGCCAGGAACACCGCGGCGTGGGCGATATCCTCGGGCAATCCGGCGCGCGGGATCGGCTGCGCGGACTTGAATGCTTCGCGCATCACGGCCGGGGTCTTTTCGGCAGCCTCTGTCGACAGGCCGAGCGCCTTGCCGAAGATGCCGGTCGCGATCGCGCCGGGCGAGATCGAGTTGACGCGGATGTTGGATTCGCCGAGCTCCATCGCGACGCATTTGGTCAGATGGATGACGGCCGCCTTTGCCGCGCCATAGACCATCGACGACGAAAAGCCCGCCAGCCGGCCGGCGATGCTGCCATTGTTGATGATGCTGCCGGAACCCTGCTTCCGCATATAAGGCGCCGCGTGTTTCATGCCGAGCATAACGCTGCGCACGAGCGTCGCCATCGCGGCATCGAACTTCTCGACCTCGAGGCCCTCGAGGCCGCCGGTCTGCGCCGGCCCGCCGGCGTTGTTGAACAGGCAATCGATGCGCTCGAACTTCTCGACCGCCAGCGCGATCAGCGCCTGCATCTGCGCTTCCTCGGTGACGTCGGTCTGGCGAAACACGCAGTTGGCGCCGAGTTTCTTGGCCAGCGCCTCACCTTCCGGCACACGGCGGCCGGCGATGACGATTTTCGCACCTTCAGCCACGAATATTTCGGCGGTGCGCAGTCCGATGCCGCTCGTCGCGCCCGTGATGACCGCGACCTTGCCGTCAAGCCGTCCCATTTGCCGTCCCCCAGTGGATATTAGTCAGGTCCAATATTCCCGTCCGCCGGGAACAACGCAAGCAAGCCTGTTCCATACCAATCGGGCCATCGATCCGCCGGATCGCTTCCGATCACGGTGAAATCCCGGAATTCCCCCATACTTGGCCTTATTTTGGATTCGCGGATCACGTGAAGTGACGAGACTGATGAAGAAATTGATCGACGAGTTCCGGAAGGGCTGGCAGGGAATTTCCCAACCTTCGCCGCTTTTCAGCACCGGTTTCGCGGTGGGCTGTCTTGCCCTGGCGACAATGGCGCGGTGGGGATTGGCCCAGCTTCGTCCCGACGTGTTCTTCACGCCCTATTTCCCGGCGGTATTCTTCGCGACCGCCGTCGGCGGCTCCCGAATCGGCATAGCCACCGCAATTGCGGGAGGCGCGCTCGGCATGGCCGTCAATTTCGGCAGCGAACTCGCTGATTCCGCGCGGTTCGCGCTGATGCTGATTTTCTGGGCGGTGTGCGGCCTGACCATATGGGGGGTCGAGCACTACCGGACCATCGTCGGGCAGCAGCGGGAGATCTCCAGGCGCCTGATCCGTGAGGAGGAGTATCGCAAGCTGCTGGTCGACGAGCTGCAACACCGGCTGAAAAACAAGACCTCGACGATCCATGCCGTGCTGCACCAGATCCTCCACGACCAGCCGCAGGTCTGGGGCACGATCGACCACAGGATCCGCGCGCTGTCGGCGACCGACGATCTGGTCGCGCGGATGGATGGCGCCGGCTGCGACATCAAGGACATGCTGCGTTCGGAGCTTGGGCCCTACGGTCACGTCCGTTTCAATCTAAACGGCGACCCGCTGTTTCTTCCGGCCAAGCTCGCCGTCAGCCTCGCGTTGATCTTTCACGAACTGGCAACCAATGCCGGGAAGTACGGCGCGTTTTCCTCGGCCCGCGGGCTGCTGCAGGTGTCCTGGACGGGGTCGGACGACCGCCTCGACGTCACGTGGGACGAAACCGAAGGCCCCGCGGTCGAGAACGTCGGGCCTGCCGGCTTTGGTACCAAGCTACTGGAATCGGCGCTCCGCGCATTCGACGGCAAGACCGACATTCGGTTTCTCAAGACCGGCGTCCACTGCACGATGCACTGCCGAATCCCGCCGAGTTGAGCCCGCCTGCAACTTTCGTTCAACGGCGCAGGGCCGAGACCGCGGCGAATGCCGCAATCCGCCGGGGTCCGCGTTGACGCTCTGTTAATGACGATCGCGCCGATAGCCGCTCGAATGTGGCGCTTGTAGGAATGTCACGGCTTTTCAGAGTTCCACTTAACCAAACCTACAAGGGACTTTGCCAGACTTCGCCGCCATGTACCGTTCTCAAAAACATGATTTTCAGGCGGCGACGACGCAAGCCGCCGATGAAGGCGATTCCGATTCCGAATTGAGTATCCTGCGCGATGTATTGAGATTGCTTCCGACCGGTGTGACGGTCCAGGATGAGCAGGGCGAGTTTCTGCTGGTGAACGATGCCGCCGCCGCCCTGCTGCAGAAGGCTGCCGCAGCGCCAGTGGCTTCGCAATTGAGCGAGCGCCAGGATACCTGCCTTGAGCTGCTGCACACCGGCAGCTCCGCCGTGCTGGAAGAATCCGTCAGCGACGGCCCGAACAGGCAGGTATTCCTCACCTCGCATCGGCCGGTGCGGATCGCCGACCGTAATCTCCTGATCTCGACTTCCGCCGACATCACCGAGCAGAAGGCGCTCGAGGACAAGCTGTTCCGGTCGTCCTATTATGACGAACTGACCGGCCTGCCGACGCGGCGCGTGATCGAACACCGCGTCAACAAGCTCTTGAAGCGGGAAGGCGTGCAGGGCCGTTTCGCGCTGGCTTTTCTCGACGTCGATAATTTCAAGCACATCAACGACTATTACGGCCATTCGGTCGGCGATGCGTTGCTGGTGGAGATGGCCAAACGGCTAGGCCTCGACCTGCGCGAATCCGACATCCTGTCGCGGATCAGCGGTGACGAATTCATGCTGCTGCTCAATCCGATCCAGAACGAGAGCGAAGTCGAGGAATTCATTCACTTCATCCTGCAGCGGTTGAAGGCACCGTTCTTCATCGACGAGTCGGAGATATTCGCTTCCACATCGATCGGCGTCAGCCTGTTTCCGGATCATGGCCGCACCTACGACGTGCTGCGACAGAACGCCGACATCGCCATGTACCGCGTCAAGAACGGCAGCAAGGGCGCCGCGGTGTTCTTCGACTCCAGCATGGAGCGCGAAGCGCTGGCGCGGATGAAGATCGAGCAATCGTTGCGGCTCGCCATCCTGGAGAAGCGCTTCTGCTGCGCCTTCCAGGCCAAGGTCGACATCCGGACCAAGGAGGTCAAGGGCATCGAGGCGCTGGTGCGCCTGCGCGACGACGACGGCGTGATCCAGGCCCCCGGCACCTTCATAAATCTGGCTACCGAGCTAGGGCTGATCGACGAGCTGACCCACCTGGTGCTGGCTGAGATCGTCAAGTCGATCGACCTGATTAACGAAAGTTTCGGCGCCAACACCACGATCAGCATCAATGTTGCGGCCAAACAGGCCGGCAATCCCGAATTCATGATTCCCTTCGCACAGGCGATCGAGGCGACCGGGTTTCCCAAGCGGTTCATGATCGAGGTGACCGAAGACGCCTTCGTCGCCAAGACGCATTTCCAGGACAAGATCCTGCCGATCTTCCGCAAGCTCGGCATCGGAATCTCGATCGACGATTTCGGGATCGGCTATTCGTCGCTATCGGCGCTGGCCGACATCACCGCCGATGAAATCAAGATCGACCGCTCCTTCATCACCGACATCCATCTGCGCCCGCGCAGCCAGGGCATCCTGCGGGCAATCGAGTCGCTGAGCGAAGCACTGGGCATGACCGTGATCGCCGAAGGCGTCGAGACCTACGAGGAGCTGGCCTATCTGCTGGCAGCGACCAAGATCCGCTACGCGCAGGGCTTCTACTTCTCCCGGCCGATTTTCCTCGAGGATCTCAAGCTGACGACCCCGCGCGCCAGCGAAGCGCGCGCCGGCCTCGCCAGCCGCCCGGCCCCGGAAGGCCGCCCTGCCTATTCGCGCAGTGGCGGCTATCGCCGCTGAGCGGTCACATGCCCGGCACGGGCAGCAGCTTGACGCCGCCGTTCCGCGGTTAACCCGGGGGTAACCGGATTTCCTAACCGCTTGTGGCATGCCGGCATCGTATGCAAGTCCCCGGAAGAGAAGGGGAAATGCTCGATCTGCGTCGCCACATGCAGGACCTGAAGTCCCGGACCGCGGCCATCGGGCGGCACCTTGCCGCCACGATCCACGGGCCTGTGCTGTGGCTGACGCTGTGCGGCGGCATGCTGGTGGCGGCGATCTTCGTCGGCACCACAATGATGGCCGGCGAATTCCGCGAACGCGCGCTGGTCAACAGCGAGCGCGAACTGGAAAACACCGTCCTGCTGCTCGCCCGCCACTTCGACCAGCAGTTCGAGGACTCCAACACCATCACCGCCGATGTGATCGCGCGGCTGCAGATCTCCGGCTTCGCCTCCGAAAAGGATTTTCGGGAGCGTGTCGCGAGCCTCGAGGCGCATGAGGTCCTGAGGTCCAAGGCCGGCGTTCTCGCCTACCTCGGCGACATCTCGATCTTCGATTCGAATGGCGACATCATCAGCTGGTCGCGGCCGTTGCCGGCGCCGTCGCTCAATATTTCCGAGCGGGCCTACTTCAAGACCTTCAAATTCGAACCGCGCTCGGTATCGGTGCTCACTGAACAGGCCCGCAGCTACCTGACGGGCGATATGCAATCCATCATCGCCCATCGGCTGCGCGGCGAAGACGGCGTCTTCCTCGGCGTGATGACGCGGCGCATCAGCCCGGCCAACTACGAGAAGTTCTTCGCCTCCGTCGCCCTCGGAACCGGCGCCGCGGTCTCTATTTTTCATGCCGACGGCACCCTGCTGGCACGCCACCCGAGGGTCGACGGATTGATCGGCCAGAATTTTGCGAGGGCCCCGTTGCTGCAGCGCGTTCGGGATCAAGGCGGGCGGCAAACGCTGCGCATGCAAAGCCCGATCGATCGGGCCGATCGGCTGGGATCCGCGGCCCCGCTGTCGCATTACCCCGGCATTGTGGTCGCAACCAACACGACCACGGCCGCGCTGGAGGACTGGCGCGCGCAGACCCGGTTCCTCGTCATCGCGGCGACGTTGTCGACAGCCGTGATCGCCCTGACTCTGTTCCTGATCATCCGCCAGATTACCCGGCAAAGCCGCGAGGCGCAGAAGCGACTGGAAGCGGAACGCGGCCGGCTCCATACCGCCCTGAACAACATGATCCAGGGCCTGGTGACGTTCGATGCCGCGGCGCGCGTCGTCACCTTCAACCGCCGCTACATCGACATGTACGGCCTGTCGACCGACATCGTGAAGCCTGGTTGCCATTTCCGCGATCTGATGCAGCATCGCAAGGACACCGGCTCGTTCGACGGCGACGTCGAACGATTTTGCGCCTCCATCATGCGAAACATCGCGCGTGGCCAGATCGATCACAGCATCATGCAATGCTCGGACGGGCGCTCCTTCATGGCGGTCAGCAAGCCGCTGGCAGACGGCGGCTGGGTCGCCACGATGGAGGACATCACCGAGCGCCGCCGCCTCGAACAGGAGCGTGACCGAAATTACGCTTTCCTGAGCCAGATCATCGATCACATCCCCTCCCAGATCACCGTGAAGGACGTGCGCGACCGTCGATACCTGCTGGTCAACCGCGTGGCCGAGACCCAGTTCGGCAATTCGCGGGACCTGATCATCGGCAAGACGGCTTCCGACATCTTTCCGCAAGCCTTCGCCGACGGCATCGCGGCCGATGATGAAAAAACACTGCAATCCCCCGACGGCTTGTTCAAGGATGAGCGCCCCTGGGAAAGCCCGACGATGGGGCAACGCTACGTCACCTCCCGGCGGCTGGCGATCCGCGATGCCACAGGTGAGCCGCGCTACATCATCAATGTCGTCGACGACGTCACCGAGCGCCGGCTGGCCAATGAACGGATCGCGCATCTGGCGCATTACGACGCGCTGACCGACCTTCCCAACCGCGTGCTGTTCCGCGAACAGATCGAGCGCGAGCTCGTGAAGGCCGTCCACGGCCGGCAATTCGCCCTGCTTTACATCGACATCGACGAATTCAAAGGCATCAACGATTCGCTCGGGCACCATGTCGGCGACGAACTGCTGAAGGCCGTGGCCGCCCGCATCAAGGACTGCCTCGAACCGGACGACCTGATCGCCCGGCTCGGGGGCGACGAGTTTGCGGTGATCCGGACCGGTGTCGGCGGCCGCGCCGACGTCGAGGAGTTCGTCACCCGGGTTTACGAGGCGATCCGGCAGCCCTGTCAATGTCTCGGCCACCAGCTCTCGACCGATGCCAGCATCGGAATCGCGCTGGCGCCGCAGGACGGCACCAAACTCGATCAACTGATCAAGAACGCCGATCTCGCAATGTACGCCGCCAAGTCCGGCGGCCGCCGCACCCATCGGTTCTTCGAACCGGCCATGGACGCCCGCGCCAAGGCACGGCTCACCATGGAGCAGGATCTTCGGCAGGCATTGTTCGATGGCAGCTTTGAACTCCACTACCAGCCGCTGCTGGATCTCGCGAGCAGTGAAGTGACGGGGTGCGAGGCGCTGCTGCGCTGGCGCCATAAGGAACGCGGCATGGTCTCGCCGGCGGAATTCATCCCGGTTGCCGAGGAGACCGGCCTGATCAATGAGCTTGGCGACTGGGTCATGCAGACCGCCTGCACGGCGGCCGCCGGCTGGCCGTTCCATGTCCGGCTGGCCGTCAACGTCTCACCAGTCCAGTTGAAGTCGCCGACGCTGGCGCTGCGGATCACGGGCGCACTGGCCGCCTCGGGCCTGCCGCCGCAGCGGCTCGAGATCGAAATCACCGAGGCAGTGCTGATCCATGACGACGAGAGCGCGCTGGCGATCCTGCATCAGCTTCGCGCCATCGGCGTCCGCATCGCGCTGGACGATTTCGGCACCGGCTTTTCTTCCCTGAGCTATCTGAAACGGTTCCCGTTCGACAAGATCAAGATCGACCGCTGCTTCGTCAGCGACATCGAGGTCGACGGATCGGCGGCGATCGTGCAGGCGGTGGTCAACATCGCGGCAGCCCGCAACATGACCACGACCGCGGAAGGCGTCGAGACCGAAGCACAGCGCGAAATCCTGCGCCGGCTCGGCTGCACGCAGATGCAGGGCTATCTGTTCAGCGCGCCGAAGCCGGCTTCGCAGCTACGCCCGCTGCTCGGCATTGCCTCCGACAGCACGCGGGCTTCGGCCTGACGCCAGAGTTTGACGCTACGCCGCCCAGCGGCCGCGATTGTTCTCGGCGAGGATCGGGCGGATCAGCCGGCCGAAACGCTCGGCCTCCTCGTCATGCAGATAGCCGGACAGGCAGAACGAATGGCAGCCGGCGTCGATGAATTGCTGCAGCGTGTCGGCACATTGCGCGGGATTGCCGACGACGGCGATACCGGCGCCTGGACGCACCTTCGTGATGCCGGTCCACAGATGCGGCAGCAGCAGATCGCCATGCTCGCGGGCGAGCTGCTGCACGCGCATGTTGGCTTCCGACTTGTTATAGAGCGTCTTCATTTCCTGCTTCTGCCGCTCGGTGGCGTGGCGCACTAACTGGTCCGCCGCCTCCCAGGCGTCCGCCTCGTTCTCGCGACAGATCACCTGCAGCCGCATGCCGAAGCCGATGTCGTTTTCACGGTCGTGCGCGCGGGCCATCTGCCTGATCTCGGCGATGTTGGATGCGATCCGTTCCGGCAGATCGCCCCAGAACAGGTGCACGTCGGAATGTTTCGCCGATAACTCCCAGGCCTGCCGCGAACCGCCGCCGAGATAGAACTTTGGAAACGGCTGCTGCAGCGGACGCGGCCGGATATGAGCGCCCGAGAGCTTGTGGAACTTGCCTTCAAAATTCACCGGCCCCCGTGTCGTCCACAGCGCCTTGATGATCGAGACCTCTTCCTCCATCAGCGCGTAGCGTTCTTCCTTCGGGTAGCGCACGCCCTCGCCTTCGACCTCGCTCTCGTTCTGGCCCGCGATCAGGTTGATGCAGATGCGGCCGCCCGACATCTGGTCGAAGGTCGAGATCATCTTGGCGAGCAGCACCGGATTGATGTAACCGGGCCGCGCCGCGATCAGCGGCTTGATGCTGGACGAGCGCGCCGCCATGAACGCGCCCGATATCCACGCCTCCCAGCATGTCGAGCCGACCGGGATCAGCAGATATTCGAAGCCGGCACTTTCCGCCGCCTGCACCACGCGGTCGCATAATTCGGGAGAGCCCGGAATCTGCGCTTCCATCAGGCCGTAGGCGGTGGTGTCGCCATGCGTGGGCAGATACCAGCCGAATTCGAGCGGACGCATGAGGGCCTCTTCCATTGGCGCTTGCTGGCGCGTTTGTTGCTTGACCGGCGTCAAAGCCGTGTGATGGAAGCAGTCTAGCGTCTCAGTGGCCTGCCGCAATCGGGTTGAATCGCGGCACCCGCAACACTATTTCGATTTCGTCAGCGCTTGCGCCAAGGTGGAGCCATCAGTCATGTCCCCGGTCTCGTTGCTTCTCAACATCATCTGGATCGTGCTTGGCGGCGCGTGGATGGCATTCGGCTGGCTGGTCGCCGCCGTCATCATGGCGATCACGATCGTCGGCATTCCCTGGGCGCGGGCGGCGTTCAACATCGCGGCCTACACATTATTCCCGTTCGGCTTCACGGCGGTCTCGCGCGACGCCTATACCGGGCAGGAAGACATCGGCACCGGGCCGCTCGGGCTGATCGGCAACATCATCTGGCTGGTGCTGGCGGGATGGTGGCTGGCGCTCGGACATGTGATCACGGCGGTGCTGCTGGCCGTGACCATCATCGGCATTCCCTTTGCCTGGGCGCACCTCAAGCTCGCCGGAATCGCGCTGTGGCCGATCGGCAAGATCATCGTTCCGGCGTAGCGAACGGCGGAACTTCCCTTGTGCTTTGTCGCTTCGCTACGAAGCCGCCTGCTCGGCCGGCGGCTTCAGCCGCTCGAACTCGGCATCGCTGATCTCGGTCTGGGCGACCAGCACGCTGCAGCGCAGGCGCTTGACGAGATAGCTGCCGATGGAGCCGAACCAGCGCGCCAGCGCGCCCTGCGGGCGGTGACCGACGACGACGAGATGCGCACCGATTTCCTCGGCCACCTCGGCGATCTTTTGCCCGGCATCGCCGACCTCCAGCCGCGCGTTTGGCGTAAAGCCCACCGCCCTCAGCCGGTCGCAGCCTTCGTTCAGGATTGCCTTGTAGTCCTCGGTTTGCAGTTCGATCGGGATCGTGAGCCCGGCCTCCGGCGTCATGATCGAGGAAACCTCGACGACCGCCAGCAAGAACACCTCGGCCTGGCACAGCTGTGCGAGCTTTGCGCCTTCCCGCAACGCGCGCCGCCCCTCGACCGACCCGTCATAGGCGAGAAGAACCTTCTTATACATCGGACGTCCCCATCGATGGTGAGAAGATCAACGCACGAAGGTTAGCACCGATTTGGTCGGGTGGATCAGATTTTTGATGGCGGCACGGCCTGCTGCCCTGCCTACTTTGGTCTGTGATCCCCGGCAGCGCTGTTCGTGCCCGGCACAGGAGCAGGTTGCAGCGCAGCTCAACCGGATCTTGCCTCGCGCGGCAGGCCGCTGACTTGAGGCGGCCGCTTTGTCGCTGCAGCCCCGGTGGCGAGTATTGCCGCAATGGCCGGATTGCCCTCCGCCTCCAGCGCGGCGATGGCCGCGCGCGCCCACAAATAGGACGCATCGAAGATTTCGGTGTGGAGGTCGAAGTCCGTCACATCGATACCTTCGGGAACCGGCGGCCGCATCACCGCATCGAACGGCCCCGCCGGCAAGGTGTCGTAGCGCTGATGCGCGACGAGGCTGCGCCAGAGCACGTTGACGGCGCTGGGCGCTGCGGGAAGCAGCTTCTTGCGGAACGGCGTCAGCATCGCGGCGATCAGTTCGAACCGGCCCGGCAGCGCGGCATAATCGACGTCGAACATCTCGGCCGCCGGTTCGCCGAAATGCACGACCAGGTTGGGCCCGCTCTTCAATTGATGCATCGGCGCCAGCGGCACGTTGTCGATCAGGCAGCCATCGACCAGCATTTCGCCTTTCGGCGTGTAGAACGGAGGCAACAGGCCCGGGATTGCGCTCGAGGCACGCACCGCCTGCCAGAGCACGCCGGTGCGGATCAGTTCGAGATTGTGGGTCGACAGGTTGGTCGCAACGGCTGCGAAGGGACGCCAGCAATCCTCGATCCGGCAGTCCGCGCCATATTGCTCCGCGAGCGAGCGATCGAACGCCTTGTGATCCAGCAGCGAATAGCGCGGCCAGGTCGGCCGGCGCAGGCTGCGGCTCCGGACGAAGATTTCGTGGGTGCCGCGCTCGAGATGTTCGGCCTCGAGGTTTTTGGCGAAGCCCGCCGCCATCGCTGAGCCCACGCTGGTACCGACAAAGATATCGAACACCGCGCCGCGCTCGCGAAACGCCTGGTAGATTCCGACATGCGCGGTGCCAAGGCTACCGCCGCCGGCCGCGACGAAGCCGATCGCGCGGCCGGACAGGAACCGGATCAGGCTCTCGATATCGGCCTGGTCTTCGAGCGCCGCGTGGTGGTGCATGAAGCACGGCAGCCGGGCGAGCCAGGCCGCGGTGCCGCTGACCTCGCTGCGTCGATGGTCATGAATGCGCACGACGCGCCGCGCCGATGCCGGATGCACCTCGCAAGCGAACGCCTCGATCTCGGTCAGTGTTCCGGCTGGTGCATCGCCGCGGCAGGCGAACACGACCATATCGGCCTGGCGGATCGCCTTGCGCGCCCATACCGATGCTTCGCGGCCGCCCATGTAGACGACCAGCGGCGCCACATGTTCCAGCTTGTTGAGCCATTCGGTGACTTCGGACGCGTCGAGTTCGCGCCGTGGAAACATCGCTCGCAGGCGGGCCGGATCGACGATCTCGGCGCCAGCGGCTATCAGGCCTTCGCGCATCCGGGACTCGAACGCCTCCGGCACCGGCTCGGAGCCGCCATCGATCAGCGCTACCGTTCGCGCCCTCGGCGACGCACGAACCGGATTCAGGCGGGCGGTTTCCTTGGCGAAGCGCCGCGCCAGTGCCGCCATCATCGCCTCGACGACGGCGGGCGCTTCCTCGGCGAGTTTTTGATAGGCGGCACGCGTCAGCACCAGCACGCTGGTATCGCGAATGGCGATGACATCGGCCGTGCGCGGGATGTTGGCGAAGAAGCCGATCTCGCCGACGATTTCGCCGGCACGAAGCTCGGCGATCGGCTCGAGCTCACCGGCCCGCCGCACGGCGAGCGCGCCATGCAGCACCATGAACAAGGCGTTCGAGGGGCCGCCTTGCGCGACCAGCATTTCCCCGCGCACGAGGTCCTGGCGGACCATGGCGTTAAAGGTCTTGAGTCGCTGTTCCGCACTCAGCGTCCGCAACAGCGCAAAATCTTCCAGCACGTTTCCCCACCCAAGTGTCGCGCTCGGTCCACTCATGGCGGCACCCAGTCGATTACAAGGCGCCGATGTTAGCCCCGGGCGGACGGCGCGGCGAGCAATATAAGGGGCGATGGGGCGGCTCCGCGCCATTGTGGGCAATGCAAGTTTACCGCGGTATCGGGCGCATCTCGCAGATGCGTGCAAAACGAAAGGTGCGGGGCTCGATTCAGGCCTCCCTGGCCCGGAGGCGGCACCGCAAATCGACGTCTCCAGGCACAGAACTGGCCGTTGCCGTCGCCGGACCAATCAGCTAAATGAAGCCCCGTTGCACCCGTAGCTCAGCTGGATAGAGCGTTGCCCTCCGAAGGCAAAGGTCACACGTTCGAATCGTGTCGGGTGCGCCACTTCGGTACAAAACTGGGCACTCCAAAACCTGCCGTTTTTGCGCTGGATGCGGCGACGAGGGTGCGCAAGAGCACGCTTTTTGACCCCATGATGCGAACTTCTTTGACGTCAACTTCGACGCGCTGGGCCAGCGCGCGGAGGTGATCGCGGCGATAGCCGCCCGCCTCGGTCCGCATGCGCCTGCGGGCCTGACTGGCGAAGGTCTTGAGCGTCTGGGGTGTGATGCTCGGTCCGGCTCGATCGAGCGCGCCCTCGGCCCGCTCTGCGTCGGCGCGGGCCTGGTCGCGGACGGCCTTCAGCTCGGTCACGCGCTCCCTGAGCAGCGGATCGGAGACGTCGGCGATCCCATTTTCGATCGCGTCGTACAGCCGCTTAAGTTTGGCTTCTGCTTCGGCCGCACGCTTGCGCAATTCGGCGATATGCGCCGTTCGGCGCTCGGCGCGCTCTTTCCGGCGGTGAAGGACAGCCGATAGGACTTCCTCGAGACGTTTAGGCTGCAAAAGGCGCTGCTCGATGTGCTCGGCCACCGCGCTGTCGAGCTTTTCCATCGGAACGGTGCGGCCCTTGCAGCCGGTCTCGCCCTGCCGGGCCTTGGTCGAGCAAGTGTAATACCTGTATCTTCCACTCTTTCCGGTCCTCAGTGTCATTGCTCCACCGCAGGCGGCGCAAAAGCAGATGCCGGTAAGGAGGGTGGGTCCACTGACGACGCGCGGCGCGTTCATTGTAGGGCTGCGCGCCTTCAGCAATGCCTGAACGGCCTCAAACTCGGCTGTGTCGATGATCGGCGGCACGGCCATCTCGACCACTTCGACTTCGGGTTTGCGCTCGCGCGTTTTCCAAAATTTGGTGTTGAAGCGGTGGCGGCCGACATACGTCGTTCGTGTCAACACCTTGTGCACGGCATCAACGCCCCAGCGTCCGCCGTCGCGCGTTCGGATGCCGGATTCATTCAGATGCTTGGCGATCGATTGGACGCCCATTGACCCCGAAGAGCCGGTTCCTTCGCGGGCTAAGCGATAGATCAGCCGCACGGTCTCGGCCTGGATCGGATCGATCTCCAGTGTCTTTTTGGTGCGGTGGCCGCGCTGCTCGGCGGCTTCCACGATGCGGTAGCCGATGGGCGGGAGCGCGCCGTTCCAGAAGCCTTGCCGCGCATTCTCCTTCATCGCCCGCAGCGTATGCTTAGCTTTCTCCTTGGATTGGTACTCGTCGAACAGCGCCATGATCTGACGGATCATGTTGCTCATCGGATCGTCGCCGAGCTCCTGGGTGATCGACACGAGCCGTACGCCGTTCTTGGCAAGCCGGCGGACGTAAAACTCAAGCTGGAACTGGTCACGGAAGAAGCGGCTGAAGCTGTGGACCAGGATCACGTCAAACACCGGCGGCTTGACCGTCGCCGCGTCGATCATGCGCTGGAACTCCGGCCGGCGATCGTCGGTCGCCGAGGCGCCGGGCTCAACATATTCGACGACGATCTCCCAGCCGCGCGACGCGCAGTAGGTTTTCGCCTGGCGCCTCTGATCCGGGATGGAGAGATCGCTGTCGGCTTGTCGTCCCGTCGAAACTCGCAAGTAGAGAGCCGCACGAACCGTCGCCGCCATTGTGATGTCCCCCTTCAGCAGTCTCCAAATAACTCGTCGAACAGTTCGCCGAACCAAGCCTCGAAGACGGCGATCTCGGCTTCAGTAACCGGCACGTCTTCCGGCCAGTCATCCGTCACCGTCCATGTCACCGAAGTGCGCTTCGCTCGTCGCCGGCTAGGACGTGCGGGCGCCACTGCATAGTCGTAGAGATCGTCGCATTGCGCGTTGGTCGACACGCGGCGCTGCGATTGTTGAGAGCGAGCCATGGCGCCATTGTGGCAAGCATCCGATCCACTGAACAGCCGAAGTGCGCGCCACATCACGCTGCGGTGCTCCGACCTCGCGCGTCTTCTGCCGTGTGGGCGCAATCGCGCAGGGCAAGGCATGATCGCATGGCAGCAAAGAGCCGGGCCATCGGAGCGCAGTCAAGGCCGCAAGCCGGCGGAGCCGGTCGCGCGAAGCGCGAGCCTTGACGGCGCTCCGTTGGTCCGGCAGCGGTCTCCCTTGCGATCATGGCGGGCATCCACGCCGAGCATGCGCAACACGACGCTACGCTGCGAACGATGGCGCTCGGAACGTTGATTTTGAATGCTTTCTCCGTTCGAACGGCACCAGGCCGCCTAATACGGTGCCACTGCAGTGCCATCCAAAACCATGTTCAGACAAACACTTACGACCCCCGACGGCCCGGAGCGACACCGTCGCTTTTATCTAGCCGTCCTAATCGATCGCGGTTTGCGCCCCGTCGATCACGATGATAAGCACTCCCGGTCGGTAATGTCGGGTATTGTCAATGGCGGACGAGAGAGTGGCCGTGGCAATATCGACGCGAATGACCCAAGGCAGACTTCCGACCACAACAGCATCGATATATTCCGTTGAGTCCGTTCGAGCCCATGCGATAGTCGGTCGTCTGGGTCTTGGGAGCGCCTATGACACGCGAGACCACATTGCGAGAACGCCTCGCGCTTCGATTGCCTGACCTCGTTGTTGACCTGTACCTATACCCGACCGAAGCAGGAGGACGGAAAGGTGCGATAACCCTCGGTTGGGGTTGCCCGTGCAGCAAAGATGACAGACTTGAAGAAGGTTGGGACGGCTACCCGTTGCTCCAAAGCGAGATGACCCCAGGCGAGCGGCGGCGGCTTGGTTTCGTGTTCTTATCTGGCGCGGAGGCAGTTCTAGCGCTCAGATCATGTGAGCGCTTTTATCTCTGGGAAGGGCGCTTTATCGGCGAGGCCGAAATCGTTCTATAGGTTAAGAGGGCAACTGAGGGATTCGGCTGCAAGCCCATTTAACGCCTTGTGCTACGCTACGAGCGCTGCGCCGAAGAGGTTCGACTCATGGAAAGACCTACTACGCCAATCGCTATTGGCTACCTTCATCGAGTATGCCGCGACCGACCGGGTCACCGCCATCGAGTGGCATCGTTTCGTTGTCCAGCACTATCAAGATGAGCACATGGAGAACGCGCGGCGTGAGTGTGCTCGGATATTGGGGGGCCCGCGCAAGCGACCGATACCAAAGGCTGAGCTCGAACGGCTCTATTCGATCGCGGACGGCTTGCGGACGAGCGAAAGAGAACAAAAGGGCCGTCTTTAAGAGATTTTCGATGTCGCTCCGAACCAGCGCTGCGCGCGCATTTCGACCGACGCCGAGGCGAGGCCGCGCAAGGTGTCGTTTCCTGAATGGAATTGCGAACTTCGCTGAAAATGCAACTTTTCGCGATTCAGCATAACGCTCGTATCATGTTTGAAAATGCTTATGATCCGACCGGCCGCACCTTGCAGCTTTTATCCTGCCGTCCGAAACTAGCTCCCCATGCGGTCTCCTATTGGGCCGGACTCGGGGGCGCCGATGGTGAATTTGAACCAGCGATGGCACGACGATTGCCGCGCGGACTCAGCGATAGCGGAGGTTTAGGTTGAAGGAGCATGACGAAACCAATGCCGAGGCAAATACGTCGAAGCGGTTCGACGTTGAGTTGCTCATCGTTCATCCGACCCTGGATCCTCAGAAAATTAGCGCCGCACTTGGATTGGACGCACAGTTTGCACATCGTGTCGGAGACCAAAGGAAGACGCCAAAAGGCACGCCGCTGTCAGGCACGTACCAAGACACGCGATGGAGATATAGCCGCCGTCACGAAACCCCAGACCAATGGTTTGCCGGCAAGATTGCGGAGTTGATCGACTGCATTGAACCGCACAAGGCATTTCTCAAAGAACTGAGATCGACAGGCGGAAAGGCCTGTTTAATCGTCCAGTTCCTCGGGGACGGGTACTTCGGCGACGAAATCCCGCAGGCCATTCTGGCAAGGCTGACCGACTTCGAACTGGACTTCGGCATTGAATGCTTCGCGGACTCCCAAGCGGGAGGCGGAATGAAAAACATTCAGGTTATTGATGGAGCCTTGAACTGTACTTTCAGCATCTTCCAAGCGACCGAGGAAGAGTTTGCGATGCTGTTTCCTGAACCGCGACAGGATATCCAATATGCTGAGGATTTGGCGCTTTTACCACAGCAGGAGCAGGTCGAATCCGCTCTTGGCCGAATATGGGAGCGACCGATCCGGAAGCAGGATGCCCTCGGGATTCACGGAACGCTGTTCTACCAGCTTGAGCGGTACAAAACCTATTATCGCGCGAAAAGAGAAGACGGCGTTGATCGTTCTGCGGTGAATCAGGCGCAACGCCGGTTATTCGGGATTGACTGACCAAATCGCGCCAATGGCTCGAACAAGAATACCTTTCGAACTGAGCACACAGCCGACGATAAAGCGCGCAAGATCGGAGGCCGTCGCAGATTAGCCCATTGAAGCGTGTCGTGGGCCGCAACATCATAGCGCCACGGCGAAGCAGTAGTGCCCATCTTCATCGGCCGTGGCGCGCCAGTACGATTGGACTCGCCGCCAAGCACTGAGACCGTCCCCACTAACGCTTCGGCTTCGGCACCATCATCCTGCCCTGCGAAGCAAAACCACCCCACCTGGATGACCAGGCGACTTCCGCCTTGGAAGGGCGCTCGGCGTTTCTCTCACCTCGTGCCCCCTGCAGCGCGAACAGAGCTCCCTGGGGATCGACGCATCGCGCGATCCAGCAATTGTCGGACAGTTCGATCGGACCTTGCAGCATGCGGCCGCCGCCGGCATTGACGCGCTCAGCCGCCGCGTTGATGTCGTCGACGTTAAAGTAATAGAGCCAGCACGGCTGCGGCACGCTCGGAAGCTTGGTGAGCATGCCGCCGATCGTCTGTCCGGCCGACGCGAACAGATGATAATAATCTGACGGATCGGCTTCACCGGCGTCCTTCTGCCAGCCGAAAAGCTCACGATAGAAATCGAAGATCTTGTTGCGGTCCTGCGCCAGCAACTCGTGCCAGCCCACGTGCCCCAACTCGTCCAGCGAGCCGGGTTGTTGTCGGCCATAAGTCAGTCCGTCCACCAGTGCGAAGGTCGCTTTTTGCGGATCGGCAACCACTGAGACGCGGCCGATATTGCTGTCCGTCGGCGGCAGCAGGACAGCCCCGCCACGAAGCGCGATCTGACCGGCCGTCGCATCGATGCCGTTGACGGCGACGTAACCGAGCCATCTCGGCGTGGCTCCCAATCGCCGTCCCTCTTCCGGAAGCTCCATGAGCCCGCCCAACGGAACATCGCCCGCAGACACCACCGTGTAAGCCAATTCCGGGGTAGAGGCATCCTTCGCGCCCCAGCCGACGACCTTGCCGTAAAAGGCGCTTGCCGCAGCGACATCCGTGGTCAGGAGCTCGTACCAGGCGAAGCGTGCGGGCTGGGCAATCAAGCGATTCTCCGTTCAGGCCCGGGAACGATTGCGCACTGCACCAAGTCGCTCGCGACGCGACTTGTGCGACGGGCCATCGCTGCGTTGGACGAAAATGTGGCGATCACGTTCATCAAGATGAATGCAATCTGACCGTGCGCCGTTACATTTTCGTGTGCGCATGAATCTTGCCTGCCTTGTTTGGTCAGCGTAGGATCGGACCTACGGATATCCTTCTTGTAACATGTCGGAGGATGCGACCATGCCGCGGGTGAAGCAAGCTTCGAAAAAGAAGCGCGTAACCAAAGCCGCCGTACCGGCGTTAGGCGTTGCCGGACTGACTTTTTCAGCAGCAGGAAGTGCGTACGCCGCGGCCGTGCCGACTGGTGACGTGCAAAAAGGCCAGAACTTCATTCCTGGCATGATGATCACGCTCGGCGAAGAAGAGCTCTCCGACGTCAGTCTCGCGACCTTCCAGCTTTTCGACGATGAAGAGAATGCACTCGCCGGCGTGCAGCTGGCCCAGCGCGGATGTGGCAGGTGCGGCGGCTGCCGCGGATGCGCCGTGCGGGGATGCGGTGGTTTCCACGGATGCGGCGGCTGTCGAGGCTGCGCGGGCTGCAGGGCCTGCCGGTGCGGCGTCGGCTGCGGTGGTTGTGGCGGCTGCGGCGTCGGCTGGATCGGCGTAGGCGTGCCGGGCATAGGAATAGGTATAGGGTGTGCGGGTTGTTGTGCATCCTGGGGCCGGTGCCGCTGGTGCTAGGCGGCGAGGCCTGCTGATCTTGTATCGATACGCCTCGATTTCATTGGCCGGGTTCGGGATCGACCCGGCCAATATCTTGTTTCATTGTAGCGTGCGCCTGCCTGCGTGGACGGCTTGCCGGTGAAAAGCGGGTGTGTTCCACTCGATCGAACAATTCCTGTCTTCGCGGGCGAACGTGTCCTGCGAGAAACGGTTCGCCTGCTCTGGCGATCTGAATTGACAGGCGACAGGATCCGCGTGCCGAGCCAATGACAGCCAATCGCAAGCGCCGCGCTACCAGCAAGACCCGCAAGGAGGTTTTGCGATTCGCGCCGAACTTCACCGCCTACGTGCTTCCTCCCGGTGTCGTCTGCCTCTATTCCGAGAACCGGAAATTCTTCCTGCATGGCGAATTGTACTGTGCGGTCGCCACTGCGATCGGGCAAAATGGAAAATCCGCGCCGGAGATCGTTCGCCGGCTTTCGAAGAACTTTCCGACCGACAAGATCGAGGAAGCGATCAGGCGACTGCTGGAGCGCCGCTACGTCGTTGCGGGAGCGTCGAACGCGTTCGATGGCGCCGTCGCGGGCTATTGGGCCAGTCTGGGATTACCGCTCGACGTCGCGGAACAGAATCTCCGCGATTGCCCCGTGCGGGTCGAAGCAATCGACGTCAAAGGCGCCAAAGAACTTGCCGGCGCCTTGAGCAAACTCGGCGTTCAGATCGCCAAGCGTTCGCCAAAACTCACGATCACGCTGGTGAACGACTATCTCGACCGGCGGCTGGCCGAGATGAACCAGGAGCGCGTGAAGGACAAAACGCCGTGGCTGCTGGTGCAAACGTCCGGCGTGTTTCCGCTGGTGGGCCCCGTGTTCAAGACGGGTGAAAGCGCCTGCTGGAATTGCCTGTTCGATCGCATGATCCGCAACCGCGAGATCAAGGGGTTTCTCGACCGCGGACAGGTTCTGCCGGTCGCCGTATCGCCGCTGGTCAATGAGAGCGTCGGACAAAGCGCCATTCATTTCGCCGCCGTCGAAATCGCGAAAGCCATTGCCTCGGGCTTTCGCACCGATCTGCGCGATCACATTGCGAGCCTCGATCTGACCGGCTCGGTCGTGGCCAAGCACTTTGTCGCGCGACGCCCGCAATGCCACACCTGCGGCAGCAAGAAACTGAAGAGCCCGCGCCGCGCGGCGGCGCCGATCGATATCGCCGCGGGCAGCAAGCTCATCATGACCAGCGGCGGCTATCGCACCGTGACGTCCCGGGCCACCGTGGCGCGTTTCCGCAGGCATGTGAGCCCGCTGACCGGCGTTGTTTCGCGACTCGAGCGGATCGAGGTCGATCTGCCGATGAACACCAATTTTTTCGCCCATCACAATTTCTCTGCGCCGGCGCAAAGCGTCGATCAGCTCAGGTCCGGGCTGAGCGGCGGCAGTTTTGGCAAGGGCTCCACCGCCGAGCAGGGCGAGGCCAGCGCGCTGATGGAATCCATCGAGCGCTATTCCGGCATTTTCCAGGGTGACGAGATCAGGACGGCACGCCGCTTCACCGATTTCGATCCTGGGGACGCCATCCATCCCAACGACGTCCAGCTGTTCAGCGAAGCTCAGTTTCAGAACAGGCTGACCGAGTCGCCGGACGACTCTCATCCGGTTCCTGAGCCGCTCGATCCCTCGACCAAGACCGAATGGTCGCCGGTCTGGTCGCTGCGCGACAAGCGCTTCAAGCACCTTCCGACCGGCCTGCTCTACTTCTTCTACGGCGGCTTCCACACCGACTCCAACGGTTGCGCGGCCGGCAACACCCGCGAGGAAGCCATCGTGCAGGGCTTTCTCGAGCTGGTCGAGCGCGATGCCTACGCCATCTGGTGGTACAACCGCCTGCAGCGGGCCGAGCTCGACCTCTCGCAATTCGACGATTCCTATGTTCGCGATCTGCAAACGCAGTTTGCAAATGCCGGGCGACGGCTGTGGGTGCTCGACGTCACCAGCGATCTCGGCATTCCCACCTACGTGTCGGTCATGCACTGGATGCAGAACGGCCACGAGAACATCGAGTTCGGATCCGGCGCGCACTTCGATCGCCGTATCGCCCTGCTGCGGTCGCTCACCGAGCTGACCCAGTTCATGTCGATCGGCATGATGGGTGGCGGCAGCGGCGAGAAGCCGTCGCTCGACGGCATCAATCCGCTGCGCCTGGAAGATCATCCGTTCCTGCTTCCGGACGAAAACCCGATCCCGCCGCCGGCGCCCGGCCTCGAGGTCCACGACAACACGCGCGACCAGGTCAATGCCTGTGTCGAGATCGCCACGCGGGCCGGCTATGATTTCCTCGTGCTCGACCAGACGCGGCCCGACGTTGAGGTCCCTGTCGTTCGCGTGCTCGTTCCGGGCCTGCGGCATTTCTATCGCCGCTTTGCGCCGGGCCGGCTTTACGATGTTCCCGTGAAGCTCGGGTTGCTGGATCGGCCGCGGCCGGAAAGCGAACTCACGCCGTTCCTGCCGCACACCTGAAAGGCCGGCCGTGCGCGCTCCCCGGAAACGGCCGACCAGGAAGATCGCGCCAGTCCTCGCTGCCCGGTTGAACGGGCATTTGTCCCTGCAGGTGCAGGCGGACGGCAGCATCGGCGGCTTCGCGAACGGCTATTCCATCAATCTCGGACAATTGAGCAAGACTGCGATCGATCGCGCGCAAAATCTGACCGGGGGGCTACCGCTTGCGTCCTTTGCGGGCAAGAGCGCCATCGCGAGGGAAGTCGATGCCCTGGTACATCGGCTGGCGCGGCACCGACTCCTCGAATATCGCCTGTTATCTCCGCGTGACGGGCAGGACCTCGTGGTCATCGAGCCCCAACTCGCCGAGTACTGGCCGCGGCGTGCAAAGCTCCGCGAGAGCGACACCGTGGTGCTGTCGCGCTTTGCCTATCTGCACCGGCGCGGCAACGAGATGGTGCTGGAGTCGCCGCGGGCCGCCGCGCTGTTCCGCATGGGCAATCCCGCCATTGCAGCCCTGTTGGCCGCGCTGTCGCAGCCTCACAAGATCAGCAGGCTACGCCGCGACGCGGCCGCCTTCGACATCGAGCTGCTCGAACTGCTGCGCGACAGCCAGTTCCTGCTCAAGCTCGATGCGAAAAGCGGCGACGGTCTTCGGGAACATGAAGGCGACGGCAACCTGGTTCTCTGGGATTTCCATGATCTCGCGTTTCACACGCGGAGCACCGAGGGCCGCCATACCGATCCGGTTGGCAGCACTTTCGCCTATGCCGGCGTCGTTTCACCGCTACCGGCGGTGCGACCACGCTGGCCAGGCAGGAGGATTGATCTTCGCGAAATATCGAACTCGGAGCCGACCTCGCCCTTCGCAACGCTGCTGCGCGAACGCCATTCGATCAGGGATTTCGATGACGCGCATCCGGTCACGCTCGCCGAGCTGGCGCTGTTCCTGGACCGCGCTGCCCGGGTGCTTTCGGAATGGAACAGCGAGGCGAATCCCCAGGGCAACCCCGCGTTGACCTACAGCACGAGGCCTTATCCGTCGGCGGGCAGCGCCTACGAGCTGGAATTGTATCTGGCGGTTTCCAACTGCGAGGGACTTGCGCGCGGTTTCTACCACTATGACGCGGGCGGCCACGCGCTCGTAGCGATCGACGCCTCTGCCCAGCAACTGCAGGCGCTTTCGGCGGCGGCCGAGTTTGCGATGGATGCAACTGGCCCGCCCCAGGTGTTGATCACGATCGCCGCGCGCTTTGGGCGGATCTCCTGGAAGTACAGCTCGATTGCCTACGCGCTGATCCTCAAGGACGTCGGCGCCATGATCCAGACGTTTTACCTGACGGCGACCGACATGGGCCTGGGTGGGTGCGCCATCGGCACCGGCAACATCGACCTGTTTGCCAAAATGACCGGGCTCGAATTCCATGTCGAGGGTTCGGTCGGGCAATTCGCGCTCGGACGCGGCAAGGGGCAGTCGATCCCTGGCTAGTACAGGGGGCGCAGGCACGAAAAGTGGACGCCGGAGAAACGCGCTTGAAATGAAAGCGCCGCGGCGACACAATGGCATCCATCCTTCATCAAACGTGACGCGCCGATCGCCGTACATCGCGGACGGCGTGGCGCGGCAACAGTGAGCAATCATGGCTGAAGCCGATCTCGACGCCGTCATTCGGCAAATCGCAAAGGCACAGAACAAGAGCCTGATGGCCGCCGTGAAGAAGCGACGCGACCAGATCCTGGCCCGCGCCAACAAAGCCAAGGACAGGGATGCCAGGGACCAGCTCAAGCATCTCGCCAAGAGCGCGATGCTGCACGGCGCTGCCGCGGCCAAGCGGCTGCAGAACTCGGCAGAGAACACCGCCGACAGCTACGCACGGGCGATCAAATACGCTGCGGCGGAGTGGAAGCCGGCGCCGGCCAAGAAACCCGCGAAGAAGCCCGCCAAGAAAGACGCGTGACGCCGGCGCTACGCCAAGGGTGGCTCAGGCCGGCTTGTGGGAGCGGTAAATTCCGCGCTCGAACAGACGGTAAACATTCAGGGCACGCCGGTCGGCGAACGGCAGGATCTGCATCATGATCACGCCCGCGATCCGCGAGGCCGGGTCGATCCAGTAGTAGGTATTGTATAGCCCGGCCCAGGTCTGGCTGCCGGCTCTGCGGCCATCAGGCACCGGATCGACGTTGATCATGTCGCCGAGCCCCCAGCGGAGGCGGACACCCGGGAAGAAGTCGACGTCGTCGGACAATGCCGGATTGGTCGTCTTGAGAATTCCCGCGTCGAGGCTGCCGATCTGGTTGGTCGACATCAGCGCCACTGTCTGCGGCCGCAGGATGCTTTTCCCGGCGAGCCCGCCGCCATTCAACAGCGCCTGAAGCAGGGTCAGATAATCAGGCGCAGTGGAATAGACACCGCCGCCTCCCGAAAACACCTTTGGGGCACTGCGTCTCACCAATGGCTGCGGCGCCAGCGTCCCATCCGCCTTGCGCAGATGCAGACTTGCGCGGCGCGCGTGCTGCGCCTCCGTCAGCGTGAAGGATGTGTCCTTCATCCCGAGCGGGCCAAGGATGTGATCGTGAAAATAACGATCCAGGTTCTGCCCGCTGATGATCTCGACCAGCCGGCCGACCCGGTCGAGGCTGCCGCCATAGGCCCATCTGGCGTCCGGATCGAACATCAGCGGCGCACGGGGCAGCGCTGGATCGTTGCGGGCAGCCTTGCCGTAGCGAATGACACTGGTGTCCCAAAGCTGGTAGCTGAAGCCGGACGTATGTGTGAGCAGATGCCGCAACGTGATCGGCTTGCTGGCAGCGCGCAGCTGCGGCATCCCCCGCGCGTCGAAGCCGTCGACAACCTGGGGCGATGCGAGTTCCGGATCCAGTCTTGCCGCCGGCTCGTCCAGCTTGATCCTGCCCCGTTCGACGAGTTGCATGGCCGCGACTGACGTCAACAGCTTGGTCATCGATGCGATGCTGAACACCGTTTCGGCTGACATGCTTGTGCGCGAACCGAAGCTCCGCACACCAAACGCGCCCTCGTAGATCAGGGAACGCTCCGTCGCAGCCATCGCCACGAGACCCGGCACATCGGCCGCATCGACCCGCGCCCGCAAGGCGGCTTCCATCTCGTTGTTGCGGAACTGCAGGCGGGGCGGCGCGGCAAGGCTCGCGCCTGGGATCAGGCCGGCGGCTACGGCTCCTGCCGTTCGCAACAGTACCTCGCGCCGACTGGACCGTAGCGTCATCGCGTTTCCCCGGCGGCCTGCGAAACCTAGCCGCGACGAATGGACAGCATCCTCTTCAGTTTCTCTACCGCGCTGTCGGGCGTGGTGAGCACCGGCCGCCCGGTCGCCTCAGCGACCTGTTCCGCCGCCGGCGCCATGCTGTATTGCGCGAGCGCGATCAGGTCGCAGTCGCGCAAGTCTTTCGACGCCTCCACGACCAGCCGGTCATGCGTCGCGCGATCGCCGCGGTCGAGCGCGGCCAGCGCGCCTTCCGCCAGTTTCGGGACGATCTGGACAGACGAAGGAAATTCCGGCGGCATCGAGACGAGCGTCGGAGGGAATGTCGACAGCAAGCCGACCTTTCGGCCACGGGCGGCCGCCTGCTCGATCATGGCTTCGTTCGGCTTCAGCACCGGCATCGGCGCGCGTGCGCGGGCGACCGCTTCGATGCAGGGGCCGAACGCCGAACAGGTGAACAGGATCGCATTCGAACCGGTGCCGGCCGCATAACGCCCGAGCGAAAGGAAACGCTCGGTCATGGCGTCAGAGAGCCCACCGTCGCGCGCGAGGTCGGCCGACAGGCTGTCGTCGAGCAGATTCATCAGGCGGGCTTCCGGCCAAAGCCGGGCGAACGAGGCCTCGATCGGCACGATCGAGTGTTTCAGGGCGTGGACGAGCGTGATGCGCATGTCGTCCAGTGTGGCCGCGGCGCCTGTGGTGTCAACCCGTTACGCCGCGGTCAGGCAAACCGCCTAAGCCGCCTTGATGCGGGCGAGGAACCGGCCGACCTCGTTGCTGAGCGCCTCCGACTCCGCCGCCAGGCCGTCGGAGGACTGCAGCACGTCGGTCGCGGTTTCGCCGGTCTGGTTGGCCGCGTTCGAGACACCGACGATGTTGTTGGAGACGTTCTGCGTTCCCGAGGCCGCCTGCTGGATGTTGCGCGCGATCTCGGCCGTTGCCGCGCCCTGCTCTTCTACCGCTGCCGCTACCGTCGTGGCGATCTCCGACATCTTGTCGATGATCTGGCCGATGCCCTTGATGGTGTCGACCGCTTCCTGGGTCGAGCCCTGGATGGCGGTGACCTGCGCGGTGATGCCTTCGGTGGCGCGCGCGGTCTGGGTCGCGAGGCTCTTGACCTCGGAGGCCACGACCGCAAAGCCCTTGCCGGCCTCGCCGGCGCGGGCGGCTTCGATGGTGGCGTTGAGCGCGAGAAGGTTGGTCTGCGCCGCGATCGTGTTGATCAGGCCGACGACTTCGCCGATCCGGTTGGCGGCGCTGGCGAGTTCGGTGACCGTGACTTCGCTCTTTGCCACCTGCTCCACGGCCTGGGCCGCGATCCGGGTGGATTCGCCGACCTGGCGGGAAATCTCGGTGATCGAGCTTGAAAGCTCCTCGGTCGCGACCGCCACCGTCTGCACGTTTGCGGCGGCCTGTTCGGAGGCCGACGCGACGGCGCCGGTCTGCTCCTTGGCCTGGGCTGCGACATGCGACATCTTCTGCGCCGAACCCTTCATGCGGGACGCTGCGGTGGAAACCGCAGCCAGCGCGCTGGTCGCGCCTTCGTTGAATTCGCGCGTCAGCTGGTCGATCAATGCCGACTGCTTCTGCTTGGCTTCCTGCTCGGCGGCCTTCTGGGCGGCAGCGGCGTTGGCCTGAACGATGCCTTCGCGGAACACCGACAGCGCTTCCGCCATCTGGCCGATCTCGTCGTCGCCACGCCGGGCACCGACGTCCGCGGAGAGATCGCCCGCGGCAAGCCGCGTCATGGTGCTCTCGAGGCCCATCAGGCGCGCCACCAGGTTGCGGCCGATATAGAACCAGACGAACAGCGCGGAGCCGATGACGCTGAACGCCGCGATCATCAGCATCACGAAGGTTCCGAAGCCGATGGCTTCGTCGGAACGATCCGTTGCCTCGCGGGCCTTGTTGGTCACTGTCTTGACCTGGCCGGCGACTTCCCTGGCGAGTTCATCGGTAAGGCTGCGGGTCTCGTCCAGCAGTTTCTGGCCGAGCTGGCTGGCGGCGATCTCCTTGCGGCGCGCATCGAAGATCGTGTCGCCCGAACCGAGCTTCAGCCAGGCATCGGCGGCCTTGCGCATGCCCTCGGTCGGCTGCAGCGTATCGACGATGTCGAGCTTTTCCTCGACCTTGGCCGACATTGTCTTGAAGCTCTTCTCCAGCGCCGCGACGCTTTCGACGGTCGGCGCGACCGCCGCGCGGTCGAGCAGGCTCGAAGCCAGGTTGACGAAGCCGACCAGGTCGGCAAACCCCTGGGACACCGGTACCTGGGTCGAGACCAGCTTGAGCAGCGTCATCATCGACTGATTGGCGTCGCCGCCGATCGTCATGGAGACCATGGTGATGTCGGCCTGGGCTTTCTCACCGGCCGGCAACAGCACTTCATTGAGTTTCGTCTGGGTAGCTTGCGCGGTCTTCACGATCTCTTCGCCGCGCGTGCTGAGCTTGAGACGGTCATCGACGGCGACATCGAGCGCGGCCAGCTTGGCGTTCATCGCGCTGATCAGCTTCTTGAGCCGGTCGATCGCATCACGATCGGATTGCGTATGAGCGACGCTGTCGAGCCGCTTCGCAATCCCGTCCTGCCGGGCCTTGAGCGCAGCCATTTCCTGTTGCCGCTGCGCTTGCGTCTTCGCCGCGAGCAGCGTCGGCGCGGAGCCTGCGAGCGCCTGGGTGTCGGTCTGCAATCCCAGCGTCTCGACGATCTCCGGAATGTTGCGGCCGGCGACCCCATGGAAGAGATCGCGCACCTGCGAGAACATCAGCCAGGCGGCGCCGCCGGCAACAACCGTGGTTCCAGAAACCGCAGCAAAGGCGAGAAAGAGCTTGGCCCTGATTCCGAACTGGCGAGATGACTTCACGGTCTGGTCCTCAATTCTTGAGCGCGCGAACACTTGATTGTCGATGCATCGTCGTTGCCGGAAGGCCGCAGTCCGCCCTCCCCGGTCATGCTGCTATTTGGTGGCGACCTTGTACTGCTGGATCAGTTCCCGGGCGCGCTTGTAGAGCCGCTCGCCGTCGATACCGAGCTTCGCCATGTTGGCCTTCCATTCGGTCACGGCCGGCGCGGTCACCGCCTGTATTTCGGCGCGCTGCTGGTCGTTGAAGGCAAGCGCGGTGAAGCGGGAATCGTTCTGCAGCTTCTTCTTGCTGACGGCTTCCTGCGCCTCGCGGATGCGCGCGCTGCCCATCGCAAGGTCCGAAGCATGCTTTTCGACGATCTTCCTGAGATCGGGCGGCATCGCGTCCCACGCGGCGCGGTTCATCACGATCATCAGCGCGGGGGCAGCCAGCCGCGCATCGATCACGACCTTGAGCTGATCGGCAAGAACCTTCCCGGCGGTGCCCTTCGTCGTGGTCGTCGAATCCCAGCCATAGGCAATGGCATCGACATAGCCGCTGGCAATGGTGTCGCCGATCATGTTGAGGGGAATGCCGAGCGGCACCGCGCCGAGCTTCGACAGCGCGACACCGACGGTGGTGCTCGGGGCACGCATCCGCAGGCCGCGAAAATCCTTTACCGACTGAATCTTCTTGCCGGTCGTGAAGATCGGATAAGGCGGCAGCACGTAGAGGCCCAAAACCTTGACCGAGGCGTAATCCTTGTCGAGCAGGCCCTCCTTGTACAGCGACATCATCGCCGAGGTGCCCGCGATCGAGTTCTCGAACATGAAGGGCAGCTCCATCACCGATGATTGCGGGAAGCGGCCAGGGTGATAGCCCTGCACGGTCGCCGCCATTTCGATCGCGCCCTTCTCGACCATCGTGAACAGTTCGGCCGGCTTGCCGTAGCCGCCGAGCGGCTTCAGCGCCACCTCGATGCGCCCTTCGGACTCTTCCTCGACCGCCTTTGCGAACGGCACCAGAACCTGATCGTAGGGTGCAGTGTTCTCGGTGTTGATGGAGCCGAAGCGTAGCACCACTTCAGCAGCGCTTGCGGGCGTGACAACGAGAGCGACGAGCGCAAGCAGCGTTGCGGCCGTCGATGACATCCTAGTGCGGGAAGACATTCTGTTTCCTAAGATCACCGTGGGTTGCCGGCGCTCTCGCGCGTCTCAACCATCGGTCGCATGACGGGTTCTTGACGCCTTCGACCATAACTTTGGCTAATTAATCGCAAGTAAACCTTGCTGCGCGCGCAACACCACTACTGTCTCCGTAGAAAACCGGAGGCGCGTCTTCGCAATCGAGCCGCAGCGATCGCACGCTGCAGGACTCGTCAATCTCGGCGCGACGACAATTTCCGTCGCGCGGCATTCGCTGAATTGCGAGAGCTGGTGCGGCTTACGCTTTCACCAGGCTCTCGAAGCCGCCATAGATCATCCGCTTGCCGTCGAACGGCGGCTTCCCGTCGGGACCCATGATCGCGCTGAGCCGCGGATCCGCCATCACCTTCGCGTTGATCTTGTCGCGCTGGGCGCGCGACTTGTAGGTGATCCATGCGAACACCACGGTCTCGCCCGGCTTCAGCTTGACGCTGCGCGGAAACGAAGTGAGCTTGCCGACCTTGACGTCGTCGGCGACCCATTCGCGATAGTCGAGCGCGCCGTATTCGCGCCAGATCTTGCCGCACTTCTTCGAGATCGTCGCATAGGCAGCAAGGTTTTTCTTCGGCACGGCAACGATGAAGCCATCGACGTAAGGCATGGAAAAATTCTCCGTTATTTTCATTCGGCGCCAGCACATCCCGTCATTCCGGGGCGATGCGAAGCATCGAACCCGGAATCTCGAGATTCCGGGTCTGGTCCTTTGGACCATCCCGGAATGACGGCTGAGAGTGCAGCGCGCTCATGACAACTAAGCGTGGCAGCAAGATGCCTGAACCGGCGACGGCTGGTACTGGTCACGTAGCCGCACCCGGTCTCTCGCATTGCGCGCTCACCATTGGTCTCGCCGCTCCTTCAGGCCAGATATGCTTCGAGCTTGCCAAGCAACTCCGTCCAGCCGCGCTCGTGATTGTCGCGTGCGGTCGCATCGACGAACTGTGCGTGGTGGAAGGTGAGCAGCGTGCCGGCGCCGTCAGGCTTCACCGACACGGTGACCAGCGATTCCCGCTCGGGCGTCGAATGCCACGCCCAGGTGAAGACCAGCCGCTCGTTCGGCACGACCTCGCGATAGACGCCGCCGACCTGGTTGTATTCGCCCTTGGCGTTGAAACTGATGCGATAGTGGCCGCCGACGCGCAGGTCGATGTCGGCCTTGACCGAACCGGGCTCCACCGCGCCGGGCCCGAACCACTGCGCTAGCTTTTCCGGGTCGGCCCACGCGGCGTAGACTTTTTCGGGCGCCGCGGCGAAGCGGCGGGTGAGCGTGAGACTCGGCCGCGCGGCGGCTTCGGCGTCGCGGGCAACGGTGGACTTGGCAAGGCTTGACTGGGTGGCCATCGGTCTTCCTCCAGAAAGGCGGCAAGGCGGTCGAGATTGTCGGACCAGAAGCGCTGGTAGCGGTTCAGCCAATCCATCGCCTGCTCCATCGGGCTGGCGGTCAGCCGGCACGTCACCGTGCGTCCGATCTTTTGGCGTGCGATCAGGCCGGCATCATCAAGCACATCGAGATGCTTGATGACCGCGGGAAGCGAGATCGAAAACGGCTGCGCCAGCTCGCTGACCGAGAGGCTCTCGCGATCGCCGAGCCGCGCCAGCAGCGCGCGCCGCGTCGGATCGGAAAGCGCAGCGAAGGTGCGGTCCAGGGCTTCGTCTTGATACTTAACCATACGGTTTAGTATAGGGGCAAGCCAATGCGAGTCAAGCCTGACCCTGCTTCACATCGTGGAGAGTGGAGACAACAGACTCGCGAATGGCCGGATCATCGGGCGCAAATTGCTTTACGCCCTTGTCCGGCCATCTCAACGAGACCGGCGGAACGCCGATCAGTAGTCCCGGTATACCCGCATCCGCCGCTGCTGCTGCCCGAAAGCGACACGCGGATTGACGTTGCAATAGAGCGCGCGCCCCGCCGCCGACGCCAGGCATTGTTCATACGTGGCGTAGGCGCACTCACCGGGAACGCCGATGCCGCGGCCCTGCAGACAATAGGGATAATCGTAGGCTGCCGCCGGCGAACTGCCGGCGACCGATGCGACCGTGGCCGCCGACAGCGCCAGTACCGCCAACATTGCATTGCGCATGATGCTTCTCCTTTGCTCGAAGCAGAAAAACTGCGTCGCCTCTTTGCTAGGAAACACCACGACCACGGCAATGTTCCGTGAGGTAGATCACTGAACCTTTTCGACCTTGGCGTCCTCGATCACCTTCTTCCACTTGTCGGTTTCCGCCGCGATCATCTTGCCGAACGCTTCCGGGGGCCCGATCAGCGGTTCGCCGCCGAGATCGGTCAGCCTGGCCTTGATCGCGGGCTCGGCAAGGATCTCGTTGATCTCCTTGTTCAGCTTGGCGATGACTTCCTTCGGGGTGTTCTTCGGAGCACCCATGCCGAACAGCGCGGTCGCTTCATAGCCGGGAACCGTCTCGGCGAGCGTGGGAACATCGGGCAGCAGCGGCGACTTCGCCGTGCCGGTGACGGCGAGCGCCCGCGCCGAGCCGGCACGAATATGCTGAAGGATGGAGGGCATGTTGTCGAAGATCACCTGCACCTGGCCGCCGAGCAGATCGGTGATCGCTGGCGCTGCACCACGATAGGGCACGTGCTGCATCTTGGCGCCGGACATCGCCATGAACATTTCACCGGACAGATGCACGGAGGTGCCGTTGCCGGACGAGGCCAGGTTCACCTTGCCGGGATTGGCCTTCACATAGGCGATGAACTCGGCGACCGTTTTCGCTGGCACATTGTTGTTGACCGTCATCACGTTCGGCACGCGGTTGAACGCCGCAACCGGTGCGAGGTCGCGAACGACGTTGAACTTCAGGTTCGCATACAGCGTGGCGTTGATGTAGTTCGCCGGATTGACCAGCAGCACGGTGTAGCCGTCCGGCTCGGCGTTGATGACGGATTCGGTGGCGATGTTGTTGCCGGCGCCGGGCTTGTTCTCGATCACGAACTGCTGGCCGAGCCGCTCGGAGAGCCGCTGGCCGATCAGGCGCGCGATGATGTCGGTCGCGCCGCCCGGAGGATAACCGACGACCCATTTCACCGGCCGGGTCGGGTAATCCGCCGCCGAAGCGCTGCCCATCGATGTGGCAGCGGAAAGGCCGATGACGGCCAGACAAATTGCGGAACGGCGTGAAATCATCAAAAGTTCTCCCATGAGGCCGGGTTCAGGGCCCGGTCCGTTTTCTATTGAGCGACGGTCAAATTGGACCGCGCGCGGGCCGCGTTGTAACAAACAAACCCCTGAGCGGCCAGTGCGACCGGGCGTCGCCGAACCGCGACCAAAGGATAAGACATGTCCGTCAGCGTTAACGCACTCGATCATATTGTCATCAATGTCGCCGACGTGGCGCGCACTGCGGAGTGGTATCGAAAAATCCTCGGCATGGAGGTCAGGGTGTTTGATCCCGGCCCGGGCAAAACGCCGCGGACCTCGCTGGTGTTCGGGAACCAGAAAATCAACGTGCGCCCGCGCGGCGCCGACACCGTCGAGTGGTTCACGGCCGATCACATAACCGCGGGGAGTGACGATCTGTGCTTCCTGACTTCGAGCACGCCCGATGAGGTCGTGGCGCACCTGACCGCCAACGGCGTCGCGATCGAGGAAGGCCCGGTCGCCAAACAGGGCGCCCGCGGCACGCTGCGTTCGGTCTATTGCAGGGATCCGGATGGGAGCTTGATCGAGATTTCGTCGTATGAGGATGAGGCGGATTAAATACGCGCTCCACTATCTCCGTCATTCCGGGATGGTCCGAAGGACCAGACCGGAATCTCGAGATTCCGGGTTCGATGCTGCGCATCGCCCCGGAATGACGATCTGAGAACTACGCATTTGCTCATCCCGCTTTGCGATGGCAGAACTACTCCCAAGTAAAATCAAGGCAGCCGATAAAGCTGCACGGGAGGACCAATGACCAATTCTCAGGCAGTGCCGGGTATCGTCGGACCGTTCGCAGGGCTCGACGTGCCGTGGCTGCTGCGGATGCGCGCCGAGAGCCGCCGCAACCATCCATTCCTGATCTGGGCACCGTTCGAGGGGCCGGCGCGGAAATGGACCTACGGCGAGTTTCACGATCGCGTCGGCGCGCTATCCGCAGGGCTCGCCAAACGCGGCGTCAAGCCCGGCGAATATGTGCTGATCCATCTCGACAATTGCATCGAGGCCATGCTGGCGTGGTTCGCCTGCGTCGAACTCGGCGCGATCGCGGTCACCACCAACACCCGCTCGGCGGCGGCGGAGATGGAGTATTTCGCCGGCCATTGCGGCGCGGTCGCAGCCATCACCCAGCCGGCCTATGCCGAACTGGTCTCCGCCAATTGCCGTGGCCTGCGCTGGATCGCGGTGATCTCGCACGACGCCGGCAGCACGCCAAAACAGGCGGCGCCGCGCGGCGACAGCTTTGAGTCCTTGTTCGCCGACAGCGCCGATCGGCCACGCCGGGCCACCGATCCCTTTGCGCCGTGCAGCGTTCAATACACCTCCGGCACGACCTCGCGGCCGAAGGCGGTGCTGTGGACGCATGCCAACGCGCTGTGGGGCGCCAAGATCAACGCCGCGCACGAGGATTTGCATGCGGGCGATGTGCACCAGACTTATCTGCCGCTGTTTCACACCAACGCGCTGGCCTATTCGATGCTGGCGACGCTGTGGGTCGGCGGATCTTGCGTGATCCAGCCGCGATTTTCCGCCAGCCGGTTCTGGAACGTGGCGCTGGAGCACAACTGCACCTGGACCTCGACGATCCCGTTCTGCATGAAGGCGCTGCTCGAGCACGAGATTCCGAAGAACCACAAATTCCGGCTCTGGGGCACCGCGGTATCCGAGCCGCCGCCGTTTGCCGCGTTCGGCATCAAGATGATCGGCTGGTGGGGAATGACCGAGACCATCACCCACGGCATCGTCGGCGAGGTCGATCAGCCCAACACGCCGATGTCGATCGGCCGCGCCGCGCCGGAATATCAGATCCGCATCGTCGAGGACGACGGCACGCCGACTGAAGTCGGCGGCACTGGCAACCTCCTGATCAAGGGCATTCCGGGCCTGTCGCTGTTTGCCGAGTATCTGCACAACGAAAAGGCCACGCGCGAGAGCTTTGACGAGCACGGCTATTTCATCACCGGCGACCGCGTCACGCTGCTGGAAAACGGCTTCGTCCGGTTCGGCGACCGCACCAAGGACATGCTGAAGGTCGGCGGCGAGAACGTCGCGGCCTCCGAGATCGAACAGGTGATCGCGGTGGTGCCCGGCGTGCGCGAGGCCGCGGTGGTGGCGAAGAAGCATCCGATGCTCGATGAAGTGCCGGTCGTATTCATCATCCCGCAGGCCGGCGTCGCCGGCGCCCCGGCCGACCTGCACGACACCGTAATGACGGCCTGCCGCACCGGGCTCGCCGACTTCAAGGTACCGCGCGAAATTCACTTCGTCGACGACATGCCGCGCTCGACGCTGGAGAAGGTAGCGAAGGCGGAGTTGCGGAAGATGCTGGGGTGACGATTGCGATTGTCGTGTAGGGTGGGCAAAGCGAAGCGTGCCCACCACTGCTGGCACCGGTGCAAGAGATGGTGGGCACGTCGCTGACGCTCCTTTGCCCACCCTACACAACTCGCGTCAATTCACCTCGAACCGGATCGGCAGCTTCTTCGGGCCGTTCACAAAATATGCCTGCGTCATCTTCACTTCGGCGTCGAGCGCGAGCGACTTCAGCCGCGGCAGCAGTTCCTCGAACAGGATGCGCATTTCGAGCTTGGCCAGATACTGGCCGAGGCACAGATGCGCACCATAACCAAACGCGACGTGCCGGTTGGGCTTGCGGCTGCTGCGGAACCGGTAGGGCTCCTCGAACACGTCCTCGTCGCGATTGCCGGACGCGTAGCAAAGCATCAGCCAGTCGCCTTTGGCGATCTTCCGGCCGCCGAGTTCGGTGTCGGCGGTGGCCGAACGCATGAAATGCTTGACCGGCGTCATCCAGCGGATCGCCTCGTCGACCAGCCCCGGGATCAACCCAGGATTGGCCTTGACCTCTGCGAATTGCGCCGGGTCCTGCGCCAGTGCCCAGATCGCGCCGGCGGTCGAGGACGACGTGGTGTCGTGGCCCGCAGTCGCCACGATCATGTAGTAGCTCGTCGCGTCGTGGTCCGGCATGTAGTCGCCGCCGATCCTGGCATTGGCGATGACGGTCGCGAGATCCTCTCGTGGATTACGGCGGCGGTCCTCGGTGATGCCGCGGAAATAGGCGCCGAAATCGGCCACCACCGACTGCATCATCGCCGAAAACTGCTCCGCCGTGAGCTGCTCCCGGATCCGGGCCGTATCGGGATCCTGCGGACCGAACAATTCCTGCGTCAGCTTCAGCATCCGCGGCTCGTCCTTCTCGGGCACGCCGAGGATTTCCATGATGACATGCAGGGGATAGCCGAGGGCAACGTCTTCGACGAAATCGCAGGCGCCGCCCCTGTCGAGCATGCGCTGCACGGTCGCACGCGCGATCTCGCGCACGCGCGCCTCGAATTTCCCGAGATTGGCGGGCATGAACCAGCCCTGCGTCAGCGCCCGGTATTTCGGATGGTCGGGGGCATCCATCTGCACCAGCGAGCGCACGAGATTTGGCCCGCCCGTGATGTTGCGAACGCGCGCTTCCACCGCGCGGTTCGTCAGCGTGGTCGGGCGGTCGGCGTTATGAAACAGTTCGTTCTGGCGGCTGATGGCCTGGATGTGGGCGTGCTTTGTCACCACCCAGAACGGATCGAACCCTTCGGGCCGCGCGATGCCGAGCGGATTGTTGGCGCGCAGCCAGCGGTAGCTGTCATGGATGCGGTGGTCGGCATAGGCGGCCGGATTGACGAGCGTGGCGGCAATGTCGGCGGGAATGTCGACGTTCGGACCTGTGTCAACGATCGTATCCATGCGTCATTCCCCGCGTGCCTGTCATCAGCGCAGGGCGCACTGATGATCATGACACCTAGGCAATTGCAGGGCCTGAGGCTTGCGTTGAGCGGCTGCTCAGTACTGCCCGAACGCCACCGGACGGAACGCGTGCAGCAGATGCTGATCGAGCTTGTCGCCCATCTCTTCCATCATGGCGTAGGCGCGGGCGTGGGTGAACTGCAGCCGGTAGGCACGCTTCTCGACCAGCGCCGCGTAGATATCCACGATCGTGGTCAGGCGGACGATGTCGCTGATCTGGTTGCCGCTCAGGCCGTCGGGATAGCCGGTGCCGTCGAGAAACTCGTGGTGGTGCAGAACCACGTCGAGCATTTCGGGCGGGAAGCCGCCCTGCGCCGACAGCGCCTCAAAGCCGCGGCGCGGATGCTGGCGCATCTCTTCCATTTCCTCCAGCGTCAGCGGGCCCGGCTTGTCGAGGATCGCGATCGGAATGAACGCCTTGCCGACGTCGTGAAGCAGGGCCGCGCGCGCCAGGCGGCGCTGGTCGTCCTCGCGCATGCCGAGATGCTGCGCGTAGGCCACGGCAAAGCCCGCGACGAAAAGACAATGGCGATAGCTGCCGGTGTGATGACAGCCGACCGTGGTCAGCCATTCCCGCAGCGACGAATGCCTGATCGCCTTGAGAATCTTGCTCTCGGCTTCGACGATATCGCTGAATTTCAGCGGTTCGCCGGCCGGCAGCCGCTCGAATATCTTGACCATGACGCCGTGAGCGGCCTCGACGCCGCGGTTCAGCGTTTTGCCGCGATCGGTCTCGTCGAAGCCGTCGCTGTCAGGGAATGCGGCGCGGATCCGCTGCAGGATACCCTTCGCGTCGAACGGCCGCGCGATCGTGTCTGTCGCGCCGAGCGCCCAGGCCTGCATCGATCCATGGTGGAGCGCATCGGCCAGCACGAACAGCCGGGGCATCTCGCGATAGGCTTCGGCCCGCAACTTGTTGCGCACGAGCTGCACGCTCTCGGGCGAGCGCAGATTGATGTCGACCACGATACCGGAGAGATCGCGGGCCGGCTGGTCGGGAATATCCGAGGTCGCGATGGTGTCGACCTGGCCGACGGTCTGCAGAATGCCGGCGAGTTCGGTGCTTTGGTCGCTCCGATCCGAGGCCAGCAGCAGCCGGCGCTTGTTCGGAGTCTTGTTGGTTGCGGATGTCATGGAACCCCAGAGCCTTGCATGGACCACCTGCGGTAAAGCCTATCGGATAAGGCGTTCCTTGCGACTTAAGAGGCGTCGTGAACGACGATCTAGCGATATCGTTAGAATTTTAGCGATCACCTGCGCTCCATCCGGCCTCGTGTTCGCCTGGACCATGCACACCGCAGCCGCCGATGCCGTATCGGCCGTTCCATTGGCCTACGGTTGTGCGATGCGGCACGATTTACAGCGACTTGTCGAGCGGAAGCGCAAAACCGCAGACTCCTCTTCGGTTTCCGCATTTCCCAATCGCGAATGGATCGCGCTAGGATGCAGGCCGGGTCGGGTGACACGCTGCTTGCCATGGGAAATCGCAATGCCGACAATCAATCGTGACGGGGTCAACATCTACTACGAAGTGCATGGCTCCGGACCGCCGCTACTGCTGACCCATGGCTACTCATCGACGAGCGGGATGTGGCGGGGACAGGTTGCGGCCCTGTCGAAGCATCACAAGCTCGTGCTGTGGGACATGCGTGGCCACGGCCAGTCCGACTATCCCGACGATCCCGCCGCCTATAGCGAAGCGCTGACGGTCGGCGACATGGCGGCGCTGCTCGACGCTGTCGGCGCCGACAGGGCGATCGTCGGCGGGCTTTCTCTTGGGGGCTACATGTCGCTGGCATTCTACCGCACACATCCGGATCGCGTGCGCGCGCTCCTCATCATCGACACCGGCCCCGGCTTCAAGAAGGACGATGCCCGAGAAGTCTGGAACAAGCGCGCGCACGACACCGGCGATCGCTTCGAGCGCGAGGGTCTGGAAGTTCTGAAATCAGCCAGCCGGGAACGCTCCAGCGTCACCCACCGCGACGCCTCGGGACTGGCGCGCGCCGCGCGCGGCATGCTGACCCAGCGCGATGCCCGCGTGATCGAATCCCTGCCCGACATCAAGGTGCCGTCGCTGGTCGTGGTTGGCGCCGACGACACGCCGTTCCTGGCCGCGTCCGATTACATGGCGGCCAAGATTCCCGGCGCGCAGAAGGTGGTGATCCCGGCGGCCGGCCACGCCGTCAACATCGACCAGCCGCAGGCTTTCATCGACGCGGTGCTGCCGTTCCTCGGTGGCCTGGATGCGAAGCCGACCGCGAAGGCGGCGTCATGAGAATATTGGCTGCCGCTGCGCTGCTGCTGATTGCCGGCGGCTCGGCCTCTGCCGGTGCGCAGCAACTGCCGCCGACCGGCGGCCCCTACCCGCCACCGTTCATTGCGACGCTGTCGAACAACACGCCGCTGGCCTTCGGCATGGACGCCGGGGATGCCGCCCGCGCGCTCGGCACCCCGCTGAATTATGTCAGCGGCCGCCCGGGCGAGGAAATTTATCTCGCGTTCCGAAACGTCGGCGGCAGCGGGCTATCCTTCAGGAAGGACCGGCTGTTCCTGCAGTTTCGCAAAGGCAGGCTGGCGGGCTGGAAGGGCGACTGGGGCCACAACTGGATGTGGCAATAGGCGCCCCTTCGAGAATCCTCGCGCAATCAAATCGTGCAACCCCTCGAACATGAATGGATGACCCGTGGGACAGGATATCAAGCTGACGGCTTCGGACGGTTTCAAACTCGGCGGCTATCGTGCCGACCCTGCAGGCGCGCCCAGGGCGGCCATCGTGGTGATCCAGGAGATCTTTGGCGTCAACCACCACATCCGCTCGGTGTGCGACCGGCTGGCGGCCGAAGGCTACGTCGCCATCGCGCCATCGATCTTCGATCGCATCCAGCCGAACTTCCAGTGCGGCTATTCGCCTGACGAGATCGCTAACGCTCGAAAGTTCATCGCCAGTCCCGACTGGGAGGCGATGCTGCGCGATACCCAGGCCGCGATCGACGCGGTGAAGGATGTCGGCCCGGTCGGGATTATCGGATTCTGCCTCGGCGGCAGCATTGCCTATGCGGCCGCGACAAAATTGTCGGGCCTGTCAGCCGCCGTCGGCTACTACGGCGGCGCCGTCGTACGCTTCGCCGACGACAAGCCGCAGGTGCCGACGCAACTGCATTTCGGCGAAAAGGACGCGGGCATTCCGCTGACCGACGTCGAGACCATCAAGTCCAAGCGGCCCGAGGTCGAAGTCTTCATCTATCCCGGCGCGCAGCACGGCTTTCATTGCGACGAGCGGGCGAGCTACGACAAGGCCAGCGCCGATATCGCCTGGCCACGCAGCCTGGCGTTCTTTGCGAAGAACCTGAAGAAGTAAGACGTGCAATCTCTCCACCGTCATTCCGGGGCGATGCGTCAGCATCGAACCCGGAATCTCGAGGTTCCGGGTTCGCGTCTTCGACGCGCCCCGGAACGACGATGCGGGGACTTCTGGGCCTGCCCTACTCGCCCTTGACGCCGGTTTGCTTCGCGACGTCGCCCCATTTCGCGAGATCGCGGCGGAGCGCCTTGTCGAAGTCTTCGGGCGATCCGCCCACCGGCACGAGGCTCAGCGTCTCGATACCTGCGATGCCTTCGGGCGAGGCAACGATGCGGGCGAGTTCGTCGGAAAGCTTCTTCACGATGTCCTTGGGCGTTGCAGCGGGTACGAACACGCCGAGCCAGCCTTCGATCTCGAAGCCGGGATAGCCGAGTTCGCCCATCGTCGGCACGTCGGGCATCGCCTTCCGGCGCTTTTCACCGCCCACCGCCAGCGCCCTGAGCTTGCCCGCCTTGATCTGCGCGCTCGCCGTGGTCAGGTCCTGGAAAGCCCAGGTCACCGTATTGTTGAGCAAATCGTTCGTGAGCGGAGCCGAGCCGCGGTAGGGAACGTGGGTCACGTCGATGCCGGCGTTCTTCTTGAGCAGTTCGCCGTAGAGATGGGACGTCGTGGCATTGCCGAACGTGCCGTAGGGCTTGCCGGGATTGGCCTTGGCATAGTCGACCAGTTCCTTCACGGACTTGAACGGCTGCTGCTCGGGGGTCACCAGAACGATCGTCGACAGTGCCACCTGGGTGACCGGCGCGAGATCCTTGAAGACGTCGTAGGGCAGCTTCGCAACGAGGCTCGGTGCCTGGATGATCTGGGTAATGGCGAGCAGCACGGTGTAGCCGTCGGGCTGCGCCTTGGCGACGAAATCGTTGCCGATGACGCCGCCGCCGCCCGACTTGTTCTCCACGACGACGGTCGTCTTCCACGCCTCCGACAGTTTGTTGGCGAGCAACCGGCCGAGCACGTCGGTGGCGCCGCCCGCCGGATAAGGAATGACCAACGTAATGCGCCGGCTCGGATAGGTATCAGCCGACGCCTGCTGCGAGGCAGCGCACAGGGTCGTCACGGCAATCGACGCCATGATGGCTGCCGCGGTCGCCGTGCGCTTGATGTGGATCGGCAAACGAAAATTCATGGTCCCACTCCGGATTGCGGGCGCGAACGAGCCGGCGCGCCTGTTGAACGAGGAGTGTCTACAATGCTGCAACGCGAGATGGAATACGGTTTTGAGCCTGAGGTGCAAATCGCGCTGATTCACCGCAACCAATGCAGGTTAGCGACCATTGTGCGGGCGGCTGAAACTTCCTGACGCGCGAAAAACGACACGTTACCAGCGCAGGTTAGGCCAATTTGCGACCTGTAAATGTTACGCCAAATTAGAACCATCGCTCGCCCACAAGCACGGTGTCGCCGGGGGCGACCGCACTTCCAGGCGGCACGACAAAGCGTGCCGTTCCGGACGCATCGGTATGCGTGAGCGTGACCTGATCGCGGCGCGCGCGTGGTGAAAAGCCGCCGGCAATGGCAACCGCGCTCTCGACGGTCATGTTCGGCACGTAGGGATACTGCCCGGGTGCTGCGACCTCGCCGAGAATGAAGAACGGCCGATAGGCTTCGATCTCCACTGCGACGGAGGGCTCCCTGATGAATCCCTTGCGCAGTTTCGCCGCGATCTCCGCCGCCAGTCCCGCCGTCGTGCGGCCGCGCGCGGGCACCGCGCCGATCAGCGGCATCGTGATCGATCCGCCGGTACCAATGGCATAAGTGTTGGTGAGGCCTTCCTGTCCGTAGACCACGACGCGCAGCCGGTCGCCGGCATCGAGATGATAGGGCGCGTCGTAGCGCGGCGGCTTCGGTTCGGCGTAGGCCGCAGGCGCGGCCATGATGACAGGCGGCGGTGCGCTATGCGGTGACGCGGCGAACGCCGATCGAAGCGCGCCGATGGCGCCGCCGGACGCCGCGACGACGGATGGAGGCGGCGGGTCGGACGGCTGGCCATAGGCGATCGAATCGAGATCGCCCTGCGATGCGACCGGTCCCGTCGTGCGCATGCATCCCGACAGAGCGAGCGCCATCATGATCGCAGTGATCGGTAGTCGAAACGCGCGCACAACCCGCACCGAAGCCATCCCTGAAAGCGAGACAACTCCAGTCTTGCACCGGTTATGGTTAATAAAGGGTTTGTCGGGGAATTTGGAATCCCCTCTCGCCGTTCTTCACGGCGAGAGGGTTGAACGATCAGGCAGTCACGCCGACGCCGATCGGGCACGACACGCCGGTGCCGCCCAAGCCGCAATAGCCTGCCGGATTCTTGGCGAGATATTGCTGATGGTAGTCCTCGGCGAAGTAGAATTCGGCCGAGGGCGCGATCTCGGTCGTGATGGCGCCAAGGCCCTTGGCGGCAAGCGCCTTCTGGTACATGGCCTTCGACGCATCGGCGGCTTTGCGTTGCGCGTCGCCGAAGGTGTAGATCGCCGAACGATATTGCGTGCCGACGTCGTTGCCCTGGCGCATGCCCTGCGTCGGGTTGTGATTTTCCCAGAACGTCTTCAGCAATTGCTCGTAGGAGATCTTCTTCGGGTCGAATACGACCAGCACCACCTCGGTATGACCGGTCCGGCCGGAGCAGACCTCTTCATACGTCGGATTGGCGGTGTGCCCGCCGGCATAGCCGACGGCGGTCGCATGGATGCCGTCGCCGAGTTCCCAGAACTTGCGCTCGGCACCCCAGAAGCAGCCGAGCCCGAACACCGCCTGCTCGAGGCCGGCTGGATAGGGCGGCTGCAGCTTGCGGCCGTTGACGAAGTGGGTGGTGGCGGTCGGGATCGGGTTGGCACGGCCGGGCAGCGCTTCGGCTGCGCTCGGCAACGCGGTGGTCTTGCGCATGAACAACATGGAATACCTCCAAGCGGGACAACGGGCACAGCAGTTCGCCGCGGCGGTCCGGTTGCACCTCTATATATGTCTTTACGCCTGGAGTGGCAGCCCCGTTACGACGTGCGGGGCGCGCCGCGCCGATCAGTCGCGCGAATAGCCTATCAGCGGCTTGCGCGGCCGGAACAGGATCATCAGGAGGATGCCAGCGACGCCCAGGACGGCAAATACGGGCTGGTCCAGCAGCACCTTGAGGACGCTGTTCCAGAGCCAGGGCGAGACGTCCTCCACCAGGGTGCGGAAAGCCTGCTGGCTGGACTGGTGAATGTCGTTCCAGAACTGGCCAAACCGGGTGAAACGCAGGGTTTGATCGGCCACGAAGCGCGCGCCGTCATAGACCATGAAGATGAATCCGCCGGCCAGGAGCAAGAGGCCAATCAGTCGAAAAAAACCGCGGATCATGCGTCACCTTATATCAAGTCGCCCCGGGAGGCCGTCAGCCAATACCGGGAGCATCCCGGAAATTCAACCTCATCAGCGGCTTACGCACCGTCCCGTCCCCATTTCCCGGCTTTTGGGAGGGCTGGAAAGCGTTGACGGTGCCGGACGCGCCCTCTATAAGACCCCAAATGGCGGCGGGGGCGATCCCGCCGCCGCTGTTCTTTGAGCAGCGCCGCTGCGGAAGCATTTTGGCTTCCAGTCATGGCATCTTCAAGAACGGCTTACGACAGAACACCCTGGAAAACACAACCAGCGTCGATCACGCAATTTGAACGGCCGGCGCGCTCAAGCCCGACCACCCGAGCGACGACAGCCGAAGGACAGTTGAGAACATGGCCAATACCACTTCCGCCAAGAAGGCGACCCGCAAGATTGCCCGCCGCACCATCATCAACAAGTCGCGCCGCACCCAGATGCGTGGCGCGGTTCGCACCGTCGAGGAAGCGATCAAGAGCGGCGACCGCAATGCGGCGCTGGAAGCGATGAAGCGCGCGGAACCGGAACTGATGCAGGCAGCGCAGCGCAACATCATTCACAAGAACAATGCGAGCCGGAAGGTGTCGCGCCTGACGCACCAGATCGCCAAGCTCGCCAAGTGAGACTTAACAGGTGAGACTCAACAGGTGAGCTACAACAAGTGAGCCACCAGGCGTGAGCTGATAAAAAGAGACATTCGTCAAAAGCCCGGCTTCGCCGGGCTTTTTCTTTTTCGGAGATCGATTGCTCCAAATTCATTGCGTGCCATAATCCTCGCCGCCTAACCTGGTGACCTGCGATTTTTCGTTCGCGCTGCGCCGCGCATCATGTGCCGAGAGATTTTGCGGCGGGCTGACTAATCCAGCGGCATTCTCTTTCGTCTGCCTGCGAAAGCGCCGCTTGCGGAGTTACCCTGAAAAACAATCGCGAAAAACTTCGTCTCGCTAATCACTTATCCACATAGCGAGTGCAAGCGTTTTGAAAAACGGCCCCGGTAACTATGATTGTAACGGATTCTTAAAAAATTTTGCGAGTGCGGCCAAAATTGTCACGAAGACTGACCGCTGGCGATTCTGCACGCTGATTCAAAAACTTGGTGTGGAGTGTCGCACTTGCAGCGTTGCAACACACGCGAAGAGTCAGACAGCGATGTCGAATCACGGATTGTCAGAAATCACCCGTGGTGTATTCCTTACTCGTTCGCGACGCCCATGGCTCTCCTGACCAGCGCGGTTTGAGACCCAAGAGCGGACGTGCAAATCGGCGGCGGTGTGCGCGTTAGCGACGCTTTCCAAGCGAAGCTGAGTTGGCAACCCATAGCAATATGGGGACGGATGTTCTGTGTCTAAATTTCCTGGCGTCGCGCCTGATGCGCTTCGACAGGAGAAATTCGGGGACTGATGACAACGGCAAAGAATGGGAACGCGGAGCTCGTGGACGTGTTGAAGACGACAGACTGAGGTAGCGGCGGCGCAGCGGCCGGGCATGTTATTGTTCGGTGGCGGCAGACTGACTTTGAAACACTTTCGATCTGATAACTCGCCGCACGTTCTCGCGGTGAGGGGGGGAGGTAGTATGCTTTACGGAATCATCGCGACGACAGACACACTCTTTTCCATTTCGAACGAGACCGCAGCAGAAGCAGAAGTCTCCAACAGCTCTTTCAGTCAGCCTCCCACGCGCGCTCCGGGTAGACCGTCGAGTACGCGCTGACCTCGCGGAAATCTTTCTTCACCAGCCTTGATCTGACCAGCGGCGCACTCGCCGAACGGATGATCTTTGCCTGGCGTCGGAGAGTCCCGCTTTGAGGTCGCGTCTGGCAGGAACCCTGCAAGGCGATTTCGCATTAACACCATTACTCTTTCAGAAAAGTTCTCAGGCAATGACAAACATGGAACAGGATCGCTGGTCGCGCGTGAAGGGACGCTTGCGGACGAGCGTGGGCGAGGATGTCTACACGAGCTGGTTTGCGCGCATGGACCTGGAAGGCGTGCAGGACGAGAGCGTGCATCTGTCGGTTCCGACGCGTTTCCTCAAGAGCTGGATCCAGGCTCACTATGCCGATCGTGTTCTCACCTGCTGGCAGGCCGAGATGCCGGAAGTGCACCGCATCGATCTTACCGTGCGCACGGCGATGCGATCTGCCGCGCCTGCCAAGGAAGCAACCGCGCCAGCCGATCAGCGCCGCCTCGAGCCGACCAATGGCCGTCCCGCGCCCGAGCTGCGTGCGACCGCCACCGCGCCAGTGTCCGCCAATCATGATGCGCTCGGCGGCTCACCGCTCGATCCGCGCCTGACCTTTGCAAGTTTCGTGATGGGCCGCTCCAACACGCTGGCCCATGCGGCCGCGCGCCAGGTTGCCGAAGGACGCCGCGGCGACCCCGTGATGTTCAACCCGCTCTACATTCACGCCGGCGTCGGACTCGGCAAAACCCACCTTCTGCAGGCCGTGACCTGGGCCGGCAATTCCGGCAGCGAGCGCAAGGTACTGTATCTCACCGCCGAGAAATTCATGTACGGCTTCGTCGCCGCGCTGAAGACGCAGACGGCGCTGGCCTTCAAGGAAGCGCTGCGCGGCATCGACGTGCTCGTCATCGACGACCTGCAATTCCTGCAGGGGAAATCGACGCAGGCCGAATTCTGCCACACGCTGAATGCGCTGATCGACGCCGGCCGCCAGGTGGTGATCGCCGCCGATCGTCCGCCGTCCGATCTCGAAAGCCTCGATGACCGCGTGCGCTCGCGGCTGGCCGGCGGTCTCGTTGTGGAGATGGGTTCGCTCGGCGAAGAACTGCGGCTCGGAATTTTGAAGTCGCGCGTCGCGGCCGCCCGCGCGCATCATGCGAGTTTCGACGTGCCGGAAGCGGTGCTGGATTATCTGGCGCGCACCATCACCCATAATGGCCGCGACCTCGAAGGCGCGATCAACCGCCTGCTCGCCCATTCCAAGCTCAACGCCCAGCCGGTGACGCTGGAAATGGCCGAGCGCGAGGTGCGCGACCTGATCCGTCCGCAGGAGCCGAAGCGGATCAAGATCGAGGACATCCAGCGCGTGGTCGCCCGGCAATACAATGTCAGCCGCTCGGACCTGCTGTCCTCCCGGCGGACCGCCAACGTGGTGCGGCCGCGCCAGGTCGCGATGTATCTGGCGAAGACGCTGACGCTGCGTTCGCTGCCGGAAATCGGCCGCCGGTTCGGCGGACGCGACCACACCACCGTGCTGCATGCCGTGCGCAAGATCGAGGCACTGGTTGCCCGCGACACGGCGCTGTCCGAAGAGGTCGACTCGCTGAAGCGGCAACTGCAGGAATAGCAACTACGGGAACAAACCTCCCACCCTGTCTCCCTCCCCTCTCCCGAGAGGAGGGAGAATTTCTTTCTGCGCCCCCTTTTCTGCCCCAAATGTGGGGGAACGGCCCTGGCCTCCCTTGCACCGGCCGGCTATCCGCGCCACCTTGCGGTCCCCCCGGGGGTTTGATCAAATCCGGTCCTGATCCGGCTTTTCGGGTTTCCCATGCCGCGGCGCTGCCTTTGAGGGCCGCCCGGCTTTTCCATCTCTGGCGGGTATAGCAATGAAGGTCACCGTCGAACGCGCGCAACTGCTGAAGTCGCTGGGTCACGTCCACCGCGTGGTCGAACGGCGCAACACCATCCCGATCCTCGGCAACGTGCTCGTCCGCGCCGAAAATGCCAAGCTGTCGCTGAAGGCGACCGATCTCGATCTCGAGGTCACCGAGACGTTGGCGGCGGAAACCGCGACCGCGGGTTCGACCACGGTGCCGGCCCACATGTTCTACGACATCGTTCGCAAGCTGCCCGACGGCTCGCAGATCGTGCTGGAAGCCGACGGCGACCGTTCGGTGCTCGCGATCCGCGCCGGCCGCTCGCGCTTCACGCTGCAGACCCTGCCGGAAAGCGATTTTCCGGATCTTGCCGCCGGCGACATGACGCATTCGTTCTCGCTGGCCGCGTCTGACGTGAAACGCCTGATCGACCGCACCCAGTTTGCGATATCGACCGAGGAAACCCGCTACTACCTCAACGGCATCTACCTGCACACGGCCGGCAGCGCCAAGGCGACGACGCTGCGCGGCGTCGCCACCGATGGACACCGGCTGGCGCAGATCGACCTGGCGCTGCCCAGTGGTGCCACCGGCATGCCCGGCGTGATCGTGCCGCGCAAGACCGTCGGCGAAGTGCAGCGCCTGATCGAGGACAATGAAGCCGAGATCAGAATCGAACTCTCGCAGGGCAAGATCCGCTTCACCCTCGGCAACGTGGTGCTGACGTCGAAGCTGATCGACGGCACCTTCCCGGACTACGGCCGCGTCATTCCGCAGAACAACGACAAGGAGCTGATCGTCGACAAGAAGGATTTCGAGGCCGCGGTCGACCGCGTCTCGACCATTTCGAGCGAGCGTGGCCGCGCGGTGAAGCTGGCGCTGTCCGCCGGCAAGCTGGTGCTGTCGGTGACCAACCCGGATTCCGGCAGCGCCACCGAAGAACTCGAAGTCGAATACGCCTCCGACGCGCTCGATATCGGCTTCAACTCGCGCTATCTGCTCGACATCGCCGCCCAGATCGAAGGCGAAGTCGCCGTGCTCAAGTTGGCAGACCCCGGCTCGCCGACGCTGGTGCAGGACAAGGAAAACAAGGGCGCGCTCTACGTGCTGATGCCGATGCGGGTGTGAAGGTTTCGCGCGAAACGAACGCTGACCTTCCCTCTCCCCTTGTGGGAGAGGGTTGCGCTCAACAAATATGCTGCCGTCATACCCGCGAATGCGGGTATCCAGTAATCGCCGGCGCCAGTGAAAAATTCGAACAGCTCGGCGTACTGGATCATCCGCTTTCGCGGATGATGACGGCGGAGGTTGCCGCCTCCTTTCGACTCCTCGGCAATGACAGTGTGGCATGACCCCCTCCCGCATTCACCGCCTCTCGCTCACGCACTTCCGCAATTACCGCGCGGCGAGCGTGCAGGCGCGGGGGGATATCGTTGTGCTGGCCGGGCCGAACGGCGCCGGCAAGACCAATTGCCTGGAGGCGATCTCGTTCCTGTCGCCGGGACGCGGATTGCGCCGCGCAACGCTGGAGGATGTCGCCGACAATCAGGGCGACGGCTCCTGGGCGGTATCTGCCGAAGTCGAGGGCGCGCTCGGGCTTGCCACGCTCGGCACCGGTATCGATCCGCCGGGCACGGAGGGGACGTCGAGCCGCCGCTGCAGGATCGACCGAGAACCGGTGAGTTCAGCCAACGCGTTCGGCGATCATCTGCGCATGGTGTGGCTGACGCCGGCGATGGACGGGCTGTTCCTCGGCGCTGCCTCTGAGCGAAGGCGCTTCTTCGACCGGCTGGTGCTGGCGATCGACAGCGAGCATTCCAGCCGCGTGTCGGCGCTGGAACGATCGCTGCGCTCGCGCAACCGGCTGCTCGAGGTGCGCAATTACGACGACCACTGGTGCGACGCGATCGAGCGCGAGACCGCCGAGCTTGCCGTTGCCGTCGCGGCCACCCGCGGCCAGACCGTAACGAGGCTCGCGGCGATGCTGCGTGAACGCGGCGCCGATTCCGCTTTCCCGTCGGCGCAAATCGCGCTCGACGGCTGGATGGAAAACGCGCTGGTAAGCGAACCGGCGACCGCGGTGGAGGACCGCTACCGCGAGATCCTGCGCGCCGGCCGCGCGCGTGACGCCGCCGCCGGCCGCACGCTGGACGGCCCCCACCTCACCGACCTGCAGGTCGTCTACGCGCCAAAGAACATGCCGGCCCGCGACGCCTCCACCGGCGAGCAGAAGGCGCTCCTGATCGGGCTGGTGCTGGCCCATGCGACGCTGGTCGCCGAAATGACCGGCATCGTGCCGCTGCTGCTGCTCGACGAGGTCGTGGCGCATCTCGATCCCAACCGTCGCAAGGCGCTGTTCGAAGAACTGACAAAACTCGGCGCGCAGGTCTGGATGACCGGCGCCGACCCGGCCGCTTTCGTCGACATCGGCGCCGGCGGCGAGATTTTTGACGTCGAGTCCGGGCAGGTCAGCCGGCGCGGCTGAGTGCCACCGCACGTTCTCTGGCAGGTCCGCAGCCAACCGGCATTTGCCCTGCGACGGCCTGTAAAAATCACCCCCTCAGGCCCCCGGAACGAGCCTCCGAATCGCGCTTTTGGGAGCCTCCGGAATCGGCCTTCAGAGACCTTGAAAAAGAGTAAAAAAACACTAATTATTCAATGACTTGTTGATGGAGATATTGCGCTAGGCGCGATGCCTCTTTCATGGCACAAATAGATCGATCAGCGCCTCATTTTGCGCAGCTGATTCGGGACACCCTCGAAGGCCTCACATGACAGAACCTGCCCGGCAGACACCTGCCGACACTGAGCATCCCATTCCCGTTGAATATGGTGCGGAATCGATCCGGGTGTTGAAGGGCCTCGACGCCGTTCGCAAGCGGCCGGGCATGTATATCGGCGACACCGACGACGGTTCGGGCCTGCACCACATGGTCTACGAAGTCGTCGACAACGCAATCGACGAAGCGCTCGCGGGCCATGCAACCGCCGTCGAGGTCATTCTCAATGCCGACAACTCGGTGACGGTGCGCGACGACGGCCGCGGCATTCCCGTCGATATTCACAAGGGCGAAGGCATTTCCGCGGCCGAAGTCATCATGACCCAGCTGCACGCGGGTGGAAAGTTCGACCAGAATTCCTACAAGGTTTCCGGCGGCTTGCATGGCGTCGGCGTCTCGGTCGTGAACGCGCTGTCAAGCAAGCTGCAGCTCCGCGTCTGGCGCGACGGCAAGGAACATTACATCGAATTCGCGCATGGCGATGCGGTCGCTCCGCTCAAGATCGTCGGCGACGCCAACGGCAAGCGCGGCACCGAGGTGACCTTTCTGGCGTCGAGCGAGACCTTCACCAACGTCGAATATGATTTCCCGACGCTGGAGCATCGCCTGCGCGAGCTCGCGTTCCTGAATTCCGGCGTCAACATCGTGCTGTCGGACATGCGCCACGCGGTCGAAAAGCGCGAGGCGATGCATTATGACGGCGGTGTCGAGGAGTTCGTCAAATATCTCGACCGCAACAAGAAGGCGATGGTGCCCACCCCGATCATGGTTCGGGCCGAGATGAACGACATCGGCGTCGAAGCCGCGCTGTGGTGGAACGACAGCTACCACGAGAACGTGCTGTGCTTCACCAACAACATCCCGCAGCGTGACGGCGGCACCCATCTGGCCGGCTTCCGCGGCGCACTGACGCGCCAGGTCAACGGCTATGCCGAAGCCAATGCGAAAAAGGAAAAGATCGCGCTTACCGGCGACGACTGCCGCGAGGGCCTCACCGCCGTGCTTTCGGTGAAGGTGCCGGACCCGAAATTCTCCTCGCAGACCAAGGACAAGCTGGTGTCCTCGGAAGTCCGCCCGGTCGTCGAGAACGTCCTCAACGAGGCGCTGGCGGCGTGGTTTGAGGAGCACCCCTCCGAGGCGAAGGTCATCGTCGGCAAGGTGATCCAGGCGGCCGCCGCGCGCGAAGCTGCCCGCAAGGCGCGCGAACTGACCCGCAAGAGCCCGCTCAGCGTTTCCTCGCTGCCGGGCAAGCTCGCCGACTGCCAGGAAAAGGACCCCGCCAAATCTGAACTGTTCATCGTCGAGGGCGACTCGGCAGGCGGCAGCGCCAAGCAGGGCCGCAACCGCGAGTTCCAGGCGGTGCTGCCGCTGCGCGGCAAGATCCTCAATGTCGAACGCGTCCGCACCGACAAGATGCTGTCGAGCGAGCAGATCGGTACGCTGATCACCGCGCTCGGCACCGGCATCAGCGACGATTTCTCCGCCGACAAGCTGCGCTACCACAAGATCATCGTGATGACGGATGCCGACGTCGACGGCGCCCACATCCGCACGCTGCTGCTGACCTTCTTCTACCGGCAGATGCGCGAGATCATCGACCGCGGCCATCTCTATATCGCGCAGCCGCCGCTGTACAAGGTGACGCGCGGCAAGTCCGAGCAGTACCTCAAGGACGAGCGCGCGCTGGAAGATTATCTGATCTCAACCGGGATCGACGACTGCGTGTTCAAGCCGGGCAGCGGCGACGATCGCGCCGGGCGCGACCTGCTTGCGCTGGTGGAAGACGCCCGCATCATCCGCAGTGTGCTGCGCAATTTGCACAGCCGCTACAATCGCAACGTCATCGAACAGGCGGCGGTCGCGGGCCTGTTTGGACGGGACATCTTCACCGATCCGGCGAACGCCGAGGCTGCCGCCGAATACATGGTCCGACGGCTCGACAACCAGGCCGAGGAAGTCGAACGCGGCTGGAGCGGACACTTCGTGGAAGGCCAGGGCTTCGTATTCGAGCGAACGGTGCGCGGGGTAAAGGATGTCGCCATCATCGATGACGCCTTCCTTGGCTCGGCCGATGCGCGCAAGCTGCACGAATACCGCGAGAAGCTGCAGGACGTCTATGCACGCCCAGGCAAGCTCCGCCGGAAGGATTCGGAGACGACAATTTACGGCCCCATCGACCTGTTCGAGGCTGTAACGGAGACAGCGCGCAAGGGCGTCGTCCTCCAGCGCTACAAAGGTCTCGGCGAGATGAACCCCGAGCAGCTCTGGGAAACCACGCTCGACGCCAACGAACGCTCGCTGCTGCAGGTTAAGATCAAGGAGGTCGACGAGGCCGACGACATCTTTACCAAGCTGATGGGTGACGTGGTCGAACCGCGCCGCGAGTTCATCCAGGATAATTCGCTCAGCGCCACCGTCGACGTGTGAGGCATCGAGCACCCGTGCCGCCCATTCAATACATCGTGGAAGGCGGCCACCGGCTTGCGGGCACGATTGAGCCGTCCGGCAACAAGAACGCCGCGCTGCCGATCATCGCCGCCGCGCTGCTCACCGAGCATCCGGTCACGCTGGAAAACGTGCCGCGCATCCGCGACACCGAGACGCTGGTCGAACTGATCCGGTCGGTCGGCGCCTCGGCAGAGTGGAAGGCGCGCAATACGCTGGCGATCCATGCCAGGGAAGTCCGCGCCGCCGATCTCGATCCCGAACTCTGCGCGCGAATTCGTGCCTCGATCCTGCTGGCCGGGCCGCTCCTGGCCCGCTGCGGCGAGGTGGCACTGCCGCCCCCCGGCGGCGACGTCATCGGCCGGCGGCGACTGGACACGCATTTTCTGGCGTTCGAGCAGCTGGGCGCGACCGTCACCGCCACGCATCGGCTGGAGTTCCGCGCCTCCAAGCTGAAGGGCGCCGACGTCTTCCTCGACGAGCCGAGCGTCACCGCCACCGAAAACGCGCTGGTCGCGGCCGTTGCCGCCGACGGCACCACCTATCTGCGCAACGCCGCCTCCGAGCCGCATGTGCAGGACCTCGCGCATTTCCTGGTCGCGCTCGGCGCGAAGATCGAGGGCATCGGCACCAATACCATCGTCGTGCATGGCCCGGCGACGCTGGGCGGCACCAGCTACGCCATTCAGCCCGACCATATCGAGGTCGGCTCGCTGATCGGGCTCGCCGCGGTGACGCGCTCGCCGCTGCGGATCGCACGCGCCGGCGTCGAGCATCTGCGGTCGATCCGGATGGGCTTCGAGCGGCTCGGCATCGTCTGCGGTGTCGAGGGCGACGATCTGGTCGTGCCGTCCAACCAGACCATGAAGATCCACGACGATTTCGGCGGCCATGTGCCGAAGCTCGAGGACCAGCCCTGGCCGGCCTTCCCGGCCGACCTGATGTCGATCGCGATCGTCACCGCCACGCAATGCGACGGCGTGATCCTGATGTTCGAAAAGATGTTCGAGTCGCGGATGTTCTTCGTCGACAAGCTGATCGCGATGGGCGGCCGGATCGTGCTGTGCGACCCGCACCGCGCAATCGTCGCCGGACCCAGCCGGCTCCGTGGCTCGACAATGACCTCCCCCGACATCCGCGCCGGCATGGCCATGCTGCTGGCGGCGGTGGCGGCCGAAGGCACCAGCACCATCAACAACGCCGACCAGATCGAGCGCGGCTATGAGCGCATCGAGGAGCGGCTCAATGCCCTCGGCGCCAAAATCACCCGCGTACCCGCGCGAGACGGCAACTAGCCTGCAAGCGACCCCGTCACCTTCTCGACCCTCGACAGTGCCAGTCAATTGCGATGCTCGAAAAAGTCGACGCAAAATCGATGACGCCGCCTGCCGCCGGGGTCGTTCCCGGCCGTCATCTCGCGATTGAGCTCTCCGAGACGCTGAAGCTGGCGGTTCCGCTCGCGCTGACGCAGCTCGGGCAAATCGCGATGATGACGACCGACATCGCGATGATCGGTCGCCTCGGCAGCGAGGCGATGGCGGCAGCGGCGCTGGCGCATACGGTGTTCTTCGTCAGCTTCACTTTCGGCATGGGGCTGGTATCCGCAGTGGCCCCGCTGGCGGCGCAGGCATACGGCGCACGCAATCCCCATCTGATCCGGCGCTCGCTTCGCGTCGGCATGTGGGCCGCGCTCCTGATGTCGCTGCCGATGATGGCGCTCTTGTTCCGCGGCGAACCGATCCTGCTGATGCTGGGCCAGGCGCCGGCATCGGCGAAACTCGCGCAGCAATATCTGCTCGGCCTGGCATGGGGCATGCTGCCCGCGCTGTGGTTCATGGCCATCCGCGGCTTCATGAGCGCGGTCCACCGGCCGGAGCCGATCCTGTGGATCACGCTGGCCGCGATCCCTGCCAATGCGGCGCTGGTCTATGTGCTGATGTATGGCGCGTTCGGGCTGCCCCAGCTCGGCCTGTTCGGCGTTGGCCTTGCGTCCTCGATCGTCAATCTGGCAACGTTCCTCGCGGGCCTGTGGTTTGCCACGCGCCGCCGGCCGTTCCGCAAGTATCACGTGCTCGGCCATTTCTGGCGCGTCGACTGGCCGTTGATGCGGCAGCTCGTCGTCATCGGCGCACCGATCTCGATCGCCTTCCTGCTCGAATACGGCCTGTTCGGCGCCGCGGGCCTCTTGATGGGGGTGATCAGCACGACGGCGCTCGCCGCGCACCAGATCGCGCTGCAGGTCGCGGCGATCCTGTACATGGTGCCCTTCGGCATCGCCATGGCCGCCACCGTCCGTGTCGGCCACGCCGTCGGACGCGGCGATGCAGGCGGCGTCCGGCGGGCGGGCTACATCGCGATCTGGCTCGGCATCGTGCTCGCCGCCGTCCTGACGCTCGCCGTAATCATCAGCCGGTTCGCCATCGCGGAAGTCTTCCTTGGCGAGAACACCGACGCGGCCGCCATACTCTCGGCGACGCTGCTGCTGGTCGGCTCGACACTCTTCATCGCCGACGCCATCCAGACCGTCGTCGCCGGATCGCTGCGCGGCATGAACGACACGCGCATCCCGCTGCTGTTCGCCACCCTCAGCTACTGGCTGATCGGTTTCCCCTGCGCGTGGTGGCTCGGCTTCCAGACGCCGCTGGGCGCAGCGGGCGTCTGGGTCGGACTGTCGGTCGGGACCGCCCTTTATGCCGTGCTTCTGCTCTTGCGCTTCCGCGGGCTCACGAGCAAGCTCACATTCCGATGAAAGTCCACGAAATTGCCCCCACCGTCGATGCCGGTGTGCTGCTGTCCGGCGCACAGTTCGCCGACGCCTTCCAGATTGCAGTCGACGATCGCGACCTCGACGCGCGCCGGGCGGCCGAGCGCATGATGGCGCGGCAGCCGCGATGGGCCGAGGCGCTGTTGTCGCTGCGGAATTTACTGGTCGCTCCGCTCGGGCTGAAGACGTCGGGCGCCACGCCGGCGACGCCGCGGGACATGATCGGCATCTTTCCGGTCGTGAGCGAAACACCCGATCGCCTCGTGGCCGGCTTCAACGACCGCCATCTCGATTTTCGCGTCGTGGTGGATGTGACGCCGCCCGACGGCATCAGGCAGGTCACGGCAACGACGCTGGTCAAGACGCACAATCGACTCGGCCGGGCCTATCTCGCGATCATCATGCCGTTTCACCGGCTGATCGTACCGGCCCTGCTGCGGCAGGTCGCGAGTTGAGGCGCCGACAGCGTCAACCCATCGCGCTTCCCTTGTTCGTGGCCGGCTTCTCGCACCAATCGGCACAGCAACGATCCAGATCGTTCAGGTTCTGCCGCATCTGCTCCAGCGAGAATCCCAGCGCAAAAAACCGCTCGGCGACATCGACGGGCACGCCGCGGATCAAGCCTTCGCTGCGCAACGCGGCCACTTCGGCGGCATAGGCCTGCAGCGCCGCCTCAACGGGCTGAATGTCCACGGCGCCGCTGGCGCTTCGCAAGGCGGCGGCCGCATCGTTCATATAGCCGACGATCGCGCTGCTGACATCCGACAATGGCCGCGCCAGCCTTGCCTGCACATTGGCCGGCAGCGGCACCACGCTGGCGCGCCCGATCATCACGACATCATGGCGCAGCCGCTGGATGGTGCGCAGCAGGGGACCGGTATCGGGCCCCGAGGACAGGTGCGTGGCGCGCTCGCGCTCGGCTTCGAGGCCGGTCGCATGCAGGCTCGCCATCGCGGTGCCGATGCCATCCTGAATGCGATGCAGGGCGTCGTTGTCGAGCCCGCGCGTCAGGCCCGCGAGCAGTTCGGCAAATGCGGCGGCCAGCAGTTCCAGAAGCTGCGCCGAGTTGATGCGGATCTGGCTGATCGCCCGCGACGGCAACACCAGGAATGACACCACAAGCCCGGTCACCGCACCGACGGTAACTTCGAGAAGCCGATCGATGGTGGAATCCAGCGGATTGGTGTTGTTCATTGCCGGGACCAGCAGCACGATCACGGCCGTCACCGTGGCGGCGCTCAGGCTCGGGTTGATGGCGCCGACAAAAGCCAGCGGCGCTACCGCCAGCACCAGCAGCGCCAGCAATCCCCCCTCGCCGGAATGCGGAATGAGGATCGCAATGGCGCCGCCATAGACCGCGCCGCCTATTGTGCCGAGCATATAGTCCCGGGTTGCCTTCAGCGATCGACCGACGCTCATCTGGGTCACGATCAGCGCGGTCAACACCGCCCATAGCGGCAGCAGCAGGTGCAACGCCCGCGCGATCGCATAGGCCGTGACCGCGGCGATGGCGAGTCGGATCGCGAGCGCGAGTTGCGTCTTGTGCCCCCGGAGCGGTCCAAGCATGCGTTTTACGAAGGCCATCATGCGCCGCGTTCCGGAATTTGCTTGCCACGCCTGTGCTAGAGACAGATACGGCTGATGCCCGCGACGGGAAGGCAGCTTGAAAGCCCAGGAACGTCCGCCTACCCTGCCGGCAAATACGAGGAAACACGATGGCCAACGAAACCGCAACGCTCGCTGCCTATGTCGCCGACCTGAAATTCGAGGATATCCCGCCGGAGGTACTCGAGCGCGCAAAAGTGCTGACGCTCGATTTCCTCGGCAGCACGATCCGGGCGCGGCGCGATGCGGAATCCACCCCCTCGTTGCTCAAGATGCTGGAAGCGCTGGCGCTGGACGGCAAGGGTGAATCCACCGTGTTCGGCGACAGCAAGACCTGGACGCCCGCGGTCGCCGCATTGCTCAACGGCGCGCTCGGCCACTCGCTGGATTTCGACGACACCCATGCCGACTCCTCGCTGCATCCGAGCGCGCCTGTGGTGCCGGCAGCGTTCGCGGTCGGTGAAATGGTCGGCGCCTCCGGCCGCGACGTGCTCACCGCGATCGTGGCCGGCTATGAAGTTTGCTGCCGGCTCGGCAATGCGCTCGATCCGACCTCGCACTACGCGCGCGGCTTCCATCCGACTGCGACCGCGGGCACCTACGGCGCCGCCGCGGCGGCCGGAAAACTGTTCGGCCTTTCGAAGGACCAGATCATTTCAGCGTTCGGCGTTTCCGGCAGCCAGGCCGCGGGGTCGCTGCAGTTCCTGGTCAACGGCGCCTGGAACAAGCGGTATCAAGTTGGCGCAGCCGCAATGAACGGCGTCATCGCCGCGACGCTGGCGCGCAACGACTTCATCGGCTCCACCGAGTCGGTCGAGGGCAAGCACGGCCTTCTTGTCGGCTACACCGACGATGCGCATCCCGACAAGGCGACAGCCGGCCTCGGCAAGACCTATGAAACGCTGAAGATCGGCGTAAAGCCCTATCCGAGCTGCCGCTATACCCACGCGGCCCTCGATGCACTGATCGCGATGCGCCGCGAACACAATCTGACGCCCGACCAGATCAAGCGCGTCGAGATCGGCCTGCATCGCAACGGCATCACGCTGACCGGCGATGCCGCCACCAAGCGCCACCCGACCTCGATCGTCGGCGGCCAGTTCTCGATGTTCTTCACCGGCGCGCTGGCACTCGACCAGGGCCGTTTCGGCTGGGACGATTACGATCGGCTCGGCGATGCCGCCGTCAATGCGCTGGCCGACAAGTTCGACGTGGTGCAGGACGATCGCCTCGAGATCGGCCGCACCCATCCGTTCGGCGCGCGCGTCTCCATCACCACCGACGACGGCGTGCATGAACGGCTCTACGCCGATCCCTCCGGCGAGCCGGATTCGTTTCCGGACGCGCAGGCGATGCAGCAGAAATTCCTCACGCTGGCCCGCCCCGTGCTGAACGGCCGCGCCGACCAGCTCGCCGACGCGATACTTTCGCTCGAAAGATTCGATCGCGTCGAGAAGGCCACGCAGTTGGGTCGGCAGTAGAATAGCGCCGCATTGACGGTGCAACCCCTCTCCCCTTGTGGGAGAGGGGTTCTCGGCGAAAGAATCTCTCACGTTAGGATTTGCGGAGACAACCCCTCATCCGGCGCTTCGCGCCACCTTCTCCCACAAGGGGAGAAGGGAAGATCGCATCTCAATTTGCGCCTGCCAGTTTTCCCTTGTTGCCCGTGACTGCGACGACTTCGCGCACGAGGTCGAACACCCCGTCGGCTTCCGGCGGCCAGTTCGGCGAACGGCCGAGCCGGATGATCACCAACTGCTCCGAAGGCACGATGATCACGTACTGCCCGATCGTGCCCTTGGCGAAGAAGGCATCGCGCGGCCAACCACGCTGGATTCGATAGGTCGCGCCAAAGCTGTCGCCGCGATTGGTCCAGAAACCGGCCCCCATGCCGACCCAGGCATTTGGCGTCGGCGACGCCGAGTATCTCACCCACCCCTCCGGTAGGATGCGCGTCCCGCCGACCACGCCATCACCGAGATAGAGCATGCCGAAGCGAGCCCAGTCGCGCGCGCTCGCGAGCATCTGGCTCGATCCTTCCGGATTTCCGGACGCGTCGAACTCGATCGTGACATTGCGCATGCCGAGCGGTGCGAACAGTTCTTCCCGCGCGAACCGCATCACGTCGGCAGGGCGTCCGCCGGTAGCGTTGCGGATCAGGTGCGAGAGAATGACGGTGTTGCCGTCATTGTAGTTCCAGGCGCTGCCAGGCGCCGTCGCCAGTTCGACGCGCTCGGCATATCCGGCCATGTCCGATTCCATGAACTTCATCCGATTGACGGGCTCCAGCGCCGAGCCGAGCGAGGCCTGCAGCGAACTGCCGAGCGCCAGCCCCGCGGTGTGGCGCAGGAGATGATCGACGGTGATCGCGCCCCGGGGATCGCCGACTCCTCGCCATGCAGCGATCGGCGCGGGCGCATCGAGCGTCAGCGCGCCCTTGCGCACCAGAATGCCTGTCAGCGCCGACATCACCGACTTGGTCGCTGAGAAGCCGAGGATCGGGGTATCGAGGCCGTAACCCTCCGCATAACGCTCGGCGACGACGCGACCGTCTTTCACCACCACTACCGCCTTGGTGTGGCGCAGCGGAGGCTGCTCCGGTTCGGCGAACGCGCGATCAAGCGCCGCCGTCAGTTGAGGACTTGCCGACGCAACCACGGCAGCGCCGGCAATATCAGGCAATAGCACCTGCGAGAGCTTGATCTCCGCGTCCGGCAGCGCGGAATCGGCGACTGTATCGCCATGATCGAGATAGCAGCCAATGCCCTCGCGATAGACCGCATGGCTCCGGCCAAAGCCGAACAATGTCACCGTGACGTCCCGCCGCGCGCGATCGACCTTGTAGCCCATCGCCCAGGTGATGAGGCTGCTACCCGGCATCGCGGCGGTGGTTTCCGCAAAGATGCGCTCCGGCGGCTGGCCGGACACAAAGATTTCCGAGCAGAGGATGTTGGCGACAAAGCCCGTCGCCACTTTTGGGACGTCGCGGGCGCGCGCGGCTGATAGCGCCAGCGCGCTGAGAGCTGTGGTGGCGGCGAGAGCAAGAATGAGATTTCGTCGGGTCACATGGGCCTCCGGCATGACGCATCAGCGCGTGCCGGGCAAGTTGGCGCGTAAACAGGTAGCGGCTCGCCGGATTTGGAAATCGTCCTGGCCGATTTTTTAAGTGGCTCGCCGATTCCAAAATACGGAAATGATTACAATGGCTAAAGATCAAACTGGGGAGACATTGAGCCGACGGTATTCCGTCGGGGTTACACCCGTCGTCGCCTTGAAGGCTCGGTTGAAGGGACCGAGCGACTGGAAACCGGCATCCATCGCAATGGTAATGACGGGAACCTCTGCCTGGCTCGGATCGGCCAACGCGGCCTTGGCTTCCGCAATCCGATGCTCATTGAGAAAGACATTGAAATTGCGGTAGCCGAGCCGCTGGTTGATCAGCCGCCGCAATCTGTATTCGGGAATGCCGAGCCTGGTCGCGAGCGTGCCGATGGTGACGTTGTCGTGACGGTAGATGCGCTCGTCCGCCATCAGCCGCATCAGCGCATCGATCAGCTTCTGGTCGGCGGCGCTGGATTCACTGACCGCCGCGGCGCCTGTGCCGGCAGCGATATCGGGCGCAACCGGGAACAGGTTGGCGCCGTCGACGTGGATCATCGCATAGCAGATCGCCGCCACCACGCCGGCCAGAACCGCCAGATTCACCGTGTTGGCGATTTCGGCACTGCCGCTTCCGGACATCGCAATTTGCAGCGCCGCGTTCAGCCCGCCATATAGTGCCGCCGCGCCAACGATGAAGACGCGAACGCTGCGGCGGCGCTCGACCAGATCGGACGACCATGAGGCGATGGTCTGCGCCACAGCCAGTGCAATGAACCCAAGCGCGATCAGATTGATTGCGATGATGGACAGCCGCGCGCCGGATGCCGGCGCAACCCACATGCAATTGACGAAACTGAAAGCTGCGACAGCCGCCCAGACCAGCGCATGCCACCAGCGCAACCTGAATCCCTCGTCGAACAGCGCCCGCGTGAACAGCCAGAACACCACGACATTGCCGGTCGAAAGCGCGATAAGCGGCGCATGCGCGATCGAAACCGGCGACGTCGCACCGATCGAATAGGTCACGGCGTGCGCGGCCGACCCCAACGCAAAGGCCGCGGCGAGCCGTCCCGCGAGCACCGTTCCGAAGCCGCGCAACAGCGACGCCGCCAGCACCAGCAGCAGCGCAACGGTAGCGCCGCGCAACGCGATGTCGAGGGTGGATAGCAGCATCAAACGGTCCAGTCCGCGCAGGGAAAGCTCAGCCGAATTTAGTTCAGATCGACGCCCCGTTCAATTTTGGCCCGCCCATGCTCGCCGCGAGGTCACCCAGCGCTCGTTGATCTTGCCGGACAGATCGACCTCGCCTTCCCTCCTCGCGCCCAACCGCCGCGCGACGCCCTGCGACGGCGCGTTGACGGATTCGATGCAATGGATGATCTCCTCGATCTCGAAGGTCGCAAACACCCAGTCGATCGACGCCCGCGCCGCTTCCACCGCATAGCCCTTGCCGCGACATTCGCGGGCGATGCCCCAGCCGACCTCAAAGCCCGGCCACCCAGGCGGGCACCACGGCCCGACGCGGCCGATATACCGGCCGCTCGACTTTTCCTCGACGGCGAACATGCCGAAACCGTACAGCGCCCAATGGCCCGATATCACGGCGGCGTTGCGCCAGCCGCCGATCTCGGTGGTGATCGCAACACCGTCCGGCGTGATGAAGCGCGCGGTACCGGGATCGGACAGCATCGCCGTATTCGCGGCAATGTCGCCGCTGCGCCAAGGCCGCAGGATCAAACGCCCGGTCTCGATCGTGGGACCATCGACCGTCAGGAGCTTTACGCCGGGCTTGAGCGAAGGGATCATCGGTTCCTCGATCACGTTTTCATTTCGCGTCATGGCCGGGCTTGACCCGGCCAGCCACGTCTTGCCTCATTGCCGCGAGAAAGACGTGGATGCCCGGGGCGAGCCCGGCATGACGACTTCATGCGACAATCTGCTATGATCGCACAAAACTTCAAGGAGTCCCGATGAGCTGGCAACCTTCCAACGATCCCGTGCTTGGCGACCCCAAGACCTGCGACGCGCTCGATCTCGTCATCGTGCCGCGCACCCGCGATCTCGGCGACGGCTTTGCGGTGCGGCGCGCGCTGCCGCATGGCAAGCGGCAGATGGTCGGGCCGTTCATCTTCTTCGATCATTTCGGCCCCGTTCAGTTCATCGCCGGCAAGGGAATGGACGTGCGGCCGCACCCGCATATCGGGCTCGCAACCGTCACCTATCTGTTCGACGGCTCGATCATGCACCGCGACAGCGAGGGCAACATCCAGGAGATCCAGCCCGGCGCCATGAACCTGATGACCGCCGGCCGCGGCATCGCGCATTCCGAGCGCACCCCCGACGTGCAGCGTCGCGACGGACAGAAGATGCTGGGTCTGCAAAGCTGGATCGCGCTCCCGGCCGGATCGGAGGAAATCGCGCCGTCGTTCCAGCACTACGCCGCAGAAAGCCTGCCGACGGTCAGCGATACCGGCTTCACCGCGCGCATCATCGCAGGCAGCGCCTTCGGCGTGAAATCGCCGGTCTCGATGGTGTCGCCCTGGTTCTACACGGAGGTGACAGCGCAGGCCGGCACCAGCGTGCCGCTCGACCCCGATCATGAGGAGCGCGCGATCTATCTGGTCGACGGCGAAGTCGAGATCGCCAACGAACGCCATGAGGGGCCGAGCCTGCTGATCTTCCGGCCGGGCGATCGCATCACCGTCAAGGCCGTCAGGCCGACGCGGATGATGTTCCTCGGCGGCGACGCGCTGGAAGGCCCGCGCCATATCTGGTGGAATTTCGTTTCCTCCAGCAAGGAGCGGATCGAACAGGCCAAACAGGACTGGAAAACCGGCCGTTTCGCCGCCGTTCCGCAGGAACACGAGTTCATTCCGCTGCCGGAGTGAGCTATTGCTCCGCTTTCCCATTTGCGTGCTGGCGCCTGCGCCGGCACGCCGCTTCGAAGGCCTGACCGAATGAACGCGATGCTCGCCAGCGACCTGCCTCTGCCACGGATCGGCCGCGGCAAGGTGCGCGATATCTATGCCGTCGGCGACGACCGCGTGCTGCTTCTCACCACCGATCGCATCAGCGCGTTCGACGTAGTGATGGCCGAGACCATTCCGATGAAGGGCGCGGTGCTGACGCAAATCAGCGCCTGGTGGTTCCGCCAGCTCGAAGGCGTGGTACCGCACCACATGATCAGCGCCGATGCGGATGAAATCATCCGCGCGGTGCCGGAACTGAAGAACCACCGTGCCGACATCGTTGGGCGCGCGATGCTGTGCAAGCGCACCACCGTGTTTCCGGTCGAGTGCGTGATCCGCGGCTACATCTCGGGCTCGGCCTGGAAGGAATACGCCGCATCCGGCACGCTGGCCGGCGAGAAACTGAAGGCCGGTCTGGTCGAAAGCGAGAAACTCGAACAGCCGATCTTCAGCCCCGCGACCAAGGCCGAGACCGGCCATGACGAGAACATCACCGTCGCACGGGTGCGCGAGATCCTTGGCGACGATGTCGCCGCAAAACTCGAGAGCATGGCGCGAACGGTCTATGAGTTCGGCGAGAAGACCGCCCGCAAGCAGGGCATCATCATCGCCGATACCAAGTTCGAGTTCGGCCGCGACAAGGATGGTCGCATCATCCTGATCGACGAGGTGATGACGCCCGATAGCTCACGGTTCTGGGCGGTCGACGTCTACAAACCGGGCCAGGGTCAGCCGAGCTTCGACAAGCAGCCGCTGCGCGACTATCTCGACAGCGAACGCCGCGCCGGCCGCTGGAACGGCGACGCCCCGCCCCCGCCGCTGCCCGACAGCGTGGTGGATGCCACCAGCAAGCGCTACCTCGAAGCGTATCGGCGGGTGACGGGAAGCGAACTCAAGATCTGACCGCGCGATTGCGTTGACATAAGCTGTCGCCCCCGCATTTCGCAGGGACGACAGATCATGTCTGGCTATACGCCCGCCATCATCACGTATTTGATCTCGACATACTCTTCCATGCCGTGATGCGAGCCTTCGCGGCCGAGGCCGCTTTCCTTGACGCCGCCGAAGGGGGCCACTTCGGTGGTGATCAGTCCGGTGTTGACGCCGACCATGCCGGACTCCAGCGCTTCAGCGACGCGCCAGACGCGACCGAGGTCGCGTGAATAGAAGTACGACGCGAGGCCGAACGGCGAGTTGTTGCACATCGCGATCACGTCGGCCTCGTCCTTGAAACGGAACACCGGCGCCAGCGGACCGAAGGTTTCCTCATGCGCGACCAGCGCGTCCGGCTTGACGTTCGCCAGCACCGTCGGCTCGAAGAAGCTGCCGCCGAGCGCATGGCGCTTGCCGCCGGTGACGATCTTCGCGCCGCCCTTGACCGCGTCCGCAATGTGCTTCTCGACCTTGTCGACCGCCTCCATGTTGATCAGCGGCCCCTGCACCACGCCCTGCTCGGTGCCGTCGCCGATCTTCATTGCAGCGACTTTCTTCGACAGTTTTTCGACGAACTGATCGTAGATCTTGTCCTGGGCGTAGAGGCGGTTGGCGCAGACGCAGGTCTGGCCCATGTTGCGGTACTTCGAGACGATCGCGCCCTCAACCGCCGCGTCGATGTCGGCGTCGTCAAACACCACGAACGGCGCGTTGCCGCCGAGCTCGAGGCCGAGCTTCTTCACGCCCACGGCGGCCTGCTGATAGAGGATCTTGCCGACTTCGGTCGATCCGGTGAAGCCGACGAAGCGCACCGCCGGATGTTCGCACAGCACCTTGCCGATGGCCGACGAATTGCCGGTGAGGATGTTGAACACGCCTTTCGGCACGCCGGCCTTTTCGGCGAGCGCGACCAGCGCCAACGCGGTCAGCGGCGTTTCGTTGGCGGGCTTGAGCACCACCGTGCAGCCCGCGGCCAGCGCCGGCGAGACTTTTCGGGTGATCATCGAGCACGGGAAATTCCACGGCGTGATGGCGCCACAGACGCCGATCGGCTGCTTGATCGCGAGCAGCCGCGCATCCGGCCGCTGCGTTGGAATGGTTTCGCCATAGACACGGCGGGCTTCCTCGGCGAAGAACTCGACATAGGCGCCGCCGATATCGACCTCGCCGAGCGCTTCGGCCAGCGGCTTGCCCTGCTCCGACGTCAGGATCAGCGCGAGGTCTTCGCGGTTGGCGATGATCAGGTCGAACCACTTGCGCAGGATGTTGGAGCGCTGCTTGGCCGTGAGCTTTGCCCAGGCCGGGAACGCGCGCTCGGCGGCTTCCACCGCCTGCGTCGCTTCCGCGGTGCCGAGCTTCGGCACTTTCGCCAGTTCGACGCCGTTGACCGGATTGGTGACGGGGTTGGCTGGCGTGCCGACCCAGGCGCCATCGATGTAACAGCGGTCCCGCAGCAGCGAGGGGTCCTTCAGACGGTCGTGCAGGGATGGCTGGGAGGCTTGTGCGCGTGCGACGGGCGGGTTCATGGCGTTGCTCCTCGGGATTTTCTGGAAGGTTCCGGGGAGTATAGGCCGATATCGGCGGCGATGCACCGGCCGCCGATGCAGCCCTGCTTCAAGCTAAGTTGAGGTCGATGGGGGCACTGTCATTCCGGGATGGTCCGAAGGACCAGACCTCAGGTGCGCAATTGCGCACCGGGGAATCTCGAGATTCCGGGCTCGCTTCGCGCCCCGGAATGACGGCGCGTGGATCAAGCCGCGCCGCTCATATACGTCTCGCGGCGGCCGATCATGCGTTGCGCGGCGGCCTTGGCGTCGGCCTTCGAGGAGGTGGCGCAGGTGCGGTATTCGAGGTCGGGCAGTTTCGGCTCGCGCCGGCTGAACCATGATTTGGAACCGACGGAAAGTTGCGCGAGCGCCTGGACGACGTTGTCGACCGCTTCGAAGGAATACAGCGCACCGGTCCCGGCGACGCGGACTTCGTAGATCCCGGGGGTAATCGGCGCTTCGATGTTTTCGCCACGTCCGGGGCGGGGATATCGCTTCCATTCACTCCAGGTCGAAATCATCGTGTCAGGCCTCGCAAGCGTTGAAATGCGGCTATTTCTGGTTAATGGGTCCAGCCTACGAGCAACGTTTCTGCTGGAATCAGAACGCATTACTGAGAAAATACGGTTCCGGGAATCGTGGCGAAATCACGATATCGTGGATGGTTAAGCCGGTCACGGCGATACGGCCTCTTCCACTGCGGATTGCCGCCAGGTGTTGCAGTTTGGTGTCCCGCACCGGTTACCCCTTCACGAGACTGCGACATTGTCGGCGGCCAGTTCCCGAACGCTTGCGGGATCGCGACGACGGGAGGAAGATCGCACCACTTCCATAAAAAACAGCGGGAGGTGTGACCCATGCAAAGCAAAGCCCAGATCGATCAGATTCTGCGTCAGAAGAGCGATGCCAAGGAGATTCCAGGCGTGGTCGCGATGGCGGCGACCGGGAACGACGTGATCTACCAGGGCGCGGCCGGCAAGCGCGACCTTGGCAAGGACGACGCCATGACACCGGACAGCGTGTTCTGGATCGCCTCCATGACCAAGGCGATCACCACGGCCGCCGGCATGCAGCTCGTGGAACAAGGCAAGCTGTCGCTGGACGAGCCAATCGGCAAGCTGTTGCCCGACCTCGCCTCTCCGCAGGTGCTGGAAGGCTTTGACGCCAGTGGCGAGCCGAAACTGCGCGCTGCGAAGAAGCCGATCACGCTGCGCCAGCTGATGACGCATACCGCCGGCTTTGCCTACGACATGTGGAACGGCGACGTCGGGAAATACCTCGAGAAGACCGCCACGCCCGGCATCATCACCTGCCTGAACGCCGCGCTGAAGACGCCGATCATGACCGATCCCGGCACGCGCTGGGAATACGGCACCAATATCGATTTCGTCGGCAAGGCGGTGGAAGCCGCCAGCGGCAAGAAGCTCGATGTGTACCTGCGCGAGAACATGTTCGACCCGCTCGGCATGAACGACACCGGCTTCAAGATCACGGATGCGATGCGGAAGCGGCTGGTCGGCATGCATGCGCGCGGGCCGGATGGCGCGCTGGCGCCGATGCCGTTCGAACTCGAACAGGCGCCGGAATTCCACATGGGCGGCGGCGGCCTTTACGGCACCGCGGCCGACTACATCAAGTTCACCCAGATGATCCTCAACAAGGGCCGCGGCAACGGCAACCAGTTGCTGAAGCCGGAAACGGTGGAGCAGATGGGCCGGAACAACATCGGCGACCTCACCATGGGCAAGATGCCAACCGCGCTGCCCCCCTACACCAACGACGTCGATCTCTATCCCGACATCGTCAAGAAGTGGGGGCTCAGCTTCATGATCAACACCGCCAAGACGCCGGAAGGCCGCAGCGCCGGCAGTCTCGCCTGGGCAGGCCTCGCCAACACCTATTTCTGGATCGACCCGGCACGCAATGTGAGCGGCGTGATCCTGATGCAGCTGTTGCCGTTCGCCGACGCCAAGGCGCTGGAAACCTTTGCCGGCTTCGAGCGCGGAATTTATGCCGGGCTCGATGCGGGGCAGAAGGCGGCGTAAATAGCAATTGTTAGATACCGTCATTGCGAGCGAAGCGAAGCAATCCATCGTGCCACAGGAAGGAAGAATGGATTGCTTCGTCGCTTGCGCCCCTCGCAATGACGACGCTGATATAGCGCAGCGATTCCATAGCATGCGTTCTTGACGCCAGGAGCAACCATCGTGACCGACACCATCGACAGCTACGTCTGCGGCATTTCCGATGCGCCGCTGCTGGGAGACACGATCGGACGCTGCCTCGATCGGGCCGCGCAACAATGGGCCAATCGCGAGGCGCTGGTTTCGCCGAGTCATGACGTCCGCTGGACGTGGAAGGAATTTGCCGCGCGCGTCGACGCGCTGGCGGCAGGGTTTCTTGCGCTTGGCCTCGAACGCGGCGCGCGGATCGGGGTGTGGTCGCTGAATCGGCCCGAGTGGACGCTGACGCAATTCGCCGCCGCAAAAGCGGGACTCATTCTCGTCACCATCAATCCGGCCTACCGCCTGAGCGAGCTCGAGTTCGCGCTGGCAAAGGTCGGCTGCGCGACGATCGTCACCGCGACCGCGTTCAAGACCTCCAACTACATGGAGATGCTGAACACGCTGCTGCCGGAGCTTGCGGCATCGAAAGCGGGCGCGTTGCAGTCGTCGCGGCTGCCGCAGCTTCGCGCGGTGATCCAGATCGGCGGTCCCAAAGCGCCCGGCACCATCGCCTTCGAGGACGTGTCGCAGATGGGCGGCGCGCCGCACCGCGAGCAGCTTGCCGAGCTTGGCAAGCTGCTGCAGTTCGACGATGCGGTGAACATACAATTCACCAGCGGCACCACGGGATCGCCGAAGGGCGTGACGCTGACGCATCACAACATCCTCAACAACGGCTATTTCGTTGGCCGCGCGATGCGGCTGACCGAGCAGGACCGCATCTGCATTCCCGTGCCGCTGTATCACTGCTTCGGCATGGTGATGGGCAACCTCGCCTCCGTCACGCTCGGCGCCACCATGGTCTATCCCGGCGAGGGTTTTGATCCGCTGGCGACGCTGCAGACCATCGAGCGCGAGAAATGCACTGCGCTCTACGGCGTGCCGACGATGTTCATCGCCGAACTCGATCATCCCGAGTTTGCGCGCTTCGACCTGAAATCGCTGCGCACCGGCATCATGGCCGGCGCGCCCTGCCCGGTCGAGGTGATGAAGCGCGTCAACAACGAGATGAACATGGGCGAGGTCACCATCGCGTATGGCATGACCGAAACCTCGCCGGTGAGTTTCCAGAGCGCCACGGATGATCCGCTGGAGCGGCGCGTCTCCACCGTCGGGCGCATCCATCCGCATGTCGAGGTCAAGGTCGTCGATCTCGAGGGCCGCGTGGTGCCGCGCGGCCAGCGCGGCGAACTCTGCACCCGCGGCTACAGCGTCATGCTGGGCTATTGGGACGAGGCGGAGAAGACCGCCGACGTGCTCGATGCGCACGGCTGGATGCACACCGGCGACATCGCCATCATCGACACGCAAGGCTATTGCAACATCGTCGGCCGCATCAAGGACATGGTGATCCGCGGCGGCGAGAACCTTTATCCCAGGGAGATCGAGGAATTCCTCTATCGCCATCCCAAGATCCAGGACGTGCAGATCTTCGGCGTCGCGGACGACCGCTACGGCGAAGAACTCTGCGCCTGGATCCGCACCCGCCCCGGCGAAACGCTGACCGCCGACGACGTCCGCGCCTTCTGCCACGGCCAGATCGCCCACAACAAGATTCCCCGTTACGTCGAGTTCGTCGACGAGTTTCCGATGACGGTGACGGGAAAGATCCAGAAGTTCCTGATGCGGGAAACGGTGGAAGCGAAGCTGGGGCTGAAGGCGGCGAAAACGGCGTGAGGCGGGAGAGCGTCGCTTCCTCGTATCGCAAGCCCTCACCCCACCCACGATCGTCACACCGCGCCGAACTGTCATGCCCCGCGAAGGCGGGGCATCCAGTACGCCGTGGCGTGTCGGTTCAATCATGAACGTCTCTGGAATACTGGATCGTCCGCCTTCGCGGACGATGACAACCGGGTATGCGTCAGCGATCTCGCGGCGCATTCCGCCCGAGCTTTGCCTGATCTTTCACGCCCGAGAGAACAGAGGGCGCGGGGAAGGCCGGGTGCGCGCTGCACCCGCGGTCTCGTGTGCAATATGCGCAAAAAAACGCGCACACGAGCATACAGGTTCAGCGGAGAGCATCCGGCCTTCCCTGCGCAATGGTTTGACGGCGTACTTCGTGATCTCCCCGGTGTGCGAATTCCTTTAGCCACCGTTGTCTGCGGATGACGGACGGCCGAACCCGGTCGGGCCGGCGCATCCTCCGCGAGACGTGACACCAGCCACGGGTGCCAGGACCACACGACTTGGCCGTACGCTTCAGCATCTGTCGTCTGCGTGCCGTCCGTTCGCTCACAGGCTCATGCGAGCCCGCCCTGCGACGACGTTTGCGCGCCCGACGCTGCCGCGTCCACCGCACCCCGCCCCGCGTTCAGTGACGATTCGCGAAACGCCCCTCTTGAGTGGGACGGGATGGCCCTAATTTTAAGGGTGATTTGGGGTAATCGCGAAGCGGATTATTTTCGCGGGAGGAGCGGGTTTTGATTTGCGCCGTCGGGCAAATCAGTGCTGAGGATTTTGGGACGTGGATGGCCGGGGCAAGCCCAGCCATGACGAGTGGAGAGAGCGCGGCCTTAAACCGCCAACCCGTTCTGCCCCGCCAGATCCTTCAGCGACACCTGCGGCCGTGCGCCGATGTGCTGGATCACTTCGGCAGCCGCCAGCGCGCCGAGCCGGCCGCACATCTCATGGCTTGCGTTGCGGACGAGGCCGAACAGGAAGCCGGCGGCGAACAGGTCGCCTGCACCTGTGGTGTCGACCAGCTTCTGGATCGGGAACGCGGGCGCCGAGGTAACGCCGTCCTTCGCAGCGACCACGCAGCCCTTTTCGCTGCGTGTCACCACGCCGAGTTTCGTATCGCTGCACAGCTGCTTCAGCGCGCCGTCGAAATCCGAGGTCTGGTACAGCGCGTGCAGTTCGGCCTCGTTGGCGAAGACGAGGTCGACGGTGCCCTTGCGCATCAGGTCGAGAAACTCGTCGCGGTAGCGATCGACGCAGAACGAATCCGACAGCGTCAGCGCCACCTGGCGGCCGGCGCCGTGCGCGATCTTTGCGGCCTTGACGAAGGCTTCCTTGGCGTTCTTCGGGTCCCAGAGATAGCCTTCGAGATAGACGATGCTTGATGCCGCGATCTGCGCTTCGTCGATGTCTGCGGGCGAGAGATCCTGCGCGGCGCCGAGATAGGTGTTCATGGTGCGCTCGCCGTCCGGCGTTACCAGGATGTAGGAGCAGCCGGTGGCGGGGCCGGCTTCGGCCGCCCTCGTCTCGAACGCTACGCCGGCGGCGCGGATGTCGTGGGTGTAGAGACCGCCGATCTGGTCGTTCTTGACCTTGCCGATGAAGGCGGCCCGCGCGCCGAAGCCGGCGAGGCCGACGATGGTGTTGGCGCCGGAGCCGCCGCTCATCTCGGTCGCCGGGCCCATGTCGCCGTAGATCGCGGCGGCGCGGGCCTCATCGATCAGCGCCATGCCGCCCTTGGTCATGCCGTGGCGGACCAGAAAGCCCTCGTCGGTCTGCACCAGCACGTCGAAAATCGCGTTGCCGATCCCGAGCACGTCGTATTTTGCTGATGTCATCGATTGCGTCCTGTTTACGGCGTTGTGGGAAAGGCTGCGGCCTACCAGATCGGCCCAGCGCCAGCAAGGGAAGCGGCTGCTATAGAATGCAAATGATCCGCTCCTTTCTCACGGTATCCTCGGGAACGCTGGCCTCGCGGCTGCTCGGGTTCGCGCGCGATTCGCTGGTCGCGGCGCTGCTGGGTGCGGGTGCGGTCGCCGATGCGTTCCTGGCGGCGTTTCAGCTCGTCAACGTGGTGCGGCGGCTCTTGACCGAGGGCGGGCTGAACGCGGCGCTGGTGCCGGCCTGGCTGCGGGTGCGGGAAAGTAGCGGCGCGGTCGCGGCTGCGGCGTTTGCCGGCCGCGTGCTCGGCACAGTCACCGCGGCGCTGATCGCTGCCACCGCGCTGCTGGCGCTGGCGATGCCGCTGGTGATCATGGTGCTGGCGCCGGGGTTTGCCGGCCGCGAGGCGCTGCAGCTTGCCACTGACAATGCGCGGCTGATGCTGCCGTATCTCGCCTTTGCCGGACCGGTGACGGTCATGATGGCGCTTTTGAATGCGCAAGGCCGGTTTGCGCTGACGGCGTTCTCGCCGCTGCTGTTCAACATCGCGCTGATCGCGGTCATGGCGGCGCTGTTGATGTTTCCGCAAGATGCTGCCCGTGCCGCGCAGATCATCGCGGCGACCGTCGGCGTCGCCGGATTGCTGCAGCTCTCCGTGCTGGTGCTGCGCCGTGGCGGCGGTCTTGCCACGCCGCTGCGGATTTCGTTCGACAAGGAGATCCGCGGCTTTCTCGCCAAGGCCGCACCCGGCATGATGGCGTCGAGCGCGCCGCAATTGTTGATGGTCGCCGGTGCGATCATCGCGTCGTCGTCGCCCTCGGCGGTGTCGTGGCTCTATTTCGCCAATCGCCTGATCGAACTGCCGCTCGGCATCGTCGGCGTTGCCATGGGCACGGTGCTGATCCCGGAGTTAACGCGCGCGGTGCGCGGCGGAGACCACAAAGCCGTCGCGCATGCGGAATCGCGCGGGCTCGAACTCGCGGTCGGGCTGGCGCTGCCGGCGACGCTCGGGCTGATGGTGCTGAGCGAGGCGATCGTGCGGCTGCTGTTCGAGCATGGCGCCTTTACCGCAGCAGACACCGCAGCCACCGCCCGCGCGCTGATGTGGCTGACGCTGGCGCTCCCCGCGCATGTACTGGTGAAGGCGCTGTCGCCGGCATTTTTCGCGCGCGAGGATACGGTGACGCCGCTGCTGGCGACGCTGAAGGGCGTCGTGCTGGCGATCGCCGCCGCCTTCCTGCTCGGCCACTGGTACGGCGCCGACGGCATTGCCGCTGCGATTGCGCTCGGCGCGTGGAGCATCGCGCTCGGCCTGGTCCGCCGCGGCGCGGAGACGTTTGGATTTTCGATCGATGCAGAAGCCAGGCGGCGGCTGCCGCGGATCGTCGTGGCGGCGCTCGCGATGGGCGCGTTGCTATGGATTGCGACAAGGTTCTTGCCCGCCCTCGCCTCGGGCGCGCACGGGCTGGTGCAGGCCGTCCTGCTGCTGGCGGTGATATCTGCGGGAATCGCGTCTTACGCCCTGCTTCTGCAGCTTTTCGGCGTCGCCGGCTGGCGCGACGCGGTTAACGCCGTCAGGGCAAGACAGGCCCGCTGACTTGCGCTGACAGCCCCTGCATGGCAAACGACGGCCCGAAACAGGCATCCTCAGGAAGCTGACTATGGCTTTTGTCGAAAAAGTATTTTCGGGCGTCCAGCCGACGGGCAATCTGCACCTCGGCAACTACCTTGGCGCGATCGTCAACTTCGTGAAGATGCAGCAGACCCATGACTGCATCTATTGCGTCGTCGACATGCACGCGATCACGCAAGGCGTCGACGTCTGGGGCGGCCCGGCGGAGCTCGCACGCAACACCCGCGAGGTCACCGCCGCCTTCATCGCCGCCGGCATCGATCCGAATAAGCACATCGTGTTCAACCAGAGCCAGGTCTCGGGACATGCCGAGCTCGCCTGGATCTTCAACTGCGTCGCGCGCGTCGGCTGGCTCAGCCGCATGACGCAGTTCAAGGAAAAGGCCGGCAAGGATCGCGAGAACGCGTCGGTGGGGCTTTACGATTACCCCGTGCTGATGGCGGCCGACATTCTGCTGTATCGCGCCACCCATGTGCCTGTGGGCGAGGACCAGAAGCAACACCTCGAACTGTCGCGCGACATCGCGCAGAAATTCAACAACGACTTTGCCGACTCGATCCGCGCCCAGGGCTTCAACGACGGTCTGTTCTTCCCGCAGCCGGAGCCGCTGATCACCGGGCCTGCGACGCGGGTGATGAGCTTGCGCGACGGCACCAAGAAGATGTCGAAGTCGGACGCCTCGGACAATTCGCGGATCAACCTGACCGACGATGCGGATACCATCGCGCAGAAAGTCCGCAAGGCGAAGACCGATCCGGAACCGTTGCCGTCGGAGGAAAAGGGTCTGGAGAACCGGCCTGAAGCTGACAACCTCGTCGGCATCTACGCGGCGCTGTCCGAGCGCAGCAAGGCCGACGTGCTGCGCGAATTCGGCGGCGGACAGTTCTCGGGGTTCAAGAACGCGCTGGTGGAACTCTGCGTGGCGAAACTCGCGCCGATCGCTTCCGAGATGAAGCGGCTGGTTGCCGACCCCGGCCACGTCGATGCGATCCTGGTCGACGGCGCCAACCGCGCGCAGGCGATCGCCGATGAAACCATGAACAAGGCCAAGGATATCGTCGGCTTCATCCGAAAGCGCTAGTTCCATCGCAACTTCGCAGCCGCAACGCCGCTTGTCGGAAGCGGCTGCGCCGTGGCACCATGCGTCGGTTTGGCGCAGCACCGGGACATGCATGACCACCCAGCGACGAAGCTACGAAACGGGTCACAAGCCAAAATGCCTTGTCATTGTTGACGACACCGCGGAATGGGACCGCGCGGTGTATTACGCCAGCCGCTGGTCGATCCGTGTCGGCGGCGGCGTGGTGATGCTGCGCATCATCGAGATCGAGGACCAGAACCAGCAATGGCTTGGTGTCGCTGACATCATGCGCGCCGAGGCCGAGGACGCCGCCAATGAGGCGCTCGATCGCGCCTCGGGCCGCGCCAACGGCATCGCCGCGATCACGCCGGAACGCGTCATCCGCGAGGGCGAACCGATCGCGCAGATTATCGACGTGATCGACAAGGACGTCGACATCTCGATGCTGGTGCTGGCAGCCAATCCGGGCCCCGAAGGCCCCGGCCCGCTGGTCAGCATGATGGCGCAGGTAGCCGGTTCCTTCCCGATCCCGGTCGTCATCGTTCCCGGCGATCTCAGCGATGCCGCCATCGACGGGCTGTCTTAATAGTTGATGAGCCTGCAGAATTGCAGGTTTGCAGCACTTGATCGTGCGTCCGCGGTCGCCATCTGCTAAGGGAACCCCACGCGCCGGCCTTGAACCGGCGACGCCGGAGAAAAACACATGTTCATCCAGACTGAAGCCACGCCCAATCCCGCCACGCTGAAATTCATTCCGGGCCGCACCGTGCTCGATACCGGCACGATGGAATTCGCCAACCGCGAAGCAGCTACCCGCTCACCGCTGGCCGAACGGCTGTTCGGCGTGCCCGGCGTATCCAGCGTGTTCTACGGCTACGATTTCGTCACCGTGACCAAGGCGGACGGCGACTGGCAGCACCTCAAGCCCGCGATCCTCGGCGCCATCATGGAACACTACATGTCCGGCGCACCGCTTTTGGCGGACGGCACGGCCGGCAACGACGAGGCGGCTGACGAGGAAGACGAGTTCTTCAACGAGGAAGATGCCGACACGGTCGCGACCATCAAGGACCTGATCGAGACGCGGGTGCGGCCGGCCGTTGCCAATGACGGCGGCGACATTACCTTCCGCGGCTTCAAGGACGGCGTGGTCTATCTCAACATGAAGGGCGCCTGCGCCGGCTGCCCGTCATCGACCGCGACGCTGCAGCACGGCATCCAGAACCTGCTGAAGCATTTCGTGCCCGACGTGGTCGAAGTCCGGCCGATGTAACGTCCCCGTCATTCCGGGGCGATGCGAAAGCATCGAACCCGGAATCTCGAGATTCCGGGTCTGGTGCTTACGCACCATCCCGGAATGACATCTCAAACTACGCCGCCACCCCAAGGCTGGCTGCTTCGGCAGCCGCCTGTTGCATGCCGTTCGACATCTCGCTCGTCACCGTGCTCTGCTCCTCGACCGCAGCCGCAGTCGACGTCACGTATTCGCTGACTTCCTGGATCGCCTTCTTGATAGAGCCGAGCGCCCCGACCACGTCGCCGGAAATGCCGTTGAGGTTGCCGATCTCCTGCTCGATCTTGTCGGTCGCCTGCTTGGCCTGGTTGGCGAGGTTCTTGACCTCGGAGGCCACCACGGCAAAGCCGCGGCCCGCCTCGCCGGCGCGCGCCGATTCGATCGTGGCGTTCAGCGCCAGCAGGTTGATCTGGCCGGTGATGTCGCCGATCAACTGGACGATGCTGCTCATCGACTCCGCCGCCTCCGACAGACGCTGCGCCTGCTGATCGGCGGACTCGACCTGCTCGACCGCGGTCAGCGCCGTGTCGCGGGATTTCGACATCGCGGCGGAAATTTCGCGGACCGAGGCGTTCAGTTCCTCGGCACCGGCTGCGACCGACTCCATCATGCCGCGGACCTTTTCGCTCCGCATCCGCGCCAGCACCTGCGCCGTGGTATCGGAGGCGTATTTCACCACCTTGAACGGCTTGCCGTTGAGATCGCGGATCGGGTTGTAGGAGGCCTGGATCCAGACCTGCTTGCCGCCCTTGCCGACGCGCTCAAATTCGCCCGACTGGAATTCGCCCCGGTTAAGGGCTGCCCAGAACGCGCGATAGGATTCGCCGTCGCGCTGGTCCGACGGCACGAACATGCTGTGATGCTTGCCCTGGATTTCGGCGAGCGAATAGCCGAGCGCGCCGAGGAAATTTGCGTTGGCTGTCAGCACATTGCCGTCCATGCCGAACTCGATCACCGCCTGCGACTTGCCGATCGCCTCGATCTGCCCGGCGTAATTGGCCGTCTTCAACTTGTCCGCGGTAATGTCGGAGGCGAATTTCACCACCTTGAACGGCTTGCCGGCTTCGTCGAGGATCGGATTGTAGGAAGCAAGGATCCACACTTCCTTGCCGCCCTTGCCGAACCGCTTGTACTCGGCCGCCTCATATTCACCGCGGCCGAGCTTGGCCCAGAATTCCCGATAGGCCGCGCTGTCGCGCTCGGCGGGCGAGACGAAGATCTGGTGGTGCTTGCCCTGGATTTCGTCCAGCCGGTAGCCCACCGTGGCGAGGAAATTCTCGTTGGCGGTGATGATGGAGCCGTCGAGATTGAACTCGATCACGGCCTGCGCGCGGCCGATGGCGGCAATCTTGCCGGCATCCTCCATGCCGCGGATCTTCTTCTCCGTGATGTCGGTGGCGAACTTGATCACTTTCACCGGCTTGCCGGCATTGTCCATGACCGGGTTGTACGACGCCTGGATCCAGACTTCGCGACCGCCCTTGCCGACGCGCTTGTATTCGCCGGCCTGAAATTCGCCGCGGTTGAGGCTGGCCCAGAACGCCTTGTACGCCTCGCTGCCGCGCAATTCCGGCGGCGCGAACATCTGGTGATGCTTGCCCTGGATTTCGTCGAGACCGTAACCCATCGCATCGAGAAAGTTCTGGTTGGCGGTAATGATCGTGCCGTCCATCTTGAATTCGATCACCGCCTGCGACCTGTTGATCGCGGCCGACTGCGCCATTGCATCGCGCGCTGCCGAATTGCTTTTCCACAAAGGCATAAAAAACCCTCTCAAATATCGGGACGGGACGAGGCTCGATATGCCGAAGCTGCACCGTCCGGATCCCCATTGACCCGAAATTCCCGACTGCAGGCTCTCACCGGTTGGTAAAGAAAGCCCTAATTGTCCATAATTTCAATGACTTAGCATCGCAGAAGTTGTATGATGAGGAACATGCTTCGAAAATGGGGCGCGAGCATTCCTGCAAGTGTCCCCAGAGGTAGAGCCACCGAAAGTAGAACGACGGCGCCGTTGCTTCGCGATGGATGAAACGCCGAAAATAGCCCGTCGACGCATTCAACCGGCGCCGAAAAACCTCTACGTTGGCGCCATGCTGATCCTCGCTATCGATACGGCGCTCGACGCCTGCGCCGCTGCCGTTCTCGACACTTCCGCAAGCGACGTCATCGCGCAGGAATCGCAGTCGATGAAGCGCGGCCATGCCGAAGCGCTGATGCCGCTGATCGCGCGCGTGATGAAAGCATCGGGCGTTGCATTCGCAGAACTCGGGCGCATCGTGGCGACCGCCGGTCCCGGCAGCTTTACCGGGTTGCGGGTGGGCCTATCGGCGGCGCGCGGCATCGCGCTGGCCGCCGGCAAGCCGGTCGTCGGCGTCACCACGCTGAGTGCCTTTGCCGCGCCCATCATCGGCGAGCACAGCGAGCACCCGGTGATATCCGCGATCGATGCCCGGCATGATCAGGTCTATTTCCAGGTGCTGGCAGGCGACGGAAGCCCATTGATCAAGCCGAAAGTTGCACCGATCGAGGAGGCGCTCGATGCGGCGCGCTTCGGCGCCCCGCATCTGGTCGGCAACGCCGCAGAAATTCTTGCCGGCCGCTGGCCGTCCGATGCGCTGCGGCCGGTCAGCGTCGTCAACCTGCCCGCACCAGACATCGCCTGGGTCGCGTGGCTGGGTGCAGCCGTCGATCCCGACACCGCGCCGGCCCGGCCGTACTACCTGCGCGCGCCCGACGCCAAGCCGCCTAAAGATCCGCTGCTCAGCGCCACGCAGCCATTCCCGTCATGATGGCATGGTTTTCCGACTGGTGGAGCGGCGGCACAGCCGTGGTCGAACCAGCCAGCCTGCGTGACGCGGCGCGGCTGGCGCAACTGCATGGCGCGTCGTTTCACCGCGGCTGGGGCGAAGGCGAATTCGAGGCGATGCTGGGCGAGCGCAACACGCTGGTTCATCGCTTGAGGCTCGGGCGCAAGATCGTAGGCTTTGCGGTATCGCGCATGGCCGCCGACGAGGCCGAAATACTGTCGATCGCCATCGACGCCAGCCAGCGTGGCCGCGGCCTGTCGCGCAACCTGTTGCTGACACATCTGGGCCATCTCGCCGGCCGCGGCGTGCGAACCATCTTCCTCGAGGTCGAAGAAAACAATCAGCCGGCGCGGCGGCTGTACGAATGGGCCGGATTTGGCGTCGTTGGCCGCCGGGAACGCTATTATCAGCAGGCCGGCGGGGAGCAATTGAACGCGCTTCTGATGCGACGTGACTTGTCGTAGTATTCCCGCGGTGGCACAAGAGGCCGACGTCAGATCCGAAGGCTTTAGAGACCATGCCTGCACTGAAATCCCCATCCGCGCACAATAATACCGGCATCGAGGCTCGCTGCGCCGCCACCGGCATGCGCATGACCGAGCAGCGTCGCGTCATCGCGCGCGTGCTGGCGGATTCGGTCGATCATCCCGACGTCGAGGAACTCTACCGGCGCTGCGTCGCGGTCGACGACAAGATCTCGATTTCGACGGTGTACCGCACGGTCAAGCTGTTCGAGGACGCCGGAATCATCGAGCGGCACGATTTCCGCGAGGGCCGCGCGCGCTACGAGCAGATGCCCGACAGCCACCACGACCACCTGATCAACCTGCGCGACGGCAAGGTGATCGAGTTCACCTCCGAGGAAATCGAGAAATTGCAGGCCGAGATCGCCCGCAAGCTCGGCTACAAGCTGGTCGATCACCGCCTGGAACTGTATTGCGTTCCGCTCGACGAAGACAAAGCCTGAACTTCGCGAACAGCCCCGCGTGAATTTCGATCTCATCATCTTCGATTGCGACGGCGTGCTGGTCGACAGCGAAGTCATTTCGTGCCGCTCGCACGCCGATGTGCTCAGCCGTCACGGCTATCCGATCACGCAGGAGCAGGTCTTTGACCGTTTCCTCGGCCGATCGACGCGCCAGGCCAATTCGGAAGTCGAGGCCGAATTAGGCCGCGCCCTGCCCGACGATTTTCATGTGCAATTGCAGGACGAGCAATTGCGGTCGTTCGAAGCCGACCTGGAAGCTATTCCGCATATTCACGCAGCGCTCGATGCGATCACCCAGGCGGTCTGCGTCGCGTCGAGCGGATCGCACCAGCGCATGCGCGTTACCCTCGGCCGCACCCGCCTCACCGATCGATTTGCGCCGAACATCTTCTCGGCCTCGCAGGTCACGAACGGCAAGCCCGCGCCCGATTTGTTTCTGTTCGCCGCGCGCCAGATGAACGTCCCGCCGGAACGATGCCTGGTGATCGAGGACAGCGTTCCCGGCATCACCGGCGGCCGGGCCGCAGGGATGACCGTGCTCGGCTTCCACGGCGGCAGCCACTGCCGCCCCGGTCACGGTGACAGCCTGCGCGCCGCGGGGGCGGCCGCGACGTTCGGCGATATGCGGCAATTGCCGGGGTTGATTCAGCGGTTTGGGGCTGTCGCGAGGGCGAGCTAGCCCTCTCCGCTTGTCATTCCGGGGCTATGCGAAGCATAGAACCCGGAATCTCGAGATTCCGGGTTCGCTTCGCGCCCCGGAATGACGGCTATAGCGCTGGATTTCGAGCCCCTTAGCCTATAACTAAGGCCCGCGCCGTTAGGGCGTCATAAAACCCCAGCACCCAAGGTTCCATGAAGCCGCCGCGCAAGCTGCATATCAAGTCTTATGGCTGCCAGATGAACGTCTACGATGCGCAGCGCATGGTGGACACGCTGGCGGGCGAAGGCTTTGTCGAGACGGCCAGCGCCGAGGATGCCGATCTGGTGATCCTCAACACCTGCCATATCCGCGAGAAGGCTTCCGAGAAGGTCTACTCCGAACTCGGGCGGCTGCGCGTCGCCAAGGACGAGGCCGCACGCAACGGCCGCGAGATGCGGATTGCGGTGGCGGGCTGCGTCGCGCAGGCCGAAGGCGAAGAAATCATCCGCCGTGCGCCGACGGTCGACGTCGTCGTCGGCCCGCAGAGCTATCATCACCTGCCGCAGTTGTTGGCGCGCGCGAAGAGCGAGGGCCGCGCCCTGGAGACCGAGTTTCCGGTCGAGGACAAGTTCGGTTTTCTCCCCGACCCCAGGCCGGATGCGATCCGCGCCCGCGGCATCTCCGCATTCGTCACGGTGCAGGAAGGTTGCGACAAGTTCTGCACGTTCTGCGTGGTGCCCTATACGCGCGGAGCAGAAGTATCGCGTCCAGTGGCGAAGATCATCGATGACGTGAAGCGGCTCGCCGAGAACGGCGTGCGCGAGATCACGCTGATCGGGCAGAACGTCAACGCCTACCACGGCGAAGGTCCGGACGGACGAACCTGGCCGCTCGGCATGCTGTTGCATCGGCTCGCCGAAATCGAGGGTATCGTGCGGCTGCGCTATTCGACCAGCCATCCCCGCGACGTCGATGACTCACTGATCGCGGCCCACCGCGACCTCGCCCCCCTGATGCCCTTCGTGCACCTTCCGGTGCAGTCCGGCTCCGACCGGATTCTAGCTGCCATGAACCGCAAGCATACCGCCGATGATTACCGCCGCGTCATCGACCGTTTTCGTGCAGCCCGCCAAGATATTGCTTTTTCATCGGATTTTATCGTCGGCTTCCCCGGCGAAACCGAGGGAGAATTCGCCGCCACCCTCGCGCTTGTCATGCAAATCGGATACGCTGCGGCCTATTCGTTCAAGTATTCGCCCCGGCCAGGCACGCCGGCGGCGGACATGCGGGAGACAGTGTCAGCGGCGGAAATGGACGAGCGATTGGTGCGGCTCCAGGAATTGATCGACAGCCAGCAATCGGCCTTCAACAAGGCGATGATTGGCAACACTGTCGATGTGCTGTTCGAACGCGCGGCCCGCAATCCCGGCCAGATCGTCGGCCGCACCGCCTGGCTGCAGCCCGCACACGTGTTCGCCTCACCCGACATCATCGGCAAAGTGCTGCCGGTCACCATCGACAGTCTGGAGCGCTACAGCCTGCTCGGCGAACTCGCCTCCACGCGCGCGATGCCATCCGTCCCGTCGCCAGCGATCGATTCGTCTCCATTGAATCGTTCTTCTCAAAACACCATGGGAGCCTGAACCCTTGCCAAAAAGCGCATCGGATTCACCCTCGCTTGCTCCCAGCCGCAAATTTGACCGCGACATGCAAATTCCGCCCGAGACCCAGGTCGTCATCGACTTCGACGACAACCGCGCGGCTTCTGCGCTGGTCGGCCCTTACGGCCAGAATCTCGCGCTGGTCGAGCGGCGGCTCGGCGTCGTCGTCGACTCGCGCGGCAACCACATCACCATCGCGGGCACCCGCGACGGCTGCGATGCCGCGCGGCGCGTGCTGGAAACGCTCTATGCGCAGGCGCTGGAAGGCCACGATCTCTCGCAAGGTGAGGTCGAAGGCGCAATCCGCGCCGTGATCGCGCAGGGCTCGCTGTTCGAATTCGACGCCAAGACCGCCAAGCCCACGTTCGAGACCATCAACCTGCGCAAACGTCCGGTGCGGGCGCGCACGGCCGCGCAGGATTCCTACATCCGTGCGCTGAAGCGTCACGAACTGGTGTTCGGCGTCGGCCCCGCCGGCACCGGCAAGACCTGGCTGGCGGTCGCACATGCCGCGCAACTGTTCGAACGCAAGGAAGTCGACCGCATCATCCTGTCACGGCCCGCGGTCGAAGCCGGCGAGCGGCTCGGCTTCCTGCCGGGCGATCTGCGCGAAAAGGTCGATCCATATTTGAGGCCGATCTACGACGCGCTGTACGATCTGATGGACTCCCGCATCGTGGAGCGCGCGCTGCAGGCCGGCGAAATCGAGATCGCGCCGCTGGCGTTCATGCGCGGCCGGACGCTGACCAACGCCGTCGTCATCCTGGACGAAGCCCAGAACACGACGTCGATGCAGATGAAGATGTTCCTGACGCGGTTGGGCGAGAACAGCCGCATGATCATCACCGGCGACCCTTCGCAGGTCGACCTGCCGCCCGGACAGGCCTCGGGACTTGCCGAAGCCGTCAAGCTGCTCGACGGCGTCGAGGGCATCGCACAGGTGAGGTTCACCGCCGAAGACGTCATCCGCCATGAACTGGTGGCGCGCATCGTGGCCGCCTACGAGGGATTGCCGCAAAAGCCGGCAACCGCCAAATCTTGAAAACAAAAGCTTCGGCCGCGAACCTGCCGTTTGCAGGATCCGGCCGTAACCCGAACATTGAAATGCAAACCCCCGCAACACAAAGCCCTGGAACGCCAGGACCTGGAAAGCTCGTGTCGTCCGCCCCGCCACTGACAGAAGTTCTCGTCGTCGCCGACTGCTGGCAGACCGAGCCGGATGCCGAGGCGGTGATCCATCGTGCGATCAACGCCGCGGCCGAAATCGCCGATGCCGATGTCGGAGACGCCGAACTGGCAGTGATGCTGACGGATGATTCCGGAATTCGCACGCTCAACAGCAACTGGCGCGGCATCGACAAGCCGACCAACGTCTTGTCGTTCCCGGCGCTGCAGCCGACCGGCACCGCCACGCCCTCCAACATGCCGCGGATGCTCGGCGACATCGCCATCGCCTACCAGACCACGCGGCAGGAGGCCGACGACGAACAAAAGCCGTTCGACCATCACCTCAGCCATCTTGCGGTCCACGGGTTCCTGCATTTGATCGGGTACGACCACGAGAACGACGCCGACGCCGACGCGATGGAGGGGCTCGAACAGGAAATCCTCGCCCATCTCGGCATTCCAGATCCGTATGCGGATCGGGACCCTTACGCGGACCGGGAGCGGATGGACTGAAAATGCCGGACTCCGACCCCAAGCAAGACAACACGCGCGATACGCCCAACCTGCCGGTGGTGGTGCAGGAAGGCGAGGTGCTGCGCCCGGCGGCCGAAAACTGGCTGATGCGGGCCATTCGCACCCTGTTCGGCTGGAAGGCGGGATCGGTCCGCGCCGATCTTCAGGTCGTGCTCGATACGTCGACGCCGGAAGATGTCGGTTTCTCCGCCATCGAGCGCAACATGCTGCGCAATATTCTCGGCCTGCACGAGCGGCGCATCGCCGACGTGATGGTGCATCGCGCCGATATCGTCGCCGTCAAACGCGATATTCCGCTCGGCGAACTGATGAGCCTGTTCGAGAGCGCGGCGCATTCGCGCCTCGTGGTCTACAACGAAACCCTCGACGACCCCGAAGGCATCGTTCACATCCGCGACCTGTTGGCGTTCATGACCGCGAAGGCGCGCGTCGGAGATACCACCAAACCGAAGCGCAAGAAGCCCTTCCCGGCCGGCCTCGATCTCCGTGCCGTCGACCTCGCATTGCCGCTGGCGGATGCCAACATCATCCGCAAGCTGCTTTACGTGCCGCCGTCGATGCGGGCGATCGACCTGCTGGCGCAGATGCAGGCCTCGCGCATCCATCTGGCGCTGGTGGTCGACGAATATGGGGGCACCGACGGGCTGGTGTCGATCGAGGACATCGTTGAACAGATCGTCGGCGAGATCGACGACGAGCACGACAGCGACGAGCCGCCTTCAATCGTACGCCAGGCCGACGGCTCGTTTATTGCGGACGCCCGCGCCAGCCTCGAGGACGTCCGCACCATGATCGGCGAGGAATTCGTCACCGGCGAGGCCGGCGAGGAAGTCGAGACGCTGGGCGGCTATCTGGTGGCACAGGTCGGCCGCCTGCCGTTGCGCGGCGAGGTCATTGCCGGTCCGGGCAATTTCGAAATCGAGGTGCTCGATGCCGATCCGCGGCGGGTCAAGCGCCTGCGTCTCGGCGTCCGCAAGGAACGCCCGGCGGCACGCCCGCAGCGAAGCCGTCGCGAGATTGCGCCCGATACCAGCGCGTCGCAGGCCAACGACAATGCGCCGCCGACCACCGGCGACGGAGCCGACTCGCGGTGAAATCAGCCAGCAAGCTCCGCGCCGCCGGCCTTTCGGTCATCCTCGCCTGGGGCTGGAAGCGCGCGGCCATCGCGCTGGCGGCGGGCCTGCTTTCGTCGTTCTCGATGGCGCCGTTCAACGCGTGGCCGGTGCTGTTCCTGACGTTTCCGATCGTGGTCTGGCTGATCGACGGCGCGGCTGCCGGAAAAAGGCGGGGCGTGCCCGCGGCCGCGCTGTCCGGCTTCTGGTTCGGGCTCGGTTATTTCGTGCCGGGACTCTACTGGATCGGCAACGCCTTCCTGGTCGATGCGCCGACATTTGCCTGGCTGATGCCGTTTGCGGTGCTGGGCCTGCCGGCCTATCTCGCTTTGTTCACCGCGGCCGGCTTCGCGCTGGCGCGCCTGATCTGGACCCGTGACGCCTCGCGCGTAGTTGCGCTCGCAGTCGGCCTGACGATCAGCGAATGGCTGCGCGGCCATCTGTTGTCGGGATTCCCGTGGAATGCCTTCGGCTACGCGCTGTCGGAGCCGCTGGCGCTGGCACAGACCGCCTCGCTGATCGGGCTGTGGGGCATGACGTTCCTGGCCGTTGCGATCTTCGCGAGCCCTGCCGTCCTGATCGACGGAAGTTCGCGGGGACGAAAGCCCTGGATCGTGCCGGTCTACGCGCTGTTGCTGCTGGCGGGGATGGGAGTCTACGGCACCGTGCGACTGTCGCTGCAGCCGACGGCGATGACCAAGGTCAAGCTGCGCATCATGCAGCCCAACCTGCAGCAGGACGTCAAATTCAACTATGGCGCCAAAGCCGAGGTGATGCAGAAATACCTGGCATTGTCCGACCGTGCTTCGGGGCCGCAATCCACCGGCGTGAGCGACGCGCAGATCCTGATCTGGCCGGAATCGGCTTTTCCGTTTTTCCTGACGCGGGAAGCCGACGCCATGGCGCAGATCGCCGAACTGCTGCCCAGGGGCACCGTGCTGATAACCGGCTCGGTGCGCGCGCCCGACCTGCCGCCCGGCACCCGAGTCACGCGCGCCTACAATTCGATATATGTGATCGACCATGACGGCAGCGTGCTGTCGGTTTATGACAAGCTGCATTTGGTGCCGTTCGGCGAGTATTTGCCGTTCCAGGGCTTCATGGAGCGGCTGGGCTTCGTTCAGCTCACCAAGGTTCACGGCGGCTTCATTCCGGGCCAGCGCCGCCGCGCGATGGAAATTCCGAACGCGCCCAGCGCGTTACCCCTGATCTGCTACGAGGCGATTTTTCCAGGAATCATTGGATCCGGCGACGATCGACCCGGCTGGATCATAAACGTCACCAATGATGGCTGGTTCGGCAATTCGACCGGCCCCTACCAGCACCTGCAGCAAGCCCGCCTGCGTGCCATCGAGGAAGGTCTGCCGGTGGTTCGCGCCGCCAACACCGGCATCTCCGCAGTCATCGATCCGTCGGGACGGATTGTCGCCCGCCTTGGTCTTGGCATTGAAGGTGTACTGGATGCCAGCCTGCCGGCTGCGATTGCGCCGACAATTTACGCACGGGTGGGCGATATTCCGGCAGCTATAACGATCGCCGCCGCCTTGTTCTTCGTCATCCGACGCCGCTTCGTTAAGCGACCGACATAAATTTGGAACACTTCCAAAATTGTTGCCATAAGAACGGCGGCATTCGTGGTTCCACCAGTTGACAGATCGGCTACGATTCGCTTTCTGCGGTTGCAAGCACAAATCAACAACCAGTTAGTTGGCAATGCCCATATCGTCCGAATCTCTACCCGATCCTCCGAGCAGGATTTGACGGTACCGGCGCCTGAGGCATTGCAGATTCACTTTGCCTCACCCCGGCGCGCAATCCCCAGGAGTGACGCAAATGTCCACCAAAGCCCCCAACCCGGTCGACAAGTATGTTGGCAGCCGCGTGCGAATGCGCCGCATCATGCTCGGCATGAGCCAGGAAAAACTGGGAGAAGCGCTGGGACTGACTTTCCAGCAGGTCCAGAAATACGAAAAGGGGACCAACCGCGTAGGCGCCAGCCGCCTGCAGCAGATCTCCGAGATTTTGCAGGTGCCGGTGTCGTTTCTGTTCGACGGCGGTCCGAGCGGCATGGTGAATGGGGATAATTTCGGCGAAGGCGCATCGCCGGCCTACGTGTCGGATTTTCTTGCGACTTCCGAGGGCCTGGCGCTGACGCGCGCCTTCACACGCATCGGCGACGCCAAGATGCGCCGCTCCATCGTCGAACTGGTCGAGCAGATCGCATCGCGCGACGGCCCCGACCCGCGCTGATTTTTCGCCATATCGGTTTGAGATATCCCGCAATCTGGAATATGCCGTCATGCCGGTGCGCCATCGCGCACCTGAAGGCGCGCGCCATCCAGCTCGAACTCGGATAAGGGTGATGCGCGCCTGGATGGCGACACACACCGGATTCGAGAAAGCATGCCGAAGACGACCAATCCCTTCGATTCGAGCGCCATCCTCGACGGCATTCGCCGCTGGGTCGAGATCGAGACCCCGACCGAAGCGCCCGATCAGGTCAACAAGCTAGCCGATATCGTGGCTTCAGAATATCGCGACCTTCCGGCGACGGTGGAGCGCATCGCCGGGCATTCGGGCTGCGGCGACCATCTCGTTGCGCGCTCGTCATGGGGACAGGACGCGCCGGGGATTCTCGTGCTGAGCCATCTCGATACGGTGCATCCGATGGGATTCATCGAGCGGCTGCCGTTTCGCATCGACGGCGACAGCGCCTTCGGCCCCGGCATCTACGACATGAAAGGCGGCGCCTATCTCGCCTACCATGCGTTCCGGCAGGTGTGCGCCGAGGGCGCACGGCCGCCGCTCGGCATCACCCAGCTCTATGTCTCCGATGAGGAAATCGGCAGCCCTACATCACGTGCGCTGATTGAGAGCGAAGGACGCAAGGCGAAATATGTGCTGGTCACCGAACCGGCGCGCGACGGCGGCAAGATCGTCACCGGGCGCAAGGGCGTCGCCCGCTTCGAGGTCTTCATCAAGGGCGTGCCTTCGCACGCAGGCACCAAGCCGGAGGACGGCCGCAGCGCGATCCGCGAACTCGGCAACGTCATCCAGACGCTGGAAGCGATGAACGATATTTCGCGCGGCATCAGCGTCAACGTCGGTGTCGTCCGTGGCGGTACGCGGCCGAACGTGATTGCGGAAGAAGCCTATGCCGAAGTCGACATGCGCGTGCCGACGATATCAGACGCCGACGAACTGTTTCCGAAGATCCTCAACCTGAAATCCCGCACCGAGGGCGTCAGCGTCAAGGTGGTCGGCGAGTTGAACCGCCCGCCCTATGAGAAGAGCAATGCCGGCGCCGCGCTCTACGAGCACGCCAGGACGATCGCGACCGAGATCGGTTTCGATCTGGAGGATATGTCGACCGGCGGCGGCTCCGACGGCAATTTCACCGCACCCCATACCGCAACGCTCGACGGGCTCGGCGTCGACGGCAAGGGCGCGCATACCCATTACGAGCAGATGTATATCTCCTCGATCGAACCGAGGGCGCGGCTGTTGTACCGGCTGTACCAGACACTGCGATGATCACCGCGCCCAGCGAACCCGAAGACCGCGACGCGCCGCCGGACGACGGCGCGTCCGGCCATGCGCGCGGCTCGTTCTTCGGCCGCCGCAAGGGCCACAAGCTGCGCATCCACCAGGCCGACCTGATCGACAATCTGCTGCCGCGTCTGGCGCTCGATATCGGAAGGCCGGCGCCGGAGCGGCTGGCGGACCTGTTCGAAGAAAATGTCGGCGACGTCAGGCTCGAAATCGGGTTCGGCGGCGGCGAGCACCTGATCGCGGAAGCGCGCGCGTTTCCCGATATCGGGTTCATCGGCTGCGAGCCCTACGTCAACGGCATGGCGAAGATCCTGACCCAGATCGAGGCGCAGAACATCGCCAATATCAGGCTCTATGCCGGCGACGCCGCGGAGCTCCTGGCATGGGCGCCGGCGCAATCGCTAGCGCGGATCGACCTGATCCATCCCGATCCCTGGCCGAAACGCCGGCACTGGAAGCGGCGCTTCGTGCAGGACGCAACGGTTGCTGCGATGGCGCGTATTCTCAAGCCGGGCGGCGAGTTTCGCTTCGTCAGCGACATCGACGATTACTGCGCCTGGGCGCTGGCGCATCTGCTGCGTTCGCCGGATTTTCTCTGGACCGCAGAGCGCGCCGCCGACTGGCAGAATCCGTGGGACGGCTACACCATGACGCGCTACGGCCGCAAAGCCGAGCGCGAGGGGCGCGTGGCGGCTTACCTGCGGTTTCGGCGGGCAGGTTAAGCCGCCGCCTTCCGGCGGTGCAGCTTCCAGGGCAAACAAGGTATTGTGAATTCTATTCGGCCCGCTTTGCTGTAGCTTTCCGGAACCTTCTTTTGAATAAGAATAATTCAAAACGGGAGGTGGGGCGCAACGCGACATTCAAACACACATCAGGACTTGGAGCCTGCGGTTCTCGGCGAGGCCGGTTTTGGCTGGGATCATGCCCTGATCTCCAGAAACCGGATCCTTATTCCCCGACATCAACAGCTTAGGAAGAGCGAGGCATGTCATGGTCAAACTGAAGATCAATGGTCAGGAACGTAACTGGGACGGCGATCCAGATCTCCCGCTGCTGTGGTTTCTACGCGACGAGGCCGGACTGACCGGCACGAAATACGGCTGCGGCCAGGCGCTGTGCGGCACCTGCACCGTCATCGTCGACAAGCAGGCGGTCCGTGCCTGCATCACCTCGGTTTCCGACGTCGCCGGCCGCGAGGTCACCACCATCGAAGGTCTTCATCCGACAGGAGATCACGCGGTTCAGAAGGCCTGGCGCCAGTTGAATGTGCCGCAATGCGGCTATTGCCAGGCCGGCCAGATCATGCAGGCCGCAGCGCTGCTGATCGAAAATCCCAAGCCCAATCACGACCAGATTCGCGAGGCGATGGCGGGCAACATCTGCCGCTGCGGCTGCTACCAGCGCATCGAGAACGCGGTCCACCTCGCATCGACGGGGGTCTGATCATGAACATTCGCACCAATCCGAAAAAGCTTCGTGGCTTCGAGCGGCATATCAAGGTCGACAACGTATCGCGCCGCAGCATCCTGAAAGGCCTTGGCCTGGCCGGCGGGTTTGTTCTGGCCGCTCCGGTGATGTCGCGCCCCGGCTTCGCCGCCTACAAGACCGGCGCGGACCAGATGCCGCATGGCACCGTGGTGGACCCGCGCGTGTTCGTCGCGATCGCGCCCGACGGCATCGTCACCATCGTCGCACACCGCGCCGAGATGGGCACCGGCGTCCGCACCAGCCTGCCGATGATCGTCGCCGAGGAGATGGAGGCCGACTGGTCGCGGGTTCGCGTCCAGCAGGCCCATGGCGACGAGGCCAAATTCGGCAACCAGGATACCGACGGATCGCGCAGCACGCGTCACTATTTGATGCCGATGCGCCAGATCGGCGCATCGGCCCGCACGATGCTCGAAGCTGCCGCGGCGAAGCGCTGGGGCGTGCCGGCGACCGAGGTGAAGGCGGTCAATCACGAGGTCGTCCACAGCGCCAGCAGCCGCCGCATCGGCTTCGGCGACCTGGCAGCCGATGCCGCCAAGGAGCCGGTCCCGGGCATCGAAGGCCTCAAGCTGAAAGATCCAAAGAATTTCCGCTATCTGGGCAAAGGCCAGATCAGCATGGTGGACCTGCGCGACATCACCATGGGCGCCGCCCGTTACGGCGCCGATGTCCGCCTGCCCGGCATGAAATACGCCGTGATCGCCCGGCCGCCGGTGACCGGCGGCAAGGTGGTGTCGTTTGACGGCGCGGCAGCGATGAAGGTCTCCGGCGTCGAGAAGGTGATGGAAGTCAAGGGCTGGCCGTGGCCTTCGAAATTCCAGCCGCTCGGCGGCGTAGCGGTGATCGCCCGCAACACCGGCGCGGCGATCAAGGGCCGCGACGCGCTGAAGATCGTCTGGGACGATGGCGCCAACGGCAAATACGACTCCGTAAGCTACCGCACCCAGCTCGAGGAAGCCTCCCGCAAGCCCGGCCTGGTGGTGCGCAAGGAAGGCGACGTCGACGCCGCCCTGAAGGGCGCCGACAAGGTGATCGTGGGCGAGTACTACCTGCCGCATCTTGCCCATGTCGCCATGGAGCCGCCGGTTGCAGTGGCGGACGTCAAGGGCGACAAGGCCGAGATCTGGGGACCGGTGCAAAGCGCAGGCGGAACGCGCGAGGACGTCGCCAAGACGCTCGGCATCCCCGAGGGGAACGTCACCGTCAACGTCACGCTCCTTGGCGGCGGCTTCGGACGCAAGTCGAAGTGCGATTTCGCCATCGAGGCCGCCCTGCTTTCAAAGGAGCTTGGCGCCCCGGTAAAGGTGCAATGGACGCGGGAGGACGACGTTCGCAACGGCTTCCTGCACACCGTCTCGGTGGAGCGGATCGAGGCCGGCCTCGACAAGAGCGGCAAGGTGACGGCCTGGCGGCATCGCAGCGTCGCGCCGACCATCGCCTCGACCTTTGCCGCCGGCGCGAAACACCAGGCGCCGTTCGAACTCGGCATGGGACTGGTCGACATGCCGTTCGAGATCGCCAACGTCCAGTGCGAAAATCCGGAAGCAGCCGCGCACGCCCGTATCGGCTGGTTCCGTGCCGTCTCGAACATCCCCCGCGCCTTCGCGGTGCAGTCCATGGTCGGCGAGATCGCCCATGCCACCAACCGCGATCAAAAGACCACGCTGCTCGAACTGATCGGCTCTCCCAGGATCGTCAAGCTGGATTCCGTAAAGGACCTCTGGAACTACGGCGAGCCCTACGACAGCTACCCGATCGACACCGCGCGGCTTCGCAAGGTGGTCGAACTGGTTGCGGAGAAGGGCGGCTGGGGCCGATCCGTCCCCAAGGGACACGGGCTCGGCATTGCCGCGCATCGCAGCTTCGTCAGCTACATCGCGACGATCGTCGAGGTCGCCATTGACGACAAGGGGAAGCTCACCGTGCCGCGGGTCGATACCGCGATCGATTGCGGAACCTACGTCAATCCGGAACGGATCCAGTCGCAGATCGAGGGCGCCGCGATCATGGGCCTCAGTCTGGTCAAGCACGGCGAGATCACGTTCAAGGACGGCAAGGTGCAGCAGGGCAATTACGACGACTTCCCGGTCATCCGGATCGACGAGGCGCCCGGCGTGACCAATGTCTACATCGTGCCTCCGGGTCCCGATACGCCACCCAGCGGCGTCGGTGAGCCGGGCGTGCCGCCGTTTGCGCCGGCGCTGATCAACGCGATCTTCGCCGCGACCGGCAAGCGCATCCGCGCGCTGCCGATCGGCAAGCAGTTGGAGGCGTAAGGCAACGTGCTCCGATTGCGCATCGGGGAATCTCGGCGTTCCCCGATGTGCAATTGCACATCTGGGGTTCGATGCTTCGCATCGTCCCGGAACGACAGAGAGGTCACTGCTTCGCTTCCGCCATCCGCGCCTTCTTCGCGTCGGTCGCTTCCCACACCATGCGTTTTCCCCGCTCGCGGCCCAACAGCTCGATCGGATCGTGGTTGTCGATATGGCCGAACTGTCCCTTGTAGACGCTGTAGCCGCATAACTCCTGCAGCCGCCGCGGAAAGCGCTTTGCGGTCTCGCGGGGAATGCCGAGCTGCAGATTCTCCTGCTGCCGCATCCAGCCCCAGCAATAGGCGCAGGAAAATGCAAAGCGCCTGCCGCTGCTGTTGTTGGCGCCACCGCCATGCCACAGCGCGCTGTCGAACAGCATCACGCTGCCGGCCTTCATCGTCGCCGTGACCGCGTCATAGGCCTTGCCGTATTCCGGCGAGGAATCGTATTTGTGGCTGCCCGGCACGATCCGAGTGGCGCCGTTGTCCTCGCGGAAATCCGACAGCGCCCAGATTGCATTGAGCGTGATCGGGATGTGCGGACGCGGCAGCGGAATCAGCTGCGTGTCCTCGTGAACCGGCTGCGCCTCCTGGCCTGGACCGAGCACCAGCGAGCAGAACGACGACAGCAGGCACTCCCTGTCCAGCACGCGCTCCACGACCGGCAGCACGTTCTCGTGCAGCGGCACTTCCCAGAACAGGTCGTCATAGGTGAGAAGATTGTTGATGCGGACGGTCTTGAAACCCTCGAACGAGGTCTTGGCCGGACCGAGGTGATGTTCGCGCTCGATGCGCTCCAGCGCCGCCTTCAGGCCTTCGACCAGTTCCGCGTTCGCCGCGTCTTCGATGACGGTGAAGCCGTCGTCGCGTATCCTGTCAGCATGGGATTGAACCTGGGCGTCCGTCAGCATCTTGCCTCCCGAAATTATGCTCGACGCTGTTTCGCGTCTTCGGCACGAATGATAGCGCGCCGTTTTCGCCTTGGGGAGCAATTTACGATTGCCGCGAGACTTACGGGCGGGACTTCCAGAAGTTCACGACGCGCTCGGCGGTCGCTGGCATCAGACGCGCGTAGTTCGCACGCGCGACTTCGATGTCGGCCGGTGCAGCGGTCCGGTTCGGACCGAGCCGCAGCAGGATCAGCGCGCGCACGGTCGCCCATTCGAGACCGATGGTCTTGCCGGCGACCAGGATCGGATCGTCGCGGTCGCCGCTGATCAGGCGGTGCAGGGTTTCAACCCGCACGCCGCTCATCGCCGAAAGCGCGGCGACCGATTCCTCGTATTTGAACACCTTGGCGAAGTTGAGCAGTGCGCCCTCGCCGAGCGCGCCATCCTCCTGCAGCTTCAGGACCGTGCGCTGTGCCGCCGAGAAATCCCGGCGCTCCACGCGTTCCGTGCCGCCCGATATCGCGCTCATCGCCTGCCGGATGCCGGCCTGCCGCTCGGGCGTGACGACGGTGAGCAGGCGGCGGCGAACGACGTCGAACGAGCCGGAAAGCAGCTCCTTCAACTGGTCGGACGAAAGATCTTCACGCTGGCCGAGCCTGATCGTCAGCACGCCATCCTGTTCGGCCCGCTTGATCAGCGTCGAATAGCCGTCGGAAGAGAAGTTCGCGCCGGCATTGCCGGCGGTTTTCCGCACCACGGCGCGGTCGCCGCGGGCGATCATGACGTCGGTGAGACCGGTTGAGAGCGTCGGCCGCTCCGCGATCGCCAGCAGATGGCCCTGGCTTTTCGCGGAGGCGATTTCGACCAGCATCGCTTCGTCGATCACGGGCGACCTGCGCAGCAGCGGTCCGGCGATGGCAATTTCGTCTTCGAGCGCGAGGTGGCCAACCAGGCCGCGCGGCGCGTTCGCCAGCACGGACAGGCGCTCGGCGAGATCGGCGCGCGCTTCGGGTCCGGCATGCGGGACGAGGCTGGTCAGGACGCCGTCGAACAGCTCGACGTGGTCGGAGCGGAAGCTCGCAGCCCCTTGCAAAAAAAGTTCGCTGACGCGGCGCGCGGCATCGGCACGGCGCGCGGGGTCGCCACGCCGGACAATGTCTTCAAGTTCGGGGATCAACGAAGGCGCCGGTATCATAAACCCATCCAAAACCAGCCGTTTTGGCGGTTTTCGGGAAATCTAGGCAAGGTTCGTGAATGAAGGGTTAGGTTCCATCCGTGCTTTGAAAGCGTGGCAAAATCGACCTTAACGGGATCGCGGGCCTTGTCGGATTGCGGAAAAACCGCTATATCCGCGGCAACTTATGGTTCTCATACGATCGCGTATTGAGAGTGGGCCCCCCGGGACCCGCTCTTTTTTATTACCTGAAGGCGCCCAGCCCCAGAAGGGACGTCAAGGCGCGTTTCAGGGAACCGGCCTGATCGCCGCTTAAGACCCGGCCTAAACCCATGCAAGTAAGACGCTATTGACCCTGGACATGACCGATCCAACCGCTGTTTCCGTGGATGCTGAACTCCTCGCCGAGCCCCGTCTCGTCGTCGAGCCGGGCGCGGCGGCGCGGGTATCGGCGGTGGCAGCACCCGTGTTGCAGGGAATGGGATACCGCCTGGTGCGGATCAAGATCTCCGGCGAGGCCGGCTGCACCGTCCAGATCATGGCCGAGCGGCCCGACGGCACCATGCAGATCGAGGATTGCGAAGAAATTTCGCGGGCGCTGTCGCCGGTGCTGGATGTCGCGGATCCGATCGACCGCGCCTACCGGCTCGAGATATCATCGCCGGGCATCGACCGCCCGCTGGTCCGACGTTCCGACTTCGAGCGCTATACCGGCCATCTCGCCAAGATCGAGATGGCGGTCGCCCATCAGGGCCGCAAGCGTTTCCGGGGGCTGCTCGCCGGCGTTGAAGGCGATGCCGTGCGGCTACATCGGGATGACACACGCGCGGACGAAGATGCCGACGTGCTGCTGGTGATGGAAGACATCTCCGATGCGCGACTGGTCTTGACCGACGAACTGATTGCGGAATCGATGCGGCGCGGCAAGCAGGCCGAGCGCGAACTGAAGCAGAATCTCGGGCTGGCGCCGCCACCGCCGCCCCACGCCAGGAAAAGCGATCCGGCCAAGAGCAACAAGCCGAAGCCCAAACCGGGCAGCAGGCAGGGCAAGAAGCCCGAGCCGACGAATACCAAGAAACACCGCCTCGCCGCAGAACGACTGCGCAGGGGCGATACCGATCCTACTGAAGGAGACTAGGCCATGGCAGTCAGTGCCAACAAACTCGAGCTGCTGCAGATCGCGGACGCGGTCGCCCGCGAAAAGTCGATCGACCGCGGCATCGTGATCGCCGCGATGGAAGACGCCATCGCCAAGGCGGCCCGCGCCCGTTACGGCAGCGAGACCGACGTTCACGCCGAGATCGACGCCAAGAAGGGCGAGCTGCGGCTGTCGCGCCACATGCTGGTGGTCGACGTCGTCGAGAACTCGTCGAACCAGATTTCGCTGGCGGATGCGCAGCGCGCCAATCCCGGCGCCCAGGTCGGCGACACCATCGCCGACACCCTGCCCCCGCTGGAATATGGCCGCATCGCCGCGCAATCGGCCAAGCAGGTGATCGTGCAGAAGGTGCGCGTGGCCGAGCGCGACCGGCAGTACCAGGAATTCAAAGATCGCATCGGCGACATCGTCAACGGCGTCGTCAAGCGCGTCGAATATGGCAGCGTCATCGTCGACCTCGGCCGTGGCGAAGCCATCGTGCGCCGTGACGAAATGCTGCCGCGCGAAGTGTTCCGCAACGGCGACCGCGTCCGCGCCTATATCTTCGATGTCCGGCGCGAGACCCGCGGACCGCAGATCTTCCTTTCCCGCACCCATCCGCAGTTCATGGCCAAGCTGTTCGCGCAGGAAGTGCCGGAAATCTATGACGGCATCGTGGAGATCAAGGCGGTGGCCCGCGACCCCGGCTCGCGTGCGAAAATCGGGGTTATTTCCCGCGATTCCTCGGTCGATCCGGTCGGCGCCTGCGTCGGCATGCGCGGCTCCCGCGTGCAGGCCGTGGTGAACGAACTGCAGGGCGAGAAGATCGACATCATTCCGTGGTCGCCCGATATCGCGACCTTCGTCGTCAACGCGCTGGCGCCGGCCGAAGTCGCCAAGGTCGTGATCGACGAGGACCGCGAGCGGATCGAGGTCGTCGTGCCCGACACCAATAACCAGCTCTCGCTGGCGATCGGCCGCCGCGGCCAGAACGTGCGCCTTGCCTCGCAACTGACCGGCTGGGATATCGACATCCTGACCGAACAGGAAGAATCCGAGCGCCGCCAGGCCGACTTCGAGAACTCGACGCGGGTGTTCATGGAAGCGCTGAACGTCGACGAAGTGGTCGGTCAGTTGCTGGCGTCCGAAGGTTTCACTTCGGTCGAGGAACTGGCGCTGGTCGACGTCAAGGAATTGGCCGGGATCGAAGGCTTCGACGAGGAAACCGCCAACGAGCTGCAAAGCCGGGCGAAGGAATTTCTGGAACAGCTCGAGACAGAGCTGGAAAACAAGCGCAAGGAACTCGGTGTGGATGATGCTTTGAAAACGGTACCCGGCGTGACCTCGAAGATGCTGGTCAAGTTCGGCGAGAACGACATCAAGTCGGTCGAGGATCTGGCCGGCTGTGCAACCGACGACCTGGTCGGCTGGACCGAGCGCAAGGAAGGCAGCGAGCCGACCAAGCATGCGGGCATTCTCGACGCCAACGAGATCTCGCGCGACGACGCCGAGCGCATGATCATGCAGGCCCGCGTCATTGCCGGCTGGATCACCGAAGAAGACCTCGCCAAGCAGACCGCGGCGACTGAAGCCACCGAAGAACAGACGGCGTAATGCGGGTGTTCCGCACAACCGAAAGTGCATTCTGCGCGCAGTCCGTGCGCAGATGACCGGAGCTACAAGACAGGCATGCTCGCTTTGGCCGACCCCGATCTCGACAATGGACCGCGGACCGACAGGTCCGCGACCATGCGGATGTGCGCGGTCAGCCGCGAGGTGCGCGGAATCGACGAACTGATCCGGTTTGTCGTCTCGCCCCAGGGCGAAGTCATTCCCGATTTGAAGCGCAAGCTGCCCGGCCGCGGCCTGTGGATCTCGGCATCGCGCCGGACGGTTGCGGAAGCGGTACGCCGTCACCAGTTTAGCAAGGGGTTCAAACGCGACGTCCGCGTCGCCGCGACCCTTCCCGCCGATACCGAGGCTTTGCTGGTTCGGAGCGCGACCGAGGCACTGGCCATGGCCGCCAAGGCCGGTCAGGTGGTTTCCGGCTTTGCCAAGGTCGAGACGTTGCTCGAACAGGGCAAGGCCGAAGCCCTGATCCATGCTTCGGACGGCGCGGCCGACGGAATCCGCAAATTGGACGCGATCGCGGGGCAGAGAAGCCGAATTGTTGGTGAATCGCCGCTTTTGGCGACCGTTACCGTTTTAACTTCGGCTGAATTGGATTTGGCACTGGGCCGGTCAAATGTGATACATGCTGCCCTGCTCGCGGGCCCGGCGAGCAAGACGTTCCTGTCGCGCTGCCAGACCCTGGTTCGATACCGGGCGGCCGATGACGACAAGACCGGGGATGGCGGCCAGAAATTCTGACGAAGATTGGTTCCGAAGACCTGCTTCGAGGCAAGAACGGCTTCAATGATAGTGCGGAAACGCACGAAACTAACGAGATTAGGACTCTTGAATGGTTGATACCAAAACGCCTGGCGACAAGACTTTGAGTGTCCCGACCAAGACCTTGACGCTCAAGCCGCGCGTCGAGACGGGCACCGTCCGCCAGAGCTTCAGCCATGGCCGGACCAAGCAGGTCGTGGTCGAGAAACGTGGCAAGCGCCGCGTCGGCGGCGATGCGCCCGCAGCCGAGACGCAGGCGCCCGAGCCGGTCGTCGCCAAGGCGGCGCCCGCCAAGCCGCCCCTCTCCCGCCCTGCAGCAGCGCCTAACGCGCCGCGCAGCGGTTCCGGCGTCGTGCTGCGGACGCTCACCGAAGACGAGCGCTCTGCCCGCGCCAGCGCACTTGCCGACGCCAAGGTCCGCGAAGTCGAGGAACGGCGCCTGGCCGAGGAAGAGGCCAAGCGCCGCGCCAGCCGCGAAGGCATCGAGAAGGCCGAGCGTGAGGCCGCTGAAGCCCGCCGCAAGGCCGAGGAAGAGCGGCATCGCCAGGAAGAAGAATCCAAGCGCAAGGCGGAAGTCGAGGCCAAGAAGCGGTTCGGCGAGGCCGAGGCCAAGGCTGCCCCGGCAGCAACGCCGGCGGCCGCCACCGCGGCGCGTCCGACGGCATCAGCTGCCCGTCCCACCGCCGCCCGTCCGGCTGCTGCGACGCCTGCGCGCGCCCCGGGGGTCGCCTCCGACGGTTCCGACGATGATGAAGCTCCGCGCCAGGTCCGCCGCGGCCCTGGCGGTGCGATGCGCCCGGCGATGCCTCCGAAGACCACCCACAAGCCGGGACCGCAGAAGGAACGCGGCCGCCTGACGCTGGTCACCGCGCTCAACGCCGACGACGTGCGCGAGCGTTCGATCGCCTCGTTCCGCCGCCGTACCCAGCGCCTGAAGGGCCATGCCTCCAACGAGCCAAAGGAAAAGCTGATCCGCGAGGTCACGATCCCCGAGGCGATCACGATCCAGGAACTCGCCAACCGCATGTCGGAGCGCGCGGTCGATGTCATCCGACTGCTGATGAAGCAGGGCGCGATGCACAAGATCACCGACGTGATCGATGCCGACACCGCGCAGCTGATCGCCGAGGAAATGGGCCACAGCGTCAAGCGCGTCGCCGCATCCGACGTCGAAGAGGGCCTGTTCGACGTCGTCGACGATTCCACCGATACCGAGCCGCGCTCGCCGGTCGTCACCGTGATGGGCCATGTCGACCACGGCAAGACCTCGCTGCTCGATGCGCTGCGCCATGCCAATGTGGTGTCCGGCGAAGCCGGCGGCATCACCCAGCATATCGGCGCCTATCAGGTGACCTCGCCGGAAAGCGGCAAGAAGATCACCTTCATCGATACGCCCGGCCACGCCGCGTTCACCGCGATGCGTGCGCGCGGCGCCAAGGTCACCGATATCGTGATCCTGGTGGTGGCGGCTGACGACGGCGTCATGCCGCAGACCATCGAGGCGATCAACCACGCCAAGGCGGCGAAGGTGCCGATGATCGTGGCGATCAACAAGATCGACAAGCCCGACGCCAAGCCGGAGCGCGTGCGCACCGAACTGCTGCAGCACGAGGTCCAGGTCGAATCGTTCGGCGGTGAAGTCGTCGACGTCGAGGTGTCTGCCAAGAACAAGACCAATCTCGACAAGCTGCTCGAGATGATCGCGCTGCAGGCCGAACTGCTCGACCTCAAGACCAATTCGGAGCGCCCCGCCGAAGGCACCGTGATCGAAGCCAAGCTCGATCGCGGCCGCGGTCCGGTCGCCACCGTGCTGGTCCAGCGCGGCACACTGCGCGTCGGCGACATCATCGTGGCCGGCGCCGAAATGGGCCGCGTCCGCGCGCTGATCTCCGACCAGGGCGAGAACATCTCCGAGGCCGGACCGTCGGTGCCGGTCGAGGTGCTCGGCTTCAACGGTCCGCCGGAAGCCGGCGACCGCCTTGCCGTGGTCGAGAACGAAGCCCGTGCCCGACAGGTCACGAGCTATCGCGCCCACCAGAAGCGCGAGAACGCCGCCGCCTCGATTTCCGGCATGCGCGGCTCGCTCGAACAGATGATGTCTCAGCTCAAGACCTCGGGCCGCAAGGAATTCCCGCTGATCGTGAAGGCCGACGTGCAGGGTTCGCTCGAGGCCATCCTGGGTTCGCTGGAAAAACTCGGCACCGACGAAGTCGCAGCCCGCATCCTGCATGCAGGCGTCGGCGGCATCTCGGAATCCGACGTCACGCTGGCGGAAGGTTTCAACGCCGCGATCATCGGCTTCTCGGTACGAGCCAACAAGGAAGCCGCGGCGGCCGCCAAGCGCAACGGCATCGAGATCCGCTACTACAACATCATCTACGATCTCGTGGACGACATCAAAAAGGCGATGTCCGGCCTGCTCGCGCCGACGCTGCGCGAAACCATGCTCGGCAACGCCCAGATCCTGGAAGTGTTCAACATCTCCAAGGTCGGCAAGGTCGCCGGTTGCCGCGTCACCGACGGCACCGTGGAACGCGGCGCCAATGTGCGCCTGATCCGCGACAACGTCGTCGTGCACGAAGGCAAGCTCTCGACGCTGAAGCGCTTCAAGGACGAAGTGAAGGAAGTGCAGTCCGGCCAGGAATGCGGCATGGCGTTCGAGAATTACGGCGACATGCGCGTCGGCGACGTCATCGAATGCTATCGCGTGGAGACCATCCAGCGCTCTCTGTAAGTCCAAACCTTACGAAGAGCCTGGGAAATTGAACCGAACCGTCATGCCCCGCAGCGGCGGGGCATCCGGCGGTCACCGCCATTAACTTTGGGCAGGGAATACTGGATCACCCGCATTCGCGGGTGATGACGACAATTGGGATTTCGAAAATGCCCCGCCATCACAACAAGGGTTCCACGCCGGGAGGCTCGCAACGCCAATTGCGCGTCGGCGAGACCGTGCGCCATGCCATCGCCGAGATTCTGGCGCAGGGTAACGTTCACGACCCCGACCTCGAGGGCCACATCATCACCGTCCCCGAGGTGCGGATGTCGCCCGACCTGAAACTCGCGACGATTTACGTCATGCCGCTCGGCGGCCGCGACACCGACGCAGTGATCGCGGCGCTCGATCGCAACAAGAAATTCCTGCGCGGCGAGATTGCCCACCGCGTTAACTTAAAATTTGCCCCTGATCTTCGCTTTCGCGTCGATGAACGATTCGACGAAGCGGAACGGATCGAGAAATTACTGCGAACACCTGCGGTGCAAAGAGACCTCGCACCCGATTCGGACGACAATTGATGACGATGACCACGGCCAATCCTGTGATCGAGCCGCAGAATGCGGAATCGCGCGACGCAGAGAAAAATATTTCTGTCGATGATGCGCGCCGCGCCGACGATGGCAACCGCCGTGCGGACGACAACGGTCGCCGCGCGGACGACAACGGTCGGCGCGGAAACAACGACCCGCTCAACAACAAGCCGGCGCGCCAGAACAACCAGCCACGGCGCGACAAGCGCGACGTCCATGGCTGGGTGGTGCTCGACAAGCCGATCGGCATGACCTCGACGCATGCGGTCGCCGTCCTCAAGCGCCTGTTCCAGGCCAAGCGCGCCGGCCATGCCGGCACGCTCGATCCGCTGGCCTCCGGCGGCCTGCCGATCGCGCTCGGCGAAGCCACCAAGACGGTTCCCTTCGTGATGGACGGCCGCAAGCGCTACCGCTTCACGGTGGCCTGGGGCGAGGAACGCGACACCGACGACACCGAGGGCCGGGTAACCCAGACGAGCGAACTCCGTCCAACGGCGGATGCGATCCGCGCCCTGCTGCCGCGCTTCACCGGCCTGATCGAGCAGATCCCGCCGCAATATTCGGCGATCAAGGTCCAGGGCGAGCGCGCCTATGACCTGGCGCGGGATGGCGAGACCGTGGAACTGAAGCCCCGGCCGGTCGAGATTCACGAACTGACCCTCGTGGAACACGGCGACAACGGCCAGTCCGTGTTCGAGGCCGAGTGCGGCAAGGGCACCTATGTCCGGGCACTGGCCCGCGATATCGGCCGGATTCTGGGCTGTTTCGGCCATATCTGCGCCCTGCGGCGCACTTTGGTCGGCCCGTTCCGCGAGGCGGACATGATTCCGCTGGAACAGTTGGAGGCTTTGTGTAATAGAGCCGCGTCTGGCGAGGGAAGCCTCGCCGACGCGCTTTTGCCCGTTGAGACCGCGCTGGACGACATCCCGGCACTGGCCGTCACACGGGCTGATGCGGCAAGGCTCCACCGGGGCCAGGCCGTTTTGTTGCGCGGACGGGATGCGCCCAATAGTAGCGGCACAGTCTATGTCACGGTGGCAGGCCGGCTTCTGGCCCTCGCCGAAATTGGCAATGGCGAACTCATCCCCAAGCGCGTGTTCAACCTGACCGGGCTGACTGCCAGTCCCGGTCGCAGCCATGAGAGAGTTTGACGATGTCGATTACCGCCGAACGCAAAGCGGAAGTCATCAAGACGAATGCCAACAAGGCCGGCGATACCGGCTCGCCCGAGGTTCAGGTTGCGATCCTGTCCGAACGCATCAACAATCTCACCGGGCACTTCAAATCCCACGTGAAGGACAATCATTCGCGCCGGGGTCTTTTGAAAATGGTCGCAACACGTCGTTCCCTGCTCGATTACATCAAGCGGAAGGACGAGGCGCGCTACAAGGCGCTGCTCGAAAAGCACAACATTCGTCGTTGATTTGAAGAGTACGCGCGCAGTCTGCGCGCGTTTTCGCATGATCTTCCGGAAAGCGGACTCCGAATTTCTCGGAGACGATCATGTGCAAGGGCATCATCCGGAATGGATCATGCCCTACCAACGTCCAGCAGCAATCCGGCCGCTGGGCAGGGCAAGGTGCCCGTGACTGCCGAGAGGATGGACGCCATCCGAAAGACGAAGACCATGGCAGGATCGCCGGACGCTGATGACGCATTGCGATCAGCGTCCCGCAATCTTGCGCATGGTCTTTGTGTTTTTGGGCTCCGCGCTCTCGTCAACCCATGAAAGAAACCACTATGTTCAACAAGCATTCCGTCGAGATCGACTGGGGTGGACGTCCCCTCAAGCTGGAAACCGGCAAGATCGCCCGTCAGGCCGACGGCGCCGTGATGGCGACCTATGGCGAGACCGTCGTGCTCGCCACCGTGGTCGCAGCGAAAGCGCCGCGCGAAGGCGTCGACTTCCTGCCGCTGACCGTCGACTATCAGGAAAAGACCTATGCCGCGGGCCGCATTCCCGGCGGCTATTTCAAGCGCGAAGGACGCCCGACCGAAAAGGAGACGCTGGTCTCCCGCCTGATCGACCGCCCGATCCGCCCGCTGTTCGTGGATGGCTGGCGCAACGAGACCCAGGTCATCGTCACCGTTCTGTCGCATGACATGGAAAACGATCCCGATATCGTGGCGCTGGTCGCCGCCTCCGCAGCGCTGACGATTTCCGGTGCCCCCTTCAAGGGCCCGATCGGCGCCGCCCGCGTCGGCTTCAGCAACGACGAATACATCCTCAATCCGACGCTCGACGAGATGGTGGAAACCCAGCTCGACCTGGTCGTCGCCGGCACCGCCGACGCCGTGCTGATGGTGGAATCGGAAGCCAAGGAGCTCAACGAAGACATCATGCTCGGCGCCGTGATGTTCGGCCACCGCCACTTCCAGCCGGTGATCAAGGCGATCATCGAACTGGCCGAGAAGGCCGCCAAGGAGCCGCGCGAAGTCAAGGTCGTCGACGAAAGCGCGCTTGAGAAGGAAATGCTCGGCCTGATCGAGCAGGACCTGCGCTCAGCCTACGCCATCCCGGTCAAGCAGGATCGCTACGCCGCGGTGGGCAAGGCCAAGGAGAAGGTGATCGCGCACTACTTCCCGGAAGGGCAGGAACCGAAATACGACAAGCTGCGCATCGCCGCCGTCTTCAAGGAGCTCGAAGCCAAGATCGTTCGCTGGAACATCCTCGACACCGGCAAGCGCATCGACGGCCGCGACTCCAAGACGGTGCGCAACATCGTCGCCGAAGTCGGCGTGCTGCCGCGCGCCCACGGTTCGGCGCTGTTCACCCGCGGCGAAACCCAGGCGCTGGTCGTGACCACGCTCGGCACCGGTGAGGACGAGCAGTACATCGACGCGCTGTCGGGAACGTACAAAGAGACGTTCCTGCTGCACTACAATTTCCCGCCCTACTCGGTCGGTGAAACCGGACGTCTCGGCGGCACCAAGCGCCGCGAGACCGGCCATGGCAAGCTCGCCTGGCGCGCGATCCACCCGGTCCTGCCGCCGCACCACGAGTTCCCCTATACGACGCGTGTCGTCTCGGAGATCACCGAATCCAACGGCTCGTCGTCGATGGCTTCGGTGTGCGGCGCCTCGCTGGCGCTGATGGATGCGGGCGTTCCGCTGAAGCGGCCGACCGCGGGCATCGCGATGGGCCTGATCCTGGAAGGTTCGCGCTATGCGGTCCTGTCCGATATTCTCGGCGACGAGGATCATCTCGGCGACATGGACTTCAAGGTGGCCGGCACCGACCAGGGCATCACCTCGCTGCAGATGGACATCAAGATCGAGGGCATCACCGAGGAGATCATGAAGGTCGCGCTCGGCCAGGCCAAGGACGGGCGTATCCACATCCTCGGCGAAATGGCCAAGGCATTGACCAACGCCCGCGCCGAGCTCGGCGAATACGCTCCGCGCATCGAGACCTTCAAGATCGCGACCGACAAGATCCGTGAAGTGATCGGCACCGGCGGCAAGGTGATCCGCGAGATCGTCGAGAAGACCGGCGCCAAGGTCAACATCGAGGACGACGGCACCGTCAAGGTCGCCTCCAACGACGGCGAGGCCATGAAGGCCGCGATCAAGTGGATCAAGTCGATTGCCTCCGATCCGGAGATCGGCCAGATCTACGACGGCACCGTTGTCAAGGTGATGGAGTTCGGCGCGTTCGTGAACTTCTTCGGCGCCAAGGACGGCCTCGTCCACATCAGCCAGCTCGCCTCGGCGCGCGTGCAGAAGACCTCCGACGTCGTCAAGGAAGGCGACAAGGTCAAGGTCAAGCTGCTCGGCTTCGACGACCGCGGCAAGACGCGGCTGTCGATGAAGGTGGTCGATCAGGAGACCGGCGAGGACCTCGAGGCCAAGCAGAAGGCGGAAGCGCCGCAGCGCGAAGCGGCCGGCGAGTAAGGCATCGCAACAATGTGAACAAGGGGCGGCCGAGAGGCCGCCCTTTTTTGTTACCTGGCCGGGGTAGAATACCGCGAACGCGTCACACTTGTGCGATTCTGCCGCAGCCGCGGCGAACCGGTTTTTGATCCCATTCGTAACTTGTCGCGTTGTCGCGCCAGCGGCGTCACCGTGCCGCCACAGAAGCGTATCCAGTTCCACCACAGGTAAGGAGAAATCGATGTCATTCATGTCCCGGCGCCAACTGATGTTTGCCGCAACCGGCATCGCCGCGATGGCAGCGGTCCCACGCACCGTCTTCGCGCAAGCCGCGGCGCCGGCACCGGCCGCCGCAGCAGGCCCCTTCACGCTGCCGCCGCTGAATTATGCCTTCAACGTTTTCGAACCCCACATCGACGCCAAGACGATGGAAATCCATCACGACCGCCACCACGCGGCCTATGTCGCCAACATGAACAACGTCGCCAAGACCAACGCGCAACTGGGAACGGCAAAGATCGAAGACGTGCTCGGCAATCTGAACGCGCTCGACGACGGCATCAAATTCACCGTCCGCAACAATCTCGGCGGCCATGCCAACCACACCATGTTCTGGGAAATCATGGGCCCGAACGGCGGCAAGCCCGAGGGAGAAGTGCTGGCCGCGATCGACCGCGATCTCGGCGGCTTGGAAAAATTCCAGAACGACTTCAACGCCGCGGGCGGACGCCAGTTCGGCTCCGGCTGGGTGTTCGTGACCGTCAGCAAGGACGGCAAGCTCGCGATCGAGACCCGTCCGAATCAGGACAGTCCGATCATGGACGGCAAGCGCGCCTTGATGGGCAACGACGTCTGGGAGCACGCCTATTATCTCAACTACCAGAACCGCCGTGCGGATTATCTCAAGGCGTGGTGGAACACGGTGAACTGGAACAAGATCGCGGAGCGTTATGCCGCGGCGAAGGCCGGCACGCTCGGCGTTTAATAGTTGCTCAATGTGAAAAGGGCGGCCTCGCGGCCGCCCTTTTTGTTTTCGATCCCGATTCCGAAGTTATGCGGCGAGGTCGAACCGATCGTGGTTCATGACCTTGGCCCACGCCGCCACAAAATCCTTGGCGAACTTCTCCTTCGAGTCCGCGCACGCATAGACTTCCGCGAAGGCGCGGAGCTGCGAGTGCGAACCGAAGATCAGGTCGACACCGGTGCCGGTCCACTTCGCCGCATTGGTCTTGCGGTCGCGGCCTTCATAGCTGCCATCGGCAGCCGGCTGCCAGACGGTAGCCATATCGAGCAGGTTGACGAAGAAATCATTCGTCAGCACGCCCGGCTTCTTGGTGAACACGCCATGCTTGGATCCGCCGGCGTTTGCGCCGAGAACGCGCAGGCCGCCGATCAGCGCCGTCATCTCGGGTCCCGTCAGCCGCAGCAATTGCGCCCGGTCCACCAGCGCCTCTACAGGCGCCATGAACTGATGCTTCTTGGCGTTGACGTAGTTGCGGAAGCCGTCGGCGCGCGGCTCGAGCGGCGCAAAGGACGCGACGTCGGTTTGATCCTGCGTGGCATCCGCGCGGCCCGGCGTGAACGGCACCTTCACGTCGATGCCGGCATCCTTTGCCGCCTTCTCGACCGCCGCGCAGCCGCCGAGCACGATCAGGTCGGCAAGCGAAACCTTCTTGCCGAACTCCTTCTGGATTGCCTCGAGCTTCTGCAGCACGGTCTTCAGTTCGGCCGGCTGGTTGACGTCCCAGTCCTTCTGCGGGCTGAGGCGAATACGTGCGCCATTGGCGCCGCCGCGCTTGTCGGAGCCGCGGAACGTCGATGCCGACGCCCAGGCCGTCGAGACGAGTTGGGACACCGTCAGGCCGGAGCCGAGAATCTTCGTCTTCAGCGCGGCGATATCAGCCTCGCCGATCACCGGATGATCCACGGCCGGGATCGGGTCCTGCCAGATCAGCGTTTCCTTCGGCACCAGCGGGCCGAGGTAGCGTGCGACCGGGCCCATGTCGCGGTGGGTGAGCTTGAACCAGGCGCGTGCGAAAGCGTCGGCGAACTGGTCCGGATTCTCGTAGAAGCGCCGCGAGATTTTTTCGTAGGCCGGATCGAAGCGAAGCGACAGGTCGGTCGTCAGCATCGTCGGCACGTGCTTCTTCGACTTGTCGAAGGCGTCCGGGATCGAGGCTTCCGCCCCCTTTGCCTTCCACTGCTTGGCACCGGCTGGGCTCTTCGTCAGCTCCCATTCGTTCTCGAACAGGTTCTTGAAGAACAGGTTGCTCCACTTGGTCGGCGTCTGCGTCCAGGTAACCTCGGGACCGCCGGTGATGGCGTCTGCGCCAATCCCGGTGCCGTGCTTGCTCTTCCAGCCGAGGCCTTGATCTTCGAGCGCACCGCTTTCCGGGTCCGCTCCGACCAGCGACGGATCGCCCGCGCCGTGGGTCTTGCCGAAGGAGTGGCCGCCGGCAATCAGGGCGACGGTCTCTTCGTCGTTCATGGCCATGCGGAAGAACGTCTCGCGAATATCCTTGGCCGCCGCGATCGGGTCCGGATTGCCGTTCGGTCCTTCCGGATTGACGTAGATCAGGCCCATCTGCACCGCGCCGAGCGGCTCGGCGAGCTGGCGTTCGCCGCTGTAGCGCTCGTCGCCGAGCCAGGTGCCCTCAGGTCCCCAGAACAGCTCTTCCGGCTCCCAGACATCGACACGGCCACCGGCAAACCCGAACGTCTTGAAGTCCATCGATTCCAGCGCGACGTTGCCGGCAAGGATCATCAGGTCGGCCCACGAAATCTTCTGGCCGTACTTCTGCTTGATCGGCCACAGCAGCCGGCGCGCCTTGTCGAGGTTGGCGTTGTCAGGCCAGCTGTTCAGCGGCGCAAAGCGCTGCTGACCGGCACCGGCGCCGCCGCGGCCGTCCGTGATGCGGTAGGTGCCGGCGCTGTGCCAGGCCATGCGGACCATCAGGCCGCCATAGTGGCCGAAATCGGCCGGCCACCATTCCTGCGAGTCCGTCATCAGCGCCGTCAGGTCCTTGATCACGGCGTTGAGGTCGAGGGACTTGAATTCCTTGGCGTAGTCGAACGCCTCGCCCATCGGATCTGACAAATCCGAGTTCCGGTGCAGAACCGAGACATCCAGCGCGTCCGGCCACCAGTCGCGGTTCGAATGTCCGCGCGAGCCCGTGAACGGGCATTTCGTTTTGTCGTCCATGATTGCCTCCTGAGGGGTCCGTCCCTGTTCGAATTGGAAGCAATCTAAGCAGCCCCTTTCATCAGGTAAAGTTGATTTTAGTGATCGAACCTATAAGATGTCCTGATGCTTCAAATGACCCTCCGACAGCTGCGTTACTTCGATGCGCTGGCCCGCCATAGCCATTTCGGGCGCGCCGCGGAGGCATGTTCGATCTCGCAACCGGCGCTGTCGATGCAGATCAAGGAGATGGAGGAAATCCTCGGCGGCGTGCTGCTGGAGCGGAGCGCACGGCAGGTCACGCTGACGAAATTCGGAGAGGAGATCATCCAGCGCGTCCGCGAGATCCTGCGCTCGGTCGACGAACTCGGCGACTTCGCGCGCGCCTCGCGCGGTCGACTTGCAGGCCGGCTGCGCATCGGCATGATCCCGACGATCGCGCCCTACCTGCTGCCCAAGGTGATCGAGAACCTGGCGCGGCTGCATCCCGAACTCGACATTCATGTCCGCGAGACGTTGACGCCGAAGTTGATCAAGGAAGTCGCCGAGGGCCGGCTCGATACGGCGATCGTTGCGCTCCCCGTTTCAGAGCCGTCGCTGACCGAGGTCGCATGCTTCTCGGAAAATTTTCTGCTGGTCCGCCCCGGCGAGGATGAGGGAACGCCGGTGCCGAGCCACGAGACGCTGCGCGAAATGCGGCTGCTGCTGCTGGAGGAAGGACATTGCTTCCGCGACCAGGCGCTGTCGTTCTGCAACATGCAGTCGTCGCCGCCGCGCGAGGTGCTGGACGCGAGTTCGCTGTCGACGCTGGTGCAGATGGTCGGCGCCGGCATCGGCGTCACGTTGATTCCGGAAATGGCGGTGGCGGTGGAAACGCGCTCGGCATCGGTGTCCGTCGCGCGCTTCAAGAACCCGCAGCCGGCGCGGACCATCGGCATGGTCTGGCGCAAGACCAGCCCGCTCGCCGGCCAGCTTCAACAGATATCCGAAGTGGTGTGTCTCGCGGCGGAGGCGTTACGCAAGCAACACAAGACGGGATCGTCGACGCGCAAGTAGCCGAACGCACAAAATCGGTTGACCAACATGTCGGCTGGAGCATCGCCCGTTCGTCCCAGACGTAGTGCGTTGCCAATTCGCAGCGGACGCGCGAAACAGCACGCTGTTCGTCCGCGCGTCGAAAGGTTTGACACATGATCCAGCTCTATTGGTCGCCCCGCTCCCGCTCGTTCTCTGCGATCTGGCTCATGGAAGAAACCGGGATTCCCTACGAGCGCGTGCTGACGGATATCTCGACCGGCGCGCAGAAGGCGCCGGAATATCTCGCGATCAACCCGATGGGCAAGGTGCCGGGATTGAAGGACGGCGACGCCGCGCTCGGCGAAGCCTCGGCGATCTGCGCCTATATCGCCGACCGCTATCCGGAAACCGGACTGGCGCCGGCTGCGACCGATCCGTTGCGGGCGCGGTATCTGCAGTGGCTGTTCTTTTCGCCATCCTGCATCGAGCCGGCAATCATTCAGCTCTTCACCAGGATCGAGGTGCCGGCGAGCACGGCGGCGTGGGGAAGTGCTGCGCAGACCTTCGACGTGCTCGATGCCGCGCTGCAGAAGGGTCCGTGGATCCTGGGCGAAAAATTCTCCGCCGCCGACATCATGCTCGGGTCGGGGCTCAACTTCGCGGTGCGGATGTTCAAGATGGTGCCGCCGCGGCCGTCGTTCGATGCCTATATCGATCGCTGCGCAGCGCGTCCGGCGTTCCAGCGCGCGGAAAAGATCGCGGCGGGTTGAGCGGCCCCGACACAAAATCGCGAAAACAACCCCATGCAAAGTAGAGCGGCTGCCCTGACGGCTCACGTCACGACGCGGGGGTCTACGTCCTGCGCGTAATCGACGCCGTCGATGCCGAACCCGAACAGGCGAAGGAACTGGCTCTTGTATTCCGGAAGGTCCGCCAGTTCGCCGAGCGTTTCCGTTGATAGCAGCGGCCAACGCCGCATCACCTCTTTCTGGACTTCGGGCGAAAGCTCCCAATCGTCGACCCTGAGGCGCTTCTCCTCGTCCGTTTCGGCATTCGGGCCGAGGCGGGTTCGGAACAGGCGATCGATCTGTTCGATGCAGCCCTCGTGCAGCTTGAGCTGCTTCATCACCTTGAACAGCACCGTGCCATACAGCGGCACCACCGGGATCGCCGAACTCGCCTGGGTGACGACGGCCTTCAGCGCCACCACGCGCGCCGCATCGTCGCCGAGGCGGCCGCGGATCTCCTCGGCCTTGCGGTCGAGATCGACCTTGGCGCGGCCGAGCGTGCCCTTCCAGTAGATCGGCCAGGTCAGTTCGCTGCCGATATAGGTGTAGTTGAGCGTCCGGAAGCCCGGCGCCAGGACGCCGGCGTCCGCGAGCTGGTCGATCCAGCGCTTCCAGTCCTCGCCGCCCATCACCGCGACCGTGGCGGCGGCTTCGTCCTCGCTCGCCGGCGAAATGGCCGTTTCGTAGACCTCGCCGGTTTCGGTGTTGAGAGTCTTGATCTCGACGGGCGCACCGAGCGGCTTGATTGCCGAACGATACGTCTTGCCGGTGACCGGATCGGTGCGGACCGGCGCGGCCATGCTGTAGACCAGCAGGTCCAGCTGTCCGAACTTTTCGCGGACACGCTCGACGAAGGTCTTCTTCAACTCGTCGGAAAACGCGTCGCCCTCGAGCGTAAGGGGCGATCGCCCGATCTTTTGCGCCTCGATCTCGAAGGCGCGGTTGTTGTAAAAGCCGGCGCTGCCGCTCTTGGTCGCCGAAGGTTCGCGCTCCAGCGACACGCCAATGGTGTCGGCGCCGCCGGCGAAGGTCGCAACGATGCGGCTTGCCAGACCGTAACCCGTCGAGCAGCCGAGCACGGCGACGCGCTTGGGGCAGTCCGCAATGGGGCCGTTTCGGAGAACATAGGCGATCTGTTCACGCACGTTGGTGGCGCAGCCGACGGGATGCGCCGTCGTGCAAATGAAGCCTCGCACGCGCGGTTCGATAATCATGCCCACCCCGTTTCGGATTGTTGCAACGTCACCATCCGCCGCCTGCCGGCCTGTTGCCGCAAGCGAGGAGTGGCAAAAGCGAAATCAAGCATCCATCCGCTTGAACACCAGCGTGGCATTGGTGCCGCCGAAGCCGAACGAATTCGACAACACCGTGCCGAGCTTGGCGTTGTCGATGCGCTTGCGCACGATCGGCATGTCCGCGAAGACAGGATCGAGCTCGGTGATATGAGCGCTCTCGCAGACGAAGCCGTTGTCCATCATCAGCAGCGAATAGATCGCTTCCTGCACGCCGGTGGCACCCAGCGAATGACCGGTCAGCGCCTTGGTCGCCGAGATCGGCGGGCACTTCTCGCCGGTGCCGAACACCTTTCGGATCGCCTCGATTTCCGGCGGATCGCCGGCCGGCGTCGAGGTCGCGTGCGGGTTGATGTAATCGACCGGCGTCTTCACGGTCGACAGCGCCATGCGCATGCAGCGCTCGGCGCCCTCGCCCGACGGCGCAACCATGTCGTAACCGTCCGAGGTCGCGCCGTAGCCAACCACTTCGGCGTAGATGCGGGCGCCGCGCGCCTTGGCATGCTCGAGCTCTTCCAGCACCACCACCCCGGCGCCGCCCGCGATCACGAACCCGTCGCGGCTGATGTCGTAGGGCCGCGAGGCGGTGGCGGGCGTATCATTGTATTTCGAGGACATCGCGCCCATGGCGTCGAACAGCACCGAGAGCGACCAGTCCAGTTCCTCGCAGCCGCCGGCGAAGATCACGTCCTGCTTGCCGATCTGGATCGTCTCATAGGCGTTGCCGATGCAATGGTTCGAGGTCGCGCAGGCCGACGAGATCGAATAGTTGACGCCCTTGATCTTGAACCAGGTCGCAAGCGTGGCCGACGCGGTCGACGACATCGCCTTCGGCACCGCAAACGGACCAACGCGCTTGGGGCCCTTGGTGCGGGTGATGTCGGCGGATTCGACGATGGTGCGCGCGGACGGTCCGCCCGAGCCCATGATGATGCCGGTGCGAACGTCGGAAACTTCTTCCGGCGACAGCCCGGAGTCCTGGATCGCCTGCTCCATCGCGACATGATTCCACGCGGCGCCCTCGGCGAGGAAGCGCATCGCGCGCCGATCGATCACGTCGGCCGGATTGAGCGTCGGCGCGCCCTGCACCTGCGAACGGAAACCCATCTCGGCGTACTTCGGCGCGCGGGTGATTCCGGATTTCGCCTCGTGAAGGCTCGCAAGTACTTCCTGGGTGTTGTTTCCGATGGACGAGACGATGCCCATCCCCGTGATGACAACCCGCCTCATGATCGCCTCGCCTTGCCGTTTTGTTCTTCGGTGAAGATGTTTTGGTGTGTGATCGTATTGCTCAAGTCGGTGCGGTGCCCTGCTTGAACAGCCCGACCTTCAGATCCTTGGCGCGATAGATAATCACGTCATCCATGGAAAGCCAGCCGTCGCCGACGCCGAGCACCAGCTTTGAACGCATCACGCGTTTCATGTCGATGTTGTACACAACCTTGCGGGCGTTCGGCAGCACCTGGCCGGAGAACTTCAAATCGCCCAGTCCCAGCGCCCGGCCGCGCCCTTCGCCGCCGATCCAGCCGAGGTAGAATCCGACCATCTGCCACATGGCGTCGAGACCGAGACACCCCGGCATCACGGGGTCGTTCTTGAAATGGCAGCCGAAGAACCAGAGGTCCGGCTTCACGTCGAGCTCGGCGCGGATCAGGCCCTTGCCGTATTCGCCGCCCTTGTCGGTAATTTCGGTGATCCGGTCGAACATCAGCATCGGCGGCAACGGCAGTTGCGCGTTGCCGGGGCCGAACATCTCGCCGCGCGCACAGGCCAGGAGATCCTCGTATTCATAACCGCTACGCCGATCCAGCATCGTATTCAGCCTCTCTCAGATGTCCCGATGGAGCGCTTCGAGCGAACCGGACCCGTTTCCCTGCGGCAGAAACGCTTTTCTCCCGCAAATAGGCGCTGCTTAGGGTGCGAACGGCATTAGCCTCTGCCGAATACGCATATGTGGTCCGCGCGCTCTGTAACATAGCCATGACAGCCCGGCAAAGCGCTGGAAATGGCCCAAACGGCATGTTCCCCAAGCGGTTCCGCCCCAACCCTGGGCCGGTTCTAGTTGCGAAAAACTTGCATCTACCTGATTTCCTTTTATATTGGGCAAGATTATTGCCAGAGTTAGCTGCGTGGTGCCCAAAGTGGATATGAACGACGAAGCCCAGATTTTGAACGACGACGGGATCGATCCAGCCGCCCGGGCTGCCGGTCACCAACCGGCGCTCACCGGCTGTCCCTGGCACGACGTCAACGAAATGCTGCAGGCCGCCGGCCTACGGCCTACCCGCCAGCGCATGGCGTTGGGCTGGCTGCTGTTCGGCAAGGGCGCGCGACATTTGACCGCGGAAATGCTCTACGAGGAAGCGACACTCGCCAAGGTTCCGGTGTCGCTGGCCACCGTCTACAACACGCTCAACCAGCTCACCGATGCCGGCCTGCTGCGACAGGTTTCCGTCGACGGCACCAAGACCTATTTCGACACCAACGTCACGGCGCACCACCACTTCTATCTCGAGAACAATCACGAGCTGGTCGATATCCCCGATCCGCATCTGGTGCTCTCGAAGATGCCGGACGTGCCTGAAGGTTACGAGATCGCCCGCGTCGACATGGTCGTGCGGCTGCGCAAGAAGCGCTGAACTTTTTCACAATGCTGATTGTCATTCCGGGGCACGCGAAGCGTGAACCTCAGATGTGCGATTGCACATCGGGGAATCTCGAGATTCCGGGTTCGATGCTCACGCATCGCCCCGGAATGACGCTGCGCGTCAATCCACCTTCTCGTCGGCGTACACGCCCCACAGCCGCTGCTGTTCGATCCAGCCGTCAAAGCCGTTGCCGGTGACGCGGCACCAGCCGGAATAGCATTTCTTGACCTGCGCGACGACGCCGGCCTGCAGGCGGGCTGCCACGGCGCTGCCGGGATCGGCGCGGTCGTAGAGCGGCGCGAGTTCTTCCTTCTTCTTCATGGTGACGACCGCGGTGCGGCGTCCCGACAGCAGGGAATGATAGACCCAGCCCTCGGCGCCTTCGGAATCGCGCACGCGGCGCCAGTTCTCGAACTCGGCGGTGATTTCGACGGGCAGGCCGGACCTCGTATAGATCCAGGCGACGTCGTTATCCTTGGTCGGACCGGCCCTGACGTTGACGTGGTCGGATTTGAGACTGACATATCGCGGCACCGGCAGGCCGCTCGTCGTGAGGGCCGAATCCTTGGCCGATAAACCTGTGCTGACCGATGCGACAAGCCAGCACACCGCCAGCACCGACACCGAACAGATACGCCCCAACGCCATCCACACATCTCCTGGCGAACTCCTTCCAACCCAAATTCTTCGAGTTGAAACCGCTCGCTGACGCCCGAAAACCCCAATCCCCCTGTGCCCCGCTTTGATCCCCCGGACGTTCGAACTCCGAGGGGTTCTTGTCTTGGCCCGGCCTTCTGATAGAGAGGACGGAACGCTGAGAACAAGAACGCCCGAATTTTCCGCTGAGAATCCGTGGCAAGTATTTGGGAACCCAAGGACTTGCTCGAGGAAACAGCGGGACACCGGGACCGCGCGACATCGGCAGTGTCGAACAACCGGGTTAATGAGGTCTGAACGGCGCGCTCTGGCGACCCATTGCCTCATGAGAGCAGTACATGTCGGTTAAGAAAAAGCCTCTCGTCGTCGTCACCCGCAAACTGCCGGACTCGATCGAGACCCGGATGCGGGAACTGTTCGATGCGCGATTGAACCTCGACGATACGCCGATGACAGCGGAGCACCTTGCCGATGCCGTGCGCTCGGCCGACGTGCTGGTGCCGACCGTCACCGACGTGATCAACGAGGAGATGCTCACGCATCCCGACTGCAAGCTGCGCATGATCGCCAATTTCGGCAACGGCGTCGACAACATCGACGTCACCGCGGCGCATGCGCGCGGCATCACAGTAACCAATACACCGAAAGTTTTGACCGAGGACACCGCCGACATGACCATGGCGCTGATCCTCGCGGTGCCTCGCCGGCTGATCGAGGGCACCTCGATCCTGACCGAGGGCAAGAACTGGCCGGGTTGGTCGCCGACCTGGATGCTCGGCCACCGGATCGGGGGCAAGCGCCTCGGCATCATCGGCATGGGCCGCATCGGCCAGGCCGTGGCCCGCCGGGCCCGCGCCTTCGGCCTGCAGATCCACTATCACAACCGCCGCCCCGTGGCGCCCATGATCGCCGAGGAACTCGGCGCGACCTATTGGGAAAGCCTCGACCAGATGCTGGCGCGGATGGACATCATCTCGGTGAACTGTCCGCACACGCCGGCGACGTTCCATCTGCTCTCGGCGCGGCGGCTGAAGCTGATCCGGAAGGACGCCTATGTGGTCAACACCGCGCGCGGCGAGGTCGTCGACGAGGACACCCTGATCAAGCTGATCGAAAGCGGCGACATCGCCGGCTGCGGCCTCGACGTTTACGAGCACGAGCCGGCGGTCAATCCGAAGCTGGTTCGCCTGGCCAAGGCCGGCAAGGCCGCGCTGCTGCCGCATATGGGTTCGGCCACCATCGAAGGCCGCGTCGAGATGGGCGAGAAGGTGATCATCAATATCCGCACCTTCCTCGACAACCACAAGCCGCCGGACCGCGTGCTGCCCAGCATGCTGTAAGTAGTCGTTCCGGCTGTCTCTCTCCCCGTCATTCCGGGGCGTGCGGAGCACGAACCCGGAATCCAACCATCAACTTGCAC